>NZ_BAAAQQ010000013.1:0-1068941 GCF_039531755.1 Nocardioides bigeumensis
GGTCGCGGAACGCCTCGCCGCGGACTTGGTCGGCGGTGAGCCGTTGCCCGGTGGCTGGGTCGGTCCACCCGCCGGCTTGGTCGCGGCGTCGGGGTGAGGACTTGGCGTCGATGACGGTCTTGAGGATCGCGCCCTCGACGGGGGGGAGGACCCCGGAGTACTCCAGGGACCCGTCGGGTCTGGTCTTGTAGGTCAACCGCGTCCTGGTTTCGGCTCTGCGTTCGGCGGCCTCCAACGCCTTCAGCTCCTGGGCGTCGGCGACCTGGGGGGCGACGTAGGCGAGGATCCGGTCACCCAGCTTGACCAGCTCACGCGGCCCGAAGTCGTCAGCGAACTCGAGCAGTTGTTCCTCGGCGAGACGGCGGACCTCGGGGCCGATCTGGGGTGGGAGCTGGTCGAGCGCCCTCACGATCACTCGGGCCTGGTCGAGGTGCACCCGCCCGGAGGTCACACCGCCGCCGATGCGTGCCCACCGTGCGTCCAACGCTTCAGCGAGGCTCTGCTGGGCATGGGCGGCGCGTTTGTCGCACCTGGTCTCCCTGGCGACCCAGTCCGCGACCCTCTTGTCGGCGTGCTCGGCGGCCACGTCCTCGGAGGCTGCGACGACGCGGAGGCGTACGCCTTCGGCTTGTGAGACGAGCGGAGTGAGCCGGCGCAGCAGATCTGACTTCTGCTCAGTGGACAGGTAGGCCGGGTCGACATCGACCACTTCCGCGAGCGCCTTCTCCAAGACGTCGGCGAACTCCACCAACGGGTGGCGCGGCGTGGGTGTGGAGTAGCTCATCCCGAACAACGGTAGAGGTGGCCACCGACAACCGAGAGTCTCAGGAACCCCTTGTTCACAGGGCCTCTAAGGTTTTGTTGTGTGACGCTCACCTCACAGATGGCTGCACTGGCCGGCGCGTAGTCACCGTTCGGTGGTCGAGGACGTTGCGCTAGCAACCAACGCCGCTTGCGGCGTGGGGTGTCTGTCGACCGAAGTGTCCACGGCGGTCAGGTTCGGGTCGGCCGGTGTGGCTTGATAGGAGCGTGTGGCGCTCTGCTCGGCTGAGGCGTGTCCACTGGCCAACCCGTGCGGTTCATGTCCCCTCGATCACGGTGCCGGCCACCGCGGCCGGGCAGCTCAATCTGACCCGATGGGCCGCGACCAGGTACCCGCGGCTGCGTTGGGCCGTCGAGGACGACCGGCACGTGTCCGGGCGGCTGTTACGCGTCTTGATCGGCGCCGGAGAAACAGTGACGTGTGTCCCGACCAAGCTGATGGCCGATGCCCGCCGGAGCTGGTCGTGAAGGTCCGCGACGGCGGACACGTACGGACCAAGGCCGCGCACATCGCCGTGGGCGTCGACGTCGAGGGCATCAAGCTCCGTGCGGGATCCTCGACCACCCGGGGTGGTCTCGACTCTCCGCTCGCAAGCTCGCTGCTCGACCACCGGGGACGCTGCGACCTCCTCGACCACCGGGGACGCGGCGCGACCCCCTCGACCACCGGGGACGCTGCGCGGCCTGCTCGACCACCGGGGTCGGCCGCACCTAGAAGCGCACGCCTTCATCGAAGGTCTGCTTGTGGATCTTGAGGTAGCCCATGCTCTCGATGGAGCTCACGCACTCGGTCGAACGAATGCGCTCGAGCGCCTCGATCATGTGGTCGTCGCTCTCGCAGACGACTTCGGCGATCAGGTCGTAGCGACCCGAGACCACGACGACGTAGCAGACGTCCTCCATGACCCGCAGGGCCTCGGCCACGTCGTGGATCCGATGGGTGACCCGCACGCCCACCATGGCCTGGCGGGCGAAGCCCAGCTGAGAAGGATCGGTCACCGCGACGATGTTGATGATGCCGCTGTCCAGCAGGCGCTGCACGCGGTTGCGCACCGCCGCCTCCGAGAGGCCGACCTCCTGCGCGAGGTCACGGTAGGACCGCCGCCCGTCTCGCTGCAGGGCCTCGATCAGGAGCGCGCCGGGTCCGTCGAGCGCGACCTTGTCGACCCCCGGCTTGCTGGACATGGGCGAAACCTACGCGCTGTTCGGAAGGACGGTGCGCGACGGGCTCACGCGGGGCGGAAGGAGTCGTGCTCGGGCGGCGCATCGTGCCGGATCATCACGTGGTGCGTGACGGTGTACTCCGCCAGCGACTCCTGGCTCATGTCCTTGCCGAAGCCACTGGCCTTCACGCCCCCGTGCGGCGCCTCGGACGCGATGGGGAGGTGGTCGTTGACCCAGGTGACCCCGGCGTCGATGCGGTGCGCGACCCGGAGCGCACGCTGCCCGTCACGGGTCCACACCGACGAGGCCAGTCCGTAGGCGGAGTCGTTCGCGAGGGCGACGCCCTCGTCCTCGCCGTCGAACGGCAGCACCACGACCACCGGGCCGAACACCTCCTCCTGCACGATCTCGGAGTCCTGGTTCGCGCCGGTGACGAGGGTGGGTGGGTAGTACGCCCCCGGCCCGTCGGGGACGACCCCGCCGGTGACGACGGTGGCGCCCGCCTCGACGGCGCGCGTCACGAACCCGTGCACGCGGTCCCGGTGCTCGACGCTGACCAGCGGGCCGATCTCGGTGTCCTCGTCGAACGGCTGACCGACCTTGATGGCCGACAGGGTGTCAGCGAGACGGGCGACCAGGTCGTCGTACGCCGGTCGCTCGACGTAGATGCGGGTCAGCGCCGTGCAGTCCTGACCCGAGTTGTATGTCGCCCCCATGGCCAGGCCGCGCACCGCGGTCGACAGATCGCTGTCGGCGAAGACGACCGCGGGCGCCTTGCCGCCGAGCTCGAGGTGCACCCGCTTCGTGGCCGACGCGGCCGAGGCCATCACCTCACGCCCCGCTCGCGACGACCCCGTGATCGACACCATCGCCACCGTGGGATGCGCGACCAGCGCCGCACCGACCTCGGCGCCACCGGTCACCACGTTGAGGACGCCGTCGGGGAGCCCCGCTGCGTGCGCGATCTCGGCGAGCCGCAGCGTCGAGGAGGGCGTGGTCGGCGCGGGTTTGAGCACCACGGTGTTGCCCGCTGCGAGGGCGGGGCCCAGCTTCCAGATCGCCATGATCAGAGGGAAGTTCCACGGCGCGATGCCGGCCACGACACCGACCGGTCGGCGCACGAGTAGCGAGGTGTAGCCGGTGCTGAGCCGGCCCGCCCCCGTCCCCTCCAGGGAGCGCGCGGCCGCGGCGAAGAAGCGCAGGTTGTCGACCGCGAACGGCAGCTCACCGTCGGCGAAGACCGCCCGCGGCTTGCCCGTCTCGCGCACCTCAAGGTCGACGAGGTCGGTGGCCTCGCCGATCTGCTGGGCCAGCGCGTCGGCGACGCGGGACAGGACGAGCGCCCTCTCCCCCGCGGTCCGGGCCGCCCAGGCAGGGAGCGCTGCCGCCGCCGCGGCCACCGCCCTGTCCACGTCGTCGATCGAGGCCTGCACCAGACGGCCCGACACCTCCCCGGTCGCGGGATCGACCAGGTCGAGGGGTTCACCGTGCCCCGGCTCGCGCCTCCCATCGATGAAGGTGCCATCGATGAAGGTGCCATCGATAGAGGTGCCATCGAAGAAGGTGCCGTCGATGAAGGTGCCGTTGCCGTCCATGGGGATCCCGTCTGGTCTCAGGAGTTGAAGCCGATGCCGAAGCGGTCGAGCGTGCGCAGCCACGGGCCTCGGCGCCCCGTGCGGTCCTCGCGCGCCAGGGCTGCGCGGGTCGCCTGGACCCCGAGGAAGCGGACCGGCTCGGGCGGGAAGGGCACCGGCCGATCACCGAGGAAGGCAGGTACCGGCTGTCCCGCGAGGGCATCGAGGAGCGCGCCCGCGGCGAGGCGGCTGTAGGCGACGCCCAGCCCCGTGAACCCCATCGCGTGCCCGACGGTGCGCGTCCGATCGGTGCCGACGAAGGGCGTGAAGCGGCTCGTGGTGTCGATCAGGCCCGCCCAGCGATGCGTGAAGCGCAGGTCCATCAGCTGCGGGAAGGTTTGCCGGAAGTGCTCGGCGAGCAGGCGGTGCGAGGTGTCGCGCTGCTCGCGCGCCGCATCGGTGCGCGAGCCGTAGTAGTAGATGGCGTCGTAGCCGCCCCACAGGATCCGGCCGTCTGCGAGCGGTCGGTAGTAGTGGAACTGGTTCCCGGCGTCGGTCACGCCCTGCCGGTCCTGCCAGCCGAGCCGATCCCACTGCTCGGCCGACAACGGCTCGGTCACGAGCACGTGGTCGTAGACGGGGACGACGTACTTGCGGAGGCTGCGCCGCGGACTGGGGAACGCGTTGGTCGCCAGGGCCACCTGACGGGTCCGCACGACCGCGCGTGGGGTGACGACCCGGCCGCCGTCGAGATCCTGCACGGGCGTCTGCTCGTGGACACGCACTCCCAGCCGCAGCGCCCAGTCGCGCAGCCCGACCACCAGGGCGACCGGGTCCAGCACTCCCCCGCCGCTGCGCACCCGGATGCCGGCGAGGTACGTCGGCGACTCGACGTCGGCGCGCATGCCGGCGGCGTCGAGCAGGGTGACGTCCTCGCCGTACCGGTCCAGCAGCCCGGCCAGCCCGGCGAAGCCCGCGGCCTGGTGCTCGGTCGTCGCCACGATCGACTTGCCGACCAGGGAGAGCCCCGCGTCGATGCCGGCCTCGTCCAGGTCGGCAGCCAGCGCGGCCAGGTTGCGACGCCCGGCCTGCAGCAAGGCAGGGAGGTCGTCGGGCCACAGCGCGAGGCCGTGCGCGAGGCCGTGCGTCACCGAGTCGGAGATGAAGCCGCCGTTGCGACCGGTCGCCCCGAAGCCGACGTGCTCCGCGTCGAGCAGCACCACGTCGCGAGCAGGGTCGCGGCGCTTGGCCTCGATCGCCGTCCAGAGCCCCGTGAACCCGGCGCCCACCACGACCAGGTCGGCCTCGGTGCCCCGCGAGAGGGGCAGCGTCGTCGGGACGAGGTGGTGCACGTCGTGCCAGTAGGACCTGGGCGCGGCCTCGGCGAGCGGGTCCGTCGCCCTTGTCCTCCTGCCAGCAGTGCTCATGCGACGATGCGCGCGGCGTCGGCGCTCCAGGTCAGCTCGACCTCGGCCCCGCGGTGCACCGTCGGGAAGCCGGGCTGGGTGACCAGGACCGGCTGTCCCGCCACGGTGGTCGGGCCCTGCGTCGCCACCGCGATGGCGGTGCTGCCGCCGCTGAACTGCGTCTCGAGGACCTGGCCGCGGAGCACCCCACCTGCTGATCCGCCAGCAGGTCCACCCGAGGACTCGGCGGCGCGCTCCCGGATGTCGATGTCCTCGGGACGGACGACGAGATAGCTGCCGTGACCACGCCCCGGCAGCAGCGCACCGCCGGCGACCTCCAGGCCGTCCGGGCGAGCCGTGCCCTCGAAGACGTTGCTGCGCCCGATGAACTCGGCGACGAACCGGTTGACGGGGTTGCGGTAGAGCTCCTCCGGGCTGGCCACCTGGAGGACCTCGCCGTCGTTCATGACCGCGACCCGGTCGGCCATCGACAGGGCCTCCTCCTGGTCGTGGGTGACGACGACGAACGCGATGCCGACCTCGTGCTGGAGCCGCTTCAGCTCCAGCTGCATCTGGGCGCGGACGTTGCGGTCCAGTGCTGAGAGGGGCTCGTCGAGGAGCAGCAGCCGCGGCTGGTTGACGATCGCGCGGGCCAGCGCGACGCGCTGGCGTTGGCCGCCCGAGAGCTGGCTGGGCCGGCGGCCACCGAGGCCTTCGAGCCCGACGGTGCGGATCACCTCGGCCACCCGGGCCGCGACCTCCGACTTGGCCAGGCCCGCCCGCGACGGCCCGTAGCCGATGTTCTTCTCGACACTGAGGTGCGGGAAGAGCGCGTAGGACTGGAACATCATGTTCACCGGCCGCTTGTGCGCCGGCAGGGCGAGGAGGTCGGCGCCGCCGAGCGTGACGGTCCCGTCGCTCGGGTCCTCGAAGCCGGCGAGCGAGCGCAGCAGGGTGCTCTTGCCGCAGCCGGACGGGCCGAGCAGTGCGAAGAACTCGTTGTCGGCGACGTCGAGGTCGACGCCGCGGAGCGCCCGCACGGCGCCGTACGAAGCGCTCAGGCCCCTGATCTTCAGCAGGGGTGTCTGCAGCGGGGCGTCAGTCATCGTCCTTCTCCGTTCGTCGGAGGATGAGGGCACCGACCAGCACCGCGGCCACACTGACCGCCAGCAGGATCGAGGCCAGCGCGTTGATCTCCGGCGTGACGCCGAAGCGCACACGGGAGTAGATCTCGATCGGCAGGGTCGGGGTGTTCGGGCCGTTGGTGAAGAAGGCGATCACGAACTCGTCGAGCGAGAGCGTGAAGCTGAGCAGCGCCCCAGCCAGCACGGCAGGAGCGATGGAGGGCAGGGTGACCCGGACGAACGTGGCGAACCACCCCGCGCCCAGGTCCTGCGAAGCTTCCTCCAGCGAGCGGTCGAGCTGCACGAGCCGCGCGCGGACGACGGCCACCACGAACGCCGTCCCGAACGCGGCGTGCGCGAGCATCACCGTCGTCAGCCCGAGCGAGAAGCCCACCCAGGTGAAGAAGGACAGCAGCCCGATCGCGAGCACCAGGTCGGGCAGGATCGCGGGTGCCATCACCACCGCGTCCAGCGTCGTCGACCGCGTGTAGCGCACCAGCCCCACCGCGAGCATCGTGCCCAGCACCGTCGAGAACACCATCGCTCCGAAGGCGACGAGCAGCGTGTTGACCAGCGCCTCGCCCAGGTTGGAGTCGGAGAAGAGCTCGGGGTACCACTTCAGCGAGAAGCCCTTGAGGTTCAGCGCGGACCGGCCGCTGTTGAACGACAGGACCACGACCGTGGCGATCGGCACGTAGAGGAAGAAGAGGCAGCCGACCAACGGGATCCAGAGGACACCGAGACCCTGGCGGCGCTGACCCGGCCGCTGACTCGGCCGCTGACGGCTCATCGGGGGGCCTCGACGGAGAAGCGCCGGCTGACGGCGGACTGCAGCGCGAAGAGCAGCAGCAGGAGCACCACCATCACGAGCGCCAGGGTCGCCCCGAAGGGCCAGTCGCGCGCCTTGAGGAACTGGTCGCGCACCAGGTTGCCGACCATGACGGTCTTGCCGCCGCCGAGCAGCTCGGGCACGACGAAGTTCCCCAGGCTGGGCACGAACACGAAGATGCAGCCGGTGACCACGCCCGGCAGCGACAGCGGAAAGGTGATCCGCGCGAAGCCGGCGAAGCGGGACCCGCCGAGGTCGGCCGACGCCTCCGTGAGCTCGTCGTCCATCCGCGCCACCGACGCGTAGATGGGCAGGATCATCAGGGGGAGGTAGACGTAGACGAGACCGGCGATCACCGCGCCCCTCGTGTAGAGCAGGTCGAGGCGGTCGTCGACGATCCCGAGCCGGACCAGCACGTCGTTGAGCACGCCCTGGGTGTTGAGCAGCACGATCCACGCGTAGGTGCGGATCAGGAAGCTGGTCCAGAACGGGATCACGACGAGGACCAACATCAACGAGCGCCAGCGCGCCGGCAGCTTCGCGATGGCGTACGCGACCGGGTAGCCGACCACCAGCGCGACGAGCGTCGCCGCTCCAGCGATCCACAGCGAGCTGACCAGGACCCGGCGGAAGGTCGGCTCGAAGGCCCGGCTGAAGTTGTCGAGGGTGAACTCGTACTCGATGCCGCCGAAGCGCCCCCGGTCGAAGACGGTGTAGCTGAGCACCAGCAGCACGGGGACGACGACGAAGACCGCTGTGAACGCCAGCCCGGGGCCGAGGAAGATCGCGCTGACCGCCGGGCGCCCCCGGCGCCCGCTCGCCGTGTTGCCGGAGGGCCTCCGCGTCACGAGGCCGTGACGTTGGTGGTCAGCTCGGTGTACTTGGTCGACTCCTCGCCGAGGTCCACGAGCACCTCACCCTCCGCGAGCTGCTCGGGGGTGACGTCGAGCTGCGGGAATTGCTCCTTCAGCTCGGCCGGCACCAGCTCCGCGGCGGCCTGGTTCGGCACGTTGTAGTAGACGTTCTCGGTGACCCAGACGTGCATCTCGGGCTCGAGCATCATGTTGATGAAGGCGAAAGCGGCCTCCTTGTTCTTGGAGTCCTTCAGCACGACCATCGTGTCGGCCCAGAGGTCGCTCCCCTCGTCGGGCACCACGAACTTGATGTCGGGGTTCTCGGCCATGCCGTAGCCGCACCAGCCGTCCCAGGCCTCGGTCATCACGGCCTCGCCGGAGACGAGCTTCTCGTAGAAGGTGGTGTCGTCGTAGCCGAGCAGGCTGTCCTTGGCCGAGGTGAGCAGGTCGGCCATCTCGGCGATCTCCTCGTCGTCGGTGGTGTTGACCGAGTAGCCCAACGCCTTCTGCGCGGGCAGCGCGAGCCAGCGCTCGGTCGAGAGCATCGTGATCTTGCCGGCGTACTCGGGGTCGGGCTGGAGGATGTCGTTCCACGACGTCGGCGCCGGGTCGACCAGGTCGGAGCGGTAGCAGATGCCCGTGGTGCCCCAGGTGTAGGGCACGGAGTACTCGTTGCCCTCGTCGAAGGCCAGCTGGGTGGCCTCGGGGTAGAGGTTCTCGAGGTTCGGCACCAGGTCGGCGTGCATCGGCTCGAGGAGGCCGGCGTCGTTGAGCGCTTGCGCGTACTGGCCGGACACGAAGGCGACGTCGATGCCCGAGTCTCCCCCGGCGGTCAGCTTGGCCATCACCTCCTCGTTGGTGGCGTGCTCCGTCACGGTGAGACCGGCGCCGGTGGCGGCCTCGAACTGGTCGGCGATGTCCTCGGCCATGTAGCCGGCCCAGTTGGACACGGTGATCGACTGGCTGCTCAGGTCGGCGCTCGGGTCGAGCTCGTCCGGCTCGGCGCTGCTGCCCTCGTCATCGCTGCCCCCGCAGGCGGCGAGCGCCAGGACGGCCACCACCGATCCGACACTGAGCGCGGCGCGGCGAGGTGCCCGGCGCGTCGATCGGCGAGAGAGGTTGCTGGTGCGGGCCATGACGCCTCCTGAAATACCCGAGAAGGGATGTTGGCGGCCCACTTTGCATTGACCTTCAGATTTCGGCAAGGGGTTCGAGCCGTTGAAATGAGCCTGTAACCAAGATTTTTTGAAGGACTCTTCAACAAAGCTCGCAGTCGTGCCAAGGTTGCCCACGATGACCCGCTCAGCGAAACAAGCACGCCGCGACGCCCTGGTGGGCGCCGCGCAGCGCGCGATGCTGCAGCACGGCGCGGATGCCAAGCTGGTGCACGTCGCCGAGGCGGCCGGCCTCACCTCAGGGGCGGTGCTCTATCACTTCCCCGACGTGCAGGCCCTCCTGCTCGAGGCGAACCGAGCCGGCATGGAGCGCTTCTACGACCAGCGCGTCGCCGCCCTCGACCACCTCGACGACCCGGTCGAGAAGCTCGTCGTCACAGTTCGGACCGGTCTCCCCGTCGACGGCGACGACGCGTCAGTGCGGCTGCTCTGCGAGCTCGGTGGCGCCGCCGGACGGCAGCCGGTGTACGGCGCGCTGCTGACCTCGCTCTACGACCGACAGGTCGCGATGTACGAGGTGATCCTCGCCCAGGGCGCCGCGACCGGCGTCTTCACCCTCAGCCACGACGCGCGCACCATCGGCCGCAACCTGGTGGCACTCGAGGACGCCTACGGCTACCGCATCATGGCCGGGCACCCCAGCATCGACGGCGACACCGCGGCCGAGCTCATCCTCGAGTACGCCCGCGTCGCCACCGGTCACCCCCTCGACACCACGACGAGCAAGGACTCCCGATGACAGATCGACTGACCGTCCTGTTCCTGCCCGAGTCGGCGCACGGCCCGACCAACCAGTGCATCGGCATCGGCAAGGTGCTGCTCGACCGCGGCCACACCGTGGTCTTCGCGGCCGAGCGGTCCTGGGAGGGCAAGCTCGCCCCGCTCGGCTTCGTCGAGGCCCTGGTCGACCTCGCCGAGCCCCCCGCACAGGACGAAGGGTCCGACGCCAGTGACGAGGCCGCCGGCCAGTTCTGGATCGACTTCATCAACGAGACCGCGCCGGAGTTCCGCAAGCCGACCATCGAACAGCTGGCCTCCTTCATCCAGCCGACTTACCAGGCCCTCATCGACGGGGCGAAGTACGCCGAGCCGCACCTCAAGGCGATCATCGCCGAGCACCGGCCCGACGTCCTCGTCGAGGACAACGTCGTGGCCTTCCCGGCCCTGGTGACGTCGGGTGCGCCGTTCGTGCGGATCGTGTCGTGCAACCCCTTGGAGATCCGCGGGAGCGACATCGCGCCGACGTTCTCCGGGTACGCCGCCGCGGACCGCTCCGGCTGGGCAGAGTTCCTCGACGAGTTCGACAGCACCCACCAGGCCACGTGGGAGGACTTCGACGCGTGGGTGCAGGCGCAGGGCGCCCCGCCGCTGCGCCCCCGCGAGTTCATCCACACCTCAGAGGTGGCCAACCTCTACGTCTATCCCGAAGAGCTCGACTACGTCGCCGACCGGCCGCTCGACGCCACCTGGCACCGGATGGACTCGAGCTTGCGGCAGACCGACGGCGAGTTCGAGATGCCCGCCGCCTTCGCCGACCGTCCCGAGGGCTCCGCCGTGATCTACCTGTCGCTCGGCTCTCTCGGCGGGGCCGACATCTCCCTGCTGCAGCGGCTGATCGACGTGCTCGGCACCACGCCGCACAAGGTGGTGGTGAGCATGGGGCCGCGCGCCGACGAGATCCGCCTCGCCGACAACATGGTGGGCGACGCGATCGTGCCGCAGACCAAGGTGATCCCCCAGGTGGACCTGGTGATCACGCACGGCGGCAACAACACCACCACCGAGTCGCTGCACTTCGGCAAGCCGATGATCGTGCTACCGCTCTTCTGGGACCAGTACGACAACGCCCAGCGGGTCGAGGAGTCGGGCTACGGCCGCAGGCTGTCGACGTACGGATTCAGCGACGAGGAGCTGCTCGGCGCGATCGACGAGCTGCTGTCCGACACCGCACTCCGAGCGCGGGCGGAGGCCGCCGGCGAGGCGATCCGGGCGCGCGACGGGCTGCAGGTCGGTGCCGACGTCATCGAGCGGGTCGGCCTGGAGCACGTGGCGACGCGACAGTCGTGACGCCCCCTCGCACCATCGGATTGGCCTTCACCGTCGAGCAGGCGGACGGTTCGTGGTGGTGCCGACCGTCCGGCTCCGGCGCGAGCAGCCTCTTGATGGCCCTGTGGGCCGAGGGTGCGGACCTGCCGGAGGGTTTCCGCTGGGTCCCGGGCACACGCCCGGTGGGGTCGGTGCCTGAGGGAGAGACGTCCATCGACGTCGACCAGACCAACCTCTCGGTCGTCGTGGGCGACCGCGTGGTGGTCAAGTGGTCCACCACTCCGCTGGTCGGGCCGCACCCCGCATCGGAGCGGCTGCGGCGGCTGGTGGACGCGTCGTTCGAGGCGATGCCCGGGGTCTGGTTCCTGCTCGAGTGGTGCCATCCAGACGGCGGCTGGGTGCCCGTGGTGACCGCGACCGACCTGGTGCCGGACTCGAGCGACGGGTGGACGTGGTGCCTGCACGAGGCCCGCGTCGCCGTCGGGGTCGAACCGGGACCCGCGCGACCCTTCGCCGCCGACCTCGGCCGCGTGACCGCCGAGATGCACGTCGCGCTGGCCGACTCCCCCACAGGCCCGGTGGCCACGCACGGCGACTACCACGTCGGCCAGGTCCTGCGCGGCACGGCGGACGACCGGCTGCTCGTGATCGACTTCGACGGCAATCCCATGCTGACTCCCGAAGAGCGCGTCGCGCACCGACCGGCCGCCTACGACGTGGCCGGCATGCTGATGTCGCTGGAGAACGTCGGGCACGTGCTCAGTCACCACGACCCCGCGGTGCCGGCCGAGGCGGTCAGGGAGTGGGTCGAGCAGGTGCAGGCCGAGCTCCTCGACTCCTACCGTGCCGTCGCCGGCGACCTGCTCGACGAGTCCCTGCTGACGCCGTACGTCGACGACCAGATCCAGCGCGAGCTCGAGTACGCCGCGGCGTACCTGCCCCAGTGGCGCTACGTCCCGGAGGCCGCGCTGCGACAGAGGGGAAAGCTGTGACGCCCGACCTGTTCCTGGCGGACCTGTCCGAGAAGCCCGAGCGGCTGCGCGCGCTGCGGCTCGACGGCGCGTGGGACTTCGTGACCGCACCCGCCCGCGTGGTGCTGCTCGGCATGGGCTCCTCCCACTATGCGAACCTCGTGGCCGCCGCGCGGCTGCGGGCCGCCGGCGTCTCGGCGGTCGCCGAGCTCGCGAGCAGCGACCTGCTGCCCGCGCTCGGTCCGGGTGACCTGGTCGTCGCGGTGTCGGCCTCCGCCGGGTCGGTGGAGACCCTCGACGCCGTCGAACGACTGGGTCCCGACGTCGAGGTCGTGGCGCTCGTCAACAAGCCCGGTCCGCTCACCGAGCGTGCCGCACGCGCGGTCTCCATGGACGCGGGCGAGGAACGGGGTGGCGTCGCCTGCCGGTCCTTCCAGCACACCCTCGCGCTGCTCCTCGAGCTCGAGCGGCACCTCACGGGCGGACGTGCGGTCCCGCTCGCCGAGGCCGCCGCGGCCTCCGAGCACCTGCTCGCGACCGAGGCCGACTGGCGACCGCGCCTCGACGAGCTCCTGATGGGTCCGCACGGCACCCACGTCGTCGCGCCGGCGCGACGTGTCTCGTCGGCCTACCAGTCCGCGCTCATGCTGCGGGAGGGTCCGCGCCTGCAGGCCACCGGGTGCGAGACCGGCGACTGGAGCCACGTCGACGTCTACCTCACCAAGACGACCGACTACCGGATGCTGCTGCTCGGCGGCTCGCGCTGGGAGCCGCAGCTGCTCGACTGGACCCGGCAGCGAGGCAGCACCGTCGTCGCCGTGGGGGCACCGCTGGCCGAGGCGGCGTTCGAGCTGCGCTACCCCCACGACGAGGACGACGACGTGCGCCTGCTCACCGAGACGCTGGTGGCCGAGCTCGTGGCAGCGCGCGCCTGGCTCTCCGCCTGAGCCCACCGCTCGCCCTCGTCCGCGGCGGTACGCCGGGGGCCCGCCGAGGGAGCGGGCTAGAGCCGGTCGATGGCGAAGGCCAGCACGAACCCGATGGTGGCCAGCAGACCGGCGTAGAGGTGGGTTCTCTCGAACGCCTCCGGGATCATCGTGTCGGCGACCATGGCGAGGATGGCGCCCGCCGCGACGGCAGTGACGACAGCGATGGACGCGCCCGAGGCGCCGTCGAGGAGCACGACTCCCATCAGGCCGGCGCCGCCGGACGAGAGCGCGACCACCGCCCACACGCCGAAGACGTAGGACGCTCGCCGCCCTGCACGCCGCATTCCGGCCGCGCTGGACAGGCCCTCCGGCACGTTGGAGAGGAAGATGGCCACCAGGACGGGCACGCCGACGCCGTGCCCCGACAGCAAGGTCAGGCCGAGGACCATGGACTCCGGGATGCCGTCGAGGAGCGCACCGATGGCGATCGAGGTGCCGCTGCCGCCGACCTCCGACTCCGTCGGCTGCCCGGACGACCGTTTGCGGTGCCGGGCTCCTGCGGACGCGAGGGCGACATTGGCGCCGACGTAGGCAACGGCACCGCCGAGGAAACCGCCGGTCGTCGCAGCGAGGCCGCCCGCACGCTCCGCCTCGTCGACGAGGTCGAACGCCAACGCCGAGATGAGGACGCCGGCACCGAAGGCCATCACGCCGGCGACGACCGTGCGCGGGATCCGGAGGTACCAACCGAGACCGGCGCCGACCAGCAGTGCCGACCCCGCGAAGAGTCCCCACAGTCCCGCTGCGGCCCAGACGGGCACGTCGACCTCTCTTTCCTGCTTCCCTTCGAAGCGCGAACAGTCAGGCTCCAGCCGGTGCGGACGGCACCAGCACTGCGTCGACGATCGACGCGTCTTCTTCCAGCCGGCGCGCCAGCTCCTCCAGCCTGATCGCGATGCGGGACTCCGGTCGGTCTCCCGCCAGGTCGACGCTGGCGAGGAGGACGAGCTGCCGCGGTCCGACGAACTCCACGCGCAGGTGATCCACTGCAACGACGTCAGGCAGCTCCAGGAGCCGCTGGCGGATCGCGTCGCTGATGGCCGGATCGACGACCTGTCCGAGGAGGAACCTCCGGTTGCGGTCCACCAGCACCGCCGCCACCCCGCACAACAACACCCCGACGACGATCGAGCCGATCGCGTCGTACACCGCGTTGCCGGTGACCTCGTGCAGCGCCAATCCGGCAGCCGCGACGACGATCCCCACGACAGCAGCCGAGTCCTCGGCGAGGACCGCGCGCAACGTGGGATCCGACGTCGCCAGGGCGTGGTCGAGGAGGTCTCGGCCGAGCCCCGACGCCTCCCTGCGGGTCTGGCGCAAGGCCTGGGCGAGCGACACGCTCTCGAAGCACAGCGCGACAGCAAGGACGACGTAACCGACGAGGTAGTCGCCACCAGGCTCGTCGACACGCAGCTGGGTGATCCCGTGGTAGGCGGAGAAGATGCCGCCGGCCACGAAGAGGCCGAGCGCGGCCAGCAGGGACCAGATGTAGGCCTCGCGGCCGTAGCCCCACGGTCGCGACTCGTCAGGGCGTCGCTTGCTGCGCCGGTCTGCGACCAGGAGCAGGATCTGGTTGCCTGCGTCGGCCCACGAGTGCGCGGCCTCGGCCGTGAGGGAGGCCGACCCCGTCATCACGGCCGCGACCGTCTTGGCCACGCCCACGGCGAGGTTGGCCAGGAACGCGATGACGACGGTCACGAGCGACCGGTCCGGCCCACTGCGAGGTGCACGTCTCCGCGTACCCGTTCGGCGGGCAACACAGGCCTGGCTGGCGTTCGCACCTGGGCGTGCAGCCTTGGCGCAGTCGGACTGGACCACTGGAAAACCCCGGAACAGTTGTCAGCGGATGGTGGTTTGCTGTCGACAGTGGTCTCGGGAGCTGCAGCGAGCATCGAACCGAGGAGATCGATCATGAGCGAGCCCATCCCCACGCACGCGGCGTCCAGCAGTCCCGAGGCAACGACTCCCGATCCCGGCAGATGGTGGGCGCTGGTCGTCCTCGCGGCCGCGCAGCTGATGATCATCCTCGACGCCTCGATCGTGAACATCGCGCTCCCGTCGGCGCAGGCCGACCTCGAGATCACCAACGCCGACCGGCAGTGGATGGTCACCGCCTACACCCTGGCCTTCGGTGCGCTGCTCCTGCTGGGCGGGCGCATCGCCGACTACACCGGCCGCAAGCGCACCTTCATCATCGGCCTGCTCGGCTTCGCCGCCGCCTCGGCCATCGGCGGCCTCGCGCCCAACCAGGAGCTCCTCTTCGGCGCTCGCGCACTGCAGGGCGCCTTCGCCGCCCTGATGGCACCCGCCGCGCTGTCCATCGTCACCGTCACGTTCACCGAGCCCAAGGAGCGCGCCAAGGCGTTCGGCGTGTTCGGCGCGCTCGCCGGTGGTGGCGCGGCGATCGGCCTGATCGTGGGCGGACTGCTGACGGAGTACGCATCGTGGCGCTGGTGCCTCGGCGTCAACGTCCCCGTGGCCCTGATCGTGGCCGCGGCCGCCATCCCGCTCGTCCGCGAGAGCAAGGCTCACGGAGACACCAGGTACGACGTCCCCGGCGTCCTGCTCGCCACCGTCGGCCTGTTCGCGCTGGTCTACGGCTTCACCGAGGCCGCGCGCGCCGAGAACCCCGACGACCCACAGTCCCTGGCCGTCAAGGGTTGGCTCGACCCGAGCACGCTGACCTTCCTCATCGTCTCGATCGTGCTCCTGGTCGCGTTCGTCGTCTGGGAGGGTCGCGCCCGCAACCCGATGCTGCCGCTGCGCGTGGTCCTCGACCGCAACCGCGGCGGGTCCTTCCTGGTGTTCCTGCTCGTCGGAGCGGGGCTGTTCGCGATGTTCCTGTTCCTGACCTACTACTTCCAGGTCAACCTCGGCTACACGCCGCTCAAGGCCGGCTTCGCGTTCCTGCCGTTCAGCCTCGGAATCATCCTGACTGCCGGGTTCGTCTCGGCGCTGCTGCCACGGGTCGGCCCACGGGTGCTGATGATCCCCGGCCTCGCCATGGCCGTGGTGGGCATGCTGCTGCTGACGCAGATCGACCAAGGGTCGTCCTACTGGCTGCTGGTCTTCCCCTCGATGGTCATCATGTCCGCCGGCCTCGCCGGCGTCTTCATCCCGGCGGCCAGCACGTCGCTGGTCGGCGTCGGGAGCCACGACGCGGGCGTCGCCTCAGCGGTGCTCAACACCTCGCAGCAGATCGGTGGCTCGCTCGGCACCGCCCTGCTCAACACCCTGTTCGCGGGGGCGGTCACTGCCTACTTCACCGACAACCCACCGACCAGTCCCGGCGAGGCGGACCAGACACTGCCGCTCGCGTTCATCCACGGCTACCACGTGGCGTTCTTCTGGGGCGCGGTGATGTTCGCGGCGGCCCTGCTCGTGTCCCTCGCGTTCATCACCGCACACAAGGAGGACATCCCGAGCGAGCCCGGCGCCGCCGTCTAGCCCGCGAGATCAGGGCACGATCAAGGACGCGCGTTGAGGCGGGCGGCCTGCCGGGTCAGGTGCTCCCGCTCGGCGAGGTTGGGCGCGCGATGGGCCGCCTCGGCGTACAGGCGCGCCGCGAGAGGGAGGTCGCCGTCGCGCTCGTGCAGGTACGCCGCCACGGCGGTGTGGCGCGGCAGGTCCTCGTCGAGCTCGGCCAGCGCGGCCAGACCTGCACGCGGGCCGTCTGCCTCACCGACAGCCACGGCGCGGTTGAGCCGGACGACCGGGTTGTCGGTCAGGGCGCAGAGCTCGTCGTACCACTCGAGGATCTGCACCCAGTCGGTCTGCTCGGCGGAGAGCGCGTCAGCGTGCAGCGCCGCGATCGCCCCCTGCGCCTGGAACTCCCCGAGCTGGTCGCGCGCAAGCGCTGCCTGGAGGATCTCGACGCCCTCGGCGACGGCGGTCGTGTCCCACTGGCTGCGATCCTGCTCGGCGAGCGGGACCAGGCTGCCGTCGGGCCGGGTGCGGGCGGCGCGCCGGGCGTGGTGGAGCAACATCAACGCCAGCAGGCCGCGCACCTCGGGGTGCTCGATCGCGGCGGACAGCTGTCGTGTCAGCCGGATCGCCTCCTCGGCGAGGTCGACCTCTCCGGAGTAGCCCTCGTTGAACACGAGGTAGAGGGTGCGCAACACGGTCGACACGTCGCCCGGCGAGTCGAGGCGGACCTGGGCGACGGTGCGCTTCGCGCGGCTGATCCGCTGGGCCATCGTCGCCTCGGGCACCAGGTAGGCCGCCGCGATCTGACGCGTGGTGAGCCCACCCACCGCGCGGAGCGTGAGCGCGACGGCGGACGCCGGCGTCAACGACGGGTGCGCGCAGAGGAAGTAGAGCTGCAGGGTGTCGTCGACTCCCACCGCGGGCCCCGGGTCCGGAGTCTCCTCGACGAGGTCCTCGCGCCGGCGCCTCGCCGCGTCGGCCCGGGTCGCGTCGAGGAACCGGCGCCACGCCACCGTGACCATCCAGCCCTTCGGGTCGCGCGGCGGGTCGGTCGGCCAGGCGCGCAACGCCTCGACGAGCGCGTCCTGGACGGCGTCCTCGGCCGCCGCGAAGTCGGCTCCACGGCGGACGAGGACGGCCAGGACGCCCGGGGTGAGACTGCGCAGCTCGACACCGTGCACGGGATCCAACCCGCCCGGGCCGAGCGGCTCTGCGGTCATTCCTCGACGGTGGGCGGGTGGGCCAGGAACGGCCGCACCTCGAGCCACTCGTGGATCGGCCGGCCACCGGCACCGGGCGCGGCGGAGAGCTCGCCGGCCAGCGCGTAGGCCCGCTCCTGGCTGTCGACGTCGATGATCATCCAGCCCGCGATCAGGTCCTTCGTCTCGGCGAACGGCCCGTCGGTGACCGGCGGCCGGCCCTCGCCGTCGTACCGGACCCAGGCGCCCTCCGGCGCCAGTGCCTGGCCGTCGACGAACTCGCCGGTGCCCTCGAGCTTCGTCGCGAAGTCCTGCATGTACTTGATGTGCGCCGAGATCTCGTCGGGGGTCCACTTGTCCATCGGCACGTCATTCGTAGCCTCCGGTGCTCCGCGGTAGTGCTTGAGCAACAGGTACTTGGCCATCTCTCGTCTCCTCGATGTCTGCGACCCATTCTGGCCGCGCTCACACCAGGGTCGGAGCCGGGGAGCGGTTCTCGACATCCTGACGCCAGATCGCCGCGTCAAGCGGGTCGAGCTGTTGCAGGCGTCCTACCCGTAGGGCCTCTCGTCTAGCCGCGCAGGAAGTCGAGGGTGCGCGACCAGGCGAGCGTGGCTGCCTCCGCGTCGTGCTCGGTCCGGCTCGGCTCGGCGAACCAGTGGTCGGCGCCGGCGTAGACCTCGAGCCGGGCGTGGACTCCGGCCTTCTCCAGCTCGGACTGCATCGCCTCGGCGTCCTCCAAGGGGTCCATCTGGTCGCGGTCGCCGAAGTGGTGGAGCACGCGCGCCTCGATCGCGGACCAGTCGGCGTCCGAGATGCCGTAGTAGGCCACGACGGCGTCAACCTGCCCGGGTCGGGTCTCGGCGAGGTGGAAGGCCCAGGCCGCGCCCATCGAGGCGCCCACGATCCCGACCGCACCCCCTTCGCTGCGGCGCAGCAGCTCGTCGTGCGCGGACTCGACGATCGACTGGGTCTGCTCGACGCCGAAGTCGCCGCGCATCGCGTCGGCCTCCTCGATCGTCCTCGCCACCCGCCCGGCGCGGTAGTCCGGCGCGAGCGCGACGAACCCGGCAGCGGCGAGCTCGTCGCACCATCGGCGGAAGTCGTCGTTGAGTCCCCACCAGGCGTGCAGCACCAGGACACCGGGCCCGGTCCCGCCGGCCGGGGTGGCGACGTACGCCGCCGCCGGCCCAGCCGCGGTCTCCAGGGTGATCTGGTCGTGGTTCGCGTTCGCGTCGGTGTTCATGTCCATGTCCATGAGTCCATCATGAGCGGCGTTCCCGACATCCTCTGTCGGGAACATCCGCGACAATCGACCCGTGCGAGCTGCCCGGATGATGAGCCTGCTGCTGCAGCTGCAGGTGCGCGGCGAGCTCACCGGCGCTGAGCTCGCAAGGCTGCTGGAGGTCAGCGAGCGGACGGTGCAGCGCGATGCGAAGGCCCTGGCCGACGCGGGGATCCCGGTGCGGTCGACGCGCGGTCCGGCTGGCGGCTACCGGCTGGGCGGCGGTTACCGGACCAGGCTGACCGGCATCGGGCTCGACGAGGCCGGCGCGCTGGCCTTCCTGGGGCTCGGCGCCCCGGCCGAGCAGCTCGGGCTCGGCGACCTGGTCGAGGGTCTCCAGACCAAGATCCGGGCAGCGCTGACCACCGAGGCCAGGGACTCCGCGCAGCGCACCGCGGACCGGTTCCACCTCGACAACGTCAGGTGGTTCGCCCGCCCGGAGCCGGTCCCGTTCCTCGGCCCGCTCGCCGTGGCCGTCTGGCAAGACCGACGTGTGCGCCTGGACTACGAGCGGGACGGAAGGTCCACTCGGCGCACCGTCGACCCCCTCGGCCCGATCCTCGCCTCCGGCGAGTGGTACCTCGTGGCTCTGCGCCGCGGCGCCCGGCGTACCTACCGCGTCTCGCGGGTGCGGGCGGTCCACCCCCTCGACCAGGCCGTGTCCCGGCCGGCCGGCTTCGACCTCGCCGAGGACTGGCGGGCGAGCCGCCGTGAGATCGAGAGCGAGGCGATGGAGGTCGAGGTGACCCTGCGGGCGCGCGCCTCGTCGCTGCCGGCCCTCAGGCGAGTGGTGCCCGCCACCCGGCAGCACCTCGTCCCCACCCTGGTCAACGAGCCGCACATCGAGCTCACCGTGCCCTTCGAGAGCCGGTCCTGGGCCGTCTTCGCCCTCCTCGGGCTGGGCGGCGGCGTCGAGGTGCTCGCCCCGCCCTGGGTGCGCGAGAGGGTCGCGGACCAGAGCCGGTCGGCGGCCGCGCACTATCCGGCCGGCCCGACGCTGCCTGGCTAGCGGGACCGGCGCGCGCAGTCGATGCAGGTGCGCGTGAAGGGCCGCGCTTCCAGCCGCTCGGGAGCGATGACCGAACCACACACCTCGCACACGCCGTACGTCCCGGCGGCCAGGCGCTCGAGTGCGGCGTCGAGCTCGCCGAGGTGGTCGGCGGCCTGCTGGCGCAGCGCGACGACCTGCGCGCGCTCGAAGGCGATGGTGCTGCCCTCCGGGTCGTGCTCGTCGTCGGCGTTGGTGTCGCGCGAAGCGGCCACGATCTCGTCGAAGGACGCCTCGAGATCCGCAAGACGTCCGGCCGCTTCGGCGCGGGCCCGCATCAACGTCTCCCGGTGGTCGCTCATGACGAGGCCTCCGGTTGCGCGGACCAGTCGGGTACGACGGCGCGCAGGTCCGCCGGAAAGATCGGACGGTACTCCGGAGAGCGGTGCCACCAGCTCGCCGTGCCGCTGGAGATCAGCACCTGCTCGGCGTACGCCGCCGCGAGCTGGACCCGCAGGTCGGCCACCTCCTCCTGGCTGATCCGCGACGGGTGCCACCGCAGCACGTAGCGCGAACGCAGCCGCTTGCCCCGGACAGGCAGGACGCTCACGCCGTGCCGCACCGGGTAGGCGGGCGAGCACAGGCAGACGGCGCCGTGGTCTGTCACCCAGGTGAGGTAGAAGTCGAGGTCGGCGGGGCCGGTGGGCGAGCTCGGCTCGAAGCCCTCCTCACGGCAGGCAGCCGTCAGCATCGACATGGTGCCATCGGGGCGGCCGCGCGGGAGCAGCCAAGGGGATGCGCGCAGGTCGCTGAGTGCCACCTCGTCCTGGCCGGCTGCGGGATGGCGGTGGCCGAGGGCGACGAGATAGGGCTGCTCCTCGATGAGCACCGAGTGGCGTGCGCCGGCGACGGGGATGACGTCCCCGAACCCCGGGTGCACCGAGACGACGGCTACGTCGACCTCACCGTCCGCGAACCACTCGTCCACGGTCGCGCTCGAGGAGTCGGTGCGGCTGGAGAGCGGGCGCGGCTGGGTGGCCATCGCCCGCGCCAGGAAGCGGGCGAACCAGTTGCAGGTGATGCCCGCAACCCTGATCGCCGACGCGTCGGGGGCCAGTGTCGCGAGGTCGTCGGCGATGGTCTCGACCTGGCCGAGCACGCTGCGTGCCCGCTCGATGACCAAGCGGCCAGCCGTGGTCGGCTCGACGCCAGAGGGTCGGCGCACGAACAACGCGGTCCCCATGGTGCGCTCGAGTCGCGCCAGCTGCGCGGAGACGCCGGCCTGCGCCAGGCCGAGCGTCCGAGCGGCGGCGCCGATCGAGCCGTGATCGGCCACCGCCACCACGAGGCGGAAGTGCCGTAGCTCGAGGCTCACCCGCCGACGGCCACGCCCGACGTGCCGCCTGAGATCTTGCCCGCGCTGTTGCCTGATTTCTTGCGGGGGCTGCTGCCCGCGGTGTCCACCGTGGTCGGGGCCGAGAGCACAGCCATCATCACGTCCGCGAGGTTGGTGACGAACTGGTCCACGGGCAGCGGCTCGCGCGGGCGATCCTCAAGGTCGAGCAACCGGGCCTGCTCGGACATGCAGCGGATCACGAAGCCCACCATCGAGCTCACCCGCTCGGCGCGTATCGGCTCGGGCAGGTGGTCGACAGCAGGGGCGATCAGCGGCAGGCACCGCACGACGCTCGGGCTCGTGAAGACCGCCTGCCCCGCGTCGGCGACGAAGCGCGGGTGGTTGATCAGCTGCCCGAGCAGTCGCAGGTAGCGCCGTCCGCTCTCGTCGTTCAGCCGCTGGGCCATCGGTCCGATCGTCAGCTCGATGCCCTCGCGCACCCCGAGCGTGCGGCCGGCCAGCTCGGCCTGGTCGAGGAGCGCGTTCCGGTCCGCGTCGACGCCGCCCTTCCCCCGGTCGACCAGGGCGACGATGATCGCGTCGCGCGATCCGAAGTGGTAGGTCACCGCTGAGCGGTTGCGGTTGCCGCTCGCCCGGTTGATCTCGTTGAGCGACACATGGTCGATCCCGTGCTCGTCCATGAGCACGGCCGCGGCGTCCAGGATCGCCTCGCGGCCGCGCACGCCGGTCTGGCCCGCCCGGGGGCTGGATTCTGAGGTCGCCACGGTGCTTGCACTCTAGTAGGCCGATCCCGTGGACGTGCGATTGCCGCTCCATGTCCGTCGCGGAGCCGTGTTCCTGCTTGACCAGCAGCACGTCGCTGAGCACACTCCCCGATGGGACGGCGGCGGCCAGGGTCTATTGGCGTAGGTACTTGACGCAGTCGTCCCTCCCGGGTTCGTCGCGGCGGCGGCGAGCTCGGGGCAGCCCCCGACTGGGCCCCCGAGCGGACCCCCGAGCGGGCCCCCGAGCGGGGCCCGGCCGGCGAACGGTCCCGCCCAGCGTCGCCGAGGCGTATCCTGTGTCAGGACTGACTTGACGCTGGTAGGAGGAGGGCGAGGGTGGGCAGCACATGACGACGACGACTCCGCCGGGACTGGGTCCTGGCCCTGGACTCGGACCTGGATCGGGCATCGACCAGCAGCGCGAGGGCGCCGCCGCGCCGAGGGACGCCGCCTCGATCGAGGAGCTGCTGGCCACGCTCCCCGTGCTGGCCGCCGAGGCCCGACAAGCCGACGAGCGGCTGCGTGAGCGGGTCGCGCTGCTCAAGCAACGGCGAGCCACCTGGGCAGAGATCGGGTCCGCGCTCGACGTCACCCGGCAGGCCGCCTGGGAGAGGTTCGCGGGTCGGGCACGCCGCGCGCGCCTGTAGCGGACACCGGGCTGGATCCGACGCGGTACCGTTTCCCTCGGACGATCGTCCGGGGCGGACGCCACCGCCGCGAAAGAAAGGGCCTCACAGCCACATGGACTTCAGCGCCGGCAACAAGATCTGCTCGTTCTGCGGCAAGCAGGGTGAGCGGCGCAAGATGGCAGGCGGCCTCGGGGCGATGATCTGCATGGAGTGCCTGGAGTACTACCACTCCCTGGCCACGTCGAAGAAGAAGGTCGCGTCGATGTCGCGACCCCCCTGGGAGTCGATGTCGGACGCCGAGCTGCTGTCCCACCTCCCGCTGATCCTCAAGTCGGCCGAGCAGAACATGGGCTTCGCGCGCGAGTGGGTCGACCTGATCCGCGAGCGCAAGATCTCGTGGGCCGAGATCGGCAAGGTCCTCGGCGTGTCGCGACAGGCCGTGTGGGAGCGCTTCGGCAGCAACAAGCAGGCATCGCGCAGCGAGACCGCCTGACCCACCGCCGCGCCCGTGCGCTCGGCTGACGATCCACCCCGTCAGCCGGTGAGCGCGGCCGCCCGCACGCTGGCGGCCGCCACGTCGGCTGCCAGAAAGCCGGGCACCGCCGCGCACACACGGAGCTGCAACCCGCTCGGCAGCAGCGTCGTGCGCGCGTCCGGAGTGACGTCCCCTGCTCTCGTGACGTCGCCGAGCCGGACGATCGAGCGCAGCAGCGCCACCAGCGTGACGGTGGCCAGGTTGCTGCCGGGGCAGCGGTGCCGACCGGCACCGAACGGGACGTAGCCCTCCGGTGACGACTGCTGCGACATCCAGCGCTGCGGCCGGAACGTCGCCGGCTCCTCGAAGACCCGTGGGTCGCGATGCACCACGTAGGGGCTGATCAGGAAGTGGTGTCCCGGCGCGAAGGCGAAGCCGCCCAGCCGCACGTTCCTCGTCGCACGCCGCATGATCACCCACGTGGGCGGATAGAGCCTCAGCGCCTCGAGCACGACGGCCCTGGCCACCGTTTCGTCGTCCCGGGCGCGGGTCTGCCACTCGGGGTGGTCCGCGACGAGCATCGACATCCAGGCCGCCGCTGCCGCCGGCACGCGCTGCGCGGCCAGGAGCGAACCGATCAGCAGGTCTGCCACCCGGTCGAGAGGAAGCCGAGCCTCGTGCGCCGCGGCCCGAGCGGTGACCACACGCGCGGCCAGGTCGGCGTACCTCTCAGGACGGCGCGACCGAGCCTCGAGCCGACTGACGACCTCGCCGCGCAGCTCGAGATGACGCCGCCGGATCCGGCGCCGGGTGGGTGTCGGGAAGGACGCCGGCAGCGCCCACGGATTCCCGATCACCTGCGCCAGCGCATCGAGGAGCCGCCCGGTGAGCTCGGGCAGGCCGGCGCCCTCGTCGCCGAAGAAGTGGCGGGCGACCGCAGCCGAGATCACCCGCTCGAACACGGGTACCGGGTCGAACGCGACTCCTGCCGCCGCGCGCCCGGAGAGCTGCTCGTGAGCAAGCTGCACGACGTGGGGCGCCACGCCGAGCAGCGCAGCCGGCCGGAGACCCGGGTTGAGCAGCGACCGACTCCGGAAGACCTCGTCGACGGCGGCGATGGACAACCGCTGTTGCAGGAAGTTCTCATCGATCTCGAACGACCCGTCCCGGTCGCGCAGCACGGCCGAGACCAGCGCGGGTCCGTGCACGAGCGCCGTACGTCCGTCGAAGCCGACGAGGTCGCCGTGCTCCTCCCTCGTCGCCAGTAGGAACCCCAGCCGGTCGGTCTCGTACGCCGCCAGGTTGCCCACCCATCTCTCCCCCGTCGGGCCGGGCGGCCCCGCTGGGGATCGGCTCCTCATGGGCGGGTCACGGGCTGGACGACCGGGCTGGACGACCGGGCTGGACGACCGGGCTGGGGTCCGGACCGGTCAGTTCCAGAAGTAGCCGGACGGCACGCTTCGCCCCTGCATGGCCTGGAGGGCCCGCGCGACCGTGATCTTGATCCGCATCATGTGCTTCCCCACCTCATCAGAAATAGTCAGGTACTGCCTGACCGTTGCAAGGCTTACCTTGACACGAGAGGCCATAGCGAAGCAACCCGCTCCCACGGGCTGGGACGGCTCAGCCGAAGGCGCCGAGCGGGCCGTGCCGCTCTGGGCGAGCGAGACCGAGCACCACGCCGCGCGCGCCGTGGCGGGCCAGGGCGATCTGCTGCACGACGGGAGCGAGGAGCTCCCAGGCGCCGGAGGGGGCGACAGGTGCCCGCACACCGACGCTGGACGCCAGGTCATCGGTGTGCACCAGCAGCTCGACCAGGCGGGTGACGTAGTAGTCGCGGATGCGGACGACGACGCCGTCGAGCACCGCGATCAACCGGTCGGGGTGGAGATCGAGCGCACGCTGCGCGTCGAGGCTGCGCTCGAGGTCGGCGACCAGAGTGGCGTGCCCCGCCGCCGCGGCGGCCGCTGACCGCTGGCGCACGCCTCGGTGGAGGTCGCTGTCGACGGGGTCGGCGTCGCCGAGGACGGCGGCGTAGTAGCCGGCGGCGTCGAGGACCCCAGCAGCCGGTAGTGACGCCGGGTCCGGCTCCGGCTCGGCGAGGTAGATCTCGAGGGTGAGGACCGCCCGTCCGACGTGGGCGGCGAGCGCGCCCACGTCGTACTCGTCGAGAGCGGAGGGCAGGTCCCATGCGGAAGCGACCGCGTCGGAACGGACCAGCTCGATCGCGGCCGCGGCGGCGTCGAGGTAGTGCTGGCGGGGATCGCTCACGTGCACCGCCGTCAGCACGCGCGGTCGAGGGGCGCGACGGCGCCGTACAAGGTGGTGCGCTGCTGCACGGTCCGGCCCACGGAGGTCGCCAGGGCGCGCAGGTCGTCGACCGTGATCAGCTGGCCGTGGGCAGCACCGGCGGCACGGGAGATGTTCTCGTCCATCAAGGTGCCGCCGAGGTCGTTGACGCCCGCGGTGAGCAGCTGGCGGGCGCCGGACTGTCCGAGCTTGACCCAGGAGGCCTGGATGTTGTCGACCAGGCCGTGGTAGGCGATGCGGGCGACGGCGTGCATGAGCACCGACTCGCGCCAGGTCGGACCCCGGCGGGCACCACGCTTGAGGTACACCGGGGCGGCCATGTGCACGAAAGGCAGCGGCACGAACTCGGTGAACCCGCCGGTCTCCTTCTGCAGGTCGCGGGTGCGGATCAGGTGCCGCGCCCAGTGCAGGGGCCGCTCCACGGAGCCGAACATGATGGTGATGTTGGACCGCAGCCCGACCTGGTGGGCGGTGCGGTGGGCCTCGAGCCACTCCTCGGTGTCGATCTTGTCGGGGCACAGCACCGCACGGACCTCGTCGTCGAGGATCTCCGCGGCGGTCCCGGGCAGCGAGCCGAGGCCCGCGTCCCTGAGCCGGGTCAGGTACGAGGCCAGCGACTCGTCGAGGCGCCGGGCCCCCTCGGTGACCTCGAGCGCGGTGAAGCCGTGCACGTGCATGTCCGGGACCGCCGCCTTCACCGCGCGGGTGACGTCGACGTAGAAGTTGCCGTCGAAAGAGGGGTGGATGCCGCCTTGCAGGCACACCTCGGTCGCGCCGCGCGCCGCGGCCTCGACGGCCCGTTCGGCCACGTCGTCCAACGTCAGCAGGTAGGGCTTGCCGCGCAGGTTGAGCGAGAGCGGGCCCTTGGAGAACCCGCAGAAGGTGCACTTGTAGGTGCACACGTTGGTGTAGTTGATGTTGCGGTTCACGACATAGGTGACGGTGTCACCGACCGCCTCGGCACGCAGCTCGTCGGCCAGGGCGGCGACCGCGGCGACCTCGGGTCCCCGGGCACCGAACAGGGTGACGATCTCGGCCTCGCGGACCTCCTGGCCGAGCCGCACCCCCGCCAGCACCTCGCCGACAGCACCGGCCGCGCGTGCCGCCGTAGGCGCCCCGGCGTCGACCAAGGCCGTGATCAGCTCGGGCGGTGCGAGGTCTGCCCCGGAGTACCACGCCGTCGAACGGCGGCCGATCTGCACGACCTCCGCACCGGTACCGACGTTGGCGGCGGCCTGGTGCCGCTCCGGCCAGGCCGCGCCCGGGTCGTCGCGGCCGAGCCCCTCGGCGTCCGACCGGTCCAGCACCGGGAAGCGGGTGCGCTCGTCGAGCCAGCGCAGCGGGTCCGCGGCGTACGCCGGGTAGACGGTCAGCCGCGGCGCGAGGGCCAACCCCCGTTCCTCGGTGGAGGCGCGCAGCACGTCGATCGCGGGCCAGGGCCGCTCCGGGTTCACGTGGTCCGGGGTCACCGGCGAGACCCCACCCCAGTCGTCGAGACCCGCATCCAGCAACGCCCCCAACCGATCAGGGTCCGAGAGGTTGGGCGGCGCCTGGACGTGCACGTCCTCGGGCAGCACGAGGCGCGCCAGCGCGATCGCGCGCAGGTGGTCCTCGGGCGGACACGGGGCGGCGTCGCGCATCGCCGTGCCCGGCTTGGGCAGGAAGTTCTGCACGATCACCTCCTGCACGTGCCCGTGTCGCCGGTGGGACGCCGCGATCGCCTCCAGCGCCTCGACCCGGTCACCCTCGGACTCGCCGATCCCGACCAGGATCCCCGTGGTGAAGGGGATCGCGAGCTCGCCGGCCCACTCCAGCGTCGCCAGCCGCCGCTGCGGGGTCTTGTCCGGCGCCCCCCGGTGCGCGGCCAGGTCGGGACGCAGCGACTCGATCATCATCCCCTGCGACGGCGCCACCTCACGCAGCCGCGCGAGCTCGTCGCGCCCGATCGCACCCGCGTTCGCGTGCGGGAGGAGGCCGGTCTCCTCCAGCACCAGCGCGCACATCGCGACCAGGTAGTCGACCGTCGAGGAGTAGCCGTGCTCGGTCAGCCACGTCCGCGCCTCGGCGTACCGCTCCTCAGGCGCCTCCCCCAGCGTGAACAACGCCTCGTGACATCCCGCCTCCGCGCCCTGCGACGCGATGCCGAGAACGTCCTCGGGCGAGAGGTACGGCGACGCGACCTGCCGCGGCGCCGTCGCGAACGTGCAATAACCACACCGGTCGCGACACAACCGAGTCAACGGGATGAACACCTTCGGCGAGAAGGTGACCCGGGTGCCGGTGCCCAGCGCCCGTACGTCGCGAGCCGCGCTGGTCAGCCGTTCAGTCGACTGCGTGGTCAACGGGCCGACCAGGGTGTCCTCCACCCGCTCGATCATGCCAGCCGGAGGATCTGGGTCTTTACCGATGAGATGTGGCGCAGACCACACGTCCGGGGCTAGGTTCGCCGGATCGGTCGCGTCGGCGGGGGCCACAGGAGGACGCGGTCACGGTGGCGCCCGACAAGGGTGCACATATAGGGGTGGGACATGGCTCGTCGTCGTCTTCTCGCATCGTTCGCGCTGGCCGGCATGGCCGCCACGGTCGCACTGGCCGGCACGCAGGGCATCGCCTCAGCGAAGCCGAAGCCGACGCCTGCGAAGCCGACGAAGGTCGTGATCATCCTCGTCGACGCGCTGAGCAGGGAGATCGTCGACAAGTACGGGATGAGCAACGTCCAAGCGCTCATGGACGTCGGCGTCGACACCCCGCGCGGCTATCTGGGCCACACCGGCTCGGTCACCGTCGTCACGCACAACGTCATCACGTCCGGGCTGTTGCCCAAGCACATGGGATGGACCAACGAGGGCTACCGCGACAGCCTCGACGTGCTGCCGGACCGCAAGGCGACCAACGCGGGCGACAACCTGTTCATCTCGAGCAACTGGACGAGCGCCGAGATGTTCCCGGTGCAGAACAAGCTCGGCTATCCCAAGCTCGGCGACTACCTCGCCAAGAGCGGCGGGGTCTACACCGTCAGCCCCAAGGCGTACGCCGCCTACGGGTTCAGCGGCGACGTGCCGGGCACCACGACCATCACCTTCGGCGGCACCGTGACGTGCGGGACCGCCCCGAACACCCAGCGCTACCGGATCCCCGTGGGCATCAACCTGCCGTCGTGGCTGGACACGACCTGCGGTTCCCGCTGGCTGGTCGAGCGGGACAAGGGCTACGACACCCTCCAGGAGCCGGCCCGCCTCTACCCGGCGCTGGACGACCGCTACGTCGTCGGCGACGAGGCCGGCCACCAGGGCGGCGACGTCTGGGCAACCGACCTCTCCCTCAGGATCATGCAGGAGGACGAGGACTGGAGCGGCCTGTTCATCAGCCTTCCGGGCGTCGACAAGGCGGCTCACATGTGGGGCGGGGTCAACGACCCGGAGGGTGGAGACCTGGATGGGGATGGCCAGCCCGACGTCATCGGCTACAACGAGCTGACCCACATGGAGTACGCCACGGCGACCGCCGACGCGCAGGTCGGCCGCATCATGGACGCGCTCGAGGAGAGCGGCGACCTCGACGACACCGTGGTCGTCCTCACCGCGGACCACGGATCGGTGGCGGCCGCCGAGGACCACTTCCACGGTGACTTCGAGCCGGTCAACGACTACGGCCTCTGGAACTGGTACTACGGCGACGTCGAGAACGACGTCTACCTCGACCCGCAGGAGGCGTTGAAGCCGCTCGTCGAAGAGGGCAACGTCGGCCTGTCCTACAGCGACTCGTCGATCAACGTCTGGCTGAAGGACCAGTCCCCGGAGGCCGCCGCCGCCACGGCGGAAGTGATGGCCACGCTGCCCGACGTCACGGCCGTCTGGCACCGCAACGGCGACCACTTCGACCGGGTGTCGCCAGTCCGCTGGGAGCGGATGACCTCGCCAGGCGAGAGGGCCTGGTTCGTCCGCAAGGCACAGGAGCTCGTCGACACGCAGGCGGCTGACTACGGACCCGACCTGGTCGCCACCCTGCCGGACGACACGACGTACTCCGTGCACGGTGACCACGGCGGCATCCAGCGGTCCACGCAGCAGATCCCGATCGTCTTCGCGGGCGGCGGACTCTCCAGCAAGGACCTGCACTCCGAGGTGCGCTCGGTCGACATCATGCCGACCCTGCTGCGGACGCTGGGCATCGAGCCCGACGCCCCGATGGACGGGGTCGCGTACAAGCTGCCGATGGGATAGCGGATCGACCGGTGGTCGAGCAGCGCTCGCTGCTCGACCGCCGAGGTGGGGCGCTACGGTGTCGGGCGTGAGTGACGCGCCTTCCACCAGCCACCGCAGCACAGCCCTCCAGAAGGTCCTCATCGCCAACCGTGGCGAGATCGCGGTGCGGGTGGTGCGCGCCTGCAAGGACGCCGGGATCGCGAGCGTCGCGGTGTACGCCGACCCTGACCGGGACGCGCAGTTCGTGCGACTCGCTGACGAGGCCTACAGCCTCGGTGGCGCGACGCCCGCAGAGTCCTACCTCGACATCGCCAAGATCATCGCGGTGGCCAAGGAGGCCCAGGCCGACTCGGTGCACCCCGGCTACGGGTTCCTCGCCGAGAACGCCGACTTCGCGCAGGCCGTGCTGGACGCCGGACTGATCTGGATCGGTCCGCCGCCCGCGGCGATCGAGGCGCTGGGCGACAAGGCGAAGGCCAAGCACATCGCCCAGAAGGCGAACGCACCGCTGGCGCCGGGCACCAAGGACCCGGTCCAGGACGCCGACGAGGTCGTCGCCTTCGCGCAGGCCAACGGCCTGCCGGTCGCGATCAAGGCGGTCTTCGGCGGCGGCGGTCGCGGCCTGAAGGTCGCGCGCACGCTGGAGGAGATCCCCGAGCAGTACGAGTCGGCGGTGCGCGAGGCCGTCGGTGCGTTCGGCCGGGGCGAGTGCCTGGTCGAGAAGTTCCTCGACCGGCCCCGTCACGTCGAGACCCAGTGCCTGGCCGACCGGCACGGCAACGTCGTCGTGGTCTCGACCCGTGACTGTTCCTTGCAGCGCCGGCACCAGAAGCTCGTCGAGGAGGCCCCCGCGCCGTTCCTGACCGACGAGCAGCTCGACCAGCTCTACTCGTCGTCGAAGGCGATCCTGCGCGAGGCGGGCTACGTCGGCGCCGGCACGTGCGAGTTCCTCGTCGGCCGTGACGGCACCATCTCCTTCCTGGAGGTCAACACCCGGCTGCAGGTCGAGCACCCCGTCTCCGAGGAGGTCACCGGCATCGACCTGGTCCGCGAGATGTTCCGCATCGCCGCGGGCGAGGAGCTGGGCTACGACGACCCCGAGATCCGCGGCCACTCGATCGAGTTCCGCATCAACGCCGAGGACGGCGGCCGCAACTTCATGCCCGCACCCGGCACCCTCACCAAGTGGGAGCCGCCGAGCGGACCGGGGGTGCGCGTCGATGGCGGGTACGTCGCCGGCGAGACCATCCCCGGCGCCTTCGACTCCCTGATCGCCAAGCTCATCGTGACCGGCCGTGACCGCACGCAGGCGCTCGAGCGGTCGCGCCGCGCGCTGGCGGAGTTCGGCGTCGACGGCATGCCGACGGTGATCCCCTTCCACGCCGCGGTGGTCGACGACCCGGCGTACGTCGGCGCGTCCAACCCCAGCGGGGAGGGCTCGTTCGACGTCTACACGACGTGGATCGAGACCGACTTCGACAACCAGATCCAGCCCTACGCCGGTCCAGACGGATCCGCCGGCGACGAAGGCGAGCCCGAGGAACGGCAGAAGGTCACCGTCGAGGTCGGCGGGCGTCGCCTCGAGGTCGTGATCCCCGGCGGTCTCGGTGGGCTCGCCAGTGGCGCCCCGGCAGCCGGCGCCAAGAAGCCCAAGCGCAAGGCCGGCGGCAAGGCGGGCGCGGCTGCCAGCGGCGACGCGGTGACCAGCCCCATGCAGGGCACCATCGTCAAGATCGCGGTCAGCGAGGGCGACACCCTCGAGGAGGGCGCCGTCATCGTCGTCATGGAGGCGATGAAGATGGAGCAGCCCCTCAAGGCCCACAAGGCCGGCACCGTCACCGGGCTCACCGCCGAGATCGGCGCCACGGTCTCCAACGGCGCCGTGATCTGCGAGCTGAAGGACTAGTGCCCGAGCGACCCGAGATCGTCTGCATCTGCGGCTCGACGCGGTTCGCGGACCAGATGCGGGTGGCGAATCGCGACTTGACCCTCGCAGGCGCCATCGTCGTCGCGCCCGGTGAAGCGGACGAGGTGCTCAGCGACGAGCAGAGGGTCGCGCTGGACGCCCTCCACCTGCGCAAGATCGACCTGGCCGACCGGGTCCTGGTCGTCAACCCCGGCGGTTACGTCGGCGAGTCCACGAACGGGGAGATCGCCTACGCCCGCGCTCTCGGCAAGCCGGTCTCGTTCACCCATCCCGTTTGACCGGGGCGGCTTCACCGGTCACTGCCTCGTAGACGGCCCCGGCGGCTCCTTCCATCCCTGCCTGGAACGGGTGGTACGCCGCTGCCTTCCCCAGCTGGGTGCGCACGCCGTTGACCCAGGCGTGCTTGCCGGCGCAGATGTCGTGCCCCTCGGAGACCGGGTAGAGGTCGACGTACGTGGCGCCCGCGTCCTCAGCGGCGAGCCGCAACGACCGGTTGAGCAGGCCGGCCACCCTCCGCGCCCAGGCGGCGTCGCCGGCGGTGAAGCCCGCGGCGCGGCACGAGCCCTCGTCGGGCAGCAGCCGCGGGTAGCCGACGACGTAGACGTCCGCGTCCGGCGCCGCCTCGCGCACCGCGTCGAGCGCCTTGCCCAGAGATGCGCGTACGCGCCGGGCGTCTCGTGCTTTGGACGCACCGAAGCGGTCCCGGCACGGTGTCGCCTTCGACAGCCACTGCTTCCCCTCGGCCGGGCCGCCGCAGCCGCCACTGATGGACCCGAAGAGCCCGAAGTCGTTGCCACCCAGCCCGATCGTGACCAGGTCGGTCTCCTCCGAGAGCAGCCGCACCTGCGGGCGGGCGCGGTTGTCGAACATCAGGTCCTGCCGGCCGAGCACGTCCTCGCTCCGGGCCCCCGAGCAGCTCGCGTCGGCGTACGTCGCCACGTCGAGCAGGTCGGCCAGCAGCGCCGGGTAGTTGAGCGTGGAGCGGAAACAGCCCGGTGCGTCGTCGCGCTGCATCGGGATGAGGGGGCCGGCGGTGTAGGAGTCGCCCAGCGCGACGTAGTCGACCGGTTCGGCGACCACCGCCTCGTCGGTCTGGGCGGCGGTGTCGCCGCCGCGCTGGACCGCCCAGCCGCCACCGGCGACGAGGAGAACCCCCGCCGCCACGGCCATCACCCTGGTGCGCATCCGACCAGTCTGCCTGGCGGGGCCAGAGATCCGATCCTCGGAGAGCGCGGCCCGACGGCCTGGTTCAACGGCCCGGAGCCACCGCGAAGGTGAAGTACGTCGAGCGCAGACCGAGGACCGCTCGGACCGTGTCACCGGACACGGTGAGGCTGCGCTGCGAGCCGACCAGCCGCAAGGACGTGACCCGGCCGCCCCAGTCGCCGCCGCCGTCCCGGCCGGCCACGCGGATCTCCTGCAGGTCCCCGATCGACGGCCAGCCGCGCTCGATCGCGTCGTCGCGCAGGGTGCGGGTCCAGTCGTGGTTCGGGTTGCCGTCCCACCCGTCGTAGGGGTCCGCCTGCGAGGCGAGGTAGGGCACACTGCCCGCGGCCGACCAGCCACCGCTGCTGGACGAGAACTGGGTGAAGGCGGGCTCTCCCGTCGAGTCGACGAGGACCTGCCCGCGGGTCGCCTGCAGCGCCTCGGTCGCAGCCGTGACCTCGGAGCCGACGCCGCCGTACACCTGGCAGGAGGTCGTGTCGCAGATCTGGTAGTGCCCCGCCCGCGGGTGCGCGCGCTCGTACGCCGCGTAGGTGCGCGCCGCGATCGCCTGGGCGCGCACGGCCTCGGGGCTCCACGAGGGCGGCATCTCGCGGGGCACGACGCCGCGCAGGTACTTCTCCAGGCTCAGCACGTTGACCGTGTCGCGAGCGGGGCTGCCGGGCTTGACGACGGCCGCGCGCAGTCGCCCGCGGTAGGCGCGATTGCCGGACGGCGTGACCAGGGTGATCGGGCCCTTCGCGCTGAACTGGCCCTCGCCGGAGAGCCGGCGCTCCTTGGTCCACACGCCCCCCGAGAGCGCCTCGAGCCTGGTCACGTTGCGGTTGCTCGTGACGAGCCGCCAGCGGCTCGGACCTTCCCGCAGCAGGACCTTCTCGCGGGAGCTCAGGTCGCGCAGGCTCAGGCCACGGCGGGCCAGCACCTCGAGGTCGTCGGTGGTGTCCGCGGAGATCTGCACGGACACCTGCCCGCCGGTGGTGCCCGCGGTCGAGCCCGGGTAGTAGAACGCCACGATCTGCTGCGCGGTCAGGCCTTGGCGGGCGGCGCCCTCGGCGCCGTACTGCGACATGCCGTGCCCGTGGCCGTAGCCGTGCCCGGTCAGCGTGATGGTCGCCTGCACGGGCACGCTCCACTGGTCCTGGCGCGCTGTCGCGTCGGCGGGCACGGCGCTGACGACCAGCCCCAGGGTGAGCCCCAGGGTGAGCCCCAGGGTGAGCCCGAGCGCCGGGAGCACGGGTGCGCGACGGGCGCGAGGAGGCATGGAAGGGGCTCTCGTGACGGCTGTGACGGATGGGGTTCCCGCCATGGCACCATGCGCCTCGAAGGCCCGACAACAGGTTGTCGTGAACTACGAGTGTGTCATTCACACGCTCCCTTGCGCCCGTCGGCGACACTTCGGCATGGGGATCCTCCGGTGGCGCAGCAACCGCCGCGAGGCCGAGCTCGTGGAGCGCGCGCAGTTCCGCTGGGCGCGCAAGGTTGCGACGGAGGACGTCGTCGCCCTCGGCGAGAGCCTGGCCGCGCTGGACGACGGCGTGGCGAGCTCGGAGACCACGGCTCCGCACTGGCACCAGGCGCTCGACGGCTACGAGCGCGCCCAGGAGACCCTGGACGCTGCCGACGACCTGGCCGCGCTCGACCGGGTCGCGTCGCTGCTCGTCGAGGCCCGATTCCAGCGCGCGTGCCTGGTCGCGCTCCGCGCCGGTGAGCCGTTGCCGGTCCGGCGCGACGACTGCTTCTTCAACCCCCAGCACGGACCCGCCATGACGGACGTCGCCTGGACGCCCGAGGGCGGCGTCGAGCGCTCGATCGAGGTCTGCAACTCATGTGCTCGTCGGCTGGAGGCGGGCGAGCCGGTCGACCAGCGTGTGGTGCGCGTCGGCGATCGCTACGTCGCCTGGTGGGAGGTGGGGCCGGGAAGCGTGCGCGAGAAGCGGATGGCCGGCTACTCGGCGCACGTCAAGGACGGTCACGCCTGGCACAGCTCCGCCCACGCCGCTGAGGCCGCGACCCGCTCCGGCCTCAGCGGCACCAACGGGCTGGGCGGCTGGATCTGACCGGCGGGCTACTTCTGCACGTAGTGCAATTGTCGCGCCGCCTCGGCGATCGAGCCGCTCATCGACGGATAGACCGTGAACGCGTGAGAGAGCTGGTCGGCGGTCAGTGACTCCCCCACGGCCACCGAGACGGCGTGGATGAGCTCCGAGGCCCGTGGCGCGACGACCACGCCACCGATGACGACTCCCGTCACCGGGCGGCAGAAGAGCTTCACGAAGCCGTCGTGGACGCCCTGCATCTTGGCGCGGGGGTTGCTGGCCAGCGGCAACGTGATCGACTCGGCCTGGATCTCACCGGCGTCGACGGCCTGCTGGGAGCAGCCCACGGTGGCGATCTCGGGCGCGGTGAAGACGTTGGAGGACACCTTCTTCAGGTCCAGCGGGCGTACGGCGTCGCCGAGCGCGTGCCACATCGCGATCCGCCCCTGCATCGCCGCGACCGAGGCGAGCATCAGCACGCCGGTGCAGTCGCCGGCGGCGTACACCCCGCGCGCCGAGGTGCGGGAAACCCGGTCGACGGTGATGAACCCACCGTCGCCGAGAGCCACTCCGGCCTCCTCCAGTCCGAGACCCTGGGCATTGGGCACGGACCCGAGCGCCAGGATGCAGTGCGTCGCCTCGACCGTGCGGCCGTCGGTGAGCGTCACCGTCACCTTGTCGCCGTGCCGCTCGACCGACTGCATCCGCGACTTGGACAGGACCTTCATGCCGCGCCGGGTGAGCACGTCCTCGAGGACTGCGGCAGCGTCGGCGTCCTCACCGGGCAGCACGCGGTCGCGGGAGGACACCAGGGTGACGTCGACGCCGAGGGAGAGGTACGCCGACGCGAACTCAGCGCCTGTGACACCCGAACCGACGACGACCAGCTTCTCCGGCACCTCGGTGATGTCGTAGACCTGCTCCCAGGTCAGGATGCGCTCGCCGTCGGGCACGGCCGTCGGCAGCGTGCGGGGTGCCGCGCCGGTGGCGATCAGGATGGCGTCGGCGTCGATGGACACCTCGCCCGAACCGGTCTCCACGATGACGCGTTCGGGACCGTCGAGACGACCACGCCCGTGCACACCCTCGACACCGTCGCGGTCGAGGTGCCCGGAGATGTCGGCCGACTGCTGCATCGCGAGCTTGAGCACCCGACGGTTGATCCGCTCCAGGTCGACGCTGACCGTGGTGGCGACGTCGCCCTCGTGGTCGCGGAAGTTGACGCCCAGCTCGGACGCCCCCTGGAGGTCGGTCATCAGCTCCGCGGTGGCGATCAGCGTCTTGCTCGGCACGCAGTCGGTCAGGACGGCCGAGCCGCCGAGCCGGCTGGAGCTGACCAGCGTGACGTCGGCACCGAGCTGGCGAGCCACCAGGGCGGCCTCGTAGCCGCCGGGGCCACCTCCGATGATGACGACCCGGGTCATGAGACCCCCTTCAGAGCGCTTAGAGGTTGATCATGTGTCCGGCGATGCCGTGCACGGCTTCCTTCACCGACTCGGTCAGGGTCGGGTGGGCGAACACGTTGCGCGCCACCTCGTCCGCGGTCAGGTCCCACCGCTGCGCCAGGGTCAGCACGGGCAGCAGCTCGGTGACGTCCGGGCCGATCATATGGGCGCCCAGGATCTCGTTGTGCTCGGCGTCCGCGACGACCTTGACGAAGCCGACCGGCTCACCGAGGCCCATCGCCTTGCCGTTGGCCGAGAAGGGGAAGGAGGCCGTCTTGACGTCGTACCCCTTCTCCTTGGCCTGCGCCTCGCTGTAGCCGAAGGAGCCGATCTGGGGCTGGCAGTACGTCGCCCGCGGGACCATGTCGAAGTCGATCTCCATCGTCTCCGCGCCGGCGATGGTCTCGGCGGCGACGATGCCCATCGCCTCGGCGACGTGGGCGAGCATGAACTTGCCGGTGACGTCGCCGATCGCGTAGACGCCGTCGACGTTGGTGCGCCCACGCCCGTCGATCTCGATCGCCCCCCGCTCGGAGACCTTCACCCCGGTCGCGTCGAGACCGTAGCCCTGGACGCGCGGGGCGAAGCCGATGGCCTGCAGCACCTTGTCGGCCTCGAGCACCTGCTCCTGGCCGTCGCGGTCGACGGTGACCTTGACCTTGCTGCCAGGGTCGCCCGAGTCGTCGATCCCCAGGACCTTGGTGGAGAGGAGCACGTTGACGCCGAGCTTCTTGTAGTGCTTGAGGAGCTCCTTGGACACGTCGGCGTCCTCGGTCGGGACCATCCGGTCGAGGAACTCCACGATCGTGACGTCGACGCCGAAGTTCTTCATGACGTAGGCGAACTCGACGCCGATCGCGCCGGAGCCGGCGATGATGATCGACCCGGGCAGCTGGTCGTCGAGGATCTGCTCCTCATAGGTCACCACGCGGTCACTGAGCGCCGTGCCCGGGATCAGCCGGGTCGTGGCGCCGGTCGCGATGATGAGGTTGTCGCAGGTGTAGGTCTTGGTGTTTCCCTCGGCGTCCTTGACGTCGATGGACTTCGGTCCGGTGAGCGTCCCCCAGCCGTGGATCTCGGTGATCTTGTTCTTCTTCATCAGGAAGTGGACGCCTTTGACGATGCCGGCGCTCACCTGGCGCGACCGCGCGTGGGTCGGGCCGAACGACATCCGGGCCTCGCCCTCGATGCCGAACTTCTCCTTCTCGTGGGTCAGCGTGTGCGCAAGCTCGGCGTTCCTGAGCAGCGCCTTCGAGGGGATGCAGCCGACGTTGAGGCAGACCCCGCCCCAGTACTTCTCCTCCACCACCGCCACGGACTTGCCGAGCTGCGCTGCGCGAATGGCGGCGACGTACCCACCGGGGCCGGCGCCGAGGACCAGGACATCGAAGTCGCTCACGGGACTCAGCCTAGTGCGGGCTCGACTGGCGTTAGCCTTGGCCCTCGTGACGCTCTACGCCGCCTACGGGACCAATCTCGATCCCGCGCGGATGCGTGAGCGGTGTCCGCACTCCCCCTTCCAGGCGACGGGCTGGCTGCGCGGCTGGCGGCTCACCTTCGGCGGCGAGGACCTCGGCTGGGACGGTGCGATGGCGACCATCGTCGAGGACCCGCTCGACCAGGTCTTCGTGGCGGTGTACGACGTCACCCGCCCCGACGAGGCCCAGCTCGACGAGTGGGAGTCCGCCGACACCGGCCTGTTCCGCAAGACCAAGGTGCGCGTGGACACCCTCAACGGCCAGGTCGTCGCCTGGGCCTACGTCCTCGACGCCTACGAGGGGGGCCTCCCCTCGGCGTCGTACCTCGGCGTCCTCGCCGACGCCGCCGAGGCCGCCGACGCCCCCGACGACTACGTCGCGAGGCTGCGCCGCCGCCCCTGCCGCAGCACCGGCCTCTGACGTCCCCCGGTGGTCGAGGAGGTCGGTCACGGCGGTCACGAAACCCCCGGACCCCGATGAGAACGCCCCCGACAAGGAGTCCACGAGAACATGAGCCTGACGACCGCGCACGTGTCCATGTCCCTCGACGGCTTCATCGCCGGTCCCGACCAGAGCATCGACAACCCGCTCGGGGTCGGTGGTCTCAGGCTGCACACGTGGCACCTGGCGGACGTCTCCGAGCAGCACCCGGTGGATGCCGAGATGACCCGCAAGCTGCTGCGGCCCCGGGGTGCCGTCCTGATGGGGCGCAACATGTTCGGTCCGATCCGTGGTGAGTGGGGTGCAGACGGCCTCACCTGGAACGGGTGGTGGGGCGAGGACCCGCCCTATCACGCTCCCGTCGTGGTGCTCACCCACCACGAGAGGGAGCCGGTCGAGATGGCCGGCGGCACGACGTTCCACTTCGTGACGGACGGCTTCGAGTCCGGACTGAGCCGAGCACGCGAGCTGGGCGACGGCGACGTGCACATCGCAGGCGGCGCCTCGACGGTCCGGCAGGCGCTGGAGGCGGGCGAGGTCGACGAGGTGACCCTGGACATCGCGCCGGTGACCCTGGGTGCCGGAGAGCGGATATTCCCCGCCGGCGCGGTCGACCTCGGCTGGGAGCCGGTCGAGGTGCTGGCGTCGCCGTACGCCACCCACGTGCGCTACCGCATCCCGCGGCCTTGACTTCGAGCACACTCGAAGGCTGACACTGCCTGCATAAATGCCCTCTCGTCCCAGTCCGGATTCACCATCGCCGAGACCGCCGAGCGGACCGGGCTCACCGCTCACCCCCTGCGTTATTACGAGCGCGACGGGCTGATGCTGGCCGTGGACCGGTCGGCGAGCGGGCACCGGCGCTAGACCGAGCGGCTCGACCTCCTTCGCGCCCACCGCGAGCGCGTCCAGGCGGACCTCGACGCCGTCACCCAGCACCTGCGCGCGATCGACCACAAGATCTCGATCTACGAGAAGGCCGAGGCATCCTGAGTCGAGCAGCGCACCGGTGGTCGAGCAGCGAGCGAAGCGAGCGACCAGTCGAGACCACACGACCGAGGTCTCGACTCCGCTCGACCACCGGCAGTCGAGCAGACCACCGGCGGTCGAACAGCGCACCGGCGGTCGAGCAGCGCACCGGTGGTCGAGCAGCGAGCGAAGCGAGCGATCAGTCGAGACCACACGACCGAGGTCTCGACTCCGCTCGACCACCGGCGGTCGAACAGCGCACCGGCGGTCGAACAGCGCACCGGCGGTCGAGCAGCGCACCGGTGGTCGAGCAGCGAGCGAAGCGAGCGATCAGTCGAGACCACACGACCGAGGTCTCGACTGCGCTCGACCCCCGGCAGTCGAGCAGACCACCGGCGGTCGAGCAGACCACCGGCGGTCGAACAGCGCACCGGCGGTCGAACACCGCACCGGTGATCGAACAGCGCACCGGTGGTCGAGCAGCGAGCGAAGCGAGCGATCAGTCGAGACCACACGACCGAGGTCTCGACTGCGCTCGACCACCGATCGCCTACTAACCTGCGGGGATGCCCACCCCGTACGAGCTGGCCGGAGAGGCCGCCACCCGCCTCGCCGAGCTCACCGGCGTCGAGCAGCACGACATCGCCCTGGTCCTCGGATCGGGCTGGCTGCCCGCCGTCGACGCGCTCGGCGAGGCGACGGCCGAGATCAACACGACCGACCTGCCGGGCTTCTCGGCGGCGGCGGTCGTCGGCCACTCGGGCAAGATCCGCAGCGTCCGCTCGGGAGACCGCAACCTGCTGGTCTTCCTGAGCCGCACCCACTACTACGAGGGCAAGGGTGTGGCCGCGGTCGTGCACGGCGTCCGCACGGCGGCGAAGGCCGGCTGCCGGGCCATCGTGCTGACCAACGGCTGCGGCGGCCTCAAGTCCCACTGGACGCCCGGCACGCCGGTGCTGATCTCCGACCACATCAACCTGACGGGCCGCTCGCCGATCGAGGGTGCCCACTTCGTCGACCTGACCGACCTCTACTCCAGCCGCCTGCGCGCGATGTGCCGTGAGGTCGAGCCGAGCCTGGAGGAGGGCGTCTACGTCCAGTTCCCCGGCCCCCACTACGAGACGCCCGCCGAGATCCGCATGGTCGCCGCGATCGGCGGCGACCTGGCCGGCATGAGCACGACGCTCGAGGCGATCGCGGCCCGCGAGGCCGGCATGGAGATCCTCGGCATCAGCCTGGTCACCAACCTCGCCGCGGGCATGTCGGGCGAGCCGCTCAACCACGAGGAGGTCCTGGAGGCCGGCAAGTCCGCCGCGACCCGGATGGGTGAGCTGCTGACCAAGATCGTCCCGAGGATCTAGGCGATGCGGGTCCTGGTCACCGGCGCTGCCGGCAGCATCGGTCGCGTGGTCGCGACCGGCCTCACCGACCGCGGCCACGAGGTCGTCGGCTTCGACGTCCTCCCCGCTCCTGACGGGTACGACGGCCCCTGGCACACCGGCGACTGCGCCGACATCGACGCGGTGATGGCCGTCTTCGCCGAGGCCGGGCCGATCGACGGCGTGGTCCACCTCGCCGGCATCCCCACCGAGTCGTCGCTTCCCGACGCGCTCACCAGCCACGTGGTCACCACCGGCGCCCTGCTGGACGCGATGGTCGCCCACGACGTCGGCCGGATCGTCTACGCCTCGTCCAACCACGCTGTCGGCCGCACCCCGCGTCCGACCGATCCCGACCAGCTCATCGGTGTCGACACGCCGCCGCGTCCCGACACGTCCTACGGCGTCGCGAAGGTGGCCGCCGAGGCGTTGCTCCGGCTGCACGTCGACCGGCACGGCATCGACGCTGTCTCGTGCCGGATCGGGTCTTTCACGGAGTACCCCGAGAACGTCCGCGCGCTCTCGACGTGGCTGTCCCCGGACGACTCCGTGCGCATGGTCGAGGCCGCCCTGACGACCCCGGCTCCAGGCTTCGCGATCCTCTACGGCATCTCCGCCAACACCCGCGCCTGGTGGGACCTCGAGCCAGGTCACGCGCTCGGCTACGACCCGCAGGACGACGCCGAGGAGTTCGCCACGCAGGTGCAGCCCTCGGAGCACGACGGTGCGGATGCCGAGCACGTCGGCGGCCCCTACGCCGGCCCGCGGTTCGAGCGGCCCGCGCTCGATCGTTAGGCCTCGCGAAGGCGCCGGGCCAGTCCCTCCCGACAGCCCGCCATCATCCGCTGGTGGTTCCAGGCGAGCACCGGACGCACCCACCGCGTCGCCGCAGCGAGCCAGCCGCGGACGACGACGTCCTGCTCGAAGTCGACGCGCGTGCCAGCGCCCTCGGGTGCGAGCTGGAACCGCACGACACCCTCCAGGTCGCCGCTGACGGAGGTCTCGAGCAGATCGGCCGAGCGCGACTCGGCGTGCAGGACCAGGTCGAGGGTGTAGGGCAGCACCGACCGGCACAGCACCCTCGCGTCGTCGTCGCCGAGCTTGGCGACGGCGAGCACCTGCGGCCACCAGTCCGGGTAGAGCTCGAGGTCGACCAGCAACGCATGGACGGCCTCTGGCGTCGCCGCGAGGTGCCACCGCTCCCTGAAGGTGTAGGCCGCCGTCCTGGCGGTCAAGGAGGCACGCACGTGCTCACGGTACGGTGCGCGGATGGACCAGCAGACGACCGCCGGGCTGCTCGAGGAGGCCCGGGCGTGGGCCCAGGACGACCCGGACGACGCGACGCGCGCGCAGCTCGAGGAGATCATCGCCGCCGTCGAGGCAGGCCCTCCCGACAGCCCCGCCGCCGCCGACCTGGCCGACCGCTTCCACGGCACGCTGGAGTTCGGCACGGCGGGTCTCCGCGGGGCGCTCGGCGCGGGTCCCAACCGGATGAACAGGGTGGTCGTGCTGCGCGCCGCGGCCGGCCTGGCGGCGTACCTGCGCGACATCGGCTCCCCCGCCGGCAGCCCCGTGGTCATCGGGTACGACGCCCGCCACAACTCCGACGTCTTCGCCACCGACACCGCCGAGGTGATGACCGGCGCCGGCTTCAAGGCCCAGCTGATGCCCCGCCCGTTGCCGACTCCCCTGCTCGCGTACGCGATCCGCGAGCTCGGTTGCGTGGCCGGCGTCATGGTGACCGCGAGCCACAACCCGCCGGAGGACAACGGCTACAAGGTCTACCTCGGAGACGGCAGCCAGATCGTGCCGCCCGCCGACTCGGAGATCGCCGCCCACATCGCGGCGGTCGGGTCCGTGTCGTCGATCCCGCGCGGTGGGCCGGGCAAGGTCCTCGACGAGGCGATCGTCGACCGCTACTACGACACCGTCGCCGACCTCGCCGCTGACGGTCCGCGGAACCTGTCCGTCGTCTACACCCCCCTGCACGGCGTCGGCGGTACGTCGGTGCTGCAGGTGCTCGAGACGGCCGGGTTCGCCGCGCCCACCGTCGTACCCCAGCAGGAGGAGCCGGATCCCGACTTCCCCACCGTCGCCTTCCCCAACCCGGAGGAGGCCGGCGCGATGGACCTCGCGATGACGCTCGCCTCCGAGCAGGGTGCGGACCTGGTCGTCGCGAACGACCCCGACGCCGACCGGTGCGCGGCCGCCGTCCCCGGACCCCACGGGTGGCGGATGCTGCGCGGCGACGAGGTCGGCGCACTGCTCGGTGCGCACCTGGTCGCGCGGGGCCGCCGCGGCGTGTTCGCGTGCTCGATCGTGTCGTCGTCCCTGCTGGGCAAGATCGCGGCCGCGGCTGGGCAGCCCTACGAGGAGACCCTCACCGGCTTCAAGTGGATCGGTCGCGTGGAAGGTCTGGCGTTCGGTTACGAGGAGGCGCTGGGCTACTGCTGCGACCCCGAGCACGTGCGCGACAAGGACGGCGTGTCGGCGCTGCTGCTGATCTGCGAGCTGGCCGCCTCGGCCAAGGCTGCCGGGCGCTCGCTCACCGATCTCCTCGACGACCTCGCGAGGGAGCACGGCCTGCACGCGACGGACCAGCTGTCCGTCCGGGTCACCGACCTCTCGGAGATCGGCGCGGCGATGGCACGGCTGCGCACCTCCCCGCCGTCGTCGCTCGGCGGTCTCTCCGTGCTGTCGGTGGACGACCTGTCGCTGGGCTCGCCGTCGTTGCCGCCCACTGACGGACTCCGCTACCACCTCGCCGACGATGCCCGCGTGATCGTCCGACCCTCCGGCACCGAGCCGAAGCTGAAGGCCTACCTCGAGGTCGTCATCCCGGTGTCCGAAGAGGACGGGGGCGTCGACGCCGCCCGCATCTCCGCCGCCGGCCGCCTCGACGCGATCACCGGCGACCTGAAGGTGGCCCTCGGGCGCTAGCCGCACGAGTCGCGCAGCGCGAACCGGTGGTCGAGGAGGCCACCCAGCGCCCCGGTGGTCGAGCAGCGAGCGAAGCGAGCGGAAAGTCGAGACCACCACCCGGCAGTCGAGGAGGCCACCCAGCGCCCCGGTCGTCGAGGACGTCGCGCCACGCGCCCGGTGGTCGAGCAGCGAGCGAAGCGAGCGGAAAGTCGAGACCACCACCCGGCAGTCGAGGAGCTGACGCAGCGACCGTCACAAGTCCCCGGGACCCTCCAAACCCACCTGTGGAACAAGACCCTGCGACCCGGGGGGCGTTGTCGGTGGCCACTGCTTGGATTGGTGACATGACAGCAGCACGCGACCACGAGCCGGGTCTCGACGACCTCGGCCCCACCGCGCTGCTCGACGCCCTCGCCACTGTGGACCGCAGGTCGCGGCAGGCCGAGGCCGACAAGCTCGCCCTGGCCTACCAATGGGCGATCACCCACCCCGCCACCACCCAGACCGGCACCTCCACCTGGGGTGGTGACTCGTTCCTGCTCACCGACGAATCCTTGGGCGGCGACGGATGCCCCGGCGTGGAGGCGTTCGCCGCCGAACCCCTCGCGGTCACCCTCGAGATCAGCCCCGCCTCCGCCCGGCAGCTGATCGCCGACGCCCTCGACCTACGCCACCGACTCCCCCTGTGCCACGCCATGGTCGAGACCCTCAAGGTCCCCGCCTGGAAAGCACGCCGGGTCGCCACCGCCACCAATGCCCTCTCCCGGGAAGCTGCCGCGGAGGTCGACCGACGCCTCGCCCCCAGGCTCAAGCACGCCGGACCCCGCACCATCGACAAAGCCATCGCGATGGTGATCGCCAAGCACCAACCCGAGCAGCACGCTCAAACCGAGGAAGCCGCGACCGCCGGGTGGGAGGTCACCTTGTTCACCCCCGACACCCCCGCCTACGCCGGGACCAGCGAGCTCCACATCACCGGCGACACCCTCGGACTCACCCGCCTCTACCAACACGCCTGCCAACAAGCCAAGGAGGCCGCGAAGGCCGGCGACGACCGGCCCCTCGGGGCCCGGAAAGCAGAAGCCCTCTGCGGACTCGTCGACACCCCGCCGGGCTCTCCTGACAGTCGCTGCGCGACCACCTCGACCACCAGCGAGACGGTGCTCTACGTGCACGCCGACCTGACCGACCTCCTCGACGAACCCGTCGCCGTCGGCGAGGTCGAGAAGCTTGGCCCCCTCACCACCGCCAAGCTCCACGACTGGGTCGGCCACACCCGCGTGAAGATCCAACCCGTCATCTGGATGAACACCGGCCAAGCAGCCCACCCCGAACCCACCGTCGACCGGCACGACCCACCGGTCTCGACTGCGCTCGACCACCGGTGGGTAGAGCCGACGGTCGACCGGCACGACCCACCGGTCTCGACTGCGCTCGACCACCGATGGTCGAGCAGCGAGCCTGCGAGCGAAAAGTCGAGACCCCCCGGCTGCCAAGTCGACGCCAGACGCTGCGACCTCGACCACATCGAGCCCTACAACCCCCACGGCCCACCCGGACAAACCAGCCCCTCCAAGCTCGCCGCCCTCTGCCGACGACACCACCGCGCCAAGACCGCAGGACTCTGGCGCTACACACGCCTGCCCCACGGCGGCTACGAGTGGACCGGACCCGGCGCCCTCATCGCCCTGCGACCCTGACGTTTGCCGCCCTTCTGAGCGATGGAAGCCTGGGCGCCTCGGTAGCCGACGCTGTGACGAGCGCTGTGGTTCTCCTGCAAGGTCACCCGCCCAGGACGACCGCGTCGCCCACCGACAGCACGCCTGGGGCGACAACGGAGGCGTAGACGGCGACGCACAGGTCGCGCGAGGCGCCGAGCGCCTTGAGCCACGGTGTCGTCGTCGCCACCCCGTCCTGCGCCAGGTTGATGGTGCGGCACCGTTCGACCCGCTCGCTGACGCTGAGCCCGACGGAGCCGATCGTCAGCCCGGAGCCGACCCAGGTCTCCTCGACGAAGGGTTCGGTGGTCTCGACGACGACGTTGGTGCGCAGGCGTCGTACGTCGGCATCCACACCGAGCTCGGTACGGCACCAGTCGAGGGTGGCCGTCCCGATCAGGGAGACCGCCTCGGCGTCGAAGTGCGGCACGTCGCCCTCGGGAAGCACCGCCACCTCGGCGTCGCACGCAGCGGACAGGTGCGCGTCGAGGGCGGGGTCGCCGACCGACCAGGACCCGCCGGGCCCCGTGACCACGACGGACGACGGCGTCGTGTGCGCTGCGTACGAGAACACCGCGTCGCGACGGCGGAAGCGCCTCGTGTCCTTGCCGCAGGCGAAACGACCGTCGCCGTCGACAACGGCGTACCAACGGTCGCCGGCCAGGCCCCGCTCGTCGACGGAGACCGAACCCAACGACTCCCCGCCGAGCGACTTCACGGGATAGCGGCGCAGCGCGACGACCCTCATGAGATCAACTGTCACAGCACGACGAGGGCTACGAACAGCGCCGCGCTGGCCGCCAGGCCGATGATCTCCGGCCACGCCATCGACCGCTCCACCTGCGAGCCGAGCGCAACCTGCTCGGTGGACCCCCGTGTGAGACCGCCCGCAGCACGCGCCCTGTCGACGCGGTGCCGGATCCGATCCTCGACGTACTGCGCATAGTTGGGCGCGGCCACCCGGCTGTTCGGATCGGTGTCGGGGTCGCTGGCGGTCAGGCTGATCGCGCCGGCCTTCGCCTTCATCAGCTGGCGACGGGTCCGGCCGAGGGCTGAGGAGACGTAGCGCCTGTCGCCCGCACGCACGGCGAGGACCTGACGCACGGCGAGCTCCTCGATGCCGGCCAGCGGGATCGCGACCGTGTCGACAGCTCCGCGGAGCTCGAGCCGGTCGCCCACGAGCGAGATGCGCGGGCGCAGCGTCACCGCCCAGGCCACCACGCCGAGGAACAACGCAGCCGCCCCGACCTCGGGGATGACGTGCTCGCGCTGGACGACCGACAGCGAGGCGACGGCGAACGCGGAGACGAGCAGCACGATGCCGGTGAACCGTCCGCTGGTAGGACGGAACCGCTCGACCTCGGCGGATTGCTCGGCTCCAGATTGAGGCGTGCTCACCTCACAACCCTATGCTGGGTCGGTGACGACGACAGTTCATCCGAGCGCCGCAGGATCCACGGCCTTCTCCGATGTCACCTCGTCCGACGCCTCGCTGCGCCGCTTCCTCCATGGCCTTCCCGGTGTCGACCAGGTCGGCTGTGAGGCGCGCGCGGCCGCGCTCGGAACCCGCTCGATCAAGACGACCGCCAAGGACTACGCGATCGACCTCGCGATCCGGATGGTCGACCTGACCACGCTCGAGGGCCAGGACACCGCGGGCAAGGTCCGCGCGCTGGCCAACAAGGCCATGCGCCCCGACCCCGCCGACCCGACCTGCCCGCCGACTGCTGCCGTCTGCGTCTACCCCGACATGGTCCCCGTCGCGAAGGCGACGCTCGGCAGCAGCGGCGTCCACGTCGCCGCCGTCGCCACGGCGTTCCCCTCCGGCCGGGCGGCGCTGGACATCAAGCTCGCCGACACCCAGGACGCGGTCGAGGCGGGCGCCGACGAGATCGACATGGTGATCGACCGCGGCGCGTTCCTCTCGGGCCACTACCTCCAGGTCTTCGAGGAGATCGTCGCCGTCCGCGAGGCCTGCGCCAGGAAGAACGGCGAGGACGCGCACCTGAAGGTCATCTTCGAGACCGGTGAGCTGCAGACCTACGACAACGTACGCCGCGCCTCCTGGCTCGCGATGATGGCCGGCGCCCACTTCATCAAGACCAGCACAGGCAAGGTGCAGCCGGCGGCGACCCTGCCCGTCACGCTGATCATGCTGGAGGCGGTGCGCGACTTCCGCGAGCAGACCGGCCAGATGGTCGGGGTGAAGCCCGCCGGAGGCATCAAGACCACCAAGGACGCGATCAAGTACCTCGTGATGGTCAACGAGACGTGCGGACCCGACTGGCTCGACCCCGACTGGTTCCGCTTCGGTGCGTCGACACTGCTCAACGACCTGCTCATGCAGCGCACCAAGATGCGCGACGGCCGCTACTCCGGGCCCGACTACTTCACCCTCGACTGAGGAGCGAGATGACCTTCGAGTACGCACCTGCCCCCGAGTCGCGGGGCATCGTCGACCTCAAGTCGTCGTACGGACTCTTCGTCAACGGCGAGTTCGTCGACGGCAGCGGCACCAGCTTCAAGACGATCAGCCCGGCGACCGAGGAGGTGCTGGCCGAGGTCGCCGAGGCCAGCGACGCCGACGTCGACGCCGCCGTGAAGGCCGCGCGCCGTGCCTACACCCGCGTGTGGAGCCGGATGCCGGGCAAGGAGCGCGCCAAGTACCTCTACCGGATCGCGCGCATCATCCAGGAGCGCGGGCGCGAGCTCGCGGTGCTGGAGTCCCTCGACAACGGCAAGCCGATCAAGGAGTCGCGCGACGTCGACATCCCGATCGTTGCGGCGCACTTCTTCTACTACGCCGGCTGGGCCGACAAGCTCGAGTACGCAGGGTTCGGCAACGACCCGAAGCCGTTGGGCGTGGCCGGCCAGATCATCCCGTGGAACTTCCCGCTGCTCATGCTCGCGTGGAAGATCGCCCCGGCGCTGGCCGCCGGCAACACCGTCGTGCTCAAGCCCGCCGAGACCACCCCCCTGACGGCGTTGCTCTTCGCCGAGATCTGCCAGCAGGCCGACCTCCCGCCCGGTGTCGTCAACATCGTCACCGGCGCGGGCGCCACCGGACAGGCCCTGGTCGAGCACCCGGACGTCGACAAGGTCGCGTTCACCGGCTCCACCGCCGTCGGCCGCATGATCGCCAAGACGGTCGCGGGCACCGACAAGAAAGTCACCCTGGAGCTCGGCGGCAAGGCGGCCAACATCGTCTTCGACGACGCCGCGGTCGACCAGGCCGTCGAGGGAATCGTCACCGGAATCTTCTTCAACCAGGGCCACGTCTGCTGCGCGGGCTCGCGGCTGCTGGTGCAGGAGTCCATCGCCGACGAGCTGCTCGAGCGGCTCAAGCGCCGGATGGCCACGCTGCGCGTCGGCGACCCGCTCGACAAGAACACCGACGTCGGCGCGATCAACAGCCGTGAGCAGCTCGAGCGGATCCGCGAGCTCGCCGGCATCGGCGACCAGGAGGGCGCCGAGCGCTGGTCGGCACCGTGCGAGCTGCCCGACAAGGGCTTCTGGTTCCCGCCGACCGTCTTCACCGGCGTCAGCCAGGCGCACCGCATCGCGCGTGAGGAGATCTTCGGGCCGGTGCTGTCGGTGCTGACCTTCCGCACCCCGCACGAGGCCGTCGAGAAGGCCAACAACACGCCCTACGGCCTGTCCGCGGGGGTGTGGACCGAGAAGGGCTCGCGCATCCTCTGGACGGCCAACCAGCTCAGGGCCGGCGTGGTGTGGGCCAACACGTTCAACAAGTTCGACCCGACGAGCCCGTTCGGCGGCTACAAGGAGTCGGGCTACGGCCGCGAGGGCGGCCGCCACGGACTGGAGGCCTATCTCAAGGAAGGCGGGCTCAAATGAGTGACCGCGTCGACGTCCGCAAGACCTACAAGCTCTACATCGGCGGCCAGTTCCCCCGGTCTGAGTCGGGCCACTCCTACGTCGTCAGCGACGCGAAGGGCAAGTTCGTGGCGAACGCCGCGCTGGCGTCGCGCAAGGACGCCCGGGACGCCGTGCTCGCGGCCCGGGGGGCCTTCAAGGGCTGGTCGGGCAAGACGGCGTACAACCGTGCCCAGGTCCTCTACCGCGTCGCCGAGGTGATGGAGGACCGCCGCCCGCAGTTCGTCGAGGCGGTCCGCCAGTCGGAGGGCCTCACCGCCGCGCGGGCGAACGCCGTCGTTGACGCCTCGATCGACCGCCTCGTCTGGTACGCCGGCTGGGCCGACAAGATCACCCAGGTGGTCGGCGGCGCCAACCCGGTCGCCGGGCCGTTCTTCAACCTCTCGACGCCCGAGCCGACCGGCGTCGTCGCCGTGCTCGCACCCCAGGAGTCGAGCCTGCTCGGCCTGGTGTCGGTCGTCGCGCCGGTCATCGTCACGGGCAACACCGTGGTCGTGGTGTCGTCCTACGCGCGCCCGCTCCCCGCGATCACCTTCAGCGAGGTGCTCGCGACCAGCGACGTGCCCGGCGGCGTCGTCAACGTGCTCACCGGCGACTACACGGCGCCCGCGCCGTGGCTCGCCTCGCACATGGACGTCAACGCGATCAACCTCGTCGGCGCCGCCGGCGACGCCGACAACGCCACCGCCTACGAGGTGGCCGCCGCCGAGAACCTCAAGCGCGTACACCGCGCCCCGACCGTCGAGCCCGACTGGACCGAGGCGCCCGACCTGTCCGCCATGACCGCCTACCTCGAGACCAAGACGGTCTGGCACCCGATCGGCATCTGACGCAGGACCATGTCCGACAACGGGGCACAGGTCATCGTGTTGGCGGGCCCCTCGGGCGCCGGCAAGTCACGACTCGCCGAACGGGTGGGGCTGCCGGTCCTTCGGCTGGACGACTTCTACAAGGACGGCAGCGACCCGTCGCTCCCCCGGATCACCGACGGCCAGAACGCCGGCATCCCCGACTGGGACGACCCGGCGTCGTGGAACGTCGAGGACGCTCTGGCCGCGGTGGAGTCCTTGTGCCGTGACGGAAAGGCCGACGTGCCGATCTACGAGATCGCGCAGGACGGCCGCTGCGGCTGGCAGGTGCTCGACCTCGACGGCTCGCGGTACTTCCTGGCCGAGGGGATCTTCGCCCAGGAGGTCGTCCCCGCCCTGCGCGCGCGAGGGCTGGTCGCGGCGGCGTACTGCATCACCCAGCACCCGATGATCACCTTCTGGCGCCGCCTCACCCGCGACCTGCGCGAGCACCGCAAGCCACCGCTCGTGCTGCTCCGGCGCGGGTGGTCGCTGCTGGGGGACCAGCGCCGCGTCGTCGCGCACGCCGAGGAGCTGGGCTGCCGGGTCGCGACCCCCGAGACGGCGTACGCCGAGATCGTCCGGCTGGCATGAGCGCCACGCCGTTCGGTGCCTGGGCGACCAGCCTGCTCGCGACCCACCCTCGCCAGCCCGACCAGCGCTCCTGCGGCGCGAGCGTGCTGGTCGTCGAGCGGGCCCTGCGAGACGAGGACTACGCACGCTGGCTCACCGAAGACGCGTCGCGCTTCGGGAGCGAGGCCCTCGGCACGCACGGCCGCACCACCCGCGCCGTCACCGCGGCCGGACGCCTGCAGCTGCCCTGGCCGCGCGCGCTCGGCACGCCCCCCTGGGCCGTCGCGGGCGAGCTCACCGCGTCGACCGGACGCCGATGGGGGTTCCGGACCATCCTGCGCCGCGAGCCCGCCTGGGAGGCCCTGGTGGCCGCCGTCGAGGCCGGCTCGCCGTCGCCGCTGTACGTCGGCAGCCGCTGGATCCCCCGCCACGTCGTGCTCACCGTGGGCGCGTCCGACACCGCGATCCAGTGCTACGAGCCGGGCAGCGGCCGGGTCCTCAGCGTCACTCGGGAGGCGTTCCTCGACGCGACGTTCCGGCTGGCCGGCTGGACCAAGCCGTGGTTCGTGGTCGTCCCCGCATGACCGCGAGTCGGCGTGAAGTCGAGCGCCACGTGGCGCAAGTCGGCGTTCAGGCGCCGAGCTCGGCGTAGCCCGGCTTGATGATCTCGTCGATGAGTGCGAGCCGCTCGTCGAAGGGCAGGAACGCCGACTTCATCGCGTTGAGCGTGAACCAGCGCAGGTCGGCCAGCGAGTAGCCGAACGTCTGCACGAGGTTCCACATCTCGTCGGTCATCGACGTGCCGCTCATCAGCCGGTTGTCGGTGTTGACGGTGACCCGGAAGCGCAGCTCGGTGAGCAGCCCGATCGGGTGCTCGGCCAGCGACGCCGCGGCTCCCGTCTGGAGGTTGGAGGCAGGGCACATCTCCAGGGGGATCCGGCGGTCGCGCACGTACGCCGCCAGCCGGCCCAGCTCGACGGACCCGTCCTCCCCCACCGTGATGTCGTCGATGATCCGGACGCCGTGGCCGAGCCGGTCGGCCCCGCACCACTGGATGGCCTGCCAGATCGAGGGCAACCCGAAGGCCTCGCCTGCGTGGATGGTGAAGTGGGAGTTCTCGCGCTGGAGGTACTCGAACGCGTCGAGGTGCCGGGTCGGCGGGTAGCCCGCCTCCGCGCCCGCGATGTCGAAGCCCGCGACGCCCCGGTCCCGCCAGGCGACGGCCAGCTCGGCGATCTCGCGCGAACGTGCCTGGTGCCGCATGGCGGTGAGGAGTTGGCGGACCACGATCCGGCCGTCCGTGGCGGCCGTGCCCTCGTCGATGCCCTCCTGCACCGCGGCGACCACCTCGTCGAGGGTGAGCCCGTTGGAGACGTGCTGCTCCGGGGCGTAGCGCACCTCGGCGTACACGACCCCGTCGGCCGCGAGGTCCTCGACGCACTCGCGGCCGACCCGGGTCAGACCGTGCGCGGTCTGCATGACGCCGACCGTGTGGTCGAAGGTCTCGAGGTAGCGCTCCAGCGAGCCGCTGTCCGCCGAGTCGGTGAACCAGCGGCCCAGCGAGCCTGCGTCGGACGCCGGCAGGTCGTGACCGCAGTCGGCCGCCAGCTCGAGCACCGTCTGGGGCCGCAGGCCGCCGTCGAGGTGGTCGTGGAGGAGCACCTTGGGGGCCCGGCGGACCTCGTCACGAGTGGGAGTCGTCACGGCAGGCATCCTGTCACGGCCTGCATCCGGGCGGCGCCGTCATAGGGTCTCGGGTCATGCGCACCTTCCACTCCCTCGACGAGGTCTCCGCAGCCGCCGACTCCGAGATCGGCACCAGCGACTGGATCACCGTCGACCAGGCCCGCATCTCCGCGTTCGCCGAGGCCACCAACGACCACCAGTGGATCCACGTCGACGAGGAGCGCGCCGCGGCCGGACCGTTCGGCGGCACCATCGCACACGGGTTCCTCACGCTCAGCCTGCTGCCGTTCTTCGCCTCGCAGGTCTTCGCGTTCGAGACCACCGGAGCGCGGCTCAACTACGGCCTCGAGAAGGTGCGCTTCCCCGCGCCGGTACCGGTCGGCAGCAGGCTGCGCTCCCACGTCCGCTTCGGCGAGGTCACCGACCTGCCCAGCGGCAAGCAGCTGATCGTCCACCACACCGTCGAGCTCGAAGGCAGCGCCAAGCCCGCGTGCGTGGCCGCCCACGTGGTGCTGCTGCTGAGCTGAGTCCTAGCGCAGCCGGTCGTGGATCAGCGGCGCCGGGGTGAAGGGGGTCCCCGTCGGGGCGAGGTCGTAGCCGCCCTCCAGGGATTCGAGCGCACGGTCGAACCGCTCCGGCTCGTCGGTCAGCAGCGTGAAGAGCGGACTGCCTTCGGTCACCTCGTCGCCCGGACGCGCGTGCCAGACCACGCCGGCACCGGCCTGCACGGGGTCCTCCTTGCGCGCCCGGCCGGCGCCGAGCCGCCACGCGGCCAGCCCGACGGCCATCGCGTCCAGCCGGGTCAGCACGCCGGACGACGGGGCGTTGACGACGTGCGACTCCTTGGCCACCGGCAGCTCGGCGTCCGGGTCGCCGTCCTGGGCCCTGATCATCGCCTTCCACGCGTCCATCGCGGACCCGTCGGCGAGCTTGTCGGCCGGGTCGACGCCCTCGCGCCCGGCGCCGGTCAGCATGTCGCGGGCCAGCTGGAGCGTCAGCTCCACCACGTCGGCGGGCCCCCCGCCGGCGAGCACCTCGACCGACTCGGTCACCTCGATCGCGTTGCCCGCGGTGCGGCCGAGCGGCGTGGACATGTCGGTGATGGCGGCGTACGTCTTGACACCCGCGTCGTTGCCGAGCGCGACCATGACCTCGGCGAGCTCGTGGGCGCGGGCGAGGTCCTTCATGAACGCCCCCGTCCCGACCTTGACGTCGAGCACCAGGGCGCCCGTGCCCTCGGCGATCTTCTTGGACATGATCGACGACGCGATCAGCGGGATCGCCTCGACGGTCCCGGTGACGTCGCGCAGCGCGTAGAGCTTCTTGTCGGCGGGCGCCAGCCCGTCGCCAGCGGCGCAGATGACCGCGCCGACCTCTTCGAGCTGGCGCATCATCTCGTCGTTGCTGAGCTGCGCCCGCCAGCCGGGGATCGACTCGAGCTTGTCGAGCGTGCCGCCGGTGTGGCCGAGCCCGCGGCCCGAGAGCTGGGGCACGGCGACCCCGCAGGCCGCCACGAGGGGCGCCAGCGGCAGCGTGACCTTGTCGCCGACCCCGCCGGTCGAGTGCTTGTCAGCAGTCGGTCGCGACAGGCCGGAGAAGTCCATGCGCTCCCCGGAGGCGATCATCGCGTGCGTCCACGTGGTGAGCTCGCGACGGTCCATGCCGTTGAGGAGGATCGCCATCGCCAGCGCCGACATCTGCTCGTCGGCGACAGTGCCCTTCGTGTAGGCGTCGATCACCCACTCGATCTGGCTGTCGCTGAGCTCGTGCTTGTCGCGCTTGGCGCCGATGACCTCGACGGCGTCGTGGCTCCCTGTACTCATTCGGCTGTACTCATTCGGCTGAGCTCATTCGGCTGCACTCATTCGATGGGGGCTCCTTCGCTCACGTGCCGGAGGTCCTCGGGCCCGAACGCGTCGGGCAGCACCTCGGACATGGTCCGAACCCCCGACACCGTCCACAGCAGGAGATCGGGCCCGCCCTGCTCGTAGAGCAGCTGCCGGCACCGGCCGCACGGCATGATGATCTCCTCGTCCTTGTTGACGCAGACGAAGTGCGTCAGCCGCCCGCCACCGGTCGCGTGCAGCGACGACACCACGCCGCACTCGGCGCAGAGCACGACGCCGTACGCCGCGTTCTCGACGTTGCAGCCCACCAGCACCCGCCCGTCGTCGGCCAGCGCCGCTGCGCCGACCGGGAAGTGGCTGTAGGGCACGTAGGCGTGCTTGGACACTTCGACGGCTGCGGCTTTCAACTTTTCCCAGTCGAGCTGGGTGGGCGAGTCCACGCCGCCACTCTGGTCGTCCTTCACGTCAGCTCTTCACGTAGGGCACGCCGTCGGCGGCCGGCGGGCGGACCCGGCCGACGAACCCGGCGACCGCGATGATGGTGGCGAGATAAGGAGACGCGCGCAGCAGCTCGCCCGGGATCTTGTCCAGGACCTGCAGCTGGGCCTGAAGGGTCCAGGTGAAGCCGAAGAACAGCGCGGCGAAGGTCGCCCCTATCGGGTGCCAGCGACCCATGATCACCGCGGCGAGGGCGATGAAGCCGTTGCCGGCCGAGGCGTCGTTGTCGAAGGACCCGGTCGACCCGACGGTGAAGTAGGCACCGCCCAGGCCGGCGAACACGCCACCGAAGAGCACGGCCTGCCAGCGCACCCGGTTGACCTTGATGCCGACGGTGTCGGCTGCCATCGGGTGCTCGCCGACCGCGCGGACCCGCAGGCCCCACTTGGTCTCGAAGAGCAGGAAGGTCACCAGGAACACCGCGACGTACATCAGGTAGACCAGCAGGGTCTGGTTGAAGAGCGGTCCCCCGAGGATCGGGATGTCCGACAGCACCGGCACCGCGATCCGCTCGAGGACCAGCGGCTCGTTGAAGTACTGCTTGTAGTCGTCGGGGATCTGGCTGAGCATGAACGCCGTCAGTCCAGAGGCGAACGCGATCAGCACCACGCCGAGGACCACCTGGTTGACCTGGTAGCGCAACGCGAAGATGCCGAGCATCCAGGCCATCGCGACACCCGCGGCGATGCCGCCGAGCAGGCCCATCTCGGCGCTGTAGAACGCCGACGACGCGACGGAGGCGAAGAACGCCCCCATCAGCAGCTGACCCTCGATGGCGATGTTGATGACGCCGGCGCGCTCGCACAGGCACCCCGCCAGCGCCCCGAACACGAGCGGCGTCGCCAGGCGCATCGTGCCCGGCAGCGGGTTGACCATCGCGAGGGGGCGACCGAGGTCCTGGTCGGCGTAGTTCCACACCAGGAAGCCGGTGAAGAAGGCGAGCCCGACCAGCACGAACACCAGGATCCCGAGGCCGCCGCGGGGCACCTTGTTGACCGCCGCGAGGAGCAGGGCCACCACGGCCACGGCGACCGCACCCCAGGCGAGCGCCTGCCCGTTGACCTCCTTGGCCGGCGTCTCCTTGCTGATGCGCTCGCCCAGCGTGTAGAGGACGGTGGAGTTCTCGATGGTCAGCGCGAACCACACGAGCAGGGCCACGACCAGCCCGAACACCACCACCAGCTTGATCTGGCGGCTGACGTCGGCGCGGTCGCGGAGGTCGACGGCGCCTTCGTCCGAGATCGCGGTGGCAATCGCCATGGCCTACGTCACCAACCCTTCGCCATCAACGCGGAGTCGCTGCCCTGGGCTCTCATGCGGGTGATCCCGCGCACGAAGGCGGGGGCGGCGACGAAGAGCACGATCAACGCCTGCAACACCTGGGTGAGCTCCTTGGGGGTCGACGCGGCGCTCGCCTGCATCGCCACGCCGCCGACGGCGAGGGCCCCGAAGAGCAGCCCGGCGAGCACCGTGCCGAGCGGGGTCGCCCGGCCGAGGAGCGCCACCGTGATGGCGTCGAAGCCGATCGTCCCGGCCATCGTCGGGCTCAGCGAGTCGCCTCGTCCCAGGACGCTCATCGTGGCGGCCAGGCCCGCGAGCAGGCCCGCGATCAGCATGGCCAGCGTGTAGATCTTCGGGACGCTCATGCCCGCCGTCCGGGCGGCGTCGGGATTGGCACCGACGGCGCGGATCTCGAAGCCGAGCGTGCTGCGCTCCAGCAGCCACCACACGACGATCGCGGCGAGAAACGCCAGGATCACGCCCCAGTGGGTGTTCCCGACGACGTCGGCGAACCGTGCCGACTCGTTGGCCGGGGGTGAGAGCCGGTTGTCGCTGCCCTCGCGCTGGAAGGCCTCCTTGGACAGGGCGTAGAGCAGCACCGATCCCGCGAGGAAGTTCAGCATGATCGTCGTGATCACCTCATGGGCGCCGGTCTGCGCCTTGAGGACACCGGAGATCGCTCCCCACGCCGCGCCACCCAGCAAGGCGGCGGTGAAGGCCGCGAGCAGGTGGATCCCGGCGGGCAGGTCCCAGGAGAACCCGACGTAGCCGGCCAGCATGGCGCCGATGATGAGCTGACCCTGGGCGCCGATGTTGAACAGGCCCGCGCGGAAGGCCAGGGAGACGCCGAGGCCGGCACAGATCAGCGGCGCGGACCGCTCGACCGTCGTGCCGATCGCCGAGCCGCTGCCGATGGCGCCCTTGACCAGGGCGGCGTACGACGAGGAGATGGCGTCCCACGACTCGCGGAAGAAGTCCTGGGGGTAGGAGAAGATGTAGGGCATCGCCTCGATGACCTTGCGCTCCGACAGGGCGATGAGGACCGCGCCGATCACCAGGGCCAGCGCGACGGCGACCAGCGTCTCCACCACCGTCGGCAGCCAGGTGATCGGGCTGCGCAGGTCAGCGGACTCCCCGTCGGCGTTGGGGTCCGGGTCGTCGCCCGCGCGTCCGGTCTCGAGCTTGGCCTTGGCCTCCTGCTGGAGGTCGGTCCACTGCTCCTTGTTGCTCCCGCTCGCCTGGTCGGGCGGCTCGGCGCCGTCCGACGGGCCTTTGCGGTGCTCGCTCACGCGGTCGCCTCCTGGTCAGCGGGGACCTCGCGGGCACCGGCCATCATCAGGCCGATGTCCTCGCGCTTGATGTCGGGACTGACGGTGCCGACGATGCGGCCGTCGTACATGACGGCGATCCGGTCGGACAACGCGTAGATCTCGTCCAGCTCGGTGGAGACGATGATCACCGCGGTGCCGTTGTCACGCTCGGAGATGATCCTCTTGTGGATGAACTCGATCGAGCCCACGTCGACACCGCGGGTCGGCTGTGAGGCGATCAGCGCCTTCAACGACCGGCTGAACTCCCGGGCGACGACGACCTTCTGCTGGTTGCCGCCGGACAACGAGCTGACGGGGCTCTCCGCCGACTCGGTGCGGATGTCGAACTCCTTGATCCGGGACTCTGCGTTCTCGCGTATCGCGTCCAGCTTGAGCGCGGGGCCATTGGCGAACGCGTCACTGCGGTAGAGGTCGAGCACGAGGTTCTCGCGGACGCTGAACGAGGCGACGTAGCCGTCGTGCGAACGGTCCTCGGGGACGTAGCCGATCCCGGCGTCCAGGCTGTCGCGCGGGGAGTACCTCGAGATGTCCTCGCCGTCGAGCAGGATCTTGCCCGTCTCGGGCCGCACCAGGCCGAGCAACGACTTGATCAGCTCGGTCTGGCCGTTGCCCTGCACGCCCGCGATGCCGAGCACCTCACCGGCCTTCGCGACGAACGACACGTCCTTGACGACCTGGTGGCCGCGCGGGTCGACCACGGTGACCCCGGAGACCTCGAGCACCGTCTCGCCGGTCTTCGCCGGCGCCTTGTCGACGACGAGGTTGACCTCGCGCCCGACCATCATCTCGGCGAGCTCGGTCTCCGGTGTCGACGGCGGCGCGCTCCCGACGACCCGGCCGCGGCGGATCACCGTGATGACGTCACCGACCGCCTTGACCTCGCGCAGCTTGTGGGTGATGAAGATGATCGAGGTGCCCTGCTCCTTGAGGGAGCGCATGATGTCCATGAGCTCGTCGATCTCCTGCGGCGTCAGCACCGCGGTGGGCTCGTCGAGGATCAGCACCTTCGCGTCGTGACTGAGCGCCTTGATGATCTCCACGCGTTGCTGCACGCCGACGGGCAGCTCGCCCACGAGGCTGTTCGGGTCGACCGCCAGGCCGTAGCGCTCGGAGAGCTCGCGGACCACCCGCGCGGCCTCGCGGCGGTTGAGCACGCCGGCCCCGCGCGTGTGCTCCCGGCCGAGCATGACGTTCTCGGCGACGGTGAAGACCGGCACGAGCATGAAGTGCTGGTGGACCATGCCGATGCCGGCATCGATCGCGCCGCTCGGCGAGGCGAAGGTGACGGGCTCGCCGTCGACCAGGATCTCGCCCTCGGTGGGATCGAGCAGGCCGTAGAGCATGTTCATCAGCGTCGACTTGCCGGCGCCGTTCTCGCCCAGGAGACAGTGGATCTGCCCGGGTTCGACGGTCAGGTCGATGCGGTCGTTGGCCGTGAACGTCCCGAACCGTTTGGTCAGCCCTCTGATCTCCAGCTTCACGCGGCCTCCCCGCCTCCGGATTCCTGTCCGACCTTGCTGTGCTGCCCCCCGAGGTCCCTGTCTCGCTGGCCTGAACCTTAGAACGACGAAGCCGGGGCGGGGAACACACCCCGCCCCGGCCTCTGTGTCGTTCGTCAGCCCAGAGGCGACTGGATCAGCCGGCCTTGATGTCCCCGCTGATGATCTGCGCCTTCAGGTCCTCGATGGTCGCCTCGAGGTCGGCGTCGACCTCACCGTCGGCGTACGGCGCGAGGCCGACACCGCCGTTCTCCAGCGTGCCCACGTAGAGCTCGTTGGAGAAGGAGCCTTCCAGGGAGGCACCGATGGCCTCGGTGACCGCGACGTCCATGCCCTTCATGACCGAGGTCAGGAGCGAGTCGCAGTACTCGGCGGCCGAGACGCAGCCGTCGGTGTCGACCCAGATGCCCCAGACGTCGTTGTCCTGGGCGGCCTGCAGGCCACCGAGGCCGGCGGGACCGGCGACCGGGAAGATCACGTCGGCACCCTGCTGGATGAAGCCCTCGGCGATGTTCTGGCCCTTCGACTTGTCCTCGAAGTCCTCGGTGAACGAGCCGTCGGTGCCGTCCCAGCCCAGGAGCTGCACGTCACCGCCGGTGTCCTCGTTGAACTTCTCGACACCCTGCTTGAAGCCGGTCATGAACGACGTGACGGTCGGGATGTTCAGGCCACCGAAGGTGCCCACGGTGCCGGTCTCGGACTTCGCGGCGGCGAGGTAGCCGGCGAGGAAGGAGGGCTCGGCGGTGTTGAAGACCAGGCCCTTGAGGTTCTTGGGAGCCTTCTCGTAGGCGTAGTCGACGATCGCGAAGTCGACGTCCTTGTTGGCCTTGGCCGCGGCCAGGGTCGCGTCTCCGAGGAGGAAGCCGACCGTGGTGATCTCGTTGCAGCCCTCGTCGACCATGGCCTGGATGTTGTCGCCGTACTCGGTGTCGGAGTTGGACTCGACCTGGCCGGTCTGGACGCCGAGCTGCTCGGCAGCGTCGGTCAGGCCCTTGTAGGAGGTCTGGTTGAAGCCCTTGTCGTCGAAGCCGCCCGAGTCGGAGACCATGCAGGCCTTGAAGTCGACCTCTTCAGCCGGCGCGGACGTCTCCTCCGTGGGGCTGGACTCCGACGTGGTGGGCTCGTCGGTGCTCTCCTCGTCGGGCCGGTCGCCACACGCGGCCAGACTGAGAGCTGCAATCGCAATGACTGCAGCGAAACGGGCCGTCTTCTTCACGGCGCCTCCTGATCCTCGGGATTTCGTCTGAGAAAGGAGCCCCAGCCGGGCTCCTGTGCGGGGCCACCCTAATACCCCGCCAGGCCAGATTCCCCGCCTGCGGGGCCGAACATCTAGAACTGTTACCGGGCGGTGACCGGGCCGCTCAGGGAGGCGATGGCGCCAAGGGCAACTTCTGCCAGAAGTCGGGCCCCGATTCTGGTCGAACCCTCGTCGACGCGCAGGTTTCCCTGGTGGAGGTCGTACGTCGGGCCCCCCGGCGTCCGCGTGCCCAGCCGAGCCATCGCGCCGGGCACCTTCTCGACGTACCAGCCGAAGTCCTCGCCACCCAGGCTCTGGGAGGTGGGCACCCAGCCCCCTACGCCGAGGACCCTGGCGATGGCGGCCCCGAACAGCTGTGTCGAACCCCCGTCGTTGACCACGGGTGGGACCCCGCGGTGGTAGTCGACCTCCGCGGTCACGCCGTAGGGCGCGACGACCTGCTCGATGGCCTCGCGGGCCAGCACCTCCGCCTCGGCCCAGGCGACCTGGTCGAGCATCCGGACCGTGCCGCCGACCATGCCGCGGCTCGGGATCACGTTGAGCGCGGAGCCGGCGGCGACGACGCCCCAGACGACACTGACCCCCGCGCGCGGGTCGAGACGGCGTGACATCACGGCCGGGACCTCGGCGATCACCTTGCCGAGGGCGAAGATCACGTCCTGCGTCAGGTGCGGTCGGGAGGTGTGGCCACCGGCGCCGCTGAGGCGGACCTGGATGCTGTCCGCGGCACCGGTGAGCGGACCCTCCCGGAGGCCGACCTGGCCCACGTCGACGGTCGGGTCGCAGTGCAGGCTGAAGATGCGCTCGACGCCGGCGAGGGCGTCCGCCCTCATCAGCTTGAGCGCGCCGCCCGGCATCACCTCCTCCGCGGGCTGGAAGAGCAGCCGCACCCGGCCCCGCAGCAGGCCCTGCCCGTGGACCTCGGCGAGCGCGTGCGCGGCACCGACCAGTGCGGTCGTGTGCACGTCGTGCCCGCAGGCGTGGGCGACGCCCGGGGTCTCGCTGGCCCACGGGTCGGTCGTGGTGTCGTCGACAGGAAGGGCGTCGAGGTCGGCGCGCAGCGCGACCAGAGGCCCGTCCTCACCGAGGTCGGCGACCAGTCCGGAGTCGCCGGCGCGGGTGGTCCGCCAGCCGGCCGCCTCCGCCTCCGCCGCGGCGATGGCCGTCGTCCGCCGCTCGTGCCACGAGAGCTCGGGGTGCCGGTGCAGGTCGCGCCGCATCTCGACGAGCTGGTCGGCGATCTTCTCGACGACGGCCTCCACGACGCGGGAGGCGTCGGGGGTCGGATCTGAGTGGGCGGGAACGGCGGGCTGCGGCGACATGTCAACACCGAGGTTAGTTCAGATGAGGCGTCCGGCCGTCCTCGGGACCGTGGCGCCTCAGTCGGCGTCGTACGCCGCGAGCAGCCGGTCGGCCGCCAGGCTGGCCGGCAGCTCGCCGGACAGGACGGCGGTGCGGACCTCGTCGCGGATCGCCGCGACGCCGGGCGAGCGCTCGAGCCGACGGGCCAGCTCGTCGCGCACGATCGACCAGGTGAACTCGAGCTGCTGCTCGGCACGCTGAGCGGCGATGCCGTCGGCGCCGAGGTGCTCGCGGTGCCGGCCGACCTCGGCCCAGACCTCGGGGACGCCGGTGCCCTCCAGACCTGAGCAGGTGAGGACTGGTGGCGTCCACTCCCCTGTCGCTTCGCTCCTGTGCACCATCCGCAGGGCGCCCGCGAGCTCGCGAGCCGCGGACCGGGCCTCCTGCACGCGGTCGCCATCGGCCTTGTTGACGGCGATCACGTCGGCGAGCTCGAGGATGCCGCGCTTGATGCCCTGGAGCTGGTCGCCGGTGCGCGCCAGGGTGAGGAAGAGGAACGTGTCGACCATCCCCGCGACAGTCGTCTCGGACTGACCGACGCCGACGGTCTCGACCAGCACGACGTCGTACCCCGCGTTCTCGAGCACGATCATCGCCTGGGTGGTCGCCCGGGCGACACCGCCGAGGGTCCCTGACGACGGTGAGGGCCGGATGTACGCCGCCGCGTCGGCGGTCAGCCGCGGCATCCGGGTCTTGTCCCCCAGCACCGAGCCGCCGGTGCGCTGCGAGGACGGGTCGACGGCGAGCACCCCGACGCGGTGGCCCAGGCCCGTCAGGTGCGTGCCGAGGGTCTCGATGAAGGTCGACTTGCCGACGCCCGGGACCCCGGAAATGCCGACCCTGGTCGAGCCCGGACTCGGCTCGAGGGCGCCCAGCAGCTCGCGAGCGGCCGCACGGTGGTCGTCGTTGGCGGACTCCACGAGCGTGATGGCCCGGGAGACCGCTGCCCGGTCGCCGGCGCGGACGCCGGCCAGGAGCGCGCCGACGTCGACGGGACTGGCCATCAGTCGTCGGCCATCAGTCGTCGGCCATCAGTCGGTAGCCATCAGGTGTGGCGCAGTCGCTGGACGAGGTCCAGCGCGGACTCGGCGATGACCGTGCCGGGCAGGAACACCGCGGCCGCACCCATCTCGTGCAGGCGGGCCACGTCGTCGGGCGGGATCACGCCGCCCACGACGATCATGATGTCGTCGCGCCCGAGGTCGGCCAGCGCCTGCTTCAGCGCCGGGACCAGGGTCAGGTGCCCGGCCGCCAGGGAGCTGACGCCCACGATGTGCACGTCGCTGTCGACGGCCTGCTGGGCGACCTCATCGGGCGTCGAGAAGAGCGGCCCCACGTCGACGTCGAAGCCGAGGTCCGCGAAGGCGGTGACCACGACCTTCTGGCCGCGGTCGTGGCCGTCCTGGCCCATCTTCGCGACCAGGATGCGGGGACGACGCCCCTCCTCGGCCTCGAAGGCGGCCGTCGCCTTCAGCACCTCCGCCACCGTGGTGTCGGAGCCCTCCGCCATCTCCGACCTGTACACGCCGCTGATCGTACGGATCTCGGCGCGGTGCCGGCCCCACACCTTCTCGAGCGCGTCGGAGATCTCGCCGACGGTCGCCTTGGCGCGGGCGGCGTCGACGGCCAGCTCGAGCAGGTTGCCGGTCCCGCTCTCGGCCGCCCCGGTCAGGGCGTCGAGCGAGCGTCGTACGTCGTCGTCGTCGCGCTCCGCGCGCAGCCGCTCGAGCTTGGCGACCTGCGAGCGGTAGACCTCGTCGTTGTCGACGCGCAGGACGTCGAGGCGGTCCTCGATCGGCAGCCGGTGGGTGTTGACGCCGATCACCTGCTGGGTGCCGGAGTCGATGCGCGCCTGCGTGCGCGCGGCCGCCTCCTCGATGCGCAGCTTGGGGAGCCCCTGCTCGATGGCCTTCGCCATGCCGCCCGCCTCCTCGGCCTCGAGGATGTGCGCCCAGGCACGGTCGGCGAGGTCGCGGGTGAGCCGCTCGACGTAGTAGGAGCCGCCCCACGGGTCGATCGTGTGGGTGGTGCCGGACTCCTGCTGCAGCAGCAGCTGGGTGTTGCGCGCGATCCGCGCCGAGAAGTCGCTCGGCAGCGCGATCGCCTCGTCCAGGGCGTTGGTGTGCAGCGACTGCGTGTGCCCCTGCGTCGCGGCCATCGCCTCCACGCAGGTGCGGGTGACGTTGTTGAAGACGTCCTGCGCGGTCAGGGACCACCCGCTGGTCTGGCAGTGGGTGCGCAGGCTGAGCGACTTGGGGTTGCGCGGCTCGAACTGGCTCATCAGCCGCGCCCACAGCAGTCGCGCCGCGCGCAGCTTGGCGACCTCCATGAAGAAGTTCATGCCGATCGCCCAGAAGAAGGAGAGCCGCGGCGCGAAGGCGTCGACGTCGAGGCCCGCCGCGATGCCGGCGCGGACGTACTCGACGCCGTCGGCGAGGGTGTAGGCGAGCTCGAGGTCGGCCGTCGCCCCGGCCTCCTGCATGTGGTAGCCGGAGATCGAGATCGAGTTGAAGCGCGGCATCCGCTCGGCGGTGAAGGCGAAGATGTCGGAGACGATGCGCATGCTCGCCCGCGGCGGGTAGATGTAGGTGTTGCGGACCATGAACTCCTTGAGGATGTCGTTCTGGATGGTCCCCGACAGCAGCTCCGGCTTCACCCCCTGCTCCTCGGCGGCGGCGATGTAGAGGGCCATCACCGGGAGCACAGCGCCGTTCATGGTCATGCTGACGCTCATCTGGTCGAGCGGGATGCCGTCGAAGAGCGTGCGGGTGTCGTAGATCGAGTCGATCGCCACGCCCGCCATGCCGACGTCGCCGCGCACCCGTGGGTGGTCGGAGTCGTAGCCGCGGTGGGTGGCGAGGTCGAAGGCGACGCTGAGCCCCTTCTGCCCGGCCGCGAGGTTGCGGCGGTAGAAGGCGTTGGACGCCTCGGCGGTGGAGAAGCCGGCGTACTGGCGGATCGTCCAGGGCTGCGTGGTGTACATCGTCGGGTAGGGCCCGCGCACGAACGGGCTCGAGCCCGGCCAGGTGTCGAGCCCGTCAGGGCCCTCGAGACCCTCGAGGTCCGTGAGGTCGTACGACGGCTTGATCTCGATGCCCTCGGGGCTGAGCCAGGTCTCGGGTGGGCTCGACCACCGGGGGTCGAAGCTCTCCGGCACGCTCATCCGAGGACCTCCCTGGTGCGGGTGAGGAACGCCAACGCGTCGGCGCCGACCGAGCAGGCGTCGTCGGCGTAGTCCACGGGCTTGCCGGCGATCACGACGTGCTGGGCGCCGGCCGCCCGCAGCGCGGCCGCGGCTTCGGCGCCCCAGGCCGCGTAGGCGGAGTCGGTGCCCGCGAGGCAGACGACCTGCTGCTCGTCGTACGCCGCCACCAGGTCGTCGACGCCGGTCGTCGGTCCGGCGGTGTCGACCGCGATCCCTCCGGCGGCCAGCAGGTTGGCGGCGAAGCTCGCGCGAGCGGTGTGCGCGGCGACCGGTCCGAGGGTGGCCAGGAAGACGGTCGCGTCGGCGGGGACGTCGCGCAACGCCTCGAAGGCCGCGCCGTAGCGGCGTACGGGCGGCGCACCAGGATCGGGCTCCCGGACGGGGAGCACCTCACCGAGGTGCGGGAACTCGGTCAGACCGGTGATCGGTCGGCGGCGGGTGGCGACCAGGCGGTCGCGCTCGGCGACGGTGTCGGCGACGAGCCGGTCCAGGTCGGCACCCTCGTCCAGGCGGACGAAGAGGTCCCACGCCGCGGCGGCCAGGTCGTGGGTGAGCCGCTCGACGGCGTACGCACCGCCGGCCGGGTCGGCCACCCGGCCGAGCTGCGCCTCGGCGAGCAGCACCGCAGAGGTGTTGCGGGCGATCCGGCGGCCGAAGGTGTCCGGCTTGCCGAGCGGGCTGTCGAAGGGCACGACCGTCACCGCGTCGGCGCCGCCGACCCCGGCCGCGAAGGCGGCGACGGTCGTGCGCAGCAGGTTGACGTGGGGGTCGTAGGTGCTCAGCATCGCCCGGCTCGTCACGGCGTGCTGGCGCTGGGCCGCGTCCCCGGCTCCACTCGCGTCGAGGATCCGCGCCCAGAGGCGACGGGCCGCCCGCAGCTTGGCGATGGACGGGAACTGCTCGTCGGTGGCGGCGTACCTGAACTCCACGAGCCCCGCGGCCGTGGTCGCATCGAGGCCGCCGGCCTCCAGGCTGCGAAGGAGGCGCACGCCTGCCGCGACCGACCAGGCGAGCTCCTGGACCTCGGACGCGCCACGGTGGTGGAGGTCGAGCGCGTCGACGACGAAGGCGAGCGTGCCGGCCTCCGCGGCCAGCTCCGCGGCCTCCCTCAAGGTCGCGTCGTCGGCGGTCGCGGGGACGCCGAGGTTGGTGCCGGTGGCGGGAGCCGCCCCGGTCAGGTGCGTGCGGAGGTGGTCGACGAGGTCGCGCGCGTGGGCGAGGTGGTCGACCTCCAGGTCGAGCACGACCGGCGCGAGGTCGAGCAGCACCCCGTCGAGCAGCGTCGGGAGGTCGTGGGCGGAGTGCACCCACAGGCTGTTGGCGCCCGTCTCCAGGTCGGCGAGCACCTGCTCGTTGAGCGCCCTCGCGTCGTCCCCTCGGACCTCCACCCGCACGTCCCAGGCGCCGTGTCGCGTCGGCCGCACGTCGGTGTCGACGCCTTCGAGGTCGGCGGGGGTGCCCAGCGGGGTGACGGCGATGCCGTCCAGCGTGCGCCGCGTGAGGGCGTCCCACACCGCCGCGTCGGGGTCGCCCTCGCCCAGGCGTCCCGCCTTGCGCAGCACGCCCGCGGCGGCGTGCTCCCAGTCGGCGCGTGTGGTCATGCCTCGACCCTAGAAGCCGGTGACACCCCGCTCCACCTGGTGTGAGCAATCGGGCACGCCGCAGGGCCTTGTCTTAATATGATGTCATTAAATCTCGGATCCCTCTCGCCCACCCGCCGCCCATGCCCCCCAGACCTCGGAGCGCCCCGATGCCAACGCTCACGCCACCTACCCCTCAAACCTCCCGTCCGATCAAGCGACGGGCGGCCATCCAGGCGGGGCTGTGGAGCGCGCCGGCCATCGTCGTCAGCGCCGCCGCACCAGCTGCGGCGGCCACGTCGGGGCGGACCCTGACCCTCGACGGCGGCGCCAGCAACCCGGTGCTCGAGGTCGGCCTCCTCACCTGGGAGTTCTGGTTCGCGAGCGCGACGATCGTCAACGACGGCCCGCCGATACCCGCCAACAGCCTGCAGCTGACCGCCACCTTCGCGCCCGACCCGGGCTTCGGCGGGCACAGCCTCCTGGCGCTGCAGCCGACGGCGCCCCCAGGGTGGACCAAGGTGGGCAACAGCAACATCGACTTCTCCGTGACCTACGTGTACGCCGGCTCCGTGGCGAGTGGCGCCACCGTCCCGATCCCCGACGGCTACTGGTTCGGCACGTGGGAGGCCCGCGACCGGCAGCAGGGCAGCTTCGTGCTGACCGCCAGAACCATCTCGGGATCGGTCTCGCCTCCCTGGACTCTGCACGTACCACCCAGTCGCTGGCTGCAGATCGGGCGGGGAGGCTCGGCGGTGGTGCCCGTCGGGCCCTGTGCCGGCCTCCAGTTCGACAACTTCGCCGTCTCGTCCGGTGGCGGGACTCCACCAGACCTGCGCCTGACGACCACCTTCCTCTCTGACCCGGACGCCACTGACCCGAGGCTGTCCTGCACGTCGATCCCCACCGGATGGTCCGGCTCTGTCATGTCCAACGCTGACAGGATCGACTGGACGGCCACCACCATCAGTGGGGCCACGTCCGTGCCCGACGGAACCTACTTCTGGACCACCCAGTCGGCCTTGTCCCAGCCGGGCTTCTTCCAGGTCCTCGCGACCTCGACCGGCAACACGTCATCGGTCTGGCGCGTGCACACCTGAGGTCGTGCGCGCGGCCCTGAAGTCCTCGAGCAGCTAGTCAGCCAGCCGCTGCGCCGCCTGTGCGAGGTCGTCGACGCCTCGCGCGAGCTCGTCCGGGCGGTCGGTGGTGAGGTCGAGGTGGAAGCCGTAGAGCGCCGAGTCGACCAGCGTCACGATGCGCTCGACCCGGCTCTTCGGGGCGCCGCTGCGCACGAGGTAGTCGGCGATGGCGGCCGACCACCTCGCGTTGCTGGCCCGGGCGTCGGTGAGGTACGGCTCGCGCCCGATCAGGCCCGTGGCGGCGGCCTGCACGTAGACCGACTGGCAGCTGAAGAGCGGCTCCTCCTGGTAGGCCACCCACAGCCGGTTGACGGCGGCCCGGACCGACGGCGCCGCCGGCAGCGCCCGCACGGCCGCGGTCGAGCGCGCCGTCACCTCGGCGACCACCGCCGACACGAGCGCGTCGCGGTTGTCGAAGTGGTAGAGCAGCATCCGGTCGCTCGTGCCGATCGCCGCCGCGAGCGGTCGCAGGGTGAGCCCGATCAGCCCCTCGTGCAGCACGTGGTCGGTGACGGCTGCGAGCAGCTCCTCGCGACGGCTCACCTGTGACTCACCCGACTCCCTGCCTCATGGGACTGCTAAAGGTGCGGCTCTTGACCCGCGGGAATAGCGTAGCGACTGCTACAGTTACGGGTGTAGCGACTGCTACATCCACGACGGCGAAAGAAGACGAAGATCATGTACGGCGCGGCACTGCTCCTGGTGGTCGCCATCCTCATCGAGGTGATGGCGACGGCGCTGCTCCCGCGTACGGAGGGTTTCACCAGCCTAGGGTGGACCGTGGCGGTGGTCAGCGGCTACGCCGCGTCGATCTGGATGCTGGCGATCGTCGTGCGCACGCTGCCCGTCTCGATCGCGTACGCCGTCTGGTCGGGCCTCGGCACCGCCGTGGTCGCGATGATCGCCTACTTCTTCCTCGGCGAGCAGATGACGCTGCTCAAGGCTGCCAGCCTCACCATGATCGTCGCGGGCGTCGTCGGGCTGAACTTCTCGGGCGCGCACTGAGCCTTGCGCGAGTAGCGTTCGCAGCATGGCCACGATGAGCATGAACAAGGTGATCCACCGTGCGTTCCGGCGCGACCTGGACCGCTTCGTCGCCGCCCTCGGATCCTTCCCGGCAGGGGACCACGAGCGCGCGGCCGGGCTCGGCAGGGCCTGGGACAACTTCGAGGACCAGCTCACCCACCACCACACCGGCGAGCACGAGATCGCCTGGCCGGCGCTGCGCCGGCTGGGCGTGAGCGACGACCTGCTCGCGCAGCTCGACGCCGAGCACGACGTGATGGCGGGCGCGCTCGGGGACGCGCTGACGACGATGACGAGGCTGCGCACGTCCGCCTCCGCCGACGACGCCGCTGCAGCCAAGGCCGCGTTCGAGCAGCTCCGAACGGTCACCATCACCCACCTCGACCACGAGGAGAGCGAGGTGGAGGACGTCTACCTCAGCAACGTCGACAGCCCGGTCGTCAAGGAGATGGGCAAGCAGTTCGCCAAGGTCTCGCCTGCCCGCGGCGGCCGGTTCTTCGCCTGGCTCCTCGACGGGGCCACACCCGAGGAGAAGGCGGCCGCCACGAGCGACATCCCCGCGCCCGTCCTCGCCGTGATCAGCGGCGTCTTCGGACGCGGGTACCGCAAGGACATCGCCCCGGTCTGGCGGTCCTGACACGCCCTGACGGGACGCCGATCGCGGGCGATCAGGGCGACAACAGCCAGGGGTCGGTCAGGTCGAAGTACTCCGTCTCCCCGATCGCGAGCGTCTCCAGCTCGGCCATCGCCTCGGCCATCTCGGGCGGCGGCGGCTTCTGCTCACCGGCGCGCGCGTCGGCCTCGCTGGTGAAGTAGATGGCCATCGCCCAGCCGTCGTCGTCGTAGTTGATCATCAGGGTTCCGAGGATGTCGGGCCGGTACTCGTTCCAGTCCACATCGCCGTCGCTGCTCATGAGCTCACGACCGCGCCCGAGGTCCTTCGTCCTGCCCTGCATCACCTGCACGAAGCCTGCGGCGTCCGGGTCGCCCGGCTGGTTGGCCTGCACCCACGTGCTGTCGTGGAACTCCGGCTCGCCGTCGAAGCAGGCCGCCATCCCGGCCCACCACGCGTCCTGCTCGGGCCGCTCGCTGTTGCGTCGCGCGGCCTCCGCCGACTCGAACCGGGCCAGTGCGACGACGCGCCCGTCGGCCGTCACCCCGCTGGTGCTGCCGAGCCAGCCGTCGGCGCCGGGAGCCACCTCGTCGCGCCACTTGTCGAGCTGCGCTCGTACGGCGCCTGGATCACCGGTTCGCCCCTGGATCATCTGCACGAACATCTGTCGCCCTCCTTTCGAGGACCCCCTGGATGCGGTCGCGGCTGCTGATCGCGGTCTTCGACGCTACTCGCGTGCTGGCAGCACCGGGAGTGCTCTGTCGGAGCGGTCCAGACCTGCCAGCTGTGGAGCCGCGGTGTGCAGCCAGCCCTGCCGCCAGCACCAGTGGACGCACAGCGCGGCGGTGATCGCGCCGAGGCCACCGAGCGCGATGTCGCCGAGCGTGTCGGCGTACGCGCTCATCCGCTCGGGCGAGGTGCTGATGAAGGCGAAGTACTCGGCGATCTCCCACGCGACCGCTGCGGTGACCCCGAAGGCGACCCCACGCTCCAGCGTCTCCATCACCGTCGCGGCGTGCTGCTTGGTCAGCAGGATGACCGCGCCCGTGAGCACGCCGGTGTTCATGAAGTGCATCCAGTCGTCGAACCAGACGATCCGGTCGTAGAGGTCCATCCGGTTGCCGAGGGTGTCGGTGAAGCAGGTGGCGGTGACCAGCAGGTCGGCGACCCAGGGGAAGGACGCGCGCTCGCGCCAGCGGTACCACCAGATGAAGGGCACGGTGAACGCCAGCAGCGGGTAGGCCACGGCGCGCGCACCGGCTGCCTTGTCCTCCATGTTGCCGATCTCGGGGTAGACCAGGGCCACGGCGAGCAGCCAGACGAGGAACACCTTCGCGGCCACGTCGAGCGCTCGCACCACTGGCGGCGTGGGCCACCTCACGGCGTCGTCGATGGTGCTCATCGTGCGTCAGGGTAGTGGCGCACGAGCTCAGGCACCGGCACGGGGCTTCGGGCGGGCCCGCAGGTGGGCGCGCTCCCCCTGCTTTCCGAAGAGGCTGAGGAACTCGACGGACTGCCCGTCGGCCGGGCCGAACCAGTGCGGGGTCCGCGTGTCGAGCTCCGCGGCCTGTCCCGGCTCGAGGACCAGGTCGTGCTGCGCACCTCCTGGCAGACCCAGGATGAGGCGCAGCCGTCCGTCGAGCACGTAGACCCACTCATAACCCTCGTGCGTCCTGAGCTCCGGCTCGTCGCGCTCCTGGCGGGGGGCCAGCACGATCTTGAACGCCTGGATCCCCTCGGCCCGGCGGGTCAGGGGCAGCATCGTCATCCCGTGCACGGTGACGGGCTTGAGGTTCACCCGTGGGTCGCCGGTGGGGGGAGCGTCGACCAGCTCGTCGAGGCTGACCTGGTGGGCACGCGCCAGGGGCAGGAGCAGCTCGAGGGTCGGCTTGCGACTGCCCGACTCCAGACGCGAGAGCGTGCTCACGGAGATCCCGGTCGCAGCGGACAGCTCGGCCAGCGTGGTCTCGCGGTCCTGGCGCAACGCGCGCAGCCGCGGACCGACCGAGGCGAGGGCGTGCTCGTCGTCGGGCTCGTCGTGTGGCATGCGAGCAGTTTGCCAGATCAGCAAGGGCGTTTGCTCGTCGGGCTCCCGGTGGTCATGCTGGTCGCATGGATCAGCTGGAGAGCGCGTACGACGTGGTGGTGGTCGGCGGCGGTGCAGCCGGCCTGAACGCAGGGCTGATGCTCGGCCGGGCGCGGCGCAGCGTCCTGGTCGTCGACGCTGGGACGCCACGCAACGCGCCCGCGGACGCGGTGCACGGGCTCTTCGCCCGCGAGGGCACCCGCCCGGCCGAGCTGCTCGAGCGCGGTCGCCACGAGGTGCGGACGTACGGCGGCGAGGTGGTCGCCGGCGAGGTCGTCACCGTCGAGCGCGCCGGCGACGGCTTCGCGATCGGCCTGGCCGACGGACGCGAGACCCGCGCCCGCCGGCTGCTCGTCACGAGCGGCCTGGTCGACGAGCTGCCCGACGTGCCCGGCCTGCGCGAGCGGTGGGGCCGCGACGTCGTGCACTGCCCCTACTGCCACGGCTGGGAGGTCCGCGACCGGGCCATCGGCGTCGTCGGCAGCAACCCGATGGCGGTGCACGGGGCGCTGCTCTGGCGGCAGTGGAGCGACGACGTGGTGCTCTTCCGGCACACGGCTCCCGACCTCACCGACGACCAGGCCGAGCAGCTCGCCGCGCGAGGGGTCCGCGTGGTCGAGGAGCCGATCGCGGAGGTGGTGGTCGAGAACGACCGGATCGTCGGCGTCCGGCTCGCCGACGGCCAGGTCGTCGCTCGCGAGATCCTCGCGGTCGGCACCCGGATGGTCGCCCGGGCCGGCTTCCTGGCGGGGCTAGGGCTGGTGCCCGAGGAGCACCCGACCGGCATGGGTGAGTTCGTCCCCGCCGACCCGATGGGCCGCAGCAGCGTCCCCGGCGTCTGGCTCGCGGGCAACGTCACCGAGCTGCACGCCCAGGTCGGGGCGGCCGCCGCCGGCGGTGCCTTCGCCGCGGCGCAGCTCAACATGGACCTCGTCGCCGACGACACCGCGCGGGCGGTCGAGCTGCGGCGCCGTCAGCTCCTGGCCGACGCGTAGCCGAGGACGGCCGCCAGGCCGAGCGCGCTGCGGGGCTCGTACGGCGCCCGCCAGAGCCCGCCGTGCACGGCGGCGTGGGCCTCGTCCTGCCAAGGGTGCGCGTGCGGGACCGGGTCGGTCGACAGGTCGTGCACCAGCAGGGCGGCCATCAAGGTGTTGGCCGTGTCGGGCTCGAAGACCTCGACCCCGAAGCGGTGCGCGCCGGCGAAGGCGGCGGCGAGCGCGCGGTTCTTGACCACCGAGCGGGTGCGTGTGGACGGCGCGACGTGGAAGGACACCTGGCGTCCCTCGTGCCGGGCAACCGTCGCCCGCCACCGCTGGACGCGCTTGGCCAGGGCGTAGTTGGGCCCCTGTTGCGGGACCAGGCTGTCGGCGATGCCCCAGCCGGTCTCGGTCGTGGCTGGGTAGGCGCGACGCAGCAGCCTGCCGCGGCTCGCCCAGCGAAGGGGCCGGCCGAGCGTCTTGGCGGTGGCCGTGCGGTCGGCGTACGCCTGCGTCGAGTGCTCGACCGCTTCGCGCGGGACCACGAAGACGTCGGTCGGTGTCGCCAGGAAGCCCAGCGCCGTGTCGGGACGCGCGGCACAGACCCGCTCCCCCAGGGCGTCGGCCGCGACGGACACCCGCACGTGCGTGCCGCCGTCGGCGTAGAGGTAGTTGCCGACCAGCAGCCGGCCCTCCAGGCCGGCGAGCCAGTCAGCGACCGCGGGCACCTCCGCCAGGAGATCGACGCCCGCCCGCTCGGTCAACGAGGCCCCCTCGCCCGACGCGGTCGGGACCACGAGGCGGCCGGCGCCGTCGCGGGCGGTCCTGACGACGCGCTCCCAGATGGCCGCGACCGGCAGGTCCACCGCGGCGACGGTGGCTCCCCAGCCGAGCAGCGGCCGCAACGGTCCCATCTCCGCGCCGGCGCCGAGCACGGCGATCGTGCGGCCCTCGAGCCGCAGCCACTCCGGGTGCGCGGCCACGGCGCGCAGCGCCTCGGCCGCCGACGGCTCGAGCACGCCGTTGGTGAGCCACTCGTCCAGCTGCCGGTGCAGCGCTCCGCCGGCGAGGCGGCGGCCGCGATGAGGAAGGACGAGCTCGTCGACCCGGTCGCCCTCGCCGCGCACCTCGACGGTGTCGAGCGCCCGGCCCGCGGGAGCGTCGGCCAGCGACGCCAGCGGCACGTCGCCGTCGTCGGAGGCGACGACCATCCGGCTCCGGACGGAGCCCAGACCCGCGGCGGCCACCGCGCGCCACGCCTCGGGCGTCGCCACGCCGGCCTCGACCAGGCGGCGGAAGTGCCGCAGGTAGCGGCCCCGCCAGGCCGTCTCCTGCTCGGCACCCAGGGCGCCGACCGGGTCGACGTCGCGCAGGGCGTCGGCGACCACTGCGCGCCCTGTAGTGGTCGTGCTCCTGTCGTCGGAGCCCTCGGTGACGGGGAACGAGACGCCGTGGGTCACTGGTCGGGGGCCAGCACGATGTCGAAGCGGGTGCGCGTCCAGGGGCGACCGTCGAGGTCGCGCCCGTCCGGCGTGGCGACCGAGGCGTCCTGGTCGACGAAGTCCTTGATCAGCGACTCGCGTACGCCGAACACGGCGTCGGTCGGCAGGCCCGGGTCTCCCTTGACGAAGATGTGGGTGATCAACGTGCGGTGGCCCGGGGCGCTGACCAGGAAGTGCAGGTGCGACGCGCGCATCGGCGTACGGCCGGACGCCCGGAGCAGGTCGCCCACCGGACCGTCGTCGGGCACGGGGTAGTTGAGCGGCATGATCGCCCAGAAGCGGTAGCGGCCCTCGTCGTCCGCGCGCAGCCAGCCGCGCGTCGACATCCTCCCGTCGGGGTGCTGCATGTCGTAGAGGCCCTCACCGTCGGCCTCCCACACGTCGAGCCTGGCTCCCGGCACCGGGGCACCGGTCGTGTCGGTGACCGTTCCCTCGACCCAGAGCGGGCGGCCGTGCTCGTCGCCCACGGCGATGTCGCCTCCGAGCGGGATCTCCGGAGCGCCCTCGTTGAAGAACGGCCCCAGCACCGTGGCCTCGGTGGCGTCGCCGGCGGCCGGGTTGTTGACCGTGATCGTCTGCATCGAGGCACCGAGGACATCGGAGAGCAGGATGAACTCCGACCTCCGCTCGTCGGACCAGTGGCCCACCGCGGTGAGGAACTCGATGCCACGCATCCACTCCGCCTCGGTCGGACGCACCTCCCGCAGGAAGGCGTGGAGGTGGCGCACCAGCGCCAGGACGACCTCGCGCGTCCGTGGGTCGGGCGTGGCGTCGAACGCGGCGAGGACCGTCGCGACGAGCTCCTCCTCGCGGTTGCGTTGCCGTTCGTTCTCGTGGGCGGTCATCTCGGGCGGGCTCCTTCCCAGGAAGCGGTCAGCAGGTCGATCAGCTCACCGGCGGTGACGTGCACCGGGTTGCTGTCGGGTACGAGCGGCAGGATCGCATCGACGGCGCCGGGGATCGCCTCCCGCTCGAGTCCGAGGTCGCGCAAAGATCGTGGCGCGTCGAGGCGGTCCCAGAGGGCGTCGATCCCCAGGGCGGCGCTCGCAGCCCCGAGCGCGTCGGCGACCAGGCGCTCGGCCTCCGGGGCACCGGGCATGTTGAGAGCGACGACGTGGGGCAGCACGACCGCGTGGGTCTCGGCGTGCGGCAGGTCGTGGCGGCCACCCAGCACGTGGCAGATCTTGTGGTGCAGGCCGGAGCCCGCCAGCGCGAAGGACAGCGCAGACACGTAGGCGCCGCGCAGGGCCTCCTCGCGGCCGGCCAGGCCCTGCGGCTCGTCGGCCACCTGAGGCAGCGCGGCCGCCAGCGCGGCGATGCCGTCGCGGGCGAGGCTCGCGGTGCGGTCGTCGGCGCGTGGTGCCCACAGGCCGTCGACCGCGTGGGCGAACGCGTTCAGCCCGGACACCACGCTGAGACGGGTCGGCATCGACAAGGTCAGGGCGGCGTCGTACACGATGGCGACGGGCCGCACCCGCGGGTCGCTGCCGGTGGTCTTGCGGCCGTTCTCGGTGAGGCCCCAGACGTCGGTGACCTCGGAGCCGGCGTACGTCGTCGGGACCGCGACGATCGGCAGGCCGCCCGGCCGGTCACTCGTCAACGCGACCGCCTTGGCGAGCCCGACCGCCGAGCCGCCGCCGATGCTGACCAGCAGGTCGGCCTCGTGCTCGGATGCGGCGGCTCGGGCGCGCTCGGCGACCTCGACCGGCACGTGCTGGACCACCTCGTCGTGGCGGTGCACGACCGGGAGACCCGACGTCAGGTCGTGGGCCACCTGCTCCGACGAGGGCGAGGCGATCACCAGCACCCGTCGGGCACCATACGTCGCCGCCTCGACCCGGAGCGCCTCGGCGGCCCGTTCCGGCACGAAGTGGACCCGCTGGTCCCGCGCCGCCCCTTCGCTGCCGGTCAAAGCACGATCTCGCCGTACATCTCCCCCAGCGGGTCGGCGATCAGCTCGATCCGCGCGCCGTCGGGATCGGTGAAGTAGACCGACACGTCGCTGTGGATCACGTGCTCGACACCAGCCTCCTCGAAGCGCGCCACGATCGCCTGCCAGCGCTCCGGTTCCATCGAGATGGCGCAGTGGTGCAGCCCGCCGAGCACCTCGGCGTAGGGACCCACGTCGAGGCCCGGGAAGTCGAAGAACGCGAGCAGGTTGCCGTTGCCGATGTCGAAGAAGAAGTGGGACGAGCCGGGGTAGTCGCGGTTCTCGATCAGCTCGGTCAGCGGGAAGCCCAGCAGGTCCTGGTAGAAGCGGATCGTGGCCTCGACGTCGCTCGAGATGAGGGCGGTGTGGTGCAGGCCCCGGGCCGTCGAGGCCGGCCGCTCCCCCGCGGGCTTGAGGTGGGCGGACCTGAGGCGCGCCCGCCTGGCGTTGATCGCGTCCAGGTCTGCAGGGCTCCTCGTCATGGGCCCATCCTGGCGTGGAAGGATGAGAGGCGCCATGAGCGACAGCCCCCGACACCCGACCACCCCGCCGATCGCCCCGCACACGGCGCAGCAGTACGACGCCCTGCGCAGCGAGATCGCCCGCAGCACCCGCCTGCTCGTCGGCTTCTCGGGCGGCGCCGACTCGGCCCTGCTCGCCTACGCCGCCCACGACGTGCTGGGCGAGGCGGCGGTCGCCGCCACCGCCGTGTCCGCGAGCCTGCCCGCGGCCGAGCGCCGCGGCGCGGCGGACTTCTGCCGGGAGCTCGGCATCGCGCACGTCGAGGTGTGCACCGACGAGCTCGGCCGGCCGGAGTACGCACGCAACGGCGCCGACCGGTGCTTCCACTGCAAGTCCGCGCTCTTCGACGCCCTCGAGCCGCTGGCCCGGATGAGCGGCGCCGACATCGCGGTGGGCACCAACCTCGACGACCTGGGCAGCCGGCACCGACCCGGCCAGACGGCCGCCGCACAACGCGACGTACGCCGCCCGCTGGCCGACGCCGGGCTCACCAAGGCCGACGTCCGCGCCGTCAGCGCGATGCTCGGACTGCCCTCCGCGGCCAAGCCCGCCGCCGCGTGCCTGGCGTCGCGGGTCGCGTACGGCGACCAGGTCACCGAGGCGTTGCTGGCTCGCATCGAGGCTGCCGAGGTGACGCTGCACCAGCTGGGCTTCCCCGAGTCGCGGGTCCGCTCGCACGCCGACGGCGCGGTGGCGCGGGTCGAGGTGCCGGCTGCCGACCTGCCCCGCCTGGTCGACCTGCGCGACGAGGTGACCGCAGGGGTGAAGGCCGCCGGCTTCACGTTCTGCTCGCTCGACCTCGACGGGTTCCGCTCGGGCAGCATGAACGCGCTGCTCACCCTCACCCCGGTGGCGCCTGCGTGAACGAGCCGCGGCTCGACGAGCTCGGGTTCGCCGTCGTCGACCTCGATCGCGAGCGTCGGCAGGGGCTCCCTGAGATCGTCTACGGTCCCGGCAAGACCTCCGAGGAGATCGCGGCGATCGTCACGTCCCTGCTCGCGGGCTGCGAGGGACCGGTGCTGGTGTCGCGGGTCGAGGCCGACGTCGCCGCGAGCGTCCTCGGTTCGCCGGAGCTCGTGAGCGGTCGGGACCAGGGCGAGTACGACGCCGGGGCGCGGCTCCTCGTCTGGCGCCCCCGCCCAGCGGGCACGGTCTCCCTGACGGTCGTCAGCGCCGGCACCTCCGACGGGCCGGTCGCTCGCGAGGCGGCGGGAGTGGCCCGTGCGATCGGGCTCGACGTCACCGAGCACGCCGACCTCGGGGTCGCGGGGATCCACCGGATCCTCGGTCGCGCCGAGGAGATCTCGCGCGCCGACCTGGTGATCGTGGTGGCCGGCATGGAGGGTGCCCTGGCCAGCGTGGTCGGCGGGCTCGTCGCCGTCCCCGTGATCGCGGTGCCGACGTCGACCGGCTACGGCGCCGCCTTCGAAGGGGTCACCGCGCTGCTGGCGATGCTGTCGTCGTGCGCAGCCGGCGTGACCGTCGTCGGCATCGACAACGGCCTCGGGGCGGCCCTCGCCGCGCACCGCCTGGCCACCACGCTGGACCGCCGCGCGAGCCGATGACGAAGCCGGCAGATCGAGTCCTCTGGCTCAACCCGGTCTCCGGGATCTCCGGCGACATGCTGCTCGGGGCGTTGATCGACCTCGGAGCGCCTGTCGAGGAGATCCGCGAGATCGTCGCCTCCACCGGGCTCGACGGCTGGGAGCTCGACGCCGACGTCGACCGACGCCACGGCGTACCGGCCACCAAGGCCGACGTGCGGGTCACCGACACCGCCACCCACCGGCACGCGCGCGACCTCTTCGCGATCGTGGACGCCGTCTCCCCCGCCGAGGTCGGCGCGGTGGCGCGGCGCGCACTCGAGGCCGTCGTCGCGGTCGAGGCACACACCCACGACGAGTCGCCCGACGAGCTGCACCTCCACGAGCTCGGCGGCCACGACGCGGTCGTCGACCTGGTCGGCGTCGCCGCGGCCCTGCACCTGCTCGGTGTCACCCGTGTCGTCAGCGCGCCGCTCCGTCTGGGGACGGGCACGGTGCAGACCCGGCACGGCCTGCTGCCGTCACCCGCGCCCGCGACCCTGGCCCTGCTGGAGGGCATGGCCGTCGAGAGCATCCCGACCAGGCTCGAGACCGTCACGCCGACGGGGGCCGCCCTCCTGCGCGCGGTCGGCTGCACGTTCGGGGCGCTGCCGCGATCGACGGTGCTGCGCACGGGCTACGGCGCGGGCACCAAGGTGCTCGACGACCGGCCGAACGTGCTCGTGGCCACGCTCTGCGAACCCCTGTCCACACAGGCCCTGGTCGAGGACCTCGTGCTCGTCGAGACGACGGTCGACGACGTGACCGGCGAGCTGCTCGGACACCTGGTCGCCGCGTCGCTCGAGGCCGGCGCTCTCGACGCCTGGGTCACGCCGGTGCTCGGCAAGAAGGGCCGTCCTGCCCACGTCGTCACGATCCTCGGGTCGCCCGAGCAGGCCGACGTCTTGCAGGACCTCCTGCTCCGTGAGACCGGCAGCCTCGGCGCTCGGCGCACGACGATCGAGCGGCACGCGCTCCCCCGCGACATCGTGACGGTCGAGGTCGACGGACACCCGGTCCGGGTGAAGCGCGGACCCGACGGCCAGAAGCCCGAGCACGACGACGTCGCCGCCGTGGCCCGGGCTACTGGTGAGCCGCTACGCCGGGTGGCCGATCGGGCCACCCGCGCGGCCGACGACTGACCCCCCGCAACGACGAGTCGGCGCGAAGTCGAGGTCCCACAACGCCGAGCGGCTAACCGCGTCCGCTCGACGAACGGAGCCGCCTCGAGACCGAGTCGATGGCGACAGCCAGGAGCAGCACTGCGCCCGTGACCATGAACCGCACCTCGGACTCCACGTTGATGAGGTTGAGTCCCGCGGTGATCGCCTGCAGCACGAGCATGCCGAGCAGCGCGGCGTACGCCGAGCCGCGACCACCGAAGAGGCTGGTGCCGCCGATCACCGCGGCCGCGATCGCGGTCAGGTTGGTGTCGGTCGTGCCACTGCTCTGCGAGACCGTGGTCAGCTGGCCGGCCAGCATCAGGCCGCCCAGTGCCGCGAACGTCGAGCACAGCCCGAACACCGAGGTGTAGATGAGCCCCACCTTGATGCCGGACCGCCGGGCCGCTTCCTCGTTGCCACCGACGGCGGTGACGTGACGTCCCCACTTGGTCTTGCGCAGCAGCAGGTCCATCAGCACGACGAGGAGCACGAAGAACGTGAAGAGATAGCCCACACCGCGCGCGTCGTTGGCCCCGAGGTAGTAGCAGAAGAAGCCGAGCCCGACCGCCATCGCAGCGGCCTTGACCAGCACGCCCACCAGGCTCGGCGGCGTGAGTCCCGCGACCTGGCGTCGCCGGATGCCGACGACGTTGCTCACGACGTACGCCGCCACGGCGATCGCGACGAGGCCGTAGGCCTGCGCGTCGGTGAGGAACTTGTCGCGGGCGAACTCGCGGAGACCCGAGTCCTGCGGGAGCGTGATGGTGCCCTGGTCGCCGAGCGTGTAGAGCAGCGCGCCCTGGAAGGCCAGCAGGCCCGCCAACGAGAACACGAAGCTCGGCACCCCCACCACCTGGTGGAGCGTGGCGTAGACGAGGCCGATGAGCAGCCCGACGCCGAGCGCCGACAGCAGTGCGACCAGGAGGGAGGCGCCGTGGTTGGCCACCATGACCGCCATGACCGCGGACGTGAAGCCGGCCACCGAACCGACGGACAGGTCGATCTCGCCGAGCAGCAGGACCAGCACGATGCCGAGCGCGATGATGCCGGTCGGTGCCGCGAACTGCGTGAGGGTCACCAGGCTGCGTGAGGAGAGGAACGTGGGTTCGCGCGCGTAGAAGACCGCGCAGATCACGACCAGGCCGACGATGACCGGCAGGGTGCCGAGCTCGCCGCCCTTGAGCCGGTTCCAGACCATGGTCGCGATCCCGGCCGGGCCCTTGCTCAGGATCAACCGCTCGTCGGCCATGTCGGCCGCGACCGCGGAGGTCGGGGTCTCCTTGACCTCACTCATCGGGATCTCCTTCGGTACCGGCGGGCCCTTCAGCTGACCGGGCCTCTGAGCGCGCGGTGCGCGCGGCGACGACGTTGTCGCTGGCTCCCGTGATGGCGGCGACCAGCTGTTGGGTGGTCGCCTCCTCCACGCGGAACTCCGCGGCGTTGCGGCCGAGCCGCATCACCACGATCCGGTCAGCCACCGCTTGGACGTCGGCCATGTTGTGGCTGATCAGGATCACGCCGAGCCCGGACTCGCGCAGCCGCTCGATGAGGTTGAGCACCTCCGCGGTCTGGGCGACGCCGAGCGCGGCCGTCGGCTCGTCGAGCATGACCACCTTGGGCGCCCCCACCAGGCTGCGGGCGATCGCGACGGTCTGTCGCTGACCACCCGAGAGCGAGGCGATGGGGATGCGGACCGACGGGATCTTCGCCGACAGGGACCGCAGGAGGCGCCAGGCCTCCTTCTCCATGCCGGCCTCGTCGATGATCGGCCCGAGCAGCCGCTCCTGCCCGAGGAACAGGTTGGCGACCACGTCCAGGTTGTCGCACAGCGCGAGGTCCTGGAACACCGTCGCCACGCCGAGGTCCTGGGCAGCGGACGGACCGTTGACGGTGACCTTCTTGCCGTCGTAGAAGATCTCGCCGTCGTCGGGCTGGTAGACCCCCGAGATCACCTTGACGAGCGTGGACTTGCCGGCGCCGTTGTCGCCCACGAGGGCGACGACCTCACCGGCCGCCACCTCCATGTGCACGTCGCTGAGCGCCTGCACGGCGCCGAATCTCTTGTTGACCCCAGCCAGGGACAAGACGATCTTGCCCCTGGCGGGTGCCGTAGCCGAAGTGGTCATCAGGAGATGCCGGCCGCCTCGCAGTCGTCGACGTAGTCGCCGGTGCAGATGTCGGCGGCGTCGTAGAAGCCGTCGGCGATCACGGTGTCGGCAACGTTGTCGGCGGTGACCACGATCGGGTCGAAGATGTACGACGTGACGCCTTCGTACTCGGACTGGTCGATGCCCGTGTCGGACGTGGCGCCCGGCTCGTCGCCGTTGGCCAGCGCGACGGCGACCTCGGCGGCGGTCTCCGCCTCGATCGGGATCGGCTTGTAGATCGTCAGCGCCTGCTCACCCGCGAGGATCCGCTGGATCGCAGCGACCTCGGCGTCCTGGCCGGTGATCGGCGGCAGCGCGTCGAGCGCCACACCGGCACCGGTCAGAGCAGCGACCACGCCACCAGCCTGGCCGTCGTTGGCGGCGTACACGCCCTGGATCTCGCTCGGGTCGTACTTGCTCAGCTGGTCGCTGGTCCACTGCTGGGCGTTCTCCGGGCTCCAGTCGGGGTTGTCGTACTCCTCCAGGATGTCGACGTTGCCGTCGAGCGCACTGTGGGCGCCGGTCTTGAACTGCGCGGCGTTCGGGTCGCTGGGGGCACCGTTGAGCATCAGGATCGCGCCCTCGCCGCCCATCGCCTCGAGGAGTCCTTCACCCTGGAGCTTGCCGACGGTCTCGTTGTCGAAGGACATGTAGTAGTCGGCGTTGGTGATCAGGCGGTCGTACGCGATGACCGGGACGTCCTGGCCCTGCGCCTCCTCGACCATGCCGGTCGCGCCGGCGCCGTTGACCGGGTCGAGCACGACGACGTTGGCGCCGTCGTTGAGGGCTGTGGTCATCTGCTGGGCCTGCTTGGCCTCGTCCTGGTCGGCGTTGTAGTAGAGCACCTCGCAGTCCTCGCACAGCTCCGCGACCTTGGCCTCGAAGAGCGGCTTGTCGAAGGTCTCGTAGCGCGTGGTCTTCGACTCGGGCAGCAGCAGCGCGATCTTGGCGCCGCTCGCGCCGTCACCGCCGCCGCCGTCGCCGCCGTCGTCACCGCCGTCGTCGTTGGCGCCGCAGGCGGCGAGGAAAGCCGTGCTCAGCACGAGCGCGGCTGCGCTGGCGGCCACACGGGCCATCTTTGGAGGAAGGGTTCTGGTCACGACGGGTTTCTCCTGGGATTGCTCGGGGCCGCCTTGGTCTTGGGGCTGGAGGGTGCGGCCTGGTGCGCCGAGTGTGGCGGTCATCACCGTTTGTCGTCAAGAGGTGAACACAAACTGTGCTCTCATCGTGAAAACACATCATTTGCGTTCGAGTCTTGACGACAGAGGAGGGACCGGTCACAGTTCCGCCATGACCTCGCCACGACCGGACGCCGGCGCGGCGCCGGGCTCCACGGCGTCGTTGCGCACGGCCAACCGGCACCGCGTCCTGGACGTGCTGCGCGACGAGGCAGGGGTCTTCACGCAGGCCGAGCTGGCCAGGGCCACCGGCCTCGCCCCGGCCACGGTGTCGAGCCTGGTCCGCGAGCTGTCGGAGGAAGGGCTGGTCGAGGCCGAGCCCGGCAGCGGTCGCCGCGGCTCCGCCGTACGCCTCTCCCGAGAGACCGGCATCGTCGCCGGCATCGACTTCGGCCACAGCCACGTCGCCGTCGCCGTGGGCGACCTCTCCGGGCGCATCCTCGGGGAGTACCGGCGCCGTCTGCAGGACAGCGTCGACCACCACGTGGCGCTCGCCGACGCGCGCACGATGCTGGACAGCGTGCGCGTCGGATCGGCTCGCCTGCGTGCGGTCGGGCTCGGCCTGCCCGCGCCGATCGCCGGTGACGTGGTCCAGTCGTCGGCGATCTTCCCCGGCTGGGAGGGCGTCAACGCCCGAGAAGTCGCGGAGGAGGTCTTCCAGGTGCCCGCGCACGTCGACAACGACGCAAACCTCGGAGCCCTCGCCGAGCACCGCATCGGCGCCGCGCGCGGCCACGACAGCAGCGTCTACGTGAAGACGGCGTCCGGTGTCGGCGCCGGGATCATCGTCGACAACGAGCTCTTCCAGGGCGCGAGCGGGACCGCCGGCGAGATCGGGCACCTCACCATCGACGACAACGGCCCGCTGTGCCGCTGCGGCAAGCGTGGCTGCCTCGAGGCCTACACCTCCACGCCCTTCGTGACCCGTGAGGTCTCCGGTCAGGTCCCCGGCGCCGACGACATCGACAAGGTCGTCGCCGCGGCGCGGGAGGGCAACGTCGCCGCACGCAGGGCGCTCGAGGAGGCGGGACACCACCTCGGTCGGGGACTGGCCGCCGTCGTCAACCTGATCAACCCCTCCATCGTCGTGGTCGGGGGCCACCTGGCGATGGCAGGTGACCTGCTGCTGGACTCCGCGCGCATCTCGCTGCGCAGGTATGCCGTCGACCCGGTCGCCTCCACCCCGGTGCTGCCCAGCGCCCTCGAGGGGCGTGCCAGCACCATCGGCGCCGTGCTGCTCGCCGCCGAGCGGACCACGATCGTCGACTGACCTGATCCTCAACGAGGGTGCGCTGCGTGCTGCGTGTCCGCGTGCGTGGCGTGCAGGTAGAGGATGCCGACCAGGTTGTGCTTGCCCTCGCGGCGGAAGCGCTCGGTGGCCTCGTCGCAGTAAGGCACGATCTCGTCGGGCTCCAGGGGCAGCGCGGTCTCCAGCACGAGGTCGTGGGCGGTGACGGCGTACCCCAGCTCGGTCAGCAGGTCGAGCACCCACTGCGGGTCGTGGCCGTTGGCGCGCAGGCCGTCGGGCCAGAACTCCATCCACAGCGCCGGGCGATAGCGGCGCAGCACGTCGGCCGCGCCCTCCAGGACCCCCCACTCCCAACCCTCGGCGTCGATCTTGAGCACCGTCGGCGGCCGACCGTCGAGCCGGATCGCGCAGAGCTCGTCGAGGGTGACCACCTCGACGGTGACGGAGTCCTTGATGTTGCGGACCAGCGCGTCGCTCAGCGAGTGCGTGGCGAGGTTGGTCCCACTCCGGAAGAGCCGGGCGGTCCCGGGCTCCGCGCCCGCGGCAGCGGCCACGACCTCCACGTTGGTGTGCCCGTTGGTCCGCATGTTGTGGGACAGCAGCGACCGCGTGTCCGGCTCCGGCTCCAAGGACAGGACGAAGCCCTCCGGACCGACCTCGGAGGAGAAGTACGACGACGTGTAGCCGTAGTTGGCGCCCACGTCGATCACGACGTCACCCGGCTCGACGATCGGCTCGAGGAACGCCGTCTCGTAGGCCCAGCTGACCCCGGTCGCGAGCACGTCGCCGTAGTGGCTGGCGTCCTCCTTGAGCACCGTCAGCTCGGCCCCCGCGCGGTGCGGATGGTCACCGGCGTGCCGCTCCAATAGTTCACGTCGCCCCCCTCAGGCGAGGGTGCCACGTCGCATCGGCCGCGGACAGCCCCGCTCTGGGCCCACGTGCGCCGGCGGAGGGTGATGGTGCCGTCGGGGTGGTAGGTGGTGTCACAGGGCTTCGAGGGTTCTGTGGTGCGAGACCACCGACGCCTCGACCATCGGAGGCGCCGGGATCTACCGGCCCTCCTCCTCTGGAAGCAGGGGTGGTTGACTGCCGTGATGAGCGCTTCGCAGCCGACCGTCCGGGCTCTTCGGGCCGAGGACCACGACGCATGGCGTGAGCTCTTCCGCGGCTACGCGGCCTTCTACGAGCAGAGCGACGCGATGCTGGAGACGACCTGGGGTTGGTTGCTCGATCCCGACCACGAGGTGGAGGGTCTGGTCGCGGAGGAAGGCGAGCGGTTGATCGGCCTGGCTCACTTCCGACCGTTCTCACGCCCCCTCGCGGCTTCGGTCGGCGGCTACCTCGACGACCTCTTCGTGGCACCCGACGCCCGGGGCAGCGGCGCCGCCGACGCACTGCTCGAGGGGGTGCGCGAGATCGCCCAGGACCGTGGCTGGACCGTCGTCCGCTGGATCACGGCCGACGACAACCACCGGGCAAGGTCGAAGTACGACCAGGTCGCCACCCGGACGATGTGGGTGACCTACGAGATGCCGGTCTGATCGATGGCGAACACACCTCTCCGCGAGACCGTCGAGGAAGGGCTGTGGCCGCTGGTCGACCACTTCCTGGAGACCCAGGACGCCGTCGGGACAGCCGTGGCGGTCGTCCGCGACGACGAGGTCGTGGCGCGCGGGTTCGGCGCGCGCGACCTCCGCTCCGGAGAGCCCGTCACCCCCGAGACGATGTTCCACCTGGCGTCGGTCTCCAAGCCCTTCGTCGCCACTGCACTCGTCTCCCTGGCGCTGGGCAAGCCCATCGGGTCCGCAGGCGGCCCGGTCCTGGACCTGGACGCACCCATCGTCGACCGGGTTCCCGAGCTCACCTTGGCCGATGGACGAGCTTCCGAGATCACGGCCCGACGCCTGCTGAGCCACACCAGTGGCTTGCCCGACGTCGCGGCGTACGGCTGGCACGACCCGCAGCTCGGCGACGACGCCCTGGCGGACTTCGCCGCCAGCCTGTCGGACTGGCGGCTCGCGGCCGACCCCGGATCGGCGTACTCCTACTCCAACGCCGGCTACGAGCTCCTCGGCCTGGTGCTGTCCCGGGTCATGGGGACGACCTTCGAGGACGCCGTACGCCGGCTGGTGCTGGCGCCGCTCGGCATGGGGCAGAGCACGTTCCTGCGCAGTGATGTCCCGACGAACGATGCGGCCGCCCCGCACGTCGGTCTGCCGCAGACAGTGCCCGGCGACCGCTACCCCTACACCCGGCGGCACGCGCCCAGCTCGACCCTGCACTCCAACCTCGTCGAGCTGAGCCGATGGGTGACGGCCCACTTCGCGACCGGCGATCCCGCAGGTCGGCTCGACCCCGAGCTGGTGGCGGTCATGCGACAGCCCGTAGTCGAGGTCAGCGAGCCGCCGTGGGACGGCGCAGCGTCGCTCGGGTGGCCGCTGGGCAACTATCGCGGCTACCCGACGATGAGCCACAGCGGTGCGGACCCGGGCTTCGGGTCCCGGGTGGTCCTGCTGCCCGACCAGCGGACCGGGATCGTCGTGCTCGCCAACAGCAACACCGTCCCCGCGTCGTACATCGCCAGGGCCGCCATCGATCTCGTGCTCGAGGACGACCCGGAGGGTGAGGGTTGCCTGGACCTGCGCAACCTCAGACGTCCAGTCGCCGGGCCCGTCGCCGACACTCTCGCCACCGAGGGACCCGAGGCCGCGGCGGCGGCGTACCGGCGGCTGATCTCGGCGGACCCGATCGAGGTGGACCTGGAGGACGACGGGTTCGAGGACGCGGTCTGGGGTGCCATCGAGCTGTACCGGACCGACCTCGTCTGGCCGCTGCTGCGGCTGTGGACCGAGCTGCAACCGGAGTCCTCGAGCGCGTGGACGATGACGGGCTGGGCGCACCAGGTGGACGGCGATCCCGACCAGGCCAGGCACCTGCTCGAGCGGGCTCTCGCCCTCGATCCCGACAACAGTGACGCCGCGCTCATCATGAGCGGTCTCCCACCTGCGTGACGGAACGCCGCCCCGGGTGCCGGTCGGCCCTTCGCCTTCCAGACGTGGTACGTCGCCGTGTAGGCGACCTCCGCTGTCTCGCCGGTGACGTCGCACTCTCCGGCTGCCGGAGCCCGACCGCCGGTGGTGTCGACACGCTGGATGTAGGTCGTGGCCGTGAGCCGGTCGCCGTCGGGCCCGGGTGCCGTGGGCTTCTTCGCCAGGAGCAGCCAGTCGACCGCGGTCGGGTCCATGTTGGCGCCGTCCACGTGGGAAGCGGTGACCAGGCTCCCGTCGCCGCGAAACTACGGACGACCCGAGGGTCCGACCGTCGCGACCCCAGGCTTGCGTCCCCAGACCTGCACGATGCGGGGCGAGGCGACGAACGCCTCAGGGTCACGGGCGATGGAGTAGAGCGCGTCGACCACGCGGTCGACCTCGTCGCCACTGGCCACCTCGTGCCGCACGGCGGTCGCCTTGATGTTCTCGAGCGTCAGGGCCGGGATCACCGTGACCTCGCCCTCCAGGCCCGAGGGCTGCACGACCTCGACCTCGACCCGCTCCAGGCCGGCCCTGGTCATCATCAGCGGCAGCCGACGACCGATCAGCGCGTCACCACCGTTGACCCTCGCAGCCTCGACGTAGATCTCCCGGTAGCGGTCGAACTCGTCGGTGGTGGGGTGGTCGAAGGTGCCGCCGTAGTCGATGTCCTCGACCACGACCTCCCCGCCCGGCTTGGCGGCGTCGATCATCAGCTGCAGCACGCCTTCGGGGTCAGGCACGTGGGTGAGCAGGAAGCGCGCGTACACGACGTCGTACTCCTCCTGGCCGAGGCCGCCCCCGACGTCGCCCAACCGGAACTCGACGTTGCCGACCTCGGCCTGCTCGGCGTCGCCGCGCGCCAGGTCGAGCTTGGTCTCGTCGAGGTCGACCCCGACGACGTGCCCGGTGATGCCCACCAGGGACGCGAGGTCGAAGGTCACCTCACCCGCGCCGCATCCCACGTCGAGGCACCGCATCCCCGAGGTCACGCCGACCCGCTCGAGCAACCGCAACGTCGTCGGCCGCATCACCCGCCCGACCACGCGCATCCGCTCGCGACCGGCGATGCCGCCGCGGATCAGGTAGTGGTGCTCGTCCATCAGGCCCTCCTGCAGCGGATTCTGCTTCACCGGCGGTCGACACCACTACCGGTGGTCGAGCCGGTCGCGCCACGTCCCCGGTGGTCGAGCCGGTCGCGCCACGTCCCCGGTGGTCGAGCAGGTCGCGCCACGTCCCCGGTGGTCGAGCAGCGAGCTTGCGAGCTTGCGAGCGAAAAGTCGAGACCCCGGAGGTTCACGAGACCACCTGTGGGTCTCGACTGCGCTCGACCACCGGTGGTCGAGCAGGTCGCGCCACGTCCCCGGTGGTCGAGGAGGTCGCGCAGCGACCCCGGTGGTCGAGCAGCGAGCTTGCGAGCGAAAAGTCGAGCCCCCCGGAAGTTCGCGAGACCACCCGTGGGTCTCGACTGCGCTCGACCACCGGTGGTCGAGCAGCGAGCTGGCGAGCGAAAAGTCGAGACCCCCGGAGGTTCACGAGACCACCTGTGAGTCTCGACTGCGCTCGACCACCGGTGGTCGAGCAGCGAGCTGGCGAGCGAAAAGTCGAGCCCCCCGGAAGTTCACGAGACCACCTGTGAGTCTCGACTGCGCTCGACCACCGGTGGTCGAGCAGCGAGCTGGCGAGCGAAAAGTCGAGACCCCCGGAAGTTCACGAGACCACCTGTGGGTCGACTGCGCTCGACCACCGGTGGTCGAGCAGCGAGCTTGCGAGCGAAAAGTCGAGACCCCCGGAAGTTCACGAGACCACCTGTGGGCCTCGACTGCGCTCGACCACCGGTGGTCGAGCAGCGAGCTTGCGAGCGAAAAGTCGAGACCCCCGGAAGTTCACGAGACCACCTGTGGGCCTCGACTGCGCGCTCGACCACCGGTGGTCGAGCAGCGAGCTGGCGAGCGAAAAGTCGAGACCCCCGGAAGTTCACGAGAACCACCGGTGGTCGAGGAGGTCGAGCCACGTCCCCGGTGGTCGAGGAGGTCGCGCAGCGACCCCGGTGGTCGAGCAGCGAGCTTGCGAGCGAAAAGTCGAGACCCCCGGCTGCCAAGTCGACGCCAGACACTGCGACCTCGACCAGATCCAGCCCTCCAACCCCACGGCCCACCCGGACAAACCCGGTCTGATTCACCCGGCGGCCTGTTTCACGGCAGCCGGCGGGAGCCGATCCCTCCGGAGCGGACCAGGCGGCTCAGCCGGTCCACGACGCGACGGCTCCGCAGCACGGGGCTGAGGGTGTTGGCACCGTCGCGCATGCCACGCACCAGCTCGTCGAGCGCGTCCGTCGCCGAGACGCGAGGGTCCCAGCCGAGCTCGGTGCGCGCCCGGGTGGTGTCCATGAGGGGCGTGTCGAACGCAAGGTCGATCCACCCGGGATCGAGGGCGTGCAGCCGCGCGTGCCACGTCGCGCCGATGACGGCGCGCAGCACCGCCCGCGGCATCGGAAGCGGTCTCGCCTCCAACGCCGCCGCCAGCCCCTGGCGACCGATGACCGGCTCGGCGGCAAGGTTGAACGCCCCGCTGACACGTTGCTCGAGGGCCCGGACGATCGCGTCGGCGACGTCGTCGGCGTGCACGACCTGGATCCGCAGGGACGCGTCCAGGGGGAGGACCGGGAGCGCCGAGACCAACCGGCGCGGCAGGTAGCCGGGCAACCCGTAGCGCAGCAACGAGCTGGCCGCGTCCCGTTGCAGCACCAGCCCCGGGCGAAGTCGGGTGACCACCATGCCGCCGCCGCGCCCGTCGTACTCGTCGAGAAGCCGCTCGACCTCGGCCTTCGCGCGGCTGTAGGCCAGGGACGGGACTCCTTCGGTGGGCCACGCCTCGGTGACCCGTCCCTTCGTGATTGCGCCCGAGTAGGCGCCGACCGACGACATGTGCACGAGGTGCTCGACGCCGGCGGCGTCGGCGGCGCGCACGAGCTCGCGCGTGCCGGCGATCCCCACCCGGTCGAGGTAGTCGGTGTCGCGCGCCGGCTGGAAGCCCCAGGCGAGGTGCACCACAGCGTCCGCCCCCTCGAGCGCCTCGTCGAGCGCCACGCGCACGTCGGCCGAGGCCAGGTCCGCCGTCACCCACTCGACGTCGTCGTACGGCGCGACCGACTGGGGCCGGCGACGGACGACGCCGACGACCTGGTGGTCCTGGGCGGGGTCCGACTGCAGCCGACGCAGCAGGGCGGTCCCCACGTTGCCGCTGGCTCCGGTGATCACGATGCGCACAAGGCGGGGTACCCGGTGCGGTCTCGGTCAGCCGCCGAGCCGCACGTCGGCCCCCATGCGTCAGGATGGAGGGGACCCCGAGGAGGCCGCATGTCCGGTACCAACCCGGAGGAGTCCGGAGCCGCGGTGCCCGCGACGAACTGGGCCGGCAACATCACGTTCCACGCGGCCCGACGGGAGCGACCGGAAGACCTGGCCGCGCTGCAGGCGCTGGTGGCGGGCTCGAGCCGGGTGCGGGCGCTCGGCACCGGGCACTCGTTCAGCGGGGTCGCGGACACCGACGGTCTGCTCGTGAGTCTCGCGGGGCTGCCGCGGACCGCGCGGGTCGACGCGGATCAGCGCACCGTCACGATCGGCGGCCAGTGGACCTACGGCGAGCTGGCGATGGAGCTGGATCGCGCAGGACTGGCGCTCCCGAATACCGGATCGCTCCCCCACATCTCGGTGGCGGGCGCCTGTGCGACGGGCACGCACGGTTCAGGCACGCACAACCAGGCCCTCGCGGCGAGCGTCCGGGGCGTCACGATCGTGACGGCGACCGGCGACGCCGTACGACGCGAGCGCGGCCACCCCGACTTCGATGGGGCGGTCCTGGCGCTGGGCCGGCTCGGGATCGCCGTCGAGATGACGCTCGACGTGGTGCCGACCTTCGACCTCGCCCAGACCGTGGTCGAGCAGGTGCCCGCCGCGCGAGTGGAGTCCGCGCTGGCCGACATCTTGGCGGCCGCCTACAGCGTCAGCGTGTTCACCACGTGGGGTCTCGACCGCCTCGACGACATCTGGGTCAAGCAGCTGGTCGGCGCCGAGCCGCTCGCCGAGCTGTGGGGCGGCCGCGTCGCCCAGGAGGCGCGGCACCCGGTGGCCGGCATGCCACCGGAGAACACGACCCAGCAGCTCGGCGTTCCAGGTCCCTGGCACGAACGGCTCCCCCACTTCCGCCTCGAGTTCATGCCGAGCGCCGGGGACGAGCTGCAGTCCGAGTACCTCGTGCCGGCGGCCCGGGCCACCGCGGCCTGGCGGGCGCTCGACGGGATCCGCGAGGTGCTGCACCCCTTGCTGCACGTGTCAGAGCTCCGCGCCGTCGCCCCTGACCCGATGTGGCTGAGCCTGACCGGGGGGCAGCCGTGCGTCGCCTTCCACTTCACGTGGAAGACCGTCCCGGGAGTCGCCGACGGCGTCGCCGCCGTGGAGGCGCAGCTCTCTGGGCACGACGCCAGACCGCACTGGGGCAAGGTCTTCTCGACGCCTCCCCGAGAGCTGGCGCGCCTCTACCCCCGGCTCCCGGACTTCCGTCGGCTCGTGCACGACCTCGACCCCGGCGCGACCTTCGGCCAGGACCTCGTCGACACCTGGCTCGGACTCGCCTGACCAGGGTCACCGCCTAGCGTGAGTGACTCTCCTTCAGCCGGCTGACGCGGACGTAGTCGTACTGCACCGTGTAGTCCCCCTCGATGTGCTCGCCCGGCGCAAGGCCCATCGCGACCAGCGCGAGCTGACGGTCGTCCAGCGAGTGCGTCCACGTCCCGCCGCGGATCCAGGTCTCGCCGTCCTGACTGGAGTACGCGGTGTATGCGTGCGTGTCGCCGTCGGCAGCCCGGCGCTCCGCACCGGAGAGCCGCTCCGCGACGATCCGCAGGTAGGTCCACTCACCGGAGTCCGACGGCGGCCCGACAACGCTGTTGCCGTAGCGGTTCCAGCCTTCGGGGACCGGGAAGAGCTCCTTGGCCCACTCCGTCTGGCGCGTGTTCCAGATCGAGGTGTTCGTCAGCTTCACGAAGTTGTCGTCGTCCTCGTAGACCAGGACGCCGCCCTGCGCGTAGTTGTAGCAGCAGTTCGGGCTGTCGGGGACGTTGAGGCGCACGGCCGTCTCGACCACGAAGTCACCGCGGGGCGCGTCGCGCACCAGCACCGAAGCGGTGTTGTTGCAGGCATTGAGGTCACTGGCCACGAGTCGGGTGTCCGCCGGATCGGGCGTGCACTCGTCCGGGGCCACGAGCGGCTCCTGGATCGTCCAGGTGAGGACGCCGTCGGCGACGGCGTACTCAGCGCGCTCGCCGCGGATCCACGACCACGCCGGGTCCAGCACGTCGCCGTCGAACTCGTCCGCGACGATGAGCCGGCCTGGCTGCTGCGTGGCGACCAGCCGCGTCTTGTGCCGCGACCGCTCGCCCGGCTGTCCGGCCGGTGCGGGCATCGTGCGGTCCGACGCCCACTCGCCGCCGTTGACCGTGGGCCAGCCGTCGACCCAGTCGATGGCGTCCAGCAACGCCGGGCGCTTGGTGAAGCCGGGCTCGGTCTCGAAGAACGGGTCGTTGCGGTCGACCGCGTGGTAGATCGTCCACCAGTCGCCGGCGGCGTCCTGGAAGACGGTGTTGTGACCAGGCCCGACCCAACGGTTGCCGTTCATGCTGATCACCGGCGTGCCCCCTGTCTGCGTGTCCGTCAGCAGGTTGCCCTCGCGGTCGACGAACGGTCCGGTGGGCGACGCAAACCGGCCCACGAAGACGCTGTAGCCGGTGAGCGCCCCGTTGCAGCAGTTCGTGGCCGAGACGAAGAGGTAGTAGTAGCCACCGCGCTCGACGACGTTCGCACCTTCGTACTTGTTGTCCGCCGCGACCTGGGTGTGGTCACCCTGGACGGCCGTGGCGCCGTCCTCGGTCAGCGTGAGGGCCGTGGCGTAGATCCCGCCGTAGTAGCTGCCGTAGTAGAGCGTGCTGCTCGTCGCCACCGAGTCCCCGAGCACGTCCGGGTCGTAGGTCCACTTGAAGTTGCAGCCCGGCCCGCCGCGGCGAGGATCGACCACGGGCTCGTCGGAGAAGGTCCAAGGACCTGTGGGGCTCTGGCTCGTCGCCACGCCGATGGCGTTGTCCGAGCCACAGTTCTCCTCACCACTGACGGCTGCGATCGTGTCCGTCACGCCGACGAACATGTAGTACTGGTCGTAAGTCGTCGAGTAGACGACCTCGGGTGCCCAGAGGGCGGCATCCTCCTCGGCCCAGCTCGGCAGCCCTGACGCCCCTTGCGGGAAGGCGTCGCCGACGTAGGTCCAGTTCACCAGGTCTTCCGACGACATCGTCGGGACGCGGTGGAAGACCAGCTCGCCCTCGGCGTCGACGTCCTCGTCGTTGAGCGGGTCGGTCGTGCAGTACATGTACCAAGTGGTGTCGCCGGGCTCCTGGCCGCGGATCACCGTCGGGTCCGCACAGCTCTCGACCACGCCGTCACCGGGGATCGCAGGCTCCAGCGGATTGCTGTAGCGCCCCGGGTCCTTGCCGGGTGCTGCCGGACTCGCGGCCGCCGTGCCGGTCCCGGGGGCCAGCAGGCCGGCGGCCAGCACCAGCGCGACCGCCGCGCCCGATCCCGCGAGGTTCCGCCGCGTGGTCATCGTGCGCCTTGCTCCTGCCATCAGCCCATCACCAGTCCTTCGATGTCGTGTTTCTGAACGATCGGGGTCAGCTCGTCGACGACCGGGCAGGCGAGGTGGTCGCGCACCCGCTGCGGCAGGCCGTTCCAGAAGGCCGTCGTCACGGCGAGGTCGTGGTGCGCGTCGTTGCCGGCGCCTGGAGCGTCGACGCCGAGCACCAGGACCGGGCGCGCCACCTGCGACCGGTTCGGGGTGCCGCGGTGGATGGTCAGGGCCGAGCGCGCCGAGATGTCACCGACCTGCGGGTACTTGCGCACGGCCAGCGCCTCGTAGCGGGGGTACGCCGACTTCGGCGGGAACTGCTCGTGGTCGAAGTCGTCACCGCGGTCCCAGTGCGTGCCGGGAGCGACCTCGAGGGGACCCATCTCGTCGGTCGTGTCGACGGTGGTGAGGTTGAACGCGAGAGAGGTGAGCCGGTGGCCGTCCCACGTCTCCGAGGGACTCGGGAAGTCCCGGTGCCACGGCTGCAACGTAGCCCCAGGAAACGGCGTGTCGAAGCCGACCTCGACGATGCGGTAGTCCGGGCCGAGGACCGTCTCGCAGACGACGCGCACCCACGGGTGGTCCACCAGCTCGACGAAGCCGCGCAGCGCCTCGGGGTGGAGCTCGACGTACCAGCGGTTCGGCCCGCGCCCGACCGCCCCGCCTTCCCGCGAACGGGCCTCGTCGAAGGCTGCGTCGACGTCCTCCCGCAAGGCCTCGACCCACGTGCGGGAGAACGCACCCTTGTGTGCGGTGATCCCGTCGGTCTCGAGCTGGCGCGTGATCTCCTCCAGGTCGAAGTCCTCCATCAGATCCATCAGATCCCCCTTCCGCTGCATCGCTCCCGAGCTCCGGTCATGTCGAGTGCAGGACCACGACATCGCCGTGGCCGCCGTAGCCCATGACGTCCTCGGTGAACTGCGTGCCGTCGAAGGTGACCATCCACCAGCCGCCACCGGGGTCCGCGAGCAGCTGCGGGTGCGGGATGTTGGTCGGGTACGGCGCGTCGAGCCGTCCGACGCGGCGGCCGGTCAGGTCGAAGACGGGGTAGTTGCGGTCGTCGCCGTCGCTGGCCAGGAGCCAGGTGTCACCGCCGACCGTCGCGATGATGGGCCCCTCGGCCTGGTGCAGCGAGTCGGCGGCCGCGACCAGGCTGAGGTCGTCGTGCCAGGTCCCCGACGTCGTGCTCGCCAGGGCCGGGTGGAAGTCGAACGGGTCCTGCGAGGGGCTCTCGACGAACCCGACGTACCAGGTCTCGTCGAGGCGGGTGAGCGCCGGATCCCAGGACCCGTGCTCGGTCGGCATCGGCGACCTCTCGGTGTCGAGCACGTGCACGCCCGTGAGGACGTCGTCAGTGGTGGTGGTGTGGCGGACGTGGATCGAGCCGGGCTCGAAGTCCCCCCACGAGCTCGTGGCGACGATCCACTCGTCGCCCGACCTGACGAGCTGGCCGGCATGGTCGCCGAGCACGAGCCCGTCGCGGCGGGAGAAGATCTGGGCCTCGAGCCGCATGTCCGTGGGGTCGGCGGGGTCGAGCGACCAGACCGTGAAGTGCGCCTGCTGGAAGAAGCCGAGCCCCGCGCAGGTCCACGTCAGGTAGGCCCGACCACCCCTGATGTACGGCGTCCCGTCCGTCTCCTGCACGAGGTGGGGGTCGCGCAGACCGGTCATGCCGAAGACGCCGGCGCGGGCGTCGTCGACGCCGGTCGAGCTCCAGGCGTAGGAGTAGCGGGACAGCACGTCCTCTCGGCGCAGGTCGACCAGCGCGGCCACCTTGGCGCGCTCCGTGAGCAGCGGGCGCCAGCCGTCGCCGGTGTCGACCAGCGCGGTGACCTGGTTCTCGCAGAGCGCGAAGGCAAGTCCGAACGCGCCGCCGGCCTCGAAGGTGACGCGTCGCAGCAGACGGGTTCGGCCGCCCTGCCTCACCGACAGCCACAGCCGCGACGTCGCCGCGGACCAACGGACGAGGACGTGGTCGCCGTCCTCGGTCGTCAAGCCTGCTGCCACGTCCTCGGCGTCGCCGGAGACCCGCAGCTCGATCGCGACGTACGGCGCCACAGGCCCGACCTCGCCCCGGAACATGCCGTTGGGGCCCGGACTCGCGGGCGCCTCGACCTCGAAACCGTCGGCGACGAGCGCGAACGGGCGGAACCGGTCGACGATCTCCAGTGACAGGTCGAAGATGACGGCCTCCTCGGCGTTCTGACGGGCGTTCGGCGTGTTGGTGCGCTGACTGGTCTGGGATCGGGAGGGGTCGGGATCGGCGGTGCAGCCCGTGAGGAGCACGGCGGTGGTGCCGAGCAGCACTCGCCGCCGCGACAGCCGCACGGACGTCAGCCCTTCAGGCCCGACCGGGACACCCCCTCGATGACGAAGCGCTGGGCGAAGGCGTAGAGCACCAGGACCGGCACGCTCGCCACGATCGCGCCCGCCATCAGGAGGTCGTAGCGAACGGCGTTGGCGGTCTGCAGCGTCGACAACCCGGCCTGGAGCGTCTGGTTCTCCGGGCTGAAGAGCACGTAGACCGGCCAGAGGAAGTCGTTCCAGTTCGTGAGGAACGACAGCAGCGCCAGCGTCGCGAGTGCGGGCTTCGACAGCGGGAGCACGATGCGCAAGAAGATCTGCCAGCGGTTGGCGCCGTCCAGCAGCGCCGACTCCTCGAGCTCGCGCGGGAGCCCGATGAAGAACTGCCGCAGGAAGAAGACGCCGAAGGCGCCGGCCGCGGTGGGCACGATGATCGCGGTCAGCGTGTCGAGCCAGAACAGCCGCCCGACGATCTCGTAGTTGGGGACCACGAGGATCACCGGCGGCACGAACAGCGTCGAGACGATCATGGCGAGCACGACCTTCTTGAAGCGGAAGTTGAGCCGGGCCAAGGCGTATGCCGCCAGCGCCGAGGTCACCACGACGAGCGCGGCGTTCGCGGACGCGGCCAGCATGGAGTTGAGGAACCACCGGAAGACGGGTGTGTCCGTCGAGCCGAGGATCCGCTCGTAGGCCTGCGTGGTGAAAGGATTCGGCCACCACGTCGGCGGGGTCTTGACGGCCTCCGACGGCGTCTTGAAGGACGTCGCCAGCGCGAAGACCAGCGGGCTGACGAACAGCAGCGTCAGCGGGACCAGGACGACGTAGCGCCAGACCTTGCCGCTCATGACTCGTCCATCGCACCGCGGGCCCGGAAGCCGGCGTACACCACGAGGGACAGCACGATCAGCGCCAGCGTGAGGATCCAGCTGGCGGCCGCGGCCTGGCCCATCTGGAAGTTCTGCAGGCCGGTCTCGGCGATCCAGAAGATGGCGGTCTGGGTCTCGCGACCCGGAGCACCGTTGGTCATGATGAACGACTGCCCGAACATGTTGGCCGAGGCGATGATCGTGATCAGCGTGACGAACATGGTGACCGGCTTGAGTCCCGGCAGCGTCACGTGACGGAACGACCCCCACCGGCCGGCGCCGTCGACGCGCGCGGCGTCGTACAGCTCGGCCGGAATGTCCTGGAGGCCCGCGATGTAGATGACCGCGTTGAACCCCAGCGTCCACCACACCGTGACCCCGACCAGAGCCACCCACGCGGCTGGGATCGACGTGAGCCATGCGGTGTCGCCGGGCAGCCCGAGCGCGTCGAGGTAGGAGTTGACGGCGCCGATGTTGCGGTCGAGGAGGAAGCGCCACATCACGCCGACGACCGCCACGCCGAGCACGTAGGGCGCGAAGTAGATCGTCCGGAAGACGTTGCGGCCGCGGAACTTCTCGTTCATGACCATGGCGACCGCGAGCGGGACGACGATGAGCAACGGCACGCTCAGGACCGTGAACAAGCCGGTTGCCTGCATGGCGTTCCAGAACGGGCCCGAGGACGTCGAGCCCGGCGTGAACAGGTCGACGTAGTTGTCGAACCCGACGAACGGCTTGCCCGGCAGCGTGAAGTCCCAGTTGTGCAGGCTGATCCAGAGGCCGAGCACGATCGGCGCCAGGACGAACGCGGTGAAGAGCACCAGGTAGGGCGCCAGGAAGAGCGCCGCCACGAGCCCGTCGCCCCGCGCCTTCGCCGGCCGCGGCGCGACCGCGACCTGTTCCGCCTCGGGACCGGCCAGCTGCCGGGTCGTCATCAGGACCCGAACTTCTCGAGGTTCTCCTGCATCATCTTCGTGGCGTTCGAGGCTTGCTGCGAGAGGGCTTCGTCGGGCGACTTCTGACCCAGGACCGCCTCGTTGACGGCGACCTCGAGAGTGGGGGCCTGCACGTCACCGAGGCCCGGGACCGCCGGCAGGAAGTGCAGCGCCTCGACCTGGTCGACGATGGCGTACTGCACGGAGTCGGTGAAGTCCGCTTCCTCCCGGGCGGCGTTGAGCGCAGGGATCATCCCGGCGCCCGACCAGGCCGCGGACTGCTCGGACATCCAGCCGATGAAGGTCTTGGCGGCGTTGGCGCGGTCCTCGTCGCCGGCAGCCTGCTCGGTCATGAAGAAGTTGTGCGAGTTCGCCCACGCGGCAGCGTTGTCCCCGATCACCGGGAGGCTGGCGATGCCGTAGTCGATGCCCGACTCCTTGAGGTCGTTGATCTGCCAGATCCCGTCCCAGGTGATGGAGTTCTCGCCGTTCTTGAACGCGACGTACTGGCTGTCGATGTCGACGTTGTCGGGGCTGTAGCCCTTCTCCACCTGCTCGCGCATCCAGCTCAGCGCCTCGACGCCGGCTTCGCTGTCGTAGGTAGCCGCGGAGCCGTCCTCGGCGTAGGGCTCCCCGCCGAACTGCCAGAGCAGCGAGAGGAACATCAGGTGCGCCGGCCACTGGTTCGGCATCCAGAACGGCTTCGCGTAGCCCGCCTGCTGCAGCGCCTTGCACGCCTCGTCGAGGCTGGCGGCGTCGGTCGGGGCCTCCTTGATGCCGGCCTTCTCGAAGTGCTCCTTGTTGTAGTACATCGCGATCGTGTGCACGTCGAGAGGGATGCTGTAGCGCTGGTCCTGATAGATCCCCGGCGTCCACACGGCGGGCGCGAAGTCGCTCTCGGAGAGCCCCAGCGCCTCCGCCAGGTCGTCCACCGGAGCGAGGACGGACCGCGCTGCGTTCGTCGCGATCTGGTCGAGGTGCATCACGCCGACGTCCGGACCCTTGCCGGCCTGCGCCGCGGCCGGGAGCCGCTGGTAGAAGTCGGACCACTCGATGGTGTTGTTCTTGATCGAGATGTTGTCGTGCTCGGCCATGAAGTTCTTCACGAGCTCCTGCATGGTCGGCCCGTCACCGCCGGTGAAGCCGTTCCAGTACGCGAGCGTGAGGGCCGGGCCCGCGTAGTCCTCACCGGAGAAGCCGCCCACGCCCTCGCTCTGCGAGTCTCCGACACCCTTTCCACCGCCGCACCCGGCCAGCAGGAGGCCCCCGCCGCCGACGACGATGAACCCACGGCGGGACAGGCGCGCCGAGGTCATGACGGCTCGTGATCGGTTCATCGAAATCTCCTATGGGGTGGTGGATGTGCGGGCGTCCGGCTCCAGCCGGACGACGTTCCAGGTAACGGGGGGCAGGGCGACCTGAAGGCGGCCGTCGCCGAGCTGCACGTCGGGGTTGGCCCGCGGGAGCACCGCGTCGGGCGTCGCGGCGGTGTTGCGCGACGCCGGGTCCGAGGCCGAGAGCGTGCTGCACATGGTGACTCGGTGCCCCGGAAACGCCCGCACATGCACGGTGAGGTCGAGCTGCTCCGTGGTCGAGCGGTTGACGGCCAGGATGGTGACGGCGCCGGTCTCCTCGTCGTGGGTGGCGGTCGCGTGCAGGAAGGGCACGTCGCCGAGGCCGGTGGTCGGGTACGTCGGGCAGGTCGGCTCGACCCTGAGCACGGTCCCGCGGGCCAGAGCAGCGGCCTGGGCGAACGGGTGGAAGATCGTCTGGCGCCACGCCGGCCCACCGGGCTCTGTGCGGATCGGCGCGATCACGTTGACCAGCTGGGCCTGGCAGGCGATGCCGACCCGGTCTGCGTGGTTGAGCAGCGTGATGAGCAGGCTGCCCACGACGGCGGCGTCGGTGACGTCGTACTCGTCCTCGATGAGGCGGCGGGCCTCGACCCAGTCACCCATCGACGTCTCGTCCCAGGCCGACTGGTACCACACGTTCCACTCGTCGACGGAGAGCCGAAGTCTCCGCTGCGACTTGAGCCGGGCGCCGACATGGTCGGCGGTGGCGACGAGCGCGTCGATGGCGCGGTCGAGGTCGACGGCGCTGGCGAGGAAGTCCTCACGCGACTGGATCAGCGGGTCGTAGTAGTTGTGCAGCGAGACGTAGTCGACGCTCTCGTAGCACTCCTCCAGCACGGTGGCTTCCCACGTGGCGAAGGTCGGCATCGCGGTGTTGGAGCTGCCGCACGCGACCAGCTCGAGGTCCGGGTCCATCCGCCTCATGGCCCGCGCCGTCTCGGCCGCCAGCCGTCCGTACTGAGCGGCGCTCTTGTGGCCGATCTGCCACGGGCCGTCGAGCTCGTTGCCCAGGCACCAGACCCGGACCCCGTGCGGCTGCTCGACGCCGTTCTTGCGCCGCAGGTCCGACAGCAGGGTGCCGCCCGGGTGGTTGCAGTACTCCAGCAGGTCGAGCGCCTCGGCCACGCCACGGGTCCCGAGGTTGACCGCCATCATCGGCTCGACGCCGGCCTCAATGCACCACGCGGCGAACTCGTCGACGCCGAAGGTGTTCGGCTCGATCGAGCGCCAGGCCAGGTCCAGGCGGCGCGGGCGATCCTCGAGGGGGCCGACGCCGTCCTCCCAGCGGTAGCCGGACACGAAGTTGCCGCCCGGGTAGCGCACGATCGTCGGACCCATCTCGCGCACCAGCTCGAGCACGTCGCCGCGGAAGCCGCGGTCGTCCGCCGTCGGGTGACCGGGCTCGTGCAGCCCGGTGTAGACGCACCTGCCCATGTGCTCGGCGAAGGACCCGAAAAGGCGCGAGTCGACGGCGGCAACCCGATAGGCCGGGTCCAAGGTCATGCTCGCCGAGATCATCCCTATTGGTTCTACGCGCAGTTTCCAACGTTGTAAATGCCCCCGATACCCATTCGTTACAACGTTGTAAACGCCTCCGGGAGCACTACTGTCGCCCGTGGACATCGCCGGCGACGGGAGGGACGCACGTGCAGGCACGACTGCGCGACGTCGCCGAACGGGCCGGCGTCTCGGTCAAGACGGTCAGCAACGTGGTCAACGGGTACCCGCATGTCTCGCCGGGGATGCGCGAGCGGGTGCAGCAGGTGCTCGACGAGATGGGTTACCGGCCCAACGCCAACGCGCGGATGCTGCGCGCCGGCCGCACCGGCGTCATCGCGCTCGCGCTGCCCGAGCTCGCCAACCCCTACTTCTCCGAGCTCGCCGGCTTCGTGGTCCAGGTCGCCGAAGAGCGCGGCTGGACGGTGCTCGTCGACCAGACCGACGGCCTACGTGAGCGCGAGCTCCTGGTCGCCGGAGGCGTGCGGCACCACTTGATCGACGGCCTGATCCTGAGCCCCGTCGCCCTGGGCTCCGACGACCTCACGCACCGCTCCGCCGACGACATCCCCCTCGTGCTGATCGGCGAGAAGCTGGACGCCGGGCCGGCCGACCACGTCGCGATCGACAACGTCGCCGCGGCCCGGGCCGCCACCGAGCACCTCCTCGGGCTGGGCCGGACCCGCGTCGCCGCCCTCGGCCACCAGCCCGGCAGCGCCAGCGAGTCGGGCGTCGCCGCCCTGCGCCTGCACGGCTGGGAGGAGGCGCTGCGCGCGGCCGGGATGCACGTCGACGAACACCTCGTCAGCGCGGTGCCCACCTTCCGCCGCGAGGACGGCAAGGCCGCGATGGCGGCGCTGCTGGAGTCGGGCGCCCGCCCGGACGCCGTCCTCTGCTTCAACGACACGCTCGCCATCGGGGCCCTGCGCGAGCTCCACGACCGCGGTCTGCGCGTTCCCGCCGACGTCGCCGTGATCGGCATCGACGACGTCGCCGACGGGCGCTTCTCCGTGCCCACGCTGAGCACGATCGCCCCCGACAAGGCCAGCATCGCGCGCACCGCCGTCAGGATGCTCGCGGAGCGGCTGGAGCCCGGCGGGCGTGACCTCGCCCCCCGCGAGGTGGTCGCGAGCTTCGAGCTGGTGCCGCGCGAGTCGACCCTGGCGTAGGCCCGGACGAGCGGGTCGAGCGGCCGGCGACCTCACCTTCGAGCCGGTCCTCCGCGCGCCGCCGCACGCCGTTCAACATGTCGCGACCCATGACGAAGTCTGCCGGGACGAGGACCGCCCGGCTGACACGCGTCAGCCACCAACCGGCACAAGTGGGGCGAGCTGGACCCGCTGAGCGTGGGTCCCGACCGAGATCCGAGGTTCTGCCGGTCTGACCACGAGGGTTGCCCGCTCACCTCTCGATCGCGGCGATGATCTCCGGCCGCAGACGAGACGCCTCGATGACGGCGTCGACGGAGCCGACCTCGACTGCGCGGTAGATGTTGTGGATGCCGTCGAACTCCGCGGCGACCTCGCCGATCTTCTCCGCGCGGACGGCGGCGCGAGCATCGGCCAGCTCGCCTGCGAGCCGACCGCGCTCGGGACCGGTCGCGACCCGGATGCGCTCGTCGAGGTCCTGAACGGCGGGGCTGGCCGCGACGCGCTTCTCGACCTCGTTGGCGAAGACCACCGCAGCGGCCGGCGCACCGCCGATGACGGAGGCGAACGAGCCCTCGAGCGCCAGCACCGTCATCCGCGGGTTCAACGCCTTGGAGAACACCACGAAGGCGCCGCCGTGGTAGCGCGAGATCACGCAGAAGACGATCGGGCCACGGAAGTTGACGATGGCCCGACCGATCTCGGCGCCGTACTCGAGCTGGAGGTTGCGCATCGAGTCCGGCGAGCCGTCGAAGCCGGAAAGGTTGGCGAGCACGACGAGCGGGCGGTTGCCCGACGCCGCGTTGATCGCACGGGCCGCCTTCTTCGACGACCGCGGGAAGAGGGTGCCTGCGGTGTAGGTGTCGGGGCCGTCGGCGGGCGGAAAACCCCGACGCCGCAAAGGCTTCGACTCGATGCCGAGCAAGCACACGGAGTGGCCGCCTACGTAGGCGTCCTGGACCACGGCCGTGTCGGCGTCGGCCATGCCGGCCCAGCGCTCCAGGCTCGGCAGTTCCTGGTCGGCGACTGCCCGCATGACGGTGCGGATGTCGAACGCCTTCTTGCGCTCGGGGTTCGTCTCGGCGGAGAAGATCTCGCCGACCGTGCGGAAGTCGCTGCCCTCGGCCTCGTGCGGGAACGTCGTGATGTCGCGATCGGCAGGGTCGCTGGTGACCGCGCGTCGGGGTCCGGGCTCCCCGGGGGCGACGTACGTGTGCTCGTAGTGCGCCATCAGCACGGCGAACGCACCCGCCAGGTCGGGAGCCCAGTACTGCGCCTGGCCGTTGGGTCCCATCACTCGGTCGTAGCCACCGATGCCGAAGTTGTCCTCTGCGGAGACGCCCCCGGAGAAGTCGAGCGACTGCTTGCCGGTCAGCACCATCGCGCTGTCCGGCGTCATCACGAGGATGCCCTTGGTGTGCATCAGCATCGTCGCCTCGGCGTTCCAGTAGGGCTGCGCTCCGACGTTGATGCCCGCCACGACGACGTTGATCTCGCCGCCGTCCTGGGTGAACTCGACGATCCGCCGCAGCGCCGCGGCGACCCAGTCCATGTTCTCCGTGCCCGACCCCATCGAGATCCGGGCGCCCGCAGACAGCGCGAACCACTCGACCGGCACCTGCATCCGCTCGGCGAGGTCGAGCGCGGCGCTGATCCGCCGGCACTCCGCCTCGGCGACCGAGCCGAGTGACTTCGTCGGGTCTCCGCACAGCACGACACGGGTGACACCCTCGGGGTGGAGGCTCGTCGGGGTCCGGACGACGCCGACGATGATGCCGGCCTCGTTCTGCCCACGCGGGCGGTCGACCGGCACGAGGTCGCCACTGGCGTCGAGGTCGTGCTCGACCAGCGAGCCCCCCGGGCCGGTGAGCATCGGCACCAGCTCGTAGGGGTAGACCAACCCGCGGCGCCGGGCGCGCAGCACCTTGCCGGCGTAGTCGTCGAGCTGCTCGAGCGGCTCTGTCGGCGGCTCCTCGACCGAGGTCGCCACCCCGGCCCCCGGCTGTGCCCCGAACCGCACGCAGACCGGGACCGGCGCGCCGTCGGCACCGAGGACGCGCCCCTCCGCGAGCACCTCCACGATCCCGGCACCGTCGGTGAGCGGACGGATCTTGTTGCCCAGCGCGGCCAGCCCGTCGCCGTCGATCTCGACGACCGGCCAGACCTGGACCCACACGTGGTTCATGTCGAGCTTGCTGCCGGCCGGACCGCGCGCGACGCGGGTCTGCCGGATCGCCTCAAGGCAGTTCTCGACCGCGCGCTCCGCGTGCGGGAGCCCGGTCACCTTGCCCTCCGCATCGCGGACGACGGCGAGCTGGCGCACCTGCGCCAGGGCGACCAGTCGACGGTCCGCCGGGTTGTCGCGGCCGACGCACTCGTAGAGCAGCACGTCCTCCGGCGCTTCGAGCCGCGTCACGTGGAACTCGCGGAGCCGCCAGAGGTTCAGCCGGCGGCCGACCATCGGGTGAACCCCACGGGTCAGCGTGTCCTCGGTCATGCCTTCGGGACCGTCGGGCCGGAACGCGAAGTAGCCGACCGGCCGGTCCGGGCCGTCGCACACGGCAACGGAGAGCCGGCGTACGTCGAGCGCGAACGGCAGTGCCGCCACGAGTGGTCGCAGCGCCCGGCTCACCTCGTCGGCGTCCGCAGGTGCGCCGGGCCAGTGCAGGTAGAGATCCACGACGGCGTCCCGGTCCTCGCGGCCCGCCACGTGCGCGCCGATCACGGCCGACAGCTCACCGGAGGGGTCGGCCAGCTCGGTGTAGGTGCCGACGGTGGACACCAAGCGGGTGCGCCGGCCATCCAGCGTGTAGCCGGCCACCACGCACGGACGACCGTCCTCGGACGACGTCAGGTCCTCCAGGTCGTACTCGCGGTAGTGGCGTCTGGCCAGCACCTCGAGCATCGGCTCGTGCTGCGGCAGCCCGTCGACCATCCGCTCGGCGAGGAACCGCACGATCTGCTCGGGGATGCGCGCGAGCGCCTCGATGCGCGCCACCCTTTCGGGGCCGGCGCCGTGGGCCGAGAGCTCGGCGAGCTCGTCGCGTACGCCGGCCAGCGCACTCGCGCGCTCGGCGTCGACCTGGGGCTGGTCGAACCACCGGAAGCGCACGCTCCGAGCCAGGTCGCCGATGGCGGGGAACCGCAGCTGGGTCGCCCGCCCGAGTCGCTCCAGGAGCTGACGGGCCTGGCCCGCCAGGTCTCCGGTCGGCGCGGGCTCGGCGATCCAGCAACCGAGCAGGGCGGTCACGATGGCCACCTCGGGCGCTGACCGTTGCTGGGCCAGGAAGATCCTGAAGACCGCAGCCTCCAGCTGCGGCGTGCGCTCGAGGTCGTGGACGCCGTGCAGACGCAGCACCCGGCCGAGCCGCTCGCTGAAGCTGACCGGAAGCCCGCCGCGCTCGACGTCGAGGCTCTGCAGGTAGGTGTGGAAGTGCTCGCGTGAGCTGTGCACCCGAAGCTCCGTGTGGCGCTCCTCGTCGGCCGGACGGTTGCGGCTGAGCTCGGCGAGGTCGGCGAACGTGCCGAGCAGGTCGAGCTCCTCGACGAGGACCGACTCCTGACCGGCCCGGACCTCGTCCCGGACCGCCAGATAGCGCGCCAGCACGTCGTCCTGGGTCGCCGGTGGCACGTCGAAGCCCAGGATCACCGCGGCGAGTTCGGCCCGCGCACTCGACAGCCTCTCGGCCGCCGGTCGCCCGTCAGTGGCCTGAGGCAGATCGAGCGCCTGCCCCGGACCGGCCACCTCGGCAACGGCGTCCTGCTCGCCCACTTGCTCGAGACGCAGCAGCGGCGCGCCCGTCTCGACCTGGCTGCCGGTGATCACCTGCAGCTCCTTGACGCGCGCCGTGAAGGGCGCGTGCAGGACGGTCTCCATCTTCATCGACTCCAGCACGATCACCGGAGCCCCTGCCTCGACCTCGTCGCCGACAGCGACGGGCGTCGCCACCACGAGGGCCGGTGCGGGCGACCGCAGCACGCCGCCCTCGTCCCGGGTGACCCGGTGGGCGACGCCGTCGACCTCCACCAAGGTCGTGGGGCCATGGGTGGCCGTGACGACGTGGTGCCGGCGGCCGCCGACCACGAGCCGCCGGTGGAACTCGTCGATGCGGTCCCGCGCCACCTCGACGGTCTGGCTGGTCCCGGCTCCCGCGACCGTCACGCGGTAGCGGGACGGGCCCGTGTTGAAGGTCGTCACCTGATAGGTCGTGCCGCGCAGCTTGAGCTCGATGGCACGCCCGACGTCGTGCTGGACCTGGGGACGTCCACCGTGGGCGGTGGCGAGCAGGTGGGCGATGTCGAGCTCGACCGCGTCGTCGTAGGCCTCGATCGCGGCTGCGACGATCGCCACGCCCGCGTGTTCGTGGGTCACGAGCCGGCCCTCGGCGCGCACGCGGTCGATCCAGCCGGTGTCGGCCCACCCGCCGGTGCCGTCGACGACCTCTGGCTGGGCGAGCAGGTCCAGCACGAAGCTCTTGTTGCACGCCCCTCCCTCGATGACGACCGTGGTCTCACCCATGGCCCGCCGCAGCCGCGCGAGCGCCTCGTCCCGCGTGCGGCCGAAGGCGATGATCTTGGCGATCATCGAGTCGAAGTCCGGTGGGATCGTGTCGCCCTCCGCGACCCCGGTGTCGACGCGGACACCGGGTCCCGACGGCAGGTCGAGGAGCGCGATCCTCCCCGGCGCAGGTGCGAAGTCGCGGTCGGGGTCCTCGGCGTTGAGTCGCGCCTCAACGGCGTGCCCGACCTCGGCCGGCCTGCCGTCGTACAGGTCGGTGAGCCGACCGCCGCCGGCGACGTGGATCTGCGCGCGCACCAGGTCTGCGCCCGTGGTGGCCTCGGTGATCGAGTGCTCGACCTGCAGCCGCGTGTTGACCTCGAGGAACGCGAACGTCTTCTCCCCCGGGTGGTAGAGGAACTCCACCGTGCCGGCGCCGACGTACCCGACGGCGAGGGCGAGGCGCTCCGCCGACGCCTTGAGCTCGTCGACCTGATCGCGGCTCAGCAGCGGGGAGGCGGACTCCTCGATGACCTTCTGGTTGCGTCGTTGGATCGAGCAGTCGCGTACGCCGAGCGCCCAGGCAGTGCCGTGGGAGTCCGCGATCAGCTGGACCTCCACGTGCCGGGCCCCGCTCACCAGCCGCTCCAGGAAGACGGTGCCGTTGCCGAACGCCCGCAGGGCCTCGTCGCTCGTGCGCTGGAAGGCGTCCTCGAGGTCGGCGGCCGAGGCGACCATCCGGATCCCGCGCCCGCCACCTCCGGCGGTCGCCTTGAGCATCAGCGGGTAGCCGATCTCCTCGGCGGAGGCGAGCGCCCCTGCGACGGAGTCGACGGAACCCCGGCTCCACGGGGCCACCGGCACCCCGACCTCCTCGGCGAGCAGCTTGGAGCCGATCTTGTCGCCCAGCTTGCGCATGGCGTCGGCGGACGGACCGATGAAGGTGACCCCCAGCCGGTCGCAGAGATCCACGAAGGCGGGGTCCTCCGCGACGAAGCCCCAGCCCGGCCACACCGCGTCGGCGCCCGACTCGGTGAGCGCCCGCTCGAGCGCCACGAGGTCGAGGTAGGGGCGGGCCGACGCCGGCCCCAGGTCGACCGCCAGGTCGGCGGCCCGGGCGAACATCGCCCCGCTCTCGCCGGAGGTGTGCAGAGCGACGGTCTGGACAGGACCCTCCCCTGCCGCGTTGATGTCCCTGACCGCATGGATCAGGCGCATCGCCGCCTCACCACGGTTTGCGATCGCGATGCGCGAGATCACGTGCTGCACCTCCAGGAGAGCTTGCGGGACTCGATCCTCGTGTGAAGCGCGAGGCACTTCAACCCAGGGCGAGCATCGCAGGCCCGGCTGGCGGCCGCCCTGCTGGCATCCCCACGCCGTCGGGATCCGGTGATTCCCCGTTCGGCCATGGCAGGCACCGGTGACTGTTAACGTGCTCCTGACTCGCGCGTGCACGCCTTCGGCGTCCCCCCATACATGCGGAGCTTCGGAGGCTGTGCCCCATGTTCCGCGATCACCTCACCATGCCGTCCCGTCCTGCGGGAGCACTCGGCCTGGTCAGCGTCGTCCTGCTGACCGTCGGCCTCGCCGGCTCCCCCGCCCAGGCCGCGGAAGCCACCGTCGACCTCGGGTCCGCCGACTCCTTCGCCGTCCTGGCCGGGGAGTCGATCACGAACACCGGCACGTCGGTGATCACCGGCGACGTCGGCGTCGGACCAGGCAGCTCGATCACCAGCGTCCCGCCCCTGGTGATGGTCGGCGGCGCGATCCACGTCGCAGACGCCGTGGCCAACCTGGCGCAGTCGGACCTCGTCAGTGCTTACAACTCGGCGGCGGGACGCCCCACCGTCACCGACGTCACCGGCAGTGACCTCGGTGGGATGACGTTGACCAGTGGGGTGGTGGAGCACACGTCGGGCATGCACCTGACCGGCACCGTGACCCTGGACGCTCAGGGCGACCCGGCCGCCGTCTTCATCTTCAAGGCGGGCAGCACGCTCGTCACCGCTCCGGACAGCACGGTCTCGCTCATCAACGGAGCCTCTCCCTGCAACGTCTTCTGGCAGGTGGGCAGCAGCGCCACCCTCGACACCAACACGACCTTCGTCGGGACGATCATGGCGCTGACCTCGGCGACGCTCGCCACCGGAGCCTCCGTCCAAGGCCGCGTGCTCGCCCGCAACGGATCGGTGACCCTGGACACGAACGTCATCACCCGGCCCGGGTGCGCCACAGTGGTGAACCCGTCGAGCTCGCCGAGCTCGACAGTGCCGGCGACGGCGACGGCGTCGGCCGCGCCGAGCGCCTCCGCCAGCCCGAAGCCCCCGAAGTCCTCGTCATCCGGTCACCCGCACCCGTCGGCCACGCCGACCAGCACGGTGCCGGGTGGCGGCGGCGGAAGCGGCGGAGGCGGCGGGGACGGCAGTGGTGGCGGCAGCGACACACCCACGATCCCGGTCGGTCATCCGGCGACCGGCCTGGGCAGCGGCTCGTCTCCTGGCCTCCCGGTCCCGGCGATCCTGGTGCTGCTGGGAGCCGTGGCGGCTCTCGGCGCCTCCCTGTCCCTACGTCGCCCCCGACCCGCGCGACAGCACTAGCGATGGGCGGCCCGCTCGGTCGCGTCGCGCTGCTGCTGGCCGGCGTCCTGCTCATCGCCGGCTGCGGCGACGCCTCGGACCCGCTCGTCGCGTCGTCACCAGGGTCCGCTGCGACTGGCGCCACCGAGTCTGCTGCGGCGACCGGCGCCACACCCCGGAAGCCCGACGTGTCTCCGGTGCAGCTGCGGATCCCGGCCATCCAGGTGTCGACGCCGCTGGTAGGTCTCGGTCTTCACGAGGACGGCACCGTCGAGGTGCCGACCAACCCGGACCGTGCCGGGTGGTACGAGCTCGGCACCGTCCCCGGACAGCCCGGCTCCTCGGTCATCCTCGGCCACCTCGACTCGCTGGACGGTCCCGCTGTCTTCGCCGAGCTCGCGACGCTGCGCGTCGGACAGGACGTCGAGGTGGGTCTCTCCGACGGCACCACTGTGACCTTCCGGATCCGGCGGATCGCCACCTTCGCCAACGCCGACTTCCCTGCCGACCTGGTGTACGCCGGGTCGCGCGGCCAGACCACGCTGAACCTGGTCACCTGCGGCGGCGAGTACGACCCCGATCTCGGTGGCTACCAGGCCAACGTCGTCGTGTTCACCCGACGCGTCGCTGCCTGACCGACCGCGTGACCGTCTTCGGTCGCGCGGACATGGAGAGATGAGCAACCCGACCGCCCGCATGAGCGGGGACGTCCGGGGCGATCGGGTTGCTCTGGGGGGTGCGCGTCCACACGGGGCATGGGGTCCCTCTACGGACGGCAGTGAGCTGGTGGTCGCCGCCGCCGTCCTGCCACCTTCCCCCCGGTCGGTGCGGACGGCGGCGGCTGATCAAGGAGTGCCCCACAAGGCCTGGCTGACGGGTCGGCCCATGAGGACGGGACCGACGTGCGAAGGGAAGCCGGCTCAGAGCGGCAGCTGCACCAACCAGCTCGCTGGGATACACCTCGTCGCGATCCACTGGGCCCCCTCGTCCTGTCAGCCGACATGGCCATGGCGGCGACTGAGGTCACGGGGTCTGGGTGGCCTGCCTCGGAACTAGTCCAAGAACTCGACGGTAACTGCCTTTCGCGACCCGGGTCAACCAGCGCCGCCGCCCGGCGGGGTCAGCCTCTCGATCCCGACCATGGGCCGATGTCCCCGTCCAGACGAGGTCGTCACCAATGTCTGTGCGCCGAGGCCTCAAGTCCTCGTCCCCGTCAACCGAAGGCTTACATGAGAGCAAGCTGCGGAAGGTCATCCCCCCGGGACCTTCCGTTCTGGAGGCAGGGGCCGGCGACCCCCCCGAGCCGGCCCCGCCTCCGGATCTCCCCCTCCCCTGGAGGCTCCTTGCGAGCCCCTGACTACTCGATCGGCACCGCGATGGCTGCTCATGCACGCGTCGGACACAGTCCGGCAGACCTGGTCCTGTGGAACGACGACTGGGCCGCCGCGGCCCTGTGCCGCGAAGCGGAGCCTGACGCGCTCTTCGTGCGCGGCGCCAAGCAGAACAAGGCCAAGCAGCTGTGCGGCGGTTGTCCCGTCCGCGCCGAGTGCCTTGCCGAGGCGCTGGACAACCAGGTCGAGTGGGGTGTCTGGGGCGGCTTGACCGAGCGCGAACGCCGGGCCCTCCTCCGCCAGCAACCGGGCACCTCGTGGCGGGCGGTGCTGGAGTCTGCCAGGAACGACGCTCCACGGATCGGTCGCCACCTTCACGCCTGAGGGTGCGGCGTTCCGCGTCCTGCCCAGCTGGGGCGTAGGTTCGGCATCGTCTCCCCCTAGACGAGGACACCACGCATGAAGCAGGAACGGTCCATCTCGCAGCCACGACCGCCCATCAGGTCGGCCGTGTCCACCCCAGACCTGGCGGGGCTCGACGTCGGCCAGCTCCGTGCCTACCGGGCGGCCCTGGCTGCTGAGGAGGACACCGTGTCCTACTGGCGGCGCCTCCTCCACGGCCGGATCGACCTCCTCGAGGCCCAGGCCGTGTCCGACGACGGCTTGACCCTCGAAGACCTGGTGCGCGTCCTCGGGGACACCGGCTCCGGACGGTCGCGGCGCACCTTGATGCGGGTGCCCGCGCCGGTGGCGCTTCCCGATCTTCCCGACCTCGACCAGATGGCTCACCTGTGGGCCTCGGATCCTCGCGACGACCACGAGGTCGCTGACGTCATCGCCGGGCTCAGGGCCAAGGAGACGAGGCTCAGCGACTACCGCACAGCCCTGCACGTGAGGATCGACGCCGCCACGGGCGAGCTCATCACGCGCTACCGCGCCGACCCCAGCGCCGCCCTCGCTCTCCTGCCCAGAGACTGACGCCCGCCTGAGCTCGGGGTTGATCCCCGGTCTTGAGCGGCGAGGCCATCACGCGAGGGAGAGGAAGAGCTTCTCCAGCTTCTTCACATCCACACTGTCGGTGCCGTCCCCCTCGGCCAGGCACTGCTGGAGGCCGCTGGCGATGATGACGAACCCGGCCCGGTCCAGGGCTTTCGAGACCGCTGCGAGCTGAGTGACGACGTCGTCGCACTCGCGCCCCTCCTCAAGCAGACGGAGCACGCCTGCAAGCTGGCCGTGGGCGCGCTTGATGCGGTTGACGACGGGTGTCAACTTGGTGGGGTCGAGCTGCATCGGTCCTCCTGGGACTCGGGCGGTCTGGGCTGTCAGGGGGACGTGCGAGACCTAGATGAAGAGCAGCTGGGCCCCGTCGGTCTTCTCGATGAAGTCGGAGGCGCTGATGATGGCCTCGACCTCGTCGTAGAGGTCCGCCTCGTCGAGGTGCTGCATGTCCGCTGACATCCGGCAGGCCCACAGGTGGCCACCGGAGTCGACGATCTGCTGGAGGAACTCCGGCACCTCGGGGACACCGATCTCCTCGATCGACTTCTTCATCTGCCGGGTGGCCATCGCGGTCATGCCGGGCAGGCCGCCCAGACCCTGGGGCATGTGCGTCGCGGTGTTGCCGAGCATCGTGAACTTCAGGTCGTGCATGGTGCTCTTGTTGATCATGTCGAAGCCCCAGAACGTGAAGAACAGGTGCGTCTCCACGCCCTCACCGAGGGCGGCGTTGGCGAGGATCAACCCGGGGTAGGCCATGTCCAGGTTGCCCTTGGAGCAGATGATCGCAAGCTTTCGGCCGGTGTCCTCCTCGTCGAAGGACGGGACGATCGGGGCGTGCTGCGTGGTGGTCATGACGGTCTCCTGTTCTCACACGCAACCGCGAGGCTTGGGCAGCCCGGCGATGTAGGCCATCTTCTTGGCCGGCTTCTTGGGGAAGAGGGCGAACAGCTCCTTGGTCGGAATGCCGCCGACGGTCGCCACGCGGCGCAGTGTCGCGGTCTCGCCGTGCTCGCGGAAGTCGCTGCGCAGGAAGCGGATCGCCTTCCAGTGCTCGTCGCTCATCTCGACGCCGATCTGGGCGGCGAGCCCCTCGCCGAGGTCTTCGGTCCACTCCTCGTACTGGGTCATGAAACCCTCGTCGTCGACGTGGATCTCGTGGTTGTCGATCGTGGTGGTGGGCATGTCAGGCCTCCTGCTTCTCTCGCTCGGTCTCGGGCAGGTGCTTCCCGGCCATCGACATCAGGGCCGGGAGCGGGATGGGACGCCCGGGGAGCAGGACGTTCCAGTAGATCCATCGGAAGGCGAGCTTCCCGAGGTGGTTGGCGCGGGTCTCCTTCAGCAGGGCCATCGGGCCGACGACGGGCAGTGGGTACCTGCCGGTCAACGGCTCGGTGTCGTAGTTGAAGTCGATCAGCAACGCCTTGTCGTCGCCGGACTCCACGAAGCAGTTGGCGTGCCCGTCGAAGGCGCCGGGCATCGGTCGCCCGGCGATGTGCTCGAGGAAGTTGTCGACGAAGATCTCGACGGAGAAGTGGGCCACCGAACCGGCCTTGGAAGCAGGGATGTCGCTGGCGTCACCGATGGCGAAGAGGTTGTCGAACGTCGTCGAGAGCTGGGTGTGCTTGTCCACGGACACGTAGTTGAGCTCGTCGCCGAGCCCGGAGCGAGCGACGAAGTCGGCGCCCATGTTGAGCGGGACCGTCACCAAGAGGTCGAACGGGACCTCGCGCTCGTCGAAGGAGACCAGCACCTTCCGCTCGGTGTCGATCCGCTCCACCATGAAGTCGGTCTCGACGTGCACCTTGCGCTCGTCGAGCATCCCGCCCAGATGGGCAGCCGCCACCGGCTTGGTGAAAGCCGCGTCCAACGGGGTCACGAAGACCAGCTCCACCCGGTCGCGGAGCCCGCGTGCTCGCAACCATGCCTCGGCGAGGAACGTGAACTCCAAAGGCGCCACCGGGCACTTGATCGGCATCTCGGTGATGTGCACGACCAATCGGCCGCCTTCGAAGCGCTTCAGCGCCCCGGCAAGCGCCTCCGCGCCGTCGAGCGTGTAGAAGTCGAAGATGCTGCGGCGCCACTCCGGACCCAGCATGCCGGGCGTCTGGTCGGGTCGCGGCGTGGTGCCGGTGGCGATGATCAGCTGGTCGTAGGGCAGCCGCTGGCCACCCTCGAGGACGACTGCGTTCTCCTCCGGTTCCACCTTGTCGACCGTGCCGATGACGAAGTCCACCCCATCGGGGAGGAACACGTGGCGCGACCTGACCACCTGGTCGTGGGAGTACCCGCCGAAGGGCACGAACAAGTACCCGGGCTGGTAGTGGTGCTCGTCGTCCCGGTCGACGACGGTGATCTGCCAGTCAGCACGATCAAGACGGTGCCGAAGCTTGTTGGCGATCATGGTCCCGGCCGTGCCGGCGCCCAGGATGACGATGTTCTTCCTGACGCTCTCGTGTGTTCCGCTCACACTTCGAAGCTAAACCCCGGGGGGTATTCGCAGACAGTGTCCAAGGTCCCACCCAGCCGGGACCAGTGCAGTCGCCTGGCACCTCAAGCAGCAGCGTCCGAGCGTCAGCGGCGAACGCGGAAGTGCACGCGCTCACGATCGCGCTGGCCAACGGTGTCGATCGCCACCAGGGTCAGCCGGTAGCGGCCGGGACGTAGCTTGGCGGGGTTGAGGTCCCGACGAAGGCGGTAGGAACCCGCACCGGTAGGCGCTGTGCCTCGCACGGCGTCGTACCGTCCGCAGACCTCGCCCTGGCAGACCTGACGGAGGCGGACGCGCACATCCACGGCCTCGGAGACCCGCCAGCGCAGCGTGACCTTGGTCCGCCTGTCGCTCGTGAACTTCCCGGGCTTGACCCGAACCTCGCTCAGCGCCGGAGCCGGGTCCTCAGGAGTCCCCTGTTGCACGATCGCGGCGAAGGTAGCCGTGACGGCACGCGCCTCGTCCAGTCGCATGGTGCACGGACCGGTGCCGGAGCAGTCGCCCGACCAGCCTGAGAAGGTCGCGCCGGAGGCGGGCGTGGCCGTCAGGGTGACGTCGGTGTTCTGGTCGAACATGGCGGTGCACCTGGTCCCGCAGTCGATTCCAGCGGGTGCGGACGTGACCGAACCCGCCCCCACGCGCGAGACGGTGAGCTTCTCCGAGGGCGTGAAGGTGACCGTCACCTGACCTTGGGCGGAGCGGACGCCGGTCTCGAAGAGCGTTCCGGCCGGACCGTGGCTGGAGCCGCCGCCGGCGGCTGCGCTGATCGCACCGGCACCGCCGTACCAGCCGCCGCCACCGCCGGAGGACGACACCATGCCGGCCTCGGAGTCGCGGCCGCCGCCCTGCCCGGCCAGGCCGTCCAGGGTGTTGTCGGTCGAGTTCTGCCCACCGGCGTCCGCGGTCGCGCCGCCGCCAGGGGTGCCGGTGCAAGGGCTACCGGAGGCGCCGTCCTCACCGGTCTCGCCGCCGTTGCCGCCCCAGTTGTCCGGGCCGAAGCACAGCGACGCAGCCCCGCCGCCGCCGCCGGCGACCAGGACGCGGTCGGCCAGGCCGAGGCCCCCGATGCGTACGTCGCTAGCCCCGCCGCCGGAGTGCCAGCCGTCACCGCCGCCGTTGAAGCTCGAGGGGATCCCTGGATGCTCGCCGGCGCCGCCAACGACGATGGTGATGACGTCGCCGGGGATCAGCGACAGGGTGGCGGTGGCGCGGCCGCCGAGTCCACCGTTGCCCTCGCCCCCACCCTGGGCGCCGTATAGATCGAAGGTCGCTTCGATCACTCCGTCGGGCACGGTCCACGACTGATTCGATCCGGTGTGATCGAAGGTCACGACTTGAGGCGTCGGAGCCACCGGCACCGCAGGGGAGGGCGCAGCGCTGACCAGGGTGATCCCGGCGCCGAGAAGGCTGGCTGCGAGCACGGTGTGAAGAGGTCGAGAGGGTGACACAGAGGCTCCTAGGTCGTGGTGGTGTCGCCCTGTGCCGCGGGTCTTGCTCGAGGACCGCTGATCGAGTGACGGAGCCCCGAAGGCAGTGGCCGGCATGGGCGGATGCAATTGCCTTTCGGAGCGGATGGACCGGGGGTCCGTCCGCAGTGACTCTCGGACTGGTCTTCGGCCGCGGGAGTCAGCGACTTGAGACGCTCGGCCGACGGGTTTCATCCATGCGTCCACTCCTGCCCTGGTCCGCGCCGGCTCCCCACACTCGACCGAGGCGATCTGCGCAGGCCCTCAAGTGGGCCTGTCGGACGACCGATGAGCAAGCCTGTGAGGTAGGCGGGAACTGACACTCTCCGATCTTGCATCCCGGAGGCAGAAGCCCAACCCATGACGGCCTCTGCCTCCGGGGCCCCGACTTGGCTCGGGATGGTTGGCTTCGTGCCACTCCAGGATCGGTGACGGCGAAGCCAGACCTCCTGTCACACCGGCGGCGCTGAGGTGGCTCAGCGTCACGCACGCCTCCGGGCGGCCACTCACCCGTTGCGTCGAGAAATCGAACCCGGCCCCCAGGTGGACGTCGGCTCGGCGACGTCCGGTCCTGGGGGCCGGGTGGGTTCGTTCGAGGACCTACGCCAATAGACACTCGAGAAACTCCCCCCTCTTGCACGAGGGCATCGGCTGTCCGAGGTGACGCCTTGAGGGCCAGCGCGTTCGCGGTCGTCACCGACAGCGACCTGCGGCGTCCTGATAGCTGGTCGCGCGCGAGCAGACAGATCCGGGAGACGCGGTGGACACCGCCTCGAGGACGAGAGTCCGAGGCGGGCCCGACGGGGGGCGGGCCCGCCTCCGAGGCGGAGCCTGCTGCGGGGGGCAGCTGAGGATCCTCTTCGGGATGGAGGTCGGGGGGAACCTGCCATTCTGGATCTCACCGAGCTCTTCGGAAGGCGTGCGGCACGACTTGAGGCTGCCGGTCGAATTGTCGAACGAGTGCCGCGGCTATCCGAGGTTGCCTCGGAGATGAGAGTCGGAGGCGGGCCCGACGGGGGGTACGGGCCCAGCCTCCGAGGCGGACCCTGCTGTTGACAGCTGAGGATCCTCTTCGAGATGGAGGTCGGGGGGAACCTGCCATCCTGAATCTCACCGAGTTCTTCGGCCTCCGCGCGGCACGACTTGAGGCTGCCGGCCGAATTGTCGAACAAGTGCCGTGCTTCGGTGCCACCCCAGCGGGAGGAGGACCAGTGCCGCTGCGGGATCTGCGGCTCATCTGTGGCCTGACCTCGAGACTCTGTGCTTGCCACGCTGCTCCCGCGCATCTGGCCAGGTAGGCGGACACCTGGCACTGTCAAGCGGAGGATGTCGTCTGCATCCTCGGGTAGCGCGGCCCACAGCTCGCACAGCTCGTCCAGATCCGGAAGGTCCCGAAGATCCATCTCCGCCTGGAGACGTGCATCAAGGAGCGCCGCGACCGGCCCGAGCCGGTGTCTCCCAACGCACGGACGAGGTCGTGCACGCTGAGCTCCTGCCCGGTCGTCACCTGCGCTTGGAGGACGTCGACGCGGCCGTGCACGAGCCGACGCCAGCAAGAGACGCGGTCCTCTTCGGCGCTGAGGGCCTCGCGGAAGACCCGGAGCTCAGCGAGCCCCAGCCCGCACAAGCCAGCTGACGTCACCGCCGACAGCACCGGGGGCGGCGTCGAGCGCCATGCTGTCCACGGTCCATGTGTCTGACTCACCTAGTGCCCGAGAGGGTGTGGTCGAAGTGCGCCGTCGGAGTCGAGACCGATGGTGCACGAGATCTCTTCCGGTCGGGGCCCGCAGGAGGCACCTCGACCCCGATCCCGTGCTGTCCTCGGTTGGTCGAGGCGACCAGTTGAGGGCTATTCGGATCGAAGTTGATCCCCGGGTCCCTGGCCCGCTTGGGCGCGAGCCAGCCTCGCGCCGATCGAGCGCAGCATGTCGGCGGCACACGGAGCAGCTGCGGTCAGGGCGTCAGCAAGCGCGTCGTACACGTCGCGGATCGCTCGAAGGTCTTCGCCCTGCTTGCCTGCGGCACGAACCTGACTCTCGACAAGGTCTCCCAGCACGGAAGCATCGTCACAGGCAACAGCCGCCGCGGCATGCCGGGCAACCCAGTCGAGGGCCTCGAGTGCGTCGTGACGCTGGCTCGAGGACGGCGCCGTCTGTTGACGCGAGCACCATAGCTCCACCGCGTCCTGCATGAGTTCCGGCGGCGGCCGTTCCAAGAGGATCGCTTCGTCATCGAGGGGTGCCGGGTCGGCGCCGAGATCCGGCACCCCACCCTCGTGCACGTACCTGGCCAGCTCGCTGACCTCGCGAAGCATCAGGCTCGCACCAAGCCTCTGGGCCCGATGTTGACTCGTGCCCCAGGCCGCACCGCCGACGATGACACGGATGCCGACTGCGCGCGCCTGCAGGATGCATCGATGGGCGCCAATGAGGTTGGTGGCCACGGTCACCGACAGTCCCAGCACAGCTGGCGTCAGGATGCGCAGACTTGCGCCCAGGTCGGCTGCGGGCATGCTTCCGCCCAGGACGACGATGTCCAGATCGGCGGACCTGGCGAGCTGAGCGGCCATCCGGACCGGCATCGAGTGCATCTCCCCTTCCGCGCAGGCCATGACGACACGGACCGCTGTCGGCGAACGTGGTGGTGGGGGCGAGAGCAGCGTCAACGCCTGCTCGGCGACCAGGGTCGCTGCATGCTCCTCGGCGATGCCCCAGTCACCGGTCGCCCAGCCGGCTCCGACGGCGCTCTGGGCTCGGCCGATGACGCCTTGCACAAGCGCCTGCTGGGACATCCCTTGCTCGGCACCTCGCGACAGGGCCCTGGAGGACTGAAGCGTGTCGGCGTTGACCAAACCCTTGAAGTAGGCCTCGAAGGTCTCGTTCACGAGCGAGCCGGACACCTGGCTCTCGTCGCTGTCGCGAGCGATCTCCACCCCCAGGCCACTCCGCTTCGCTCGGTACATCGCGCGGTCGGCCGCAGCCGCGGCTTGCGTGGGGCCGGCCTCGCCCACTGCGGCGACGCCGATCGAGACGCTGCTGATGTGTTGCTCGGCCTGCGCCCACGCCGCTGCCAGCCCGCTCATCCTGCGGTAGGCGGCGGAGATCTCGACGTCGCCCTCGATGATGACCAGGAACTCGTCTCCGCCGGCCCTGGCCACGAAGTCTCCCGGTCTGGTCCCGTCGCGGAGGTGCTTGCCGAACCGGCGCAACGTCGCGTCGCCCGCCAGGTGCCCGTACCGCTCGTTGATCCTCTTGAAACCATCGAGGTCCAGGATGCACACGACGGCGCCACTCTTCGCGGCTCCGAGTCGGGCAGCGATCCTGCCCTGGCTCACGACGCCGGTCAATGCGTCCTTCGCCCGGCCGGCGGCCATCTCGTCGGCGCGATCAGACGCGAGGGCAGCATCTCGGAGCAGTGCTGGGAGGTGCTCGACGATCGGGGCTCGCGACGGTGTCAGGGTCACGACATGCATGGGCTCGCCGACGCCCAGAGACACGTCGTCGGTCGGCTGGTCCGACGTCTCTGATGCGCCGTCTGGGGCCGCTGGCACCACCTCACCATCGAGCTCCGCGATCACGGCGTGCAAGATCTCGACCGTCTCCTCGCGGCTGGTGACCCGGAGAAACGCGCGGGTCGCGTTGAGAACGGCGAGCACAGCGTCTGGGTCGCTGAGCAGGTGGGAGTCGACAGGCCCGACGGGCTGGTGTCCGGAACGCGCCATGGGTCTCCCCTTCTCGTGAGATGGATCCACTGCCATCCTCGGTCGGGGCAGACTCAGAGTTGAGGTCCGCCGGAGAGCAGCCGCTGCTACGGTCGCAACAGGCGACCAACACGCGCCTCTCGGAGGATCTTCATGGACGTGGACAGCGACGTCGCTGACGTCTGGCGCCGGTTCAAGGCCACAGGTGACCGACACTTGCGGGACCGTCTGGTGGTCCATTACTCACCGCTGGTGAAGTACGTCGTCGGACGGGTGCGCGCCGGCCTGCCTGCCAGCGTGGATCAGGACGACCTCATCTCCGACGGGATGATGGGGCTGTTGGACGCGATCGACAAGTTCGACCTCGACCGCGGCCTCCTCTTCCAGACCTACGCCGTCCCTCGCGTGCGCGGAGCGATCGTCGACGGCCTGCGCTCCTCGGACTGGGTTCCCCGCCTCGTCCGCGAGAAGCTGCGTGACATCAACCTGGCCACGGCCACGCTCGAGCAGCGTCTGCACCGGAGGCCCCACGAGTCCGAGGTCGCCGACGAGCTCGGCATCGAGGTCAAGGAGCTCCGCAAGTGGTACAGCCAGAGCTCCTACGCCACGCTCGGGAGCTTCGACTCCGAGGGCGCGGACGATGAGGGGCTCCGAGCGACCGAGGGCCTGCCCGGGGAGCCCGAGGGTCTGCCGGCCGGTGTCCTGACGGCGATCCGGGACCTCCCCGAACGCGACCAGATCGTGATGGCCCTCTACTACTGGGAGCGCCTCTCGTTGGCCGAGATCGGTCAGGTCCTCGCTGTCAGCGAATCCCGGGTCAGTCAGCTGATGACGCGGGCGACCCTCGAAGTGCGACGGCGCCTCGTCGCCTGACCAACGGTCAAGAGACCGAATGGGTGATGGACCCGGCGTAGACACCGGCAGCCATCCCGGCGCCGATCGCGATGCTGATGGTCGGGTTCCAGCTCGCGGAGTTGTCGCCGGTGACTCCCGTGGCAGTCACGACCGGCGAGACCCCGGTCAGGTTGACGGGGTCGTTGGCGGCGTACGTCGCGGTGCCGGTCTTGTCGATCGTGCCCACGGTGTAGCCGACCGACGCGGCACCGATGGCTGGGCCGGACGGAGGGGTGAAGGCGGTCGAGATCGCCGTGGCCGTCCAGCCCGAGCCGGGCGGGGCACCGCGGGAGTCGGTGACCTGCACCAGGCCGAGCTGGCCGCTCACGGTGATCGCTCCCACCTCGTTGGACCGGGAAGCGATGCTTCCCGCGTCGGCCGGCGCGGTGATCGACAGGCCCCCGCCCACCAGCGTGATGCTGGCCTGGCTGATCGCCGTCTGGTCCGCGGTCGCGGCCGGGACGGACGCCAGGCTGAGCACGAGCGCGGTGAGCAGGATGAGGGGGACTCTGCGGTGGCTCATTGGTGACCTTCGTGAGGCGGGTGGACGAGGGCGCGGACTACACGTACGACGGCTCCTGCTCGAGCCCTGGCTCGTGCCTCGACGTGGAGACCGTGCTCCGCCGGCGGCGCCGACGCGAGGCCAGCCACGCCAGGACGAGCAGCACGAGGGCTGCGATTGCGCCACCGATCCACCACCACGGCCTCGAGTCGTCGGCGACGGCGACCGTCGGACCGGTGCCCGAGGTCGGGAAGGTCAAGGAAGCGTGGGCCTTCTCCGTGAGAAGACCGCTGGTCAGGGAGAGACGGGCATCCCATGGCCCGTTAGGCAGCTGCCCGTCCAGCTCGATGGTCACCGGCTCGACATCTCCCACGGCCAACGTCGTGCCCAGGCGGGCAGGGAACGGTCCGGCCGTCAGGCCGGCGGGCCCGTCGGCGAGCTTCAGCTCGCCATGGAGGTCCAGCGCGCGGCCGCCGGTGTTGCGGACCGTCGCTTGGACGACCGGGCTGCCGGTCGCGTCGCGCATCGCCGTGAAGGACTCGATCTCGAACGCAGAGGCGGGTGCGCCGCCCGGGCCGACGGAGAGGTAGACGCGGATGCCGACCCGGCTGACCTGGGTGATGCCGCCGCCGCCCTCGTCGCCGGAGCTCACCTGGGCCCACAGCACGGCGTACTGCTCACCGGGCGGTGCGTCGGACGGGACGTCGATCGTGACCTCGACCATCGATGTGGCCCCGTCGCGCAGGCGGAGGCTGGTGTCGCTGAGCGTGGTCCAGGTGGAGAGCTCGTTGGGGGTGTCGCCCTCGAGCCCCACGAACGAGCCGGCCTTGATCTCGGCCGCGGCTGCGTAGACCGCGATCGCGGACGCCTTGCCGGTGTCGTTGGAGACCTCGATGCGCCGCTCGATGGTCGTCCCCGGGTGGACGTGGTCGATGATGTAGACCCGCGCCCGCGGGTCGTCACGGGTGGCGACGGGCGCGTCCACGAGCCTGATCCCGACCCCTGCGGGATCGGGCTGGAGGGGGGAGCTGCCGATCGCACCGGCGGCCGGGAGCAGAAGCCCGGCCACCAGTGCGATCAGGATGAGCAGTCGACGCATGGAGAGTGACTCAGACGACCGAGGTGGTGACGGTGCCGGTGTAAGCACCCGCGAGGGCGCTTGCCGGCAGGGCCACCGTCAGGGTCGGGGTGTACGACGCGGTGTTGTTGCCGCTGGCCGAGGCCCCCGCGGCCACCGGAGCGACCGCCGTGATGGATGTGGTGCCTGCCGAGGTGGGAGTGACCGTGCCGGTGGACCCGGTGGCGGCACCGGAGTTGTAGGAGACTCCGGTGGAGACCGACCCGGCGCCGTCGACGAAGGTCGTCGAGGCGGCGGACATGACCCAGCCTGCGGTGCTGCCTCGGGTGTCGCTGACCCCGACAGCGCCGAGGGAGCCCGAGACCGAAGCGGCACCGGGGGCGCCGTCGGTCAGCGCTGCGCCGGCTGCGGCGGTGACGTCGAGGCTGCCGCCCTCGAGGGTGAACGTGGCCGTGGTGTCGCCCGTGTCAGCTGCCATGGCAGCCCCGGCGGGGAGGAGGGCGAGCACGGTGCTGGCGAGAACCAGGCTGCCGAGAGTGCGAGTGATCTTCATGGAGAGGTGTCCTGCTTTCTTGGGGGGGACCGATGGACATCGGCTTCGAGCGCCGGATTCGTGCCCGGCGCATGAGCTGACGGGCAACCGCTCCCCGTCTCTGGTGGCACTGTCGGCTGCACGTCCACCTCCCTTGAGAACGGCAGGCAGTGGACCAGACCAGACGTGCCGCGGCTCAGGAGAGCGTGCGCGCCATCCGCCAGCGGTTCGTCCCATGGATCCGCTCATGGACCAGGAAGTCCAGGACGCGCGATGCGAGTGCCAGGCCGCGGCCCCGCTCGGTCAGGCCCACTGGCATGTCGGGAACGCCTTCCCCCTTGGCCACGTAGGCCACCCCGTCGTCGGCGAGGACCGCCTCGATCCGGTCAGGCAGCACGGACAGGGTAAAGGTCCACTTGACCTGCCCCCTCGGACGGGCGTGCTCCACGACGTTGCCGGCGATCTCGATGACGGCGGTCTCGAACAACATCAGGTCGGAGTCGGAGACATGGGGGTGTTCCTCGCCGATGCTCTCGATCAGGTCGTGCAGCTCGTCGAGCCCCTCGGGGACGGCGAGCCCGAAGACGGTGTAGGTCTCACCAGCCATCGGAGGCCTCCGCGACGGACCGGTGGGGGGTGAGGACGCGGTCGAGGTTGGTCAGGTTGAGGACCGTGCGCACCTGCTCGGACGCGCCGGCGATCCTGAGGTCACCACCGGCGAGGCGCGCCACCTTGAGACCAGCGACCAGCGCGCCCAGCCCGGACGAGTCGACGAACGAGGTGTTCGTGAGGTCGACCACCACGCGCGAGGATCCCCCCTCCACCGTCGTGCCGACCGCGTCGCGCAGCGCGCGGGCCGAGGTCATGTTGAGACGCCCGGCGCAGGACAGCACCACCACCTGCCCTTGCATGCGCTTCTCGAGGTTCATCAGGCCACCAGCTCCTTCATCGGTTCCGTGCAGATCGGAAAACCGCCCCCTGGGTGACGACCACGTCGACGCTCACCCGGGATCCGTGTCACGAGGCGTCCCGTCGGACCACGAAGACGGTGATGTCGTCGTCGAGCGGCCCCTCCCCGCCGATCACGGCGAGCCGGTCCACCATCTCCTGGGCATCGCGGCCTTCGGCGCACAGCGCGACCCCTGCCTGGACCGCGCTCCAGACGTCGGGGAACAGGTCCAAGATCCCGTCACTGACCATGAGCAGCGTGTCGCCGACCTCGAGACGGTCCTGGTGGACTTGCCAGCGGTCACCCGGCACGGCACCGAGCGGGAGGTCCCGTGACGTGAGCATCCGGATCTCGCCACCGGCCTGGACGACCAGAGCGAGACCGTGCCCCGCGTCGACGTACTCCAGATCGCCCGTCGCCGGGAACAAGCGGGCAGCGAACATGGTGACGAAGGTCCCGGTGTGGCTGAGGTCCTCGTCCATGCTCGCAGCCGTCAGACCGACCGTCTCGCCGAGCCCGTTGAAGCGAGCCATCCCCCGCATCACCGCACGGACCCCTGCTGCGACCACGGCCGCGGTGAGTCCCTTGCCCATCACGTCGGCGAGCACCACTTGGACCGTCCCGCCGGGGAGTGCCTGCCAGTCGAAGAAGTCTCCTCCGACGTTGCGTGCCGGAGCAGTGCGACCTGCGAGCTCGTAGCCCGGAACGACGATCGGGTACGCGGGCAGCAGGCGGCGCTGCACCTCACGGGCCTGGGCCTGGTCGGAGTCGTGGATCAGCTCCTTCTCGACCCAGTCGGCGAGATCACGCAGCAGTCGTGACTCGTCCTCACTGACCTCACGAGGCTCGTCGTCGAAGACGCACAACGCCCCCACCGGAGTCCCGCCCGGGCCCGCGAGCGGCTCCCCGGCGTAGAACCTGAGGTGCGGGTCCCCGGTGACGGACGGCTTCATGGAGAACCGTGGGTCCAGCCGAGCATCCGGCACCACGAGAGAGGTGTCGTGCTGCACGGTCCAGTCACAGAACGAGTCGGACCTGGGCAGCTCGACAGCCGGCGTCCCCACGATGGCCAAGCTGGTCTGGGTCGTATCGTCGAGGAGGTTGACGGCGGCCATCTTGACGCCGAAGGCGCGTTGGGCGAGCTGGACCAAGCGGTGGAAGCGATCGTCTGCCGGATGGCTCGAAGCACGCAGCGCGTCGACCAGGAGGCGGTCAGCCTGCCTCGGAGGGCCAGTCGCACTCCCCTCGCCTGCCAGGACGTCCGAGACTGCCGGCACTGACGACGCTGCGAGGCCACCGGCAGACGCGCTCGACCCGGGCCCCCCGAGGGGGGTCTCGGCCTGGATGCGACTCATGGCAGTTGCCTTCGGCTGGAGGACCTGGTGGTGGGCTGTCACCCGCCAACGACGCCCGCGCGGGAACGTCATGTCATTCCTCGGGTGCGGGGACGACGTACTTGAGGTGTGCGCCCCATCGACCGATCGGTCGAACGGCCGACAAGGTCGGGGAGGCTTCGGCTGGCGGCAGCCTAGGCTTGAGGGAAGCTCTCAAGAACGCAACGAATCCATGCCCCCGGACGCTCAAGTGACGCCGAAGGGCGACCGATGACAGATGTGGCGGGTTGGGCCTCACGATCGGCGCCGCCGGACGTGGGGCGTCAGTCCGGACCTGCCCTCCCCGCACCCCCGCTTGCCTGCCGACCGTTTGGAGTACCTGATGCGTGTTCTCGTGGCCACTCGCGCCCGGCCGGCAGTTGGTGACACCACACGTCGGACCAGGCCCGGCGGCGCACGATGGTGAGCGAGGCGCGCGACATCTCGTGGACCGCGAACGAGCGTGGTCTGATCGAGTCCGTGTCGCCGGGCGCACGGGCTCATCTCGGCCAGCGCAAGGCAGGGCCCGTCCACCAGCCGGTCTTCGACCTCGTGCACCCCGGAGACCTACCCGCCTTCCGGAAACGGTGGACCAGCGTCAGCGGCGGCGTGGTGACCCGGGAGAGTCTTCAGTGTCGTCTGCTGCACACGAACCTGGGGTGGACCTGGATGCAGGTGACGCTGACGGACATGCGCGACAACCCTCACGTCCACGCACTGGTGTGCCACGCCCTGGAGATCACCTCAGCGCATCAGGTCACCGCGATCGAGCGTCGGCACGGTGCACGCTTCCGCGCGGTCTTCGACCAGTCCGCCGTGCCCCAGTTCCTCTGCGACCTGGAGGGCATCGTGACCGAGGTCAACGAAGCGTTCTCGGCACTGCTCGGCACTCGACGCGAGCAGCTGCTCGGTCGCCCGGTGCGCGACCTGATCCATTGCAGCGACGGTGGCCGTGTCAATCATGCTCTGGCGAGCCTGCTACAAGGGACGTCGGAGTCCACCCAGGTCCCCAGTGTCCTGCGCGATCGCCAGGATCGTCCTATTCCCGGGCTCGCGAGCGCACAGGTCCTGCGGGAGGAGAACGGGACCGTTGTCGGCGTCTCCGTGGTCCTCAACGACCTGTCCGAGCTCCAGGCAGCAGAAGGACGGCATCGGCAGCAGGAGCAGTTCTTCGCGACCATGTCGCAAAGGGCGTCGGACGTGGCCATCGTCGCCGATGCCACTGGACTGATGCTCTACACATCCCCTGGGATCACGAAGGTCTTGGGGTACACGCCCGAGGACATCTTGGACTCCGAGGGCTGGGACTTCATCCATCCCGACGACGTCCCGGCCATGCGCATCCAGTTCGCCCGCGTCGCGGAAGGTGGAGAGACCGAGACCGCCACCCTCCGGGTCCGCAACGCCAGCGGTGAGTGGAGGTGGATGGAGGAGACCATGCACAACTGCCTGGGCACTCCCGTCCAGGGGATCGTGTGCAACCTCCGCGACATCACCGAACGCGTGGCCGCCGAAGCTGATCTGAAAGCGTCGATGCTCCTCTACCGCACGATCGCGGAGACCGTGGATGAAGGTCTGTTGCTGTCCACACAGGACGGGACGACCGTCTACGTGAACGAGCGTCTGGGTGAGATCCTGGGTCTGGCGACCGATGCTATCTACGCGCAACGCTTGGACACCATCCTCGACGACCAGCACCTGCAGCTGAAGAGGGACCGCACGGCCGACGGGGCCGGGCGTGGTCCCCAGCGCTTCGAGCTGTCCTACGACCACCCCAACGGGGAGCAACGCACTCTGCAGGTCGTCGCTGCGCCCATCGACCTGTTCGCCGACGGGAGGGGCGGGTCGTTGGCGACTGTCTCCGACATCACCCGGACCAGGCAGCTCGAGAACGAGCTGCGCCGTGCTGCCCTCTACGACGGCCTGGCGGGGTTGCCGAACAGAACTCTGCTCATGGACCGCCTCAAGCATGCGCTGGCCCGGGAGTCCACCGGTACGGCGGTGCTCTTCGTGGACCTGGACCACTTCAAGCTCGTCAACGACACGCGCGGCCACGCCGTCGGCGATGACGTCCTGGTCCAGGTGGCTGCCCGACTCAGCACCTCGGTGCGCCCACAGGACACTGTCGCGCGCCTTGGTGGGGACGAGTTCGTCGTCGTCTGTGAGGACGTGGATGCGGACGCGGCTGCGTCCGTCTCCCAAGACCTGATCGCCGTCCTCAACAAGCCGTTCTCCCTTGCCACCGGACCGTTGCAGATCACCGCCTCCATCGGCGTGGCCATGTCGCCGCCCCGCTCGGCCGAGATCTTGGTGCGCAACGCCGACACCGCGATGTACGCCGCCAAGGTCGCCGGACGAGGCAGGGTGCAGCACTTCGACTCCAGGCTCGCGGCGCACACCGCCGAACGTCGGGAGCTCAGCGTCGCGCTCGACCTCGCACTCGCCAAGGACGAGCTCACCATGCACTACCAACCCGTGATCGAGCTCGACTCCGGTCGCGTGGTCGGGATGGAGGCACTGGCTCGGTGGGAGCGGGACGGGGGTGTCCAGGTCCCGCCAGACCGCTTCGTCGTGATCGCGGAGGAGACCGGCCTTGCTCACCGACTCGACCGCTGGGCCCTGAGGAACGCGCTCACCGGGGTCAGCCGTCTCCGAGCCGAGCACGCCGTGCATCCGGACTCGTTCGTGGCGGTGAACCTGTCTGCCAGGAACCTGAGCAACCCCGAGCTGGAGACGGACCTCTTGAAGTGGACCGAGAAGGCGAACCTGTCGCCCTGTCACGTGCTGCTCGAGATCACCGAGAGCGCGATCATGAGCGACGCCGCCGCCGCGGTCTCCCTCCTGCAACGCCTGCGGCACGTGGGCTTCCTCATCGCCGTCGACGACTTCGGCACCGGGCACAGCTCGCTCGCCTACCTGCGAAACCTCCCCCTCACGACCCTGAAGATCGATCGCAGCTTCGTCGCGTCCATCGGGGAGAACCGCAACGCCTTGGCGATCACGCGCTCCATCGTCGACCTGGCGACCGCCATGGGGTTCTCGGTGATCGCGGAGGGTGTCGAGACGGCTCAGCACGCCGAGATGCTCCGTGAGCTCGGCTGTCACTGGGCCCAAGGTTGGCTCTGGAGCCCGGCGGTGTCTGTGTCCGAGCTCCGCAGCGCACACACCATGGTGCGGCGCTACGACACGTCCTGCGCGGACCTCTTCCCACTCGGCCAGGCGCGCCAGGAAGCTCTTGACGGTCCATGATCCACCCCGGGCTAACCTGGCAGTCGTGACTTCCACGCTGGCGTGTCCGACCTGCGCCGAGACCCTTGCCAGACACGACGATGACAGCTTCCGCTGCCAAGAAGACCATCGCTACACGATCGTCGGACTGGCTCTCACCACCAACATCGCGGCCCTGCGTGCGCTGTGGATGGCCATCCGAGCGTTGGAGGACGACGCGGTCAGCCTCAACTACATGGCCGAGCACTTCGGCGACCAGCACGGAATGCGCGCGGACAAGCGACGAGACGAGGCCTCAGCAGCGCTGGATGCGGCCAAGGTGCTGCGGACACACGCCAAGCGGGCACAAGAGAGACTCGATGCGCTGCCCTCGCCCCCCTCGTCCACCCTGAGAGGCGGCGGCACGACCGGCCGAGATTGAGCCGCCGTCCTCGCCGAGCGTGAGCGAGCGGGCGCAGCAGGCGACCCGGCGAGTCGAGGGGGCTGGCCTCGGCAACGGCTAGTCCCAGTCCGGGAACGGCTCTTCTGAGCAAACGCTCGGGTCGGGCTTCATCGTCGGGTCCGCGATCCAGGGATTCCGGAGCTCGAACACGCATCGAGATGAGCCGGCGACGTCGTGTGTCGCTCCCCGGACGGCAATCACGCGATCGAACCATTCCGGACGGCTCCAGGCATCGAGGTCACCGACCAGCACCAGAGTGGGAACGCCGGGAGGCGGAGCCGGCTCGACTCGCTCCACTCCCCAGATCTCGCACGCCGCGGCATAGGGGCTGGCCTCGAACACGTCACGGTAGAGCGGGTCGGCGTCGACCCCGGTCCAACGGCCGCCGAGCTCCGGGCATGCCTGCGACAGGTAGGCGCCGAGGGCGAAGCCAGGCTTGGTGCAGATCGGTCGATGACCTAGACAGACGTCCGGTTCGGACGCGAGGACCGACGTCAGCGTGGGGTGCAGGCGACCGTCAGCAGCGCTCGTGATGATCCTCGGGAGGTCGGGCACGACATCGAACCCTCCGCCCAGGATTGCCCGCACCGCCCGTACGAACCGCGCCGCGCCGACCTCCACCGAGTCACCGGCCACGCTTGCCGAAAGGGGCCGACTTCCCATCCGTTCGAGCGCCTCGTGCCACCTGGTCTCCAGGCGGGGGTAGCGGCGAGCGCAGATCGGGTCGTCGGCGCACTCGGCGAACAGCGACCGCAAGCTCGAGCTGAAGCCGTTGCCGGCCAGAGCGAACGAGTCGGCCCCGCTCGGTGCCGGGGAGTCGACGACAGCGGCCCTGATCCGGTTGCCCGAGATGGACGCGTACGCATCGACCACTCGGGACAGCTCTCCATAGCTGATCGCGGCGTACCAGCGGTCGATCTCCAGCGCAGACCGAAGTGCGTCCACGTCAGCGACCAGGTCGTCGACACCGAAGGCCTCGAGGGGGACTCCGTCGCTCCTGAGCCGCTCATGGCAGCGCGCGACCCCTTCGGTGAACGCGGCAGTCACCGCTGCGTCGCTTTGCGACAGCGCAGGCCCGCCGGTACCTCCGACCTCTGGACACTCCAGCCCGATCCCGCCACCCACGCCGCGAGGCGCGAGGGCGATCACGGGAACGCCGAGGCGCTCAGCGAGCGCGTGCATGTCGCCGGGTGCTTGCATCGGCTCCCCGAAGTTGAACCCGACGCTCAGGACGACTTCGGACGGACTCGTCACGACCGAGGGCCAAACCTGGACCACTGAGAGTGGGATGGCGACCCCGTCCGGATCGTCCCACTCCACAGGGACAGTCATCGTCCCGCACCGATGCTGGGTGACGAGGGCAATCTCCACCGCGTCCGGACAGTCGTGCCACGCCAACCCCAGCACCGAGCGATCCGCGTCGTGTTCGCGTCGAACCTCGCCGGTGCAGCCTGCGATCAGCACAGCGCACCCGAGAGCAAGAGGCAGCCGCCACTTCATCGCGAGGTGAACTCCCCCTCGAAGACCAACCGCGAGATCAACACGTTCTCGGGGTCACCGGCCTCGGTCGTCTCGATCATCTCCAGCGAGAGCACTGGACCTTCCAGGCTCCACGCCCACGTCGTCACACAACCCGGGCACCCCGAGCTGTCACTGGTGATCACCCAGTTCCCAGCCTCGTCGTAGGCAGCCGTTCCTCCGTCACCCTGGGTCAGCGGTGCGTCACCGTCGTCGCTGAACTGTGCGTAGTCGTCACCATCGATGGTGAGCTCGACGTTGAGCTCGCCGTCGTCTCCCAAGAACTCGAGCGCGGTGTCTCGCGAGAGGCCGAGCCGATCGGCGTCGGGCATGGTCACCACCTTCGTGTAGGTGCCGTCGGGGATCGTGGCACCTCCGTCCTCCTGGTCGGTACCAGTGGCGGGGGAGGTCGAGGGGGTCGTGGCCACTTCCTCGGCGGGCTCGTCGGACGAGTCCCTCGTCCCGCAGGCGCCAGCCCCCACGGCAAGGACGAGAAGCGCTGTCGCGGTCCTTGAGACGTTCATGATTCCTCCCCGGCTCGACGCAATGCCTGACTCGACTTTCTGCCTGATCTCACTGTCGAGATGGCACTTCGGTTGACAGCGCCCATGAAGATCCTGTGAGGAAGGTGATCCGCGCGCGGCACGTGTCACTGACGGTGTCGAAGACGATCCGCTCTCCCCGTCGCACCCACCCGTAGACGCCCGTGCCGTCGTCCGCGCACGCGCCTCCGCTGAACAAGGCCGTGCGGAAGGAGCTCGCGTCAGCCGTGAAAACCAGACCGGTGGGGTTGCCGCCGTACCCTCTCGGTGGCGACATCTCCATGGTCCCGTTGCCCTGCAGGGACATGGTCCAGGTGCCGGCGAGCCACGAGGGTTCGGCGATGTCCGCGACGAGCGTGCCGCGCAGAGGGGGCGCGTCGCCAGTCGGCTCCCGAGCCGGGACGGCGGTCTGGTCATCGAGCGGCTGCAAGTCTCTTGGGCGCTCTCCATTCATCATGAGCGTCACGCCCACGAGCGACGCCGCGGTCGCGACCGATGCTGCCAAGACGATGGACCGGCCACGCCACCGGTGCGCACGCCCCCGTGACCTGACCGAGTCCAGGGCTCGTTCGACCTCAGGCTCGAAAGCAACCGCCTGCTCGTCGAACCCCGCCCGCAGCCTGTCGTCAAACGACATCGCCGTTGACCTCCTCGTCGAGTGCCCGAGCAAGACGCGACCGCGCCCGGAACAGGTGCTGCTTGACAGAGGACTCGGAGACCTCCAGCGTCCGCGCGATGTCGAACACCGACTCGTCGGCCCAGTAGTAGAGCACCACCGCCGCCCGTTGCATCGGACTGAGGCCTGCGACCGCGCGCGCGACATCCGGGAGCGGGACCGGTTCGGTACGGGTCTCGACCGCGAGACGCTCGCGCTGCCGGCGCATGCGCTCTCGCTTGACGTATTGCACTGCGAGCCGGATTGCGACGCGGCGTACCCACAAGTCCGGCCGTTCGTACCCCTGCACGGTCGACCAGTGCCGATAGAGCTGCACGAACGCGTCCTGCGCGATCTCCTCGGCCGCGGCTCGGTCGTGGACGATGAGCAAGACAGTGCGGGCGACCTTCGGGTAGGCGGCACGGAACCACCAGTCGTACTCATCGCCGACCTGGGCCCGCATCGTCAGCTCCTCCCGCGCGCCCTCTACACAGAGACGAGACTGGCACCCGGTTGACACGGGGCGAAAGGATTTCGTCTGGTTGTCCCTTCTCTGTCATAACGCTACGCTCTGCGTACTGTATTTCTGCTCTTTGGAGTGCGATGACGACCAAGCGCAAACCTGGCGCCGCCAGCGACACGAGCCGACCGGGGCCAGGCCGGCCGCGCAGCGAGCAGGCCGATCGAAGCATCCGGGACGCCGCCCTCGACCTCCTGCACGACGAGGGTCCGCGTGCCGTCACGGTCGAGGCCGTCGCCGAGCGGTCCGGAACAGCGAAGACGACGATCTACCGTCGATACGCCGACCGAGACGCACTGCTCCGCGACTCCCTGGCCTCGGTGATCGGTGATCCTGGGGTTCCGGCTGGGACCACGCCGCGTGAGAAGATCCGATGGGCGCTCGAGCGCACCTGGGGCCAGATGGAGGATGTCCTCGGCCCTGGCGGACTGGCCGCGGTGATTGGCGATACCGACCGGCGGTTCACCAAGTTGTTCCGCAGCGTGCTGACGCCGTGCACGGACGCGCTCATCACGTCGATCCGGGCTGGTATCGGCAGCGGAGAACTGCGCGACGACCTGGACGCCGACGCGACCGTCAGCCTCTTCCTGGGCGCCTACCTCGGGGAACTGATGCGACGCGGCCGCGTCGACGCCACGTTCGCCGAGCGATGCCTGGACCTGATGTGGGCCGCCATGACCGGGCGACCGCTCGCGAAATGACGTACGGTCCGGATCAGCCGTCGCCTCCTCTCCCGGGCACGTCCAGCCGGTAACGGACAGCCGCCATCCGGACCGCGAAGCAGATCAAAGCAGCTGCGAAGGCCACCGGTAGGGTCCGCAAGACGAATGCGTCACCCATTGCGACCAGCAGAGCCGCGAGCAGAGCGGGCACGACGTAAAGCTCACTTCGCAACACGATCGGCACCTGCCCCACCAGGACGTCGCGCAGGATGCCACCGCCGACCGCAGAGACGACACCCAGGATCACCGCTTGGGCCACGCCCGCATCCAGGCTGAGCGCCTTGAGGGTGCCTGTGACTGCGAACAGGCTCAACCCGGCCGCGTCGAGCACAACGATCGACTTCGTCACGCGCTCGAGCCCGGCGCGGAACCCGAACGCCATCAGGCCTCCGGACGCGGCGACCGCCAAGTAGCGCCAATCGCTGAACGTCGTCGGTGGCAGCACTCCCAGCAAGGTGTCTCGGACGATCCCGCCGCCCATGGCCGTGAACATCCCCAAGGTGACCGCACCCACGATGTCGAGCCGGACCACGCGCAGTGCCGTGAGCGCGCCATTGACGGCGAACGCGAGCGTCCCCACCAGGTCCAGGGCAAGGAACAACGACGTCGGGGACTCCATCAGGAGACTCTCGCATCCCGGGACTGAAGCGCTATGCGTAGCGTTTCCGCCGAGTAGTGGCGGGTTTTGCCCCCTCCAGCGCGACCTGGCTGTGTCGCCGCTGTGTCGGCGGCTCACCCCGATCTAGTGGTCACCACCCGCGTCGAGGACTGCCCGGCCGAGGTCACTCTGGTCGCGGCCTCGGAGTCTGCTGGCCTTGTCGTGGTCGGGACTCGGGGTCGTGGTGCGTTCGGAGGACTGCTGCTGGGCTCGGTCAGCCACGCGGTCATCCACGGCTCGTCGTGCGCCGTCGCGGTCGTGTGAGCCGCAATCCTCGAGGGCGAGCTCCGACCGCAGGGAGCCGAGCCAACCCCTCCGAGGCGGTTCTCGCGACCGGGTGGCTGTCTCGAGACTGCGGCAGCCACGCTCGTGAGAACGACGATGCCGAGCAGCACGATCGCGAACACCACGTAGCCGACGGCACTCATCGCACTGCCCTGCCGGAACCGGCGCGGACACCGCTAGCGGCCGACTGGTGAGGGCGGTGCCGGATCGCATCCAGTGCTCGAGCCTCTCGGATGGCCTTTACCTGTCCGACGACGTAGAGCAGAGCGATCTGGAACGCGACCGCGGCCGCAGCGGCGGCGGCGAACAGCCACGCGCTCCTCATGAGTCCTCTCCTCCCTTTAGTGCCCGCTGCTCAGCGCCGGGCGCAGCCGATGCAGGTTGCCGACCACGGCCTGATCTCGAGTCGTTCTGTCGGGATTGACCGTCCGCAGCCTGGGCAGGTGCCGAAGGTCCCGTCCGAGATCCGTTGCCGGGCCCGTGCGATGTCTTCGAGGACCTCCGACAGGGATTCACGCTGGGCCAGGACGACATGGTCAGTCACGTCATCGGGCAGGTCGGCGAGTTGTTGCTGACGATTACGGCTCGCCTCAGCGAGCACGCGGTCGAACTCGCCCAGCGGGCCTTCGGGTGCCGACCGCGTGCTCGGACGAGGCGTGGTGGTCACGGTTGCCGGGGTGGGTGCGTTCATCGTGGTTCTCCTTCTCGGGGGACTGGTCAGAGGGCGTGTGCCGACGGTGCCGTTGAGGGTTCTCCTCGGTTCGGATCGCGTCGAGCCGGTTTGCCTTGCGGGCGAACCAGACGGCGGCGAAGAGGCCGACCCAGCTGGACGCCAACGAGTGAGCGGTGTCGTACGACATGTGTGGACCTCCTCGGACGGCCACCGACGGTGGCGCGCCCGCATCGATCGAGCCTGCTGGTGCAGGGCCACCGGATGAAGGCGACCGACACGAAGTCGCACTCGCGACAGGGTGGTACCCCTGCTGGACGTCTTGGCGGGCTCGGAAGGCGTTGCGGTCCTGAGTGCGCGGTTGGACGTCAAGGTGTGCAGGAGCGGCGGTGCGGCTGGTGCCGTCACCGCTGCGCCGCGAGGCTCAGCCCGGCGGTGCGCGATCGACGCTGCGGCGCAGCACGTCGAGGCCACGGATGCCTCGAGCGACCTCGCTGAGCTCCAGCGCCAGCAGCACCGGACCCGACGGCACGTGCGACGGTCCGACCGTCGTCACGCGCTCATCAAAGTCCGGGGTCATGCTCGGACCATAGCACCGCGGATCGCGGTTCGGGCCGGCTCTGCTGAGCGCTGGCAGTTGCGTGGGTCAGCTTGGTCGTCCGGACGTCATGGAGATGCCTCGCTCTACTGGGGATGGCGGCTTCGGCCTACCTTCGTTCGGCCCGGCCATCGGGGTTGTCGAGTCTGCGAATCGGGCTGTGGAGCGACGTCGAGCGGTCGTGTAGTGGTTCGGTGCGAGCACCCATGTCGGCGCGCCGAATCAGGCTCGAAACGAGGTCGTGCGCATCCGTGATCGTCCTGTCGAGGATCCGTGTGCCGGTATCCACCTGGCCGGCTTCGAACGACCACTTGGCTGCTGCCATGCCTTGTACCAGTGAGTCGTTGATCTCTATCGCCTCACGGTGGAGTATCGCGGCGGCTTCAAGTCGCCGATGCTCCTCCTGTGCCCGCCGTTCCCTGTCTGTCGCGTGCCCGAGGAGCACGCCCAACAGCAGGAGCGGCAGCACCCGGGAGGCCCACCCGGTCGGGCTGAGGTGAACGCTGTGGCTCATCGCCCACAGCACGGTGAGGCCGACGGCGAGCAGCCCGGCGACCGTGCCGGCCCTCAGGCCATATGCCAGGGCGACCAGGGCGATCGGCAAGGCGTAGAGCATCGAGTACGCATCGACTGGGGAGCCGAAGGACATGCGCAGACCGAACACGCCAGCGAACAGACTCCCTGCGACGGCAAGCGCAAGGGGTGGGTGACGTCGGAACCACGGGTCACTCGGCGTGACCGCTGCCGATGGCATCGAAGGGGCACTCATAGCCCCCAGGCTGCGTCACTTCGCACCTTCGGCCTCGGGCCAAAGGTCCTCGCTGGCCCCGCCGGGAGACCCTAACCATGCTCGCGCTAGCCATTTCCTGGGCGGTCCGACAGAGGACGCGCCGTGTGCTCTGCAAGCTCGAGGGGTGCAGCCGATACTTGCCTGGGTGTCCCGCGGTGTCAGCGAAGCACGATCGGGACGCGCACCCAACCGCCCACCGGCGGTGTCTCCCGGACCGCCGGGCGGTCTGGCGCGAGACCGATCCAGCTGGTTCTGCCGATGAGCTCCTCGAGCATCACGCGCAGTTCCATGAGCGTCAGCGCCCGCCCGGGACAGACATGGGGCCCGATGCCGAAGACCAGGTTCGCGTCGGCATTCCTTGCGGGGTCGTAGCGGTCGGGGTCGCCGAAGACGAGCGGGTCCCGGTTCGCTGCGGCCCAGTTCAGGACAAGCCGTTCGTCCTTCGCTATCTCCGCGCCGCCGAGGTTGACGGCTCGGGTGGCGACGCGACGGTTGGACACGAACGGGTCGTCAATGCGAAGGATCTCTTCGACCGCTGCGGCCAGGGCCGCGCGATCATTCGCCGCGACGAGCGTCCGCACGTCTCGCTGGAGGTGCGGGTTCGTCGCGAGGAAGTGGACGATGACACCGACCGAGGTCGCCAGTGATCCGAGGTCGCCTGCGGTCCAGTTCCGCAGGATGGAGACGATCTCCTCGGTGGTCAGTGGCCGACCTTCCACGGTGTCGTTGAGCAGTTCGCTGGTGACATCGGCGATCGGTGTGCCGCGCCTGGTCTCGAGCAGTGCGCGGATCATCTGGTCGAACCGCTCGGCCACCTCCGCAGTCCTGTCGCGGTCTCCGGACCTCGTGGCGGCGTGGTTGTCGCGGATCCACGCGACCAGTTCATCCTCGAGATCAGCGGGCCAGCCGAGCCAGGTGGATTGCGAGCGCACCGCGTACGGCGTCCCGATCTGGGCAATGGTCTTCACGGTCACCCCGCGGGGCAGGGCGTCGATGATGGCAGCGGCGTGCCCTCGACATTGCGGCTCTTCCCGCGCCACGCGCTCCTCGGTCAGGTACCGGTCGACCACGGCGCGGTAGACGGCATGGTCGGTGCCATCGAGGCTGTTGGGGATGGACCTACGGGCACTGACGTTGCTGGAGAACGCCTCTGCGTCTGTCGCGGCTGCGACGACCTCTGCGTGTCTGAGCGCCACCCAGTGGCTCTCCTGGCGGGCTACCGCGCATCTGGCGCGCAGCGCGTCGTAGGTGGATCGCTGATCCTCCCAGTTGTGGCCACTGTCGATCTCGGCGGGGTCTCCCATGCTCGTCCGACTCAGTCCGCGGCTTGTCGTGACAGAACTCGTGACCGGGCGCGTGATGCGACGTCCTCGTCTGAGCAAAACCCCGTCCGGCTGCGCTTGAAGCACATCAGCCCGAGCAGGGTGCCGTCGAGGTCGACCACCGCCAGCCGCCGCAGGCCACGTGCGATCAGGAGTTCTCGGGCGGCGTCGGCAGACGTCGCCGAGGGCACGGTTCGATTCCGGAGTCTCGACCACGGCAGTGCGGGGCCACTCCCCTCGCCGCTCCCCTGGTCACTTCTCTGGATGGGGGGCGGCAGGTCGGTGCGCACCAGGGTGCCGACCAAGGTGCTGCCCTCGGTCAGCAGCACCATGTGGACGTGGTCGTCGGTGAGGGCGGCACGTGCCTCGTCGACGGTGGCCCGGGCATCGAGGACCTTCGGATGGCGGATCATGACGTCGCTTGCGCAGAGGTCCGGCCCGCCCGGTGCGGGCCGGTCGACCACGCGTTCGGTCAGGGAGGCTGACGTCGGGCCGTTCATTGGGAGATGCGATCCCAGCCGCGTCGGGGGCGGTGGCTGCCGAGCTGGTCGTCACGGCTGCGGTAGACGATGTAGGGCCGCGTCACGTAGCCCAGCGGTGCGCTGAACACGTGCACGAGGCGAGTGAACGGCCACAGCGCGAACAGCCCGAAGGCCACCAATGCGTGCAGCTGGAAGCCGAGCGGCGCGTCGGCCATCAACGAGGCGTCGGGTTGGAAGGCCAGGAAGGATCGGTACCAGACCGATACACCCTCGCGATAGTTGTACTCCCCGCCGATGGTCATGATCGAGCCGGCGATGGTGTTCCACATGCCCAGCACGATCACCACGGCCAGGAAGGCATACATGACCTTGTCCATCACGGTGGTCGCGGAGAAGACGGGGCCGACGGTGCGGCGCCGGTAGATCAGGATGACCATGCCGACGACCGCCATGATGCCGGCCAACAGGCCGCCGGTGACGGCCACCACGTGGTAAGCCTCGTGGCTGATGCCGACTGCGTCAGTCCACGACTGAGGTACCAGCAGCCCGATGATGTGCCCGCCGACGACGCCGAGCATGCCGAAGTGGAACAGGGGGCTGCCGATCCGCAGGAGCTTGTTCTCGTAGAGCTGGGAGGAGCGCGTGGTCCAACCGAACTTGTCGTAGCGGTAACGCCAGAAGTGTCCGACGACGAAGGTGGTCAGGCAGAGGTAGGGGACGATCACCCACAAGAAGGTGTCCATGGTCAGCGGGCTCCCGTCGGGTGGGCGGGGAACGAGGGCATCGGCAGGGGGATCGGCGAGGCGGGCACGGCCGGTCCCGGGTCGAAGCCGGGGATGGCGTACGGCGTGAGGCCGACCTCCTCCTCCGGCGGGCCCTCGGCGGCGAGCCGGCGGACCGCCTCGACCTCGTCGCCGCGCAGCGCCGGGAGCGTCCCCGTCACGGCCTCGACGACGCCGGCCCACGGCGACTCCAGGTCGCGCAGCGACATCCGCAGCAGCTCCAGCCCGGCGCGGTGGTCGAGCATCAATTGCCGCCCCGTCGTCTGGTCGCCGGTGGCGGCGAACTCCAGCACCACGCACAGGTGGTCGGGGAGCTCCTCGTCGGTGACTTCGAAGCCGGCGGCGAGGTAGGCCTGTTTGAAGCGCAGGAGCGCCATCCCGCGCTTGCGGGTGTCGCCGTGGGCGAAATAGGTGAGGAACAGGTTGCACCGCCGCCGGGTGTCGAAGGTTTCGACATACTCCGCCTGCAGGTCGGCCAACGGCGTGCGCTCCACGTGGTCGGCGAACCGGCGAAGCAGGTCACCGAGCCGGTCGGGCAGCTCCCGGGACGCCGAACGGACCATCGCCACGTGGTCGAGCAGCTCCTCGGAGGGGTAGTCGAGCAGCAGGGAGGCGGCCTGCCACGCGATCGTGAGCTGTTCGGCGCTGAGGGCCGCCTGCTGCCGAGACCGCGTGGCCGCGCCCCTCACTGCTCGCCTCCTGGTCCGTTGTGCTGCTCGTCGCCCTTGGGCGGGAACAGCCCGGGCGGTGCGCCCTTGCCGTCCCAGTTGAGCAGGTTGACCCGCGCGGCCTTGTTGCTTGGCGAGGCGATCGTGTCGGAGGTCTGCCGGTCCTTGAGCATCCGAAAGTTCTCGACCGCGAGCGGGGTCTGACTGCCGGAGCCCTCACCGAAGATCTCGGGGTTGCCGCCGCCGTACTCCGACACCGAGCACTCGGTGGCGATCTCCTCGAGCGAGTGCGCCTGCTCGGCGTGCGCCGGAGGGATCACGTAACGTTCGTCGTACTTGGCGATCGCGAGCAGGCGGTACATGTCGTGCATCTCCTCCTCGCTCATCCCGACGGCCGCCGGGATCGACGCGTCGGGGTCGCGACCCATGTTGATGTCGCGCATGTAGGAGCGCATCGCGGCGAGCTTCTTGAGCACCCCATCGACCGGGACCGTGTCACCGGCCGTGAACAGCTCGGCGAGGTACTCGACCGGGATCCGCAGCGCGTCGATCGCCGCGAACAGGTTGCCGGTGTCCTCGGCATCCTCACCAGTGTCGCGCACCACGTCGATCACCGGCGACAGCGGCGGGATGTACCAGACCATCGGCATCGTGCGGTACTCCGGGTGCAGCGGCAGCGCGACCTTGAAGACGTTGATCAGCGCGTTGATCGGTGACCGCTGGGCGGCGTCGATCCAGTCCCGAGGGATGCCGTCGCGCTCGGCGGCACGGACCACCTCGGGGTCGTTCGGGTCCAGCAGCAGCGAGCGCTGGGCCTCGTAGAGGTCGTGGTCGTTGGCCACCGAGGCCGCCTCGAGCACCCGGTCGGCGTCGTAGAGGATCAGGCCGATGTAGCGCAGCCTGCCGACGCAGGTCTCCGCACAGACCGTCGGCAGGCCGACCTCGATACGCGGGAAGCAGAACGTGCACTTCTCGGCCTTGCCGGTCTTGTGGTTGAAGTACACCTTCTTGTACGGACAGCCGGACACGCACATTCGCCAGCCCCGGCACCGGTCCTGGTCGACCAGCACGATGCCGTCCTCGGCGCGCTTGTAGATCGCCCCGGAGGGGCACGACGCGGCGCACGAGGGGTTCAGGCAGTGCTCGCAGATCCGGGGCAGGTAGAACATGAAGGTCTGCTCGAACTCGAACTTCACCTTCTCCGCGATCTTGGCCAGCATCGGATCGTGCTTCTCGGTCGCCGCCGACCCGCCGAGGTTGTCGTCCCAGTTCGAGGACCACTCGATCTTCATGTCCTTGCCCGAGATCAGCGACTTCGGCCGCGCGACCGGGGTGTGCTCCTGTGCCGGCGCATCGGTGAGCGTGGCGTAGTCGTAGGTCCAGGGCTCGTAGTAGTCCTTGATCGAGGGCAGCTTGGGGTTGGAGAAGATGGTGGCGAGCTTCTTCCACCGTCCGCCCGCCTTGAGGGTGAGCCGGCCCCGCTTGTTGAGCGCCCAGCCGCCCTGCCACTCCTCCTGGTCCTCGTAGCGGCGCGGGTAGCCCTGACCGGGCCGGGTCTCGACGTTGTTGAACCAGACGTACTCGGTGCCGGTCCGGTTGGTCCACGCCTGCTTGCAGGTCACCGAGCAGGTGTGGCAGCCGATGCACTTGTCGAGGTTCATCACCATCGCCATCTGGGCCATGACCTTCATCAGTAGGTCACCTCCTGCGAACGCTTGCGGATGACAGTGACCTCGTCGCGCTGGTTGCCGGTGGGGCCGAGGTAGTTGAACGCGAAGGACAGCTGGGCGTAGCCGCCGATCAGGTGGCTGGGCTTGACCAGGATGCGGGTCAGCGAGTTGTGGATGCCGCCGCGCTTGCCGGACGTCTCAGCGATCGGTACGTCGATGAGCCGGTCCTGGGCGTGGTGCATGTACACGGTCCCCTCCGGCATGCGGTGGGAGACGATCGCGCGGGCGACGACGACGCCGTTGCGGTTGACCGCTTCGATCCAGTCGTTGTCCTCGACGCCCACCTTGGCGGCGTCCTGGTCGCTCATCCAGATCGTCTGGCCGCCACGCGAGAGCGACAGCATGAACAGGTTGTCCTGGTACTCCGAGTGGATCGACCACTTGTTGTGCGGGGTCAGGTAGCGCACGGTCACTCCCAGCTCCCCCACGTCGCCGACATCCGGCTCGCTGAAGAGCGCGCCCATGTTGAGCGGCGGCCGGTAGACCGGCAGGCCCTCTCCGAGCTCGGTCATCCAGTCGTGGTCGAGGTAGAAGTGCTGCCGCCCGGTCAGCGTGTGCCACGGCTTGAGCCGCTCGACGTTGATGGTGAACGGTGAGTAGCGCCGGCCGCCTGCCTCGGACCCCGACCACTCCGGTGAGGTGATCACCGGCACCGGCGCGGCCTGGGTGTCGGCGAAGGTGATCTGCTTGCCCTCGTGCTCGGCCGCCAGGTCGTGCAGCAGGTGGCCTGTGCGCTTCTCCAGGGTCTTGAAGCCCTGGGTCGCGAGGTGGCCGTTGGTGGTGCCCGACAGCGCGAGGATCGCCTCGCAGGCGTGGATGTCCCGCTTCAGCGACGGACGCCCGTTGGCCGCCCCGCCGCGGATCGCGCCGTTCTTGTGCAGCAGGTAGTCGACGGACGCCGTGACGTCGTAGGCGACACCCTTCGTCAGCGTGCCGAGCTTCTCCATCAGCGGCCCGAGTGCCTGCATCTGCGCGCCGACGGCGCCGTAGTCGCGCTCGACCTCCACGATCTTCGGCATCGTCACCCCGGGGACCGGCTCGCACTCGCCGTGCTTCCAGTCCCGGACCACCCCGTGCGGGTTGGCCATCGCGTCGGGGGTGTCGTGCAGCAGCGGAACCGCCACGACGTCCTTGCGGGTGCCGAGGTGGATCGCGGCGAGCTCGCTGAATTTCGTCGCGATCGTCTGCCAGGCGTCCCAGTCGGTGCGGGTCTGCCACGGCGGCGCGATCGCCGGGTTGAACGAGTGCACGAACGGGTGCATGTCGGTGGTGTTGAGGTCGTGCTTCTCGTACCAGGTGGCCGCGGGCAGCACGACGTCGGAGAAGATCGTGGTGCTGGTCTGCCGGAAGTCCAGCGTGAGCAGCAAGTCGAGCTTCCCCTCGGGTGCCTCCTCGTGCCAGTCGACCTCCTGGGGCCGCTGGCTCTCCGACGCCTCGGTCGCGCGCAGCGAGCTGTCGGTGCCGAGCAGGTGCTTGAGGAAGTACTCGTTGCCCTTGCCCGACGAACCGAGCAGGTTGGCCCGCCAGATCGCCAGTACCCGCGGGAAGTTCTCGGGCGAGTCCGGGTCCTCTGCGGCGAACCGCAGCTCCCCCGACTTGAGCTGGTTCACGACGTGCTCGGCCACCGGACGACCGGCCTCGGCCGCCTCGTCGGCGAGGTCGAGGGGGTTGCGGTCGAAGGTGGGGTAGGACGGCATCCAGCCCATCCGCGCGCTCTTGGCGATCACGTCGGCGGTGCTCATCCCGGCCAGCAGGCCGGCACCGGTCTTCGCCGAGACCGTGTCAGCTCCGAACGTGTCGTAGCGGAACTGGTCGGTGTGCAGGTACCAGTACGCGGTGTGGATCATCTGCCGCGGCGGCCGCTTCCAGTCCAGGCCGAACGCGAGCTGCGCCCATCCGGTGACCGGGCGGCACTTCTCCTGCCCGACGTAGTGCGCCCAGCCGCCGCCGTTGACACCCTGGCAGCCGGTGAGCGTGGTCAGCCCGAGGAAGCCCCGGTAGATCGTGTCGGAGTGGAACCAGTGGTTGGTCCCGGCGCCCATCAGGATCATTGCGCGGCCCTTGGATTCCTCGGCGTTGGCCGCGAACTCGCGGGCGATCCGGGCCGCCGCGGACGCGGGGACGCCGGTGATCGGTTCTTGCCATGCTGGCGTGTACGGCGCGGTCGCGTCCTCGTACGACGAGGCGTAGCCGCCGCCGAGACCGTCCCGCGCGACGCCGTACTGGGCGAGCATCAGGTCGAACACCGTGGTCACCAGGGCGTCCCCGACCCGGCGTACCGGGACCTCGCGGGTCAGCGAGCCCGGCGCGCCGTCGACGTTGTCGAACCGGGGCAGCTCGACCAGCGCGGTGTCCGCGCCGGGAGCGAGCAGGGTCAGTCGCGGATCGACGTCGCCGAGGTCGAGGTTCCAGCTGCCGACCCCGGCCTCGCCGAACCGGTCGCCCAGCGACCCGTTCGGCACGACCAGGCCATCGGTACGGGCATCGACCAGCACGGTCTTGAAGTGTGCGTTCTCCTCGCCCGCGTGGTTGGGCAGGTCGGCGGCGGTGAGGAACTTCCCGGCCCGGTATCGGCCGTCGGCGGCCGGTTGGAGAGCGACCAGGTACGGCAGGTCGGTGTACTTCTTGGTGTAGTCCGCGAAGTAGGGCGTGGTCTTGTCGACGAAGAACTCCTTGAGCACGACGTGACCCATCGCCATCGCCAGCGCCCCGTCGGTGCCGGGCTTGATCGCGAGCCACTCGTCGGCGAACTTCACGTTGTCGGCATAGTCGGGCGAGACGACGACGACCTTCTGGCCGCGGTAGCGCGCCTCGGTCATCCAGTGCGCGTCGGGCGTGCGCGTGACCGGCACGTTGGATCCCCACATGATGAGGTAGCCGGCGTCCCACCAGTCGCCGGACTCCGGCACGTCGGTCTGGTCTCCGAAGACCTGGGGCGAGGCGACCGGCAGGTCGGCGTACCAGTCGTAGAAGCTCAGCATCGAGCCGCCGACCAGCGAGGTGAACCGAGCTCCGGAGGCGTGCGAGACCATCGACATCGCGGGGATCGGCGAGAACCCGGCGACCCGGTCGGGCCCCCACTTCTGGATCGTGTGGACGTAGGCGGCCGCGACCATCTCGGTCGCTTCCTCCCACGTGGCGCGGACCAGTCCGCCCTTGCCGCGCGCGGATTTGTACGCCCTGGCGCGCAGCGGGTTGTCGACGATGTGTGCCCAGGCGGCGACGGGGTCGCCGTGCTGGACCTTGGCCTCGCGGTACATCTGCAGCAGCACGCCGCGCACGTAGGGGTAGCGGATCCGCGTGGGCGAGTAGGTGTACCAGGAGAACGCCGCCCCGCGGGGACAGCCGCGAGGTTCGTACTCCGGCTTGTCCGGCCCCACCGACGGGTAGTCGGTCTGCTGGGTCTCCCAGGTGATGATCCCGTCCTTGACGTAGACCTTCCACGAGCAGGATCCGGTGCAGTTGACGCCGTGGGTGGAGCGCACCACCTTGTCGTGGCTCCACCGATCCCGGTAGAAGTCGTCGGCCTGGCGGCCACCCTTCTTGCTCAGCGTCCGCAGGTCGTCAGAGACCGTGCCCTTGGTGAAGAAGCGTCTGGTCCGCACCAGGGCGTCGCTGATCCCTCCGTCCAGGCCGACCACCCGGTGCCCGTCCTGGTGCCCGTCCTGGTGCCCGTCCTGTTGTTCTTCGGGCTGGACCTCTGTGCTCACTGGTTCATCCTGACGTCGGGGATGGAGGGTCTTCGATGGACGTTATCGAGAAGCCGGGCTCGGTCGGGGTGGGACGGCGTCGTGCGCGCGTTCGGTGCGACGCACCACGGTCAGGGTCAAGATCAAGGTCAGCACCGCCGTCACTGACAGCATCCACAGGCCGATCGCGTAGGAGTCGGTGCGGCCGTAGACGTAGCCCATGATCAGCGGCGGCACGAACCCGCCGAGCCCGCCTGCGGCGCCCACCAGACCGGTCACCCCGCCAACCCGGGAGGGATCGGTGACCTTCGCGATCAGCGCAAACGTGGCGCCGCTGCCGGAACCGAGGGCGGAGGCCATGGCCAGGAACGCGACCGTCCCGACGTGCTCGAGCAGGGGGTGGGTCGCGGCGACCCCCGCCCCCACCGCCACGACGGCGAACCCGCCGGCAAGGACCGGGATCGGCCCGATCCGGTCCGAGAGCCATCCCCCGACCGGGCGCATGATCACCGCGACCACCACGAAGCCGGCCATCCGGTTCGCCGCGTCGGCCGGGGTGAGCGCGTAGTCGGTCTTGAGGTAGGCCGGCAAGTACACCGAGAACGCGACGTATCCGCCGAAGGCGACCGCGTAGAGCGCGCATGCCTGCCAGGTGATCGGAAGCCGGGCGTTGGCCGAGAGCCGGGTCAACAGTGACGTGGTCGGGATGGTGCGGCCCGGCGCATCGCGCAGGATGAGCCAGGCGGCGATCGCGTAGACCGCGAGCACTGTCGCGGTGATCAGGAACGGCGCCTTGGAGCCCACGTTGGTGAAGAGCTTCACGGTGGTCAGGGCGCTGATCGCGGTCCCGCCCATGCCCGCTCCGAAGATGCCGATCGCGAGGCCACGGCGCTCCGGGGGGAACCAGGCGTTCACGAACGGCACCCCGACCGCGAAAGCGGTTCCGGCGATGCCGAGGAAGAACCCACCGACCAGCAGGAGTGCGTAGGAGTCGAGGGCGAAGAAGGCGATGAACAGGATCGGGACGATGGTCAGGCTCGAGACGATCGGGAACATCACCCGTCCGCCGTACCGATCGGTCAGGGCACCGACGACGACCCGGCCCAGCGAGCCAACGATGACGGGGACGGCCACCATGAGTGCGACGTCGGACTCGCTCAGGGTCCCGAGAGTGCCCTTGTCGCGGAACAGCGGGCCGAGCGGGCTGATCAGCGCCCAGGCCCAGAAGTTGACAGCGAACCCGAGGGTCACCATGGCCAGCATCAGCCACGGCGAGACGACCGGCTCGCGGGCACGACCGTCGGCGGGTGTCGATTCCTCCATCGGTGCCGTCATGCTCGTCGTCCTCCCGAGCTCGTCGTGGCTTTCACCCTTGCGGATGTTGCTCGTGTTGCCAATGGCTTCAGTCTCACGCATCGGTCCGCGCCAGGGTGAGTCGCCATGCCTCGGGGCCGCGCTCGGTGTAGGCCACCGCGAAGGCTCCTGGCCAGCGTTGGTTGATCTGGTCGAGCAGCGGCAGCGGGTCATGGGGTGCGACCAGCTCCAGGCCGGCGCCCGGCCGGACGGACTCCAACGCCCCGAAGATGGTCGCGTGTCGGATCGCGTGTGGGATCGAGCGTACGTCCAGCTCGGGATATCCAGGGCCGTCGACCTCGCCACAGGAGCAGGTGTGGCCACCGCACCCGGTGTCGAGGGGATCGCCGCCCGCGGTGGCGGTCTCGGCCGCCTCCCCGAGCAGCTGGTGCATGCCACCGAGCAGGTCATGCAGCGAGACGCCGGGGGTCGCGGCCAGCAGCGGCACCACCAGGTCGTTCTCCTTGGTCAGGTGGGAGTCGAAGATCGCACGCAGTGCCGCGGCCGACCCGGCGGCTCGCAGCAGGTCCGCCGAGTCCGCCACTTCGCGCACCAGTCCAGTGATGACGCCGTGCTCGCCGAGCATCGCTTCGACGAGCAGGCGTCCTTCGATGGTTGCCTGCGCGGCCGGGTACAGCGCCTGCTCCTCGGCCAGGGCGTGCGGTACGAGTTCGCGCTCGCACCAATCCACCAGGTCCCGGCGGGCCTGCTCGGCTGCGGCAGGGCCGCCTGCGGTCGCGGCGGTGAACAGTGTCTCGGTGTGCAGGTTCAGGGCGCCGGCCAGGGCGGCGTGGTGCTGCTTGACCGCCTCGGCGGCGTGGGCGTCTTCCTGATTCGAGGCGATGACGAGTTCGGACATTCTGGGGTCTCCTTGAGTGGCTGCTTTGGCGCGTCGGCGCTGATTTTATTACACTTTGCTCCGTGGAAAATAATCGGCCCTCGACACCCTCGCAGATGACGTCGGGATACGGTCCCCGTCCAGGCGCTGGCCGCGCTCGCGCGCCGCTGTCCAGGTCGCGGTCGGCGCTGCTGGAGACACTCCGGGTGCAGACCGAGCCGACGACCCTCGCGGCGCTGGTGGCTATCTCCGGCCTGCATGCCAACACGGTCCGCGAACACCTCGACGCGTTGGTGCGCCAGGGCCTCGCTCACCGCCACCCCGCGGCGCCGGCTGGCCGCGGACGGCCCGCCTGGCTCTATGAGGCCGCCGGCAGCGACGTGGCCGCTGCCCCTGAGTACGCCGGGCTCGCCGCGGCGCTGGCAGCGGCGATCCACCGGACCAGCGCATCACCGAGCGAGGACGCGGTCGCCGCCGGGCGGGAGTGGGGGCATGAGCTCGCACGCGAGCGCGGCGCCGGGCCGGCACCGAGCGCGGTCGCGGCCAGGCGGGAGGTGGTCTCCCTGCTCGACGACGTCGGGTTCGCTCCCCAGGCCGACGCCCGCAGCTCGGTTGTTCGGCTGACCCGCTGCCCGTTGCTGGAGGCGGCCCACCAGTACCCGGATGTCGTCTGCGGCGTGCACCTCGGGCTCGCCCAAGGCGCACTCGAGGAGTACGGCGCGGACCCCGACGGCACCGAGCTGCTGCCGTTCGCGGAGCCCGGCGCTTGCCGCCTGCACCTGATGCGGCGCACCCGATGAGTACCACCACCACCCGCCAGCCCAGCCCCAGTAGCCCTGGTAGCGACCTCGGCGCCGGCCACGCTCCTCGCGTTCAGGCGTCGCTGGTGCCTCGGGTCGCGTTGCTGCTTCCCGCCGGGATCGCCCTGCTGGCTGGTCTGGACGCCGCGCTGATGCTCCTTGACCTGCCTGCCCCGGTGCGCGTTGACCGGCTGCCCGAGGTGCACGGCATGCTCATGGTCCTGGGCTTCGTGGGCACCTTGATCGCGCTCGAACGAGCCGTTGCCTTGCGCCGCGGCTTCGGCTTCGTCGCCCCTGCGCTGCTAGGCCTGGGCGCCCTGGTGCTGCTCTCGCCGGCACCGCTCGTGGTCGGCCGAGGTCTGCTCGCGGCCGGTGCCGCCGCGCTGGTCTGCCTGTACCTGCCGCTGTGGCGTCGACAGCGCGACGACGCGGTCCTGGTCCAGACCCTCGGAGCGGTGCTCGCCCTCGGTGCCGCCGTGCTGTGGCTGGGCGGGACCGACGTGCCGGACCTGGCGCCGTGGCTGGTCGGGTTCGTCGTGCTGACCATCGCCGGTGAGCGGCTCGAGCTCGCCCGGATCGCGATGGACCCTTCGGCCGGCAGCATCCTGGTGCTCCTCGCTTCGGGGCTGCTGGCCGGGATCGTGGCCGCCTTGCTGTGGCCGCGGCCGGGCACGGCGCTGCTCGGAGCGGCACTACTCATCCTGACCGGATGGCTCGCCACCCACGACGTCGCCCGACGCACCATCCACGCCCCCAGCCACAACTCCAGCCACAACTCGAGCCACAACTCGGGCCACAACTCGGGCCACAAGGGAGGGCTCCCCCGCTACATGGCCGGCTGCATGCTGGCTGGGTACTGCTGGCTCGGCGTCGCCGGTGGCATCTGGATGCTCGGCGGTCCGGCGACCGACGGCGTGCGCTACGACGCGGTGCTGCACGCGGTGTTCCTCGGGTTCACGCTGTCGATGATCATGGCCCACGCTCCGGTGATCCTGCCTGCGGTGCTGCGCCGGCCTCTGCCCTACCACCCGGCCCTCATCGCGCCGGCCGTGCTCCTGCACGGCTCCTTGGCGTTGCGGCTGTGGGTGGGCGACGCCCTCGGCAGCCACGGCGCCTGGGTCACCGGCGGCGTCCTCAACATCGTGGCCGTGCTGTCGTTCGTTGCCGTCGCGGTGGGATGCGCGATCCGCGGCACCCGGAGCCCGGCATGAGCAGCCCTCGTGAGCGGGCCCGCGTTGAGCAGGCCGGTGGTGAGCAGGCGGTGGTGAGCAGGCAGGGCAGCCGAGGCTTCTGGCCGCTGCGCGACCTGCCGGTGCTGGTCTGGTTGACGGCCACGGTCGTGGTGGCACTCGTGCACCCGTTCGTACCGGCGCCACGCTGGCTGATGATCCACCTGCTCATGCTCGGTGCGGTCAGCCACGCCATCCTGGTCTGGAGCCGGTACTTCACCGACGCGCTGCTGCACTCGGCCCACGAGGACCGCCGCGGCCAGAACCGGCGGCTGCTGCTGCTCAACGGTGGCGTCATCGCTGTCGTGATCGGCGTCCCCTCCGCTGTCTGGCCCCTCACTCTGCTCGGTGCGACCGCAGTCGGCTCCGCGGTCCTGTGGCACGGCTGGACGATCCTGCGCCGGCTGCGTGCGGCCCTGCCGGCCCGGTTCGGACCCTCGGTGCGCTACTACGTGGCCGCAGCCTGCTTCCTGCCCGTCGGCGCCGGCCTGGGCACCGCGCTCGCCCGCGGCCTCACCGATCCCTGGCACACCCGGCTGGTCGTCGCGCACGCGGCGGTGAACCTGCTCGGCTGGGTCGGTCTCACCGTGGTCGGCACGCTGGTCACCCTGTGGCCGACCATGCTGCGCACCAGGATCGCCGCGGGCGCCGAGCGGGCCGCGGCCCGGGCGCTCCCGGTGCTGGTCTGCTCGGTGCTGGTGACCGCGAGCGGCGCGTCCGCGGGCCTGCGTCCACTCGCCGCGATCGGGATCGCCGGATACGTGACCGGGCTGCTGCTCACCGCACCGGCGTTCGTCGACGCCCTGCGCCGCAAACCGCCCGCCGAGTTCCCGGCCTGGTCGGTCCTGGCCGGGCTGACCTGGCTGGTCGTCACCCTGATCACTCTCGGTGCGGGCATCGGCGCCGCGTCCTCCTGGCCTCGGGTCCATGAGGTGTTCGGCTGGCTGACGCCGTTCCTGGCCGCGGGCTTCGCTGCCCAGGTACTCCTCGGGGCCTTGTCCTACCTGGTCCCGGTCGCCCTCGGTGGAGGGCCGACGACGGTCCGGGCGGCGAACGAGGTCCTGGACCGCGGCGCACCGCTGCGTCTGGTGGTGACCAACGCCGGCCTGCTGCTGTGCGCACTGCCCGTGCCCAGCACCGTCCGGGTGCTCGCCTCGATCCTCGTCCTGGTCGCCCTCGCCTCCACGCTGCCGTTGCTGCTTCTCGCCGTGCGGGCCTCGCGTTCCGCGAAGGCGCACCCGACGAGTGCCCGAGAGAGCCGGCGAGTTCCGCTCGGCCGACCTGCTGGCCAGGTCTCCGGCCTCGCCGCGACCGGAGTCGCCCTCGTGGTCATGGCGGTTGCCGCGGGCGTCGCAGTCGACCCGGCCGCCATCGGCGGCAACACCGCCTCGGCCGCGGCCGGTGTCACCGCAACCGGCAAGACCACCACCGTCGAGGTCGCGGCGCACGACATGCGCTTCACCCCGGCCACCATCTCGGTGCCGGCCGGCAACCGACTGGAAATCGTGCTCACCAACACCGACGGGGAGGACGTGCACGACCTCGTCCTCGAGACCGGCGCCAACAGCGGCCGACTCTCCCCCGGTCAGACCGCACGCGTAGAGGTCGGAGTGGTGGGCCGCGACCTCGACGGCTGGTGCTCGGTCATCGGCCACAAGCAGATGGGCATGGTCCTCACCGTCCACGTCACCGGCGCCGTTGACGCGCCTGACACGGAAGCCGGGTCGTCCGGGGGTCACGCCGGCCACCAGCACGGGCCAGGCGGGAACGACGGCGACCCGTCCCACGCCGATACCGACGAGACCGGCGATACCGAGCCCACCTCGGCTACGGACAACCTGGATCTGATGGCCGATCCGTCACCGGGCTGGGCGGACCACGACGCTGCCTTGCCGCCGTTGCCGACGTTGCCGAGAAGCCGTGTGCACCGGCGTACGTTCGTGGTCCGAGACGTCGTACGCGAGGTCGCCCCGGGGGTCACCCAGCGACTGTGGACCTACGGCGGCACCGCCCCGGGTCCGGTGCTGCACGGGCGGGTCGGAGACCGGTTCGAGATCACCCTGACCAACGACGGGTCGGTCGGTCACTCGATCGACTTCCACGCCGGGGCACTCGCCCCGCAGCGTCCGATGCGCACCCTCGCACCCGGTCAGTCACTGACCTACCGGTTCCGCGCCACGCGCGCGGGGGTGTGGATGTACCACTGCTCCACCATGCCGATGTCGGCCCACATCGCCAACGGTCTCTTCGGCGCGGTCGTCATCGAGCCACCGCACCTGCCTCGAGTGGACCGCAGCTACCTGCTGGTGCAGTCCGAGCTGTACCTCGGCAACCAGGGCGGGGAGGTCGACGTCACCAAGCTGGCCGCCGAGGACCCGGACCTGGTCGTGTTCAACGGCTTCGCCAACCAGTACGACCACGCCCCTCTGACCGCGCGAGTCGGGGAACGGGTCCGGGTGTGGGTCCTCGACGCCGGCCCCAACCGTCCGACCTCGTTCCACGTGGTCGGTGGCCAGTTCGACACCACCTACGCCGAGGGCACCTACCTGCTGCGACGCGGCAACGGCGGGGCCCAGAGCCTCGGACTGCAGCCCGCCCAAGGTGGGTTCGTCGAGCTCAGCTTCCCCGAACCCGGTGACTACCCGTTCGTCTCGCACCTGATGATCGACGCCGAACGCGGCGCCCACGGGCTGTTCCGGGTCAGCCCTTGACCTTGGCCTCCAGCGGAGGCGGGTGCGGGCTGGTGGGAGCGACGACGGTTCGGAACAGGTGCACAAGCATGCTCGCAAAGACCAGGACGCACGCAGAGAACGCCACCCAGAGCTCGGCGCGGCCCACTGCCTCCACCACCGGCAAGTGGTCGGCCCGGCCCAGGTAGATCCCGGCAACGGCGTACATGCCGAGCGGAAAGATGATGCTCCACAGCGTCGCCTCATACCGCAGCGGCACCCGGCGCCGGACGTGACGCCACCAGCCTGCCGCGACCAGCACCGGAATCAACCAGGTTGCGAACGCCCACAACACCACGGCCAGTCCCGCGATCAGGTCCCGGGTGACCGCGACCATCGGCGCATCGGCCATCTCCACGATCCGGGCGCCGGCGAGCACGGTGACGGCCAGGGCGCCCATCGAGACCCAGTACGGCGGGGTCAGCTCCTCGGGGCCGAACTCGTACAGCATCAGCCGCAGCGAGACCAGTATCCCGGTCGCGCCGTACAGGAACACTCCGACCGACCACGACATGATCGCCAGCACCGCGAGCTCGCGTCGCACGGGGTCGAAGACCGGTTCGATGGTGGCCGCCGCCACCGCGACGGACTGGCTGGCCACCACCCAGATGAACCAGGCGCCGTTGGCGGTAGCCAGCACGGGGCGTTCTTGGCGACCCAGCACTGCGGTCCAGGGCACCACGTAGCCGAGGGCCAGCCAGGCGACACCCGCGAGGACGAGCAGCACCGCGGTCGCCTCGTGCAGGCCAGCAAGCCCCAGTCGGACCCCGAGCACATTGGTGCCGGCAACGAATGTGAAGAACCCGAACCCCCGGCGCGGATCGGTGAACTCCTCGACCACCGCGCTCCGGTAGGCGACCAGCCGCCAGCCGGTCAACGCCAACAGCACGACGAACGCTGAGCAGCACACGCCCAACAGCACCGCGGACAAGATGTAGTAGCGCTCAAGGTGCATCCCGACCGACAGGATGCCCGTGGCCATCACGAGCGCGAAGTAGCCAGGCGTCAGCCCCTCGACAGCACGGCCGACGCGATCACGGAGTCCATCCGCCACGCTCGGAGTTTCGCACGCAGGGGTGCTCGCTGATCGGGACGCAGCTCCGCACTAGCCTCGATCTGCGAGACGACCGACCGCGGGACGTGCGTTCATCGCAGTCAGATGGCGTCCTCGGGGATCACTGAGGAGCGGACCAGGTCGGCGGGACTGAAGACGTTCGCGCTCGACTCCGGCGGTCCGCACGGAAGGCGCCACGTGTGTGAAGTCATCGGATTCGCACGGCTACGGTCAGAAGAACGACCGAGTCTTCGACCGCTTCGAGCGCGTGGCGGGAGTCGGGGATGACGATCAGGTCTCCGGGTGATCCGTTCCATCGATCCTTCCCGGCCACGAGAGTGACGCGACCGTGGAGAACCTGAAGGGTGGCTTCGCCGGGGCTTTCGTGCTCGTCGAGGTTGCTCCCCGCTCGGAGGGCGACGAGCGTCTGGCGCAGTACACGTTCGTGGCCCCCATAGATCGTGTGAGCGCTGCGCCCGCTGGACGAAGTCGAGGCCGTTTCAAGATGGTGACGAACAAGTGCCGTGAGCGACTCTTTTTGCATGGGATCTCCTCATTGCTGAATGCATCGGTCTACTACGAACTGTGGTCACGCCGGGCGACGGGTTTGGTCGAAGTCGCTACGGGCGCCTGGTCGGCAGAGCTTCCGTCACACGATCTGCTACGGCAACGCTGTCCCGGTCGACAGTGTGGTGTACCCAGACCTCGGTGATGCAGTTAGCCGATACAGACGTGCATGCAGATCAGGTGCTCGGGACGGTCGCCAAGCATCAGGTGCACAACTCCTCCCTAGGAGATCGATGATCAACTGGCTCAACGCGACGTCACGGGGCGACGAGGAGCGCTTGGGGTGCCGCGACCTTCATCCGGGTGGTGAGCCAGGTGAGCTGGCGGGAGGTCTGAGCGTTGGAGCTGGTGGCGACTTGGAGCAGCTCGTGGTCACGCAGCCCTTGCGCTCCCTGGGCGATCACGGTCCAGGTCGTCTGGACCAGGATGGCCAGGACGTGAAGGTCCTGCAGGTCGCGCACCAGCCCGATCTCGCCTTTCCGGGCCTCGACGAGCCCCGCGACGTGCAACCGTGCGGGTTCGTCGACGTCGGCCTCGCCGTAGCGCGCGATCACGGGCGCGAGGGCACGCCGGTTGTCGTCGGCCCAGCCGGCCAGCAGGTGGCAGGTGTGGAACACGTCGGCCACGCGCGCGTGGCCCTGCGCGACCGTGCGGAACGACTCGGCGAGGGTCCGCTCGCTGTGGTCCGCGAGCCCGATGTACGTCGTAAGGTGCGGCATCAATGGTCCTCGCGCGATGGGTCGAGCGGGTAGCTCGGGATGTCGGTCAGCACGGTGCTCGACGTGGCGCCGCCCCCACTGGTGGGGACGGGTCTGCGACGCGGCCCCCGGTCGACGGCGGGGGCCGACGCGGTGGTGGTCGGGGCCGGGGCGGGGGCGTCCCCAGCGCGGAGACGGGTCACCTGGCAGGCAGCGGTCTTGAAGGTCGGTTGCTTCGACACCGGGTCCCACACGGTCATGGTGAGCTCGTTGGCGAGCCGGTGGTCGGCGTCGTCATGTCCCCCTCCCCCGTCCTTCGCGCTCGGCTCGTAGTGGCCGTAGTGGAACGGGGCGAACACCGCGCCCTGCATGACGTCGCCGACCCGCGCGCAGACCTCGATCGCCCCGCGCGGGGACTCCACGCGGACCCAGTCCCCCTCGGCGATGCCGCGATCGTCCGCGTCGGTCGGCGAGATCTCGACCCACGCGTCGGGTGCGGCGCGGTTGAGGTCCCCGGAGCGGCCTGTCTTGGTGCGCGTGTGGAAGTGGTACACGGTGCGGCCGGTGGTGTAGCGCAGCGGGTAGTCGGCCGACGGCTCCTCGTGCGGAGGCGTGTATGGCGCTCCCTTGAGGAAGGCGCGGCCGGCGGGTCGTAGCGCGCGGTGCTCGGTCTCGGTGACGGTGCCGCCGGTGGCGAGGTCGTGGCCGTAGGTCTCGCAGTAGTCGGTGTCGGTGGGGAAGACGCCGTCGGCGTAGAGGCGGTCCGTGCCGTCGGGGTGCTCGTCGTTGACCGGCCACGGGATCCCGGTGGGACCGCGGAGCTTGTCGTAGGACAGACCGGTGTAGTCGACCGGCCTGCCTCCGGTCACGGCCTTCCAGGCGTCGAACGCCTCCTCGGGCGTGCGCCACTCGATGAGCGGGCGGCCTGAGCTGGTGGTGAACCCCATCGCGTCGGCATACATCACGAAGATGTCCAGGTCGCTGCGAGCCTCGCCCGGTGGGTCCACGGCCTTCTCCGAGAGGTGGACCGTCCGGTTGACGTTGGTGAAGCATCCGGTCTTCTCCCCCCACCCGGCGGCCGGGAGCACGACGTCCGCGAGCTCGGCGGTCTCGGTGAGGAAGAGGTCCTGCACGACCACGAAGCATTGTTCGCCACCGAGGATCCGTCGGATCCGCGCCGACTCCGGCATCGACACGGCCGGGTTGGTTGCCGATATCCAAAGGAACTCTATGGAGCCGGTCTCGACGTAGGAGAAGATCTGCATGGCGTGGGTCGGCGGCGCCCAGTGCGGGATGACCATGGGGTCGACGTCCCACGCGGCGGCCAGCTCCTGCACGTGCCTGGGGTTGTCCCAATTGCGGAACCCCGGGAGGTCGCCGTCGGCGCCGCACTCGCGGTTGTTCTGCGCGGTGGGCTGACCGTTCATCTGCAGCACCCCCGCACCGGGCCGCCCGATCATCGCGCGCAAGAGGTGGAGGTTGTGCACGGCGACGGAGGCGGCGGTGGCCTGGTGGGACTGGTAGAAGCCCTGCAGCACCGTCGACAGCACGTTGTCGCTCTCGCCGAAGATGCGGGCGGCGCGGCGCAGGTCGTCCGCGTCGACTCCACACACCGCGGCGACGTGCTCCGGCGTGCACGGCTCGACGACTTGGCGGAGGTCGTCCACGCCGATCGTGTGGGCGCCCACCCATGCGTCGTCGACCCACTCGTTGGCGAACAGCTCGCGGGTCAGCCCGTTCATCAGGGCGAGGTTGGTGCCTGCTCTGGGCGCGAGGTGGACCCCGCCCGTGCGCTCCGCCTCGAGCGCTACCAGGGTCCGGCGAGGGTCGACGCACACGATCCTTGGGGGGTCCTCGGCCCGGGTGCGGTCGAGGATGCGGGCCCACAGCACGGTCTGGGTCTCCGGCATGTTGTGGCCGTAGAGGAAGATCGCGTCGCAGTGCTCGATGTCGGTGTACGACCCCGGCTGACCATCGGCGCCGAACGACTCCTTGAACGCCGCTGCACTGGTGGCGGTGCAAAGACGGGTGTTCCCGTCCATGTGAGGTGTCCCGAGGCCTGCCTTCCCGATGACGGCGAGGGCGTAATACTCCTCGAGGAACAACTGGCCCGAGGTGTAGAACCCGTGGCTCAGCGGCCCCTTCTCCTCCAGCAGTGACGTCGATCGGTGCACGATGCGGTCCATGGCGGTCTGCCAGTCGGTCTCGACCAGCCGGCCGCCCTCGCGCACCAGCGGCCGGGTCAGCCGGTCACCGGCACTGGCCCACGGCGTCGACCCGTACAGACCCTTGGGGCCCAGCCGTCCGTGGTTGACCACGTCGGTCGCACGGCCACGCACACCCACCATCCGGCCGTCGCGCACGGCGATGTCGACACCGCAGCCGTTGCTGCACAGCAGGCAGGCGGACTGCACCCACCTGTCGACGTCTCCTTCGCGCACGCCTTCGTCGAGGTACTGGTCGACGCGGGCCGGCCAGACGGTGCCCCGTGAGTGCGGCGTGCGGGTCCCGTAGATGTCGGCGATCCGGTCGCTCACGTCGACGCTCCTCTGCACCTCGCCCAATTATATGCTGTGCCGCATATACTTGGAGTGTGACACGGTCGCGAAGCCTCCTGCAGCCCCGCAGGGGTGTGGCGCGTGGTGCCTCGCTCGACGGCCCACCCAGGAGGAACGGAGCACTATGACCGACGCAGAAGCCGCCGCCACGGCGTTCATGACCGCCAGCCGGGCACTGCTGGGGATGTCGCTGAGGTCCGTCGCGGCGGCCCCGGTCCCGTTGACGGTCCCGCAGCACCGACTGCTCGTCCTCGTGTCCGCCGATGGGCCGCGCCGGATCGGGGCCCTGGCCGACGACCTGGGGGTCGACCAGTCCAACGCAAGCCGGCTGGTCGCCCGCCTCGCCGAGCAGGGTCTCGTGCAGCGGGTGACCGACCCGACCGACCGTCGGGCCTCGGTCGTGGAGGCGACGACGGCCGGGTTGCGCGTGCTGGACGCTGTCAGCGAGCACCGGCTGCGCGAGCTGCGCGTCGTCGTCGACGCGATGCCGCCGAAGACGTGGCGGCCCGCCATCCAGGTGCTGCGCGCGTTCAACGCGGCAGCCCATGAGACCGAGGCCGTCGCGACAGCCACCGACGGGCAGGACCGATGAGAGCACTGACCGTCGAGCCCGGCACGCCCGGGTCGCTGCGCCTGGACGAGCTACCCGACCCCGCGCCGGGCGACGGCGAGCTCCTCGTGCGCGGGCTCGCGATCGGGGTCTGCGGCACGGACAAGGAGATCACTCGCGGCGACTACGGCTGGGCACCGCCCGGACACCAGCGCCTCGTGCTGGGCCACGAGTCCCTCGGTCGTGTCGAGCAGGCGCCCCTCGGCAGCTCGTTCGGCCGCGGGGACCTCGTCATCGGCGTCGTACGCCGCCCCGATCCCGAGCCGTGCGGGGCCTGCGCGGTCGGCGAGTGGGACATGTGCCGCAACGGCCGCTATACCGAGCGTGGCATCAAGGAGCTGCCCGGTTTCGGCAGCGAGTGGTGGACGGTCCCCGAGCAGTACGCAGTGCGCGTGGACGACGCCCTCGGACTGGCGGGGGTCCTCACCGAACCGACCAGCGTCGTCGCCAAGGCGTGGGAGCAGGTGGTCCGCGTCGGCGAGCGTGCTTGGTTCGACCCCCGCAGGGTGCTCGTCACCGGCGCGGGACCGATCGGGCTGCTGGCAGCGATGATCGGCGTGCAGCGCGGCCTCGACGTGCACGTCCTGGACCGAGTCACCGACGGGGTCAAGCCCGACCTTGTCCGCGACCTCGGCGCGACCTACCACCACACGAGCGTCGACCAGGTCGTCGCCCGGGCGCGACCCGACGTGGTCATCGAGGCGACCGGCGCAGGGTCGGTCGTCTTGGACACGATCGCCGGAACCGCGTCCTACGGCATCGTCTGCCTGACCGGGGTGTCCCCGCGCGGACGCACGCTGAGCCTGGACGCCAGCGGCCTCAACCGCACTCTCGTGCTCGAGAACGATGCGGTCATCGGATCCGTGAACGCCAACCTGCGCCACTACCAGGCCGCCGCCACGGCCCTAGCCGCCGCTGACAGCGAGTGGCTGCACCGGCTGATCACCACGACCGTCCCGCTCGACGACGCGCTCTCTGCCTTCGAAGGCCCCGGAGAGGACGTCAAGGTCGTCATCACCCTGGACGAGGACCTCACCTGATGTGGACGACCGTCCTCTACGCCACCGGCGCCTCCCTGCCGTTGCTCGTCGGTGCCGTCGTCGGCGTTCGGTGGCAGCCACCGCCGCGCCTGGTGGCGTCCGTGCTCGCCTTCGCGGCTGGGGCGCTCATCGTGTCCGCGTCCTTCGAGCTGTTCGAGCCCGCCTACGAAGGAGGCGGTGCGTGGCGGGCCGGGTTGTCGTTCGGGGCAGGTGCGCTGGTCTTCGTGCTCGCCGACACGTGGCTGGACCGCCGCACCTCGGGAAGTGCCGCAGGCCTGGCGCTGCTCGCCGGGGTCACGCTCGACGGGATCCCGGAGAACACCGCCCTCGGGGTCTCTCTCAACGGCACGGCCAGCCTCGCGTTGCTCGTCGCCGTCTTCGTCAGCAACTTCCCCGAGGCCCTGACCGGCGCGCGCAGCATGGTCGACCGCGGACGCAGCCCGAGGCTCGTCGTCGGCGTCTGGTGCGCCGCGACCGTGCTGCTCGCCGGGTCGGTGTTCGCCGGCCGTTACCTCTTCGCCGGGCTCGACCCAGCAGCACTTGCCTATCCCCTCGCCTTTGCCGGTGGCGCGGTACTCGCCTCGGTCATCGACACGTTGGCCCCCGAGGCCTTCGGCGAGGGCGGCCCGGCCATCGCGCTGGCCAGCGCAGCCGGGTTCGTGACGGGCTTCCTGCTCAGCCTATGACGCAGATTCCTCACCCGCGCGGGACCCGCCACACCGAGTCCTTCCTCTACGCCGGGTGGCGAGCGCGCTGGTGCGCGACTACGTCGAGCGACTCCGACGCGGCGAGCGGATCCCGCGCGCGGCGCTTGCCGAGCGCGAGGACTAGGTGGTCACGCTGTCGCCGAGGGGCACTCATCGCGCGAGATCGCCGCGGCGCTGGTGATCAGCGTGAAGACCGTCGAGAAGCACCTGCGCGACCGTGATTGCCAAGCTCGGGATGCGCGACGCACCGAGCTCACGCGGTACGCCGTCCGGGCCGGCCTGATCGCGCCCTGAGCCTGCTCCTCGCGTTCAAGGGGACGACGGCAGCGCGCAACCGCGCCTACTCACACGTTGAAGCGGAACTCCACGACGTCGCCGTCCTGCATGACGTAGTCCTTGCCCTCCATGCGGACCTTGCCGGCCTCGCGAGCCTTCTGGAGCGAACCGAGGGCGACGAGGTCGTCGTACGACACGATCTCGGCCTTGATGAAGCCCTTCTGGAAGTCCGTGTGGATCACGCCTGCGGCCTCGGGGGCGGTGGCGCCCTTGCGGACCGTCCAGGCGCGGGTCTCCTTGGGGCCGGCGGTGAGGTAGGTCTGCAGGCCGAGGGTGTCGAAGCCGACTCGGGCGAGGACGTCGAGCCCGGGCTCGTCGACGCCCATCTCCGCCAGCATCTCGCGGGCCTCGTCGTCATCACCCAGCTCGACCAGCTCGGCCTCGAACTTCGCGTCGAGGAAGATCGCCTCGGCCGGCGCGACGAGCTCGCGCATCTTGTCCTTGAGAGCCTCGTCGGCGAGCTCGTCGGCGTCGCAGTTGAAGACGTAGAGGTAGGGCTTGGCGGTGAGCAGGGACAGCTCGCGGATCAGGTCGCGGTCGATCGTCGTCGCGATGATCGGGGTGCCGGCCTCGAGCGCCTCGAGCGCCTCCTTGGCCGCGGCGAGCACCGGGCCGAGCTCCTTCTTGCCGCGGGCCTCCTTCTCCAGCCGCGGGATCGCCTTCTCGACCGTCTGCAGGTCGGCGAGCACGAGCTCGGTCGAGATGGTGGACAGGTCGGAGGCGGGGTCGACCTTGCCGTCGACGTGGGTGACGTCCTCGTCGCGGAAGACCCGCGTCACCTGGCAGATGGCGGCCGACTCGCGGATGTGCGCGAGGAACTTGTTGCCCAGGCCCTCGCCCTCCGATGCGCCGCGCACGATGCCCGCGATGTCCACGAACTCCACGGTCGCGGGCAGGATCTTGGCCGACCCGTGGATCTCGGCCAGCTTGGCCAGCCGGTCGTCGGGGACGCCCACGACGCCGACGTTCGGCTCGATCGTGGCGAACGGGTAGTTCGCGGCGAGGACGTCGTTCTTGGTCAGCGCGTTGAAGAGCGTCGACTTGCCCGCGTTGGGCAGTCCGACGATGCCGATGGTGAGAGCCACGTGGCGTAACTGTACGAGGGCGGAGCCGTAGGGTCGTCATCGTGAGCAGCCGTCCCGCGATCGACGCCGCGCTCCGCGAGCCCGCCCACCAGGTCTCGCCGCGTGCGATCGGTTACTGGCGCGTCGGGGCCGGCATCAACCTGACCTTCTGGGTGGTCGCGGCGATCGTCTGGTACCTCCTCTCCCCCCACCCGTGGTGGGCGGTCCTCATTGCCGTGGCGGTCGTGGCCGTCTCGGCGGCGTACGCCGTCGTGATGCCGACCTTGCGCTATCGCATCCACCGCTGGGAGGTGACGCCCGACGCCATCTTCACCAGGTCCGGCTGGCTCTCCCGCGAGCAGCGGATCGCACCACTGAACCGCGTCCAGACGGTGGACTCCCACCAGGGCGCGCTGATGCGGGTCTTCGGGTTGAGCTCGATCACCATCACCACGGCCTCGGCGGCCGGACCCATCAGCATCGACTGCCTCGACCACGAGGTCGCGCGTCGCGTCGTGGGCGAGCTCACGGAGATCACTTCCGCCGCCGAGGGCGACGCGACGTGACCCAACCGATGACCCAACCGATGACCCAGCCGACCCCCGACGAGGGTTGGCAGCGGCTCGACGCGCGAATGCTGCTGGTCCACCCGGTGAAGGTGCTCCGGCAGTTCCTCGTGCCCGCGGTCATCGGCATCGTCGGCGTGCGCAGCAGCAGCGGCGACTGGCCGTTGTGGATGCTGCCCGTCGCCGGGGTCGGCGCGGTGTTGATCGGCTCGCTGCCCTGGTTGACGACCCGCTTCAGGATCACCGACACGCAGTTCCAGCTGCACTCGGGCCTGGTCAACAAGACGCAGCTCACCGCTCCCCTCGACCGGATCCGCAGCGTCGACCTCGAGTCCTCCCTGCTGCACCGCCTGCTCGGCCTCGCGAAGGTCGAGATCGGGACCGGCGTGGACGACACACGGATCAACCTCGACGCGCTCGCAGCGCCGCAGTCGCAGGAGCTGCGGCGCGTGCTCCTTGCCCGCCGGTCGGCCGCGCTCGCCGAGGACCCTGCGGACGACGCCGTGCGTCTCCAGGACGTCCTCGCCGACGGGCACCCCGAGACCGTGCTCGTGCGGATCGACTGGGCCTGGCTCCGCTTCGCGCCGTTCAGCCTGTCCAGGCTGGCCGTGGTCGCCGGTGCCGTGGGTGTCCTGAGCCAGTTCGGCGACTCGCTGCCGTTCCTCGACCAGGACAGCCTCGAGAGCGGCTGGAACTGGGTGGTTGGCTTCGCGATCTGGTTGGTGGTGCTGGTGGCGCTGGTCGCCGGTGCGCTCGCCTGGACCGCCATCTCGGTGGCGGGCTACGCGCTGCAGTGGTGGGACTTCGTGCTGGCCCGCGAGCCCGGGCGGCGCCCCGGCCAGCTGGGCAACCTGCGCCTCACCGCCGGTCTCTTCACCACTCGCTCGACCACGGTCGAGGAGGCCAGGATCCGTGGTGTCGAGCTCGACGAGCCCGTGCTGCTGCGCGTGGTCGGCGGCGCAGAGCTGTCGACGCTGGCGACCGGAGTCGGTGAGAGCGGCGTGACGAAGGTCCTCCCACCGTGCCCGGTCGAGGTCGCCACCGGCGTGGGCGGCGCCCTCCTGGAGGACGACGCCCCGCTGCGCCTCCCCCTCGTCCCTCACGGACCCGCGGCCCGGCGCCGCTGCCACGTCCGCGAGCAGTGGGGGACCCTGGTCTTCACCGCGGCCGCCATCGCGGCGACCGCCGTGCTCGACCTGGGCTGGTGGCTGCCGGTGCTGGTGTTCGCGCTCTGCGCCGTCACCGGGGCGCTCACCGCCGAGGCTGAGTACGCCCACCTCGGGCACGCGATGACGCGCGGGCACCTGGTGGCGGGCTCAGGCAGCTGGACCCGCACGAGGACCGCCCTCGAGATCGAGGGCGTCATCGGCTGGGTCGTCCAGCAGAACCTCTTCCAGCGCCGGGCAGGCCTGGCCACGCTGGTCGCGACGACGGCCGCAGGAGCGGAGAAGGTCGTCGTGCGCGACGTGCCCGAGCGTCTCGGCGTCGCTCTCGCGAACGCCGCGACGCCCGGGCTGTTGTCGCCGTTCCTGGATCAGGACCGCTAGGTCACGGACCGTAGAGCAGGGCCGCGCCCTGACGGTCGGTGGCGGTCATGCTCAGGTCGCTCGAGGAGCCGTTGCACTGGGGGTAGTGCATGATCGACGCCCGGTCGTAGGGCGTCAGCGCGCGCCAGTTGTTGTCCTCGAAGCAGGTGCCGGCCTCGGGCCGGGTGTGCTCGTGGCGGAAGCCGAGGATGTGGCCGAGCTCGTGGGCCAGGATGTTGGACGGCGTCCACGATCCGCTGGTCTGCAGGGACCTGGCGTTGACCAGGACGTTGCGGGCGCTCTTGGGATAGCTCGGGAAGAACGCACGGGCGATGTACTGCTGCGTCCTGGTCGGCTCGACCGAGAAGACGACGCTGTTGTTGCGCGTCGTGCAGTTGGCGTCCTGCGCCGGCACGTAGGTGAAGTCGACGTTGGCCGCCGCCTCCCACTGCGCGGCACCGGCGGCCATCGCGTTGACCACGGCGGCGTAGTCACGGCTGAACTTCGTGCTCACGCAGTAGGTCAGCAGGTTCTGTCCGTTGTTCGTCCAGGCGTCGTCCACGCCGCCCACCGTGTTGACGATCAGCTCCTGCTCGAAGCCGACCATCGAGCGGTAGTACGCCTTCAGTGCCTTCTTGTCGAGGACCGGTTCGTCCCCGTTGACGACGTAGACGCCGGTCTTGTCCTGGAACGTCGACTTCTCGAACTCCTTGAACGTCGGCACCTTGCGGTCCTTGGCCGTGCTGGCCTCCGCAGTGGTGGTCGTCGACCCGAGGGTCAGCGCGAGCAAGGCCGCCGAGACGGCGGCGATCCCGAGAGTGCGCATGCGCTTCATGCATTTCCTCCTGATGAAGCGGCCCCGAACAGATACAGCCACGAGATGGCGTAGGAGACCGTCGGGCGACGGGGGGGCCGCAGGGGAAAGTCAAACCACCACTACGAAAGTGTCGCTATCCGGCGGTGGTAACGAAACGATAACGATAGTGACCGTTCGGTCGGTTGGTGGACAGGCCGAGGCCCCCACCCGCCGCGACGGCGGGTGGGGGCGTCGGTCGGGTGCGCCGGGCCCTAGGCGGCCCTCGTCCCGGACGCGGTCGTCACCCGCCGTACAGGTACGCCGCGCCCTGCGCGTCGTACCCCGAGAACCGCAGGTCCGAGGACCCGCCGTTGCACTGCGGGTAGTGCATGATCGAGACGCTGTCGTAGGGCGTCAGGGCGTACCAGTTGTTGTCCTCGAAGCAGGTGCCGGCCTCGGGTCGGGTGTGCTCGTGGCGGAAGCCCAGCGTGTGGCCGAGCTCGTGGCCGAGGATGTTGCCCGGCGTCCAGGAGCCGCTGCTCTGCAGCGAGACCGCGTTGACCAGCACGTTGCGCTGGCTGTCGGGGCTGCTCGGGAAGAACGCCCGGGCGATGTACTGGTTGGTCGAGGTCGGCTCGACGGAGAACAGCACGGTGTTGTTGCCGGTCCAGCAGTTGCCGTCCTGCGTCGACACGTGCGTGAAGTTCACGTTGGCGGCGCTCTCCCAGAGCGCTGCGCCCTGGTTCATCGCGTTGACGACGACGTTGTAGTTGGAGCCGAAGGCCGTGCTCACGCAGTAGGTGAGGTTGTTGGCCCGGGAGGAGCTCCACGCGTCGAGGTAGCCCCCGACGGTGTTGACGATGAGCGAATGGTCCCAACCCCGCATCATCCGGTAGTACGCCTTGAGCTCCTTCTTCGTCTTGACCGGCTCGTCGCCGTTGACGATCCAAGGCCCGCCCTTCTCCTTGAAGGTGTCGGCCTTGAACTCCTTGAAGGAGGGGATGCGATCGGTCGATGCTTTCGCCTCGGCGACGTCGGCCCCCTGATCAGCGCCGGCCGGGGCTGCCGTGAGGCCGGCGCCGAGGACCACAAGACCGGCCACTGCCGCTCCGATCTGACAGATACGACTGCGCAACATGCGCCACTTCTTCCTGTTGGGTGTGGGTGGATTCGTTTGCGTGGTGCATCTGTCGACCCGCGACCCAACGCAGCGACACGCCTCGGCACGGCGCGCGGGTCTTGTCGGACCCTGCCGGTGAGGCACTGCTGTGGAGCTTCTTCCGCGACGAGAGCCGCGGCCCGAGAGATGGTGCGAACGTAACAAGAAACCCACCCCGACCTTGGTCGGGGTGGGCCCTGCGGAGGTCGTGCGTCGACCACCCGTCCGGGTGGTTCTTCAGTGGCGCAGGATCGCCACCGCTCCCTCGGCGCCCGAGGCCCAGCAGCTGCCGTCGGCGGCGCACATCACGGCGTCGAAGGAGCCTTTGTCGAAGGGCTTCCACGTCTTGCCACCGTCGTGGGTGACGTCACTGCCGGTGGGTCCGACCGCGACCGCCACCGGCTTCCTGCCGGGCAGCCAAGCCACACCGGAGCGGTAGCCGCCGAGGTCGCCGCCTCGCGTCCAGCGCAGGCGGGCGCCGTACGCCGACATCCGCTCGCCGTTGTCCGGGTCGGTGAAGTCGCCGCCGACGGCCAGCCCCTGCTTGGCGTCCTTGAACGCGAGCGAGAAGACGCCGCCGGCCTCGGCGGCCGGGATCGGGCTCCTCTTCACCTTCCACGTCGTGCCCCAGTCCTTCGAGAAGAAGATCCGGCTGGCGCCACCGCCGCTGGCGAAGTAGGCGTGCTTCTCGCCCGCGGTGACCAGGCAGGTGCCGCTCGCCGCGAAGCCGAACTCGCCCTCGACCGCCTTCGGCATCCCCTTGCGCGGCAAGACCGACCAGGTGAGGCCGCCGTCCTCGGTCCTGGCGATGCGGAACTTGCCGTCGACCGGGTCGCTCATCGCGAGGCCGTGGACGCCGTCGGCGTACATCGCCATGCAGTCGTAGAACGCGGCCTGGTCGCGGTTGGTGAACGTGCGCGCCCAGGTCGCACCGCCGTCGGTGGTCCGGTAGATCCGCGACTGGCGGCCCGGCCCGATCGCGAGGACCTGCGCGGTGTTCGCGTCGACGGCCTCGACGTCCCGGAAGAGCAGCGGCTTCTTCAGCTCCGGCCCGACCTTGTCCCAGGTCTTGCCGGCGTCGGTCGTGCGCCACACGCCGCCCTCGCTGCCGCCGACCCACGCGGTGGTCGCGTCGACCGCCGCGAGCCCGCGGAAGCCCTGCTTGGTCTTGATGTCCACGTGCTTCCAGGAGGGCGGTGACATGTGCTGGGCTCTCACCTCGTCAGATTGGCCGGCCGCGGTCGCGGACACGGTCGGCGCGATGAGAAGGGTCAGTGCCGTCAGGATCCCGAGTCTGAGTCGCATCCGCCCACCCTGGCCCGATCGCCTCGGGCCTGTCCAGCACCGCTCAGCCGGTCTTGACCTTGAAGGTCTTCTTCGACGGAGTCGCGTCCTTGAGCCCACCGGCCACCGCCCGCACCGACAGCTTGTGCTTGCCCGGATCGAGCTTCTTGGTCTTCACCGTGTACGGCGACGTGCAGGCCTTCCACGCCTTCTTGTCCAGCCTGCACTCGAAGGTCGCACCCGCCGACGGTGACGAGAACTTGAACTTCCCCTTGCCGGGCTTCGTCACCGAGTCCGGACCCTTCACCACGCCCGTCGTCGGCGCCACGGGAGCAGGCGGGGCAGGCGGCACCGCAACCGGCGGCAGCTGCACCGCCTCACAAGCCACCACCACATCGACGGCATCGGCGACCACCGTGTCGTTACCTGCCCCGCAGTCGACCCGGTCGGCCACCCCGTCGCGCGCCTGGACCGTGTCGTCACCATCACCGGCCTCTAGCAGGTCGACACCGCCGTTGCCGGTCAGCGTGTCCTGGTCCGCGCCGCCGAGGAGCGTGTCGTCGAAGGCGCCGCCGACGATCGTGTCGTTGCTGGCGAAGCCCCGCACGTGCTGGCGACCGGGGAACGCCGAACCGTCGAAGACGTGCGTGCCCTGGCGCATCAGCGTCAAGTAGAGCTGCTCGAAGCCGGTCATCGTGCTGGTGGGCAGCGTCGTCCCGTCGACGGTGAACGTGACACCGTTCGCGGTCACGACGATCGTCGCGTCCACACCGACGACGCCCTTGTCGAAGTCCCACTCCCAGGTGTCCGTCCCCGACCCGCCGTCGACGCCTCCGGCGGTGAGCGAGTTCACGAACCGGTCGTCACCAGGACCTCCGGAGCCGACGCCGTTGGACTGCAGCTCGACGATCGTGTCGTCGCCGAGGCCGCCACCCGACGTGAGACCGCCGATCAGGAGGTCGGATCCTTCGCCACCCGAGATCGTGTCGAGCGTGTCTGCGCGGATCAGGTCTCCCAAGGGCGATCCGTAGACGGTGTCCGCCGCGGGCGTCTGTGTGAAGAGGTCCTCGTCGGCGCGGATCGTGACCTGGGTGAGCACGGGGAACGCGGCCGACGTGACCTCGGACAGGTCGATGGTGTCGGTGCCCCCGTTGCCGATCACCGTCAACGACTCCAGCGTGCTGCACGGACTCCCGGGGGCAGCGGCACCCGAGGCGCTCAGGTTGCCCGTCTGGCAGAAGGGCGTCACCGTGTCGCCGTTGTTGTCGCTCTGGACCGTGCCGCCCGACACGGAGACGGTGGCAGCTGCCGGGCTCGCGGTGGCGACGACGAGGACGGCGGCCGCTGCTGCAGGGGACCAAAGTCGCTTCATGGCGCGACTTTCCCCGGGACCGAAGTGCCGGTCAACGATCACTTGGCGGCGGTATGGACCACCCAGGAGCGACGCCTCAGCGGCGCACGGCCATGGTCATCCCGTCGCTGATCGGCAAGATCACGCTGTCGAACCGGTCGTCGGCGGTCAGGCGGTCGTTGAACTGCTGGATCACCGCGGTGGTCTCGTCGTCATCGGCGGCCTCGAGCACCCTCCCCGACCACAGCGTGTTGTCGACCAGGAGCAGGCCACCGGGACGCATCAGGGGCGCGACGGCGTCGACGTACGACTGGTAGCCGCCCTTGTCGGCGTCGATGAAGACCAGGTCGAAGGGGTCGAAGGGGTCGAAGGGGTCGTCGGCGGAGAGTGTGGCCAGCGTCTCGATCGCGGGCGCGATCCGCAGGTCGATCAGGTCGGCCACCCCCGCGGCGGACCAGGCGTCCCGAGCGATCGCGGTGTACTCCTCGCTCACGTCGCAGCACACCAGCGAGCCTCCATCGGCGAGCCCGCGCGCGATGCAGGTCGAGGAGTAACCGGTGAACGTGCCGATCTCAAGGGCTCGGCGCGCGCCGACCGCCCGGGTCAGCACGGTGAGCACCGACCCCTGGTACGCCGACACCTGCATGGTCGCGGCGCCCCCCGTCTCCTCGCGGGTCCTCTCGATCAGTGCGGCGAGGACCGGGTCGGGCTGCGGAGCGCGGGCGGAGATGTACGCCGCCATGTCGGGCGACAGCCACTGGGGACGGGACTTGGAGCTCATGAGGGCACGTTAGCCCGGCCAGTGGGCGCTGTGGCTAGTCTCGGTGCCGTGCGGATCGCGACCTGGAACGTCAACTCCCTCAGGTCGCGCATCGACCGGGTCGAGGCACTCGTCCAGCGCCACGACGTCGACGTGCTGGCCCTCCAGGAGACCAAGGCCCGCGAGGACCAGCTGCCGTTGATGGGCCTCCAGGCCCTCGGCTACGACGTCGCCGTCGCCGGCACCAACCAGTGGAACGGCGTGGCCATCATCAGCAGGGTCGGCCTGGAGGACGTGCAGGTCGGCTTCGACGGGATGCCGGGGTACGGCGAGCCGGTCGCCGCCGAGTCGCGAGCGATCGGCGCCGTGTGCGGCGGCGTCCGCGTGTGGTCGGTGTACGTGCCCAACGGGCGCAAGCCCGACGACCCGCACTACCACTACAAGCTCGAGTGGCTGCGCACGTTGCGTGCGGAGGCTCAGCAGTGGCTCGACGCCGACGCCGTGATCGTCGGCGACTGGAACGTCGCGCCCCGCGACGAGGACGTCTTCGACATGGCGCAGTTCGCCAAGTCGACCCACGTGACGCCCCCCGAACGTGCTGCGTTCCAGGCGTTCCTGGACGACGGCTGGGTGGACGTCGTGCGTCCGCACACGCCCGGCCCGGACGTCTACACCTACTGGGACTACTACCGGCAGCGCTTCGAGCGCAACCGGGGACTGCGCATCGACTTCATCCTGGGCTCGCCGTCGGCGGCCGCGCGCGTTCACCATGCGTTCATCGACATCGACGAACGTGCCGGACACGGCGCTTCGGACCACGCTCCCGTCATCGCCGACCTCGATGGAGGCTGACGCCCCCCAAGGCGCGCGGCGAAGGTTCGACCCGGTCGGCCCGCTCGTCGCCGTCGCCGCCCTCGTGCTGTTCGCCCTGCACCGGTTCGAAGGCCTGCTGACCCGCGACCTTGCCCTCTACTCCTACGCCGGCCAGCAGGTGGCCGACGGCGTGCCGCCCTACGAGGGCGTGATGAACCGCTCGGGTCCCTTCGCCCACCTGGTCCCGGGCCTCGGCGCCGCCCTGGCCCGGCTCGTCGGCGGCGAAACGGGCGCCGACGACCTCTTCGGCCAGCGCGTGCTGTTCCTGGTCCTGTCGGCGCTCTGCGTGTGGGTGGCCTACCTCCTCGGCCGCGACCTGTACGACGGCAGCAGGTCGGCCGGGCTCACCGCCGCCGCGCTGCTGGTCTGCATCCCGGCCGTGATCACCTACGCCACCGGCGGCCCACGCGAGAAGACCACGATGATGCTGCTCCTCGAGCTGGCACTGCTCGCGGCCGTGCACCGCCGGTGGTGGTGGGCCGGCGCGTTCGTGGCGCTCACGACGCTCACCTGGCAGCCCGTCTTCTTCCCCGCCCTGGCCGCCGTCGTGCTCGCGGCGGTACTGGCCCCGCGCGGGTCTCGCTGGCGCAGCGTCGCTGCGATCGTGGGAGGCGGCGGGGCCGCGACGGCACTGACGGTCCTCTACTTCGTGCTCGTCGGCGCGGTCGACGACTTCCTCGACGGGTTCGTCCGCATCCACCTGACCTACACCTACCAGCCCGGCCTCTACGACGACCTCGAGAACCAGTGGGAGGGCATCGTCGAGGGCTTCGGGCGGAGCCTCGACTTCGTGCTCGCCGGCCTCGTCCTCCTCGTGCTCCTCGCTCCCATGGAGCTCGCGCTGCGACGCCGGCGTACTTCCGAGCAGGCGCGGACTCGCGTGGCGTTCGCGGTGGCGACGGTCGTCGGCGTCGCGTGGAGCTGGCGGGTCTTCAACGGGTACGCCGACGCCCTGATGCTGGTGCCGTTCGCGGCGCTCGGCCTGGCGGGCCTGGTGTCGCTCGTGGCGACGTACGCCACCTGGCGCGCGTCCGCGGTCCTGGCGACCGCGTGGGTGCTGATCGCGGGCTACCTGGGTCAGGACTGGTCCCGGCACGAAGGCGAGCGGATGCTGCCCAAGCAGGAGGAGGAGGTGGCGGCGGCCTTCGCCGTCCTGCCGGACGACGCGACCGTGATCTCGGTCGAGGCGCCGCAGGTGCTCGTGCTCACCGGCCGCACCAACCCCACCCAGCACCAGATGTTCCGGCTCGGCCTCGAGGAGTACGTGGAAGACACCTGGCCCGGCGGGCTCGCGGGGTACGCCGACTACATCCGCGACGAGGCGCCGACCGTCGTCACCGTCGGCCCCGGTGCCCGCTACGACTGGTTGCTCGAGGGGCTCGGCGACGACTACACGCAGGTCGGCTCGAGTCCCGGCTGGTGGTGGTTCGCGCGCACGGACCTGGGTCCGGAGACCCTCGACGGGCTGGCGGCAGCGGTGCGCGGCTGACGCGTGTGGGTCTCGACTGATCGCGCAGTGGTGGTCGAGCCGAGTCGAGACCTCGCTGCTCGACCGCCGGCCTGTGACACGATCCGTGACGTGACCGATCCACGAGCGCACAGCTACTCGGTCGTCATCCCCGTGTACAACAGCGAGCAGGTCGTGGAGACCACCATCGACGACGTCGTCGGCGTCTTCGCCGCCCACGGCCTCCCGCTGCAGCTGGTGCTGGTCAACGACGGCAGTCGCGACCACAGCTGGGAGGTCGTCTCCGCGAAGGTCCGGAAGATCCCCGGGGCGGTCGCGGTGAACCTGCTCAAGAACTACGGCCAGCACCACGCCAACCTCGCCGGTCTGCGCGAGACCACCGGCGACTACGTCGTGACCATGGACGACGACGGTCAGAACCCCGCCGACCAGGTGCCGCTGCTCATCGACGCGGCGCTCGCCGGCGGGCACGACGTGGTGTTCGGCAGGTACGAGCAGAAGCAGGCGCCGCCGTACAGGCGCATCGGCAGCGGCCTGATCGGCCTCGTGAACCGCCGGATCTTCAACCAGCCGGCCGACCTGACGGTCTCCAACTTCCGCATCCTGCGGCGCGACGTGGTCGATCGGATCTGCGCGTCGCAGACCGCGCACCCCTACGTCACGGGCCAGGCGCTCCTCTACTCCAGCCACCGCGGCAACGTCACCGTCCGGCACGCGGCGCGGGCCTCCGGCAGCAGCAACTACGGCGCCCGACGGATCCTTCGCCTGGTCCTGACGATCCTCTTCAGCTATTCCTCGTGGCCGCTGCGGGCTCTGGCGGCCATGGGCTTCGGGGTCGCCGCCCTCAGCTTCGTGCTCGGCGGGATCTACCTCGTGAAGGGTCTCGTCGACGACACCCAGGTCGAGGGCTGGACGACGATCGTCGTCCTGCTGGCCATCTTCAACGGCTTCACGATCGGCATGCTCTCGATGCTCGGTGAGTACGTCGTCCGCACCCTCAACGCCGTCAGCGCACCCGACACCTACCACGTGCGAGAACGCGTCCATGGGGAGTGACTGCGCGTCCGGGCGGCACTTCGTCGTGATCGGCGCGCAGCGCAGCGGCACGACGTACCTGCGCACCCTGCTCGACGAGCACCCGCAGATCGCCATGTCCGAGCCCGCCTCACCGGAGCCGAAGGTCTTCCTGCGCGACGACGTCGTCGGCCACGGCTGGTACGACGCGACGTACTTCTCCGGCGCAGCGGACGGCACCCGGCTCGGTGAGAAGAGCACCAGCTATCTCGAGGTGCCGGAGGTGATCGAGCGAGTCAGGACGGTCCTCGGGCCGGCGACCCAGGTGATCGCGCAGCTGCGCGACCCGGTGGCCCGGGCGGTGTCGAACTGGCAACTGAGCACCACCCACGGGTTCGAGACGCGTCCGCTCGAGCAGGCGCTCGAGGACAACCTCGACGGACCGCAGGAGTGGGACCCCGCGAAGACGTCGGTGTCGCCGTTCGCCTACCTCGAGCGCGGTCTCTACGCCCGGCAGCTGGCACCGTGGCGGGACGCGTTCGGCGACCGCCTGCGGGTGCTCGTGCTGGAGGAGCTCCTCGCCGATCCCACGAGCGGTGCGAGCGGCCTGGCGACGACGTACTCCTGGCTGGGTGTTCACCCGGAGTTCCGTCCGCCGTCGCTCGGCAGGCAGGTCAACCGGTCCAGGGTCGAAGCACCCCGTCTAGGGTCGGTGTTGACGGCTCGCCTCCGTGGGTACTTCTCAGGAAGCGACGGGGAGCTCGAGACCTTCCTCGAGCGCCCACTGCCGTGGTCGAGACAGCAGTGAACCCAGCACGCCCCCTCGGAGGAGCCCGTTGAGCCAGTACGCGAACCCGGAATGGCCGATCCGTTTCAACGTCCCGGACTACGGCGACGCGGAGGCGGAGTACGCCCGCGAGTCGCTCCTCGGCGGAGGGAGCACCTCCGCCAACGGGCAGTTCAGCCACAAGGCCGTGGAGATCCTGCAAGCCGAGACCGGTGCTGCCGAGGTGCTGCTCACCACCTCCTGCACCGCTGCGCTCGAGCTGTCCGCGATGCTGCTCGACCTGGGTCCCGGTGACACCGTGATCGTGCCGTCGTTCACCTTCACCTCGTCGGCTCTCGCCTTCGTGCGGCAGGGCGCGCGGATCCTCTTCTGCGACATCGAGCCGCGCACTCTCGGGCCCGACCCGGCCTCGGTGGCCGCCCTGCTCGACGACTCGGTGAAGGCCGTGGTGCTGGTGCACTACGCCGGCATCGCCTGCGACGTCGAGGGCATCCGGGAGGTGCTGAAGGACCGCCCCGACGTGGCGGTCGTCGAGGACAACGCGCACGGCCTCTTCGGTCGCTGGCGCGGCGAACCCCTCGGCACGCTCGGGAGGTTCGCGACGCTAAGCTTCCACGACACCAAGAACTTCATCTGCGGCGAGGGCGGCGCCCTCGTCGTCAGCGACACCGCCGACGTCGACCGTGCCTGGGTGCACTACGACAAGGGCACCGACCGGCAGGCGTTCTTCCTCGGACAGGTCGACAAGTACTCCTGGCGCGACAACGGCTCCTCCTTCGGGCTCGCCGACCCGTTGGCCGCGGTCCTGCTGGCCCAGCTCGAGCGGCGTGAGTCCATCCAGTCCCGACGCCGGGCGGTGCACGAGCGGTACGCCGCCGCGCTGGCGCCGAACGCCGACGAGCTGGGGCTGCAGCTGCCCGTCGTGCCGGACGACGTCGAGCCGGCGTACCACCTCTTCCACGTGCTGCTGCCCGAGGCGTCGATGCGACGTGCGGTGATGAGCGACCTGAAGCGGAAGGGCATCGAGTCGGCGTTCCACTACGTCCCGTTGCACGACTCCGACGGCGGCGAGCGGTTCGCGGCCCGGCCGACGGAGTGCCCAGTGAGCATCGACGTGAGCAGCCGCCTGCTGCGGTTGCCCTTCCACAACTCGCTGACCCCGGACGAGTGCGACCGCGTGGCCGAGACGCTGCTCGCATCGGTGGCGGGCCGGCGCTCTTGATCGAGCAGTGACGCACCAGCCTGGCTCGTCGTCGGTCGAGGCGCCGGACTACTGGTGGTTCGCGGCGCGGGCCCGGTTGCTCGAGGCCGCCCTCGCTCCCTACCTCGGCGCCCCCGCGCGGCTGCTCGACGTGGGCAGCGCCGACGGACCCTCCGCCGCCTGGATGCGCGGCGACCACACGCACGTGACGCTCGACCTCGACGCGCGCGGCCTCACTGCCGGACGTGGCGTCGTCGGCGCGCTGCCCCACCTGCCGTTCGCAGACGGGTCGTTCGACGTGGTCGCCGCGTTCGACGTCGTGGAGCACGTCGAGTCCGAGGCCGCGGCCCTCGACGAGCTCGCCCGCGTGCTGTCCTCCGGTGGACGGCTGCTGGTCTCGGTGCCGGCCTACCAGTGGGCCTGGTCGCACCACGACGTCCGCGCGGGCCACTACCGCCGCTACACCCGGCCGCGCATCGTCGCCGCGGTCGAGCGAGCAGGGCTCACGGTCGAGCGGGCGACGTACGCCTTCGGCGCGGTGTTCCCGCTCTTCGCCGGCCAGCGGCTGCTGCAGCGCGTGCGCTCCGGCCCGCCGGCCGAGAGGCTCCCGTCGGTGCACCCGGTGCTCGACCGGGTGCTGCGCGGTGCCTCCGCCGCCGAGGCCCGCGTGCTCCCCCGGGTCGACCTGCCGTTCGGCTCGTCGGTCCTGCTGGCCGCGACGAGACCCTAGGGCGACGAAGGCCGGCCCGCGAGGCTGAGCCCCAGCCAGGCGACGGCCTCGACCACGACGAACGCCACCACCACGCGGTCCAGCGAGTCGTCGACGAGCGCGTACGCCGCGGCGCCGGGCACCAACGCCACCACCCACGCCAGCGCGATCGAGGGGGCGCGGTCGTGCGCCATCGCCAGCACCGTGAGGACCAGGCCCGCCACGGCGACGGTCGTGCCGACCGCGACGAGGGCGCTGGGCCTCCCCGCAAGGGCGGCGTCGGCACCGAAGACCAGCCGGAGGGCGGGGGGTCCGAGCAGTCCGCCCACCAGAGCGGCGAGCGGTGCCGCGACGACAGTGGCGGCGACGACGCCGCGGTGCAGCCGCCGCACCCGGTCGGTGCGGCCGCCCACGACGAGGTCGGTGACCCGGGTGGTCAGCGCCGACACCTGCCCCACGGCCAGGGTGTAGGGGGCTCGGAAGAGCGCCAGGCCGGCGAAGAGCGCGGTCACCTCCGCCGGCGCTCCACCACCGAGCGCCAGCACCACCGGCCCACCCGTCAGCACGGCCTGGCCGACCAGCTGTCCGCCCGCGGCCCCGCCCAGGAACGCCGCCGACGGCCGCGCGGCACCGGACCCGCGAGGCCGCCACGCGGACGGCCACGCAAGGCAAGCGGCGTACCCGGCCAGCAGGGCGAAGCCGTACGCCGCCGGCGACCGCGAGCCGACCGCGACCAGCAAGGCCGCCACCAGGCACCGCAGGGCGTTCTCGGCGACCAGGACGGCACCCACGGCGCCGAACCGTGCCCGCGCCGCGAGCAGGCCGCGCACCAGCCCCATGAGCCCCGACAGCGCCGTCACGGCGCCGACGAGCAGGGGGAACGCACCGATCCCGTCGAAGAGCGTCTCGCGGAGCAGCCACGCCAGGAGCCAGGACGCCACCGACGCCAGCAGCACGAGGAGCACGACGCGCGGCAGCGCCCCTCCGACCGGTCCCTCGCTGCCGTCGGCCGTGACGGACCTGGCCACCCAGTGCTGCACCGGGAAGGTCACGCCCGCGGCCGCGAAGCCCCACCACGCCCACAGCACCGATACCGGGGCCGCGTCGGTGGCGCCCAGCGCTCGCGTCACCACCGCGAAGAAGACGTAGGCCAGGACGCCGCTCACGATCGAGCCGACCGCCAATGCCGTGGCCCCGGACCGGGCCCGAGAGGAGGCGCTGGGCGGAGCGGAGGCGGGCATCATGGAAGATTCTTCCGCATCCGACCTCCAAGGACGTCGAACGGCGTCGCACGGCTCCGACGTACCGGGTGAGACGCCGACGAGCGGCGTCCTGACGAGAGGAACCGACGTGAAGTACGTGATCCTGATCCACTCCAACCCCCAGCCCTGGGGCCACCCGACCCAGCTGCTCACCGACGAGGGCCGTGCGCTGGGCCAGGAGTACCACGACAGCAGCGATCGCGACTTCGATGCACTGATGGAGGAGCTGTCGGCCAACGGCGAGTTCGTGTTCGCCGAGGCGCTCGCCGACCCTGCCTCGAGCACGCTCTACGCCTGGAACCCCGACGGCCACGTGGCCACCGACGGGCCGTACGCCGAGACCAAGGAGCAGCTCGCGGGCTTCTTCGTCGTCGAGTGCGCCACCCGGGCGCGCGCCGAGGAGATCGCCGCGCACTTCGCCCAGCCGGGTGGGACCGTCGAGCTGCGTCCGGCCATGTGGGGCGATGGCGACGACTCCTGAGGTCCGCCCTGCGGCGTACGAGGACGTGTGGCGCGACGCCACGCCGCACGTCCTCGCCGCCCTGCTGCGCAGGTACGGCGACCTCGAGACCGCCCAGGACGCCGTGCAGGAGGCACTGCTCGCTGCCGCGCGCCAGTGGCCCATGGACGGGACGCCGGCCGACCCGCGTGCCTGGCTGGTGCGGGTCGCGTCGCGGCGCCTGGTCGACGCCTGGCGGTCCGACACCGCGCGGACCGCTCGCGAGGAGGCGACCTGGCGGGCAGAGCCGGTGCCGCCCGGACCGGCCTCGGAGCGCGACGACTCGCTGGCCCTGCTGCTGCTGTGCTGTCACCCGGCGCTGAGCCGGCCGTCGCAGGTGGCCCTGACCCTGCGCTCGGTGTCCGGGCTGAGCACGGACACGATCGCGCGCGCGTTCCTGGTCCCCCAGAGCACGATGGCGCAGCGCCTGTCCCGGGCGAGGGCTCGGCTGCGCGAGGTGGGCGCGCCGTTCGCGGTCCCCCCTCCCGCCGAGCTCCCGGACCGGGTGGTCGCGGTGGCCCAGGTGCTCTACCTGGTCTTCACCGAGGGCCACACCGCCACCAGCGGGACCGGCCTCACCGACGTCTCACTGGCCGAGGAGGCGATCCGGCTGACCAGGAGGCTGCACGCGCTGCTGCCCGGTGAGAGCGAGGTGACCGGCCTCCTGGCCCTGATGCTGCTCACGCACGCCCGACGCGCGGCCCGCACGGCTCCGGACGGCGCGCTCGTACCCCTCGCCGAGCAGGACCGCACCCAGTGGGACCGCGCCCTGGCCACCGAGGGCGTCGCGCTCGTCGAGGCGGCGCTCCCTTCAGGACCGGTCGGGCCCTACCAGCTCCAAGCGGCCATCGCCGCGGTGCACGCCGATGCCGTGACCCCCGCCGAGACGGACTGGGCGCAGGTCGTCGCCCTCTACGACATGCTCGCAACCCTGTCGCCGAGCCCGGTGGTCTCGCTCAACCGGGCGGTCGCGGTCGCCGAGACCGAGGGAGCGGAGTCCGCCCTGGCCCTGGTCGGACCGTTGCTCGACGAGCCGGCGCTGCGCCGCCAGCACCGGGTGCATGCCGTGCACGGCCACCTGCTCGACCGACTGGGCAGGGCCGACGAGGCCAGGGCGGCGTACGCCGAAGCGGCCCGGCTCGCCACGAGCGTGCCGGAGCAGCGCTACCTGCAGGCGCGCGCGGCCTCGGGGACCTGATCCCACCCTGTCTTGGAGGACTTGTCGGTGGGCTCGTCCATGCTCGGGCCATGGACTTCTCCGCGCTGCTCCCGCTGGCTGTGGGCCTCGCCCTCGGCGCGCTCGTCGGCGTGCTGTGGGCGCGCTCGCGACCGCTCCCGGACGAGGTCGAGCGGGTCGGCGACCAGGCGGTCGTACGTGAGGGCCTCGAGCGGCTGCACGACCAGCTGCGCGACCTGGAGCACAACCGGGCGAGCTGGCAGGGCCAGCTGGCCCAGCAGGTCGACGACATGCGCCACAGCACCGACCTGCTCCGCGGCGAGACGCGCTCGCTCTCCACGGCGCTGCGCCGGCCGCAGGTGCGCGGGCGTTGGGGCGAGATGCACCTGCGCCGAGCCGTCGAGCTTGCGGGGATGGTCGCGCACTGCGACTTCAGCGAGCAGGTGCGACTCGACGACGGGGCAAGGCGGCCCGACCTGGTGGTCCATCTCGCCGGCGGCCGCGAGCTGGTCGTCGACGCCAAGGTGCCGTTGGACGCCTTCCTCGACGCCTGTGCCGCCGACGACGACGAGGCGCGGGAGACGCACCTGCGCCGGCACGTCGCCCAGCTGCGCAGCCACGTCGACCAGCTGTCCACGAAGCGCTACTGGCGGTCGTTGGCCGGCACGCCCGAGTTCGTCGTCATGTTCGTCCCGGCCGAGGCGTTCCTGTCGGCGGCGCTGGAGGTCGAGTCCGGCCTCCTGGAGCACGCGGCGTCCCGCCAGGTCGTCCTCGCGACGCCGACGACCCTGATCGCGCTGCTGCGCACGGTGTCCCAGGGGTGGAGCCACGAGGCGCTCACCGACCAGGCCCGGGAGATCCAGCAGCTCGGTCGCGAGCTCCACGAGCGCCTCGGCACGCTCTCCAGCCACCTCGACCAGGTGGGGCGCTCGCTCAACGCGGCCGTCGGCCACTACAACCACGCGATGGGATCGCTGGAGTCGAGGGTGCTGGTCAGCGCGCGCCGGCTCGGCGACCTTCCGGGCCCCCGCCAGGTGGAGTCGGCGGCGCGATCCGCGCCCGTCAGGCTCCACGCTCCCCACCACGGGCACCGGCGAGGCTCCGACGACGAGACCGGGTCCGCCCCTACGGTGGCGATGTGAGCGGCGTGACGAGCGTGCGCACCGAGCCAGGACCAGGCCACCAGCAGGCGGCCTGGCCGGCGGGGCGCGACCCCGGCGGGCAGGTCGTGGCCCTCGGCTTCGCCCTCACGCTGTCGGCCGTCGCGATCGACCTCGTGATCTCGGGCGAGCTGTCGCTCTTCTTCGACCTGTGCTTCGTCGCGTCCTGCCTGCTGCTCGCCTGGCTGGTGCGCCCCCGCGACTTCTTCACGGTGGGCGTGCTCCCGCCGCTGCTCATGCTGGGGGTCTTCATCCTGGCCGGGATCGCCAAGCCCGGCCTGATCGCGCACCCGTCCGACGGGGTGGTGCAGGCCGTCGTGTCCGGGCTCTCGGTCCACGCCCCGGCGCTCGTCGCCGGCTACGCGCTGGTCCTGGGCAGCCTGGCGTACCGCGCCCGCAAGGCACGAAGGCCCATCGCTCACTTGCTGTGACCTCGCAGCCGAGCGTGAGGAACGAGCGCTCGGCGTGGGCGAGGTCAGGTTGAGCAGCCGCACGCCTGAGCCTGCGAAGGCGTGGTCGGCGTGTCGAAGCTCGCTGCTCGACCACCGAGCTGAGGTCAGGCTTCGAAGCGGCCCGCGTCTCCCGCGCCGTACCGCAGGATCTCCGGCACGTCCTCCGACCAGTCCACGACCGTGGTCGGCTGCGGCAGCACGTCCTCCCCGGTGTCGACGACCAGGTCGACGCTGTTGTCCAGCTCCTCCTTGACCTCCCAGCCAAGGGTGCGCGGCTCGGTCTCCCCAGGCAGGATCAGCGTCGAGGTGAGCAGCGGCTCGCCGAGAGCGGCCAGCAGCGCGTGCACGAACCGGTGGTCGGGGATCCGCACGCCCACGGTGCGCTTCTTCGGGTGCATCAGCCGGCGCGGCACCTCACCGGTGGCCGGCAGGATGAAGGTGTAGGGGCCGGGAGTGGCTGCCTTGATCGCCCGGAACGCGTGGTTGCCGACGTGCACGAACTGCCCCATCTGGGCGAACGAGTCGCACATCAGGGTGAAGTGGTGGCGGTCGTCGAGCTCGCGGATGCGCAGGATCCGGTCGCGGCCGTCGCGGTTGCCCAGCTGGCAGCCGAGCGCGTAGCCGGAGTCGGTGGGGTAGGCGATCAGCGCGTCGTCGTGCAGGGCGTCGACCACCTGCTGGACCAGGCGCGGCTGCGGGTCGACCGGGTGGACGTCGACGTAGCGAGCCACGACCCGGTCAGCTCTTCGACGCGGCGCGCAGGTCGCGGCGCAGCTCGGGTGGGAGGGCGAAGATCAGGCTCTCCTCGGCGGAGTGCACCGCCTTGGCGTCGGGGTAGCCGCGCTCGGCGAGGAAGGCGAGCACGCCCTCGACCAGCTCCTCGGGGACGCTCGCCCCGGAGGTGACGCTGACGGTGCGGACGCCGTCGAGCCAGGCCTCGACGATCTCGGAGGCGTCGTCGACGCGGTACGCCGCGGCGGCGCCGGCCTCCAGCGCCACCTCGACCAGCCGCACGGAGTTCGACGAGTTGCCGCTGCCGACCACGATGACCAGGTCGGCGTCCTTGGCGATCTCCTTGACCGCGAGCTGACGGTTCTGCGTGGCGTAGCAGATGTCGTCGCTCGGCGGGTCGAGGAGCTGGGGGAAGCGCTCGCGGATCGCGGCGACGGTCTCGAGGGTCTCGTCGACCGACAGCGTGGTCTGGGACAGCCAGGCCACCTTGGCGGGGTCACGGACGACGATCCCGGCCACGTCGGCGGGCGACTGGACGAGCTGGATGTGCTCGGGGGCCTCGCCGGCGGTCCCCTCGACCTCCTCGTGGCCCTCGTGGCCGATCAGCAGGATGTCGTAGTCGTCGGCGGCGAAGCGCTTCGCCTCGTGGTGCACCTTGGTCACCAGGGGGCACGTGGCGTCGATGGTCTTGAGCGAGCGGACCTCGGCCTGGCGGTGCACCTCGGGCGAGACCCCGTGCGCGGAGAAGACGACCGTCGCTCCCGCGGGGACCTCGTCGAGCTCCTCGACGAAGATCGCCCCGCGCGCCTCAAGGTCGGACACGACGTGCTTGTTGTGCACGATCTGCTTGCGCACGTAGACGGGCGAGCCGTAGAGGTCGAGCGCCTTCTCGACGGTGATCACTGCGCGGTCGACGCCGGCGCAGTAGCCGCGCGGTGCCGCGAGCAGGACCTCGCGCTCGGCCTCGTCCGGCGAGAGGACGCGCGGCTGACCCAGGTCGATGCTCATGGTGCGAGTCTACGGAGGCCGGCCCATCCCGCCGAGTCGGCGCTACGTCGACCTCTAGGCTGCCGAGTCGGCGTGAAGTCGACCGCCGTCGCTCGACCAAGCGCCGACTCGGCTGGTCGGCGCCCGACGTTAGGGTCATGGCCGTGGCCTTGGAGACCTCCCTCGCAGCACCGGCACCGGTGCGCCAGATCGCTGCCGCGATCGATGGGTGGATCGACAAGCTGGGAGCGGTCTGGGTCGAGGGCCAGATCGCCCAGGTCACTCGCCGCCCCGGCCTGGGCACCGTCTTCATGACGCTGCGCGACGCGGTCGCGGACATCTCGATCCCGGTGACCTGCGCCCGCAGCCTCTTCGACAGCCTCGACCCGCCGGTCGTCGAGGGCGCCGGGGTCGTGATCCACGCCAAGCCGTCCTACTACCCCAACCGCGGCACGCTCTCCCTCTACGCCCGCGAGATCCGCATGGTGGGGCTGGGCGAGCTCCTCGCCCGCCTCGAGCGCCGTCGTCAGCTGCTCGCCGCCGAAGGGCTCTTCGCGCCCGAGCTCAAGCGGACGCTGCCCTTCCTGCCGGCCTGTGTCGGCCTGGTCACCGCACCCAAGAGCGCGGCCGAGCGCGACGTGCTCGACAACGCGCGCCGCCGATGGCCCGGAGTCGAGTTCCAGGTGGCCTACGCCGCCATGCAGGGCCCGCGCGCGGCCACCGAGGTGATGGAGGCGCTGGACCGGCTCGAGCGCGACCGACGGGTCGACGTGATCGTCGTGGCGCGCGGCGGCGGGTCGGTCGAGGACCTGCTGCCGTTCTCCGACGAAGCCCTCGTGCGCGCGGTCCACCGGCTGCGCACACCGGTGGTGTCCGCCATCGGCCACGAGCAGGACCAACCGCTGCTCGACCTGGTCGCCGACGTGCGCGCCTCCACCCCGACCGACGCGGCCAAGCTGGTCGTCCCCGACGTCGCCGACGAGCTGCGCGGCGTCGCGTGGGCGCGGGACCGGGTGCGCACCCTGGTCGAACAGCTCCTCCAGCGCGAGCAGCTCGGTCTCGACACGCTGCGCTCGCGGCCCGCTCTCGCCGCCCCGGTGTCGCTCATCGAGGCCCGCGAGGCCGAGGTCGACCAGCTTCGCGAGAGGGCGCGGCGCTCGTTCCGGCACCGTCTCGACCGCGCCGAGGACGACCTGGGTCACCAGGTCGCCCGCGTCCGTGCCCTCTCACCGCTCGCCACCCTGCGTCGCGGCTACTCCGTGCTGCAGGACGCCGACGGGCACGCCGTCACCTCCGTGGCCGAGCTGGCCGCGGGCTCCGGCGTCACGGCCAGAGTCGCCGACGGTCGCGTGCACGCGACCGTGACCGGCGTCGACCTGCTACCCACCGAGGAAGACAGATGACCGACGACACGACCCCTGGCACCACGGGCGACACGACGGGTGAGCAGCCCACCTACGAGCAGGCCCGCGAGGAGCTGATCGAGGTGGTCCGCACGCTCGAGGCGGGCGGCACCACGCTCGAGGAGTCCCTCGCCCTGTGGGAGCGCGGCGAGGCGCTGGCCAAGCGCTGCCAGGAGGCCCTCGACGGGGCCCGCGCGCGCCTGGACGCCGCCGCCCCGAAGGACTAGCCGCGCTCGAGGGGTGCCTGCGTCAGCTCGGTGACCAGCTGCTCGAGATCGGCGGGCGGCGCCGAGCCGAAGACCAGCAGCCACTCCCCGCCGACCTGGGCGGCGTACGCCGTGTCCCCGTCGGGGTCGGCGAACGTCCGCCACTCCCCCGCGAGGTCGCTGTCGATCGCGACGGCGTCGCCCTCGCTCGCCTCCTCGTCGACGTACGTCGCCACCAGCTCGTCCAGGTCCGTGCCGGGCTCGAGCACCTGGCGCAGGCTGACGTAACGGCCGGCGTCGGTGAGCAGCGAGATCGTCCACACCTCGCCGGACTCGACGTTGGTGGCCTCCCAGCCGCGCGGCAGCTCCGCGGGGTAGACCACGTCGAGCCCCGCGGCCTGGGCCAGCCGGACCGTGCCGAGGTAGTCAACCGGCTCGGGGTGCACCTCCGGGTCGTCGCGGATCAGGCTGCGCAGCACGACGAAGGCGCCCACCAGAAGGACCAGGACGATCATCGACCCGACGAGCCCGCCGAAGGACCGCTTGTAGCGTGCCGCGGTGCCGGTCGGCTCCTCCTGAGGCTGGGTCTGGGTCACCTCGCGATTGTCCCAGGGCCGTAGCGTTCGCGGTTGTGCAGCCCCACCTCGCCGCGTCGCTCGAGTGGGTGCCGGTCGTCGCGCTCGTGGTGCTGCTGGCCACCGCCGTGGGTCACCCGCGCGGACGGATCGAGGCCGTCGTCGCCGTGGCGGCGGCGGGCGCGACGATGGCGGCCGGCGGGCTCGACTGGGTCGGGGTCCGCGGCGTGGTCGAGCACCTCGGCCCGGTGGTGCTCTTCCTCGTCACGATCCTGGTGGTCGGCGACGTGTGCGCCAAGGCGGGCGTCTTCGTGCGCGCCGCAGGCGTCGTCGCGCGCTGGGGCAAGGGCCGTCCGGTCGTGCTGATGTCGGGAGTGTTCCTGCTCGCGGCCCTCGTCACCGTCGTGCTCAGCCTCGACGCCACCGTCGTGCTGCTGATGCCGGTCGTGGTCGGCGCCGCTGTCGCGTCCGGCCTCTCGCCCTGGCCGAACGCCCACACGAGCCTGCGGATGGCCAACTCCGCCTCGTTGCTGCTGCCCGTCTCCAACCTCACCAACCTGCTCGCCCTGCACCACCTGCGGCTCTCCTTCGCAGGCTTCGTGGCCGCGATGGCCCCGGTGCTGGCCGTCGTGCTGTTGGTCGAGTACGCCGCCCTGCGCTGGCTCTTCCGCGCCGACCTGCGCACGTCAGCAGTCGAGCCCGTGGCCGAGCCCGTGGCCGAGCCCGAGCCCGTGGCCGAGTCCGTGTCCGACCAGGAGACGGGCTTCCCGATCGTCGTGGTCGGCGTGATGCTGGCCGGCTTCGTCGTCGTCGGCCAGCTCGACTGGCACCCCTTCTGGGTGTCCGGTGCCGCCGCCGTGGTCCTCGTCGCCTGGGCACGCACCCGCGCGCTCGTCGTCGGTCGCGACGTCCTGGGCGCGGCCCACCCCGGGTTCGCCGTCCTCGTGCTGGCGCTGGGCATCGTCGTGGCGGCCCTCGCCGACGGCGCGCTCGGCGACCTGGTGCGCCACGCCCTGCCCGGCTCGACGTCGTACGCCGGCCTGCTCCTCATCTCGCTGGTCGCGACCCTGCTCTCGGCGCTGGTCACCAACCTCTCGGCGACGCTGCTGCTGGTGCCGATGCTCGAGCCGCTCGGCACCGTCGCGGTCCTGGCCGCCCTCCTCGGCCTCAACATCGGCTCCGGCCTGACCTGGACGGGCTCGCTGGCCAACCTGTTGTGGCGTCGGGGCCTGAAACGCCTCGACCTGGCGCCCACCACCTGGCACTTCCACCGCGTCTCGCTCGTGGTGACGCCCCTGTCGCTGGTCGCCGGGGTCACGGTTCTCGCGCTGCTCCACTAGTGGCCGCAATCGTTCAATTGTTTGGTTGTTGCCCCTGATCGCGCCGAAACAGGGCCGCAACTCAGCAATTGCGCGGTTGTTGCCCCCGTGAGAGGTCCTCGGCGAGAGTCCGAGGGTCCGAGGGTCCGGCCCCGGATCGCTAGAGTGCGCCCATGGAGCCCTTGCCGCCGGAGACCGTCCACAAGGAGCCGCCGGACCGCAACCTGGCCATGGAGCTGGTGCGGGTCACCGAGGCCGCGGCGATGGCTGCGGGCCGCTGGGTCGGCCGGGGAGACAAGAACGGCGCCGACCACGTCGCCGTCGAGGCGATGCGCGCCACCATCTCCGGGGTCAGCATGAGCGGCACGGTGGTCATCGGCGAGGGCGAGAAGGACGCCGCCCCGATGCTCTACAACGGCGAGGAGGTCGGCGACGGCATCGGCCCGCCCTGTGACGTCGCGGTCGACCCGATCGACGGCACGACGCTCACCGCCAAGGGCATGAACAACGCGATCGCGGTCCTGGCCGTCGCCCCGCGGGGCACGATGTACGACCCGTCCGCGGTGTTCTACATGGAGAAGCTGGTGGCCGGTCCCGGGGCCGCCGACGTCGTCGACATCCGGCTTCCCGTGGCGGAGAACATCCACGCCGTCGCCAAGGCCAAGGGCTCGGCCCCCGAGGACGTCACTGTCGTGCTGCTCGACCGTCCTCGGCACGAGCAGCTCGTCGACGACATCCGAGCGACCGGGGCGCGCATCAAGTTCATCGTCGACGGCGACGTCGCCGGCGCGATCATGGCCTCCCTGCCGGACACCGGCATCGACCTGCTGCTCGGCATCGGCGGCACCCCGGAGGGCATCATCGCCGCCTGCGCGATGAAGTGCACCGGCGGCGTCATCCAGGGCAGGCTGTGGCCGCGCGACGACGAGGAGCGGCAGAAGGCGCTGGACGCCGGCCACTACCTCGACGACGACCACATCCTCTACACCGACGACCTGGTCACCGGCGACGACTGCTTCTTCTCCGCCACCGGCATCACCGACGGCGAGCTGATGAAGGGCGTGCGCTACCGCGCGGGCGGCGCGACCACGCACTCGCTGGTGATGCGCTCACGCAGCGGCACGATCCGCTCGATCACGAGTCACCACCGGCTCTCGAAGCTACGCGACTACGCCGCCGTCGACTTCGAGCACTGACGAGGTCGATCGCAGGGCAGCCAGCACGACGTCGGCCACGCGGGGGTCGAAGGCCATCCCGGTGTGGGACGCGGTGACCTCGACGGCGCGGGCCAGAGGGTCGATGCAGGCGCGCCAGTCGACGATGCCGTCGCGCCGAGAGTAGACCGCGGTGAAGGCGACGCCCTCGGGCAGCGGCGCGCGGGCCTCGTCGAAGCTCGCCTGCGCGCAGGCGCCGGCGACGCAGTCCTCCGCCAGCAGACCCGGCAGACCGGCGCGGCTGAGCCGGACCAGCAGCTCGATGCTGCGGGTCAGCGAGGCGTGGTGGGCTGCAGGCGCGAGCATCGGGCTGCCCAGGGTGACGATCCCGGAGACCAGGTCGGGCCGGCGTACGGCGAGACCGCGGGCCAGCATGCCGCCCAGGCTGTGCCCGACGACGGTCACCTTGCTCCCCCGCCGCTCGGCGACCGACTCCAGACGCTGCTCGAGGAGCCCGGACACACCCTCCGTGCAGCCCGCGTTGACGCGGATGTGCGAGCCGTAGGTGCGGTAGCCCTCCTGCCGCAGCCGCCGCGACAGCAGCCCCAGGGACCCGTCGCCGGCCAGGAAGCCGGGGACCAGGACCACCGGCTGGCCCTCACGGGCCGCCCCGGCAGCGTACGGCTGCGAGCGGCGGGACCGGTGGTCGGCCCAGGTCCGGAGCAGGTAGCGCCCACCCTCCCCGACGACGCTCGCTTCCCGGAGCGCGGCGACCACGCCGGGGCTGCTGAAGCCCTCGGGCAGGAGGAACGGCGCGAGCGAGCTCACGCTTAGGACAGTAACCTGTTCTACCTATGGACATGCGCGCATCGAGGAAGGTCCAACCGAAGAGCCAGCCCCCGGAGACGACGGTCTCGGAGGAGCGGTTCGCGGCCGTCGCGGACGGCGTCGAGCTCTGCTACCAGACCTTCGGCACGCCACCCGGTGACGGGGGGACCGGAGAGCCGCTGCTGCTGATCATGGGCCTCGGCGGCCCGATGACCTGGTGGGACGAGCGGCTGTGCCGGCTGCTGGTCGCGCGCGGCTTCTTCGTGATCCGCTACGACAACCGCGACACGGGTCGCTCGTCGCGACTGCGGGGCCGGGTCACCCGCGCCGCGATGCTCCGCGCCTTCGCCGGGCGGCCGTTGCCGCAGGGGCCGGCCTACACGATGGACGACCTGGCCCGCGACGCCGTCGGGCTGCTCGACCAGCTGGGCCTCGACTCCGCCCACGTGCTGGGCGTGTCGATGGGCGGAATGATCGCGCAGACGATGGCCATCGAGCACCCCGACCGCGTCCGCTCGCTGACCAGCGTGATGTCCACGACCGGCAAACGCTCGGTCGGCTGGCAGCACCCGCGCCTGCTGCCGGTGCTGATCTCCCCGAGCGGCTCGAGCCGTGAGGCGTACGTCGCCCGCTCGACGCTCGTGTGGGGGTTGATCGGCTCGCCGGCGTACCCGCCCACCGCCGACGAGATCCGCGAGAAGGCGCTGACGACCTACGAGCGCGGCATCAGCGCCTCGGGGGTGCTGCGCCAGATGATGGCGGTGCTGACCCAGCCCAACCGCGGCCCGCGCCTGCGCCAGCTGAGCATCCCGACGCTCGTCGTGCACGGCACCGCCGACCGGATGGTGCACGCATCCGGGGGCCGGGCGACCGCCGCTGCCGTCCCGGGCGCCGAGCTGCTGCTGATCGACGGCATGGGCCACGACCTGCCCTCGGCGCTGTTCGAGACCTTCGCCGACGCCGTTCGGCGTACGGCTGACAGGGCCACTCCTTTCGGTGGTTGAGGAGGAGCCGCTAGCCAGGCGACGCCACGAAACCTCCGCGCACGACAGCGGCGCCCGACCACAGTGGTCGGGCGCCGCTCACGTCTCACCGGGTGTCGATCAGTCGGACAGGCGCTCGCCGGTCTCGGTGTCGAACACGTGCACGTTCTGCGGGTCGGTGGTGACGTAGATCGTCTGACCCTTCTGCACGTGGTCGCGACCGGTGACCCGGACGATCACGTTGCCAGGCGTGCCCTCGACGTCGGACGTGCCGTACACGAAGCCGTCCGCGCCCAGCTCCTCGACGACGGTGACCCGCACGGGCAGGCCGCCCTCGTTCTCGGAGACCAGGCGCCACGCCTCGGGCCGCACGCCCACGGTGATCCTGCTGTGCTGGGCGCCCAGCTGCTGGGAGGCCGCGGGGTCGACCGGCACGAGGTAGTTGCCGATCTGCGCCTTGCCGTCCTTGGAGGTCGCCTCGATGAGGTTCATCTGCGGCGAGCCGATGAAGCCGGCGACGAAGAGGTTGACCGGCTTGTCGTAGAGCTTGAGCGGGGTGTCGACCTGCTGGAGGACACCGAGCTTCATGACGGCGACCCGGTCGCCCATCGTCATGGCCTCGACCTGGTCGTGGGTGACGTAGACGGTGGTGACGCCCAGGTCGGCCTGGAGCTTCGCGATGTCGGTGCGCGTCTGCACGCGCATCTTGGCGTCGAGGTTGGACAGCGGCTCGTCCATGCAGAAGACCTGGGGCGACCGCACGATCGCCCGGCCCATCGCGACCCGCTGGCGCTGCCCGCCGGACAGTGCCTTCGGCTTGCGCTCGAGGAACTCCTCGAGACCGAGGATCCGGGCCGCCTCGGCGACGCGCTTCTTGCGCTCCTCGGCGGGGACCTTGGCCATCTTGAGCGCGAAGGCCATGTTGTCGGCGACCGTCATGTGCGGGTAGAGCGCGTAGTTCTGGAACACCATCGCGATGTCCCGGTCCTTCGGCGGCACGTGGGTGACGTCGCGGTCTCCGATGAAGATCTTGCCGTCGTTGATCTCCTCCAGGCCCGCGAGCATCCGCAGGGAGGTGGACTTGCCACATCCCGACGGGCCCACGAGGACCATGAACTCGCCGTCCTTGATCTCGAGGTCGAGGCCGGGTACGGCGGGCGCGTCGGCCCCGGGGTACCAGCGCTGAGCCTTCTCGAAGGTCACTGTTGCCATGTTGACTTCTCTCCTTCACCGGCAGGTACGTGCCGGACGATCCGTAGTGAAGTGACGCACGTCACGCTAGCGGGACGTGCTCTCCGCGCACCAGACCGCTGGGGGTGTACCCGGCGGGCCGGTGCGTGGAGAGTCTGTGGAAACCGGTCAGCCCTTGACCGCGCCGGCCGTCAGTCCCCGCACGAAGAACCGCTGCATCGTGAAGAACACGAGGAGCGGCACCAGCATGGAGATGAACGCCGCTGCGGTGAGCAGCTCCTGGCCCTGACCCTGGGTGCCGAGCAGGCCCTGCACCTCGACGATCACGGTGGAGTTGCTCGCGGACAGGAAGAGCTTGGCGATGAGCAGGTCGTTCCAGACCCACAGGAACTGCAGGATCGCGAACGCCGCCAGCGCCGGGACCGACATCGGCACGATCAGCTTCCAGAAGGTCTGGAAGTGGGTCGCCCCGTCGATCTTGGCCGACTCGATGATCGTCTTCGGCAACGTCGCCATGTAGTTGCGCAGCGTGTAGATCGCCAACGGCATGCCGAAGCCCGTGTGCAGGAGCCACACGGCGATGTACTGCCCCGAGATGCCGAGCCCGCGCGGGCCCAGCAGGTCGAGCATCGGGCCGAAGGCCACCTGGATCGGCACCACCAGCACCGCCACGATCGCGATGAAGATGACGTCGCGACCGCGGAAGTCCATGAAGGTGAACGCGTACGCAGCGAACGCCGCGAACATGATCGGGATGATCGTCGCCGGGATGGCCACCACGAGGCTGTTGATGAAGCCGTCGCTGATGTTGGTGCCTTCCCAGACCCCGCGGTAGTTGTCGAAGGTCCAGCCGCCGTTCCAGAGGGCCGTCCACCATCCCGTGGTCGCAGCGTCCTCCCGCGACCGCAGCGAGGTGACGAGCAGCCCCAGGGTCGGGACGGTCCAGAGCAGGCACAGCAGGATCATCGACACGATGGCCACGGCGCTGCGCGGACGCCCGTCCGCCATCAGCTTGCTTCCCTGCGGCCGCTTCGGCGTCGAGTCGTCCCGGGTCGTCTCCGCGAGCTCGACCCCAACCGTCTGGTTGCTCATCGGTTCGCCTCCTCTGCACGGAAGTGCCGGACCTGGTACCAGAGAACGGGCAGCACCAGGACGAGCAGCACCACCACGACCGCGGAGGCCCGGCCGGCCTGGTCGTTGGCGAAGAGCTCGTTGAAGAACAAGTTGGCGATGACGTTGGTCTTGTCCCGCCCCTGGCCCTTGAGCACGTAGACGATGTCGAAGACCTTCAGCACCAGGATCACCACGGTGATGAAGACGGTGATCAGCGTGCCCTTGATCTGCGGGACGACGACCTGCATGAAGATCTGCCACTCCGTGGCGCCGTCGATGCGCGCCGCCTCGATGGTGTCCTCCGGGACGCCCTTGATCGCCGAGGACAGCAGGATCATCGCGAAGCCGACCTGCAGCCAGATCAGGATCACCATCAGCAGGATCGAGTTGAGACGTCCTGTGGAGATGTCGAGCCAGGCCTGGGGCGACCCGCCCAGCGTCGTCCAGATCGCGTTCAGGAGGCCGATCTGCTGGTCACCGCTGCTGTAGTCGTAGACGAGGTTCCAGATCGTCGAGGCCCCCACGAACGAGATGGCCATCGGCAGGAAGATGGTGCTCTTCGAGATCTTCTCGCCGCGCGCCGACAGCTTGTCGCTGAGGACGGCGACCATGAGGCCGAGCAGAACCGTCACGACCGGGACGATCAACAGCCAAAGCAGGTTGTTGAAGATCGAGATGCGGAACTCGCTGTCGCCGAAGATGTCGACGTAGTTGTCAAACCCTATGTATTCGGTGCTGTCGGCGTTGGCGAAGGAGTAGTTGATCGTCTGCACCGTCGGGTAGAGCAGCATCAACGTGATCAGGCCCAGCCCCGGCAGCAGGTACGCATAGGGGTAGACCCGTTCAGCGGTCTTCTGCGGCAGACCCTCGATCGCCATGTTGAGGAAGAAGAACAACACGTACGCGCCGCCGACGCCGGCGACGAGGGCGATGACGCCGATCAGGATCTTGCTGTCGAAGAACCATCCGGGCTTGTAGGCGAAGGCCAGGAAGAGGTTCCCGAGGAACCAGCAGGTCAGGACCAGACCGGCGATGCCGATCGCGATCATGGCCGGCCGGGCGCCGCCGGCTGCGGACGGCTCCGGACCCTCTGCGACGGGTGCGGTCTGTCCGTCCGCTGGAGGCGGTGGCGTGGGCTTGGTCTCGACGTCGCTCATGAGGTCGGCCAGGAGTCTTCGATGGCGGTCGTCGCGTCCTCGGAGGACTCGCCGTTCAGCCACTTGACCATCTCGGTCCAGAAGGTGCCGGACCCGACGCTCTTGGGCATGACGTCCGAGGCGTCGTAGCGGAAGACCGAGGCGTTGGCGGCGATCTCGGCCACCGTGCGGGTCGTCTCGTCGGGGTAGTTGCTCGCGTCGAACGTGGCGTGCGGCGAGAGCCAGCCACCCGCTTGCGCCCACTCGGCGCCGAACTGGTCGGAGGTGAGGAACTCCATCACGGCCTGTGCGTCCTCGTCGTTGCCGTTGAAGAGCGCGGCGATGTCACCACCACCCAGCACCGGGGTGCCCTCGTAGCCACCCTCGTAGGGCGGGAAGACGAACTGGCCGACCTCCTCGTCGAGGTTCGCCTGCACCTCCTCCGGGTAGAAGCCGGTGACGAAGTTGCCCTGTCGCTCCATCCAGCACTTCGGCGGGTTGTCGAACGAGGGCAAGCCGGCCTCGGAGAACGGGGTGTTGAGGACGCCGCGGACCCCGCCGTAGACCAGGTCGGGGTTCTTGGCCAGGTCGCCGAAGATGTCGAGGGACTCGACGATCGCGGGGTCGTTGAACGGGATCTTGTGGGTGACCCACTGGTCGTAGACGTCAGGTCCGGCAACGCGGAGGACCATCTCCTCGAGCCAGTCGGTGCCGACCCAGCCGGTGGCGGCCTCGGACTCCCAGCCCATGCACCAGGGGGTCTGGCCGTCGTCGACCAGCTGCTGACTGAAGTCCATCAGCTCCTGGTAGGTCGCGAACTCCTTGGGGTAGCCCGCCTCGTCCCACGCCTTCTTGGGGTACCAGACGACGCTCTTGATCGCCATCCGCATCGGGGCGCCGTAGACTCGGCCGTTGAGCCGGGCGGACTCCAGGAAGCCCGGGACGAGGGTCTCGTCGAGCTTGTCGTAGTCGAGGAAGGTGTCGATCGCCTGGATCTTGTCCTGACCCGCCAGCTCCAGCAGACCGCCGGGCTGCGGGAAGAACCCGATGTCGGGCGCGTCGCCCGAGTTGACCTTCTGCTTGATGGTGGTGGTGAAGTCGGAGTCGGCGGTGTACTCGATGTCGATCCCGCTCTCGTCCTCGAAGGCTGCGAGGGAGGCCTCGAAGGCCTCCTGCTCGGCGCCACCGAAGGCGCCGAGGATGGTCACGGTGCTGTCCCCGTCGGGCTGTGCGTTGTCCGCGACGACGCCGCCGACACCCCCTTCGCCCCCGCCGCCGGGCTGCTGGAGGCATCCGGAGGCCCCCACCACCATGACCGCGGCAAGCCCGATACCGGCCAACCTGCGTCGCGCTGTCATCCTGACTCCTCACGATTCGTCTGGATCAATGACTGCCCCACTTCCCCCACGTGCTTGGGAGTGCCGCCGACGCTGTGGCGCAGGTCACCTCAACGCTCTGTCTACTGCACCCCCCGTCACTCTGTCCACGACGACCACGCCGCTCGCGCGCCTCGTGAACCTGCCAGCGGCGCCGGCAAGCTTCGTGGTAAGGCTGCGGCATGTTGTTCCCTGGCGCGACATCCGATCAGCGTCGTACGACGGTCGAGCTGGCCCTCCTCACCGACCGGCTCCCCGTGGTCACCTGGTGTGGGCTCGGGGGGTCCGACCTGGCCGGAGAAGCCGTGCCGCCCGTGCCCGGCGGACCCGGGATGCCTCTGCTCGGCGAGCACGCGCACGGGCTCTTCACCCGGCCGCACCTGCGCGGCCACCGGCTCGACGGGAGCGCCTGGTCCACCCGCTTCGGCACCGACGACGTGACCGTCGACGGTAACCGGCTCGTGCTCACCGCGCACGACCCGGGCGCCGGGCTGGTGCTGCGCACCGAGGCGGAGTCCCTGGTGGGAGGGGTGCTGCGGATGCGGCACCACCTGACCAACGACGGTCCGGACGACTACCTCCTCGAGGGACTCGAGGTCGTGCTGCCGGTGCCCGACCATCTCGTCGAGGTGCTCGACCTCACCGGCCGGCACGAGCGCGAGCGCAGCCCGCAGCGGCACGGGGTCGCCGACGGGGTGTGGCTGCGGGAGGGGCGCGGCGGCCGGCCGGGTCTCGACGCCGCGACGATGGTCGTCCTCGGGACCGAGGGGTTCTCGACCACGCGGGGCGAGGTCCTCGGCGTGCACGTCGCCCACAGCGGCAACTCGGTGCTCCGCGTCGAGCGAGGCGCGGCGTCCGGCACGACCGCGGGTGGCGGCGAGCTGCTGCTTCCCGGCGAGGTGGTGCTGGCCCCGGGAACGACGTACGCGACCCCCTGGGTGGTCTTCGGCGCAGCCGAGGACGGGCTCGACGGACTCGCCGCGTCCTGGCACACGTGGCAGCGATCGCTGCCGGCCCACCCGTCGTCGGTGTGGCCCGGCGGGCAGCCTGTGGTGCTGAACGTGTGGGAGGCGGTGTTCTTCGACCACGACCTGGACCGGCTGAAGGCGATCGCCGACCGCGCAGCACGGGTCGGCGTGGAGCTGTTCGTGCTCGACGACGGCTGGTTCCGGGGTCGCCGCGACGACCGCGCGGGGCTGGGCGACTGGTGGGTCGACGAGGCCGTCTGGCCGGCCGAGCAAGGCGGCCTCGGTCCGCTGGTCGAGCACGTGCGCGGTCTCGGGATGGGCTTCGGGCTGTGGTTCGAGCCCGAGATGGTCAACCCCGACTCCGACCTCTTCCGCGAGCACCCCGACTGGGTGCTGGCGGTGGGTGACCGCCTCCCGTTGGAGGAGCGCTACCAGCAGGTGCTCGACCTGACCCGGCCCGAGGCCTGGCAGCACGTCTTCGACCGGATGGACGCGGTCCTGTCGGCGTACCCCGTCGACTACGTGAAGTGGGACCACAACCGCGACCTCCTGGAGGCAGGCTCGTCGACGCGCGGCGGTGCTGCCGCGGCGCGAGACCAGGACGCGGCCTACCACCGGCTCCTGGACGCGCTCCGGGCCGCGCACCCCGGCGTGGCCTGGGAGTCCTGCGCCTCCGGCGGCGGCCGCATCGACCTTTCGTTGGTCGAGAAGGTGCAGCGTTTCTGGACCTCCGACATGACCGACGCCCTGGCCCGCCAGCAGATCCAGCGGTGGACCACGCAGCTGATCGCCCCCGAGTACGCCGGCGCGCACGTCTCGTCGCCGACCTCGCACACCACGGGGCGGACCCTGTCGCTGGACTTCCGCGCCGCGACCGCGCTCTTCGGGTCGTTCGGCATCGAGTGGGACCTGTCGTCGGCGTCGGAGGACGAGCTCGCGTCGCTGGCCGGCTGGGTGACGCTCTATCGCGACCTGCGCGGGTTGCTGCACTCGGGGCGCGTGGTCCGGCCTGAGTCGTCCGACCCCACGGTGCTGCTGCACGGGGTCGTGGCCTCCGACCGTTCGGAGGCGCTGGTGGCGCACGTGCAGCTCGACGAGTCCGCGCACAACCGCGGGGTGTGGGTCCGCGTCCCGGGGCTCGATCCGGCGGCGTCGTACTCACTCGCCTGGGAGGGCCCGGTGACGCTCAGCAAGGTCTCCAAGTCGGCCGACCTGCACCCCGACGGCCCGACGGCGGGCCTGCCGCGGACCGGCGCGGACCTGGCGAGCCGGGGCTTCTGGATGCCCCGGCGACGTCCTGAGACCGTGACGCTGGTGCGGGTGTCAGTGGTAGCGTCGCCTTAGGATCCCCCGCGGCTCGTCGCCCGGCATGGCCTTGCGGGTGACCGTCACGCCGGCCATCAGCGCGACGCCCTTGACCCGCACCACGGGCGAGTCGGGCGTGAGGTTGGCCGGCACCCGGGCCCGACCCTGGTCGAAGCCGCCCATGATGCCGACGCCCTCGACGACGACGTCGGTGTGCTCGTTGACGATGATGTCGATGCCGCCCCAGATCGCGTTGGCGTAGATGACCGTCTCGCGGGCGCTGAAGACCGCCTCGCGCAGGTCGAGGTCGACGCCTCCGCAGAACGCGAACGCCGTGTAGCGCTCGCCCACCTGCCACACGCCCCGCCGCGTCGCGCCGCTCAGCACCGCGATCGACGTGGTGTGGCTGGCGGCGCCGACCGGCACGGGCGCGGTCGCGGGACGCGGCACCGGGGCTTGCGGGCCGCCCGCGACAGGCAGGTCGACGGTGATGGGGACCAGGTCGGAGTAGGTCTTCGCGGCGTACGCCGCCTCGAGCCGCTCGTCGAGCTCGTCGAGGTCGAGGCGACCCTCGCCCGCTGCCTCGCGAAGGATCTCGGCGACCTTGTGCCGATCCTCGTCGGAGACGCGCAGGTTCGCCGGATCGCCTGGTGAGTACTGACCGCGGGGCTCGACGGGACCAGCCATGGCGGTCAGCCTACGACGGACGGCCAGCGATAATCTCGACGCCGTGACCGCCGCCGAGTTCGCCTACTCCGACCTGCTGCCCATCGGCGCCGACGACACGCCCTACCGGCTCGTCACCACCGAGGGCGTCTCGACCTTCGAGGCGGGCGGGCGCACGTTCCTCCAGGTGTCGCCGGAGGCGATCCGGCTGCTCACCGCGGAGGCCATGCACGACATCGCGCACTACCTCCGCCCCGCGCACCTGGCCCAGCTGCGCCGGATCATCGACGACCCGGAGGCGTCCGGCAACGACCGCTTCGTGGCGCTCGACCTGCTCAAGAACGTCAACATCTCCGCCGGCGGCGTGCTCCCGATGTGCCAGGACACCGGCACCGCGATCGTGATGGGCAAGAAGGGCGAGGGCGTGGTCACCGGCGCCGACGACGGCGAGGCCGTCTCGCTCGGGGTGTACGACGCCTACACCAAGCTCAACCTGCGGTACTCCCAGCTCGCGCCGCTGACGACGTACGACGAGAAGAACACCGGCACCAACCTGCCCGCGCAGGTCGAGATCTTCTCGACGCCCGGCGGTGCGGACACCAAGCCCGAGTACAAGTTCCTCTTCATGGCAAAGGGTGGCGGCTCGGCGAACAAGTCGTTCCTCTACCAGGAGACGAAGGCGATCTTGAACCCGCAGCGGATGCTGCAGTTCCTCGACGAGAAGATCCGCTCGCTCGGCACGGCCGCGTGCCCGCCGTACCACCTGGCCGTCGTCATCGGCGGTACGTCGGCGGAGTACGCGCTCAAGACCGCCAAGCTCGCGTCGGCCCACTACCTCGACCACCTGCCCACCCAGGGGAGCACGGCCGCCCACGGGTTCCGGGACCTCGAGCTCGAGCAGCAGGTCTTCGAGCTGACCCAGTCGTTCGGGATCGGGGCGCAGTTCGGCGGCAAGTACTTCTGTCACGACGTCCGGGTGGTCCGGCTGCCGCGCCACGGCGCCTCGTGCCCGGTGGCGCTGGCCGTGTCGTGCTCCGCGGACCGGCAGGCGCTCGGCAAGATCACCGCCGAGGGTGTGTTCCTCGAGCAGCTGGAGACCGACCCTGCCAAGTACCTCCCCGACCCCGCCGAGGCCGACCTCATCTCCGGTGGCGAGGTCGTGCAGATCGACCTGAACCAGCCGATGGACGAGATCCTCGCCGAGCTGTCCCGGCACCCGGTGAAGACCCGGCTCTCCCTGACGGGCCCGCTGGTGGTCGCCCGCGACATCGCCCACGCCAAGATCAAGGAACGCCTCGACGCCGGTGAGGACATGCCGGCGTACCTGCGCGACCACGCCGTCTACTACGCCGGACCGGCCAAGACCCCCGAGGGGATGGCGTCGGGCTCGTTCGGCCCGACCACGGCGGGACGCATGGACTCCTACGTCGAGCAGTTCCAGGCCGCGGGCGGGTCGAAGGTGATGCTCGCCAAGGGCAACCGCTCCAAGGTCGTCACCCAGGCCTGCGGCACGTACGGCGGCTTCTACCTCGGCTCGATCGGCGGCCCCGCCGCGCGGCTGGCCCAGGACTGCATCAAGTCGGTCGACGTGCTGGAGTACCCCGAGCTCGGCATGGAGGCGGTCTGGAAGATCGAGGTCGAGGACTTTCCCGCCTTCATCGTCGTCGACGACAAGGGCAACGACTTCTTCACCGACCCGTCGGGCGCCGTCACCGTCCCCATCACTGGCCTCAGGGTCCGCTCGGCAGAGAAGTAGGCCGCTCAAGCGCTTCGACGGCGGTTCACCGGACACCCCCGCTCGGCCAACGCCTGCTCGACCTGGGCGAAGAAGTCGTCGGCGGCAACACGCAGCCCCCGCAGTGGCAGTCGGAGGACATCGCGTTGCCTGGGGCCACGTGGTTGTGCCGCAGCGCCGGGTCTGCCTGATCTCAAGGCCGCTGACACGACGGACGCGCGCGCCGCGCGGCACGGACAAGCGGATCGGCTCGTGGGAGTAGTGCTTCAATCCCGACGCCACCAAGGCGGAGGCTCCGTCGAGGATGCCCGAGGCCCCCCCTCGAACACCGCTGCCCAGAGACGCGCACGCTCCACGGCCCGGTGTGCAGGGCAACGGACTGGGAGTGAACCCATTGCCACCTGCCTGCGCGCACCTGGGCACGTACGAGGCCGCGTGAGGCCGGCGGCGTACAGCTGCTCTCGTGCGACTACGCCCGCCTGCTCGGCCGCGAGCGCAAGCACCAGCTCCATCGGCGTCATGCGTAGAACCGTGTCTGGTCACCAGCTTTCCGCCACTGCGCCCGGCCACGCCTGTGGAGAAAGCCCGGGAGGTCATACGACTTGGCTGCTCCGACGACCGGGACGCATGGCGTTGTAGGGAACCGGGACGGTCGGCTGCTCGTTCGACCGGGTAACCGACCCCTGGAGGACCACATGCAGTGCCCGACCGACCAGACCGTGCTCGTGATGAGCGAGCGCAGCGGGATCGAGATCGACTACTGCCCCACTTGCCGAGGCGTGTGGCTCGACCGTGGCGAGCTCGACAAGATCATCGAGCGCGCGGAGGCGCAGGTGGCCCCGAGTGCCGCGCCCGCCGCGCCGCAGCCCAGCTCCTACGAGCGGGAGCGCGACGACCGGCGCCAGCACTTCGACCAGCGCTATGCCAACCCGCAGCAGGGATATCCGGCGCCGTATCAGGGTGGGCGGGCGGGTAGGAAGAAGAAGGAGAGCTGGCTCAGCGAGCTCTTCGACTGAGAAGGAGTCCTAGCTGGCTGTAGGTCACGTCAAGTCTGGGGTTGGGCGTAGGTGGTCGGCTCCGGGTCCCCGGAGCTGATGATGGTTCTTGTTGGTCGGCAGTGCCGGCTGTGGGGTGCTGGGTGCTCACGCTGACATCGGACACCCCGTGCGGGGCTTGAGCAGCGGGGTGCGCGAGGCATCCGTCACCGAGAACGCGAACTCGGTCTTGCCGACATCGATCGCAACCACGACCGTCGAGGAACACACTGGTAGAGCTTGCACAACCATCGGACCCACCTCCGGAGGGGCGCCAGAAGGCCACGGCGCAGCAGACGCCCAACCTTCAGATGAATGGAACCTGTCGGTCCCTTCCAAGCACCTCCGGAGGTGTCCGTGAAGGACTAACCCCGACCTATATCAGCCGATCAGCTGCGCGGCGAGGTCGCGCGCGGCGGGGCCGAGCTGGTGCCCGAGCGGCCGACTGCCTTCGACGCCGACATGGTCCTGGTGCCGGCCACCGAGGTGCACGGCGATGTCGGGGTACGCCGCCCGCAGCGACGCCACCGTGTCGCGGACCGCGGCGATGTCGTCGGAGGAGGGCACGCCGATCACCACGGCGTCGGGCTGGTCACCGTTGAGGGCCACGACCCAGCTCTCGGGGGGCAGGTCGCCGCCGACGTACACGACGTCGATGCCCACGCGCCGCAGCATCGCCGCGAAGGCGAGCACGCCCAGCTCGTGCCGTGAGCCGCGGGCCAGCCCGACGATCACCCGGGGCGCCCCGCTCGGCACGGGCAGCGCGTCGAGCACGCCCGCCAGGCGACGGTTCACCGTCGCGCTCACGAAGTGCTCACCCGCGACCGACACGGTCCCTCGGTGCCAGGCGTCGCCGAGCGCGTGCAGCGCCGGCATCAGCCAGCCGTCGACGACCTCCTCGAAGGTGCCGCGCCCGAAGGCCTCGTCCAGGACAGCAGCGAGCCGGGCGCCGTCGAAGCCCTCGGCGACGCGCACCAGCGCCTCGTGGTCGCCGAGCTCGCCGGAGGGTCCGTCGACGGAGTCCGTAGGGGTCGACCCACCGGTGGTCCCCGACTTGACCTGCTCGGCGGCCAGCCGCGGGGACCAGCCCGCCTCGACCAGCGCCCGCATCGCGGAGAGGCGGCGTACGGCGGCCTCGTCGTACACCCGATAGCCAGAGGGACTCCGGCCGGGGACGACGACGTCGTAGCGCCGCTCCCACATCCGCAGCGTCGCGGGCGAGATTCCGGTCATCGCGGCTGCGTGCTTGACGGTGTACACGCCTGAAGTCTAGGCCCAAACCTGGGACAAAGTCTGGACAGGGGTATGGACATCTCAGCGCGACGGAGGCAGACTCACAAACCTTAGACAAACCTTCTACATCTTGGAGCCGACATGCGCCGCACCCTTATCGCCTCAGGAGCCACCGCTGCCCTGGCCGCCGCCCTCGCGGTCGTGCCCGCTGCGAGTGCATCCGCCGCACCCGACACCAGCTGCATGCGGGCCGGCATCGCCACCCTCAAGAGCGTCGGGCTCTTCAGCGCGGTGGCCGAGGGCGGTCTGCCGATCGAGACCGCCGTGTTCTACGGCGTGGAGCCGCGCGAAGGCACCGACGTCGCGTCCCTCCCCGACCCGCTGCCCTTGAGCGTCGTGCTGGCGGACCACCGCGCGGGCCAGGACAGCCTCTTCAAGTACCCCTGGTGCTGAGGGCGACCGGCTCCGGGGCACTCCCGGCCCCGCAGCCGGATCCCCCTAGGGTCGACGGCGTGGAGCACACCGAGGTCGCCCGTGCCGAGTCCGAGCGTGGTGAGCTGGTCCTGCGCGAGCGCCGGCCGGACGAGGGCGGTGCGCCGGTGCTCGAGCTGCGGGCCAACGGCGTCTTCGTCATGGACTCCGCCGAGACGACCAGCGAGGTGGCCCTGGCCGCGGCGGCGCTCGAGCTGGTCGCCGAGCCGCGCGAGGTGCTCGTGGCCGGCCTGGGACTGGGGTTCACCCTCCAGGCGGTGCTCGCCGACCCACGCGTCGAGCGCTGCTCGGTCGTCGAGATCGAGCAGCCGCTCGTGGACTGGATGCGCGACGGCACCATCCCCCACGGACAGACGCTCCTGGCCGACGAGCGCGCCAACGTCGTGGTCGCCGACGTCGCCTTGGCGCTCGCCGAGGCCCGCGAGGAGTCGTACGACCTGGTGCTGCTCGACGTCGACAACGGCCCGGCGTACCTCGTCCACGACGGCAACGCCGCGCTCTACGCAGAGCCGTTCCTCGGGCTGACCCGCCGGGTCCTGCGTCCTGGAGGCGCGCTGGCCATCTGGTCGGCCGCCGAGGCCCCGGATCTCGAGCGCACGCTCAAGGGGGTGTACGACGACGTCGAGCCCCTGTCCTACGCCGTCGACCTGCAGGGCCGCGAGGAGACCTACTGGCTCTACGTCGCCCGGGCGAAGGCCGCTCGGTAGAACTCTGCCTGCGCTGGGTAGTAGTCCTCCCACACCAGGTCGGCGGGGTCGCGTCCGGCTTCGACGGCCACCAGCCGGTCGAGGTAGTACTCCCATCCCGGCCCCACGTTCTCCGCGATGTCGGGGTCGTCCATGATCTGGGCGAAGGTCAGGGTGGTCACGCCGTCCACCTCGTCGAGGTCCAGCTCCAACCGCCAGACGAAGTCGTCGCCGCCCGGGATGGTGTGCCGGGTGGCCAGCCGCCGCGGCGGGTCGCACTCGTCGATCGTCATCGGCTCGTCAGGCGCATCGTCACCCTCGAAACCCATGCGGAACTTCACCTCTCCCGTCCTGGGGTCTCCGGTCCAGGTGCCGATCCAGCGCGACATCCGCTCGGGCTCGGTGACCGCGGCCCAGACCGCCTCGATCGGCGCCTCGAAGGAGCGTTCGAGGACCACGTAGCCGGTGCCGCCGCGCCACTCTCGTCGTCCGGTGGGTGTCGCTGTCATCCGGTCTGCTCCTTCTCGTCGGGTTCCTTGCGGTGGTCGCGAACGGTGCGGCGTACCTCGATGTCGAGGGCATCGAGGGCGGTCGCCGGGATGGGGGGAGGGGCCAGTGTCGCGAGCAGGTCGTGCACCGGCGCGAGGCCTGCCGGCCGCAATCGGTAGTGGCGCTCGCGGCCGCGATCCTCGGCGTCGGCGAGGCCGGCCTCGGTCAGCACCCGCAGGTGCCGGCTGATGGCGGGCCGACTGATGGGGTGCACCGCCGCGAGGTCGACCACTCGCGCCGGCCCAGCAGCCAGCCGCCCCACGAGGTCGCGGCGCACCGGGTCGGCCAGGGCGGCGAAGACGTCCACCACTTATTGGTAACAGATCAGTTACCAGTTTGTCGAGAGGTAGCGTCGGACCGGTGGACTACCGCACCGAACACGACTCCATGGGCGAGGTCCGAGTGCCCGCCGAAGCCCTGTGGCGCGCGCAGACCCAACGCGCCGTCGAGAACTTCCCGATCAGCGGGACGCCCCTCGAGCCCCGCCTGATCCACGCGCTCGGGCTGGTCAAGGCTGCGGCCGCCCACGTGAACGGCGAGCTGGGGGTGGTCACCGAGGAGCAGGCGCGCGCGATCGCGGCCGCCGCCGACGAGGTGGCCGCCGGTACGCACGACGCCCACTTCCCGCTCGACGTCTTCCAGACCGGCTCGGGCACCTCGTCCAACATGAACGCCAACGAGGTCATCGCGTCGCTGGCCAGGAGGTCCGGCGTCGACGTGCACCCCAACGACCACGTCAACGCCAGCCAGTCCTCCAACGACACCTTCCCGACCGCGATCCACGTCGCCGCGACGCTCGCCGTCGTCGAGGACCTGCTCCCCTCCCTCGACGTCCTGCGGGCCAGCCTCGCCGCCAAGGCGGGCGAGTTCGCCGACGTCGTGAAGTCCGGCCGCACGCACCTCATGGACGCCACGCCGGTGATGCTCGGCCAGGAGCTCGGCGGGTACGCCGCCACGCTGGCGTACGCCGCCGAGCGGCTCGACGGCGTACTGCCCCGGGTGCGCGAGCTCCCTCTCGGCGGCACGGCCGTCGGGACCGGCATCAACACCCCGCCGGCCTTCGCGGAGCGGGTGATCGCACGACTGGCCGAGACCACGGGCCAACCGTTCACCGAGGCCCGAGACCACTTCGAGGCGCAGGGCACCCGCGACTCCCTCGTCGAGCTGAGCGGCGTGCTCCGCACCATCGCGGTCGGCCTCACCAAGATCTGCAACGACCTGCGCTGGATGGGCAGCGGCCCGACCACCGGGCTCGCCGAGCTCCACCTGCCCGACCTCCAGCCGGGGTCCAGCATCATGCCCGGCAAGGTCAACCCGGTCCTTCCCGAGGCGACGCTGATGGTCTGCGCGCAGGTGATCGGCAACGACGTGACCGTGACGACGGCCGGCGCCGCCGGCAACTTCGAGCTCAACGTGATGATGCCGGTGCTGGCGCGCAACCTGCTGGAGTCGATCCGGCTGCTCTCGACCTCCACCCGGCTGCTCGCCGAGCGGTGCGTCGACGGCCTTACCGCGGACATCGAGCGGATGCGACGCTACGCCGAGTCGTCGCCCTCGGTGGTGACCCCGCTCAACAAGCACATCGGCTACGAAGCCGCCGCCAAGGTCGCCAAGCAGGCCCTGGCCGACGGCGCCACGATCCGCGAGACCGTCCTCGCGATGGGCTTCGTCGAGCGCGGCGAGCTCACCGAGGAAGAGCTGGACCAGGCGCTCGACGTCGAGAGGATGACCCGTGGCCACGGGTGATCGACCGCAGCCCACCGGTGATCGACCGCAGCCCACCGGTGATCGACCGCAGCCCACCGGTGATCGAGCGCAGTCGAGATCCATGGCCGACCCCACCCACGTGCGCGAGCAGTACGCCACCGAGGACAACCTCGAGACCCGGCGCTCGGTGTGGCAGCCCGACCCGGTGCTCGGCGACCCGGTCGAGGTGGCCCTCGAGGCGGTCAGCGCGGCCCTCCCCGGCGGGAAGTCGATGCCCGACGTCCTCGAGGTCGGAAGCGGCCCCGGCGTCTTCGCCGCACGCTTGCAGGAGCGGCTCCCCCACATCGCCCTGCTGGCGACCGACCAGTCGCCGCGGTTCGTGGAGCTGGCCCGCGAGCGCGGCGTACCCGCCCAGCTGATGGACGTGCAGCACCTGCTGCCGGGTGACGACTCCTACGACGTGGTCGTGGCGATGTGGATGCTGTACCACGTGCCCGACCTGCACCGCGGACTCGCCGAGATCCGCCGGGTGCTCCGCCCCGGGGGCACGTTCGTCGCCGTCACCAACGGCGACGAGCACGTGGCGGGCCTGCGGCGCGACGCCGGCGGTGCGGGCCTGGTCACCCACTTCAGCAGCCAGATCGGCGAGGCCGCCCTGCGGGAGCACTTCGACACCGTCGAACGCGTCGACCTCCGCCCCAGCGCGCTCTTCGCCGACCACGCCGCGGCGCAGGCGTACCTCGACTCGTCCGACGAGGGCCTGGTCATTCCCCACTTCGAGGGCTCCCGCGAGTACGCCGGCGAGGTCACCGTCTTCACTGCGAGGTAGGTCAGGGGGTCTCGTGACGGTCGCTGCGCGACCTCCTCGACCACCGGCGAACGCTCAGTACCAGCCGTGGCCTTGCTTGAAGGACCAGGCGTTGCACGGGGTGCCGTAGGAGCGCTCGATGTAGTCGAGGCCCCATCGGATCTGCGCCTCGGCCGAGGTCATGTAGTCGGCGGGCAGGTCGTGCAGCTGAGTGAGCGCCTGCGGGATGCCGTACGCCGACGACGTGGGGTTGTCGGCGTTCACCCGCCAGTTGGACTCCGAGACGTAGAGGGAGTCCAGGCAGGTGAACTGCTCGGGCCCGAAGCCGTACTCGGCGATCAGCGCTCGGCCGATCTCGCGGGGGTCCCCCTCGGAGACCACCTCGTTGGCCGACATCGCCTGGCCCTGGTGCGTGTCGAGCGCCGCCGCCTTGGCGGCCTGGACACCGCCGGACTCGCGCCGGTCGGAGCGGGTGACCCGCGCCTCCGCGCGCTCGCCCAGCTGGTCGGCCAGCGCAGCGTCGTCCGAGAGCTCCGCGCTCGTCAGGACGGCGTCGCTGCGGGCCGAGACCGCGTCGATGACGTCGCTCGCGCCGTCGGGCAACGAGTCGGCGTTCAGCACGCCGCCCGAGACGCTCATGCCGGTCGTGGCGACGGCGAGGCCGCCCATCACGACGGCACCGCGCAGCATCCGCGGGGCGGCCCGGGGCGCGCCACGGTGCTTCGCGCTGTGCTTCGGCACGTACTTCGGGGTTTTCGACACAGGGGATCTCACGAGACGACGACAAGGGACAGGGGTGCCGATCGGCCTAGGCGAGGACGAAAGACGTCGACCTCTTCGGGATCGCGCATCAGGTCAGGGGAACCGGGTGTCAGGTCACGAAAAGGTCTCGACCACCCTGACGGACAGGCCGCCGAGGTGCAAACCTTCGACGAAAGTCGTGGGACTTTCACCGACCTGTTGCGCTATGTGGTGTCCCGTCCGTCACATCCGCACCTCTGAACACGCGAGTGCTCAGCGGTCACGGTGATGGTCTGGACAGCTCAACTCCCCCTCAGGGCACTCCCTACAGAGTGACGTTCTCCAGCATCTCCGTCACCAGGGCCGCGATCGGGGAGCGCTCCGAACGAGTCAGCGTGACGTGCGCGAAGAGCGGGTGGCCCTTGAGCTTCTCCACCACGGCCACCACGCCGTCGTGCCGTCCCACCCGCAGGTTGTCGCGCTGCGCCACGTCGTGGGTCAGCACGACCTTGGAGTTCGCGCCGATCCGCGACAGCACCGTCAGCAGCACGTTGCGTTCCAGCGACTGGGCCTCGTCCACGATGACGAACGCGTCGTGCAGGGAGCGGCCGCGGATGTGGGTCAGCGGGAGCACCTCGAGCATGCCGCGCGCCAGGATCTCCTCGATCACCTCGCGCGAGGTGACGGCGCCGAGGGTGTCGAAGACCGCCTGCGCCCAGGGCGACATCTTCTCCGACTCCGAGCCGGGCAGGTAACCGAGCTCCTGGCCGCCCACGGCGAAGAGCGGGCGGAACACCACGACCTTCTGGTGCTGACGGCGCTCCAGGGCCGCCTCCAGTCCGGCGCACAGCGCGAGAGCCGACTTGCCGGTGCCGGCCCGGCCGCCGAGCGAGACGATGCCGACCTCGGGGTCCAACAGCATCTCCAGCGCGATCCGCTGCTCGGCCGACCGGCCATGGATGCCGAAGGCCTCGCGGTCCCCGCGCACGAGGTGGACCTGCTTGTCGGGACCGACCCGGCCGAGCGCGGTGCCGCGGTCGGAGATCAGCACCAGCCCGTTGTGGCAGGGCAGGTCGCGGGCCTCGTCGAGGTCGAGGGTGCCGTCGGCGTACAGCTCGTCGAGCTCGGCGGCGGTGACGTCGAGCTCGGCCATGCCGGAGTAGCCGGTGTCGGAGTCGCTGATGGACTCGGCGCGGTACTCCTCCGCCTCAAGGCCGACCGCCGAGGCCTTGATGCGCAGCGGCAGGTCCTTGGAGACCAGCGTGACCGCGTGCCCCTCGTTGGCGAGGTTGCACGCGACCGCCAGGATGCGGGTGTCGTTGTCGCCGAGGCGGAAGCCGGAGGGCAGCGCGGTGGGGTCGGTGTGGTTGAGCTCGACCCGCACCGAGCCGCCGGACTCCCCGATCGGCACGGGCTCGTCGAGGCGACCGTGGGTGATCCGGAGGTCGTCGAGCGAGCGCAGGGCCGTCCGGGCGAAGAAGCCCAGCTCGGGGTGGTGGCGCTTGCCCTCCAGCTCGGTGATCACCACGACCGGCAGCACCACCTCGTGCTCCGCGAACCGCTTGAGCGCCCCCGGGTCGGCCAGCAGCACGCTGGTGTCGAGGACGAAGGTCCGCACCCCCGGCGCAGGCTTCGGCGCCGGACGGGGCGCGGTGCGCTTGCTGCTGGTGTCTGCGGCAGTCCTGCCAGGAGCGACGGTCTCGTTGTTCGGCACGAGGAACCCCTCACCGACCGGTGCGCTCACCCTCGCCCGGCCTTGCTCAACTCACGGTGGTGGACCGGGTCGGCCGAGGACCGGGGTGCCGGCCCCCTCCCACGCGCGACGTCGTACGACGCCTCGGCGTGATCTGGTCGTGAACGCTCACGAACGGCCCTCCCGGTGGCGGCGAGCTTCCCCACTCTCCGCTATCGCGAAAGTACGCCGCGATTCTCACCCGTCCCGACCGACACGCCCGAACCACGGGTGACGGTCAGGTGAACTGCTCGACCGGCCGCCGAAACGGTCAGGCGCCGAGCCGGCGCTCGCGCTGGGTGTAGGCCCGGATCGCGCGCAGGAAGTCGACGCGCCGGAAGTCCGGCCAGTAGGCCTCGCAGAAGTAGAACTCCGACTTCGCCGACTGCCACAGCAAGAACCCACCGAGGCGTTGCTCGCCCGACGTGCGGATCACCAGGTCGGGATCGGGCTGGCCGCGGGTGTAGAGGTGATCGGCGATGTGCTCGACGTCGATGAGTCCGGCCAGCTCCTCCAAAGAGGTGCCCTTGGCGGCGTGCTCCTGAAGCAGCGAGCGCACCGCGTCCGCGATCTCCTGGCGACCGCCGTAGGGGACCGCGACGTTGACGAGCATGCCCTCGACGTCGCTGGTGCGCTCGGCGGCGTACTTGAGCCGCTCGGCGACGGATGCAGGCAGCAGGTCCAGCGCGCCCACGGGGTTGAGACGCCAGCGTCGCTGGTCGGCGAGGGAGTCGACCGCGTCGGTGATGATCTCGAGGATCGCCGCGACCTCCTTCGGGTCGCGCCCGTCGAGGTTGTCGGTGGAGAGCAGCCACAGAGTGACCACCTCGATCCCGACGTCGTCGCACCAGCCGAGCAGCGGCTCGATGTTGGCCGCGCCCGCGCGGTGGCCGTGGGCGGTGTCGCGGCCCACCGCCTTGGCCCAGCGGCGGTTGCCGTCGAGCATGATCCCGACGTGCTGGGGGACGTTCGCCGGCATGGTGCGCAGCATGCGCTGCTCGTAGAGGGGGTACAGCGCGCGCCGCACCGCCTCCTTCCACCTCGCCACGCCCTGATGGTAGTCCCGGGCTCCTTCGATATCGCGTCTTCGATTGGGGTACTGCCGTACCGTGACAGAGGTGAACGACATCGTTCGCGATGCACTCGACGACTTCCACGAGAGGGTCGACGAGGTGATCGCCGAGGTGAAGCCGCGGCTGCGCGGCTGGCTGCACCTCGCCATCGTGCCGCTCACGCTGGCCGCCGGGATCGTGCTCATCTCCCTGTCGCCGACGACGGCGACCCGCGTCGCGTCAGCGGTCTTCACCGCGAGCGCGCTGCTGCTCTTCGGCGTGTCGGCGATCTACCACCGCGGCACGTGGTCGCCGCGCCTCCACCACTTCTGGAAGCGCTTCGACCACGCCAACATCTTCGTGCTGATCGCAGGCTCCTACACGCCCTTCTCGCTCATCCTGCTGGACGGCACGGAGCGTGTGGTGATGCTGAGCGCCGTGTGGACGGCTGCCGTGCTCGGTGTGCTGTTCCGGGTCTTCTGGGTCGACGCGCCACGCTGGCTCTACCTGCCGATCTACATCGGCATGGGCTGGGCCGCCGTCTTCTTCCTCCCGGGCTTCATCGACGGGGCGGCTGGTCTCGGCGTCGGCGTCGGCGTCGCGACCCTCGTGCTGGTCGCCAGCGGCGGGGTCCTCTACACGCTGGGCGGGGTCGTCTACGGCTTCAAGCGGCCTGACCCCTGGCCGCAGTGGTTCGGCTTCCACGAGGTCTTCCACTCGTTCACGATCCTGGCGTTCATGACGCACTACGTCGGCGTCTCGCTGGCGACGTACTCGCTGCGGTAGTCGGGTGAGCCTGCTCACGTAGGGCAACCCTCGGGCCGGCTCGTTCGTCCTACCCTCGATGTCCCCAGAAGCCCCCGCTCCCCGCACCATCGACCTGTCCGTCCCCCAGCTGGTCGGCGGCTCGGTCGCAGCCGCCACCGCCGCCGCGCTGAGCACCCGTCTCGGCCTGGTGGGCACGATCGCCGGCTCCGTCGTGGCCAGCGTCGTCAGTGCCGTCGTCGCCGCGTCGGTGTCAACCTGGCTGCACCGCGCCGGCCGGCTGGCCGTCGACCGCGAACCCACCCGGATTCGCAGCGTCGTCATCGGCGTGGCGGCCGTCGCCCTCGTCGCGCTGGCCGCCCACACCGGCGTCAGCCTGGTCAGCGACCTGCCGCGCGACGCGTTCGTGGCCAGGTGGCTGGCCCAGATGGGTCAGGGGCTCGGCGTCAGCTGAGCGCAGCCGGGTCGGTGACCGGTCGCGCGCAGACGTGGTGCCGGCACACGTACGCCGCCGGGCGACCCTCGACCGAGACCCGACCCGTCAGCAACGGGATCGGGTGCACCCCCGGTGACTCCTCGGCCACGACGACCACTGCGCTCGGGTCCCGCCGAGCGGCGCCGGCCAGGGCCTCGCGCGCGTCGCCCGCCGGCCCCACCACCGCGATCTCGCGGGGACCGTCGAGCAGCGCCACGGCCGCCGCGAGCGACCATCCCGTGAAGCGCGGCGCGTGCGCGGCCAGCGCCGCCGCGGTGGACAGGGCCGCCTCGGCGGCCTCCCGGTGCAGCGACGAGCCGGTCAGCGCCGCGTAGGCCGTGAGCGCGTGGATGGCCGACGACAGACCCGAAGGGCTCGCGTTGTCCGAGGGGTCGCGGGGCCGGGAGACCAGCGCCTCGGCGTCGTCCGCGGTGTCGTGGAAGCCGCCGTCATCGGCGCGGAAGTGGTCGAGCGCCGCGTCCAGCACCTCGCCCGCCAGCGTGAGCCACCGGGCATCCGCCGTGGCCTGCGCCAGCGAGAGGAAGCCGCTCGCCACGCAGCCGTGGTCCTCCAGAACCCCGGCGTGCGGGCCGGCGACGCCGTCGCGGGAGACGCGCAGGAGCCGTCCTCCGTCGAGGTGCACCCGCGCCAGCAGCTCGCCGGCCCGGACCGCCGACTCCAGCAGGTCCGGCCGGTCCTGGCGGACGGCGACCTCGCAGAGCCCGGTGATCGCCAGGCCGTTCCAGGCCGCCACCACCTTGTCGTCGCGGGCGGGGCGCACGCGAGCCTTCCGGGCCTCGTGCAGCCGGTGGCGTACGCCGGCCCAGCGCTCCGCGTCGGCCGGTCCCTCGGGGTCCGCGCGCAGCTGCAGCGTCGACGCCCCCTGCTCGAACGTGCCGGCGTCGGTCACCGACAGCAGCCGGGCCGCCCACGTCCCGTCGTCCGCACCGAGCACCTCGACCAGCTGGGCCGGGGTCCAGACGTAGAACCGCCCTTCCTCCCCCTCGCTGTCGGCGTCGAGCGCCGAAGCGAAGCCCCCCTCGGCGGTCCCGAGCTCGGTCACCACGAAGTCGGCCGTCTCGCCGGCCACCCGCCGCAGGAGGGGGTCGTCGCGCCGGGCGTAGAGCGCCATCAGCTGGGCGTTGTCGTAGAGCATCTTCTCGAAGTGCGGCACCACCCAGCCCCGGTCTACGGCGTACCGCGCGAAGCCGCCACCCAGCTGGTCGTAGATGCCGCCGCGCGCCATCGCGTCCAGGGTCGCGTCGAGCATCCGGGCCGCCCGGTCGTCGGGCCCCGTCGAGACGCGGAGCAGGAACTCCAGCACCATCGAGGGCGGGAACTTCGGTGACGACCCGAAGCCGCCGGCGGTCTGGTCGAAGTCGCGCTCGAGCCCGTCCAGCGCAGCCTCGACCACCTCGCGGTCGAAGTCGCCCGTCGCCGACGGCGCGGCCCGGTTGAGGTGCTCGCGCAGCTGGGTGGCCACGCGCTGCACCTCCTCGCCACGCTGGGTCCATGCCTCGGTGACCGCCTCCAGCACCTGCCGGAACGACGGCTGACCGTGCCGCGGCCGGTCGGGGAAGTAGGTGCCGGCGAAGAACGGCCCGCCCTCGTGGTCGAGCACGACGGTCATCGGCCACCCGCCGTGCCCGGTCATGGCGGTGGTGGCCTCCATGTAGACCGCGTCGACGTCCGGCCGTTCCTCGCGGTCGACCTTGATGCTGACGTAGTGCTCATTGAGGTACGCCGCCGTCGCGTCGTCCTCGAAGGACTCGTGGGCCATCACGTGGCACCAGTGGCAGGCGGCGTACCCGACGGACAGCAGGACGGGTACGCCGCGGCGCTTCGCCTCGGCGAACGCTTCGGGTCCCCACTCCCACCAATCCACCGGATTCTCCGCGTGCTGGAGCAAGTAGGGGCTCGTCGCGTTGGCAAGGCGGTTGGCCATTTCCTATGACTCCTGACGAGTGGCACGTGCATTACTCCTTCCTGAGTGATGCACGAGAGTGATGCACGAAGGCAGATTCTCGGAAGCCTGATGCGACTCCCACCCGTCCAGCCTAGGAGGGACGCCGGTGGCAACTCGAAAGAAGCCCACGCTGCTCGCGCAGGGCAAGCCACGCACCCTGGGCGGCAGCGGACGGCCGTGGCGCGTGCGCCTGTATGCCCCTGAGAACGGCGGCACGAAGTATCAGGTGATGTTCCGAGCGCCGGCCTGCGAGGGCGAGCCCTGGAAGCGGGTGCTCCGCCGAGCGAACTCGGAGGCCGAAGCACGAAAGATCTTCGCCCAGGCATAGGCAGCGCTGGACACCGAGAGGGAAACCCCCGCCGGTGCCGACGTCCGCGCCTCCCGCACGATCCGGATTCTCGGTGAGGCGTACCTGGCCGACAGCATCGAGCGCGGCAAGCAACCACGGACCATGGAGCAGCGCGTATCCCGCCTCAACGCCCACATCCTGCCCACCATCGGCGACGCGCCGGTGACGAAGTGGCGCGTCGAGCACAGCCGCAAGGTGATGGAGAAGGGCAGCAAGACGCTCTTCTCCCAGCGCGGCCGCGAGGACCTGCGCGGCCAGCTGTCGGCGATGCGCAAGCTCGCGTGGCGGCTGGGCTGGCTCGACCGCAGCATCGACCCGCTGGACGGCTTGGAGATCGGCCGGGCGAACGTGCTGCATGGGGCGACCGCTACGTACGTCGACCCGCGGCTGCGCCCCGAGACCCGTCAGGTGAAGGCGATGGCGGCCGCTGCCGACAGGTTGTGTGGCCCTGAGGAACCGACCCGTTGATGACTCGGCTCCCGCTGTTCGGCACCAAGATGCGCGTCGCCGGCTTCGGCGGCCTCCGCCTCGGTGAGCAGAACGCGCTACGTGCGATCGATGTCTTCTTCGAGCACGGCTACGTCCACGTCAACGGCTCGTGGATCACCCCGCGCAGCCAAACAGGGTTCCGCGGCCCGGTGAAGAACCACACCCTCCACGAGGTACCACTGCCCAAGTCGCTGATGCAGGACGAGCTCCTCCCCCGGGTCAAGGAGTTCTTGGGCCTACCTGCCAAGGCGTCACTCCAGCAGGTCGTGAACGCGCAGGAGGCCGAGCGCCAGCGCCGGGCTGCGCTGGAGGCCCGCGACAAGGACAAGAACCTCGCCTGGTGGAACTACCCCATCCCGCCCGCCGACGAGTGGAGGCTCTTCATCGACACCGCCACCGGCCTTCCCGTGAAGCCCGAGATGCACAACGAGCGCTGGCACCGCGTCCGCGCGTGGGTCGAGGCGAACGACCCCGACAACGCCTGGCCGCGCACGATCGTCTACCGTAACCTCCGCCACCACGCCGCCACCAAGTGGTTCCACGACGAGCTCGGCGAGCCGTGGGAAGTCGTCGCCCAGTACCTCGGCGATAAGTTCACCACCGTCCTCAACCACGACGTCCGCGCCGGCGAGGACGCCCTGCGGAACTCAGTCAGCAAGCTGACTGATCGCTAAGCCCAACGCGGGGGCGCCCGTCGACATGCCAAGGTGGAGTCACGACGCGCTCCACAGCGATCATTCCATCGGCTTGACCTTGGCCTCGATGAAGGCGATCTCCTCGGCGTCGAGCCCGTACTTGGCGTACAACTGTGCGTCGATCTCGGGGATGGTCTTGGTCCAGTCGATGTCCGAATCGCTCGTGAAGTTCTGCGCCGGAACGAACTTCCACGTGCTTCGCGGGTTGTGCTGCGTGACCTTTAGGACGCCGAGCATCGTCCTGGCGAACTTGGACTTGAGATACGTCAGGCACGCCTGGGCCTCGGCTGCGGTGTCGAACGAGCCAACGGTGATGAACGTCTGTGTGACCGCGACCCCTGGCCCAACGACAGTCGGGTTGTTCAACGCGACGCCGAAGAAGTCAGTTGTCGAGCCTGACCCATTCGCAGCCGGGACCGAAACCTTATACTTGTCAAAGCTATCGGGCCCGGTGATGTATTCGCTGCGGAGCCACTGGGCCGCGCGCTTGTTCTTGAGCACCCCGAGGAGCTGCACGTACTCGTCGCCGTCATCCGGTCGGGTCTCGTGAAAGAGGAACGGGAGCTGCTCAAAGGCGTTTGTGCTGACACGGACCTGCGCGTCACTCGACATCGCGCCCGACGCCTCCGGGAAAGCGTCGTGCATCGCCGGCGTGAATGCATATGCACGTCCGCTCGACACGTCCCCGTCGATGAAAGCCGTTCCCGACTCCCGGACCTTGCGCAGGATCGCATTCAGCTCGGGGTGCCCGGTGAAGAAGCTGATGGGGCCAAGTTTGCGCTTCGAGTCGCGGTACGTGACTGCAATGCCGCCCTTGATGGGGTCCGTAAGGCCTGGAAACAGTCGCTTTGAGTCTGGCTCGTAATGAGCCACGCTCAGGTGCAGGTCCGCCAGCATCTTCTCGTTCCACGCCTTCGGCGTGAAGCCTGCGTTGAATAGAAAGCGCGCGGGCGTGATGAGCACAACCTTGTCGCCCACCTCGTACGCGGCGTCCATAAACAGGTGGTAATTGGGGTGTCACGGGTGCCGCCACCCTGGGCCTCCTCCTGGTAGGGAGGGTTGCCGATGACGACGTCAAACTTCTTGGTCATGTCAGCTGTCTCCCAGCATCTCGGCGATGGTCTTGTCCCGTTCTTCGGACGTCATGTGGGCGAGGTTCCCGACCTGGAAGTGACCAGAATCCACGAGCCACGCCCGGCGCTCCGGCACGCCGCCGCTGACGGCCTCCAGCGTGTTGTCGTGCAGGATCGCGTTGTGGCTCATCTCGAACACCTGCCGCGTGAGGATGTGCCGCAGCCTCTCGTCCTGGTCAGGGATGGCGTCGGCCAGGCCCTTGTCGAGCCGGCGCACGAGCTCCATCAGGAACAGGCCGGCCGTCGAGAATAGGTCGGCGAACGTTCTGTCGGGATCGGAGAAGATGCCCGGATTCTGAGCCTCCAGCGCGTCAGACATCATCTGCACCACCGGCTTCGGCGTGAACACGAGCGTCGCGTCTGGTGAGCAGCCCGAGCGCCCGAGCGCCGCGAACGCGCGAGCCCAGATGGCCGCCAATCTGCGCGGCGGGGGAATCACCGCGAAGACGCCGTACGAGAAGTTGCGGTCGATCACGTTCACGCCATCGGAATCAGATCGGGCCTCGCAGGGCAGTTCGGGTCTCGAGAGCGCGATCGGCCCCGCCGTTGCGGGCCTCCTCAAGGGCACGAAGCATCTGATGAAGGCCAGTGCACCGGGTCTGGCGGCCGCCGGGATTGCACACGTCGCAAGCCAGGGGTCCCGCACCTCCTACCTGACGATCACTACCGACCGTCAGATCTACACTCTCTCCAACCAGATCCCGAACAAGTGTGGGACTCAAGACCGCCCAGAAGAGCCACGTCGACGTCGGGCGGGCGCTCGAACCCGCGGGCAACGCCGTTCTTGGCGTCGACAGTTCCTCGACCGCGGACGCCGGAGCAGCTGCCCTTCCGTCAGTGGTCGAGCCCGAGTCAGCGACTACGGGTCAGACATCCGCTCCGACTCTGGCGGACCGCCTCCGCGAACTAGCCACACTCCATCAGGAGGGGATCCTGTCTGACGAGGAGTTCGCGAGTGCGAAGGCCAAACTGCTCAGCGGACTCTGATTGGCGCTCTACCGCGTGGACAGCGGGCCACAATTGCCGCGCAGCAGGGGTCACGCCGTGCGGTTTGCTCCCGAGATGCCGATGAATGGCTGACGCCACCCCCGGCTACCGCCGGCAAGGTTGTCTTTTTTTAGATCCGACGAGCCGTCAACGACCCTGCGAAGCTCAGGGATCAGGGACGCCACACCAACTCATTCGCGATCTCAACGAGCACCATCGCTCGCCGGACGAGAGGCTTCGCCTTGGCGAGCGAGATGAGCGTGGCGCCGTACTCGACTTCGCCCTTCATCGAGATCAGTTCTCGCAACGCCTTCTCGGCCGCGGCGGCATCGCGGTGAGCACCGAGCGCCTGGCGCAACTCCTTCGCCGCCTTGGCGTGGTCCTTCGCCTTGCTGGTCTGCCCGGTCAAGGCCGTCACGATCGCGTCCTTAGCACTGATGCCGGCATGGATCGCATCCCCAGCGGCCGGTGTCGCGCGCTCCAGATCGAGATTGTCCTGAGCCGAGTCCAGGTACTCCTGCGGCTTCTGGAGGAAGCTCTTGGAGTGGTTCCTGCTCTCCATGTTCGTCATGACGCCACCCGACTCCGACGCGGCATCGTGCCGACTAGGGCGATCCCGTCGAGGAGGATCTCGGACACGACCGGTTCGCGGTCCTCTGGAGCGAGCTTGAAGTGGTCGCCGGTCAGGTGCAGGACGTCGCAGCCATTGCCGAGGCGCTCTTGGACTGCCTGTTGCAGTTCGACCCGACCGTCCCACGTCGCGGGGGCGATCACGGCGAGGTCGACGTCGCTGTCTGCGTGGGCCTCTCCGCGAGCAACTGATCCGAACACGATGACGGCTTCGACGTCTCGCACGGTCTCCTCCACGACGCGGGTCAGCATCTCGATCGGGCTGGCCAAGAAACGCAATGGGGCGATGGCAGCATGGCCTTCGTTGATGCGGTGCACACCGGCACGCCCGATGGCCTCCGTGGTGATCAGCCCCAGTCGATCGAGGTCTCGCAGCGCCTGCTGCACGGCACCCAGACTGTGGCGATCGGCGATCAACGCGTGCACGCGCCGCCCAGTCAGGGGCGCGCCAGTGCGCAGCAGAACGGCGAGCGCCGCACCGCGCGCTCCCGGCATCAGGCCGCCGAAGGGCTCACCGAAATCCATATGAACAGACTACTGCTCATGTGAGCAGAGATCTAGTCATAAGCCTCAGGCGCAGACTCCTGAGAAGGTCGACCGGAACGTCTGCAAACTCCTTGACAACGTGCAGGCTCCCGGCTGCGGCGGCGATCGTCAGTGCTCCGAGGACGGCCAGAAGCCCAAGCACGAAAGTCATGACTCTCTCCGTTCAGTTGCCCATTGATGTCGCGCGCCCGCTGGAGGCACGGAAGAGGCACGCATCGGCCTCGGACGAAGCTCCGCGTTGCCGCCCCGGTGTGGTGGCAACGTTTCCGCGTGACGAGTGTCGGGGGAATGCTCGCGACCGGATCGGTTGGCCCCTGTGCTTGCCGATCCCCGGCAAGTCACGACTCAGCGGTCGACGGCGCGCAGCAAGTCGGCAAGTGCCGCTGCCTGGCTCAGGTCGCGGTGTCTGGTAGCCGTGCGCAGCGTCAACCGGTCGTGGAAGGCCATCAGCCGCAGATGTCGTAGGGCGGAGGCCGCGGGCGGAGCTGCTGCGTCAGCAAGTCGCCCCGCGCCGTTCCAGCACACGTCGATCTCGGATTGTCAGGGGCCAGCATTGCCGGCGTCCCTGGTCGGAGTGGCATCGCCCGGCTCCCGCATGGTTGCCGATTACCGGCAAGGCACCCAAGCCATTGTCGGCCGATGTCGAGCGATGACGAGGGGTGCACACCGCGTCATCGTGGGCGCTTCAGCTCGATCGTTCAGCGGACAGCTCGGTGTTCGTGGCGTGGCACACGGGAGGAGGCGGAGTCCATGAAGACCTATCGAATCCTGTGGCTAAGCGTCTGCGCCCCTTTGGGCGCAATCGGCGCAGCCGTCGGCCTCATCGTCTCCCCGGGGGCCGTGGCGTTCTTGTTCATCGTCGTCGGCTCCGTCGGAGCCCTGCTGACGTTCTGCTTTCTCGACGCATACTGGGAGCGCGGCCCGGCGGGCCGGCTAGGGCTTCTGACCGGCGGGGCGCTGGTGGCAGGAACTGGCGTCGGCGCCTTCGTCGGGTACGCCTCGCTCCTGGGTCCGGGGGTCCTCCTGCTCGCAACCCTGGTCCTGGCGGGGTCGCCGCACGCGGTGAAAGCCTGCGGTCGCTGGTTCAGATCGCTCCGCACCCCCTCCACGGACCAGCTGGACGCCTTGGCGCGTGCCTTTGACTACGCCAGCCACGAGTTTGTGCAGTTCCGGGCGCCGGGGCTGCGCGACCTCACCGACGAGCAACTCTGCAAACGCTGGCGGACCAGCTACCGGGCCTCCCAGCGACAGCAGTCCTCAGCGGTGAAGCTGATCGCGGCCGTCGCGGAACGGCAGATGTTCCTCGACGAGCTCGAACGCCGCAACAGCGTCGGGTTCGCGGCCTGGCTGGCCGCAGGCCCCGAAGCGGCCGAGGACCCCCTGCCGTACCTCCACGGGGACAGTGTCGACGCCCCGGCCGTCGACTGGGACGAGCTGACTCGCGGCCAGGGCTAGGGGCCGCGATGCCCAGCCGGCCCGATCTCCAACGATTCAAACATCGGAGCTCGCGTCGCGGCTCCGCGGTTGAAAGCACACGTGGCGGAGACCCTTGCCGACGTCTCCCGACTGGTCTGCTAGAGATGGGACAGCGTCCATCACCTTGCGGACCTATGACTACGACAACACTGGCCTTCGCCGTGCGACACGACCCAGCGCTTGCCAACGGTGTGGACGATGGGACCGTTCAATGACCACTGTCTTCACGCTCGGACATTCCGACCGCGGCTTCGACGAGGTCGTGCAGATGATGCGCGCGCACGAGGTTGAGCAGTTGGTCGACGTACGACGGTTCCCGCGTTCACGAACCCACCCGCAGTGGAATCAGGCGGCCATCGTCGAAGCCTTGCCGACGGGAATCGGCTACGCGTGGCTCGCCGAGCTGGGCGGTCGCCGCTACACCAAGGTCGGGGTCAAGTCCCCCAACGGCTGGTGGAAGGTCAAGGCGTTCCGCGACTACGCCGACTACATGACCAGCAAGGAGTTCGCACACGGACTTCGTCAGCTCCTCGACCTTGCGCGGAGCCGGTCCACAGCCATCATGTGCAGCGAGGCGGTTCCCTGGCGCTGCCACCGCAGGCTCATTACCGATGCCCTGCTCGCAAACGGGCTCCACGTGCAGCACATCATCTCGAAAACGAGGACCGAACCTGCCGTGCTCACCCCCGCCGCGCTGGTCCATGACGGACACCTTGAGTACCCGTCATGACCGGATTCCGAATCGAACAGGATCGTGCAGCTGTCATCGGCGACGTCCGGGATGCGATCTCTGCCATCCCACGCGGTTCGGTTGCCACCTACGGCGACATCGCTGCCCGTGTGGGGCTCGGCCCAAGACAGGTGGGGCGCCTGATGGGAGTGCTTGGCGATGGGGTCCCCTGGTGGCGCGTGGTGCGCGCCGACGGCACTGCAGCGAAGTGCCACGACGGGACGGCGTCGCAACGGTTGCGCGCCGAGGGAGTCGGGACGCGCGGGGCCAAGGTCGACCTCCTCGCGACACGGGTGGGACAGGAATTCCTCGTCGAATGACCGCCATGACGTGGCGGCGTCTGTAATGACAAACCGCACAGGGACGAGCGCCCGATCCGACGTCTCCTAGCCAGACAACTCCTCAGCGAACCGGAGACTCGATTGCTCGCCTCCGGCAACGAGCGCGACTGAAGGTTCGCCGACCAGGTCACTCACGGCTGAGGTCGCCCCACCGTCAACGTTGGAGGCAGCCGAACCACAAACCGGGAGGTGTCATGCAGTCCCTTGTCGCCACCCGAAGCGAGCTGCTCGACCGGCGTCGCCGAGCCGTTTTCGTGTCCCAGGGCCGAGATCTGCTCAAGGACAAGAGGACCGCGCTTGTCCGAGAGTTCGGCCGACACCAGGCCAAGCTCCTCAGCGGCCTGGAGCTGTTGAGGAACCGTTCGGTCGAAGCCCGTCGCCGTCTTGACGAGGGTGTCGCGGTCTGTGGACCGGAACCCCTGGCGTCGGGCGCCCTCTCCGCGGCAACCGGCATCAGCGCGCAGCTGACATCCCGGACCGTGGCCGGCGTCCGCGTCCTCGAGCTCCGTCACGGTCGGGTCCGCAGCGACCCACCCGGCCGCGGGTGGGCTCCTGCGCTGGCTTCGGTTCATCTCGACAGCGTCGCGACGGCATACGAGGAACTGTTGGACTCGTTCCTGGACCTGTGTGCGGTCGAGCTGAGCGTCCGTCGTCTGGCCACGGAGATCGCGCAGGCCACCAAGCAGGTCAACGGCCTGGAGAACATCGTGCTCCCCGGTTGCACGATGAGGCTCGCCAGATCGCGCTGACTCTCGACGAGCGCGAGCGCGAGGAACACACCCGACTGAGGCGTGCCCGCGCCCGCCGCGCATCCCGGGACGCCTCGACAACGAGCTCCGACGAGGGGGGAGATGTGCATGAGCCGAACACCGCATGACCCCTCAGCGAGTGGGGCCACTCCCCACGAGCTGGTGCTCCAGCTCGAAGCGTCGATCGAGGCCCGGCTTACCGCCGCCGAGCAAGCCCGCGCCGAGGACGTACTGCCCTCGCTCTCCCGCCTGATGAACGCAGGCGTTGGCGTCGGGAAGACTCGCGAGGACCATCGCTGTCTCGCCGACCAGCTCTACGCTTGCTACGCGCGTGGCCGCGAGGTCCGACGCCTGATGTCCATCGTCGGCGAGAATGGTCTGCCGCAAGAAGACCAGCGCTACCTGGCCTTCGCCGCTCGATTCGAGAACACCTATCTCGACCAAGGCGACACGAGGCGGACCCTTGCCGAGACCCTCGACCTCGGATGGCGGCTACTGGACCCCTTCCCCGGCACCGAGCTGAAGCGGCTCACGTCCGATCAACTGGCGAAGTACCACCGGTCCGAACCTATGCCGTGACCGCAGAACGGAGCTGCTGACCCGCGACGTCACCTGCACCAGCGCAACCTGGCCACCCCTCCGGTGCGCTTGGCGACGGTGAGGAGGACAACCGAGTCCTCCACAGCTGCGAGTGCGTGCCGGGAGTCCGGGATAGGAGATCTCGGCGAGCCGTTCCATCGGTTGTCGCCCACAACGAGCGTCACGCGACCATGGAGCTCCAGAGCACTCGCGGTCCGGGCGTGGTCTCGGACCACCCCGACCCAAGGGCGGCGCGCGGCAGCCGCGATCGATGGCGTCGGGGGCCCCAGGACAGATATTCGGGACAGATATGGCCCTGAGCTCCCCGAAGTCACCCGTGGTCACGTTGTCGACGACGCTCGAGAACGAGGCCACCAAGACAGATTGGGTGGGTGCGTGCCACGTCGACGCCGAATGGCTCCGAGCGGAGGTCATGCAGCTGTGCAGCACCATCCCGGACGCCATGGAGGCCGAGCTCGAGCCCTACGCGTCCAGCCACGCAGACCTGCGTGACCACCTGCTCACGGCCGTTTCGCCCCCGCGCACGCGCGCGCCCGGGTCCGCATCGACGTCAGGACGACTGAGTCACGCCACCGCGGGCTCAGTCCCAGACGGTCGCGTGCTCGTCGAAGGACGCTCGGTCGGACTGCACCGGCACCACGCAGAAGACCAACCCGCCCGGGTCGTTGAGCACCACGAAGCCGTCGGGGCGCTCGGCGACCGTGGCGCCGAGGTTGGTCAACCTGGCGACCTCGGCCGCGACGTCGTCGGTCTCGATGTCGAGGTGGACTCGGGGCGGGGTGCCCGAGCCGGTGCGCTGGAGCTCGAAGAGCACACCGCCGGGCAGCCTCTTCAGCGACTCGTAGGGCTCCGCCGGGTCCGGACCCTCGCGACTCGGTGGCTCGGACCCGGTGGCAGCCGCCCAGAAGCCGGCGGCGTCGGCGTACGACTCCTCCGGGTGGTCGATGAGCACGACGGCGACGCGGCTGCGATGCATCCACCCACCGTAGAGCCCGACCTACGATGACGGCATGGATGCAAGCGCGTGGGACGAGCGGTACGCCGCCGCGCAGCTGGTCTGGTCGGTGGAGCCCAACCAGTTCGTGGCCCGCGAGTGCGCCGACCTGACGCCCGGCCGAGCGCTCGACCTGGCCGCCGGTGAGGGCCGCAACGCGATCTGGCTGGCCCGGCGAGGCTGGTCCGTGACAGCGCTCGACTTCTCAGCGGTGGCCCTGGACAAGGGCCGAGAGCTGGCGGCGTCGTCGCCCATGGACGGCGACATCGAGTGGCTGGTCGCCGACGCGACCACCTGGCGACCCGACCGCGACTACGACCTGGCCGTGCTCGCCTACCTCCAGCTCGCGGCCGAGGAACGCCGGGCAGCCGTCCGCACGGCGTTCGGCGCACTCGTGCGCGGCGGCACCTTCCTGCTGGTGGCGCACGACACGACCAACCTGACCGAGGGCACCGGCGGCCCCCAGGACGCGTCGGTCCTGATGACGTCCGACGACGTGCTCGGGGACCTCGCCGACCACGACGTGGTCGTCGAGCACGCCGGCCGGGTCCAACGCCTGGTCACCGCGAACGACGACCACGGTGGCGAGGTCAGTCGGACGGCGTACGACTGCCTGGTGCGTCTGCGCCGGGGGTGACCGGCGGCTGGTCGTCGTCCTCCGGCTCGACCGGTCCGAAGACGCCGGCTTTGCGGGCCCGCTCGGTCTTGCGCAGCTGCTTGACGAAGCTGAACATCAAGACCACCGTCGCGGCGATGAGGAGCAGGAAGACCAGCAGCCCCCACGGACCCGCGGTGACGTCGTCGGCCTCGGGCGCGGGGTCCTGCTGGCCGGCCGAGACCAGAGCGACGAGAGCGACGGTCTGCATGCGTCCAGTCTCTCAGGCGAGCCCTTGGGCGGACACGTCGATCCCCGCGAACAGGTCATCCTCCGGCAAGGTGGTCTCGACGTGGCTGGTCACGAGCTCGAAGTCCTCCGTCGGCCACACCTCCTCCTGGAGCGACCGGGGGACCGCGAACCAGAAGCCGTCGGGGTCGATCTGGGTCGCGTGCGCCAACAGCGCCTGGTCGCGGACGCCGAAGTAGTCGGCGCACGGCACCCGCGTGGTGATCCGGGCGTCCCACTCGGGCTCGGGCTTCCACTCCTGCAGGCGCTCGGCCCACGGCGACTCGAGCCCGTGGGCGATCATCGCCTCGTGGATGGCCTGCATGCGGGGCCGGTTGAAGGAGTGGTGGTAGTAGAGCTTGAGGGGCTGCCACGGCTCCCCGAGGTCGGGGTAGCGCTCCGGGTCACCCGCAGCGGCGAACGCCTCGACCGAGATCTTGTGGCACATCACGTGGTCGGGGTGCGGGTAGCCGCCGCGCTCGTCGTACGTCGTCAGCACGTGCGGCCGGAACTCCCGGATCAGCCGCACCAACGGCGCGGCTGCCTCCTCGAGCGGCACCAGCGCGAAGCACCCCTCGGGCAGCGGCGGCTTCGGGTCGCCGTCCGGCCATCCCGAGTCGACGAACCCCAGCCAGTCCTGCCGGATGCCGAGGATGTCGCGGGCTCGCTCCATCTCCTGGCGGCGCACCTCGGAGATGTTCTCGAGGATGTCGGGACGGTCCATCTTGGGGTTGAGGATCGAGCCCCGCTCGCCGCCGGTGCAGGTCGCCACGTGCACGTCGACGCCCTCGGCGACGTACTTGGCCGTCGAGGCCGCGCCCTTGCTCGACTCGTCGTCGGGGTGGGCGTGCACGTGCATGAGACGCAGTCCAGACATGGTGTCGATCCTAGAGCGGCACAATGGGCGGCATGAGCGCGTCGACCGTCCCAGGCCTCGCCGACCGGTACGGCGCCGCGCGACCCGGCCGCAAGAGGCTGGTGAGGATCGGCGCCGGCCTCGTCGTGGTGGCCTTCCTCGGGTGGCTGGCGTGGGCCGCCTGGGCGCAGTCGACACCGCCCGTCGACTCCGAGCTCCACGGCTTCACCGTCGTCGACGACGCGACGGCCGAGGCCTTCGTCGACGTCGCGGTGCGCGACGACGTGACCGCGCGCTGCGTGGTGCGCGCGTTCGCGGACGACCACAGCCTCGTCGGCGAGGTCGCCTTCGAGCCGACCGACGGCCGCAACGACATCGCCATCCGCACCGAGCGGCGGGCCACGTCGGTCGAGCTCGTGGGGTGCACCGCACCCGGCCAGAACCGCCCGCGCTGAACTCTTGATCTGCGTTCTGCCCATTCGGACGCTAGACTTGTCCTTCTACCTGTTCCGCAGGCTGCCCCTACCGAGTGACTCAGTTACTCGGCGGGTACTACTCGCACCACCCCACCGCGGGACCTCTCACGAGCACCAGCTGCCGTTTCGGCATCACGTTTCGGCACTACAGGAGTTATCCGATGACGCAGATCGAGCACGACACCATCTGGCTCACCCAGGAAGCGCACACCAAGCTCCAACAGGAGCTGGACGAGCTGCGCGGTCCGGTGCGCCAGGAGATCATCGAGCGGATCAGCGCCGCCCGCGACGAGGGCGACCTCAAGGAGAACGGCGGCTACCACGCCGCCAAGGACGAGCAGGGCAAGGTCGAGGACCGGATCCGCACGCTCGAGGACACGCTGCGCCGGGCAGTCGTGGGCGAGGCCAAGGACGACGGCACCGTCTCACCCGGCATGAAGGTCTCCTACTCGTTCGTCGGTGACGACGAGGTCGAGGTGCTCCTGCTCGGTGCGAAGGAGAACGAGGACGGCAACATCCAGGCCGTCTCCCCGCAGAGCCCCCTCGGCTCCGCGCTCATCGGCGCCAAGAAGGGCGACGTGGTCAGCTACGAGGCGCCCAACGGCAAGACCATCGAGGTCAAGGTCGTCGACGCCGAGCCCTACTCCGGCTGACCGGCCTCGACTGGCCGCTCGCTGCGTTCGCCGCTCGACCACCAGTGGTCGAACGCAGTCGAGACCTACACGTTGACCCGGTAGCCCCTCTCGGCGAGCATCTCGCTCAGCTTGGCGGCGTGCTTGGGACCGCGCGTCTCGAGCTGCAGGCTCACCTCGACCTCGTTGAGGTTGAGGTGCGGCGAGATGCGCTCGTGGGCCACCTCGATGACGCTCGCTCCGGCCTCGCTGATGTCGGTGAGCAGCCCGGCCAGACCGCCCGGCAGGTCGGAGATGACCACGCGCAGGTAGTGGAAGCGGCCCGCCGCCGCCATGCCGCGCTGGATGACCTTGCCGAGCAGCAAGGGGTCGACGTTGCCGCCGGACAGCACGGCGACCGCAGGGGTCTCGAACCCGTGGGGGTCGTCGAGCAGCGCGGCGACGGCCGCGGCCCCGGAGGGCTCGACGACGTACTTGGCCCGTTCGGCGACCGCGAGGAGCGCCCGCGCCATCGACTCCTCGGTGACGGTGATGACGTCGTCGACGAGGTCGCGGATGGTGGCGAAGTTGAGGTCGCCGGGCACGCCGACCGCGATGCCGTCGGCCATCGTGTTCATCCGGTCGAGCCGGACCGGGTGGCCCGCGGCGAGCGACGGCGGGTACGCCGCCGCGTTCTTGGCCTGCACGCCGACGATGCGAACGTCGGGCCGCGACGCCTTGATCGCGATCGCGATGCCCGACAGGAGGCCGCCGCCGCCGGTCGGCACCAGCACCGTCTTCACGTGGGGCGACTGGGCGAGGATCTCGAGGCCGGCGGTGCCCTGTCCGGTGATGATGTCGACGTGGTCGTAGGGGTGAATCAGCACCGCGCCGGTCTCGGCCGCGAACTCGAGGGCCCGCTCCATCGCGTGGTGGAGGTACTGCCCGTGGAAGATCACCTCGGCGCCGTAGCCCATGGTGGCGTTGACCTTGGGGATCGGCGCACCGTCGGGCATGAAGACGGTGGCCTTGACGCCGAGCAGCTTCGCCGAGAGGGCAACGCCCTGGGCGTGGTTGCCGGCCGAGGCGGCGACCACGCCTGCCGCCTTCTCCTCGTCTGAGAGCCGGGAGATGCGGGTGTAGGCACCGCGCATCTTGAAGGAGCCGGTGCGCTGGAGGTTCTCGCACTTGAGGCGCACCTCGCCGCCGCAGAGGTCCGAGAGCCAGCGGGCGCCGTCCATCGGGGTGTAGATGGCGACGCCGTCCAGCAGCCGCGCCGCCTCCTCGATGTCCGCGAGGGTGACAGGCCCGTGATCGGAGTGGGCGGTCATGACGTCTCCTGGGGTGTCTCGTGGTCGTCCGGCTCGGGCCTGAGGTCGGGATGCTCCTCCCGATCGTCCGCGCCGAGCTCCTCGAAGTCCTCCTCGAGCTCTTCCTCCGGATCGTCGTCGCCGACGTCGGTGAAGCTCGCCAGGTGCTGGACGACGGCGTTGACGGTCGCCGCCAGCGGGACCGCGATCAGCGCGCCGGCGATGCCCGCGACGAGCACGCCGCAGCCGATCGCGACGATGACGGCCAGCGGGTGCACGGAGACCCAGCGACCCATGAGGAACGGCTGCAGGATGTGGCCCTCGATCTGCTGGACCAGGATCACGCCGCCGAGCATCAGGAGGGCGGTGATCGGCCCCTGGTCGACCAGGGCCACCAGGATGGCGACGGTGCCGGCGATGGTCGCACCGATCATCGGCACGAAGGCGCCGAGGAAGACCAGCACTCCGATGGCGAGCACGAACGGCACGCCCAGGATGGCGGCGACGATCGCGATTCCGAGCGCGTCGACCAGAGCGACGATGACGGTGGCTCGGACGAACTGGGTCAGCGACACCCAGGCGACCCGGCCGGAGCTGTCGACCCGCTCACGGGCCGCGCGCGGAGCGAGCCGGACCAGCCACGCCCAGATGCGGTCGCCGTCGGAGAGGAAGAAGTACGTCGAGAACAGCACGATGAAGAAGCCGGCGACCACGTGCCCGATGGTCGAGCCGACCTCGCTCACCTGCGCCAGGATCTCGCCGTCCTTGGACCGCTCGGTGATCGCGTCCTGCGCGCTCTGGATGTAGGCGTTGATCTGGGACTCGCTCGCGTTCAGCGGCCCGGTCTTCAGCCAGTCCTCGACCTCGCCCAGGCCGGCGACCACCTGGTCGGCGAGGTCGGAGGCACCGTTGGCCACCTGCGCACTGACGAAGGTGAGCAGCAGGACCACGACGCCGATCCCGCCGATGACCACCCCGAGCGCGGCGATGGCGCGGGGCACGCCGACGTCGGTCGCCAGTCGCACCAGCGGTGCGGTGAGGGCCGAGATCAGCAGTGCGACGACCACCGGGAGGACGATGACGGAGAACATCGCGAGCGCCTTGAGGACGACGAGCCCGGCGGCGACGATGACGATGAACCGCCACGACCAGGCCGCGGCGAGGTCGAGGGCCCACGGGACCTGGGCCCGACTGAAGTTCGACGGGCCGCCATGGGCGACGGCGGGCACGGCAGGCGCGCGGTCCCGGCGCAGCGCGGCACGAGACTCGGCGAGACGCTCGCGGAGCTGCGCGAGCCGGGACTCGTGCTCGGGATGGCTCTCAGCGGCGTCGGGTGGCACGCGGCACAGGCTAGTGCCCGTCATGGGCACGGCAGTACGTTGCGGCTCTCTCGTGAGCAGAAGGGGCCATGCCCGTGTCGACACTCCGTTCCCTGCGTCCCACTCCCTCGCTGGTCATCTCGACGTTGGCGCTCGCTGTCGCACTCGGCGGCGGCGCGTACGCCGTCGCGGCCGACCGCGGTCCGACGTTGCCGAAGAACTCGGTGGTCTCCAAGACCGTCAAGAACGGCTCCCTCAAGGCCAAGGACTTCAAGGCCGGACAACTGCCGGCGGGACCCGCTGGACCTCCAGGCCCGGTAGGACCCCAGGGCGTGCCGGGACCCTTCGTCGACACGCTGCCGAGCGGCAAGACCCTGCGGGGGAGCTACTCCTTCGGCAGCTACTCGCCCACCTCCGGTGGATACGGCAGCACGGGGATCACGTTCGCCTTCCCGCTGTCCGCGCCGCCGACTCCGCACTACGTCGCAATGGGCAGCACCGCCCCAGCCGCTTGCCCGGGCACCACCGCGAGTCCGCAAGCCCTGGCCGGACACTTCTGCGTCTACGAAGGCTCGATCGGCTCCGTGTCCGAGAGAGGGATCTCCAACAGTGAGACCCTCACGAACAAGACCGACACGTTCGGCGCGATCATCTACGCGTTGAGTGGTGCCGGGGACGCCTTCAACGTCGCGGGGAGCTGGGCGGTCACGGCTCCGTGAGGGTGCGCGCCAAGCGGTGTGCCGCCTCCGGCTGCTGAGCCGCCAGCAGCCCGATCGCGGCCAGGGCGTACTCGCGGTCCACGACGATCCGCGGCGCCCGCGGCAGCTGCCACCCGCCGTCGATGTGCTCGCCGGTGCTGCCGGCCAGCACCCGGTCCACGACGCCGGGGCGCCCGTTGCGCAGGATCCCGCCGGAGCCGACGAGGAGGTCGACCTCCCGCAGGTCCTTTCCGGTGCGCTCGACGACCCGGCCCTCAGGGCTCACCACCACCCGGCTGCGACCTGCGTGCCGGCGCAGCGCGAGACCGACAGCGGCGCGGGCGATCGCCTCGTCGAAGTCCGTCTCGGCCTCGCTGTCGGGGAGGTACGCCGGGTCGGCGTGCCGTCGTTGGGCGGCCTCCTTCAGCTCGTCGAGACCGGCCGCGGCGACGGTGCTGACGGCCGACCACCGCATGCCGAGGTCTCCTTCGACCGTGCGGCTCACGGGGGTGGTCGCCACGACCTCGCGTGAGAGCCCGTCCTCGGTGAGGGCGGTGTCGGGGTCGACCTGGACGACGGAGTGCACGTCGGTCGTGGCGCCGCCGACGTCGACCACGACCACGTCGCCCACTCCCTGGGCGAGGGTCTCGACGCCGGTGAGGACGACGTCCGGTGTCGCTCCTCTCACCATGGTCAGGAAGTCGGCGCGCTTGCTGAGGTGCTTGCCGCCGATGACGTGGGCGAGGAACATCTCGCGGATCGCCGCGCGCGCCCCGTCGGGCGCGAGCACCCCGATGCGGGGGACGACGTTGCCGGTGACGACGTGCGGGACGCCGGCGTGATCGAGGATCTCGCGCACCTGGTCTCCGGCTTCGACGGCGCCGGCGACGACGACCGGACCGCGCCAGCCGGCGGCGACGAGGGCGGCGGCCTGGTCGAGGAGCGCCTCGGCGTTGCCTCCGTCGGTGCCGCCGGTCAGCAGGACGACGTCGGCGGCCAGCGCCTCCAGCCTGCCCAGGTCGTCACCGCGGGCCAGCACGCCGACGACCTTGCCCCCACTGGACAGGGCCACGCGGCGACCGGCCTCCGCCGTCACCAGCTCCTCGTTGCCGACGACCGCGACGCGCAGCCCTCCCCCGGCACTCGAGCAGGCCAGCACCTCGGCGTCAGCCGCGCGGGGGTCCTGCTCGACGAGCACGGCCAGGCAGGCGTCGTACCCGTCCAGCACGTCGGTGTCGATCGTGGTGGGGTGCGAGGCGGACGCCACGATCCGCCCGGCCTCGAGGTCGACGAGCGCCGCCTTCGTGAAGGTGGACCCGAAGTCGACGCAGACGGCGCGACTCGAGGGGTTTCGAGGCGGTCGCTGCGCGACCTCCTCAACCACCGATGGCGAGGGCACGATCGAGATCAGCCAGGAGGTCGTCGACGGACTCGATGCCGACGCTGAGCCGGATCAGGTCGTCGGGCACCTCGAGGTCGGTCCCGGCGACGCTCGCGTGCGTCATCCGGCCCGGGTGCTCGATCAGGGACTCGACGCCGCCGAGCGACTCCCCGAGGGTGAACACCTCGGCCCTCGCGCAGACCTCGAGCGCGTGCTGCTCACCGCCGGTGGTGCGGAACGAGATGATGCCGCCGTACCTCTTCATCTGCTTGCTCGCCACGGCGTGCCCAGGGTGCTCGGGCAGGCCGGGGTAGAACACCTGGCCGACCGCGGGATGACCGGTGAGGAAGTCGACGACCTTCTCGGCGTTGTCGCAGTGGCGGTCCATCCGCACGCCGAGCGTCTTCAGGCCACGCAGGGTGAGCCAGGAGTCGAAGGGGCCGGCCACGGCGCCCATGGCGTTCTGGTGGAACGAGATCGCCTCGGCCAGCTCGAGGGTGCGCACGACGACCGCGCCGCCGACGACGTCGGAGTGGCCACCGGCGTACTTGGTGGTGGAGTGCACGACCACGTCGGCTCCGAGGCCGAGCGGCTGCTGGAGGTACGGCGTCGCGAAGGTGTTGTCGACGACGAGCAACGCTCCCGCGTCGTGCGCCACCGAGGCCAGCGCCTCGATGTCGCCGATGTTGAGCAGCGGGTTGGTCGGCGTCTCGATCCACACGAGCTTGGTCTCACCGGGGCGGATCGCCGCCCGCACGGCGTCGACGTCGGAGACCGGTGCCGAGCTGTGGGCCAGCCCCCATGGCCGGGCGACCTTGTCGAAGAGGCGGTGGGTGCCGCCGTACGCGTCGTCGGGGATGACCGCGTGGTCACCGGGCTTGCACAGGGCCCTGATGATCGTGTCCTCGGCGGCCAGGCCACTGGCGAACGCGAAGCCGCGCTCGCCCCCCTCGAGCGAGGCGATGTTGCCCTCGAGCGCGGTGCGCGTGGGGTTGGCAGAGCGGCTGTACTCGTAGCCGCCCCGCAGTCCGCCCACCCCGTCCTGCTTGTAGGTCGACGTCGCGTAGATCGGCGGGATCACCGCCCCGGTCGCCTCGTCGGGCTCGTAGCCGGCGTGGATCGCCCGCGTCTCGAAGCCGCCCTTGGTCCGATGCTGGTGTTGCTGCTCGTTCGGCACCCGTCGACTCTACGAGGGCGCGAAGACGGCGGTCAGGGCGGTGTCCCGCACCGAGCCTGCGCCGATGAACTGGTCGCACACGAGGTTCACGGTGAGCAGCGATCCCTTGGTCACGTCGAAGCCCCGCGTGCCGCCGATCACCTCGCTGCCGCCTGCGCCCGGGAACTGCGCGAACTGGAGGAACGTCCGGTCGGGCTCGATCGTCGTCCCGGTGGAGATCTTGCATCGCAAGGTCGTGGGCCCGCCGTTCTCGTTCACGAAGTAGCCGCTCGAGGTCACGATGACCTTCCCGTCGGCGGGCGCGACCAGGCTCACCGAGCGCACCACGACCTCGTCGGTCAGCGTGATGTTCTGGGCGCCATCGGCGTAGGCCGACACCGAGTTCACGAGCGACGCGAGCCTGGCGTCGATCTCGGCCTTCGTGTAGTACCGCGCGTCCGACTGCGCCACCGAGTAGCTGGATCCGGCCGCGGCGTACCGCTCGTCCGACTGGCTCTTCGTGTAGTAGCGCTTGTCCGCGTACTTGCGCAGATGCTTCTTCCAGACCTTCTTCCAGCTCGTCGCCGCGTGGATCACGTCCTCCGCGGCGATCGCGGGCACGACCACCGCAGCGGTCACGCCGACCAGCATTCCGGCGACGAGCCCGGCGCCGGCAGTCCGCCAGCGGTGAGGGGTTCCCATGAGTCGCGACATGTGTGATCCGTCCTTCCGCTCGACATCTGAGGCGCCCAGCATCCGGCCTGTCAGGACTCCCCGACAGCATGGTCTGGACATTCGCGGCACTTGAGCGTTCTGGGAGACTTGTCGCATGAGCTTCTGGCGTCCGAAGGTGATGAGCGTGGTGACTCCCGAGGAGGCACTCCCCGGTCGGTCCGAGCCCTGGGTCCGTCTGGCCGACCGGCACCTGGTGCTCGACGCGCCGCTGGTCACCGACGAGGTGCCCGAGGGCTACGAGGTCGCGGTCTTCGGCCTCGGCTGCTTCTGGGGCGCCGAGGAGATCCTCTGGCAGCAGCCGGGCGTCTGGTCGACCTCGGTGGGGTACGCCGGCGGCACCACCCCGCACCCGTCGTACGAAGAGGTCTGCACTGGCCGCACGGGCCACACCGAGGCCGTGCGCGTCGTCTACGACCCGGCCGTGGTGTCGTACGCCGACCTGGTCCGCATCTTCTTCGAGGTCCACGACCCGACGCAGGGCATGCGGCAGGGCAACGACGTCGGCACGCAGTACCGCTCGGCCATCTACTTCACGACGCCCGAGCAGGAGCAGGTCGCGCAGGAGATCACGAAGATCTACGGCGAGGAGCTGGCCCGCCGCGGCTTCGACGAGATCACCACCGAGATCGCCCCGCTGTCGTCGACGACGTACTACTACGCCGAGGACCACCACCAGCAGTACCTCCACAAGAACCCCAACGGCTACCGCTGCCACGCCAAGACGGGCGTCCCCGTTCCGCGATAGGCCTCACCCACGACGCCGTCCGTGAACAGGCGGTTGCGCGAAACTCGATGGTGCCTCGTCCGGGCTCGTGCAAGCGTTCCAGCGTGACCGACGAGGAAGTACGTAGCCGAGCGGCAGAGGTGAACGAGCAGTTCCGCCCGATCGAGCTGACGGCCGAGACGGTCACTCGTCCGGCGGGGCGCCACACCCGGACCGTGCACTCGTTCCTTCGACACCTCCGTGCGAAGGGCATGGACTGCGTTCCCGAACCGGTGTCGCTGGACGGGGAGACCGAGACGCTTCGCTTCATCGATGGCGACAGCGGCGGCGACGCGTGGAAGCACCAGCACGACGATCGGGGTTTGCGTTCGGCGGCGCTCCTCCTGAGGCGTATTCACGACGCCTCCGCTGACTGGGCCCCACCCGACGACGCCGTCTTCGCCGCACCGGAGGCCGAGGAAGGCGACGTCTTCGTCAACGGCGATCCCGGCCCCTGGAACTTCGTGTGGCGGGAGGGAGAGGCGGTCGCGCTCATCGACTGGGATTTCCTGCATCCCGCGCCAAGACTCAGCGACGTGGCGTACGCCCTTCGGTGGTTCGCGCCGATCCGGGACGACCAGGCAGTCATTGAGTGGCACCACTTCCCGGAGGTCCCCGATCGGCGCGCGCGCATCGAGGGCTTCCTCGATGCGTATGGGATCCCGGCCGACTTCGACGTCGCCGACGCCGTCATCCGACGCATCCGGTCCACCAACGAGCACGTCCGGTTCCTCGCCGGCCAAGGGCAGGAGCCTCAGAAGACGTGGGTCGCCGAGGGAGACGTCGAGAAAGAGGAACTTGTCGAGATCGCGTGGATCGAGGAGAACAGGGCCCTCTTCTCCCGCTGAGCGCAGCCCGAACGGGTCCTCCGGCCGACATGTCCAGTGCGGCCTAGGCCACCCGCCGAGGCACTTGACGCCCCCAAGTGCGCCGCCTTGGCTATGCGCACCAATAGCAACCAAAGTAGGGGGATCGATGTTTGCCCGTCGTCTGTTCACCGTGACCGCCGGAGCTGTGTCAGCCGTCGTGCTGACCGCCACAACGGCCAGTGCGCACTTCTGCTACTTCGACAACCCGAACCCGAAGGCGAACGCCGGCCGCGCGAACTCGAGCGGCTTCGTGTCGTTCGGCGCGATCGCCGCCATGGAGGGTTTCTGCCCGGCAGGAGCCGAGGTCCTGGCCGACGCCGTCGGCGTCTCGACCAGCACCATGATCAACGCGCACGGGCTGATGGCCGGACCCACCGGCGGCAACAAGGCGATCTCGCACCTGGACTTCGGTGCCCTCGAAGCAGCCATCCCGGACGCGATCGCCGCTTGCGAGGTGTGACCCACTCGAAGCGGCACTAGGCCCCCGCCGTCAGTCCGTCCTCGCAGCGGAGGCGTCGTAGCAGACGATGCCCCGGTTGCCGTCCTGGTCGGCGACCACGACGAGCGAAGGCCCGTCGCTGTCGTCGACGACGGTCCCGCCGGCCGCGACGGCTGCGGCGATCCGCTGCCCGGCCGCCTCGGGGGCCACGTAGACCTCGACGTGGAAACCTGAGCCGCCGTGCTCCCCGGCGTCGCCGAACCACAGGTTCGGCACCCGGCGCGTGGCGTCCCGGATCTCGTCGCTGGGGCTGCCGTGACCCTGGGAGTCGGCGCTCCCGGTCAGCAGGGCGGCCCACACCGGGGCGATCGTCGCTGAGCTGGCCGTGTCGAGGCCGAGCTCGATGTCGCTGACCGAGGCCGGGTCAGCGGCGAGCTCGTGGTCCGAGGCGATCTCGGTGATGCGGCGCGCGAGGTCGACGTCCTGCTGGGTCGGCCACTGGACGACGTACTCGGTGCCGTCGTCGTCGCGGTAGATGGCGTCGTCAGTGACCAGCTTCAGGTCGACGTACCCCTCGCCCATGGACACGCTCGGGTGGTGGCCGAGCGCGTCGCCCGCCTCGCCCACCGCGGCGAGGAACCGGACGCCGGCGCCGAAGTCGTCGACGAGGTAGCGCGCGTGCAGCCCCTGGGCGAGCTTGCGCCAGTCGGTCAGGTCGGCCTCGGCGATCTGTGCGCTGCGCAGCATGTCCATGGACGGGGACCCTATCCGCCAGAAATGTCCCGCCGGACTGTCGTATCCGACTGGTCTCGTTCGTGGACATGGTGGAGGGTGGCCGTCCGGGCTGCCCCGTTCCCGTTCGGACGACGAGGAGTGCACATGACCAAGTACGCGATCTACTTCCAGCAGCAATGGGTCGGCGACCACCCGGCCGAGTGGTACGGCACCCGCGTCGCCCCCAGCAGAGCCGTGATCGAGGAGATCAAGGAGGCGGGGCACTACGTCTTCGCCGGAGGGCTGGTCGAGGAGCTCGACAAGGCGTTCCACGCCGACGACACCAGCGGCGAGCTGGTGATCATGGACGGGCCCTACACGGAGTCCAAGGAGTACCTCGGCGGGATCACCATCGTCGACGTCCCCGACGAGGCCACCGCGCGCAGGTGGGCGGGCAAGATCGCCGTGGGGTGCGGGTGGCCCCAGGAGGTCCGCGAGATCAAGTAGGCGCCTGGTCCGCCCACGGTCACCCTGACATCCTGGGAGCGTGAGCGAGCAGGGGTGGCGGGAGTTCCTGGCTGCGGACGGCGTCGACGACTGGGTGGTGCTGCACGGCGGGCCGGTCGCGGTGTACGACGCCGGGTCGATGGTCGCCGCCGCGCGGCTGGCCGGGCTCGTCGCCGCCGTACCCGGGCTCGAGGGGTCGCGGGCGGCGCTGACGATCTCGGGCACCTTGCTGACCGTCCGGATGACGCGCGAGCTGTGGGGCATCGAGACCGAGCACGTCGACCTGGCGCGGGCGATCTCGGCGGTGGCTCGGGAGCACGGTGCGGCGGCTGACCGGGGGCGGGTGCAGGAGGTGCAGCTCGCTGTCGCCGCCAAGCCCGACGAGATCGACCTGCCGTTCTGGCGGGCCGTGCTCGGCTACGACCCGATGGCCGACGACAACGGCGTCGACCCGCTCGCGCACAGCTCCACGGTGTGGATGCAGGACCTCGACCCGGGCAGGTCGCTGCGGCACGCGATGCACGTCGACGTGTCGGTGGCGAAGGAGCACCTGCAGGCTCGGGTTGACGCCGCCGTCGCAGCGGGTGGCCGGATCGTCGAGCGCACCGACGCCGACACCCACATCTTCGCCGACCGCGCCGGCAACAAGGTCTGCGTCTGCGCGTGGCCCGACAGCGGGAACGTCGGCTGAAGAGGAACCTCCCGGCTTCGGGCCGCCGTTGCACGTGCACCGCGGCGCGGCCGAGCCGTTCTGCGTGCTCGAGGCACCCGCCGCGATGGTCGGCTCTTCGAGGGGCTTGCACTGGCCGGGACGGAGGGCCGCCCGACCAACGAAGAGCTCGACCGGATCGCCGAGGCGCACGGGATGATCGTGCTCGGCCCGGTCCCGGACACCTATCTGAAGGAGCGCGAGAGATGACGATGGACCCTGTGGAGACCAACCCGGACCACTACCGCGTGGTCTTCGAGAACGACCGCGTGCGCGTGCTGGAGTACCGCGACCAACCCGGCGACGTGACCACTCCCCACCGGCACCCCGACAGCGTGATGCACACGCTGTCGTCCTTCCGACGCCGACTCGTCTCGGGTGACGCGTCGCGCGACGTCGAGCTCGCCGCCGGTACGACGGCCTGGCTCGACGCGCAGGAGCACCACGGCGAGAACATCGGCGACAGCGAGACCCACGTGCTCTTCGTGGAGCTGAAGGAGGGCGCCGATCCCACCGATGCGTCCGGACTCCTCGGTCCTGGCTGATCGCGCCCACCCCGGGCTGGTCCGGTCCACTCGTGGTCTCGACTCATCGCTCGCAGGCTCGCTGCTCGACCACCCGTGGTCGAGCTGCTCGACAACCGGTGGTCGAGCGCAGTCGAGACCGGTCGGTCGTGCCGGGCTCGGCGGTGGTGATCGGGCCGACGCGCTCGACCTCGCTGGTGGTCACCAGCCGGTTTCCCCGCCTGGGACACTGGACACATGACCGAGCTACCCCGCAAGGCCGTCGCGCGCACGGCACGCCTGGCGGCGCTCCCGTTGGGGTACGCCGGGCGCAGCGCGATGGGCCTCGGGAAGCGGCTCGCGGGCCGGCCGGGCGAGGCCGTGATGACCGAGCTGCAGCAGCGCACCGCCGAGCAGCTCTTCCGGACGCTCGGCGAGCTCAAGGGCGGCGCGATGAAGTTCGGCCAGGCGCTCTCGGTGCTCGAGGCGGCGCTGCCGGACGAGGTGGCGGCGCCGTACCGTGCGCACCTGACCGCGCTCCAGGACTCCGCTCCCCCGATGCTGACGCAGACGGTGCGCGACCAGATCGCCAAGGACCTCGGCCAGGACTGGCGCAAGCGGCTGGTGCAGCTCGATGGCGGCCCGACGGCGGCCGCGTCGATCGGTCAGGTGCACAAGGGGCGCTGGCACGACGGCCGCGAGGTGGCCGTGAAGGTGCAGTACCCCGGCGCCGGCGACGCGCTGCTGGGGGACCTGCGTCAGCTCGCGCGCATCGCCAAGGGCATCGCCCCTGTGTTCCCCGGCATCGACGTCGTCCCTCTCGTCGACGAGCTGCAGGCGCGGGCGGCCGACGAGCTCGACTACCACCTGGAGGCGGAGGCGCAGAGCGCCTTCGCGGAGGCTTTCGACGGGGACCCCCAGATCGTGGTGCCGAAGGTGATCGCGGTCGGCAAGACCGTGCTGGTCAGCGAGTGGATGGAGAGCCCCGCGTCCCTCGCGTCGCTCATCACCGACGGGACCCAGGACGAGCGCGACCACTACGGCGAGCTGTTGGTGCGCTTCCTCTTCTCCGGGCCGGCCCGCACAGGCATGCTGCATGCGGACCCGCACCCCGGCAACTTCCGCCTGCTCCCCGCAGAGGACGGCAGCCCCGGACGGCTGGGCGTGCTCGACTTCGGGGCCGTGGCGCGGCTGCCCGGGGGCAGCCTCCCGACAGCGATGGGCGCGCTGCTGCGCATCGCCGCCGAGAACGACCCGGACACGCTCGCCGAAGGGCTGCGACAGGAGGGCTTCATCAAGCCCGGCATCCGCGTCGACCCGCAGCTGGTGCTCGACTACCTCGCGCCCTTCGCCGAGCCCACCCGCGTGGACAGCTTCCAGTTCTCGCGGGAGTGGATGCGCGGGCAGTTCGAGCGGCTCAACAACCCCAAGGAGCCGACCTTCACGATGGCGACCAAGCTCAACCTCCCGCCGTCGTACCTGCTCATCCACCGCACCTGGCTCGGGGGCATCGGCGTGCTGAGCCAGCTGGGCGCGCGGGCGCCGTTCCGCGAGATCCTCGAGGAGTCGCTGCCCGGCTTCGCCTCCTAGCGGGGCGGCTCGACCAGGCCCTCGCGCACCGCGATGGCGAGCGCCTCCAGCTTGGAGTGGGCGCCGAGCTTGGCCGAGAGGTTCGCGATGTGGTTGCGCACGGTGTGCACGCTCAGGAAGAGCTGCCCGGAGATCGCCACGTTGGTCAGCCCCTTGGAGAGGAGCTGCAGGATCTCGCGTTCACGATCGGTCAGGTCGTGGCCGACACCCTGCGCCTCGCGACGCATCCGCACGAGCAGCCGGCTGAGCAGCTGCGGGCTGACCACGGCGTCGCCGCGCGCCGCCGCCCGCACCGCCGTGACCAGCTCGCTGAGACCGCTCGTCTTGGAGATGAAGCCCGCTGCGCCCGCCTCCATGGCCGCACCCAGGACACGGTCGGACGTGCTGGCGGTCAGCATCACCACGGCCATGCCGGGGTTGGCCTCGAGGAGGGGGCGTACGGCGTCGGCTCCCTCGCCGTCGGGGAGCGTGTGGTCGAGCAGGACGACGTCGGGGCGGTGGTGGACCACCATGGCCCGGGCCCGGGCCAGGTCGGGGGCGACCCCGACGGGGTGGATGTCGGTCTCGGCGCTGAGCACGCGCACCAGGCTGTCCGCCAGCACTTGGTGGTCGTCGACCACCAAGACTGCGATTGCGCCCTCGGGCTCGCCGCTCATGTTCCCCCCGTCGTCCCGGCCACTGCATGCTACCGCCGGCCCGCTGAACGGACAGCGGCCTCGGGTCGGGCCGGTCCGCCGCTCAGGACGCGACGAGCAGTCCTGCCTCGGCCGCCCGGGTGAGCGTCTCCAGCGTCGAACGACCGCCGAGCGCGACCGCGGCGCGGGCGACCAGCGCGTGCACCTCGTCGTCGGCGAGGTCACGCGCGATCGCGGCGTCGCGCAGGGTGGCCCCCGCGGCGAGACGCGCCAGGAGATCGAGGTCGACCGCGGCGTACTTGTCGGTCCCCGGAGGTAGGGCCTGCGCGGGCCGGGACGCGCGCCCGAGGAGGCGCTGCAGAAGCTCGGGCGCGACGGCTGCGTCGCCGCGCGCCGCAGCTCGCACCGCGTCGAGCACGGGCTCCACGCCTCGGGTCTTGGTGACCACCCCGGCCGCGCCGTGGGTGACGGCGGCACGGGCGACGCCCAGCGAGAGCGTCGCCGTGAGCAGCACGACCGCGGCTTCACGATGACGCGCGACGAGCTCGTCGACGGCGTGGGCGCCGCGGCCGTCGGGCAGGGCGTTGTCGAGGAGGACGACGTCGGGACGCAGCGTGTGGATCAGCTCTGCGGCGCCGGCAAGGGTGCCGGTGGTCCCGACAGCGTCGAGGTCAGGCTCGGCACCGAGTGCGCGACGCAGACTGTCGCGCACGAGGGCGTGGTCGTCGACCACCAGCACCCGGACCTGCGGTGGCCTCGCGTCAGCCTCGCCGCTTCCCATATCCCTCCTCCGCCTACGTCGGCTCTCCTACCGCGGCGGCGGGGACCGACCGGAACCAGGGGATGAACTCTGCTCCGATCGGTCCCCTTGTCATGTCACGGGCCTCGGGAACCCACGACGTGACGCCGGTGAACGCCGCTCCGACTAGTACCCATGAATCAGAGCGGCGCTTGGCCTGCTGGGCCCGGGGGGTGACCAAGCCGGCGTAGCAATCCTGACCGAGTGTCAAGACGCCCCGGATCACCTCCAGGCGCCGTCCTGATTAGTACTTGAGCACTAGTTGCCGGGCTCAGTCCTGGGGCAGCCAGAAGTCGACGACCGTGCCCTCGCCGGGAGCGCTGACGATGTCGAGGCGGCCGCCGGCCACCTCGACCCAGTCGCGGATGCTGCTCATCCCGAGGTGACCGGCCGCGCTGCGCAGCGGCACCTCTGCCATGCCGACGCCGTCGTCGCGCACCTGCACCGACACACCGTCGTCGACGTCGCTGATCGTCACCTCGACCCGGTCCGCACGGGCATGCCGCCCCGCGTTGGCCAGCGCCTCCTTCGCGATCCGGTACGCCGTGGTCAGGTGGCTCTGGTCGAGGCGCGCGGTCGACGTCGACTCCACGGTCCAGGAGGTGCCCACGGGCTCGAGGAGGTACGCCGCCGCCTCGGACACCGCGTCGTCGAGACTCGCCGTCGGGTCCGGCGGCTCCAGCTCGAAGAGGAGTGCGCGGAGGCGTTCGGCCGCGCCGCTGACGGCATCCCTCGCGAACGTGAGGTCCTCGGCCAGAGCCTCGTCGAGCTCGCCCGCGCGGCGCGCGAGGATCCCCAGCCGCAGGTCCGCCGCGGCGATGACCTGGACCTGGTCCTGGTGCACCCCGTCGGCGATCCGGGCCCGCTCGTCCTCCTGCGCCGACACCAGGCGATCGAGGAGGGCGCGCCGTTCCTCGGCGACCTGGGTCAGCGAGAGCTCGGCGTCCATGCGCTGCAGGGCACCCGACAGCAGTCCCGCGAAGGCGCGGGCGAGGTCGACCTCGTCGTCACTGAACCTGGCCCGGCCGACGGCGACCACGGTCAGCACCCCCCGAGGGCCTTCGCGGCCAGGCACCGCCACGGCGAGGCCGCTATCGCTGCCGAGCACATCGGCCAGGACGGCCATCTCGGGGCTGACGTCGTCGCGCATGTCGTCGCAGACATACGGCTCGCCGGTGCGGAGCACCCGCAGGGGCATCGCCGCCGCCACGGGTGCACCGATCGGCATGGCCAGGCGGTCGTCGCGCTCGGTGGCGGCCGTGACACGCAGCACGGTCGGCAGCAGCTCGTCGCCGTCGGGCTCGATCAGCACCGCGTGCCGCGCCTGGAGAGCCTCGGCGAGGTGCCGCACGGCCATGGCCCGGAGCACGCCGGGACTGTGGGTGACCAGCGCGTCGGCGGCGAACTGGGCGAAGGATGCGTCCTGGCGCGACTGCTCACCCACCAGCAGGGCGTTGTGGATGGCCTGTGCGGCGCGGTCGGCGAGCCCGACGACGAGGTCCAGGTCGGCCTCGTCCAACGGGGTCTGGTCCTCGTCGCGCAGGACCGTGATGGCGCCCAGCACCTGACCGCCGACACGGAGCGACGCCACCAGGGCGCTCGGGCGCCCGTACTCATCCAAGGCGGCGCGCAGCTCAGGGTCCTTGACCAGCACGTCGGCGCGGTGCGTGTCGGCCGCGAGAAGCCCCGGCAACGATCGGGTGACCACGTGGCCGCTCAGTCCCTCGTCGACGCGGATGACCCGGTCGAGCAGCGTGTTCAGGGCGGCCTGCCGAGACGGGTCCGGGTGATGGACGGCCACAGGCTCCAGGAACCGGCCGGTCGGATCCACCAGCCGCACCGCACAGCCCGCGTCGAGACTGCTGGCGATGCGACCCGTCACCCGGTCGAGGGTCTCCGACAGGTCGGGGGTGGCGGCGAACTCGCTCGACACCTCCGCCAGCAGCGCGAGACGGTCGCGGCCGGCGCTGGCCTCGCCGCGAGACCGGTCACCCTCCCGCTCGACCGGGATGGTGCGCAGCCCACCCCACCAGATGAGCGCGATCAGCACAGCGGTCCACGCGGTCGAGACGAGGCCGACCGCGAAGGTGGCGTCGTACCGCCCGGCGCGGATGCCCGCCATGCCGACGAGGCTCACCAGGAGGGGAAGCACGACGGCGATGCCGGTGGACTGGCGCAACATCCTCCCGATGCGTCCCGGCTCCCCGAGCACCCCCGCGAGCCCCATGCGCGGCTGCAGGGCGAGGATCCCCACCGCTGCCACCAACGACAGGGCGGCGCCGTGCAGGGAGACGCCGGGAGAGCCCTCGAGCTGCGGCACGGCGCTGGAGTCGTAGAGCGTGGCGGAGAACCCGAGCAGCGCCATCAGCCCTGCCGCGAGCGTCGCGGTGTGCGCCACGCGCGGGCTGGTCCGGAGCGCGCCGATCCCGACGGACAGGCAGAGCAGGTTCACCGCCGCGCCGATCGGGAGGCGACCGGGCTCGGCCACCCCTTCGTCGAAGTGCGCCTGTTGCTCCTGGAAGAGGAACAGGTCCGCCCCGATGTCGCGACCCAGTGCCCAGTCGATGATGTCGAAGGCGGGCAGCACGGCGGAGAGCACGGCCAGGAACGCGGCGAGGGACCACCACCCCTGCCGACCCGCAAGGATGCCCAGCCCGACCAGCACGAGGACCACCGCCGCGTTGGCGCGCATCGCCGGCAGTCCTGGGTGCAGCTGGACCAAGAGGGCGGACTCCCCCCACCAGCCCAGGAGGACCAGCACCCCGCCGAGCACGAGCACGACGCCACAGACACCTGCGACCAGGGCGGGGGCGCCCCGGTCCGCGCGCTCGGAGGATCCAGGCGACGCCATGCGCACAGTATCCCCCGCGCATCAGATGCGCTGCCGCAGTTCTTGAACCACCGCAGTTTATGCGGCACACTGGCGTCGTGACCACCCAGGCCGACGACCCGCTCGCCCGCTCGGTCGACCACGCGCGTCGGGCTCTCGACCAGGTCGACCCCACCGTCGCGTCGGCCGCACTCCCGCAGCTGCGCCTGGCCGCCGAGCACGTGTCGGCGGCGATCGACGCGGCGATGGCCGCGACGATCCTCGAGGAGGGCGCGACCATCCGTACCGCCGGCGCCCTCGCCGGACTGTCGGAGAACGCCGTCGGGCCGCGGCTGGCGCGCACGCGCGACCTCGGCGCCTACTCCGCCGAGAACGGCCGGGTCACCGCCAAGGGCGTCGAGCGGGCGCTCTACGACCTCGAGCAGGGCCGGCACCAGCCCGCTTCGGCCGCGTCACCCCCCGCCACCCCACCCAAGCCCGCGGCACCACTGCGGTTCCGCGCGCGCCGTCCGTCCTCCCGGGACGACGCCTGACCGAAGGAGCATCCCGATGACCGACGCTGGACTCACCCACCTGTACTTCCTGCTCGACCGCTCCGGCTCGATGCAGTCGATCCGCACCGACACGACGGGCGGCTTCGACGCCTTCATAGAGGAGCAACGCGCCCACAGCACCACCGGTGCCGGACGATGCCGGGTCACGCTGGCGCAGTTCGACGACCGCTACGAGGAGGTGTACGCCGACCGCGACCTCGCCGACGTACCCCCGCTCGAGCTCCAGCCCCGTGGCAGCACTGCACTCCTCGACGCCCTCGGCAGGCTGGTCGTCGACGCGGGCGAACGGCTCGCCGCGCTGCCCGAGGACCAACGCCCCGGCAGTGTGATCGTCGGCGTGATGACCGACGGCTACGAGAACGCCTCGCGCGAGTGGGACCACCCGCGCATCAAGGCCCTCATCGAGCAGCAGACCCGCGACTACGGCTGGCAGTTCCTCTATCTCGGCGCCGACCAGGACGCGATCGAGGAAGGGCTGAAGATGGGCTTCGCCGCCGGCAAGTCGATGACCTACAGCCGCGGCCGGGCCAAGGAGTCGATCGCGGCGATGAGCGGCAACATCGGCAAGTACCGGCACGCCGTCGCCACCGGGGCAGCACCCGCGGCAGCGCGGCACCTCACCGACTTCAGCGAGGAGCAACGCCGAGACGCCGGCGCCTGACGTCCGCAGGGGCTGCCATGCTGGCCCCGTGTCGCTGCCTGCGCCGCCCAGACGACCGCTTGTCTCGGTCGTGCTCCCGTCGTTCAACCACGAGGACTTCGTCGAGGCCGCGGTGCGGTCCGTGCTCGAGCAGTCCTACGAGCACCTCGAGCTGTTGGTCGTCGACGACGGCTCCACCGACGCGACCCCGGACGTCGTCGCGGGGATCGACGATCCCCGGCTGACGCTGGTCCGGCTCCCCACCAATCGGGCGACCCACCCGCGCAACCTGGCCCTGGAGCGCGCGACCGGTGCTCTCGTCGCCTTCCAGAACTCCGACGACGTGTGGCACCGCGACAAGCTGGCCGCGCAGGTGGAGGCCCTCGCGGACCGCGACGTCGTGGCGTCCTTCACGCGGGTGAAGATCATCGACGGGTCGGGCGCTCCCGATCCTGGCACGTGGGCCGCCGGCTTGTTCACCCACGAGCTGGACTCCCCAGCAGCCTGGCTGTGCCGCTTCTTCGACGATGGCAACGACCTCTGTGTCTCCTCGGCGGTGTGCCGTCGCGCTGCGGTGATGCGGGTCGGCGCCTTCGACCCCAGCCTCTTCCACCTCTCCGACCTCGACCTGTGGGTGCGGCTCGCAGGGTTGGGCCACCTGCAGGTGGTGCCGCGCGAGCTGACGTCGATGCGGATCGTCGGCGATCGCAACGTCAGCGCACCCAGCGAGGCCACGCTGCGGCGCAGCCTCCGCGAGCACGCACAGGTGCTGGAGCGCTTCACCCAGCCGCCGGTCTACCGCCGGCTGCCCGAGATGTTCCCGGGTCTGCTGGACGACACCATGCGGCGGCCACTGCGGCTCGCGCTCCTCGCCCGCCACTGCTGGGAGCGTCGAGACGCCCTGCACCGGGAGTTCGGCGACCGCCTCTTCACGCGGCTGCTGCAGACACCCGGCTATCGGGAGCGGATCACCAAGCGGCTGGGCACCCACATCATCGCGGAGTTCCTCCAGGCTCGCGGGCGGCTCGAGATGGTGACCCATGGCTGAGGTCGGGACCGAAGGCGTCGAGGTCGCGGTCGGCGGCTGGCTCGAGGGACTGCGCAGGGCGGCTTCCGTCGACGTGCGGCCGATCCCCCTGGCCAGGTCGCGCGAGTGGGTGCTGCGTGAGGGCCGCATCGTCCACCGCACCGGTCGCTACTTCGCCGTGACCGGGGTCGAGCTGGCCGACGGCTCCGCGCAGCCGTTGCTGGAGCAGCGGGAGATCGGGACGCTCGGCTTCCTGCGGCGGGTCCGCGACGGCCGCGTGGAGCTGCTCGTCCAGGGCAAGATCGAGCCGGGGAACGTCGGCCTCGCGCAGGTGGCACCCACGTTGCAGGCGACCGCGAGCAATCTCGACCGGGTGCACGGCGGTCGCGGGCAGTTCCTCGAGGCGGAGTTCCGCGACCCGGCGCGCAGCGAGGCCTCGTGCGAGCAGAGCGAGCAGGGCACCCGCTTCCTCGGCAAGCTGAACCGCAACACCCTGGTGACGGGCAACCCCGACGGCACGACCGACGCCGACCTCCCGGCGGCGTACCGATGGTTCGACGCCGACATCGTGCTGAGGACGCTCGCGTGCGACAACGCCGTGAACACGGACGCGCGGTCGGTGCTCACGTCCGCGCCGTGGCACCTGCTGACCGTCCGGCCGCCGTTCGCCGAGAGACCCGACCAGCCGGCCGATCCGCTGAGCAGTCCCCTGGCTCGCTCGTACGCCACCCTCCGACCCGGAGCGCTCGACGAGGTCCGGCGGGTGCTGGACCGCGTCGCGCGCGCAGCACCGGCCGTGACGGAGGTCGCAGTCGACTCGCTGCCGGGCTGGCGCTTCGACGCCGACGCCGTGCACACCCTCGACGGGGCGGCGTACGCCGTGCGCCACCTCGCCGTCGAGACCGACGCACGGGAGACGCCGGCCTGGGACCAGCCGATCATCGACAGCCGCGGCGACGGGCACGCCGACCTCGACCTCGTGGTGTCGGACGGCATCGCGCTCGTCGTGCTGGTGGCCAGGTCCGAGCCCGGGCTGCTCCACGTCGCCGAGCTGGGCCCCACGCGCGTCGCGGAGCCCGGGAGCCGCGGCGAGACCTGGAGTTCGGCCGGGAGTGCGGCCGGGGGTGCGGCCGGAGGTGCGGCCGGAACCGTCGTCGCCCGGGTGCGGCAGTCGGACGAAGGCGGCCGGTTCTACCGCGACGTCACGGAGTACCGGATCGTGCAGCGACCCGAGCCCGACGACGATCCCGACGCCGTGCTGCTCACCCTCGGCGAGGTGCAGGAGCTGTTGCTCGCCGGCGGCACGCTCACGAACGAGGCCCGCAGCGCACTCTCGCTGCTGCTGACGCGCCTCTAGAGAGCCGGATGCCGGGTCAGCCGACCCACCAGCCGCGGTCCCCGCCGTACCCCCACTCCTCGCGGAACGCCGACATCGGCGACCGGTCTCCGAGGTAGGACCCGACGACGGCCGCGCCGAGGTCGTCGAGCTCGGGCGAGACCACCCGGCCGTCGACGCGGCGGGCCATCTGCTCGATGAACCGGGCGAGGCCGGGGTCCTCCCCGAGGCGGAAGAACGTCACCTGCGCCCCGAAGCGGGCCGCGTTGTCGAGCTCGCGCACGGCGTACGCGATGGTCAGCGGGTGCGGCGGATAGCTGAACGCCACCTCGCCGTCGGGCTCGAGGTGGCTCGTCGGCTCGCCGTCGGTCACCACCAGCAGCACGGGCTGCGCGTGCGGGTGCTTGCGGAAGTGCCGGTTGGCCAGCAGCAGCGCGTGGTGCAGGTTGGTGCCCTTGTCCCACTTAGCGTCGAGGGCGGTCAGCTCCTCGATGTCCATCACCTGCGCGTGCCGGCCGAAGGAGATCAGCTGCAGGGCGTCGCCGCGGAAGCGGGTGCTGATGAGCGTGTTCAGTGCCAGCGCGGTGCGCTTCATCGGCACCCAGCGACCGTCCATCGCCATCGAGAACGACGTGTCGACCAGCAGCGCGACGCAGGCCTGGGTGCGGGCCTCGGTCTCCTGGACCTCGACGTCGTCGATGCGCAGCGCGACCTGTGGTCTCGACTGATCGCTCGCTTCGCTCGCTGCTCGACCACCGGTGGCTGCTCGTCCACCGGTGGCTCTTCGACCACCGGTGGCTGCTCGACCACCGGTGGCTGCTCGACCACCGGTGCTGCCGGCCTCGCGCACGACTGCGTTGGTGACCGTGCGGGTGACGTCCCACGGCTCGGTGTCGCCGAACTGCCACGGCCGGGTCGCGCCGGACGGCTCGCCGGCGGCGCCCGCCTGGCGCAGGTCGCGCTGGCCCTGCCGACCGCTCATCCGTTCGGCGACGTCGCGCAGGAGCGACTTGCCGAGCTGGCGCATCGCCTTGGGCGAGAGCCGCAGGTCGCCGTCGGTACCGCGACGCAGGTAGCCGCTGTCGCGCAGCGCCTGCTCGAGCTGCTGCAACGTGCGCGCATCGACGGCAGCGCTGTCGCCGAGCTGGCGGGCCAGCTTGTCGAGGTCGACGTCGTCCATGCGAGCACCGCCGTAGGACTGCGCCAGCTGCTCGGCCAGGTCGTCGAGGTCGGCGATGTCCTGGAGCACGCCGGTCCCGTCACCGAGACCCAGCCCCTCACCGCCCTCGAAGCGCTCGCCGCCGTCCCAGTCCTCACCTGGCCGCAGCGCGCGGAGGTTGTCGTCCATGCGCGCGAGCTGGTCCATCAGCTCGGGCGACCCGAACGCCTGCTGCGAGAGGGACATCAGCTCGGCGCGCTGCTCGGCACTCATCGAGTTGAGCATCCGCTGCGCGGCGGCGGCGCGCTGGGCGAGTGAGTCGAGGAGCTCGTCGACGTTGCGCGGGTTCTCGGGGAAGAGGTCGCCGTGCTTGGCCATGAAGTCGTCGAAGTCCTGCTGGGTGTCGTCGCCCAGCCGGTGCTTCTCCAGCAGCTCGTTGAGATCGGAGAGCATCTCGCTGACCGCGGCCCGGTCCTCGTCGGTGGCGTTCTCCAGCGCCTGCTTCATGCCGGCGAAGCGCTGGTCGAGCACCTCCCGGCCGAGCAGGTCCTTGATCTCCTCGTAGGCCTGACGGGCGTCGCTGCTCTGCCAGTCGTACGACGCCAGCTCGCTCACCGCGGCGGCCGTCGACGCCGGCAGGTTGTCCAGCTGCATCTCGCGCAACGCCCGGTCGCCGTCGTCCATCATCACGTCGCGGGCGAGCTGCTTGCGCTCCTCGAGCACGGCCTTGTCGAGGAGCTCCTTGACCTGTTGGAGGGTGCCGTCGAGGTTGTGCCGCTGGGTGAGCTGCCGCCGCTTCTCGGCGACCCGGCGGGCGAGGTCGTCGAGCCCGGTCTGGTTGCGCCCGCCTCTGCGCAGGAACTCGCGCATCGCCCGCTCGGGGCTGGTGCCGGCCATGACCTCCTGGCCGATCGCGTCGAGGGCCTCGGCGAGGTCGACCGGCGGGGCGAGCGGGTCCGGGCCCCCGGCGTAGCGGCCGTAGCGGGAGCGGTGTCGTTCTCTCATGTCGCCACCCGCTCGACCCGGCGGACGTCGGCGCCGGCCCGGATCGCCCGAGGGATCTCGGCGACCTCGTCGACGACGGCCACGAGCCGCGCGACGTCCTCCGGCGCGGCACCGCTGTCGACCTCGACCGAGTAGGTGATGCCCGTCGATCCCCAGCCCTCGTCGAACCCGCCTGTTGCCACGACCCGCACCCCCTGGACCGGCACGCCCAGCTGACGGCCCTCCCGGAAGGTGTCGTTGAGGACGCACAGCGCCACCGCGAGGTGAAGCACGTGAGCACCCGTCGCGGCACCGTCGGTGACGACGCCCTTGTCGGTCCAGGCGTGCGGCAGCACCAACGCACCGTCGGGGTCGGCGCGAAGCGAGCCCGCGCTCACCGTCACCGTGAAGTCAGTCATCCGTAGACAGTCTCCGCGCCGTCGGTGTCCTTGCTGATCTTGCGCGCGAGGAAGAGCCCCTCCAGCGCGAGCTCGATCGCCGAGGCGCGGCTGCCGTCGTCGGTCGCGCCGAGCCGGTCGCAGATCTGGTCGTAGAGGTCGGACTCCGCGTCCTCGACGGGCGGCAGCGCCGGCAGCCCCGACAAGAAGTCGATCGCGGACACGTGCTCGCCGGTCGTGACCAGCCGGCCGCCGTCCAGCGCCTCCACCAGGAGCGCGAAGTCGATCCCGCGGAAGTGGTGGCGCACGGTCTCGGCGGTCGCAGTCCGGAGCAGGTGCGTGAGGATCTCGAGGGAGCGTCCCTCCTCGCCGGACTCGAACTCGATCTTGCCGCCGAGCACCTCGACCGCCGTCTCCAGGTCGACGACGCGGGCGACCGCCTGGTCCTCCCCCTGCGTGGTCGCGCGGTGGAGCGCCGCCGCCGCGATCGTCTCGGCGCCGGCGATCGCGAAGCGGGCGCTCACGCCCGACCGCTGGTCGACGGCGCTGGACTCGCGCAGCGCACGGGTGAAGCGGGCCAGGATCTCGACGAGGTGGTCGGGCACGTCGCCGACCAGCCGCGCCTCCTGGCGGATCACCGCGATCTCGTCCTCGACCTCGAGCGGGTAGTGGGTGCGGATCTCGGCACCGAAGCGGTCCTTCAGCGGGGTGATGATCCGACCGCGGTTGGTGTAGTCCTCGGGGTTGGCGCTGGCCATCACCAGCACGTCGAGCGGCAGCCGCAGCACGTAGCCGCGGATCTGGATGTCGCGCTCCTCCATCACGTTGAGCATCGCGACCTGGATCCGCTCCGCGAGGTCGGGCAGCTCGTTGATGGCGACGATGCCGCGGTGGCTGCGGGGGATCAGCCCGAAGTGGATCGTCTCCGGATCGCCGAGGCTGCGCCCCTCCGCGACGCGCATCGGGTCGACGTCGCCGATGAGGTCGGCGACCGAGGTGTCCGGGGTGGCCAGCTTCTCGGCGTACCTCTCCTCGCGATGCCGCCACGCCACCGGCAGGTCGTCGCCGAGGTCGGCGGCACGGCGGCGCGACACCGGGGTGATCGGCTCGTAGGGGTGCTCCCCCAGCTCGCTGCCCTCGATGACGGGCGTCCACTCGTCGAGCAGGCCGACGAGGGTGCGCAGGAGCCGGGTCTTGCCCTGCCCGCGCTCGCCGAGCAGGACCACGTCGTGCCCGGCGATCAGGGCACGCTCCAGCTGCGGCACCACGGTGCCCTCGAAACCGTGCAGGCCGGGCCACGGGTCCTCGCCGGCGGCGAGCTTGGCGAGCAGGTTGGCGCGGATCTCCTCGCGCAGCGGCTTGAGCTCGTGGCCCGAGGCGCGAAGCTCACCGAGGGTGCCGATCGTGGGTGTGGCAGAAGGTTGCGTCACGCAATCAACGCTACTCACGCCCGCAATGTGGAGTGCCCTCGAACGCCTGGTGGTCGAACTGCGCCGGTGGTCGAGCTCAGTCGAGACCCAGGAACATCACGTGCAGGCCGACGTACCCGTGCGTCGGCGAGAGGAAGGCGCCCGGAACCGTCGCGAGGATCTCGAAGCCCAGCGACTGCCACAGGTGCACGGCCGCGGTGTTGGTCTCGACCACGGCGTTGAACTGGATGCCGCGGTAGCCGTTCTCCCGGTGCCACTCGACGGCGTACTCCGCGAGCGCGCGACCGACGCCCCTGCCCTGCGCGGCCGGGGCGACCATGAACGACGCGGTGCCGATGTGGGCGCCGGCGCCGGGCCGGTTGGGGCCCATCTTGGCGGTGCCGAGGATGCCCCCGCGGTCGTCCTCCAGGACGACGGTCAGTCCGGGCGGCGGCTCGAGCCAGAGCGTCCGCCCGCGGTCGGAGCTGATGTCGGGGTCGTAGGCGTAGGTCTCCTGCTGGACCACGATCGCCTGGAAGATCGGCCAGATGCCCGGCCAGTCCGCCTGGGTGGCCGGTCTGATGTCGACCGGGACGCCTGCTGCCGTCACTCGCCCACCCGGCCGTCGATGGACTCGCGGATCAGGTCGGCGTGGCCGTTGTGGCGGGCGTACTCCTCGATCATGTGCACCAGGATCCAGCGCAGGCTGAACCGGCCCTTCTCCCGGCGCGACTCCCGCACCGACAGGGCGTCCAGCCCGTCAGGACCAGTGAGCGCCTCGTCGGTGATCCGGTCGCTCGCCTCCACCGCCTCGTCGAAGATGCCCCGTAGCTCCTCGGGGCTGTCGTCAGCGGCGGTGCGCCACTCCCAGTCGCGGTCGGCCTCCCAGTCCACCGAGGCCCACGGCTCGAGCTCCGGCAGCCCCAGGAACACCTCGTGGAACCAGTTGCTCTCCACGAGGGCGAGGTGCTTCATCATCCCGCCGAGCGTCATCGTCGACGGCGCCAGCGGCTGCGCCAGCTGCTGCTGGTCGAGCCCCGCGCACTTCATCCGGAAGGTCTCGCGGTGGTAGTCGAGGAACGCCCGCAGCGTCTCGCTCTCGTCGGCGCGCAGTGGCGGGTCGGTCCTGGGGTCGGGAAGCTGGTCGGGCATGCCCGCCAACCTACGACGCGGGATGCCGCTCGGACGACGGGGTTCTTGCCGGGCGCGCGACAACATCCGCGCAATTGAACGACTGTGGCCGCTCACGGGGTCCCACGGCGACAACATTCGCGCAATTGAACGACTGTGGCCGCTCACGGGGTCCCACGGCGACAACATCCGCGCAATTGAACGACTGCGGTCGCTCACGGGGTCCCACGGCGACAACATCAGCGCAATTGAACGACTACGGTCGCTCGCCCTCGTCCGGGTCGAGGTGCAGGCCGGGGTGCGGCATCAGCACGGCGTAGTAGAGGTAGGTGCGCCGCGAGTCGTCTCGTGGTCGTGTCGAGCCGCGGGTGCGCTCTGACCAGCGGTCGACCAGGGCGGTCAGCTCGTCGGCCATCGCGACCGACTCCTCCTTGGTGAGCCGCAGCGCGGCGTTGGTGAGGCTGGTGTGGGTTCCTTCCTCACGCCGGTCCGACAGGGCCTGGTCGACGACCATGCGACCCCACTCCGCCTGGTTGCGGCGGAACACCGCGGAGGCGGCCTTGCCGCCCGGGGACGCCTCGAGCTCCTTGAGGTTGGCGGTGGTGCCGGAGGGGTTGCTGGCCTTCCAGACCCGGTCCCGCTTGTCGCGGGCAGCCCCCGGGTCCTCCTCGACCAGCCCGTACTTCGCGAGCTGGCGCAGGTGGAAGCTCGCCTGGTTGGCCGGGATGTCGAGCTCGCGTGCGACGTCCGCGGCGCGCATCGAGCCCTGTGCGGTGAGCTCGGCGAGCACTCGGTTGCGAACCGGGTGGGCGATGGCCCGCAGCACCTGGGGGTCGTGGATGTGGCGCGCCCGGGACCCGTGCTCGTCCGTCATGGGAGACACTCTATCAAATTGCGCACCTCCTATTGCGCAATACATATTGCGCAATTTATGGTGCGGGTATGCCGTACCCGGTCACCTCTCCTTCTCGCACCACCTCCCGCTTCCGCGAGCTCGCCCGCAACCACGACTTCACCGTCCTCTGGGTCGGCCAGACGGTCAGCGAGCTCGGCACCCGGATCAGCATGTTCGTCTTCCCGCTGATCGCGTACGCCGTCACCGGCTCGGTGCTGTGGGCCGGGCTCGTCGGGTCCGCCGAGCTGGTCGGCCTCACCGCCGCCCTGCTGCCCGCCGGGGTGCTGGCCGATCGGGTCGACCGCCGGCTGGTGCTGCGGTGCTCGGCCGCGGCGGGTGCCTTGTCCTTCGGGTCCCTCACCGGGGCGGCGTTGCTCGGCGCGGTGACGCTCCCCCACCTGATGGCGGTCGCCGTCGTCAGCGGCGCGGCCGCGGGGGTCTTCATGCCCACCGAGCTCGCGGCCGTGCGCACCGTCGTGCCGCGCGAGCAGCTCCCCGCCGCGCTCAGCCAGAACCAGGCCCGGCAGCACGTCGCCGCCCTCGTCGGCGGGCCCGTCGGCGGTGCGCTCTACGGCGTGGCCCGCTGGTTGCCGTTCCTGGTCAACACCGTCACCTTCGCCTTCTCCTGGCTGATGCTGGGCCGGCTACGCACGGACCTGTCCCCAGCCCCTCGGCCTGCCCAGAAGCGGTCCGCTGTCGCCGACCTGCGCGAGGGGGCGTCGTACGCCGCCAAGCACCCGCTGTTCCGCACGCTCACCATCTGGTCCTGCCTGACGAACCTCACGATGAACGTGCTCTTCACCGTCGCCGTGCTGCGCCTGGTGGAAGGCGGCGTCGACCCCCTGCACATCGGGCTCGTCGAGACCGTCGCGGGCGGCTCCGGGATCCTCGGCGCGGTGCTGGCCCCGTGGCTGATCGACCGCGTGCCCACGGGCTGGCTGACGATCGCCATCGCCTGGAGCCCGCTACCGCTCGTCGTGCCGATGGCGATCTGGGCGCACCCTGCCGTCGTGGCCGCGGCGCTGGGCTGCGTGCTCGTGCTGAACCCTGCGGGCAACGCGGGCATGAGCTCCTACCGGATCAGCGTCACCCCCGACGCACTCGTGGCCCGGGTGCAGTCGGCCACACAGTTCGTCGGCATGTCGTCGCTGCCGCTGGCACCGGTCGTCGCCGGAGGCCTGCTCAGCCTGACGGACGGCGCGACCGCGATCCTGGTCGCCGGGCTGCTGTGCGGACTCACCGCCCTCATCCCGACGGGCTCGCGCTGGATCCGCTCGGTGCCGCGCCCCGCCGACTGGGACACGGCTCAGACGAGCGAGCCGCTCGCCGGGTCGCGGTCGGTGACGCAGTACGCCAGCCCGGAGGGGTCCGACAGCACGGTCCAGAACTCCTCGACCGAGCGCACCCTCGCGCCGAGCGTCTCGTGACGGTCCACCTCGGCCGCCCGGTCCGTGGTCCCGAGGTCGAGGTGGGCCCGGACGAGACCCTCGGGCTCGTCCAGGCGTTGCAGAAGCACGTCGAGCGCGAAGCCTGTGGACCCCGGAGCCGCACGCAGCCACGCGAACTCCGGCCGGCGCTCGAGCACGTCGACGCGACGGTCGAGGAGGCCCGCCCAGTAGGCGACCTCGGCGTCGTACGCCGCCGCAGGGATGTCGAGACAGACCTGGTAGACGCGGCTGCGGCGTACGCCGGGGAAGCTCGCAGGCGGGGGTGTCGCGGCAGCCGGATGAGGCACCAGACAGTGCACGAACCCGCCGGGCGAGCGCAGCTCGACCGACCCCGCCGCCTCGACGGCGGGATCCTCGACGTGCACGTCGAGGTGCACTCGAGGGACCCCCGCCCCCAGCCGCTGCACCCTCAGGTAGTCGTCGCCCTCAGGCGGGGCGAGCGTCGCGAACTCGTCGTGCACACCCCGTGGCGCGGAGCGGACGAACCCGGTCACGCCCTCCCAGAAGCCGACTGTGGGCTCGAAGTCGGGAGCGGGGAGATCGAGGAAGGCCGACAGCCAGAACGGCACCGACGAAGGTCGTGGGCGTTGCGAACCTCCCTCCTCAGACACGCCGCAAACGCTAACGTCCTCGCATGTCTGAGAGTGCAGGCCGCCACGAGGCGCGCCAGCGGGTGATCGACGCGCTGTGCGCGCCCGAGCTGGCGCCGATCGTCGACCTGGTCGTCTGGGCGGACGAAGACGGCGAGCCGTACGCCGCCAACCACCTCGGATCGGTGCGGTTCCGCTACCAAGGCGGCGCCGAGGTGCTGAGCGGCACCAACCCTCTCGGCAGCGAGGACCCGATGGCGTTCCTGCCCTATCAGCAGGAGCTGGCGAACCCCTCGCCCCGCGTCTCCACCGAGAATGCCTACCCGCTCGCGTGGCAGCGGTTGCGATCGTTCTTCGCGGACCCCGAGCGCAGTCCCGACCTGGCGATCGTGCACACGCCTCGGCACTTCTTCCCCGACGAGGGCGGCCACGTCGGGGAGCACGGCAGCCTCGACGCGATCCAGTCACGTGCACCGCTGATCATGAGCGGCGCCGGCGTCAAGAAGATGGGGTACGTCGACGCGTTCGCCCGCCTGGTCGACGTCGGACCGACCCTCGCGTTCCTCGCGGGAGTGCCCGCCATGGACCTCGTCGACGCCAACGGCCAGGGTCTCGACGGCCGGGTGCTGCGCGACCACCTCGAGCCCGGCGGAGGCCAGCGCCGGCACGTCATCGGGATGCTCTGGGACGGCGCCCACTGCGGCGACCTCCTCCACCTGGCCGAGACCGGCGAGCTTCCCGGCGTGGCCCGGTTGATCGCGAACGGGCTGGCGCTGCGCGGCGGTGCCGTCGCCGAGTTCCCGTCGATCACGCTGACCAACCACACCTCGATCCTGACCGGAACGGGCCCCGGGCGGCACGGCGTGATGGGCAACGTCTACTTCGACCGCGCCACCGGCGAGCGGGTCGTGCCCAACGACCAGTCGACCTGGCACCTCAGTGCCGACTGGCTGCGACCGTCGGCCCGCACGATCTTCGAGATGGTCGCCAAGCATGCCCCCGGCGGCGACGGGACCGTGCGCACAGCGTCCGTCGACGAGGCGATCGACCGCGGCGCCGACTACGCCACCATGGCGCTGATCCGCGAGTCCGGCGAGAGCGGCGCGGACGCGCTCGACGACGCGCTGCCGGACCCGACGACGTCGCCCTACCTTCGTGACGCGGCGTACCTCGAGGACTCGTACTTCCGGTGGGGCGTACGCGTCGACGACTTCGGGATCACGCAGATGTCCGCCCTGTTCTCCAACCCCGGGTCGGCGCCGCTCCTCACCTGGTGGGCGTCGGTCGTGACCGACTGCGGGCACCACGGCGGTGGACCGAGATCCGACATGGCTCGCGACGCGCTGCGTCAGAGCGACGCTCGCCTGGTCACCTTCCTCGACCATCTCGACAGCATCGGGCTCAGCGACCAGGTCACCATCCTTCTCACCGCCGACCACGGCTTCGAGGGCTCCGACCCAGAGGTCATCGGCTCCTGGAAGGCGGCCCTCGACGCGACCGGGATCCCCTACCGCGACGAGGGACCGGGTCTGGTCTACCTCCTCTGAGCGATCAGCCCCAGAGCCCGAGCAGCTCACCGCCGATGCGCACCACGAAGGCGGACACCACGGCGATGAAGAAGGCGCGGACGAACCTCCGGCCGCGCGCCACCGCCGTCCGCGCTCCCAGGTAGCCGCCGGTCAGGTTGGCCGCACCCATGGACAGGCCGAGCCCCCACAGCACCTCGCCGTGCGGGACGAAGACGCAGAGCGCCGCGAGGTTGGTGGCCCAGTTGGCCAGCCGCGCCTTGGCCGAGGCCTCGAGGAAGTCGTAGCCCAGCAGCCCAACCAGCGAGAACACGAAGAACGAGCCGGTGCCCGGGCCCAGCGCGCCGTCGTAGAACCCGACGGCCAGGCCCGTCAGCATCGCCGCCGCCGTGTGCCGGTGCCCGTCCCAACGCAGCTCGGTGACGTCGCCGAGCTCGGGCCTCAGGAGGACGTACGCCCCGACCACGAGGAGCGCGACGAGCACGATCGGCTCGAACGCCGACCTGGGGATCAGGTAGGCCACCGCGGCACCGGCCGCCGACCCGAGGAAGGCGAACAGCATCAGCGGCAGGAACGTGCGCGGGTCGGGACCGACCCGGCGGTAGTAGGTCGCCGACGCGACCGTGGTCCCGCAGATCGAGGCCAGCTTGTTGGTGGCCAGGATCTGCACCGGGCTCGCGCCGGGCAGGCCGATCAGCAACGCCGGCAGCTGGATCAGCCCACCACCGCCGACGACGGCGTCCACGAAGCCGGCCGCGAAGGCCATCAGCAGCAGGAACAGCAGGACTCCGGTGGTGACGTCACCCATCGACGCGCATCCGAGACGGCTCCGAGCCCATGGCGGACCAGCCTAGGCTCACCCCCGTGCGGATCGTGTCCCTGCTCCCCTCCACGACGGAGATCCTCTTCGCCATCGGCGCCGGGGACGACGTGGTGGGGGTGACCTTCGAGTGCGACTACCCCGAGGAGGCGCGCACGCGCACGATCGTGTCGACGTCCGCGATGCCCGAGGGGCTCAGACCGGCGGAGATCGACGCGTTCGTCGCGGTCGCGATGGAGAGGGGCGAGGACCTCTACCACCTCGACGAGGGCGCGCTGGCCGGCCTGGACGCCGACCTGGTCGTCACCCAGGACCTCTGCGCGGTCTGCGCGGTCGACGTCTCCGTCGTGGACGACGCGCTCGCCCACCTGGGCTGCACCGCAGAGGTGCTCACGATCGACCCGCACACCCTCGACGACGTCATCGAGTCGATCCTGCGCCTGGGCGCGGCCACCGGACGCGAAGAGGCTGCCGCCGCGCTGGTCAAGCAGCAACGCGGCCACCTGGTGTCGGCGGCGATGCGCTCGGCGTTCCGCTCGGGCGAGCGACCCCGCGTGATGCTGCTGGAGTGGACCGACCCGCCGTTCGCGCCGGGCCACTGGATCCCCGAGATGATCGAGATCGCCGGCGGTGAGCCGCTGCTCGGCACGCCGGGCGAGAAGTCCCGCCGCGTCACCTGGGACGCCGTGCACGACGCGCGCCCCGACGTCGTCGTGGTGGCTCCGTGCGGCTACGACCTCGCCGGTGCGCGCGCGCTCGCCGACGACCTGGCCGCGTCAGGCGTGCTGCCGGCCGGCGTACCCGTGCACGCCGTCGACGCCAACGCCTCCTGGGCGCGACCCGGCACCCGCCTGGTCGAGGGGATCGACGAGCTCTCGGTGATCCTCGCCCGGGTGCAGCGGGATCGGGTGAGATCGCGCGGGTAGGGGCTGCCGTCGCGCAGAGTCGCGATGTCCTAGCGAGCCAGGAACGCCAGCAGGTCCTGACGGGTCAGCACCCCGACGGGCTTGCCGTCCTCCTGCACCAGCACCGCGTCGGCGGACTCGAGCAGGCTGACCGCGGCCTGGGCGGGCTCGGTCGAGCCGATCACCGGCAGCGCTGAGGACATGTGGTCCTCGACCTTGTCGGTGAGGTGCGCAGCACCGGTGAAGAGGGCTTCGAGGAGACCGCGCTCGGACACCGAGCCGGCGACCTCGGCGGCCACGATCGGCGGCTCGGCCCGGACGACGGGCATCTGGGAGACGGAGTACTCCCGCAGGATGTGCACCGCCTCGGCGATCGTCTCCGACGGGTGCGTGTGCACGAGGTCGGGCAGCCGGCCGTCCTTCCCGCGCAGCACCTCCCCCACGGTGCGCTCCACGCTTCCCGAGTCCTCTGTGGCGAAGCCGTAGGACGCCAGCCACTCGTCGTTGAACACCTTGGTGAGGTAGCCGCGGCCCGAGTCCGGGAGCAGCACCACGATCACGGCGTCGTCGCCCTCGGTCGTGCCGGCGAGCTCGTGGGCCAGCTTGACCGCGGCGTACGCCGCCATGCCGGACGAGCCGCCGACCAGCAGCGCCTCTTCGCGGGCCAGCCGGCGGGTGAAGGCGAAGGAGTCGGCGTCGGACACCTCGATCACCCGGTCGGCGATCGTGCGGTCGTAGGTCTCGGGCCAGAAGTCCTCGCCGACGCCCTCGACGAGGTAGGGGCGGCCGGTGCCGCCGGAGTAGACCGAGCCGGCGGGATCGGCGCCGACCACCTGGATGTGGGGGTTCTGCTCCTTGAGGTAGCGGCCGACGCCGCTGATGGTGCCGCCCGTGCCCATGCCGGTGACGAAGTGCGTGATCCTGCCCTCGGTCTGACGCCAGATCTCGGGGCCGGTGGTCTCGTAGTGCGACCGCGGGTTGTGCGGGTTGGAGTACTGGTCCGGCTTCCACGCGCCCGGCTGCGAGGCCAGCCGGTCGGAGACGTTGTAGTAGGAGTCGGGGTGCTCGGGAGCGACCGCGGTCGGGCAGACGACCACCTCGGCGCCGTACGCCTTCAGGACGTTGCGCTTGTCCTCGCTGACCTTGTCGGGGCAGACGAAGACGCACTTGTAGCCCTTCTCCTGCGCGACCATAGCGAGCCCGACGCCGGTGTTGCCCGACGTCGGCTCGACGATCGTGCCGCCGGGCTGGAGCTCGCCGGACGCCTCGGCCGCCTCGATCATCCGGCTGGCGATGCGGTCCTTCACGGAGCCGCCGGGGTTGAGGTACTCCACCTTCGCGAGCACCAGCGGGCCCTTGCGGCCGTCCGTCCCCGCACCGTCGAGGTCGTCGAGGGTCTTTCGGAGCCGCAGGAGGGGGGTGTCGCCGATCAGGTCGAGCAGGCTGTTCACGTAGTCCACCGACCCAACCTACTGACCGTCTCCGTAGGGTGGTCACGTGGGCAAGGCGGGCGCGGCGCGGAAGCTGGCGGCAGCGGCGGCGTACGGCGGCACGGGCGTCTCCCTGGTCGGCGGCTCGCTCTACGGGCTGCTTCGCGCGGAGGCCAAGCTGGCCCGCAAGATGATCGGGCGGCTCGACCACGACCCGCCCGACCCGACCGGCTGGTACGGCCGGGGTCGGCCCGGACCCGCGCTGAGGGTGGCGCTGCTCGGCGACTCGAGCGCCGCCGGGTACGGCGTCGACTCGGTGCTGCAGACCACGGGCGCGGTGCTCGCGTCCGGCGTGGCCAAGGCGTCCGACCGGCGCGTCTTCCTGCGCTGCGTGGCCAGGACCGGCGCGCAGACCTCCGACCTGGCCGGGCAGATCGCGATGATCCCCGTGCCACCCGACGTCGCTGTGATCTCGATCGGTGCCAACGACGTGACGCACTCGGTGCGGCCCTCGCACTCCGTGCACCACCTCGGGGAGGCCGTCCGCCGGCTGACCGCAGAGGGCGTGCCGGTCGTCGTGGGCACCTGCCCCGACCTCGGCACGATCACCCCGATCCCGCCGCCCTTGCGCCAGGTCGCGCGCGCCTGGTCGCGCCGCCTGGCCGCGGCGCAGTCGATCGTCGTGGTCGAGGCAGGCGGGCGGTCGGTCTCGCTCGGGTCGATCCTCGGGCCGGAGTTCGCCGCCGACCCGGGCCGGCTCTTCGGCCCGGACCGCTTCCACCCGTCCGCCGACGGCTACCGCTCGATGGTCGACGTGCTGCTGCCGTCGGTGCTGGCGGCCCTCGGGCTGGCTCCGGACGACGAGCTGCTCCCGCAGGCCGGGCGCGGCGAGACCGTGCTGCCGGTCGCGAAGGCGGCCGTCGAGGCCGCCCGCACCCCGGGCACCGAGCTCGACGGCACCGAGGTCGCCGGCGCCGAGCGCGGCCTGCGCGGCCGCTGGGTCGAGCTGCGGCACCGCCGCCGGCACCCGCGCGCCGACGTGGAGCTGCCGGAGACAGCAGACGACCCGCCCAGCTAGGCCGGGCGGGCCGTCGTGGTTGACGTTAGGTGGGCTCTCAATCACCCCTCAGGATCGCCAGGATCCGCAGCAGGTTGGTGTAGATCCACACGAGGCTGACGGTGAGCCCGAAGGCCGCCCGCCACGACTCGCGCTCCGGCAGCCGAGCAGCGATGCCGCGCTCGATCATGTCGAAGTCGAGGATCAGCATGAAGATGCCGAGAGCGAGGCCGGCGACGCTGAAGAGCAGGCCCAGGGCACCGAAGCCGAAGAAGCCGATGGCGTTGCCGAACAGGCCGAGCACCATCTCGAGGAGGCCGAGGGCCACCATGCCGAACATCGCCGCGATGACGAAGGTGCGGAACTTCTGGCCGACCTGGATGTCGAAGAACTTGTAGGCGGCCAGCGTGCCGGCGAACGCGGCGAAGGTGCCGACCACTGCCTGCATCACGATGTTGCCGGTGATGCCCTGATCGGACACGAAGGTCGCGTCGAAGAACTTGCTCAGAGCGCCCAACGCGACACCCTCGGCGGCTGCGAAGGCCATCACCAGAGCGGGACTGATGACCCGCTTGAACGAGTTGACCAGCGACAGCGCGAACGCCGCGCCCGAGCCGATGAGGAGGGCGCCGTACAGCGAGCCGGCCGTCTCGCTCGTCACCTCGGGGGTGAGGTACCAGGTGAGCGCGGCGAAGACGAAGACGAGGGCGATCGAGATGGCCGACTTCTGGACCACCGAGTCGATCGTCATGGGCGCCGACGGGCCGCCGTACTCCTGCGTGGTGCCGGGCGTGCCGGTGCCCCAGGTGCTCGGGTCGCTGCCGTAGGGGTTCTGCGGGGAGGCGTAGCCACCCGCGGCCGACCCCTGGCCCTGCCCGTTGAACTCGGGCGATCGCGTGAAGATCGGATTGTTGGACTGCATGGTCTCTCCTTGGAGGCCAAAAGCGATCCTCACTCTGAGGACCACCACGAGGTGCGTCATCCTAGACGCGCCTCATGGGGGAGAACGAGCGACGGGGGGCGGGTGTTCCCGGCGCGAGGCGGGTACCCGGCAACCCAGCGGGGTAACGGGCCACATGACGACCGTGACGAGCGCCGTGTGGGACGACGGCGGCTCACCTGGGTATCAGGACCTCGACAGCGAAGCCGGCGCGCTCGACGACCTGGTCGTCGGGGGTGGTCTCGCCGGGCTGACCACCGCGCTCCTGCTGGCCCGGGCGGGACGGCGCGTGGCGGTGGTCGAGGCTCGCTGGATCGGTGGCGGCACGACCGGGCACAGCACCGCCAAGGTGTCGCTGCTGCAGGGCACGAAGCTCTCGCGGATGCGCCGCCACCACTCCCGGGGTCTGGTGCAGGCGTACGTCGAGGGCAACCTCGAGGGCCAGCAGTGGCTGTTGCGCTTCTGCGACGACCACGGCGTGCCGGTGCAGCGGCGGCCGGCGGTGACGTACGCCGCGAGCCAGGCGCAGATCAGGGTCGCCCGGTCCGAGCTCGAGGCTGCTGACGAGGCAGGCCTGCCGGTGAGCTGGCGGGAGTCCTTCGACGTGCCGTTCCGGCACCACGGCGGCGTCGTCCTGGAGGACCAGGCCCAGGTGGACCCGGTGCAGGTGCTTCGCGCGTTGACCGAGCAGGTGCGCGAGCACGGCGGTCTGGTCCACGAGGGCGTCCGCGTCACCGACGTGGCGTGGGACGGCCGCACGGTGACTCTCGACGACGGGCTCGAGATCGTCGCCGACAACGTCGTGCTCGCGACCGGCAGCCCGATCCTGGACCGCGGACTCTACTTCGCGAAGCTGGAGGCGCAGCGCTCCTACGTCGTCGTCATGGACGGGGCGCAGCCCCCGCACGAGATGTTCCTGTCGGCCGGCTCCCCCGGACGCTCGGTGCGAGAGGTGCCTCAGGGGCGGTCCTCCCTGCTGATGGTCGGCGGCTCCGGTCACGCGACGGGGCGGACCGACTCCGAGCGGGAGCACCTCGACGACCTTCGCGCGTGGACCCGCGCGCACTTCCCGGGCGCGGTGGAGACCCACGCGTGGTCGGCGCAGGACTACAGCCCACCCGACGGCGTCCCCTTCGTCGGCCCGCTCCCCCTCGGCCGCGGACGGGTGTACGTCGCCACCGGGTTCGACAAGTGGGGTCTGACCAACGCCGTGGCGGCGGCCCGCAGCATCAGCACCGAGATCCTCGGCGGCGCACCTCCGTCGTGGCAGAAGCCGATGCGCCACCGCATCACCGGTCCGCGGACCGCCGCCGAGCTTGCCCGCATCAACGCGGCGGTCGGCATCCAGGCCTGCCGGGGCCTCGCCGGAGTCCTGAGCCGGCCCCGCTGCACGCACCTGGGCGGGGTCCTGGAGCGCAACGACGCCGAAGGCACCTGGGACTGCCCGTTGCACGGCTCGCGCTTCGATGCCGACGGGTCCGTGATCGAGGGACCTGCGACCCGGCCCCTGTCTCTCTAGCTGGGGTGATGGTCATGGGCCGTGACCATCACCTCACTGATCGAGTGCGCGTGCGAACTCCCTGACGACTTGCTCTGCAGTCTGCTCGCGGACCAGCGCAGCCACTCCTTCGCCCGCATAGAGGTGAGCCACGGCGAAGTCCGTGGTCTTCCTGGCCTCCTGGTGTCGTAGGCGGGCGGCGTCGTCCATGTCGTCCTCACGGCCGACCCACTCGTCGTAGAAATCGTTGACCAAGGCGCGCCCCCCGAACTCCGGCGGCCAGGCGAGCCCCTGGGCCACGTCGAACACTCGTCCGTAACCGGTCTCGTCCTGCTCGATCAGTCTCGCGCGAGCCGACGACGACATCTCCGCCTCCGCACATCCGAGGAACGCCGTGCCGACCCACGCGCCCTGCGCGCCCGCCGCCAGCACGGCAGCGAGCCCCCGGTGGTTCAGGATCCCGCCAGCGGCCAGCACGGGACGATCGGTCCGGTCGAGGATCATCTGCAGCAAGGGAAGGGTCCCCATGGCGTTGCGACCGTGACCTCCGCCTTCGGCGCCGCGAGCGACGATGAGGTCCACGCCTGCGTCGTGTGCCAGATCGAGGTCCGACAACGCGCCGACCTGGGTCGCGGTGCGGATGCCGGCGTCCCGGAGCCGACGCACCGGGACGCTCACGTCTCCGAAGCTGACCGAGACCAGGTCCGGTCGAAGGTCGAGGACGGCGTCGAGCTGATCGGGGTTGCCTGACTGAGCCCACGCCAGCAGCCCCACGCCGTACCTGCCGCCGTCCGTCCCGGCGGTCGCGGCCTCGGCACGGACCGCCTCACCGCTCATGTCGTTGCCGACACCGAACATCCCGAAGCCGCCTGCCTTCGACACGGCGTTCGCGAGGCGACCCCGCCCCGGTCCGGCCATCGGTGCCAGGACCAGGGGCACCGAGCACCCGAGGGCCTCGGCCAACCAGTTCGTCATACGAGGAGGCTAGGCCGATGGGGTGCCCCCGGTGGGGCTCGAACCCACACTGAACCGCTTTTAAGGCGGCTTCCTCTGCCGGTTGGGATACGGGGGCGCGGGTCAGCCTAGGGTGCGTGGGTCTCGTGCCGGTTGCTGCGCAACCTCCTGGACCACCGGCTGTCGCAGACCGGCGAGGGAAGCCGCGCGGCCGAGGACGTCGTCGAGCATGTCGGTGGTCAGGCGGCCGGTGAAGGTGTTCTGCTGGCTGGGGTGGTAGCTGCCGAGCAGGGTCACGCCGGGGGTGTCGTCCGAGGGCCCGGCCAGCTCGGCGGAGGCGCCATGGCCGAACTTCGGCTTGGGGCGGGGTACGCCGTACCCCGCGGCCGCGAACGTGCGCAGCGTCGCGTCCCAGCCGTAGCCGCCGAGTGCGACCACCACCCGCACGGACGGCGCGAGCAGGGCGACCTCTCGGGTGATCCAGGGTGCGCAGGTGTCGCGCTCCTCCGTCGTCGGCCGGTTGTCCGGCGGCGCGCACCGCACCGTGGCGACCATCCGGGCGCCGATCAGGGCCTGTCCGTCGCCGGCGTGAAGGCTGGTCTCCTGAGCAGCCAGGCCGACGCGGTGCAGGCTGGCGAAGAGCCAGTCTCCGGAGGAGTCGCCAGTGAAGACCCGGCCGGTGCGGTTGCCTCCGTTGGCGGCGGGTGCCAGGCCCACGATCAGCACGCGAGGCGACCGCGACCCCCAGCCCGCGATCGGCCGGCCCCAGTAGGGCTGCTGCGCGAAGGACGCACGCTTGGCGCGGGCGACGTCCTCGCGCCAGTGCACGAGCCGCGGGCAGGCGGAGCAGACCGACACCCTGGCGTCGAGCTCGCCGAGGTCGGTCGTGTCCGCGAGGGCGGCCACCTCGGCGGCTGTCCGCGCGACCGGGGTGTCAGGCGCGGCCGGGTCGTCGGGCCAGCCCGTGCCCGCGGGGACGGGCGACGCGAACGTCTGCCGGGTGACCGGGTGTGGCAGGAGCTCGGTCACGCGCCGGTGCGGGCACCCAGCGCGGCGGCCATCGCGTCGATGTGGGCCGGCGTCGAGCCGCAGCAGGCGCCGATCACGTCGACGCCCATCTCGCGCAGCCGGACAGCGTGGGCGGCCATGTCGGCCGGCGACTTGTCGTACTCGAAGTGGTCGCCGACCACGTGCGGCAGACCGGCGTTGGACTGCGCGACGAGAAGCGTCCCGGCCGGCCGGGCGGCCGCCATCTGGCCCATGATCTGCTCCATCTCGTCCGGGCCGCGGCCGCAGTTGGCGCCGACGGCGGCGACGCCGAGGGCAGCCAGCTCGGTGACAGCCGCGGCGGGAGCGACGCCCATCATCGTCCGCAGGTTGGTGTCGAAGCTGAGGGTCACGACGATGGGCAGGTCCGGCGCGACCCGCTGGGCGGCGGCCACCGCCGCGCGCGCCTCGCCGAGGTCGCTCAGCGTCTCGATCAGCACCAGGTCGATGCCGCCATCGACGAGTCCGGCCAGCTGCTCGGCGAACAGGTCCTCCGCGTCGGCCTCCGTCAGGGTGCCGAGCGGCTCGAGCAGCTCACCGGTCGGGCCGAGGTCACCGGCCACCAGGAGACCGTGCTCGTCGGCCACCTCGCGGGCCAGCCGGGCCGCGGCCGCGTTGAGCTCGTGCACCCGGTCGCCGAGCCCGTGCAGGTCGAGGCGCGGGCGGGTGCCGCCGAAGGTGTTGGTGGTGAGCACCGACGCCCCGGCAGCGGCGTACTCCTGGTGCGCGGCGCGGACCGCGTCGGGGTTGTCGACGTTCCACTGCTCGCCCGGCATGCCGCCCTCGAGACCCCGGTCCTGCAGCAGGGTGCCCATGCCCCCGTCGAACAGGCGGATGCGGTCGAGGATGCTCATGGGTCCAGGGTAGGCACGAGGGACCAGGCGATCCCGTCGAGAATGTCAGTCGGCGAGACGACGAGCTCGGCGACCGAGGTACGCCGCAACACGCGGGCGAGGATCAGCGCCCCGGCCGCGATCACGTCGGCCCGACCGGGATGCATCCACGCCAGGTCGCGGCGCTCGCCGACGGTCATCGAGACGAGCCGTTCGACCACCGCCTGCACGTCGGCCACTTCGAGGGTCACCGGCTCGGTCGGTCCGCGATCGGTGTCCAGGCCGAGCACGCCGCCTGCGATCGTGGTGATGGTGCCGGCGACGCCGACGACGGTCGCGGGCGCGGTCAGATCGACGCTCACCCCGTCGAGGAGGCGGTCCACCTCGTCGGTCAGCGCGGCGACCTCGGTGGCCGTGGGCGGATCGGACGCCAGGTGCCGCTCGGTCAGGCGCACCGAGCCGACGTCCAGCGAGACGACCGACTCCGGCCGGTCGGTCCCCAGGATCAGCTCGGTCGAGCCGCCACCGATGTCGACCACCAGCACCGGCGCGGCCGGCTGCGGGTGAAGAGACCGGACCGCGCCGTCGTAGGCCAGCGCGGCTTCCTCCTCGCCCGTCACGACCTCGGGGTCGATGCCGAGGCGGTCGCGCACCCCGGCGATGAAGACGCCGGCATTGCGCGCGTCACGGGTGGCCGAAGTCGCCACGAACCGCACGCGGGTCACTCCGTGCTCGCGGATCAGCGCGGCGTACTCGTCCAGGGCGGCGAAGGTGCGCGCCAGCGCCGCCTCCGACAGCTCGCCCGATCGGTCCACGCCCTCGCCGAGCCGGACCATCCGCATCTTGCGGACGGCGACGTCGGGGAGGTCGCCGATGAGCAGCTTGATCGTGTTGGTCCCGCAGTCGATCGCCGCGACTCGCACGCCTGACGCCCTCCTCAACCCGGGCTGGGGGCGTCCACGCACGGACCGTCCGCCCACCACTCGCCCAGCAGGTCGAGCACCTCGTCGCCCAGCGGGTTGACCCCCCGGCCCTGGGCGAGGGCTTGGCCGGCCAGCACGTGCAGGCACTTGACCCTGTCGGGCATGCCGCCGGCGGAGATGCCCTCGATCTCGGGCACGCTCTGCCCCACCCGGTGAGCCAGGTCGGCACGGGCGGCGAGGTAGCGATCGTGCGCGCGTCGGTACGCCGCCGCGAGCTCGGGGTCCTCGGCCAGCCGGTCCTGCATCTCCTTCATCAGACCCGATCCCTCGAGGGTCCCGATGCGCGAGGCCGCGCGCGGGCAGGTGAGGTAGAAGGTGGTCGGGAAGGGGGTGCAGTTGGGCAGCCGTGGCTCGGTCGTCACCACGTCCGGAAGCCCACAGCCGCACCGGTGGCCGATCGCGGCGATGGCCCGCGGCTCGCGACCGAGCTGTTGCTCGACGGCCTCGAGGTCCCTCGGGTCGACGGGGTCGATCACTCCTGCGTGCCGTCGATCTCGCTCGCCGGTGGCTTGCCGGCGCCGTTCTTGTCCACCGGCGGGTTGCCGGCCAGCTCGACCGACGCCCAAGCCGTGGTCCACCACGCGGTCGGCTCCTCCTTGACCACCTCGTCGGGGTCGTGGAGGGTCGCGCCGCTCTCGAGGGGCTGCCCGTCGGCGTCGAGCACGACGTACGACGTCTCGCCGGGCATGACGTAACCGAACCGGCGGTGCCCCTCCTGGGCCACGAACGCGGGGTCCGACCAGCGCCGCTTCTCGCGTTCGAGGGCCTGGATGCTCGCCTCCCGCTCGGCGATCTGCTCCTTGAGCTCCGCGATGTGGGAGCGCTGCTGGAGGAACGCCTTCAGCGACGAGCCGTAGGACACGGTGAGCACGGCGACGATCAGCACCAGCAGCGCCGCGCGGCCCGTGATGCGCGGCCCGCGCTCCCTGACAGGGGGAATCCTCTTCGAGGCCCCGGTCGAGGGGGTGACCGCCGTGATGCGGGTCCCGGTCGTCGAGGTGGTCACGACGGGGTTGAGCGCGGTGACGGTGTCGTCGGACGGCGGCGTGCGAGGGCGCGACGGAGCGCCACCTCGCGGAGTGCGTGCGCCGGGACGCCGGCTGCCGCCGGGGCCCCCACGAGAGGTGCGTCGCTGTTGTCCAGAGTGATCCGTCATACGAGGGACCAGTCTGCCTGCCTCAGGCCTTGAAACGCGGGAAGGCCGCGGCCCCGGCGTAGCGCGCGGCGTCGTCGAGGTCGTCCTCGATGCGCAGCAGCTGGTTGTACTTCGCCACCCGCTCCGAGCGCGCCGGGGCGCCGGTCTTGATCTGGCCGCAGTTCGTGGCCACCGCCAGGTCGGCGATGGTGGTGTCCTCGGTCTCGCCGGAGCGGTGGCTCATCATGCAGCGGAAGCCGTTGCGGTGGGCCAGGTCGACCGAGTCGAGGGTCTCGCTGAGCGAGCCGATCTGATTGACCTTCACGAGCAGGGCGTTGGCCTGGCCACCCGAGATGCCCCGCTGGAGGCGCTCGACGTTGGTGACGAAGAGGTCGTCGCCCACGATCTGGATCTTGCCGCCGAGCTCGTCGGTCATCGCCTTCCAGCCCGCCCAGTCGTCCTCGTCGAGGGGGTCCTCGATGGAGACGATGGGGTACGACGACACGAGGTCGGCGTAGTAGGCGATCATCTCGTCCGACGATTTCTTCTGGCCCTCGAAGGCGTACTTCTTCTTGTCGTGGAACTCCGACGCCGCGACGTCCATCGCGAGCGCGATGTCCTTGCCGAGCTTGAGGCCGGCCGCCTTGACGGCCTCGGCGATCAGGTCGAGCGCGGCCCGGTTGGAGGCCAGGTCGGGAGCGAAGCCGCCCTCGTCACCGAGCCCGGTGGCCAGGCCCTTCTTCTTCAGCACCGACTTGAGGGCGTGGTAGACCTCGGCGCCCTGGCGCAGCGCCTCGGCGAAGGTCTTGGCGCCGATCGGCGCGATCATGAACTCCTGGACGTCGACGTTCGAGTCGGCGTGCGAGCCGCCGTTGAGGATGTTCATCATCGGCACGGGCAGGACGTGGGCGTTGGGCCCGCCGACGTAGCGGTAGAGCGGGAGGTCGGCGCTGTCAGCGGCGGCCCGCGCCACCGCGAGCGAGACGCCGAGGATCGCGTTGGCGCCGAGCTTGGCCTTGTTGGGCGTGGCGTCCAGGTCGAACATCGCCTGGTCGACCAACCGCTGGTCGTCGGCCTCGAGCCCGAGGATGGCTGGGGCGATGGTGTCCACGACGCCCTTCACGGCCTTGGTGACGCCCTTGCCGAGGTAGCGCTTGCCGCCGTCGCGGAGCTCGACCGCCTCGAAGGCACCCGTGGACGCCCCGCTCGGCACCGCGGCCCGGGCGAACGATCCGTCGTCGAGGGCGACCTCGACCTCGACGGTGGGGTTGCCGCGCGAGTCGAGGATCTCGCGGGCGCCGACAGCTGCGATGGATGCCACGGGCTTGCTCCTTAGGGCGGGTGGGGCGGAAGGACGGGGCGCTCGCCAGCCTAGAGGGCGCGGGCAGGGTGTCCAGCCGGCAGTCGCGGGCCGGACTCGGGACTGACGGGAGGGCCATTTCGGCGCAATTGAACGGCTAGGGCCGTTGTGCGACGCCCACGGCGGCCACAACCGCGCAATTGAACGATTACGGCCCTCGTGAGAGCCCCGCGGCGGCCACAACCGCGCAATTGAACGATTACGGCCCTCGTGAGAGCCCCGCGGCGGCCACAACCGCGCAATTGAACGATTCCGGCCCTCGTGAGGTGACCGGGGGAGCCGACAGGTCGGTGACAGGTGCTCCCGCTTGGCTGGACTCTCGTTCATGCACGCGCGGAGAGCCGCTCGCTGCGCGAACGGCTGCGCGCCACTGGCGGGCGCCCCGCGCCGGAGGGACCCGCAGGTCCTGCTGGTGCCAGCGGGGGCGCTCCGAGGAGTCCGGGCCGAGGTCGGGACGACGACGACGCGGGAGGTCGGTGATGCGTGGTTCGATGGCCGCCGTGGACCGGCGTCTCGCCGGCCTGGTGCTCGAGGCCGTCCCCGCGGGCTAGATGAGCCGGCGGCGTACGGCGTCGCGCAGGGCCTGCTCGGGGTCGACGCCGTCGGCGTGCGCCTCGGCGACCAGGGCGAGGAGACGCTCACCCACGTCGTGCGACTGTGGTCTCGACTGTGGTCTCGACTGTGGTCTCGACTGATCGCTCGCTTCGCTCGCTGCTCGACCACCGGAGGCTGCTCGACCACCGGAGGCTGCTCGACCACCCGAGGCTGCTCGACCACCCGAGGCCGCTCGACCACCCGAGGCCGCTCGACCACCGGAGCGCTCGAGCCGGCCCAGCACCTTGTCGGCGTAGAGCAGCGCGGGCAGCCCGGGCGGCAGTCCGTCGGTCACGGACGCGCGCGGCTTCTCGGCCGCCTTCACCTGCTCCCACAGCTCGTTGACCGCGACCGGCCCGGACGCCTGCGCGTCGCCGAACACGTGCGGGTTGCGGCGGCGCAGCTTGGCGACGATGTCAGCGGCGACGTCGTCGAAGGTGAACGTGCCCGCCTCCTCCGCCACGACGGCGTGGAAGTAGACCTGCAGCAGCAGGTCGCCGAGCTCCTCGCGCAGGTGGGACCAGTCGCCGGTCGCCTCGCCGTCGTCGATCGCCTCAAGGGTCTCGTGGGTCTCCTCGACGAGGTAGCGGGCCAGCGACCGGTGCGTCTGCGCGGCCTTCCAGTCGCACTCGGCGCGCAGCTGCCGCATGACGTCGAGCAGCTCGGCCGCCGGGCCGGGCTCGGGCGTCACGGTCAGCCGCAGCGCTGCGACTCGGGCAGGCTGCGGGCGTACGCCGGGTCGAGCTCCTCCGCAGCACCCTGCAAGGCCAGGTCGCTGACCGCGAAGGAGGTGCTGGTGTCGCGCGTCTCGGGCTGCATCTCGACGAGCGCCAAGCCGTACTGCGGGTCGATCTCCGGCTCGTTCTTCGCCAACCAGATGTCGAGCGCGTCCTGCCCCTTGGCGAGGGCGTCGTCGGACGAGGCGTCGGTGATGCCGTCCTTCTCCAGCTCCAACCGGCCGACCAAGGTGAGCACGTCGGTGACGTAGTCGATGCTCCGCTCGAGCTCGACGCGCGCGTCAGCGGCGTCCTTCTCGAGGCTCGTCACCGTCTGCTCCAGGTTGGCCAGGGCCGCGGCGTACGTCACCGAGGGGGTGACGTCGTAGTCGTCGGCGAGCTGCTCCGCCGCCGCGGTCATGGACAGGGTCTGCACGACGTTGCTGGTGATGATGCTCATCGGGATCGCCGTGCCCTCGCCCTCGAGCTGACGCTCGTAGGCCTTGCAGTAACCCTCGGCGATGCGGTTGACCTCGCTGACCGTGATGGTCTGGTCGCCCACCTGGGCGGCGACGCCGGGCTGGGCCCCGCCGCAGGCGGACAGGAGTCCGGTGGCCGACAGGGCCACGACGATCGCGAGCTGCTTCACGCGGGGTGTCACGGGGTGTTCTCCTTCATCGCGGGTCGATGACGGCATCGATGACCTGGCGGGCCCATTCAAGCAGGGCGATCCCCATGATCGGCTTCCCCCCGATCACGGCGGTCTGCGGACGGGGCACCAGGATCGTGTCGACCTGGGTCTTGACCACCGCGCCGGGGTGCAGCCGTTTGAGCCGGACCGCCGCCGAGTCCGGCAGCGACACCGGCGCGAAGCGGACGTGCTTGCCCGCGATGGTGACCTCGCGGACGCCCGCCTGTCGGGCCCGGGCCCGGAACCGGGCGACCAGGAGGAGCGAGGTGACCTCGATCGGCGGTGGGCCGTAGCGGTCCTGGAGCTCCTCGGCCAGCAGGTCGACGTCCTCGTCGGCGCGCACCTCGGCGAGCCGCTTGTACATCTCCAGGCGCAGCCGCTCGGAGCCGATGTAGCCGTGCGGGAGGTGGGCGTCGACGGGCAGCTCGATGCGCACCTCGCCGAGCTCGACCTCCTGCTCGCCGCCGGAGCGGAACTCCTGGACAGCCTCGCCGACGAGGCGGACGTAGAGGTCGAAGCCGACGTCGGCGATGTGACCGGACTGCTCGCCGCCGAGCAGGTTGCCGGCGCCGCGGATCTCGAGGTCCTTCATCGCGATCGCCATGCCGCCACCGAGGTCGGAGTGCTGGGCCAGGGTGGCCAGCCGCTCGTGGGCGGTCTCGGTCATCGGCTTCTCGGCGGGGTAGAGGAAGTAGCCGTAGGCCCGCTCACGGGACCGGCCGACCCGGCCACGCAGCTGGTGGAGCTGGGAGAGGCCGAGCATGTCGGCGCGCTCGATGACCATCGTGTTGGCGTTGGAGACGTCGAGGCCGGACTCGACGATCGTCGTGCAGACCAGCACGTCGAAGCGCTTCTCCCAGAAGTCGACCATCACCTGCTCGAGCTGGTGCTCCCCCATCTGGCCGTGGCCGACCCCCACCCGCGCCTCCGGCACCAGCTCGCGGATCCGGGCCGCCGCCCGCTCGATGCTCTGCACGCGGTTGTGGATGTAGAACACCTGGCCCTCGCGCAGCAGCTCGCGCCGGATCGCGGCCACCACCTGGCGGTCCTCGTAGGCACCGACGTAGGTCAGCACGGGGTGTCGCTCCTCGGGCGGCGTCGTGATCGTCGACATCTCGCGGATGCCGGTGATCGCCATCTCCAGGGTGCGCGGGATCGGGGTCGCCGACATGGACAGCACGTCGACCGAGGTGCGCAACCGCTTCATCTGCTCCTTGTGCTCGACGCCGAATCGCTGCTCCTCGTCGACCACGATGAGGCCGAGGTCCTTGACGCGGACGTCGGGGTTGAGCAGCCGGTGGGTGCCGATGACGATGTCGACGCTGCCGTCGGCGAGGCCGGCCATGACCTCCTTGGCCTCCGCGTCGGACTGGAAGCGGCTCAGCCCCTTGATGGTGACCGGGAAGGCGCTCATCCGCTCGGTGAACGTCGAGAAGTGCTGCTGCACCAGCAGGGTGGTCGGCACCAGGACGGCCACCTGCTTGCCGTCCTGCACCGCCTTGAACGCGGCGCGCACCGCGATCTCGGTCTTGCCGTAGCCGACGTCGCCGCAGACCAGCCGGTCCATCGGCACGACCTGGCGCATGTCGGCCTTGACCTCCTCGACCGTGCTGAGCTGGTCGGGGGTCTCGGTGAAGGGGAACGCGTCCTCGAGCTCGCGCTGCCAGGGCGTGTCCGGCCCGAACGCGAAGCCCTTGGTCGCCTGGCGGGCGGCGTAGAGCTTGATCAGCTCGGCCGCGATCTCGCGCACCGCGCGCTTGGCCCGGCTCTTGCGCTTGCCCCAGTCGGCGCCGCCGAGACGGTCCAGGCTCGGTTGCTCGCCGCCGACGTAGCGGGTCACCTGGTCGAGCGTGTCGGCCGGCACGAAGAGCCGATCGGGCGGTCCGCCGCGCTTGCTGGCGCCGTACTCCAGCACGAGGTACTCGCGGGTGTGGCCGGCGACCTCCCGCTGCTTCATCTCCACGAAGCGGCCCACGCCGTGCTGCTCGTGGACGACGTAGTCGCCGGCCTTGAGCTCGAGCGGGTCGATCTGCCTCTTGCGCCGGGCCGGCATCTTGCGCATGTCGCGCGTCGAGGCCGACTGTCCGGACAGGTCGTCACCGGTCAGCAGCACCAGCCGCGCGGTGTCGTCGACGAAGCCGTGCTCGAGCGCCGCGCAGGTCACGCTCACGACGAGCGGATCGAGCTCCTCGAGGTCCTGCGGCTCGACCAGCCGGGCGGCGACGTCGTGCTCCCCCAGCGCCTCCACCATCCGCTGCGCCGGGCCGTGCCCGGGGTGCACGACGGCGACGCGGTAGCCGTCGCCCAGCCAGCGGCGTACGTCCTCGATGGCGGCGCCGACGTCGCCGCGGTACTCCGGCGCGGGCTTGGCCGGCAGCACCCGGACCGGGACGGCGCCCGACTCCACGTCGACGCCGGCGTCGACCACCTCGCCGAGCTCGTCGCGCAAGAGGACCCGCTGGGTCTCGTGACGACCGTGACCGGCCTCCTCGACCACGGAGGGATCGTCGATGCCGAAGGGGCTGACGGACCACCATGCGAGCCCGCGCGCGAGCGCGTGGTGGCGCACGTCGGCGATCGCTCGGTACGACGCGGAGCCGAGGTCGACCGGAGCCACCCCGCCGCCGGCCGCGGCCGCCCACGACGCACCGAGGAACTCCTCGCTGGTGGCGACCAGGTCGTGGGCTCGGGAGCGGGCCCGCTCGGGATCGAGGACCAGCACGTGCGCGTCGTCCGGGAGCAGGTCGACCAGCAGCTCCATGTCGTCGACCAGGGCAGGAGCCAACGACTCCATGCCTTCGACGGCGATGCCGGCGGCGAGCTTGTCGGTCAGCTCGACCAGCTGGGGGTGGGCGCGGCCGAGCTCCGCGGCGCGGGCACGGATCTCGTCGGTCAGCAGCAGCTCCCGGCAGGGAGGCGCCCACAGGCGCTCGACGGGCTCGAGGGTGCGCTGGTCGGCCACGGCGAAGGCGCGGATTTCCTCGACCTCGTCACCCCAGAACTCCACCCGCAACGGGTGCTCCTCGGTCGGCGGGAAGACGTCGACGATGCCGCCACGCACGGCGAACTCGCCGCGCTTCTCGACCAGGTCGACCCGGGAGTACGCCGCGTCGGCCAGCCGGCGGACGACGTCCTCCAGCGCCAGCGTGTCGCCGAGGGAGAGCTCGACGGGCTCGAGGTCGCCCAGTCCCTTCACCTGCGGCTGGAGGATCGACCGCACCGGGGCGACCACGACCTTGAGTGGCCCGTTGGTCGTGTCGGTGCCGGGATGGCACAGGCGCCGGAGCACGGCGAGCCGGCGGCCCACGGTGTCGCTGCGCGGGCTCAGCCGCTCGTGCGGCAGCGTCTCCCAGCTGGGGTAGTAGGCCACCAGGTTGGGATCGACGAGCACGCCCAGCGCCTCGACGAGGTCCTCGGCCTCACGGTTGGTGGCCGTGACGGCCAGCACGGTGCGCCCGGCGTCGACCAGGCCCCGCACGACGAAGGGCCGCAGCCCCGCCGGCCCCGTCAGGTCGAGCGCGGTCTCGACCGCGGCGTCACCGAGCGCGCCGGCCAGGGTCGGCTCGGCCAGGACGGCGGTGGTCAGACCGTCGAGCGTCACGTGATCACTCCAAGGGGCGCGCAAGGTGGGGTGGGCAGGGAGGGCACAGCACGAGAGCCCCCTGTCCGTCAGGACAGGGGGTGGTGAACGCCTCCGAGTCTAGGCGGTGCCGCCGACAGGACCCGCGGGGCGACCCATCACGGGGCCACCACCGGCTTGGCCACGAGGAAGGCCTGCGCGCCCAGCACCCGCCACGCCAGCGGGACCTTGAGGTAGAGCCGCACGAGTCCCGCACCGCTGGGGAGCCGGCTCTTGGTGGTGTAGGGCAGGAAGCGCGGGATGTTGAGCTCGACGTCGAAGCCCGTGGCGTGGAAGGCCTCGACCAGCGCGCGGTCGTCCACCGGCGTGATGTGGTCGAAGAACATCCAGTAGTCCTTGCCGCAGTAGCGGACGTTGGGCTGGAGCACGAGCAGCCGCCCGTCGGGACGCAGCACCCGGCGTACCTCGTCGAGGGTGGAGACGATCACCTCACGGGGCACGTGCTCGAAGAAGTTGCTGATGAAGACCCGGTCGACCGAGGCGTCCGGGAGCATGTCCATCGCGTCGCTCCGGCACACGTGCGCCTCGACCCCAGAGGCCGCGCGGGTCACCACGTCGGGGTTGAGGTCGACCGCGATGCGTCGGGCCGCCCTGATGTTGTTGACGAACTCGCAGTGACCGGCGGCAACGTCGAGCACCGTGGAGTCGGCCGGCACCCAGCGGGAGAAGAAGTCGTCGCAGAGGACGCGCCAGAGGTCCGTGCGCTGCCCCTCCACCGACTCGAAGCGGTGCGCGTACAGACGACGAAGCCCCGCCCCCGGGTCGTCCGACCGCTCGATCACCGCGACAGCCTAAGTGACGATGGCGGCTCGACCGTGTGCGGCCGCCTACACTCCCGCCACATCCCGACCGCGCGATCCGGCGCGACCGCACACGAGGAGTGATCGGCCATCATCACCAGCGCGCCTCCACCTGGGACGGCGGCTCGCGTGCGCGCCCTCGTGCCCCTGCTGCCGTGGCTGGCCGCGACCGCGCTGTTCGGGATGCGGATCGGCCCGCGTCAGCCGTTCGCGGGCATCGACGGGTCCTGGATGACCGTGCTCAACGGCGCGCTCGGACCCTTGCGCCACGGTGACGACGTCGTCTTCAACTACGGGCCCTACACGTTCCTCCAGGTGCCCCAGATCGTCGACCGGAGTCAGTTCGTCCTCGGGATGGTCGCCTTGACGGTGGTCGTCCTGTGGACGTGGACGGTGTGTCATCTCGCGTTCCGGCAGTGCACCGGCCGCACCGCGTCCGCCGCGGCAGCGACGGTGACCGCCATCGTGGCCGCGACGCAGGGCGCGGCGACGGCCGCCGTCGGCGCCGCCGCCGGCACCATCCTGCTGACGCTGTCGCGTCCCCGAAGCCCTGACTGGCGTCCCGTGCTCCTGGTTCCTCCTGTCCTGTGGGGACTGGCCGGCGCGCTGGTCGTGCAGGTCAAGCTCTCGGACGGCGTCGCCTTCACCGCCCTGGCCCTGGTGGCCTCCCTGGCCGCCCGGCGGCCGCTCCTGATCCTGCTCGATGCCGCCGTCACCTTGCTCTCGTTCGGCGCGGGAACGGTGCTGTGGTGGCTGCTTGCCGGGCAGGAGGTCGGTGACCTCCGTGCGTGGTTCGCCTACGGTGTCGACATCGTCGCCGGCTACGGCGATGCGATGAGCTCCGAGGTCCCGCCCTACCTGCTCGGCTACCTCGCGGCGGGCATCGTGGTGGTGATCTCCCTGGTGACCGTCCTGCGCAGGCGCGCTGTCCAGTCGCGCACGGAGCTCCTCGGCTGGATCCTCGTCTTCGGCGTGACCCTCGGCTACGGCGTGAAGTCCGGCTTCACCCGGCACGACGTGCACGAGCTCACGTTCTTCGTCGTCGCCTTGATCCTCCTCGCGGTCGCCGCCGGCCTCACCGGCCTGTCACGCACTGCAGTGACGGGCGCGGTCGTGTGCCTGCTGATGGTCTTCCCCGGCTTCGAGAGCATCGATCCCGGACCCGCCCGGGACCGGTGGCGCGCCGACGTCGAGGTGGCGCTCCGCCACGACTACGCGGCTGGCCTGCTCGAGGCGACGAGGCTCGAGATGCAGACGACGTACGCCGTCCCGCAGGCCATGCTCGACGCCATCGGCTCCGCACCGGTCACCATCGACCCCCACGAGGCCACGGTGGCGTGGGCCTACTCCCTCACCTACCGACCGGTGCCGGTCTTCCAGAACTACGCCGTGGTGACAGAGCGGCTCGACCGCCTCAACGCCCGGGCCATCAAGTCCGCGAGCGACGACCGCTACATCCTCCGCATCGACACCCCGGGGTTCGACGGCCGCAACGCGATCTGGGAGAGCGCGCACTACAAGCAGGCAGTGGCCTGCAACTTCGCGCGCCTCCAGCGCGAAGGCATCTGGAGCCTGCTCGGCAAGGTGGACTCCCGCTGCGGGCGCGTGACCGTCGAGGGCACCCAGCGGGTGTCAGCGGGCGAGGCGCTCGAGATCCCGCCCGCGGCGGACGGCACCATCGTGACCGCGAGCTTCCGGCCAGACGACGGGTCCCTCCTCGCGCGGCTCGGGCACCTCCTGATGAAGGACTACACCCCACTCCGCGCCACGGTCGACGGCCAGGACTTCAAGGTGCTGGCACATCCGGCCACCGGCCCGTTGATGCTGTCGTTCCCCGAGGTGGACGAGGGCGCCTTCGACCCGTTCACCTACAGCGAGGTGAGCTTCAGCGAGCCCGGCACCGTGACTTTCGCGACGGTCAAGCTCCGCTGAGCACCACGGCTCCTGGCCGAGGGCTCGACCGCTCGAGGGGCCACCTTAGACTCGTCCGCGACGAGCGGCGCCGGACCTGGGGCCGCGTGTGCAGATCCGGGGACCCGCGTGACTGACCAACCAGCCTCGATCACCAGCGACGGCGGGGTGATCGGCGAAGACGACGTCACCTACGACGTCGTCGTGGTCGGCGGGTGCGGGCACGTCGGCCTGCCGCTCGCGATCGCGTTCGCCTCGCGCGGCACCCGCGTCGGCATCTACGACATCAACGACGCTGCCGTGAAGCAGGTGATGTCCGGCGAGCTGCCCTTCCGTGAGGAGGGCGCGGAGCCCCTGCTGCGCACCGCCATCGACGAGGGACGCCTGCACGCGAGCACCGACGCCGCGATCCTGAGCCGCGCCGAGGTGGTGATCGTGGTGATCGGGACCCCCGTCGACGAGCACCTCAACCCGGACCCCCACGCCGTCACCAAGGCCCTGCGCGACGCAGTCCACCACCTGCGTGACGGGCAGCTCCTCGTGCTCCGCAGCACCCTGTACCCCGGAGTCACCCGCCGGGTACAGGCGATGCTCGCCAAGGAGGGGCTGACGGTCGACCTGGCGTTCTGTCCCGAGCGCATCGCCGAGGGCAAGGCGATGGAGGAGCTCTTCTCCCTTCCGCAGATCGTGTCGGCCACCGGCCGGCAAGGACGCGAGCGGGCCGCTGCACTGTTCCGCACGCTCACCTCCCACATCATCGAGCTCGAGCCCGACGAGGCAGAGCTGGCCAAGCTGTTCACCAACACCTGGCGCTACCTCAAGTTCGCGGCGGCCAACCAGTTCTACGTGATGGCCAACGACCACGGCCTCGACTACGCCCGCATCCGCGAGGCCGTCATCAAGGACTACCCGCGGGCAGCAGACCTGCCCGGCGCCGGCTTCGCGGCCGGCCCCTGCCTGTTCAAGGACACGATGCAGCTGGCCGCGTTCTCCGACAACTCCTTCGTCCTCGGCCACTCCGCCATGCTGGTGAACGAGGGGCTGCCGCTCTACCTCGTCTCGAGGCTCGAGGAGCGCTTCGACCTTGCCGACACCACGGTCGGGATCCTCGGGATGGCGTTCAAGGGCGAGAGCGACGACATCCGCTCGAGCCTGTCCTACAAGCTCAAGCGGATCTTGGAGTTCCACGCGGGCGAGGTGCTGTGCACCGACCCCTACGTCACCGTCGACGAGGGGTTGCTGCCGCTGGACACGGTGCTCGAGCGTTCCGACGTGCTCATCATCGGCGCGCCCCACAAGGCGTACCGGTCGCTGGACCCCCAGGGCCCTGTGGTCGACGTGTGGAACCTCCTCGGCCAGGGCACCCGCGTATGACGCCGACGGCCGCCCCGGACGGCGGACACTGGCTGATCTCGATCGTCGTGCCGGCGTACAACGAGGCGGAGGCGGTCCTGCCCGTGCTCGACCGCCTCTTCGACGGGGTCGAGTCGGCGTGCGAGGTGCTCGTGGTCGTCGACTTCGAGGAGGACACCACGCTGCCGGTGCTCCGCGAGTACTCCCAGCGGGAGCCTCGGCTGCGCGCGCTGGTCAGCACCTACGGTCGCGGACCGGCCAACGCGATCCGCTTCGGCATCGACGCGGCGGCCGGACAGGTGGTCGTGGTCACCATGGCCGACGGCAGCGACGACCCTCGGCAGATCGACGCGCTGGCCCGGCTCGTGGAGCGTGGGGTCGTCGTGGCGGCGGCGTCGCGCTACACCGCGGGAGGTCAGCAGGTCGGCGGACCGCTCTTCAAGAGCCTCCTGTCCCGCTCCGCCGGGCGCTCCCTCAAGATGCTCGCGCGGGTCGGCACGCACGACGCGACCAACAGCTTCAAGGCCTACTCCACCGAGTTCGTCCGCGAGGTCGGCATCGACAGCCGATCCGGGTTCGAGATCGGTCTCGAGCTGACCGCCAAGGCCCGCCGGCTGCGGCGGCCCGTGGCCGAGATCTCGACGATCTGGCTCGACCGGACCGTGGGTGAGTCCAACTTCGACCTCAAGCAGTGGATCCCTCGCTACCTGCGGTGGTACCGGTTCGCCTTCGGGCCGCAGCTGACCTTGGAGCAGGTACGCCGGGAGTCGGCGCGCATAGCCTCGCTCAACAACTCGACCGGGAAGTGACCAGATGACCCAGCAGAAGGTGCTCGTCTCCGGATCCGCCGGGTTCATCGGCGGCTACGTCGTCGAGGAGCTGCTCCGGCGCGGGCACGTCGTCGTCGGCATCGACAACTACTCCAAGTACGGCAAGGTCGTGAAGAGCTACGACGACCACCCCGACTACCACTTCGTCGAGGACGACGCCCGCAACGTCGACGTGATGAAGAAGCTGCTCGCCGACTGCGACCACTTCATCGCCGGGGCCGCCCTCATCGGCGGGATCTCCTACTTCCACGCCTATCCCTACGACCTGCTCGCCACCAACGAACGCATCATGGCCGCCCAGTGCGACGCCGCCATCGAGGCCCACCAGCACGGGCGGCTCCAGAAGGTCACCTACCTGTCCAGCTCGATGGTCTTCGAGTCGACGACCCACTGGCCGTCCAAGGAGGGCGACGAGCGACGGATCCCGCCTCCGTTGTCGTCGTACGGCTTCCAGAAGCTCGCCGTCGAGTACTACGCGAAGGCCGCCTGGGACCAGTACCAGCTGCCCTACACGATCGTGCGCCCCTTCAACTGCGTCGGCATCGGCGAGGGCCGGGCCCTCGGAGAGGTCGAGGTCGACTCCGGCAACGTCAAGCTCGCGATGAGCCACGTCGTCCCCGACCTGGTGCAGAAGGTCGTGAAGGGCCAGGACCCGCTGCACATCCTCGGCGCCGGCGACCAGGTCCGCCACTACACCTACGGCGGCGACCTCGCCCGCGGCATCGTCGAGTGCATGAGCCAGGACGCCGCGCACAACGACGACTTCAACATCTCGACGGCCGAGTCGACCACCGTGCGCGAGCTCGCCGAGGTGATCTGGCGCAAGATCAAGGGCGACGACGTGCCCCTGCGTCTCGTCAGCGACCCGGCCTACGAGCACGACGTCCAGAAGCGCGTCCCCGACATCACCAAGGCCCGGGAGGTCCTCGGCTTCGAGTGCGCCACCTCCCTGGACGACATGCTCGACGAGGTCATCCCGTGGGTCAGCCAGGCCGTCGCCGACGGTCGGCTCTGACCCTCATCGGCGACCGTCGTAGTCCGTTCGGGCTATGCCGCCACGAATGTCGGGTGAATCGCTGCGAATCGCCGGGATAAGCCTGCGGTGCCCGAGCGGTCTTCATCATGATGCTGCTCAGAGGAGGTGAGCAGGAGTCATGTGGGACACCGTCGAGAACGTGCCGGCCACGGCCACGCATCTGTCACACGATGCGCCGTGCAGGAGATGCGGCCATGGCACACACACGTTCCTCCCTTGTTCGGACACCTGCGACTGCCCACCCCCTGTCGAAAGGGGCTCGATTGCTGCGAGCTCCCCAGCGGGACGGTCGGGGTTGCTGGCCCTGACCTGAGTGCCGGCGTCCGGGCCTTGCTGACCCGGACCCGGCCCCCACCGCCGGCGTACGCGACGGTGGTCGTGCTCGGACCGTCCCCGCGCCGTCCGCGGGGACGGCCGCGTGCACGTGGCTGGAAATCGGTTTGCGGCGCGGGGGGATGCGAACCACGCTTCTGGACATGACCTCCGTCGTGTCCCACACCACCGTCGACTGCGCGAACGCCTACGAGCTCAGCGAGTGGTGGAAGTCCCTGCTCGGATACGTCGACGTCGACGGCGACCCCAACGAGCCTGGACACGAGGAGTGCATGATCCTCGACCCGGACACCGGCCACCACATCCTCTTCATCGAGATCCCCGACGCCGCCGAGTCCAAGCGGATCACCGGCAAGAACCGGCTGCACTTCGACCTTCGCCCGCGCGACGGCAGCCGCGACGAGGAGGTCGAACGGCTCCTGGGTATCGGCGCCACCCTGTATGCGGACCACCGCGGCATCTACGGGCCCGGCAGCGGGTGGGTCACGCTGGCCGACCCCGAGGGCAACGAGTTCTGCGTCCTGCGGTCGCAGGGGGAGGTCGACGCCCAGTCCTCGTAGCGGGTTTGCGTGGGTCTCAAGGCGTCCCGACCGTCAGAGCATGCGGCTCACCGGGCTTCGAGACGTCCTGTTCGCGCTCATCGACCTGGCCGGGCCCACGCCGATCCCTCGCCTCGGGATCAGCTGCCCGTCACACCGTGCTCCCGCACGAACGCCACGATGCGTTCAGCCAGCTCGACGCGGCAGACGATGAGGTCGGGCAGCGAGACGTCGTCCTGGTTGTAGCGGAGCGGTGAGCCGTCGACCCGCGAGCAGTAGAGGCCGGCCGCCCGGGCGACCACGACGGGCGCAGCGTTGTCCCACTCGTACTGGCCACCGGCGTGCACGTAGGCGTCGCTGACGTCGCGCACGACCGACATGACCTTGACGCCGGCGCTGCCCATCGGCACCAGCTCGGCGCCCAGCTCCTCGGCGAGCGCCTCGACGAAGGCAGGCGGCCGGGTGCGGGAGACGGCGATGCGAGGGCGAGCAGCCGTCGAGGGGGCGACGTACGGCGGGTCGGCGGTCGAGAAGGTCTCCCCGATCGCCGGCTGGGCCACGGCCCCCGCGGTCAGGTCGCCGCGGGACCAGAGTGCGACGTGGACCGCCCAGTCGTCCCGCGGCGGCTCGGAGAACTCACGCGTGCCGTCGAGAGGGTCGACGATCCAGACCCGCTCGGCCTCGAGCCGGCGCTTGTCGTCCTTGCCCTCCTCCGACAGGACGGCGTCGCCCGGACGGTGCTCCGCGAGCAGCTGCATGAGCAGGTCGTGCGCGGCGCGGTCACCGGCGTCCTTGAGCTCGCGACCGGTGAGTCCCTCTTCACGCACCTCGAGGAGGCGGCGGCCGGCTGCGTCGGCCAGCCAGGCGGCGAGGACGTGGTCGTCGGCGTTCTCAGGCGGGGCCCCGGGCTCGAAAGTCACGACTCGAACCTAGCGGGAGGCGTTGTTGAACTTCTGCTGGGCCCGCTCGAGGCCGTCGACCAGCAGCGACTCGACGGCGTCTGCGCCGTCGTACACCTGGAACGGCACGTCCTTGCGCTCGGTCGTCGAGTAGTTGGACAGCACGAAGTCGCTGACGTCCTGACGACCGGGCGGACGGCCGATGCCGATGCGCACGCGGTAGAAGTCGCCCGTGCCGAGCGCACCGCGCAACGAGCGCAGGCCGTTGTGGCCGTTGTCGCCGCCGCCGAGCTTGACCCGCATCGTGCCGAACGGCAGGTCGAGCTCGTCGTGGACGACGACGAGGTGGTCCGGCTCGACCTTGTAGAAGGTCATCAGCGCCTTCACCGGGCCGCCGGTCTCGTTCATGTAGGAGCGGGGGCGCCCCAGCACGATGCGCGGCCCGTCGGTGCCCGGAGCGCCGAGCCGGCCCTCGACGACGTCGGCCCGCCCGGTCTTGTGGGCCCGCCAGGTGGCGCCGCCCTGACCATCGAGCCGGTCGGCGAGCTCGTCGGCGACGAGGTAGCCGACGTTGTGCCGGTGCCCGGCGTACGACGCGCCGGGGTTGCCGAGGCCGACGACCAACCAGACCTCGCTCATGTCCTCACGATCCCAGGCGAGCGGGTGCCCGTCGGCCGGGGGTGGCCCCAGGAGCCACTCCCTCAGCCGTCGGAGCACCTGCGTCACTCCTGGTCGGAGCCCTCGGCCGACGCGTCGCCGGAGTCGCCCTCGCCCTCGGCGGCCTCGGCGGCTTCGGCCTTCTCCTCGTCGGACTCGTCGCGCTCGATGCCGAGCTCGGCCTCGGTCTCGGCGAGCTCCGCCTCGACGTCCTCCTGCGACTGCATCTGGGTGATGTTGACGATGAGCGTGTCGGGGTCGACCAGCAGGGTCGTGCCCTCGGGGAGGACCAGGTCGGACGCGTGGATCTGCGTGCCGATCGCGGCGCCCTGGATGTCGATCTCGATGTATTCGGGGATGTGCGTGGCCTCGGCCTCGACCTGGACGGTGGTGTTCTCGGTGACGACCAGCGTCTCGGGGGCGGCGTCGCCGGAGAGGTGGACGGGGACGTCGACGGTGACCTTCTCGCCGAGGCGGACCGCGACGAAGTCGATGTGCTCGAGGACCCGGCGGATCGGGTCGACCTGCACCTCACGGGCCAGCGCGAGCTGGTTGCCGCCGTCGAACTGGAGGTCGAGCACCGCGTTGGAACCGCCGTGCTTGAGGGCCATCATCGTGTCGTGGCCCGGGAGGGTCAGGTGGATCGGGTCGTTGCCGTGGCCGTAGACCACGGCGGGGATCTTGTCCTCGCGGCGGATGCGGCGGGCGGCGCCCTTGCCGAACTCGGTGCGCTTCTCGGCGGTGATCTTCTCGGCGGCCATGCCGGTTCTCCTCAGGGCTGGTGGTGGATCTGGCTTCGGGGCCCCGACGATCAGCGTGAAAGCACGAGAGCCGCACCGGACGACGGCGCGGCTCAAGGAACCGGCCCAGTCGATCACGGAGTTGGTGGCTCCCTCGCCGAGGCAACTGCAACAGTCTAGGGGCGCGCCGACACCGAGGGCCAATCGCCGGACGACGGGTCTCGCGACCGGCTGCGCCTTGCCTTGAGGAGGTTGCGCGGCAACCGTCTCGAAGCGACCTCCTCGACACCGGTGGGTAGGTTCGTTGCTCGTGTCGCTGACCCTCGCCGAAGCCCGCGTCCGAGCCGCCCTCCTCCACGACGTCTCCTACGTCCTCGACCTCGACATCACCGATGCCGACAGCTTCGCGGTGCGGGCGGAGGTGACGTTCTCCTGCCGGGAGCCCGGCGCCGAGACGTTCCTGGAGCTGGCGCACGCGCTGGAGCTGCGGGTCGACGGTGCGGAGCCGGAGTACGACGGCAACCGCATCCGCCTGACCGACCTGCAGGCGACGCAGACGATCCTCGTCGAGGCGCGGCTGCCGTACGTCACGGACGGCGACGGGATGCACACCTTCACCGACCCGGCAGACGGCGAGACCTACCGGTCGGCGTACTGCAGCATCGACATCGCCCACCTCGTCTACCCCTGCTTCGACCAGAACGACCTGAAGGCGTCGATCACCCTGCGGGTGACTGCTCCCGAGGCCTGGACGGTGCTCGCGAACAGCCGCGTCGTCTCCAGCGAGAACGGCCGGTGGGAGTTCGCCACCACGCCGCCGCTGCCGCCGGCGATGTTCGCGATGTGCGGCGGCCCCTGGGCGTCGGTGACCTGGGAGCACGCCGGCCTGCCCTTCGGATGGCACGCGAGGGCGTCCTTGCGCGAGCAGCTCGAGCGCGACGCCGACGACCTCAGGCGGGTGACGGAGGCGTGCTTCGACCACTACGCCGAAGTCTTCACCGAGCCGTTCCCCTTCGACTCGTACGACCAGGCGATGGTGCCCGGCCACAACTGGGGCGCGATGGAGACACCGGGCTGCGTGACCTACCGCGACGAGATGCTCCCGCTGAGCCCGCTGACGCAGCCCGAACGACGGGCGCGCTCGATGGTGATCGCCCACGAGATGGCGCACATGTGGTTCGGGGACCTGGTGACCATGACGTGGTGGGAGGACACCTGGCTGCAGGAGTCCTTCGCGGACTACCTCGGTTTCCGCGTCGCCCAGGAGGCCGGGGTCGAGGCGCCGTGGGTCGACTTCACGATCGCCCGCAAGCCGTACGCGTACCTCGCCGATGCCCGCCGCTCGACGCACCCCGTCGCCCCGAGGGCCGAGGACGTCCCCGACGTGGACGCGGCGTCGGGCAACTTCGACGCGCTGTCCTACGCCAAGGGCAACTCCTGCCTGCGCCAGCTGGTGACCTGGATCGGCGAGGACGCCTTCTACACCGGCGTGAACGCCTACCTGTCTCGCCACAAGTGGGGCAACACCGTGCTCGACGACTTCGTCGACGCCCTCGACGAGGCCACCCCGGACCGTGACGTGCGCGCGTGGGCGCAGGCATGGCTGCGCACCACCGGCTTCGACACCATCACCGCGACGAGGGACGGCGACGGGCCCGGGTCGGAGGTCGTGCTGACCCGCGAGGGCAGCCGGCCCCACACGCTCCGGGTCACGTCGTACGACGACAGCTGGGTGGAGCTCGGCTCGGTGTTCGTCGACCTCGCCGACGAGCCGGTCCGCGTGCCGGGCGCCGCCGTGGTGGTGCCGAACGCGCACGGCGAGACCTACGCGCGGGTCCGCCTCGACGACGTGTCGTGGGCCGCCGTGTCGCAGGGGCTTGCCGAGATCCCGGACCCCGACGCCCGCGCGCTCCTCTGGGCCACCGCCGTCGACCTGGCCTGGGCGGGTGAGCTGCCCATGGACGACTTCCTCGCCCTCGTCGAGCGGCACCTGCCTGCCGAGACCCACCCGGCCGTCGCCCACAACGTCCCGACCTGGGCGGGCGGCAAGCTGCTCACCACACTGGTGCCGGCCGAGGCGGTGACGGGTGTGCGGGCTCGGCTCTCGACGACCTACGCGACGGCGCTGGAGCAGGACCCCCACCCCGACGTCGCCGCCGTGCTGACCCGTCATCTCGCCGCCGTCGACTCCGACCAGCCACGGCTCCGGGGCTTCGCCGCGACCGACGACGCGTCGTTGCGCTGGACCGCCCTGAAGCGGCTGGCCTCGCTCGGGGCGCTCGATGCCGACGACATCGAGCGCGAGCGCGCGGCCGACGGCACGATCGTGGCCGAGCTCGGTGCGGCTCGCGCGCTGGCCGCCCGGCCCGACCCACAGGCGAAGGCCGACGCGTGGACCCGCATCGTCGAGAACCCCAAGATCTCCAACCGTGAGGTGCAGGCGATCGCGCAGGGACTCTGGGACCCCGAACGGACCGACCTCGTGGCGACGTACGTCGACCGCTACCTCGCCGAGACGCCGCGCCTGGCCGTCGCACGTGGCTCGGCCTTCGCCGAGCTGATGGGCAAGCACGTCTTCCCGACCGTGCCGCTCACCGAGGGGCAGGTCGCTGCCCTCAGGACCGCCCTCGCGGGCGACCTCCCCACGATCCTGCGCCGTGCCTGGGAGGACGCGCTCGACGACGTCGCCGGATGAGACGAGCCGCGAGGCGCCTATGCCTGGCCGTCGAACATCTTCGTGACGGAGCCGTCCTCGAAGACCTCGCGGATCGCCTGTGACAGCAGCGGTGAGATCGACAGGCAGGTGAGCTTGTCGAAGCGCTGCTCGTCGGTGAGAGGCAGCGTGTTGGTGACGACGACCTCGACAGCCGGGCTGTTCTTGAGCCGGTCGACCGCGGGGCCGCTGAGGATCGGGTGCGTCGCGGCGATGATGACGCCCTTGGCGCCGTCCTTCATGAGGGCCTCGGCGGCCGCGACGATCGTTCCGCCGGTGTCGATCATGTCGTCGACCAGGACGCACATCTTGCCCTTGACCAGACCGACGACCCTGTTGGCGACCGCCTCGTTGGGGCGGTCGGTGCTCCTGGTCTTGTGGATGAAGGCCAGGGGGGCGCCGCCGAGGCGGGCCGACCAACGCTCGGCGACCTTGATCCGGCCGGCGTCCGGGGAGACGACGGCGAGCTCCTGGTCGCCGTACTTGTCACGAACGTGCGACGCCAGGATCGGCAGCGCCATCAGGTGGTCGACCGGGCCGTCGAAGAAGCCCTGGATCTGGTCGGCATGCAGGTCGACGACGATCAGCCGGTCGGCGCCGGCGGTCTTGAAGAGGTCGGCCATGAGCCGCGCGGAGATCGGCTCGCGGCCGCGGTGCTTCTTGTCCTGCCGGGCATAGCCGTAGAACGGCATCACCACGGTGATGCGCTTGGCGCTGGCGCGCTTGAGGGCGTCGACCATGATCAGGTGCTCGACGATCCACTCGTTGATCGGGGCGGTGTGGCTCTGGATCACGAAGGCGTCGCAACCGCGCACCGACTCCTCGTAGCGGACGTAGATCTCGGAGTTGGCGAACTGGTACGCCGTGGTCGGGACGAGCCCGATCTCGAGAGCGGCGGCGACCTCGTCGGCCAGCTCGGGGTGCGCCCGGCCGCTGAAGACCATGAGGTGCTTCTTGGTGGTCTTCTTGGACTTCCTGCCCGCGGACTTCTGTGCGTCACCCACAGGTCAGGATCCTCCCGCACCCGGGTCGGTCGGCCCAAGCCCGGGGTCGGTTGTCTCACGGGTGACCTGCTCGCGCTCCAGCTTGGCGGCGCGCCGCTCGGCGTGCCCCTCGAGGTTGCGCTGGGTGGCGGCGGAGACGGCGAGCGCCCCGTCGGGCACGTCCTTGCGGACCACTGTGCCGCCGCCCGTCATGGCTTGGTCGCCGATCCGCACCGGCGCCACGAAGGTGTTGTTGGAGCCGGTCCTGGCGCCCTTGCCGACGGTCGTGCGGTGCTTCTTGACCCCGTCGTAGTTGGCGAAGATGGTGCCGGCGCCGATGTTGGTGCCCTCGCCGATGTCCGCGTCGCCGACGTACGACAGGTGCGGGACCTTGGCGTCGTCGGCGATCACAGCGTTCTTGGTCTCGACGAAGGTGCCGATCTTGCCGCGGGCGCCGAGCTGGGTGCCGGGCCTGAGGTAGGAGAACGGTCCGACCGTCGCGTCCGGCCCGATCACGGCGAGCTCTCCGTGCGTGCGCACCACCCTCGCTCCGGGCCCGATCTCGCAGTCCTTGAGGGTGGTGTCGGGGCCGATCACCGCGTCCTCGCCGACCACGGTGGCGCCGAGCAGCTGCGTGCCGGGCAGGATCGTGACGTCGGGGCTGAGCACGACGTCGGCCTCGATCCACGTCGTCGCCGGGTCCATCACCGTGACGCCCTCGCGCATCCACCGGTCGACGATGCGGCGGTTGAGCTCGCGGCCCAGGGCGGCCAGCTGCGCCCGGTCGTTGACGCCCTCGGTCTGCATCACGTCGTCGATGACGTGGGCCCCGACGGTCAGGCCGGCGTCGCGGGCGACCTGGACGGCGTCGGTGAGGTAGTACTCGCCCTTGGCGTTGTCGTTGCCGATGCGCGGCAGCGCCTCGCGCAGGAACGCCGCGTCGAAGGCGAGGATCCCGCTGTTGATCTCGGCGATCTCGCGCTGCTCCGGCGTCGCGTCCTTCTCCTCCACGATCGCCTCGACGTCCCCGTCGGCGTCGCGCACGATGCGTCCGTAGCCGAACGGGTCCGCGACGATCCCGGACAGCACGCTGACCGCACGCTGCGCCGCGTCGTGCTCGGCCGCGAACGCCTTGAGCGCTGCGCCCTGGAGCAGCGGAGTGTCCGCGGTGACGACCAGGACGGTGCCGTCCTCGAGGGTGCCGAGCGACTCGATGGCCACCCGGACGGCGTACGCCGTGCCGTAGGCCACCGAAGGACCGCCCGGCGTGGAGACGGGCTGGTGGGCCAGCGAGGTGTCGGGGTACGTCTTCGAGACGTGTGCGGCGACCTGCTCGCCCTGGGTGCCGACCACGGTGACCACACGGGTCGGCCCGACCTCGTGCACGGCGTGCAGCACGTGGTCGAGAAGAGTCCGTCCTCCGATGCGGTGCAGCACCTTCACCGTCTTCGACTTCATCCGGGTGCCGCCACCGGCCGCCAGGACAATCACGGTCAACGACATCTGGAGATCCCTTCGACGGGGGCTGAGCGCCGCCCGGGTAGGTCTCGACCCTAACCGGTGGCGAGCAGCGCTCCGTAAGCCGTCGGGGTCACCCGGACGGCGTGATCTGTCAGTCGCCGTCGACAGGATAGTGGCGCGCTGATGGCTCCCCGGGTAGGAGTCGAACCTACGTCGCTAGTCCTGATTCAAAGTCAGGCGGGCCCTGCCGGCAGACCAACCGGGGAAAGTCGCGTCACAGCCTAGAGCTTGCGGGGACGTCGTACGGAGGGAGCCTTCTACGGCCGCCTATGGCTCCGTCCGTGCGACGTCCCCGGGCACGGCTAACCTCGCCAGCATGGACCTGCCTGTGATGCCGCCGGTGCTGCCGATGCTGGCGAAGGCGGTGAAGGGGATCCCGGATGCTGCCCAGATCGCGAAGCACGGCGGGCTGTCGTTCGAGCCGAAGTGGGACGGGTTCCGGTGCCTGGTCTTCAAGGACGGCGACGAGGTCGAGCTGGCCAGCCGCAACACCAAGCCGCTGACGCGCTACTTCCCCGAGGTCGCCGCGGCCGCGCGCGAGCAGCTGCCCGAGCGCTGCGTGCTCGACGGCGAGCTGTTCGTCGCGCTGCCGACCGACGCGGGCGGCGGCAAGCTGGAGTTCGAGACCCTGCAGGAGCGGATCCACCCGGCGGAGAGCCGCATCAACATGCTGGCGGAGAAGACCCCGGCCGGGTTCGTTGCGTTCGACCTGCTCGCGCTCGGCGACACGTCGTACCTCGACAAGCCCTTCACGGAGCGGCGGGCCGCGTTGGAGGAGGCGCTCGCGCACCTCAAGGGCGGGGACGGACCCTGCCACCTGACCCGCACCACGACCGACCCGACCGAGGCCGCGCAGTGGTTCGAGCAGTTCGAGGGCGCCGGTCTCGACGGCGTGATCGCCAAGCCGCTGGGGGCGACGTACCAGCCCAACGCCCGGACGATGCTCAAGATCAAGCACGAGCGCACCGCCGACGTCGTGGTGGCGGGCTACCGCGACCACAAGACCTCCACCCCCGACAAACCCCTGCTCGGCAGCCTGCTGCTGGGGTTGTACGCCGACGGCGAGCTGCAGCACATCGGCGTCAGCGCAAGCTTCACCGCGCAGCGCCGGGCCGAGCTGTGGCAGGAGCTGCAGGAGCTCGTGGTCCCGATCGAGGACCACCCGTGGGGCCGGTGGCAGGAGTTCCTGACCGCCAACCCCGACCGGGTGCCGGGCACGCAGAGCCGGTGGAGCCAGGGCAAGGACCTCTCCTTCACGCCGCTGCGACCCGAGAGGGTGGTCGAGGTCGGCTACGACCACATGGAGGGGCGGCGGTTCCGGCACACCGCGCAGTTCAAGCGCTGGCGGCCCGACCGCGACCCTGAGTCGTGCGGCTACGAGCAGCTCGAGGAGGTCGTGTCCTACGACCTCAACACCGTCCTGGGGGGATGAGTCAGCTGACCGGATCTCCGTGAGCCCGTGGGCGCTGGCCGAGCAGCGGCGGGGATAGGCTGGCCGCGTGACTGACGGCGACGCATCGGCTGACGAGACCTACCACGTCGTGCTCCTGGTGGAGCAGGCCCTGACCGACGTCGACGCGCGCCAGGTGCGCTCACTGCACGAAGGGCTCGACCAGCCCGTCGTCTACCACGTGCTCCTCCCGATGGAGGATGCCGCGGCCCGCATCGAGGCTTCGATGGGCACCCTCGCCGCCGGCGAGGTGCTGGCCGCGCCGGCGATGACCATGAGCGACGTCGACCTCGCGGCCGTGCGCGAGGACTGCGAGGAGCGCTCTCGCGAGGACCTCGAGTCGACCCTGACGGCGCTGCGCGCTGCTGGTGTCGAGGCGACCGGCCAGGTCGTCGAGGGGCACCCGATCGACGCGCTGGCGCAGGTCGTGTCGCAGGTCGACGGCCGCGAGGCGATCATCCTGACCCGGCCGCACGTCGTGGCCGAGTTCTTCCACGTCGACTGGACGTCCAAGGCCCGCCGCGCCATCGGTGTCCCGGTCCTGCACCTGCTCGAGCACGAGAGCTTCGACGAGCAGGCGGGCGGCGGCGAGGGCGTGACCGGCCTCTAGGCGGTCGCGCCTGCCGACAACGCCATGGGTCTCCGAAACAGGCTGGGCAACAGGCTGGGCAACAGGCTGGGCGAGAAGCTGGGCGAGCGCGCCCGCGCCGTCATGTCGAGCGACGGTGCCGAGGCGGTGACGACGCCCGCGCGTCCAGCCGGGCCGACCGCGGTCTACGCGCGCGTCCTCGACGGGGACAGCCTGTGGCTGGCGGTCACCGGCACCGACGAGCGGGCCGCGCTCCGGCACGAGGAGACCGGCCAGGTCGTCGAGCCCGACAACGACGCGCCCGCCGACCCCGCCGCGGCGTCGTACCGCTGGCACCTGCCCTCCGCCCTTCCCGACCTCGCCGAGGGCCAGGACCACGACGTCTTCCAGCTGGTCACCCTCCCCTCCGGCGCCACGCTCCGCGCCGACCCCCTGCCCGCCGTGGCGCCGATGCGCACGCCGCCGACCCGCGACGGCCGTTGGCAGCTCGACGTACGCCGCCGCGAGAGCGGCGCGCTCGTCGTCCGGCGCGAACGGCGCGACCCGGTGGCGGAGGTCGCGGGGGTCGACCTCGTCGACCAAGGGCTGCTGCTCACCTTCACCGATCCCGGCCTGGCCGACCCTCGCCTGTTGCTGTCCGGCGCCGATGGAGTCGTCCGCCACGAGGCCGAGGTGAGAGCCGCCGAGGGCACACTGACCGCCGTGCTGGTGCCGGAGGCGGTGCCGGACGAGCTCGAGACGGAGTGGTTCGTCTCCGTCGGCGACAGCAGCCGGCTCGTGCCGCTCGTCCGCGCACGCAACGACACGGCCCGGCCCGGCTTCGCGACCGTGCTCCCCATCCTCTGGACCGACGACCAGGGCGAGCGCCGCACGGTGCGGTTGAGATACCTCCCCGACGGCCGGCTGCGCGCCCATCGGCCGGCGGACGAGGGCGAGCTCTCGTGAGGGGCCCGTGGTGAGGGTCGGTTTCCTCGTCTTCAACCTGGCCGGCCCGGGAGGCACGTCGCGATCGGCCATCACCCAGGCCAACGCGCTGGCCGCCCGGGGGCACGACGTCCAGATGGTGAGCGTCACCCGCAGCGCCGACCGCCCGACCTACGACATCGACCCGCGCGTGCGCACGGAGTTCCTGGTCGACGTGCGCGACGGTCACCGGACCGATCCCGAGCTGCACCGGCGCCCGTCGCTGCTCGTGCCTCCTCGCTGGGACCCGCAGTTCTCGGCCGTGTGCGACGTCGCGCTCGAGGAGCGGCTGCCGCGGCTCGCCCCCGACGTCCTCGTCACCGTGACGCCGAGCCTGCTCGCGGCTGCCGAGCAGCTCGTCGACGACCGCGTCGTCCTGGTGCACCAGGAGCACCGGTCGTCCTCCGACCGGGTGGCCGGGCTCGAGCCCCTGCTGACGTACGGCGCCCGCGCCGACGTCGTCGCGCTGCTCACCGAGAGCGCGGCGGCCTGGCTGGCCGAGCAGCTCGGCGACGCCGCGCCCCGGCTCGTGGTGCTGCCCAACCCGCTCCCTCAGGGCTACGTCCCGCGCTCCCGGCTGGACGACCCGGTGATCGTCACCGCGGGGCGCCTGGTCGGGGAGAAGCAGTTCGGGCACCTGGTGCGCGCCTTCGCCCGGATCGCACCCCTGGTGCCCGACTGGCGGCTGCGGATCTTCGGCGACGGACCCCAGCGCGGTCAGCTGCAGGCACTCACCCGCAAGGCGGGACTCTTCGACCGCGTGGAGCTGCCGGGCACGACCCACGACCTGGCCGGCGAGTGGGCCAAGGCGTCGGTGGCGGCCCTGTGCTCGAGGGCCGAGGGCTACCCGCTCGTGCTCCAGGAAGCCATGGCGGCCGGGGTGCCGGCCGTCAGCTATGACTGCCCGTCAGGACCACGGGAGATCATCGACCACGAGGTGAACGGCCTGCTCGTGGTGCCCGGCTCCGAGGAGCACCTGGCGGCGACGCTGCTCCGGGTCGCCACCGACGACGACCTGCGCCGTCGGCTCGGCGAGGGGGCGGTCGCCACCGCCGCGTCGTGGGAGGCCGACGGGCTCGCCCAGCAGTGGGAGCAGGTCTTCGCGGAGGCCGTCGCGGCCCGGCCCAAGGGAGCGGGTCGCCTGGCGGCGCGGGTCTCGGCAGGCTCGACCACCCAAGGCGCGCGCCCAGATGTCGGGGGGACCGACGGGCCCGGCGACTGGGGTCACGCCACCCCCGCGCAGGCACGGCGACAGGTGCTCGCCCTGGCCACGAGCGTCGCGGACGACGTCACCGACGAGTGGTTCGTGGTGCCCGGGGTCGCCGGGGCCGCACCCGTCGTCGTGGTGCCCCTCGCTGCCCGCGCGGCCTACCTCCGCGCGCTCGCCACGGCCGCGCCGCCGGCGTACCTCGGCCTGCGCGACCCCGGCGACCACGGCTGGCCCGAGCGTCGTGGTCCGGTGGCCGAGCTGGCGCAGGCACTGCTGCGCGCCATGACGCCGAGGATCGTGCTCGAGCCGTGGCCGACGTCCGGCGGCAGCGCCTCGTTGCTGGGCCAGGGCTGCGCGGTCGAGGTGCAGTTCTGGGCCGAAGGGCTGGGCGGTGACCTGGTTGCGCCGGAGCCGAACGCCTACGTCACCCGGGCCGCCCGCGGCTCGGCGACCGCGAAGCGCCGCGTGGAGGGCCTCGACCTGCCGTCGCTGCCGCTGATGACGCTGCCGACCCTCGCCGAGACGAGCGTCGAGGTCGACGTCGTCTACACCTGGGTCGACGGCGGCGACCCCTCCTGGGCCGAGCGCCAGCAACAGCGGTTGGCGGACTGGGCCGGGCAGTCGGGCGCCGCCGCCTCCCGGGCGTCGAGTGGCCGCGCCCGGTTCGAGAGCCGCGACGAGCTGCGCTACTCGCTGCGCAGCCTGCATCTCTTCGCCCCGTGGGTACGCCGCGTGCACATCGTGACCGACCGGCAGGTCCCGCCGTGGCTGGACGCCGAGCACCCCCAGATCCACGTCGTCGACCACAGCGAGATCCTTCCCGCGGACGCGCTGTCGACCTTCAACTCGCACTCCATCGAGACCGCCCTGCACCGGATCCCCGGCCTCGCCGAGCACTTCGTCTACTTCAACGACGACATGTTGCTCGGCCGGCCGCTCGGCCCCGAGCGGTTCTTCGACGCGGCGGGCCGTTTCGCCGTCTTCACCGCGCAGCACCTCGTCGGCCTCGGAGAGCCGGGCGGTCAGCCGGCGTACATCACCGCCGCCCTGCGCAACCGGTGGCTGCTCCAGGAGGCGTTCGGCATCGCGGTGACCCGGCACCTGGTGCACGCGCCGTACCCCCAGCGCGTCTCCGTGCTCGCCGAGGTCGCCGAGCGGTTCGCCGACGACGTCGAGGCCACCGCGCGGGCGCCCTTCCGGTCCGAGACCGACGTGTCGATGGTGTCGTCCCTCGCGCCGTTCTACGGCTTGATGACGGGGGCGGCCTACGAGGCGGCCCTGGAGAGCACGTTCATCGACCTGGCCACCACCAACGTCGGGCTGGTGCTCGAGCAGGCCTTGCAGCGGCGCCAGGACGCGGTCTGCATCGGCGACCACCACGACTACGCGATGGAGATGGCCAAGGTCGACCGGCTCGTCGCCGACTTCTTCGAGCGCTACCTGCCCATCGCCGGGCCGTGGGAACGCTGACTCTGCGGCTCCCCGGGTCGGTCGCGACTAGCGACGGCGCAGCCGACCCACCAACCGCTGGAAGGCGGGCTGCCAGCTGGGCCGCCCGTCGACCGGGTCCTGGGTCCGGGAGCGCTCGAGCTTGCTCTTGAGCTCCTCGATGCGGGCGTTCTTCTGGTCGAGCTTGGCGCGCAGCTCGCGGCGTACGGCGACGACCTGCGCGGTCCGCTCGTCCTGGGCCATCGCGGCGGCGAACTCGTAGAGGTCGACGTACGCCGCCCGCAACCGCTCGAGCTCGGCCACGGCGGCCTCGTCGTGCGGGCTGTCGACGAGCACGGTGACGGCGTCCCAGGTCTGCTGCGCCAGGTCGCGCAGCTCGGGGCGCACCGCGATGTCGTCCCAGGTGACCTGGGAGCGGAACAGGCCGGGGTCGATGAAGTCGTCGACCGGGTGGTGCTCACCGCTGCTGAGGTCGGCGTTGTAGGTCAACCCCAGCTGCGTGCCGGCGCGGCCCATCGCCTCGCGCCAGTCGGTGCGGAGGTCGGTGTAGCGGACCCAGGCGCGCGCGTGGTGGCGGGTGACCCGTTCGGTCTCGAAGACGGAGTTCATCCACGCCGCGACGTTGGTGGTCTCGCGCTCGCGGCGGAACTGCTCGCTCTGCCCGGCGAGGTACGCCGTGTCGCGCGAGCGGACGACCTCGGTCGGGTGCCGCAGCATGGTCAGCGAGGTGAGCTCGGCGCCCAGCTCGTCGGCGAGGCGGACGAACATCTCGTAGACCCAGTAGGCCCGGGTGTCCTTGAGCGCCACCTGCTCGTGCGGCAGCAGGTCGCGCAACCACTCGCGGAGCTGGTCCTCGATGTCGGTGTCCGCGAGCGCGTCCATCGCCACCTGAGGCGCGGTCGGTCGCGAGTCGATGGTGCGCACCGGGATGGGGTCCATGAAGTCCTTGAGGAGCGCCGCGAGCCAGGCGGGCTCGTAGTAGCCGCGCGGGTTCTTGTCGTCCGCCTCCACCTCGGGCTGCGGGATGTGCAGCCCGAGTCGCTTGAGGGTGCCGCCGACGCTGCTCGTACCGCTGCGTCCGGAGCCGGTGATCACGACCCACTTCGGCTTCGCTTCCACGGGGGCGAGGCTACCGGTGCTCAGAGGAGCGACTGGACCTCGACCCGGTCTGCTCGGCGGGCCTTCTTGTCCGACACCGTGCACGCGATCTCGACGACGTCCGACTCGTCGACGCTGCCGCCGCAGGAACCCTCGGCGACCACCCGATCGCCGCGGTAGAAGGTCAGCTCGAAGGCGATCGCGTCGAACGCGGAGGTGCCGACGGCGGTGCCGCGCATGTCCTGGATCAGCGGAAGGCCCTGCAGCACCTCGACCGACCAGCCGCTCTCGACCGCCACGTCACCGACGAGGAAGCCCTCACCCGGTGCCACCGTGACCGTCTCCTGCACCGCGGGCGGCTCGTAGGTCTCGATCTCGTCGAGCACGTCCTGGCCGGCGTTGTAGACCGCCATCCCGAAGACCGTGCACCCGCCACACGTCAGGAGCAGGATCGCGCCGATCACGATCGCGACGATCTTGCCGGTGTTGGACTTCTGGGGGAGAGGCGGGATGTAGGGGCCGCCGTACCCGCCCGGTCCGCCGTAGGGGTGACTGCCGGGTGGCCCCGGAGGCTGCTGTCCTGCGCCGTACGGCAGTCCGGCAGCCGTGGGTGGCACCTGCGGCTGACCCGGAATCGAGTGCGTGGGCGGCAGCTGCTCGCTGGGGGGCGCGGGCTGGCTGTTCGGCCAGGAGGCACCGGCCTGGCCGTAGGGCGGCGGCTCGGGAGGCAGAGGCGGCGGGCCGGCTTCGCCGTACGGCGGCGGCTGACCGCCGGGCTGCTCCCCCGACTCGTCTGGCACGGCCGCAGCCTACGCGCCGAGCTCGACCACGATGTCGAGATGACCCGCGTGGCGGGCGTACTCCGCGAGCACGTGGAAGCAGATCCATTCCAGGGTCGGCGGGTCGTCGGCGAAGCGGCCGCCCGGCGCGGAGACGGCGTCCAGCGGGTGCGAGCGCAGCACCTCGCGGGTGCGCTCCGCGATCGCCGCCAGCCGGTCGGCGAGCTGCTCGGCGGTCACGTCGTCGGGCACGTGCCAGCGCCCTCGGGCCTCGGCGTCCCACGGCTCGTCGACGGTCCAGTCGCCCCACGGCTCGGCCACCGGCTCCCCGAGGAAGCCCCACACGAACCAGCGCTGCTCCATGTGCAGCACGTGGCTGAGCAGCTCGATCGGCGTCCAGCCCGACGGCACCCTCGGCGTACGACGAGCCTCGTCGTCGAGCGCCAGCACGGCCTCGACGATGTTCGCGCGGACCCAGTCGAGGTAGCCGATCCAGCGTTCGGCGCCGGCCTCGCCCTGCTTGGCCGGCTCGCCGGGATCACGGCCGACGCGGTTGTCCTCGGTCACCGCTCGAGGCTAGCGAGGTCGAGTGCGCTGGTGGGCGTGGTCGCCGCCGGGTTGCGCACTCAGCTGTCAGGTCGCCGGTTGCCCTGCTCGTCCCAGTGCGCCTCGACCTTCTTGGACGGCTGCACGCGCGGGGGTTCGCCCGGCATCTTGGGGTAGTCGGGCGGGTAGGGCATCTCGCCGAGCCCCGACTCGTCGTACAGCCGCAGCAGCGGCTCGATCGAGCACGCCACGTCGTCGATGGTGGCCCACGGGTCACCGTCGGCGAGCCGGTCCGGGACACTGAAGAGGTTGAACTCCGCCGGGCTCGTGAGCGTCGCCAGCTCTGCCCACGTCATCGGTGTCGAGACGGGGGCGCCGGGGATCGGGCGCAGGGAGTACGCCGACGCGATGGTGCGGTCGCGGCAGTTCTGGTTGAAGTCGACGAAGATGCGCTCACCGCGCTCCTCCTTCCACCACTTGGTCGTGACCCCGTCGTCGCGCTTCTCCAGCTCGCGGCCGAAGCCGATCGCGGCGTGGCGGACGTCGACGAACTCCCACTCCGGCTTGATGCGGACGTAGATGTGCACGCCGCGGTTGCCCGACGTCTTGGGGAAGCCGACCAGCCCCAGCTCCTCGAGCAGCTCGCGAGCCACCCCGGCGACGCGCACCGCATCGGTGAAGGTCGTGCCGGGCTGCGGGTCGAGGTCGATCCGGAGCTCGTCGGGACGGTCGACGTCGTCGCGGCGCACCGGCCAGGGGTGAAAGGTCAGCGTGCCCATGTGCGCGCACCACACCGGGACCGCGATCTCCGTGGGGCAGATCTCGTCGGCCGTGCGTCCCGACGGGAAGGTGACCTCGATCGACTCGAGGTAGTCGGGAGCACCCTTGGGCACCCGCTTCTGGTAGAACGCGTCGGCCTTCTCCCCGGGTCGTCCGGTGGCCAGCTTGATCTCGGGACGTACGCCGGCGGGCCAGCGCTCCAGCGCGGTCGGCCGGTCGCGCAGCGCCCGCATCAGCCCGTCGCCGACGGACGCGAAGTACTCCGCCACCATCAGCTTGGTGACCTCGGGCGTCCGGTCGGTCGCCTCGTAGATCACCCGATCCGGGCTCGACACCCGGACGGCGCGGTCCCCGGCGACCACCTCTGCTGCGGAAGGCTTCGGCATGCTGTCAAAGTAGCTGGATGGACCCCCGGTTGGTCGCCGCCGTGGAGACCAGCCGCCGCTGGTACGACGACGTGTGCGCGGTCCACGAGGTGCCGGTGTGGTGCGACGACCGCCTCTGGGTCGCGCTGGCCGCGGTCCCGGCGTACCACTCGACCGTCAAGACGCTGACCCCTGACGTGGGTCGCGACGCCGTGCTGGCCGCCATGGAGCGGCACCCTGTGGGCGGTGTGGCCGACTCCTTCGGCACCCTCGACCTGTCGGCGGACGGGTACACCCTGCTCCTGGACGCGACCTGGCTGCACCACGAGGGATTCGACGACGCCGTGTGGCCCGAGGGCTGGTCCGTCGTGCGCGAGGAGGCGCTGCTGGCCGCCTGGGCCGAGGCCCACGACTACGTCGACGTGCTGGTGCCGGCCGTCCTCGCCCATGGCGGGTTCCGGGTCCTGGCGCGGGTCGCCGACGGCGTACCCGTCGCCGGCGCCGTCATCCACGACGCCGGACCGGTCGCCGGTCTCTCCAACGGGTGGTCCTCCCGCGGGCCGGTGACCGCCCTCGACCACGCGGAGCTGCTCGCGTGCCCCGCCGTGCTGCACCCTGGCAGGCCGGTCACCGCCTACGCGTGGGGCGACGAGCTCGACGCGATGCTCGACGCGGGCTACCAGCCGCTCGGGGCCCAACGGGTCTGGGTGCGGAACGTCATCCAATAGTCACAACGGGCCATGGGCCGGTCTTGGGTGCGCGACTACCGTTGAGACATGGGTTACGAGGTGGAGAAGTCAGACGAGGAGTGGCGCCAGACGCTCACTCCCGAGGAGTACGCCGTCCTGCGGCAGGCCGGCACCGAGCGCGCGTTCACCGGCAAGTTCACCGACACCGAGACCGTCGGCGTCTACCGCTGCAAGGCCTGCCAGTCCAAGCTCTTCGAGTCCGACACGAAGTTCCACTCCGGCTGCGGCTGGCCGTCGTTCTACCAGCCGATCACTGACACGATCGACTACATCGAGGACAGCTCGCACGGCATGAAGCGGGTCGAGGTCCGCTGCGCCAACTGCGGCTCGCACCTCGGGCACGTCTTCCCCGACGGCTACGGCACCCCGACCGGTGACCGCTACTGCATCAACTCGATCAGCCTGACGCTCGAGCCCGCCGACGAGGGCGCGCCGGTCGAGAAGGGCTGACGGGTCTCGCGGCGTCTCACGGGGGCAACTTCCGCGCAATTGCGCAGTTGTTGCCCTCCCGGGGCGTCTCACGGGGACAACTTCCGCGCAATTGCGTAGTTACGGCCCCCTGAGAGACGGCGGACGCCGGACGCTCAGCCCACGGGCTGGAGGACCGACCGCATCGCGACCAGACCCTCGCCGTACGTCGCGTCGGCCCACGACTGGAGCGTGCCGTCGTCCCAGACCACGTCGACGACCAGCTTGTCGAGCTGGGGGCCGCTGCTGAGCAGTCCCGGCAGCCCGGTCAGGCCGTCCTGGATCTCGACGAGCTCGGCCTCGGTGTGCTCGGCCACCGTGACGCAGAGCGGCCCGCCCCAGACCTCACGCAGGGCCTTCTCGGCCCCCTCGGGGTCGTCGGTGACCAGGACGTTGACGATGGTCGCGCTGGCGTCGTCCGGCTTGTCGGCGTTCATGTCGAGGAAGGACCCGGCGTAGTTCGGCAGCTGGGCGGCCGCGGCGTAGACCGCGTCCTGGTCCTCGAAGCCGACCTTCGACTCGTCCACGACGGCCCAGCCGCCAGCGGGCTCCTCGCACGTCGTGACGAACGGGTTGTCGGCCGGCATCGGGTCGTAGAGCGCCGACGACATCGGCTCCTGGGTCACCTCGAAGGTCTTGCCGTCGTAGGCGCCCGTGACCGCATAGCTGCCCCAGCGGACGGTGCCCGACGCCTCCGAGGTGTCCTTCACCGGCTTCCAGTCCCAGTTGGTGATCGGGATGCCGCTGCACTGCGGCGGGTAGGACTCGGCGACGGCACCCAGGCAGAGCTGCGGGTCCTCGCCCTGGCCGAGGTCCATGACGGTGCCGACGCCGACGACGTCGGAGGTGGGCGGCGGCACGCTGGTGGGCATCTCCCCCGCGGAAGCCCCGGAACCGGCGCCACCCGACCCCGCTGGATCGGTGGCGGTGTCGCCGTCGTCGGACGACCCGGAGCATGCTGACAGCAGACCCAGCGCCAGCACGAGCAGCGGCGCGGCAACAGTGGCACGGAGGCGTGTCATGGGGGTGAGACGGGCGGTCGCGCCAGACGGTTCCCGTGTCACGGCAGGCGGTGCAGCAGCTCCGTCGGCGTGGTGCGTGGGCCGGTGTAGAACGGCACCTCCTCGCGCACGTGCCGCCGGGCCGTCGACGCGCGCAGCTCGCGCATCAGGTCGACGATGCGGTGCAGCTCGTCGGCCTCGAAGGCCAGCAGCCACTCGTAGTCGCCCAGGGCGAAGCTCGCCACGGTGTTGGCGCGCACGTCGGCGAAGCCGCGCGCCATCTTGCCGTGCTCGGCGAGCATCGCGCGCCGCTCGGCGTCCTCGAGGAGGTACCACTCGTAGGAGCGGACGAAGGGGTAGACGCAGACGTAGGCCCGCGCCTCATCGTCGGCGAGGAACGCCGGCACGTGGCTCTTGTTGAACTCCGCCGGCCGGTGCAGCGCGAGCTGGCTCCAGACCGGGGCCAGCCGCTGGCCGAACGACGTGCGTCGCCAGCGGTTGTAGGCGTCCTGCAGCTGCTCGGCGGTGGCGGCGTGCCACCAGACCATCACGTCGGCGTCCGCGCGGAACCCGCTGAGGTCGTAGATGCCGCGGACCGCGACGTCGTCCGCCGCGAGCTTCTCGACGAGCCCGTCGAGCTCGTGCGCCTCGTGGCTGCGACCCTCGTCGCCGAGGTTGCCGTAGGTGTCGCGCAGCGAGAAGACCGACCACATCGTGTAGCGGATCGAGTCGTTGATCTCGCGCAGCCTGGCGGCGTTGGTCTGGCCGGACTCCTCGGCATCGGTCATAGGAGCCATTGTGCCGCCACGACCTGAGCGGCCGCGGCCCGGGCCGACGCGATGACCGCGGGGATGCCGACGCCGTCGTACGCCGCCCCGCAGACCGCCAGCCCCGGCACCGCAGCCACGGCGGACCGGACCCGCGACACCAGGTCGAGGTGCCCGACGGCGTACTGCGGGAGCGCGCCGCCCCAGCGCTGCACCTGCGCGTCGACCGGTCGGGCGGTCACGCCGGCCAGGGCGGCGAGATCGGCCAGCGAGCGCTCGACCAGGACCTCGTCGGGCACCTGCAGCGCCGCTTGCTCGCCGGCGCGGCCGAGGGACGTGCGGAGGAGGACGACGTCGGGTGCGCCGGCCGCGCGGACCCAGTCCCACTTGGCGAAGGAGTACGTCGCCGCCTTGATGTCGCGCCCCTCGACCGGCGGCACGAGGAACCCTGACGAGGCTCCGTCGAGGGGGACGTCGGCCGCGCGGAGGGCCAGCGTGACGATCGCCATCGAGGCGGACTCGACCTGCGCCAGCAGCGCAGCCGCGGTCGGCGAGATGCTGCCCAGCAGCCGCGCCGTCGGGGCGGCCGGGGTCGCGAGGACGACCGCTTGCGCCTCGACCCGCTGAGGCGCGCGGGTCTCCCCCACGGTCAGCGCGAAGCTCCCGGGCGCTCCGGTGAGCTCACGCACCGTGGCGCTCAGACGCACCTCGAACAGGCCGGACCCGGCCAGCGCCGCGGCCAGCCGGTGCATCCCGCCCTCGATGCCGGCGAACACCGGGCTGTCGAGGACCGGCAGCCGGGCCGCGGCTTCGAGCAACGAGCCCCGCGCGGCCAGCGCCGCCACCTGGGGCGCGGCTGCCCGCAGGGAGAGCGCTCGCGCCCGTCCGGCGTACACACCACCCAGCAGCGGCTCCACCAGTCGCTCGACCACCTCGTCGCCGAGCCTGGCCGCCACGAGGTCTCCCACCGACAGGTCGGTCTCGACCGGGGTCGGCGGCAGCGAGGGCTCCTCGCGCACCCGGGCGAGTCCCTGGGAGGACAGCACCCCTGAAGCCGCCAGGTCGTCCACGTCGATCGGGACGCCGAGCAGCGAGCGGGGCAGCGGCCGGAGACTCCCTCGCGACCAGACCCTCGACGAGGTGGTGGCCGGGTGCACCAGCGGCAGGCCGAGGTCCCGGGCCAGGTCGACACCCTCCGGGCGCCGGGCCAGCATCGCCTCCGCCCCGACGTCGACGCGCACGCCGGCCACCTCGCCACCACGGAGCTTGCCGCCGACCTCTGGGGACGCCTCCAGCAGGAGCACGTCGTGGTCGGCACCCAGCACGTACGCCGCCGTCAACCCGGCGACACCCCCGCCGACCACGACCACGCGCATGCCTGAACGGTAACGATCCGGTCACCCCCGGAACCGGCCGGGCGGCCGCGCCCGTCCCAGCGTCATGAGCACCCTGATGAGCACCCGGATCAGCAGCCGCAGGACACGTCGCCACACCCCCTCCGTCGCCGCGCTCGCGCTGGTCGCGATGGTGGCCCTGGCCGGCTGCTCGGGCTCGTCGGACGGTGACTCCGGCGGCAGCGAGGCAGCCGACATGGACGTGCCGACCTCGGGCGAACGAGAATTCTCGGACACCGGCTCGGACACCGGCTTTGACACCGGCTCCGACACCGGCTCCGACACCGGCTCCGACCCGGGGCAGGACGCGGCCGGCGACGGCTCGGCGATCCAGGGCGGCTCCGGCGGCTCGGTCGTCACGCCCGTGGTCCAAGCCGAGCGGTCGGTGATCTCCACCGCCGTGGTGTCGCTGCGCAGCGACGACGCGGGGGCGGCCCGCACCGAGGTGATGAAGATCGTCGACGTGCACCGCGGCCAGGTCAGCGACGAGGAGACCCGGAGCGACGACGACGGCGCGGTGCAGTCGTCGCGGTTGGTGCTGCGGATCCCCGCCGCCGACTTCGCGGAGACGGTCGCCGAGCTGGAGAAGGTCGCGGACCTCGAGTCGTCCGACAAGTCGTCAGAGGACGTGTCCTTCCAGGTCATCGACCTGCGCGCCCGGATCCGCGCCCAGGAGCAGAGCCTGCGCCGCGTCGAGGTGCTGCTGGAGCGGGCCCAGTCGATCCGCGACATCGTGAGCATCGAGTCGCAGCTGACCCAGCGGCAGGCCGAGCTCGAGTCGCTGAAGACCAAGCAGGCCTACCTGGCCGACCAGACGACGTACGCCACGATCACCGTCTACATCGCCAAGCACGACACAAAGGCGGAGCCGAAGCCGAAGGACACCGACGACTCGGGCTTCCTGAGCGGGTTCGAGGGCGGCTGGAAGGCCCTGGGCGCCTTCGCCACGGTGCTCGCGACGATCCTCGGGGCGCTCCTGCCCTGGCTCGTGGTGCTGGCGATCATCGGCTGGCCCACGTGGCTGGTCAGCCGCAGGCTGGTGCGACGCAAGCCGGCGCCCCTGACAGACTGACCGGGTGGACGAGCTCACCGACCCCCTCGCCGTGCTCATCGACGCCGACAACACCTCCCCCAAGCACGCCGGCGCGATCATCGACGAGGCCGCGAAGTACGGCCGCCCGACGGTCCGCCGCGCCTACGGCGACTGGACCAGCACCCGGCTCAACGGCTGGAAGAAGCAGCTGAACAGCCGGGCGATCCAGCCGATGCAGCAGTTCGCGCACACCAGCGGCAAGAACTCCACGGACTCCGCGTTGATCATCGACGCGATGGACCTGCTGTACGCCGGCCACGTCGGAGGCTTCGTGCTGGTCTCGAGCGACAGCGACTTCACCCGACTGGCCACGCGCCTGCAGGAGTCGGGCAAGCCGGTCTACGGCGTCGGCGGCAAGAAGACCCCTGAGGCCTTCCAGCAGGCCTGCACGCAGTTCATCTACACCGAGAACATCGCGGAAGGCTCCTCGGACGTCGACGACACGACGGAGCCCGGCGACGACACGGAGCCCGACGACGACGCCGCGCCCGCACTCCCCGATCTGCGCCAGCTGCTCACGCGCGCCCTCGGCAACACCGCGGGCGACGACGGCTGGTCCGGTCTCGGCGCTGTCGGTCAGTACCTCGGACGCGCCAACGCCGCCTTCGACCCCCGCTCCTACGGGCACCGTCGACTGAGCGACCTGGTCAAGGCCCAGGACTTCCTCGAGGTGCGTGACGCCGACACGACCAACGGCCCGATCTGGGTCCGGGTGCGGCAACAGCCGCGCAAGACGTCCACCCGGAGGTCGACCGCCAAGAAGGCGGCCAAGAAGAGCTAGCCGGTGGGCTCGTAGGTCTGCACGAACTCCGTCAGCCGCTTGAGCTGGTCGGGGTCGGTGCTCGGGATCACACCGTGGCCGAGGTTGAAGATGTGCCCCTTGGCGGCTCGGCCCGCGTCGATGATCTCGGCCGCCCGCGCCAGCATCACCTCGGTCGGCGCGAAGACCAGTGTCGGGTCGAGGTTGCCCTGCACGGCCCGGTCGCCGACCTGGCCGATCGCGGTCGCGAGCGGCGTACGCCAGTCGACCCCCACGACGTCGGCCCCCGCCTCGCCCATCAGGCCGAGGAGGTTGGTGGTGCCGACGCCGAAGTGGATGCGGGGCACTCCGAGGCGACCGGCGCGCTCGAGGACGCGCGCCGAGTGCGGCAGCACCCGCTCGGCGTAGTCGGCCGGGGTCAGCGCCCCCGCCCACGAGTCGAAGAGCTGCACGGCCGAGGCGCCCGCGGCGACCTGAACCTCGAGGTACGTCGCGGCGATGCCCGCGATCTTGCGCAGCAGCGCGTCCCACACGTCAGGGGCGCCGAACATCATCGCCTTGGTCTTGGCATGCTCCTTGGACGGCCCGCCTTCGACGAGGTACGACGCCACGGTGAACGGCGCGCCCGCGAACCCGATCAGCGGGGTCGGGCCGAGCTCGCCGACGAGGCCGCGGACGGCCTCGGTCACGAACCCGACGTGCTCCGGCTCCAGGTCGGGGATGGCCTCGACGTCGGCGAGCGTGCGCACGGGCTGCGCCACGACCGGTCCGACGCCCGGCACGATGTCGAGGTCGACACCGACCGCCTTGAGCGGCAGCACGATGTCGGAGAAGAAGATGGCCGCGTCGACCCCGTAGCGCCGCACCGGCTGGAGGGTGATCTCGACGACCAGCCCGGGGTCCATGCAGGCGTCCAGCATCGCGGTGCCCTCACGGAGCTTGAGGTACTCCGGAAGCGAGCGGCCGGCCTGACGCATGAACCACACCGGCGGCCGCGGCACCGTCTCGCCCCGCGCTGCGCGCACCAGCAGGCTGCCGGTCGCGGGGCCGGTTGCGGGGTTGGTGACAGGGCTGGTCACGGGGCTGGTCACGGGGCTGGTCACGGGGCCGGTCACAGGGGAGGGCACCGGGCGATCCTCCCAGGTCAGGCGGCGTGTCCGCACATCGGTGACGCAGGGGGCACCTACTGTGGAGGGCATGGTCGTCCGTCAGGAGGCGCACCCGGGAACGGGTGCGGACGCGAACCCGCCCGCGTTCCGGGCCGCGGTCGCGAGCATGCGGGAGGCCCGGCTGCGCGCGGAGATCTTCTGCGAGGAGATGCCGGCGCCCCAGCGGATCGCTCCCTACTCCTTCGCGCTCTCAGCCGACCTGACCGTCGACGGCGAGGACGTGGGCACCGGGCGGATCATCTTGCTGCACGACCCCGCGGGCAACGAGGCCTGGGACGGTACCTTTCGTTGTGTGGCCTACGTCCGGGCCGACCTCGACCCCGAGATGATCACCGACCCGCTGCTCGCGGCAGTGGGGTGGTCCTGGCTGACCGAGTCGCTCGACGGGCACGGCGCGACGTACCACGCTCCGTCCGGCACGGTGACCCGCGTCGCGACCGAGAGCTTCGGCGGCATGGCCGACGACGGCGGCAGCGCGCAGATCGAGGTACGCGCGTCCTGGACCCCTGACTTCGACGAGCCGCTCGCAGGCGCCGACGGCTCGCCCGACGCCGCCGCCCACGTGCGCGCGTGGGCGGACCTGTTGTGCATGGCTGCCGGGCTGCAGCCAGTCCCCGAGGGTGTCGCGGCGATGCCGAGCCGCCGTGGCCAGCGCGGCTCGGGCCGCTGAGGACGCCCACCGAGGACATGACGGACGCAGCAGGAGACGCCAGCGAGCAGGCCGAGGCCGCCGAGACGCCGGACGAGCAGACCCCCGAAGAGGCAGTCGAGCCGGCGCCGCTGCTGACCCTGCGCGACGGCCTGCCGGAGGTCATCGAGACCGAGACGGCCCTGGTGGAGTACTCCACCAGGCTGGCCGCCGGCACCGGGCCGGTCGCGATCGACGCCGAGCGTGCGTCGGGCTACCGCTACTCCAACCGCGCCTACCTCGTGCAGCTGCGCCGCGAGGGCGCCGGCACCGCGCTGGTCGACCCGATCTGCTTCGAGTCCCTGCAACCCCTCGCCGACGCGCTCGACGGCACCGAGTGGATCCTGCACGCCGCCACCCAGGACCTCCCCTGCCTGGCCGAGATCGGGCTGCGCCCGGCGCGGCTCTTCGACACCGAGCTCGCCGGGCGACTGCTCGGCAAGCCGCGGGTCGGCCTCGCGACCCTGGTCGAGGAGGTCGTGGGCCTGCGGATGCGCAAGGAGCACTCCGCCGCCGACTGGTCGACCAGGCCGCTGCCGGCGTCCTGGCTCGAGTACGCCGCCCTCGACGTCGAGGTGCTGCTCGAGCTGCGCGAGGCGATGGTCGCCGAGCTGGCCGCGGCCGGCAAGACCGACTGGGCCGAGCAGGAGTTCGAGGCGCTGCTGTCCTTCGAGCCCACCGTCCGCGAGGAGGTGTGGCGGCGTACATCGGGGGCGCACCGTCTGCGCGGACGTCGCGCCCAGGGCGTCGTGCGCGCCCTGTGGGAGACGCGCGACCGGATCGCCCGCGAGCGTGACGTCGCCCCTGGCCGGATCATCCCCGACTCGGCGATCGTGGCGGCGGCGGCCGCGATGCCGACCGATCGGACCTCGCTGCTCGCGGTGCAGGGCTTCCACGGGCGCGGAGCCGCCCGCTACGCCCGTGACTGGGTGGCCGCCATCGACTCGATCCGTGACGCCCCGGAGTCGGACCTGCCCGGACGCCCGGCCCGTTCGGACGGACCTCCGCAGCCGCGGGCGTGGGCCGACCGCGACCCCGTCGCCGCCCGCCGGCTCGCGCAGGCGCGCGCGGGCATCGCCGCCCTGTCGGAGAAGCACCACGTGCCGGTGGAGAACCTGCTGACCCCCGACTTCCTGCGGCGGGTGCTGTGGTCTCCCCCGGCGGCCCGCGAGCCCCGGCCCCTGGCCAAGGAGGTGGGCCGCCAGCTGCGCGGGTACGGCGCGCGGCAGTGGCAGATCGAGGTCACCGGCCCGACGATCGTCGCGGCGATCATCGCGGCTGACAAGGAACCTGTCGCCAGCCCTGTCGCCGAGGAGACGGACAGCGACGAGGCCTGACGGCTACTCCGACGGTGTCGGAGAGGGAGTCACCGTCTCGGGCGCCAGGATCGTGCGCGAGGTCTCGTCGATCTCGGTGGTGATCTCGTCGATCAGCTCGGGCGGCAGGATGTCGGCGGTGAACAGCTCGACGAGCATCGGCGCGATGGCCTCCTCGAGCGCATCCCAGTCGGCCAGCAACGGCGGGATGTAGATGTCGCGGACGGCGGTGTTGAAGACGCGGGAGTTGAGCGGCTGACGGCCCGGCTGCAGGAAGTCGTCGGACGTCGCCACCGCGACGTTGGCGGGCACGAGATAGCCGGCGCGCGCCACCCGCGTCACGGAGTCGACGCTGACGGCGTGGGCCAGGAAGTCGGCCGCCTCCGGGGTGTGCTGCGACTGGCTGGAGATGCACAGCCCGGTGATGTCACCGATGGTGCCCGAGCCCTCGATGACCGGGATCGGCATCACGTCGAACTCCAGCCCCTGGACCTGACGGAACTGTGGGACGAGGTCGCGGAAGCCCGCCACCATCCCCAGCTTGCCCCGCTCGAACCACTCGACGGCCGACCGTCGCGCGAGCTGCTCGGGACTCAGGGTCACCTGGGCGTTGCGCAGGAGGCGGAGCGTGGTCTCGAGCGCCGCCCGCGTGCTCTCCTCGGAGAAGGCGAGGGAGGTCGGGTCGGTGTCGTCGTTGAAGATCTGGCCGTCGCCGGAGACGATGAAGGGGGCCAGCCCTCGCAGGCTCGCCTCGATCGACACGCCCCTGGTGTTGCGCTTGGGCCGGGTGGCGAACTCGGCGGCCGCGGTGAACTGCTCGAAGGTCCAGGCCCGGGGCGGCTCGACGTCCTCGTCGGACCCGGGCGCCTGCAGGCCCCGCTCGCGCATCCGCGCGAAGTCGATCAGCTCGGTGTTGAAGTAGATGACCATCGGCGAGATGCCGTAGGGCATGCACTGCAGGCGGTTGTCGAGGCTGAAGGCCCGTAGGGCGTCGCGGGCGTAGCCGTCACCGAAGTCGACGCCGCGCGCGTCGAGCAGCTCGTCGACCGGCTGGACCTCGCCCTCCTTCTGGAACTCCGCCAGGTCGCGACGCGAGATGAGGAAGACGTCGGGCAGCGCCTCGTCGCGGTCGAGGGCGGCGGCGGCCTGCTGGTGGTCGGGCCACGACACGACCTCGACCTGAGCCGAGTCGCTGACCCCGTTGAACTGCTGGACCATGTCGTCGTAGCCGGCGACCTCGTCCTCGGACCCGAACACGCCGAAGGTGAGCCGCGCCACGGGAGCGGGCGCCGAGGTCTCGCCCGTCGTGGGCGTCGGTCCGGGATCGGGTTCACCGCCGCCTTCCGCCGTGCAGCCCACCAGCAGGCTGCTCATGAGGAGCCCGCACACGAGGGAGGAGGCCGCGACGCGGCTACGCGGGCTCACAGGATCCTCCTCGGGTCGGGTCGCGGGGGCGGATCCCAAACCCTAGCGGGCGGCTCCGAAACGACCCGAGGCAGTTTCAGTCGAGCGCGTGGTGCTCCCGGGCGGCGGCGACCACCTCGTTGAAGCGCGACTCGACGAGGGCGGCACCCTCCCGACGGATGTCGTCGGGACGCAGGCGCAGCAGCCGGTCCAGGCGTACCTCGCTCGGCCTGCCCTCGCGGTCCCAGCCTCCGGTGCCGACGTCCATCCAGTAACGGCCGTAGCGCGCCTCGTCCTCCGCGTCGAGGTCGTGGTCCTGGCTCGAGAGCATCAGGCCGAGCCACGTCTCGTCGGACCCGCCCTCGGTGCCGACGCGGGCGAGCAGGAGCACCGGACGGTCCTTGCCCTGGCTGGGGTCGTCCTCGTAGGCCACCCACGCCCACACGACCTCGCCCGGATCGGGCTCGCCGTCGATCTCGGGCGCGTAGGCGACGCCCGGCTCGGCGTCGCTGTCGGTGGTCGACCCCGCGAACCCACCGGGGTTGAAGCCTGCCGGCGCCGACGGGGTGGTGAGGCTGTCGAACAGCCGCTTCCACACGCTCATGCGAGGCACAGTACGCCGGACCGGGAGCGCCTCACGGCGCAAGGCCGCTCGTAGCGGCTGAAGTTGGGACCCGGGGCTGCCGCGGCCCGGCGTACTGCTCGTACAAGGCTACGGGGCGATCGGGTATTCCGGGGACTTTCGCGACGCCGCGGGTCTCCGGCGCCGTCACGCCAGCGCCGCGCGCAGCTCCAGGTGGCCGGCGTGCTCGAGCTGTTCGGCGAGGGTCAGCATCCGCGCCGTGTCGGTCGTGGACGGTCCGTCGGGCGGGTGGGGCAGGGCGGCGCGGCCGGCGGCGACGACGCGGGCGAACGCAGCCGCGCGCAGCAGCACGTCGGCGTACTCACGCTCCGCGATCCCGCGCAGCACCTCGTCGACCATGCGGCGCAGCTCGTCGGGTCCCGGCGGGTCCGCGACGCCGGCGACGACGCGGGCGACCTGCGCGGTCGACTGGCCGGCGTCGAACTCCCGCGCAGCGCCGACCGGGTCGGTGTGCACCCAGGCGCGCAGCAGGTAGAGCCGCCAGAGCGAGCCGGCGAGCGAGTCGGCGGGCGAGCCCGACCACAGCTCGGCCAGGGTCTCCAGACCCTCGGTCTCCGCGAGGCGCAGCACCCGCTCCGCGACGCCCTCGTCGTCGCTGTCGTGCGCCCCACGCACCAGCAGGGTCGCCGCCCGGTCGGCGGCCTCCCCGAGCACCAGCGGGTCCGTGCCGCTCTCGATGCCCTCGAAGAACGCAGCACCCGGGGTGGCGGGCTTGTGGTGGCGCTCCGAGGTCACGGATCCAGCGTAGGAGGCGGGCAGAAGCGACGGGGTCTGCCCCTCCGGCGTTTCGAGACCGTCGCCGGACGACCCCTCAACCAGCGGAGGCGAGCGCCTTCCGGATGCGCTGGTCGCTGACCGGCTGCGCGGTGCCGAGCTGTTGGGCGAACAACGAGACGCGGTACTCCTCAAGCATCCAGCGGACCTCCCGCAACCCCGTGCCTGGGGGACGACCGTCGGGCAGCGCGGCCAGCTGATGGAGGTACGCCTCCTGCAGCGGGGTCACCTGGTCCATCAGCTGTCGGTCCCGGCCGACGTCCACCAGCCGCTCGCGTCGCTGCTCGACCGCGGCGAGGTACCGCACGTGGTGGCGCAGTCGGGCCAGGCCGGTCTCCCTGACGAAGCCGTCGTGCACCAGCCTCGACACCTGCGCCTTCATGTCGGTCAGCGCCGGCAGCGTGGCCATCTCAGCGCGTCCGGACAACGCCTTCTCCGCGCGGCGCCACGCCTCGACGACGCGCAGCAGCTCGTGCAGGCCGATGCTGACGCGGTCGTCGATCCCGTCACGGGCCGCGGCCAGCGCGGCGGCGTACTCCTCCTCGGAGCGGACGGCGGGGCGGCTGTCCACCACGTCGAGGGCGGCCGCCATCCCGACGTCGGCGAGCAGATCGGCGACGGTCGGGTACGGCGTGCCCGCCAGCGAGAGCCTCTGGAGCTGGTCGAGCTCGTCGATCCGCACAGCCGGAAGCGCGAGCGCCAGCAGCCGGGCGACGCCGAGACGGTGCCGGGCGTCCGCCTCGTCCTCGCCGCCGAAGACGCCGAGACCGACGGTCGAGCCCTCGTCGACGAGGGCGGGGAAGGCGCGCACCTCGTGCCCCGCGCGCGTCTGCGTGAACGACCTCTCCAGCGAGCCGAACGTCCACGTGGTCTGACCGCTCGCCGAACGCCCGCTGTCGGCGGCGACCGCGGCCATCGCCGCGTCGAAGCGCGGCCGCAAGGGGGTCTTGAGGGCCTCGAGGTCCTTGCCGCGCGCCTGCTCCGCACCCTGGTCGTCGACGACGCGGAAGGTGGGGCGCAGGTGCTCGGGCACCTTCTGCCAGTCCCACGACTCTCGCGGGACCACGACGCCCTTCGTCGCGCGCACGTGCCGCTCGAGCGCGTCGAGCAGCGGCTCGTCTCCTGGCGGCACAGCCGCGAGGAAGTCGCGAGCGGTGTTGGGAGCCGGCACCAGGCCGACACGGAGGTTCTTCGGCAGGCTGCGGATCAGGCTGGTCACCAGCTCCTCGCGGAGCCCCGGGACGTTCCAGGAGAAGTCGTCGGCCTCGACCCGGTTGAGGGTGGCGACGGGTACGTCGATCGTGAGGCCGTCGTCGTCGGCTCCGGGCTCGAAGTGGTAGCGGATGTCGAACCGCAGTCCGCCCCCCTGAGTCCCATCGTCGAACCCGTCGCTGCGCCAGTGCGTGGGGAAGTCGTGCTCGCGCACCTCGTCCGCGGCGTCGTGGGTGAGCATCCGCGGGTCGAAGGTGAGCAGCTCGGGCCGCTTCTGCCGCTCCCGCTTCCACCAGCTGTTGAAGTGCGCGCCGCTGACCACCTCGTCGCCGACGCGGGCGTCGTAGAAGTCGAAGAGGGTGTCCTCGTCGACGACGATGTCGCGTCGCCGGGCCCGGTGCTCGAGCTCCTCCGCCTCCGCGAGCAGCGCCTCGTTCTTCGTGTAGAAGCGGTGCCGGCCGGACTCGAGCTCGGCCCACTCCCCCTGCACGAGGGCGTGCCGGATGAAGAGCTCGCGGGCGACCGCGCGGTCGATGGCGCCGAACTGCACGAGCCGGTCGGCGACCAGCGGGACGCCGTAAAGCGTGACGCGCTCGTGGGCCAGCACTGCCGCGCGCTTCTTGGACCAGTGCGGCTCGGAGTAGGTGCGCTTCACCAGGTGGGCGCCGATGGTCTCGGCCCACTCGGGCTTGATCGCGGCGTTCTGGCGCGCCCACAGCCGTGAGGTCTCGACGAGCTCGCCCGCCATCAGGAAGGGCGGGTTCTTCCGGGCGAGGCCGCTGCCGGGGAAGATCGCGAAGCGCGCGCCGCGGGCGCCGAGGTACTCGCGCATCGGGCGTCGCTCACCTGCTCGTGGTTGGCCGGGACGGGCCCGCTCGCGCTCCTCCAACGCCCCGACGTGCGAGAGCAGGCCGGACAGCAGCGCCTGGTGGATGCCGTCCTCGTCCACCCCGGTGGTCGAGCCTGTCGAGACCGCAGGTTGCCCGAGCTGGACGCGCATCTCCTTGCAGACCTGGCGAAGCTGGCTCTCGAAGTCCTGCCACTCGCGCACGCGCAGGTAGTTGAGGAACTCGCGCTTGCACATCCGCCGGAACGCGCTGCTGGACAGCTCCTTCTGCTGCTCGCGCAGGTAGCGCCAGAGGTTCAGCCACGTGACGAAGTCGGAGGTCTCGGCCTTGAACCGCGCGTGCTGCTGGTCGGCCTGGGCCTTGAGCTCCGCCGGGCGCTCGCGCGGGTCCTGCAACGAGAGCGCGGCGGCGATGACGATCACCTCGCGCACGCAGCCCAGACGCTCGGCCTCGAGGACCATGCGGCCGAGCCGCGGGTCGATCGGCAACCTGGCCAGCCGTCGGCCCACCGGAGTGAGGTGCCCCTTCTCGGTGGTCGAGCCTGTCGAGACCGCGCCGAGCTCCTCGAGGAGCTGGTGGCCGGCCTGGATGTTGCGCTTGTCGGGCGGCTCGACGAAGGGGAAGCGCCCGAGGTCGCCGAGACCGAGCGAGGCCATCTGGAGGATGACGCTGGCCAGGTTGGTGCGCAGGATCTCGGGGTCGGTGAACTCCGGTCGCGCCTCGAAGTCCTCCTCGGAGTAGAGCCGGATCGCGATGCCGGCGGCGACGCGTCCGCACCGGCCGGAGCGCTGGTTGGCCGACGCCTGGCTGATCGGCTCGATCGGCAGCCGCTGCACCTTGGTGCGCACCGAGTAGCGGCTGATCCTCGCGACTCCCGTGTCCACGACGTACCGGATGCCGGGAACGGTCAGCGAGGTCTCGGCCACGTTGGTGGCCAGCACGATCCGCCGCCCCGTGTGGGGGGCGAACACCTTGTGCTGCTCGGCCGCGGAGAGGCGTGAGTAGAGGGGCACGACCTCGAGGCCGCCACCCTTCGCCGTCGGTCCCGCGATCTCACCGAGGGCGTCGGCGGTGTCGCGGATCTCCCGCTCGCCGGGCAGGAACACCAGGATGTCGCCCGAGCCTTCGGCCATGAGCTCCTGGCACGCGGCGACGATCGCCTCGGTCTGGTCGCGTACGACGGCCTCGCCCTCGTCGTCGTTCTCCGGCAGCTCCACGAGCGGGCGGTAGCGGACCTCGACCGGGTAGGTGCGACCGCTGACCTCGATGATGGGCGCGGGCTTCCCGCGGCGGTCGGAGAAGTGAGCCGCGAACCGCTCCGGATCGATCGTGGCGCTGGTGATGATCAGCTTGAGGTCGGGCCGCTTCGGCAGCAGCCGCTTGAGGTAGCCGAGCAGGAAGTCGATGTTGAGGCTGCGCTCGTGGGCCTCGTCGATGATGATCGTGTCGTACTTGCGCAGCTGGCGGTCGCGCTGCAGCTCGGCCAGCAGGATGCCGTCGGTCATCAGCTTGATCCTGCTCGCCCGCGACGTCTTGTCCGTGAAGCGGACCTGGTAGCCGACCAGGTCGCCCAGCTCGGTGCCGAGCTCACTGGCGATCCGCTCGGCGACCGACCTGGCGGCGATGCGCCGGGGCTGGGTGTGCCCGATCAACGCCTTCTCCCCGCGACCGAGCTCCAGACAGATCTTGGGCAGCTGGGTCGTCTTTCCCGAGCCCGTCTCGCCCGCGACGATCACGACCTGGTGGTCACGGATCGCTGCGGCGATGTCGTCCCTGCGCTGGCTGACCGGGAGGTCGCCCGGATAGGTGATCTTCTGGCGGTCGAAGACGGGCGGGCGGGACATGGCTCACCCATTCTGCCCTGGGCCGTCACCCACCCGGTCCCCTCACCCGCGCTGTCGATCACGCGGGGAAGGCACAGGCAGGTCACAGACTTCTCACAGGTTCTCTGGGCAAAGTGGTCCCATGGAGCTGCTGCGCCCCGACGGCTCGCCCGTCCGCGTCCTGGTGGTCGAGGACGAGGCGAACATCTCCGAGCTGATCTCGATGGCCCTGCGCTACGAGGGCTGGGAGGTGCGCACCGCACACACTGGGACGAAGGCGGTGTCGGCGGCGAAGGAGTTCCGCCCGGACGCGGTCGTGCTCGACATGATGCTGCCCGACTTCGACGGCCTGGAGGTGCTGCGGAGGATGCGCTCCAGCCGGCCCGACATCCCGGTTCTCTTCCTGACCGCGCGCGACTCCGTCGAGGACCGCGTCGCCGGTCTCACCGCCGGCGGCGACGACTACGTCACCAAGCCGTTCTCCCTCGAGGAGGTCGTGGCCCGACTGCGGGCGCTGATGCGGAGGGCCGGTGCGCGGCAGACGGTGACGTCGTCCGTGCTGGTGGTCGGCGATCTCGAGATGGACGAGGACAGCCGCGAGGTGACCCGGGCCGGGCAGGAGATCAACCTGACCGCGACGGAGTTCGAGCTGCTGCGCTACTTGATGCGCAACCCGCGCCGGGTGCTGAGCAAGGCGCAGATCCTCGACCGGGTCTGGAACTACGACTTCGGAGGCCAGGCCAACGTCGTCGAGCTCTACATCTCCTACCTGCGCAAGAAGATCGACGCCGGGCACGAGCCGATGATCCACACGATGCGCGGCGCCGGATACGTGCTGAAGCCGGCCGGCTGACCCGTGGTCCCGCTCCGGAGGCGCTTCGCCTCCCTCACCTCCCGGCTGGTGCTCACCGCCGTGGCGCTGGTCGCGGTCGTCTGCCTGCTCATCGCCGCCGCGACCACCCTGGCGATGCACCGCTACCTCGACAACCGGCTCGACGAGCAGGTGCTGAGCGCGGCGTCCCGGTTGGGGACAGGGGGTGGGCCGTTGGGCCCCAACATCGGCCGGTTCTCCGGGGAAGGCAGCCTCTATGCCGTCATCGCCGACACCGGCGAGGCCGACGGGTCGATCGTCGGTGCCGGGGCGGGTGCCGGGCGGCCGGGCCTGACAGAGATCTCCCTGGACCAGGACGAGCTCGACCGCCTGGCCGCCGTGTCGACCGACGGTCGACCCCACGACATCCGCCTGCGCGGCCACGGCGAGTACCGCGTCGTGGCCAACGACGTCTCCGTCCGGGTCAACGGAGTCCCTGGGCAGGGCATCGTCGTCGTCGGCCTGCCGGCGCGCGAGGTCAACGCCACGATCGCCAGCCTGCTCGGCTGGGAGCTGGTGCTCACCTTGGTGGGTGTCACCGCCGCGGGAGTGGTCGGGCTCGTCGTCGTACGCCGCCAGCTCGCGCCGCTGCGCGAGGTCGCCGCGACCGCCGAGCGCGTGGCTCAGATGCCGCTGTCGACCGGCGAGATCACGATCCCCGAACGGGTGCCGGACCACCTCACCCGCGAGGACACCGAGGTCGGTCAGGTCGGGTCGTCGCTCAACACGCTGCTCGCGCACGTCGAGACCTCGCTCGCCGTCCGGCACCGGTCCGAGCAGCAGGTGCGCCAGTTCGTCGCCGACGCGTCGCACGAGCTGCGCACGCCGCTGACGACGATCAAGGGGTACGCCGAGCTCGCCCGCCGCCGCCCCGAGGACGTCGCCGCCGTGCTCACCGCGTTGGACAAGGTCGAGTCCGAGTCCGGCCGGATGACCTCGCTCGTCGAGGACCTGCTGCTGCTCGCGCGCCTCGACTCCGGCCGTCCCCTCGAGCGCCGGCCCGTCGACCTGACGCACCTCCTGCTGGAGGCCGTCTCCGATGCCCGCGTCGTGGCGCCCGACCACGTCTGGCGGCTCGACCTGCCCGACGCGAACCACGGGGCCCTCGAGGTCCTCGGCGACGAGCAGCGGCTGCACCAGCTGGTGACCAACCTGCTGACCAACGCCCGCAAGCACACCCCCGCCGGCACCACGGTCACCGTCAGCGCCCGCCCAGGACTGCTGACCGTCCACGACGACGGCCCCGGCTTCCCGGCCGAGCTGGTGTCCGTCGCCTTCGAGCGCTTCGCGCGCGCCGACAACTCACGGACGCGACTGCACGGCGCCGGCGGCGGAGCCGGCCTCGGTCTCGCGCTCGTCGATGCGATCGCCCAAGCGCACGGCGGCTCGGTGTCGCTCACCTCCCGACCTGGCGACACCACGGTCTCGGTCCGCCTCTGACCGGCGAGCCGCCGCAACAGACCCGTCGAGGTCAGGAGGACGCGCGGGTGATGGGCGTCGACAGCGGGTGCACGCCCGGGTTGCGGGCCCGGAACAAGGCTGCCGGGCGGCCGCGCCCGACCGGCGACGGGCGGCTGTTGCCCGTCTCGACCACGAAGTTCTCGGTGCCGCGCATCTTGCGCTGGAAGTTGCCGGCGTCGAACTCGGTCCCCCACACCACCTCGTAGACCCGCCGCAGCTCGGTGAGGGTGAACTCCGCCCCGACGAAGGCGGTGGCGAGCGTCGTGTACTCCAGCTTGGACCGCACCCGCTCCACCGCGTCGCGCAGGATCTGCCGGTGGTCGAAGGCGAGCCGGCGTCCGGTGAGCAGGGGCTCGACGGCGTACCAGTCCGCCTCGGCGGCGTCGCTCCCCGCTCGGATCGTCTGCTGGGCCGTCGCCTGCTCGGGAAGCACCGCCAGGTGCGCCACGCTGACGACCCGACCCCGCGGGTCGCGGTCGGGGGCGCCGTACGTGCGCAGCTGCTCGAGGACGACGTTGCGCACGCCCGTCTCCTCGCGCAGCTCGCGCTTGGCTGCCGCCTCCACGTCCTCGCTCTCACCGACGAAGCCACCCGGGAGGGCGAGCCGTCCCTTGAACGGCGCGCCGCCGCGCTTGACCAGCAGGACCCGCAGCTCGTCGTCGGCGACGGTGAAGATCGCGATGTCGACGGTGACCGCGAAGACGGGGTACTCGCTCGTGTAGACCATCCCCAGTCACGTTAGTTGTCATCGTGACAATGCTCAACCCTTGGGTGGTCTCGACTGACTGCTCTTCGGTGGTCGAGCCGAGTCGAGACATCGCTGCTCGACCACCGACGGCCTGTGCCAGGGTGGAGGGATGCGGAGCCTGGACGGGAAGGTCGTCGTGATCACGGGCGCGGCGTCCGGCATCGGCCGCGCGCTGGCGGTCGAGGCCGCGGCGCGCGGAGCGCTGCTGGCCCTCTCCGACGTCGACGAGGCCGGGCTCGCCCGGACGGCGCAGGCCTGCGCGGGTACGCGCGAAGTGCGGGCCGACCGGGTCGACGTCGCGGACCGTGCGGCGATGTTCGCCTACGCCGCCGACGTGGCTGCCCACTTCGGCCGGGTCAACGTGCTGGTCAACAACGCCGGCGTGGCCCTGCACGGCGATCTCGAGGACCTGGAGTACGCCGACCTCGACTGGATCGTCGGCGTCAACTTCTGGGGCGTGCTGCACGGCACGAAGGAGTTCCTCCCCCACCTGATCGCGTCGGGCGACGGTCACCTCGTCACCCTGTCGTCCCTCTACGGCCTGCTCTCGATGCCCGGGCAGAGCGCCTACAACGCGACGAAGTACGCCGTCCGCGGGATGACCGAGGCGGTGCGTGAGGAGCTGCTGATCGCCGGCCACCCAGTGGGCGTGACCGTCGTGCACCCCGGCGGCATCAAGACCGCCATCGCCCGCAGCGCCCGTACGTCGGCCAAGGTCGACCACGACGCGGCAGCGCGGCTCTTCGACGAGAAGCTCGCCACGATGCCACCGGAGAAGGCCGCCCGGATCATCTGGCGCGGCGTGCTGCGCGGCAAGCCGCGGGTGCTGGTGGGCATGGACGCCCACCTGATCCACCAGTTCGCGCGGCTCACCGGCGCGCGCTACCAGGACGTCGTCGCCCGTGTGCATCGCGGCCTCGGCGACCGGATCGAGCGATCGTGACGCCGGCGATCGGCGCCCCCTTGGTCGGACAGCAGATCGACTTCGTCAACACGAAGTGGGGTGGCCGCCCGCACTGGGAGTTCGTGGCGACGTACCTCGGCCAGGACGAGCACGGCCACTGGCTCGGTCTGCCCCCGGACACGCACTTCCGCCGGCCCGGCATGGAGTTCAGCAGCACCAACACCCAGGTCACGCTCGTCAGCCCCGGAGCCTGGTGGGTGGCGACCTTCCACGCCGCCGACGGACCCCCTCGGAAGGGGTGGGCCAACCTCGGCGGCGACCCCGTCGAGATGTACGCCGACATGACCACGCCCGCCGAGCTCGACGCCACCTCGGTGCGCTGCATCGACCTCGACCTCGACGTGGTCCGCGGCACCGGAGGCCTGGTGCACGTCGACGACGAGGACGAGTTCGCCGAGCACCAGGTGGCCTTCGGCTACCCCGACGACGTGGTCGCCGCCGCGCAGGCTGCCTGTGCCGACGTACGCCGCTGGGCCGAGCAGTCGGTCGCCCCCTTCGACGGCGTAGCCCCACGGGTGTGGCTGGACCGCGTCACCGCTCCCTAGTGTCGACCCATGCGGCTGGACTTCCACGCGTCGGCCGAGCCGACCATCGGGATCGAGTGGGAGTTCGCCCTCGTCGACCGCACTTCACGAGATCTGGTGAACGCCCAGGCCGAGCTCTTCGAGGAGGCGGCGCCGCACCTCAAGCGTCCCGAGCAGCTGCACAAGGAGCTGCTGCGCAACACCGTCGAGCTCGTCACGGGCATCTGCGGCACGGTCGGAGAGGCGGTCGGCGAGCTCACCGAGGAGCTGCGCGTGGTCGTCGAGGCCGGCGACCGGCTGGGGCTGGACCTGTTCGGCGCCGGGACGCACCCCTTCGCGGACTGGACCCATCAGGAGCTCACCGCCGGGCATCGCTACGAAGAGCTGATCAACCGGACGCAGTGGTGGGGCCGGCAGATGCTGATCTGGGGCGTGCACGTGCACGTGGGCATGCCGGTGAAGGAGCGGGTGATGCCGGTGCTGTCGGCCCTGCTGACGACGTACCCGCACCTCCAGGCGCTGTCCGCCTCCTCACCGGTGTGGGCGGGGGTCGACACGGGCTACGCGTCCAACCGGGCCCTGATGTTCCAGCAGCTGCCGACGGCCGGGCTGCCCTTCCAGTTCGCGACCTGGGAGGAGTTCGAGCGCTACTTCGGCGACCAGACCACGACCGGCGTGATCGAGGGGATGCCCGACGTGCGTTGGGACATCCGGCCCGCGCCCCACCTCGGGACCCTCGAGCACCGCGTCTGCGACGGCGTCTCGACCGTCGCTGAGATCGCGGCCCTGGCTGCGCTCATCCACTGTCTGGTCTGCGACCTCGACACCCGCCTCGCCGGCGGCGAGACGCTCTCGACCCTTCCGGTCTGGCACGTGCAGGAGAACAAGTGGCGCGCCGCCCGCTACGGCCTCGACGCGATCGTGATCACGGACGCCGACAACAACGAGCGGCTGGTCACCGACGACCTCGCAGACCTCCTCGACCACCTGGCGCCCACGGCCGAACGGCTCGGCTGCTCGGCCGAGCTCGCCGACGTCGCCGACATCCCGGCGCGCGGGGCGTCGTACCAGCGTCAGCGAGCCGTCGCCGAGCAGCACGATGACGACCTGGTCGCGGTGGTGGACGCAGTCGTCCGGGAGCTGCGCGAGGGGCTGTAGCCGGAGCGCTCTGGGGTCAGCTCGCCACGATGTTCTTGGCAGCCTCACGCGCCAGCGACCCGAGCGCGTCGAAGCGCTCGCGCTCGCCGCGGGTCTCGGGTCCCCACAGGCTGAGGGTGCCGATCAGCTGCTTGTCCCGGTCCATCAGCGGGACCGAGACGCCCCAGATGTCGGAGGTGTGCTCGCCCCGGCAGAGGGCGTAGCCGCGCAGCCGAACCAGCGCGAGCTCGTCGTACAACGCCTCACGTGACGTGATCGTCGTGTCGGTGAGCTGGTCGAGGGGCACGGCCTCGAGGTCGATGTTCTCGGAGTAGGCCAGCACGACCTTGCCGCTGGAGGTCGCATGCAGGGGGCCCGGTCCCTCGCCGAGCCAGCTCGGCTCGGTCGAGTCGGGCGGCTGCTTCTCGACGACGTAGCGCAGCTCGGTCTCGTCGAGGAGGGCCAGGGCGACGGTCTCGCGGGTCTGGAGGCTGAGCTCGCGCACGACGCGCTGGGCGCGGGCGAGCAGCGTGTCCGGGATGACCGCGCGGGCGAGGTCCACGACACCCATGCCGATGGAGTACTTGCGGGTCCTCGGGTCGTGGGCCGCCAGGCCCTGCAGCTCCAGCGTCTGGAGGATCCGCCAGGCCGTCGCGCGGTTCAGGCCGGTGGCCTTGGCGAGCTCGACCGCGGTGGCCTCGCCGCCGTCAGCGGCTGCGATCGCGCGCAGCAGAGCGGCGGCGCGGTCCACGGACTGCACCCGATGCTGCCCGCCTCCGCTCGTGCCCTGCGGGCCCCGCTCCGTCATGGGAGGATTGTCGCGCGAGACGGCCCACGGGACACATTCTTCGCAGATAGTTTGGGCGGGTGTCCGGGTCGGTGCGGTGGCTCTGCCTGGCCTGGACGTTCGCGTCGCTCGCCGACTGGTTCGTGCTGTGGGTGGTCGTCTGGTCGGCCGAGCTGCAGAGCTGGTCCGGCCTCCAGACGGCGGGGATCATCATGGCCGCGCGTGCCCCTGCCCTGGTGGGTGGCATCGTCGGCGGGCTGGCGATCGACCGCTACGGACCCCGCCGCATGATGCTCGTCGACGGCGCCAGCCGCCTGCTCACGATGCTCGGGCTGACGCTCCTCGGCGTCCTCGGCGGCTTCGGGTACGCCGGCGCGGTGGTGCTGGTCTGCCTGGCCGGCGCGACCGCTCCGATCTCCTACTCCGCGGTGCGCACGTTCCTGCCCCGACTGGTCGCGGCCGACGACCTCGGGCGGGCCAACACCTTGCTCACCATCGGCAACGCGCTGCCGCTCGTCCTGTCGGCCGGCGTGGTCGGTCCGACACTCCACCTCTTCGGGCTAGGCCCTTCCTTCCTGGTGCCTGCGGCGCTGATGGGCGGGGTCCTGCTCATCACGCTGTGGCTGCCCACGACCACCCCCGTGGCTCCGCTCCGGGCAGCAGGCGGCGCCAGCGTGCTCGACGAGAACCTCGCGCCGCTCGGCGGCCGCGAGCTGCGCCGCTGGCGCCGGCTGCGAGTGCCCGCCGGCGCGCTGGCACTGCTGGGCCTGTCGACGACCTACTACTTCACCTTCGGACCCGTCGAGCCGGTCCTGCCGCTCGTCGTCCGCGAGCACCTCGACGCGGGCGTGAACACCTACTCCCTGCTCTGGTCGGTCGTCGGCATCGGGGCGCTGCTCGGGCTGGTTCTGGCACCGCCCCTGTGCCGGCTCCCCCGTCCCGGCGCGGTGAACGCCGTGATCGCCGCGCTCAACGGCGTCGCGATGGTGCCGCTGGCACTCACCGACAGCCTGGGGGTCGCCGTGCTGGCCTGCCTGGGGATCGGGCTGCTGTGGACGCCGTACTCGGCCGTCGAGGCCACCGCGCTGCAGCGCCTGACCCCAGCCCGCCACCACGGCAAGCTCTTCGGGATCCAGCGCGCCCTCGTGATCTCGGCGCTCCCCGTCGGCGCCGCCGCCGGCGCTTTCGCGCTCGACCGCACCAGCCCGGCGGTCGTCCTGCTCGGCTCGGCCGTCGCGTGCATCGGCTTCGCCCTGCTCGCTCTCGCCGTGCCGGCGCTGCGGGCCCGCGTGGGTTAGCGGACCACCGCGACGTCAAGGCGAGCCTGTTGGATCGGGGTTACGATCTGCCGGCCATGAACCAGCCGGACCCGCCCTCCGCCGCCGACCTGGGGATCAGCGAGGTCGAGCTCGACCGGATCCTGCGCGACGTGCGGCACCGGCAGGGTCAGCCCACGACGCCACCGATCCCCGACCCGGTCACGGAGCGCCGCTTCACCAAGCTCCTCGTCCTGGCGCTCGTCGCCCTGGTCGTGGCGGTGATCCTGGTGCCCCAGCTTCGGGCGGACGACTCCGGCGAGCCGGTCTTCGCCTTCATGGAGACGTACGGCGACGGCAAGCCGGTCACCTACACCTCGTGCCGTCCCATCCAGGTCGCGGTCTACCCCACAGGTGGCCCGCCAGGCGCGGAGACGCTGGTGCGCGAGGCCGTGGCGACCATGCGGTCGGCCACCGGCCTCGACCTCGTCGTGATCGGCTCCTACGGCGGCCATGCTCCGAACTGGAACTTCGAGGCGGCGCCGGTGCGCCCCGACGACCCGATCACCGTGTCCTGGCAGGACGGCGAAGCGATCGCGGCGATGACCGACGACACGGCCGGCCTCGGGGGGAGCTACACGATGTCGAACCCCGACGGGAGCAGACGCTTCGTCGCCGGCACCATCGCGTTGTCGCGCGACTACTACGCCGAGCTGGCCCAGCGCGGCGACCGCGCCGAGGCGGAGGCCGTGCTGATGCACGAGTTCGGGCACGTGCTCGGACTGGATCACGTCCACTCCCGGCACGAGCTGATGAACGAGGACAACGTCGGCCTCACGACCCTGGGTCCGGGCGACCGGGAGGGGCTGCGTCGCCTCGGACAGGGCCCGTGCTTCTAGGCCGATCGGGCGCCGGCGGGCACGTCGCCGGCTGTGACTCCGTGCCGTGGAGATCGAGTGCGCCTGGCGCAACGGATCCACACCGCACCGCGCACGCTGCCTCAGCTGCGCAGGACCTTCTCCATCGCCCTGCCCTTGGCGAGCTCGTCCACGAGCTTGTCGAGGTAGCGGAGCTTCTGCATGAGCGGGTCCTCGATGTCCTGGACGCGGACGCCACACACAGAGCCGGTGATCTCGGACGCCTTCGGGTTGAGGCGCGCGCCGGCGAAGAAGTCCTCGAAGGTCGTCTCCGCGTCGAGGTGCTCGGCGAGCGCCGCCTCGTCGTACCCGGTCAGCCACTCGATCACCTCGTGCAGCTCGGCCTTGCTCCGCCCCTTCTTCTCCACCTTCGTCACGTAGTGCGGGTAGACGGACGCGACCGGGATCTTGAACACGCGGTGGCTCATGGGCGCGAGCGTAGTCCGCTCAGCCCGCGACGAGCAGGTCCATCAGCGCGCGCACCGGCGGCCACTGCGACCGCCCACGGCGCAGCACCGCACACGCGCGCAGCGTGGGCGTGGGCTCCGCCAACGCGAGCACGCGAACGTCGCGTCGCGACGGCCGCCGGCGCGGCAACAGCCCCACGCCGCGCCCGGCGACGATGAGGTCCTCCAGCAGCTCGAGCGAGTCGATCCGGTGCACGACCCTCGGGACGAACCCGGCGAGGCTCGCCAGCGTGCGCACGACCTCCTCGTCGGCGGTGTGCCGTGAGTTCACGATCCAGTCGTGGTCGGCGTAGTCGGCGAACTCCCGCCCTCGGTCGCGCGAAGGGACCCCTAGCCCCCACTCGATCTCCCAGAGCGGGGTGACCTCGTGCTCGGGCGCCCACGGCGCGGACGCCAGGTTGTAGTCGTAGGTGAGCGCCAGGTCGATGTCGTCGCGAGCGAGGAGGTCGAAGGCCTCGAGCGGCTCGTACTCGTGGACCCGGACCTCGACGCCGGGGTGCAGGCGGGCGAGCTCGTCCATGGCGGGCAGCAGGGAGCGCCGGATCGCGGTGGCGAACCCGGAGACGCGTACGACGCCCGCGGGCTCGGCCCGGGAGTCGAGATCGGCTCGCGCCGTGTCCACCGCCGCCAGGATCGTCACCGCGTGCGCGGCCAGCCGGTGCCCGGCGGGGGTGAGCCGGACCCTCCGTCCGTCCGGCTCCACCAGCGGAGTCCCGACCTCACGGGCGAGCGCCGCGATGCCTTGGGAGACGCTCGACGTGGTCGTCCTGAGCTCGGCGGCGACGTCGTGCATCGAGCCCAGCCGGGAAAGCTCCCACAGCAACCGCAACCGACGGACATCCACTCCATGATTGTCGCGATCTGATGAACAGTATGTCCAGCAAAGTCACGTGGACGCGAACGGTGTCGAGCGGATTCACTAGACGCATGTCCCGCTCCTCCACCCGCACCGGCGCCTCGATGGCGATGGCGTCGATGCTGTGCGTCCAGCTCGGTCTCGCCGCCTCCATCGGCCTGATCGACGAGCTCGGCGCGGCAGGCGCGGCCTGGCTGCGACTGGCCTGGGCCGGCGTCCTGCTGCTCGTGCTGGTCCGGCCCCGTTACTCGCGCTTCAGCCGGGAGAGCCTGCGCGCCGGCATCGCACTGGGTGTCGCGACCGCGGGCGTCACCATGCTCTTCATGGCTGCCGTCGCCCGGCTGCCATTGGGCACCGCCAGCGCGCTCGAGTTCCTCGGTCCCCTCGGTGTGGCCGTCGCCCGCACGCGCGGCATCGCCCGCGCCTGGGCGCTCTCCGCCGCGGCGGGCGTCCTCTGCCTCACCCAGCCGTGGACGGGCAGCGCCGACCCGGCCGGGGTCGCGTTCGCGCTCGCCGCCGCGGTCTGCTGGGCGGCGTACATCCTCCTCACGCAGAAGGTCGGCGACTCGGTCGCCGGTCTCCAGGGCCTCGCGATCTCGCTCCCGGTCGCCGGCCTCGTCGCCACGGTCGTCGCCGGGCCCAGCGTCATCGGCCACGTCACGACCGAGCTGCTGCTCTACGGCCTCGGGCTCGCGATCCTGCTGCCGGTCGTGCCGTTTTCGCTGGAGCTGCTGGCGCTGCGCAGGCTCACGACCGGCGCGTTCGGGACGCTGATGGCACTGGAGCCGGCGTTCGCCCTCGCAGTCGGCTTCGCCTTCCTGGAACAGACCCCCAACCTCGTGGCCGTCGCCGGCATCGGTCTGGTGGTCGCGGCCGGCATCGGTGCCGAGCGCAGCGGGGCGCGCACCCACGACGAGCTGGAGCCGCAACCACTGCTGGTCTGAGTCAGGCGTCCTCGAGCACGTCGTCCTCGATGACGTCCCGGCCGTCGGCCGTCGCGGGGTTCTCGTCGATCGCCTCGACGGCCTCGGTGAGCTCGGGCTCGACGCCGGGCGGCCGGCGGTCGAGGTGGACGCCGGCGATCATGCACCGCACGGACCCGCCAGCCAGCTCGATGGTCGGGATGTCGACGGCGACGATCTCGCAGGACTCCTCGATGGCTGCCACCTGGTCGGGCCGCAGGCTGCGGCGCGCGCTCTCGGACATCGCCATGACGTAGCGGCGCCGGCCCTCGGGAGTGCGCCCGCAGAGCTCCACAGCGTTGCCCGCGAACTGCCGCACCTGCTCCTCGGTGATCTCGACGACCTTGCGCCCGTTGACGGACAGCCGTTCGCGCACCTGCTCGCGGCGGTGCTCGTCGGGGATCATCTCCAGGGCGAACAGGGCGACCTCGGTGCCGACGCAGCCGATCACATTGGTGTGATAGACCGGCACGCCGTCGGAGTCGACCGCATCGAAGGCCATCGGCTCGTAGCCGAAGTCGGTGCAGAACCTTTCGAGCACGTGGGTGTCGGCCCGGTGGCTGCGCGCGGCGTACGCCACCCGCGACAGGTGGTCGAGGACCATCGCTCCGGTGCCCTCGAGGAAGATGCCGTCGGGCTCGAGGCCGGAGTAGTCGACGATCGTCTGGACGCGGTACTCCGACTTGAGCATCTCCAGCACGTCGGAGCGGCGCTCGTGGCGACGGTTGGAGGCGTACATCGGGTAGACGGCGACCGAGCCGCCCGCGTGCGTGGACAGCCAGTTGTTGGGGAAGACGCTGTCGGGGCGCGTGTGGTCCTCATCGGAGAAGACGTGCACGCGTACGCCCACCGCCCGCAGCGCGTCGGCCAACGCGTCCATCTCGGCCAGGGCCTTGCCAGCGGTCTGCTCGTCGGACTGGCCCTCGGGCGCGTCGGCCTGGAAGGCGTTGTCCGCGGCGGTCGCCGGGTTGGGCTTGAACCGCTGGGCACGGACCAGGATCACCGCTGAAGGAGCTTGAGCACTCACGAGAGGCGAACGTAGACCATTGCGAGCCCGCCCCTGAAGTTCAGCGCAGCCGGAAGGGATTGCCGTCCGGATCGGCGAGCCTGGTCCCGTCGGCGTCCTCATCGAGGATGGTGGCTCCGAGCGCCTCCAGTCGCGCTGCCTCCGCTGCCCGGTCGGCCTCCGCGACGAGCTCGAACCGCACCCGGTCGGCCTCGACTCGCGGCGTCAGTGGCGGGCCTCCCCAGGCGACCTTGGTCCCGCCGGTCGGCGCCTGGATCGCCGTCTCCTCGTTCTCGTCCCACACCAGCGGCCAGCCGAGCGCGTCGGCCCAGAAGAGTCCGAGCGCCCTGGTTCCGTCGCAGGCGAGCTCGCCGAGGAAGCCGGTGCCGGCGAGGAAGTTGTTGCCCGCCTCGATCACGCAGAGCGCGTTCTCCTCGGGGTCGGCGAGCACGACGTGGTCCTCCTCGGGCAGCTGGCCGACGTCGAGGTGCCGTCCCCCCAGCGCGAGCGCGCGCTCGACGGTCTCCTGCTGCTGCCCGGGGGCGTCGCTGGTGAGGTGGAGATGAATCCGGTTCGGTGCGGACCTCGGGGCGTCGGTCCGCTCGAAGGCGAGACGGAAACCGGCGGGGTTGTCCGGGAGGACCGACGGGCGGCCGGCATCGTCGTCGATGGGCTGACCGAGCAGGCCACCCCAGAAGGCGGCGACCTCTCCTGGGTCAAGGGCGTCGATGACGAGCGCGTGCAGCCGAGAGCTCATCGCCCGACCCTAGTCACGCGAGCGCGATCTCCTCACACCGTTTGACGCTGCGGGCGTACCGACGCCCCCGTCGAGCCCGAGCAGCGCGGTAGTGCTTTGCCGTTTCAGCAAGTTCAATTGCGCCTTGAGCGACCCCACGCCATCCTGGCGGCATGACGACGCAGTTCGGCGCGGACTTCTGGGAGGACCACTGGCGCGACGCCCGGGAAGGGGAGCACTTCCAGGCGGAGCCGCACCCCTACCTCGCGAGCGAGACGTCCGGGCTCACCCCGACGTCAGCGCTCGACGCCGGCTGCGGGCGTGGCGCGGAGGCCCTGTGGCTGGCCGCGCAGGGGTGGCAGGTCACCGGGGCCGACATCTCCCCCACCGCCCTCGCGTACGCCGTGGCGCAGGCCGAGGCCGCCGACCTGGCCGATCGTGTCGCCTGGGTGGCGGCCGACCTGAGCACGTGGCGGCCGGAGCGGCTCTTCGACCTGGTGATCACGAGCTACGCCCACCCGGCCATGCCGCAGCTCGCGTTCTACGAGCGTCTGGCCACGTGGCTGGCCCCGGGAGGGACGCTCCTGATCGTCGGCCACCTGCACGGGGGCGACCACGGGGGCGACCACGGGGGCGACCACGAGCACGGCCACGGGCACGGCCACGCGCACCAACCTCACGACGGGCCGCCCGTCGAGGCGACCGTCACGCTGTCCGACGTGACCGCCCTGCTGGCCGCTCCGGAGTGGCTGGTCGAGACGGCCGCGGAGCATCAGCGCGAAGCCGGCGCCCACGTCCTGCACGACTTCGTCGTCCGCGCCCGCCGCGTGGCGTAGCCCGGCACCGGTCCTTCGTGGGGTCTGTCGCCTGGGAATCCTGTCCAGCTCGCCGCCACGCGCGCCAACGACCCCGGACAGCACGATGGCGAGAGGAGAACCTCTCGCCACTCTCAACGTATAGCCCACTGGGGGGCTTGCGGCAAGACCCCTGTCGTGTCGCAGAATCACCGGTCCCGCGCCTCCTCGCCCGCTTCGTGACACCCGGGGCGAACAACCTGCGCGACCTGTCTGCCACCTCGCCGACCCTGTGGAGCTGATGCCTGCGTGACCTCGCTGACCGCCCGCGCCTTCGACCTGCCCGACCACCTGGCCGCCAAGGCCGACCCCGCCCTGATCGACGTCGACGCGCACCACTTCGCCGCGATGACCGAGAGCCTCGAGCAGACCATCACCGACCTCGAGGACCGGCTCGACACCGAGCGCAAGGCACCCGCCGGCCACGGCACCGCTGCACTCGAGCGCGATCAGGAGATCCACCGGTTGACCGCCCGGCTGCGCACGTTGCGTCGCTTCAGCCTCGACCTCTGCTTGGGCCGCATCGTCCCCGCCGACGGCGGCGACCCCGTCTACATCGGCCGCCTCGGCCTCACCGACGCGTCCGGCGGACGGCTGCTGGTCGACTGGCGGTCGCCGGCTGCAGAGCCGTTCTTCGCTGCCACGCACGCCGACCCGCACGGACTGACGAGCCGGCGTCGCTACCGCTGGTCCCGCGGCCGCATCATTGACTACTGGGACGAGGTGTTCTCGCCCGAGCTGCTCGACGGTCGCCAGCGGCACGCCGCCCTCGACGACCAGTCCGCGTTCATAGCCAGCCTCGGCTCGAGCCGGTCCGAGCGGATGCGAGACGTGCTCTCGACCATCCAGGCCGACCAGGACGCCATCATCCGGGCGAGCTCACGAGGGGCGCTGGTCGTCGACGGCGGCCCAGGCACCGGCAAGACAGTGGTGGCGCTGCACCGGACGGCGTACCAGCTGTACGCCGACCCGCGGCTGGGCCACCGGCGCGGCGGGGTGCTGTTCGTCGGACCGCACCAGCCCTACCTGGCCTACGTCTCCGACGTGTTGCCCAGCCTCGGCGAGGAGGGCGTGCAGACCTGCACCCTGCGCGAGATGGTCCCGGAGGGCGCCCTGGCGGTGCCCGAGACCGACCCCGAGGTCGCCCGCCTCAAGTCGACCGTCGAGATGGTCGGGGCGATCGAGCCGGCTGTGCGTCTCTACGAGGAACCGCCGGCCGAGGGCATGGTCGTCGAGTCCGAGTGGGCCGACGTGTGGCTCGGTCCCGCCGACTGGGCCGAGGCGTTCGACGCCCCCGACCCCGGCACCCCCCACAACGTCGCACGCGACGAGGTGTGGGAGGCGTTGCTGACGATCCTGGTCGACAAGCACGAGGAGGTCGACGCACCCGACGACCAGCTGCGCCGGTCGCTGGCGCGCAGCCCGGAGCTGCGCGACGCCTTCGGTGGCGCGTGGCCGATCCTCGAGCACACGGACGTGGTGGGCGACCTGTGGTCGGTGCCGGCATACCTGCGCCGTTGCGCTCCCTGGCTGGACGCTGACGAGGTGCGCGCCCTGCAGCGGCGCGACCCGCACGCGTGGACCGTCTCCGACCTGCCGCTGCTAGACGCGGCCCGGCAGCGGCTCGGCGACCCGGAGACCTCCCGTCGTCGCCGTCGACGCGAGGCGGCGCTGGCCGCCGATCGCGAGCAGATGGCTCAGGTCGTCGACCACCTGGTCGAGCACGACGACTCCGAGATGAAGCTGATGTCGATGCTCAAGGTGCACGACCTGCAGGGCGCGCTGGTGGACGAGAGCGCCGTCGAGACCGCCGACCCCGACCTGCTGGCCGGCCCCTTCGCCCACGTCGTCGTCGACGAGGCGCAGGAGCTCACCGACGCCGAGTGGCAGATGCTGCTGCGGCGCAGCCCCTCACGAAGCCTGACGATCGTCGGGGACCGTGCGCAAGCCCGGCACGGCTTCGCCGAGTCGTGGCAGGAGCGGCTCACCAGGATCGGCGTCACCGACGTGCGGGAGGCGACCTTGACCATCAACTACCGCACTCCGCAGGAGGTCATGACCGAGGCGGCGCCGGTCATCCGCGAGGTCCTGCCCGACGCGAACGTGCCGGTGTCCGTGCGCAGCAGCGGCCTCCCCGTCGCGCACTGGGGGCTGGCCGAGCTGCCGGCGATCGTGGACTCCTGGCTCAAGGAGAACGACGAGGGGGTCGCGTGCGTGATCGGCCATCCGGGCTTCGAGCCGCAGCCGCGGGTCCGGTCACTCACCCCCGAGCTGGCCAAGGGCCTGGAGTTCGACCTGGTGGTGCTCGTGGATCCCGAGTCGTTCGGCGACGGCGTCGAGGGCGCGGTGGACCGCTACGTCGCCATGACACGCGCCACCCAGCAGCTGGTGATCCTGACCAGCTGAGGCTCGGCTACCGCAGCGTCGTGCAGACGCAGGCGCGGTTGCCGTCTGCGTCGGCGACGATCGTGTACGCCGGGGCGTTGCTGTCGTCGACCACGGTCCCGCCCGCGGCCACGGCCGCCGCGAGCCGCGCCTCGGCCTGGTCCGGAGCGACCCACACGTCGAGGTGGAACCGCTGCCGCGGCGTCTCGTGCGCATCGGTGTCCTGGAACCACAGCACCGGCATCCGCTCGGTCTGGTCGCGCACGTCGTCGCCGATGGAGCCGTGACCGACGGCGTCGGTGCTTCCGGTGAGCAGCGCCGCCCACATCGGCGCGATCCGCGCGGAGTCCGCGGTGTCCAGGCCGAGCTCGATCGCGGTGATCGACGCCGGGTCCGCGGTCACGTGCAGCTCCGCGGCCACCTTGCTGATGTGCGCCGCCAGCTCGAGGTCGCGACCGGTCACCCACTGCACGACGTGCTCGTTGCCCTCGCCGTCGCGGTAGATCGCGTCGTGGCTGACCAGCCGGAGGTCGACGTACTGCTCACCGACGGTGAACCGCAGGTGCGAGCCCATGTCGGTCTCGGCCGTGGCGATGGCCGACACGAGCTGCGCTCCCTCCGCGAGGTCCCTCGTGGCGTAGCGCGCGTGGAGCGCCTGCGCGAGCTTGCGCCAGTCGCCGAGCCCCTCTCGCAGCCGTTCGTTGACGACGTGGTCGCGGAGCATTTCCTTGTTGTCACCGGTCATGAGATCGAAGGTAACGATGGGTCCGGACGATCCACTTCCGGAGCTCGCGCCTTCAGGCTTCGTCCACCCTTGATCGCCGACTCCGCTGGCGCCCACGGATCCGCGACGGCCCGATCAGCCGTGGGCCGGCGAGGCGGTACTCCAGCCGTCGCGCGTTGCGCCGTACCGGCTGGGCGACGTACTCGCCCAGGATCACGCCGGCCGACAGCGCCAGCGCGACGGATGCCGCGGTGAACATCGCCAGCAGACCTGGGGTCGTGCCGCTGCCTCCGTCGGCGAGGAGCGACAGGCCGCGGTAGATGGACAGGCCGGGGAGCATGGTGACGACCCCGGTGACCACCAGGACGAGGGGCGGGACGCCCAGCCGGGACGCGACCGGATAGCTCACCACACCGATGGCGAACGCAGCGACGCCCGCCGCCCAGGGCCGGTCGAAGTCGTTGGTCAGGATGCTGAGGTAGATCACGTAGCCGGCGCCGGAGATCAGCGCGATGGGCAGCAGCGACCGCCGGGGCGCGTACGACGAGAACGCGAAGGCGCACGCACCGATCGCGGCACCGATCGCGCTGATTGCGAAGTCGCCGATGCCGAAGCGGCCCGGGACGAGCCGTCCGACGTCGACGCCGAGCAGGCCGCCGATGCTCAGCCCGGCGCTGACGCCGGCGATGATGCCAGCGGTGGCCAGCACGGCCTCGAGCAGCCGCGCGTTGGCGGTGATGTAGAAGCCCGTGAGGGCGTCCTGGAGTGCGCCCATGAAGCCGATGCCCGCCAGGAGCATCACGATGTTGGCCGTCACGACCAGCGACGGGTCGACGGGGATGCCGACCCCGACGGCCGCGACCGTCAGGAGCATCGCGAACCCGCCGCCGGCGACCTGCTGGTAGAAGAACGGCAGCCGCCGCTTCGCGAGGAACAGCTGCAGCCGGTCGATGCCCATGGCGGCGAGGGACGCGATGACCAGCACCGTCACGTCACCGCCGAGCTGCAGGGCGACGCCGCCGCACATCACGCCCCAGCCGACGGTGACCGCCCAGCGCGGCGTGTGGTGGCCCGACGAGATGATCCTCGCCAGCCACCGGCGCGCCTCGGTGAGCGTCAGGTCGCCGTTGAGCACGTGCCGTACGAGGTGGTCGGTCTGGGTCAGGTCCTCGTAGTCGATCTCGCGCAGCTTCACCTGCCGGATCGCCACGACCATCGAGGCCTCCGGGTCCGGCTGCACGCTCATCGACAGCGACGTGAAGGTGACGTCGATCTCGGCCTGGGCCAGGCCGAAGTGGTGCGCCAGGGCCCGCATCGTGACGCTGACGTCCGCGGCACCCGCGCCGGAGGAGAGCAGCATCTCGCCGATCTTGAGGCAGAAGTCGAGCACGAGGTTGACCTCGCGCCCGTCGCCCACCACCCGCTCGCCGGTCACGGGACGAATGGTGACATCCGGGGAGACCGAGGTCAGTAACCCCCGGCCGGCTCGGTCATCTCGAGTCGCACTCCCAGCAGCCGGACCGGCTTGTCCTGCTCGACCTTCGCGAGCAGGGCCACCACCGCGTCTGCGAGGACGGTGAGGTCGTTGCTCGGCTCCGGCAGCTTGCGCGAGCGGGTGAGGGTGAAGAAGTTGCGGTAGCGGACCTTCAGGAAGACCCGCTGCGCCGGCCGTCCTTCCTTGTCGATGTCGGTCAGCGCCTGCTGGGTCAACGCGCGCACCGCGTCGGGCACCTCGGACCACTCCAGGTCGCGCTGGTAGGTCTCCTCACGCCCATGAGCGCGCGCCACCCAGGGCGTCGCGTCGACCGGCGAGGAGTCGACGCCCCGGCCGAGCCGCCGGAACCACGGGCCCATCGTCGGACCGAACTCCCCCACGAGCTCCTGCGGGTCGACCGCCGCGAGGTCGCGCACGGTCCTGATCCCGTGGGTCTCCAGGCGGCCCGCGATCTTGGCGCCGACGCCCCACAGGGCGCGGGTCGGGCGGTCGCCCATCTCGTCGAACCAGGTGGCGCCGGTGATCGTGTAGGTGCCCCGCGGCTTGCCGAAGTCGGTGGCGATCTTGGCCTGGAGCTTGTTGTTGCCGATGCCGACGGAGCAGTGCAGCCGGGTGGCCGCGAGCACCGCCGCCCGCACCTCCTGGGCGAACGCCTCCGGATCGCCGAGCGGTCCATGACCGTCGCCCGCGCCGACGAACGCCTCGTCCCAGCCGAGCACCTCGAGCACGACGGGCACCCCGCCCCACTCCAGCGCGCGCAGCGTCGCCATCACCTCCGCGGACGCGGCTTCGTAGACCGGGAAGTCGACGGGCAGGAAGACGGCGTCGGGGCACTTCTTGTAGGCCGCCCGCAGGGGCATCCCCGACCGGATGCCGAGCTCACGGGCCTCGTAGGACGCCGTCGACACCACCGCACGCTCGTTGACGATCCCGCGACCGCCCACGACCACGGGCTTGCCGGCCAGCTCGGGATGGCGCAGCACCTCGACCGCCGCCAGGAACATGTCGAGGTCGACGTGCAGCACCCACCGCTGGTCGCCAGGCTGTCTCTCGACCGGCTCCGGCGGCGTCCCCTCCACGCCGTCAGGCTAGCCACCGACGGGGACAGCCCGGCCGGTTTCAGGGAGGGGGTGGCAGCGCGTCCGTCGCCTCGAGGGAGTCCAGACCGGTGACCATCAGCAGGTCCGCCACGATCGAGCGGAGCTGGGCGAGCACGACCTCGGCCGAGAGCACGTCGGAGCGCTCGACCATCCCCGTCGCGCTCCCGACGGCCAGCAGCGGCCCGCGGGCCGCCGAGGCCATCCGGTCGGCCTCGAGCTCGGCCGCCACGATGTCGTTGGCCTCGGCGAGCTCACGGGAGAGCAGGGCGTACGACGCCGGGACGGGCCGCTGCCGGTACGCCGCCACGGCGACGTGCCGCACCAGCACCCGCGTGCTGCGCAGCGCCCGGTCGATCGGGTCGACCAGGTCGGCCATCCGCCGCAGCCCCGGTTTGTGCCTGACCCGGAAGGGCGACGACGCGACGACCGCCAGTCCTTCGGCCGCGGCGTCCTGGAGCTCGCGCACGAGGTGGTCAGTGGCGCGCGCGTCCTCGAGCAGCTCGAGCGCCGGGTCGGCCTCACCAGACTCCATCACGTCCGCCGCCGCCCGGAGCAGCTCGCTGATCTTGCGGACCACGACCGCCGCCTGCTCGCGCGGACGTCTCAAAGGCGCGGCCGGGACGGCCGTCGCGGCGACCAGCGCCACGGCACCCCCGACAAGGGCGTCGGTCCACCTCGTGAACGCCGCGCCCGGGTCCGGCACCAACGAGGCGACGACGATCGACTGCACCGCAGCCTGCGTCACCAGCAGCTGACCGCCGTCCAGCAGGAACGCGGTCGACATGGCCAGCACGACGATCACCGCGAGCTGCCAGGCCCCGCTGCCCAACCAGACGACGAGCAGGTCGGCGATGAAGACCCCGAGCGCCACACCGATGGTCACCTCGGCCACCCGCCGGAGTCGCTGTCCGTAAGAGGTCCCGAGGCTCACGACCGCGGCGATCGGCGCGAAGAACGGCGTCGGGTGGTCGAGCAGGTCGGCCGCGACGAACCAGGCGACACCCGCGGCAAGGGCGCACTGCAGGATCTGCCAGCGCTTGCCCGCCAGCCGGGCGACCCGCTCGCGCCACGACGTACGCCACGTGGCCCGCAACCGGTCGAGCGGGCCCGCGTCCATGGACACCATCTTGGCGGACAGGTGAGGATGCAAGCGTGGTGACGCCCATCGATCCGACGGCGACGGGCTTCCTGCTCGCCGAGAACCGCACGATGCCGATGCACGTGGGTGGGCTGCAGCTCTTCGCGAAGCCCGAGGATGCTGGGCGGGGCTACGTGCGCGAGCTCTACGAGCACATGCGCTCCTACGACTCCCTCGACGAGATCGCGCCGCTCTTCCTCAAGCACCCGCACCGATCGGCGCGCACGGCTGGACAGCTGGTGTGGGAGATCGACGAGCTCTTCGACATCGACCACCACGTGCGGCACAGCGCGCTGCCCAAGCCCGGGCGGATCCGCGAGCTGCTCGACCTGGTCTCACGCCTGCACGGGACCCGGCTCGCGTGGGAGCGACCGCTGTGGGAGGCCCACCTGATCGAGGGACTGCGCGACGGGCGGGTGGCGATGTACACCAAGACCCACCACGCCCTCGTCGACGGCGTCTCGGCGATGCGCCTGCTCGCCAGCGTGCTGAGCACCGATCCGGACAAGCGCGACATGCCGGCGCCGTGGGCGTCGAAGCCCGGCGCGAAGGCGGAGCGCGAGCGCCGCGACGCCGAGCGACGTGGGAGCGACCTCGCGACGCAGGCGCTCCGCGGCGCTCTCGGCATCACCGCCGAGGCAGCGGGCATGCCCGGCGCGCTGGTGCGGACGCTGCGCCGCGGCATCCGCAACGAGACGTCCTCGCTCTCCCTCTACGCCCCGCGCACCATCTTCAACCAACCGATCACGGGTGCCCGGCGCTTCGCCGCCGACGACTGGGCCCTCGACCGGCTGCGCGGGATCTCCAAGGCCACGGGGACGACCATGAACGACGTGGTGCTCGCCATGTGCAGCGGGGCGCTGCGCACCTACCTCCTCGAGCTCGACGCGCTTCCCGACACCGGCATGGTCGCGATGGTCCCGGTCGGCCTCAACGCCAAGCAGTCGCACCTCGCCTCGACCGACGGGGGAAACGCCGTCGGCTCGGTGATGGTCAAGCTAGCCACGGAGCTCGCCGACCCCGAGGAGCGACTCAAGACCATCCACGCCTCGATGCGCGACGGCAAGCAGGCGCTGGCGTCCATGACGCCCGCTCAGATCCTCGCGATGAGCGCCATCGGCCAGGCGCCGGCGATCCTCACACCGATGCTGAAGATGTCCGGACTGGTCCGGCCGCCCTACAACGTCGTCATCAGCAACGTCCCTGGCCCTCGGACCACCCACTACTTCAACGGCGCCAAGCTCCTCGGCACCTACCCGCTGTCCATCCCCATCAACGGCATGGCGCTCAACATCACCTGCACGTCCTACGACGACAAGATGTGCTTCGGCCTGACGGGCTGCCGCCGGACGGTGCCGCACCTGCAGCGCCTGCTGGGCCACCTCGACGACGAGGTCAAGGCCCTCGAGAAGGTCGCAGGCACCTACTTGTAGACCCGGCCGATGGCGGCGTCCATGACGCCGTCGGGCAGCAGCCGGCGGGCCAGCACGATCGAGCCGGCCCCACGGCCCACGGGGTAGCGCGCCTTGGGGCGGCGGGTGGTCGCGGCTTTCACGATCTTGCGCGCGACCACGTCGGGACCGGACATCGTCGGGCCGTCGCCGCGCTCCATCACGCCCCGGACCCGCTCGGCGCGCTCCTCGTACGCTCCGCCCCGACTGGTCTCGACGAGGCTGTCGCGCGAGATGGAGTTCCACTCGGTGCGGATCGGCCCCGGCTCGATGATCACGACGTCGATGCCGAACGGCGCGAGCTCGAGCCGCAGCGAGTCGGAGAAGCCCTCGACCGCGAACTTCGTCGCGTGGTACCACGCGCCCAAGGGCTCGTAGAACTTCCCGCCGATCGAGGAGATGTTGATGATGCGGCCGCTCCCCTGCGCCCGCATGTGCGGTGTCACCAGCTGCACCAGCCTGGCCAGACCGAAGACGTTGACCTCGAACTGCCGCCGCGCCTCGTCGATCGGCACGTCCTCCACGGCGCCGTACGAGCCGTAGCCGGCGTTGTTGACCAGCACGTCGATCCGGCCGTGCTCGCCGACGATGCGCTCGATCCCGGCCGCCATCGACGCGTCGTCGGTGACGTCCATCGCGAACGTGCGGATGCCGTCTGCGTCGAGGGGAGCGAGCCGGTCCGTACGCCGGGCCACGGCGTACGTCGTGAAGCCGGCCCCGACCAGCCCGCGGGCGGTCGCCTCGCCGATCCCGCTCGACCCGCCGGTCACCAGGGCGACGCGCTCGGTCATGGGACTCCTCAGCCGCTGTAGGGGATCTCGGGGGTCCAGTCGTCGTCGTCCGGTCTCGTGGCGGCGGCGTGGATCGCCTCGGCCACCCGGTCCGGCGTGAACGGCCCCTCCTTGCCCAGGGTGCCGCGCACGGTGATCGACACCGCGCGGATGCCGTCGGGCCTCAGCGTGGTGTCGAGGCTGCGTACGAGGTTCTGCAGGCCTGCCTTCTGGACGCCCAGCGAGGCGGCGCTCGCCGACGGCCGGTCGGCGGCCATGCTGCCGGTGGCGGTGACCCGCGCTCCCGTGCCCATGAACGGCCGCGCCGCCTGGACGGCGGTGAGCAGCCCGCCGACCCCGAGCGCGACGTCCTCGAGCAGCTCGTCGACGGTGAGCTCCATCGGGTTCTTGCCGCGGAACGCGCTGGGGTTGAAGTGCAGCACGTCGATCCGGCCGAGCTTCTCACCGAGCGACCGGATCGCGCGGGCATGGGCCTCGGCGTCGGTCAGGTCGGCGATCTCCCAGTGTGCCTGCACGCCGAGCTCGCGCAGCTCGGACTCGAGGGTGCGCAGCACGTCGGCGTCCATGCCGATCAGCCCCACGTCGTACCCGTCACGCGCGAAGCGCCTCGCCACCGACCCGCTGACCCCGGGACCTGCTGCCACGACCACGATCGAGCTCATGCCGGCCAGCCTAGGCGGCGATCAGCTCTGGACCCGCTCCTCGAGTCCGCCGCCGACCGTCTCGGCCACGGCTCGCAGCCGCGCCCGGGTGATGTCGGCGACCGTCGCGAGCCCGGCCAGGGCTGCGTTGGATCCGCGGCGGGTCGGCTCGGCCGAGTTCACCGACAGGCAGCGGCGGGTGCCGCCGTCCGCCGCGTTGGCGAGCGCGACCGCGTGGCCCGTCGTGCCGCTGCCGGCGAAGAAGTCGAGGACCACGGCGTCGTTCGGCATGGTCTCGAGGATCCGCAGCACCAGCCCGGTCGGCTTCGGCGACTCGAAGACGTGGCCGACGATCGCCTTCAGCTCCGCGACCGCCGTGTCGGTCGAGCCGATCTCCTCGGCCAGCCAGATGGTGCGCAGCTTCTTGCGCCGGCCGTCCGGACGGTCCGCAGGATGCAGCCAGTCGCGCTGGAACACGTCGACCCGCGACCCCTGCTTCCCCGCGACGTGCCGGCACACCAGGTCGTCGGGACGCTCGTCGATCAGCGGCCGCGACCAGCGCCACACGGCGGGGCGGCCGTCCCCGAACACCGGCCACACCTCCTCGCTGCCCTCGAACGGCAAGGTGCGGACGGCGCCCGTCGCCGGGTCGCCGTACACCGGGAAGTGCAGGGTCGAGGCGGTGACGGGGTTGAACTTCTTGTTGGTGTTGCGCAGCGGCAGGTGCCGGAACCGCCGCCCGTCGTCAGTGACGAGGGGGAAGTCGGCGGGGTCGACCGTCGAGGTGGTCGAGGCGTCGAGCACGCAGGCCCGGGCGTCGCGCGCGTAGACGAGCAGGTACTCGTGACTGGTCGCGAAGCCACGACCCAGCTGGCGTCCCTTGGCGTTGAGGTTCACCACCACCGTGGCGAGGAGGTTGGCCTCGCCGAAGACCTCGTCCATGAGCAGTCGCAGGTGGGCCACCTCGTGGTCGTCGATGCTCACGAAGATCGCGCCGGTCTGCCGCACTGCGTCGCGCGCGGCGATCAGCCGTGGCCGCATCATCGAGACCCAGGCGTCGTGGCCGGCGAACGCGTCGGCGTACGCGAAGTCGCTGCCCGTGTTGTACGGCGGGTCGATGTAGACCAGGTCCACCGAGGCCGGCTCGAGGGTGTGCAGGACCGCGAGGTTGTCGCCCTCGACGAAGGTGTTCCAGGCCTGCACAAGGCTCATCCTGCCCGGCCTGCGCGTGACCTCCGCGGCGCCACCACCGTTAGACCGCACATGACCCCACGTCTGGCGCTGGCCGCCGTCCTGGCGCTCGCCGCCACCCTGATGAGCCCGCTGGGCGCCGTCGCACAACCGCCGGCGCCGGCCGCCGGCAAGGCGCGCACCGTCAGCTCGTGCTTGGACTCGGTCCCCGATCCGGGCACGACCGCACCTGTGCAGATCTGCTACACGCTCTTCAAGCCGGCCGGCGCGACCAAGCGCGCGCCGGTGCCGATGATCTTCCACAGTCACGGCTGGGGCGGATCGCGCACGACCGACCGCGCGTCGTTCAGCCGCTGGCTCGACCACGGGTACGCCGTCCTCTCCTTCGACCAGCGCGGGTTCGGTGAGAGCGGCGGGCAGGCGCAGGTGATGAACCCGGCGTACGAGGGCCGCGACGTGCGCAGGCTGGTCCGGATGGTCAGCCGCTACGGCTGGGTGCAGATGGACGGGCGCAACGATCCGCGGCTCGGCGCCATCGGAGGGTCGTACGGCGGCGGCTACCAGTTCCTCGGCGCGCTCACCTCGCTGCAGACCCGCGGCAAGCCCGTCTTCGATGCCCTGGCGCCGGAGATCACCTGGTACGACCTCAGCGAGAGCATCGCCCCGCTAGGCGTGGTGCGCACGGCGTGGGCGCTCGCGCTCAGCGCGGCGGCGCTGCCCTCCGACGCGCTGCCACCGAAGGTCTACAAGGCACTCGTCGAGGGCGCCGCGGCGGGCACTTGGCCGGACGGCAGCATCCCCGGCACCGAGAACCTCGCCGAGTTCTTCCGGCGCAACGGTCCGAAGTGGCACGTCGGCGAGGGACGCCGCCTCGACATCCCGGTGCTGTTCGGGCAGGGGACCACCGACAGCCTCTTCAACCTCCAGCAGGGCCTGGCCAACTGGGAGCACACCCTCACCCCGAAGGCTCGTCGCAAGAGCATCTTCGTCGCCTACAACGGCGGTCACGTGCTGCCGCAGCTCCTGCCCGCCGGCCTGACCGTCACCTCCGACCCGTGCAGCCAGAAGCTCGCGGGCGGCAGCTTCGCCGACCTCGCGCGGCAGTTCATGGACCGCAGGCTGAAGCGGATCAAGACTCCCCCCGACGAAGGGGGTCTCACGGGCTGGAACCGCTACCACCTCGCCACGCCCGGCGGTGCCTGCGTCACCACCACCTCGGTCGCGCCGACGCAGGAGTACGCCGTCGGCACGGTCGCCACGACCACGGCAGTCGGTGCGCCGCTGCCCACGAAGATCGCCGACGGTCCGTTGCGCGTCGCCGGGTCGCCGTACCTCACCGGCAAGGTCACCGCGATCGGCCTCGAGAACCGCACGTTCTACGGCTTCGCGATCGGCACCTCCCCGCTCGACGCGACCCTGGTGTCGAACAGCGTGCTCCCGCACCGTGAGACGTCAACGGTCGTCGGGGTCGAACGCCAGGTCGCGCTGCCCTCCATCGCCGTCGACGTGCCGGCCGGGCAGTCGCTCTTCCTGGTCGCGACGCCGCTGTCGGACACGTTCGTCGGCATGGGCAGCCGTGCCCCCGGGGCGATCGCGATCGAGAGCACCGTGGTCCACCTGCCGGTCAAGTAGTCGGCCGACCGAAACTGCGCGCACGCGAGAATGTCGCAAAGCGCTGACAGGCTGGCACGCGCTGACCGAGGATGCATCCGTCGGGAACAGGGGCCTTGGGGGGACGAGTGCATCTCGGGACACGTCTGCTGCGCGCGTTCGGTGCGGCGCTGGCAGGGCTCGGCGTCCTCGCCCTCCTGACCGCCGTGCTGTCCCCCGTCTTGGCCGGAAGGCTCGCTGCGGGTGCCGTCTCCGCGTATCCCGTGCCTGGTCGGAACGCCTCGTCCGGTCCGACAGATTCGTCTGAGGAGACATCCGGCGACCCATCGGCGACGTCCCCGGCCGAGCAGGACGCCGCACCCGAGCCGATGGACCCCATAGGTCAGGTGGCCAGCGGACTGCGTGAGCTCCCGCTGCGCACACCTGACGGTCCTGTTGATCGGCTCCTGCAGGAGCCGATCCTGATCCCGTCCACAGAGCTGCGGGACACCACGCTGCAGCTCGCGGACCAGCTAGGGCTGGCGGGCGTCGTGGCCGCGGGTCTGGACACGGAGCTCTACGAGATCACCTCGACCGTCGCCGAGGACGGCACCTACTCCTACTTCCCGTTCGACGACGACATCGCCGCCGAATTGGACCCTGAGGTTCTCGCGGCAAACGAGGACGTCGTCTTGGACCTCTCGGCCGGACTCATCGCCCTTGCTGCGCGCGACGGTGGGACGCGGGTCGACCCCGAGACGACTCCCGGCGCGATGCTCGCCTACTCGTTCCTGCGCCAGTCGGGGTTGCTCGACCAGTCCTGCGACCTCCAGACCAACTTCGCCTTCCTCGTCGGGCTCGGCATCAGCCCACCCACTAACGGCGTGCAGGCTGAGACTTCTCGAGCAGTCACGCTGTGCGGCGCCGAGGACCCCACGCCTGCATGGGCCTACGCCAAGTACCTCGCCGCACTCACCAACGTGGGAAGCGATGACGGCCGCACGCTCGACTTGCCTCCTGCGAAGCTCCGCGAGCTTGCGCGCAGCTCCTTCGCCCAGCTGCGCGAGAACTACCCGGACCTGCCGCTGGGCTACGCCGGCGAGGCCGACCTCCTCCTGGACTGGGCCGACAGGAGCGACGCCATCGGCTGGCAGCCGTTCCAGGCTCGAGCCTGGCGCGAGGAGGCGGTCGCGCTGTACTCCCTCGCGCGCAGCACGTCGGCCGACTCCCGCCTGCTCCTTGGTCACGCGCGCGCTGGCCGCCGTGGATGAGACGGACGCTTCCGTGGAGCTGGCCGATCAGGCGGTCGAGCTCGCACCTGACAGCTTCCTCGCTCGGGTCGCGCTGACCAGTGCACTCACCAGTGCGCACCGGTACGCCGAGGCCGCAGCGTCCGCGTCGGTGGAGGTGGGCGCACTCGATCGACCGTGGTGGGCTGGTCACCATCCACTCTTCCGCCGCGACTACCTGTCGGGCGCCTACGCGGTGGAGGAATATCCGCCCCTCCTTGTTTGGGACGCCTCGGGCCAAGAGTTCGGCGGAGCGTCGGTGGGCGACTCGGCCTTCGTGCCCACCAGCCGCTATGAACCGCCTGACGTGGAGTGCCGCGGCGCCACCCTGCTGCGTGCGCTGCTTCTGGCTGGTGAGCCTGACGAGGTCCTCGCGCGAATCGAGGGCGGAACTCGACCGGACGACGACGGCCTGGGTCGCTCGTGCGCGACGACCGGTTACCTCTCCCCTGAGATCGACGCAACCTACTACCGTGCCGCAGCCCACCTGCTGGCCGACGCACCATCAGAAGCCGAGGACGTTCTGGCCGAGGCTGCCGCGTTGGACGACGACGGGTTCGGCATCCTCACCCTGACTGACGTGCGCGAGCGACTGCAGGACCTGCTCCGCTCCGGCGGCGACCTCGAGACGGCGCGGACCCAGGACGAGGCGTGGACGCAGGCGCAGCCAGAAGACGGCAAGGCCTGGCAACGTCTCGGCGAGGTGGCCTTTCTCGACCAGCGGTGGCCGGATGCGGTGGCGGCCTTCGAACAGGCGGTGACGCACCTGACGGAAGCTGCCGACGTCTTCGATCCCGACGCCTACCAGGACGCGATCACCATCACCCCGAGCGAGGACGTCGCGTGGGCGCAGCTCCAGCTCGGCGCAGCGCAGCGCGAGACCGGCGAGTCCGGTGAGAACGCGTTCGTTGCGGCGCTGGACAGGCTGGCGGCGGCAAGTCCGGACCAGACATCGGCGTACGCCCTGTTCATCCGCGTGCACGCGCTCGGGCAGCTGGGCGAGTCTGCGCTGCAACAGGAGGACTGGGAACTTGCGGCCGAGCGGTTCGGGGAGGCGATCGACGTCGGTGACGACACGCGAGGCAGCCGCTACTGGTTGCCAACCGGCTCCGACGACCTCCAAGAGGCCGAGGTGGAGGGCGGCATCCTGCGCGGTGCGCAGCACAACAACCTGGCCCTTGCTCTGGCACGGCTCGATCAGCCCCGACGTGCCGAGACGGCCGCACGGGCCGCACTGGAGCGTGACCCTGCCAACCCGGTGTTTCGCGACACCCTAGGGTTCGTGCTGCAGAAGTCCGGCCGCGACGAGGAAGCAGAGGCCGCCTACGACGACAGCGTCGAGGCCGATGCCACGTCGTACGTGTCGACAGCGAACCGCGCCGTGCTCACTGCACAGCGCGGGCAGCGGCAGGCGGCGATCGAGGACCTGTTAGGCGTCCTCGCCGAACACCCTGACTATGCCCTCGGCTGGCACAACCTCGGAGTGCTCTGGGGCGAGTCCTGGCGACCCATGGACGCAATCCGGGCCCAAGGCGCTCTGGCGAAGGCGGCAGATCTGGACAGGGATCTCCGGGGATCCGATGCGGTCCTGGTCATGGACGAGCGCATCTACGAGTCTGGACTCGACGTCGACAAGGTGGCGGCTGGGGACTGGCAGTACGGACGATCAGCAACCGCGACGTCGCAACGCCTCACGTGGTCGATGGTCGTGCTCCTGCTGCTGCGCGTCGTCTGGCTGCTCGGCCTCGACCGCGTCACCGGGGCCTTCGTCGAGCGTGCACTCGGCGCGCGAGACCGGTTCCCCCTCGTGCACTCATGGTGGGGCGGGAGGTGGTACGCCGCCTGGGGACTGACGCTGTCGGTCGTCGTCATCGCTGGAGCCGCGCTTCTCGACATCAGCAGCCTGCCCGACGTCTGGCTGGTGCTCAGCATGGCGGGCCTCGTTGTCCTGCCGGTCATCGTGCGCGCGCTCATCGGAAGGCGCGCGGGCTACCGGGTCCGTCACACCGCGTGGCCGCCAGCGGTGCTCATCGGCTGCGCGGTCGCTTTCGCGGGAGTGAGCTTCGCCCCGTTCCCGGTCCTCGACACGGAGGGAGGAGCGCCCCCGGTCGCCGTGCGCTGGGCGGCCCCGGTCGCAGCCGGCGCCCTGTCAGTCCTGTCGGTCACCGCCGTCGTCATGACGGACCTACCGCTGCTGCGCGCGGTCGCGGCTGGCGGCCTCGTCCTCCTGGCGTCGATGCTGACCCCAGTCGGCCCGCTAGACGGGGCGGCGCTGCGGGGTCGGGTAGCACAAGCAGGATTGACCATCGGCCTCGCTCTCGGGACGCTGGGCTTGGCGCTCAACTGGCTCTGAGGCCCGCGAACCTCGCAGCACCGGACGGCGTCGTACCCCACGTGCCCACGCCGAGCGACGCGCCCACCTCACTGCGAGTCCGGGAAGGCGAGGTGTCGCCACCTACCCTGGTGCGCGTGCGCTCTCGGACTTCCCCGCGGCTTCTTGCTGCCCTGACGACGGTCCTCGCGACGATGGTCGCGGGGACGCTGCTCTCTGCCCCTTCGTCCGCCGAGCCCGGTCGGCCCGTCCCGGGGCACGACGGTCCGCGACCGGGTGAGCAGACCGGCGACCGCACCACCCACTCCTCCGACGGCATCCGCGGCAAGATCGCGCCGCGGATCCTCGGACGTGCGGCGGCGCCGGTCGACACCGGCTGGCTGAGCTACCCGATGGCACCGGGCCTGACCTTCACGCAGTGGGACCGCGTCGACGCGCGGGGCACGATCCGTGCCTACCTGATGACCGCCCAGCTCGGCACGCCCGGCCTGAGCATCGACTACCTCGGCGCCGACGAGGTGCCCGAACGCAAGCCGGTTCTCGACATGGTCGTGGAGCAGGCCGCGATCGGCGGGGTCAACGGCGACTTCTTCGACATCTCCGACACCGGCGCGCCCCTCGGCATCGGCGCCTCGCGGGAGGCCGGGCTGATCCACGGGCGCACGTCCGGCTGGAACGCTGCGTTCTCGATCTCCAAGGCGGGCGTCCCGGAGATCGGTGACCTTGAGGTGAAGGCCAAGGTCAAGGGTCATGACGAGCTGAGGCTCGAGTACGTCAACTCCCCCACCGTCTTCGCCCGCCGCGTCGGCATCTTCACGCCCGAGTGGGGTCGCACGTCTGGCAGCAACGTGGTCGACGGCCAGAAGAAGAACGTCCGCGAGGTCGTGATCAACGAGAAGAACCGCGTCGTCAGCAACAAGGGCAAGCTCAGCAGCGGGAAGAAGATCCAGGGGGCTGTGCTGGTCGGCCGCGACAAGATGGCGAAGCGGCTCGCCAAGCTCAAGGTCGGCAGCAAGGTGAAGGTCAACTACCGCGTCGCCGGCCGACCGCAGGTCGCGCTCACCGGCAACCGGCAGCTCGTCGACGAGCGCATCCGCACGGTCGTGGACGACAGCGAGATGCACCCGCGCACGGCGATCGGAGTGGACCGCGACACCAACTCCGTGCTCTTCCTCGTCATCGACGGCCGGCAGTCGTTCAGCCGCGGCTACACCATGGTCGAGCTGGCGAACCTCATGATCGAGCTCGGCGCAGAGGATGCGCTCAACCTCGACGGCGGCGGCTCCTCCACCATGGTCGGCCTGCGACCCGACGGCTCGCTCGGCGTGCTCAACTCCCCGTCCGACGGCAAGCAACGCCCCGTCCCCGATGGGCTCCAGCTCACCTACACGCCGCTGTCCCAGTAACCACGCCCGGCACCCGACGCCGGCCCGCACCTCACGCCCTCTCGTGACGGTCGCTGCGCGACCTCCTCGACCATCGGGGTGGTCAGGTGGGGAACTGCTGGTCCTTGCCCAGGATCGTGATCCCGTCCTCCACCATGAAGCCGCGCGCGCGGTCCTCCTCCGGGTCCACGCCGACGCGAGCGCCTGGCGGCACCACGACGTTCTTGTCGAGGATCGCGTGGCGCACGATGGCGCCGGCGCCGACCCGCACGTCGTGCATCAGCACGGAGTCGGACACCTCGGCGTTCACCTCGATCCGCACCGCGGGCGAGACCACCGAGCGGTAGACGCGCCCGCCGGTGACCACGACGCCAGGTGAGAGGACGGCGTCCTCGGCGTGCGGCAGCGTGCCGCCCTCGGCGCGCACGAGCTTGGCCGGCGGCTGCGGACCGTACGTCGTGTAGATGGGCCAGTCGAAGTTGTAGAGGTTGAAGATCGGCAGCGGCGAGATCACGTCCATGTGCGCAGCGAAGTAGGACTGCATGGTCCCGACGTCACGCCAGTAGCCCCGGTCGCGTTCGGTCGAGCCGGGCACGGTGTTGTTCTTGAAGTCGTAGACGCCCGCGTCGTCCTTGTCGACGAACGACGGCACGATGTCGCCGCCCATGTCGTGCTTGGAGCCCTCGAGGTCGGCGTCCTTGGTGACCGACTCGATCAGCGCATCAGCGTCGAAGACGTAGTTGCCCATCGACGCGAGCACCTCGTCAGGGTTGTCCGGCAGACCGACGGGGTCGGTCGGCTTCTCCAGGAACTCGCGGATCCGCGTCGGGTCCTCGGGAACCACGTCGATCACACCGAACTGGTCGGCCAGCGAGATGTGCTGGCGGATCGCGGCCACCGTGCAAGCGGCGCCCGACTCGACGTGCTGCTCGACCATCTGGGAGAAGTCCATCCGGTAGACGTGGTCGGCGCCCACGACGACCACGATGTCGGGCTTCTCGTCCTTGAGCAGGTTGAGCGACTGGTAGATCGCGTCGGCGCTGCCGAGGTACCAGTGCTTGCCGACCCGCTGCTGGGCCGGGACCGGCGTGACGTAGTTGCCCAGCAGCGTCGACATCCGCCACGTCTGCGTCACGTGCCGGTCGAGGCTGTGCGACTTGTATTGCGTCAGCACGACGACCTGCAGGTAGCCCGAGTTCACGACGTTCGACAGCGCGAAGTCGATGAGCCGGTAGATCCCGGCGAACGGGACCGCCGGCTTGGCGCGGTCCGCCGTCAGCGGCATCAGCCGCTTGCCCTCACCGCCGGCGAGCACGATGGCCAGGACCTTCTTGCGCGCACGGTCAGTCATGCCAGCCAGGCTCGCACTCGGTGGTCGGGCCTGTCGACCCCCGCCGAGGTAGCGGTAGCGTCGTCGACATGCGCGTGGACATCCTGAGCAAGGAGTACCCACCCGAGGTCTACGGCGGCGCCGGGGTCCACGTGGCGGAGCTGGTCAGGGCGCTGCGCGCCCGTGGGGACGTCGATGCGCGCGTGCAGGCCTTCGGCGCACCCCGCGACGAGGCCGGCACGACGTCGTACCCGGACCTCGCCGAGCTCGCCGGCACCAACGCCGCCCTGCGCACACTGGGGGTCGACCTCGCGATCGCCGCCGGCTGCGAGGGAGCCGACCTCGTCCACTCGCACACCTGGTACGCCAACTTCGCCGGGCACGTCGCGTCGTTGCTCTACGGCGTGCCCCACGTGATCAGCGCGCACTCGCTCGAGCCGCTGCGGCCGTGGAAGGCAGAACAGCTCGGCGGGGGGTACGCCGTCTCGTCATGGGTCGAGCGGACGGCCTATCTCGCCGCCGACGCGGTCATCGCCGTCTCGGCCGCGATGCGCGACGACGTGCTCGCGTCGTACGTCGACATCGACCGCAGTCGCGTGCACGTGGTCCACAACGGCATCGACACCGACGACTGGTCCCCACGACACGCGCCCGACCGGGTCCGCGAGCTCGGCGTCGACCCTGACCGCCCCTCGGTGGTCTTCGTCGGCCGGATCACCCGGCAGAAGGGCCTGCCGCTCTTCCTGCGGTCCTGCGCGCAGCTGCCACCCGAGACGCAGATCGTCCTGTGCGCGGGCGCGCCCGACACCCCCGAGATCGAGGCCGAGGTGGTCGGTCTCGTCGAAGAGCTGGCGCGTACCCGCACGGGCGTCCTCTGGATCCGCGAGATGCTGCCCCGCCCCGACGTCGTCGCCCTGCTCACGGCGGCCACGGTCTTCGCCTGTCCGTCGATCTACGAACCTCTCGGCATCGTCAACCTCGAGGCGATGGCCTGCGAGACAGCGGTCGTCGCCACCGCCACCGGCGGCATCCCCGAGGTCGTCGTCGACGGCACGACCGGGCGCCTCGTGCCGATCGAGCAGGCGACCGACGGCACCGGCACCCCCTTGCAGCCGGACCAGTACGTCGCCGACTTCGCGGCCGCGCTCAACGAGGTGCTCTCCGACCCGGCAGGCGCCGAGGCGATGGGCAAGGCGGGACGGCAACGCGCCATCGACGCCTTCAGCTGGGGCGCGATCGCCGAGCGCACCATGGACATCTACCGCTCGGTCGCATCGGCCTGACCGCGTGCTCGCCGGCATGCTGCGCGGCGAGTGGGCCTACTGGCTGGGATGGGCGATCCAGCTCGTCGCGATCGGTCCTGCGGCGGGATGGACGACGTCTCGACCGAGAGCTCCCCGGTGTCGAGGTGCCAGCGCAGCTGCCGATCGGGATCGCCGGTGTTGCGCAGGATCGTGGCGGCCGGCCTCGAGACCACCTGCGGACAACCCACCTGGCGACTCGGCGACCTCAGGCGACCACCCCTTAGGATGCGGGTCCACGGCCTGACAGCTCACGTCTTCGGGGCCGAGACGAGGGGGTGACCGGTGACCGCGTTCCTGATCATCGGAGCGGTCGGCGTCGTGCTGCTGCTCGTCATGCTCCTCGTGGGCGACTTCCTCGAGGGCGCGCTCGACTTCGGCGGCGACCTCTTCTCCGGCTCGGCCCTCGCCGGCTTCCTCGGCGCGTTCGGCTTCGTGGGCGCGCTCGCCCTCGACGCCACCGACTCCAACGGCGCCGCGATCGGCATCGGGCTCGCTGCAGGCCTCGTCATCGGGGCCGGCGTCGGGATCGCCTCCGCCCGGCTGCAGAGGGGAGGCGACGAGGCCAACGTGCGCACCGCCGACCTCGTCGGACGCCAGGCGGTGGTCGTCAGCTCGATCCCCGAGGACGGCTACGGCGAGGTCTCGATCACCGCCTCCGGCCACATCACCAAGCTCAACGCCCGCGCTCCCGGCGGCCTGTCCGCCGGTACGCCGGTCACCATCACCGCTGTCTTGTCCGCGACGTCCGTGGCCGTCGAGCCCCGCGCGTAGTCCCGCACACCTTCTCCGAGCCCGCCAACCCAAGGAATCCCATGTTCGGCTTCTCCTCGACGCTCGTCGCCGTCGTCGGCATCGTCGCCCTCGTCGTCCTGCTCGCCGCACTGATCACCACGCGCTACAAGGTGGCGGGGCCCAACGAGGCGTTCCTGGTCACCGGGCGCAAGGGCAAGGAGGTCAAGAACGTCGAGACCGGCCTCGTGTCGACCGACCTGTCCGGTCAGAAGGTCGTCATGGGCGGCGGCGTCTTCGTGATCCCGTTCGTGCAGCGGCTGCACGTCCTCGACCTGTCGTCGCGCCGGATCTCGGTGCAGATCCGCGGGGCCGTGTCGGGCCAGGGCATCAAGCTCAACCTCGACGGCGTCGCCATCGTCAAGGTCGGTGGCAACGAGGACTCCATCCGCGCGGCCGCCCAGCGGTTCCTCACCCAGCAGGCCGAGATCGAGACCTTCACCCAGGAGACCCTGGCAGGCTCCCTGCGCTCGATCGTCGGTTCGCTCTCGGTGGAGCAGATCATCCGCGACCGCGCGGCCTTCGCCCAGCGGGTCGCCGACGAGTCCGAGACCTCGCTGACCGGCCAGGGCCTGGTGCTGGACACCTTCCAGATCCAGGACATCACCGACGACGGGTCCTACCTCGCCGACCTCGGTCGCCCCGAGTCCGCCAAGGTCGGCCAGGTCGCGGCCATCGCGGAGGCCAACGCCCGACAGGCCGCCGAGCAGGCCCGCATCGCCGCCGAGCAGGAGATCGCGATCTCCCAGCGGCTGCTGGCGCTGAAGAACGCCGAGATCCTCGCCGAGACCGACGCCGCCCAGGCCACCGCCGCTGCGGCCGGGCCCCTCGCTCAGGCCGACCGTGACCAGGCGATCCTGGCCGAGCAGGAGAAGGTCGCCGTACGCCAGGCAGCGCTCAAGGAGCGCCAGCTCGACGCCGAGGTGCGCAAGCCCGCCGACGCGGAGCGCTACCGGGTCGAGACCGAGGCGACGGGTCGCCGCAACTCCGAGATCCTCGAGGCGGAGGCCCGCAAGGCGGCCTCGATCGCCGACGCCGAGGCGGAGGCCGAGAAGGCGCGGCTCACCGGTGAGGGCGAGAAGTCCCGCCGTTCGGCGCTGGCCGAGGCGGAGGCCATCGAGGGCGCCAAGCGCGGAGAGGCCGAGAAGGCCCGCCGCGTCGCCGAGGCCGACGCCCTCCGCGCCGAGGGCGACGCGCAGGCGTCCGCCACCTTGGCTGCCGGCCAGGCCGAGGCGACCGCGATGGAGAAGAAGGCGGAGGCGTTCGCCCAGTACAACCAGGCCGCCGTGCTCCAGATGCTCGTCGAGATCCTGCCGAAGGTCGCCGCGGAGCTGGCCCGCCCGATGGGCTCCATCGACAAGCTGACGGTCATCTCGACCGACGGTGCCGGCGAGCTGCCCCGCCAGATCACCAACAACCTCGTGCAGACGATGGAGCTGCTCAAGAACACCACCGGTTTCGACCTGCAGACGCTGGTCGAGCGGTACGCCGGCGACGAGTCCGGCTCGCCCGCCCCGGCGGCGGAGCCTGCAGAAGCCGTCACGCGGACAGGGCCGTCGACGGCTCCGCCCGCATGACGTCTGCGCGGCGTCAGCCCTTGTAGACCTGCACCACCGACGGGCGCGGGCCACCCCAGCGGCCTGCTAGTCGCTGGACGAGTCGTTGGGTGCGTCGTACGGCTCGGGCGTCAGGGTCTTGCTTCGGAAGTTGGGCAACGCAAGCGGATGCGGAACGCCGTCGGGGTCGACGGCTGGCGAAGGGCGCGGCTCAGGCAGACCCCGAGCGCACGAACGCCGCGGCCGGCCACGACGCCACGGTGTCCTCGCGCGGCGGGACCAGCCGGTCGAGGTGCACGCTGGCAGCGCCGCCGGCCCGCTCGGGCACGAGCAGGGTGAGCGAGTCGCAGATGTCGAAGACGTCGCGCGCCGAGGAGGTCACGTAGAGGAGGGCGGTGCCCCGCGCGACGAGCCGGCCGAGCACCTGGTGCAGAAGGTCGACCTCGCGCTCCTCCAGCCCCGTCTCGGGGTGGTCCAGGACCACGACGACCGCTCGCTGGTACGCCGCGCGCGCGACCTCCACCAGTCGCTGGTCACCGCGGCTGAGGAGCCCGACCGGGCTGCCCGGCTCGAGGTGGCCGACGCCCAGCCCGCGCAGGAAGGCGCCGGCGTCGCGTGACCGCCGGGAGGTCTCCACCAGTCGACCGGGGCCGGATCCGGCACCCAGCACCGCCTCGACGGTCTGCTCCGGCGCAAGGTGGGTCTGCTCGGCCACCGCCCACACCCCCGCCCGCTGGGCCTGCTCGGGGTCGGCCGGGTCGAGCGCGACGCCCGCGACCTCGATGCGGCCGGTGTCGGCCTGCTCGGCACCGGTCAGGAGACGCACGAGCATGGAGCCCGCACGATGTTCGCCGGCGACCCCGTGCACCTCGCCGCCCACCACGGTGATGTCGATGTCGCACAGCACTGGACGGCGGTCTGCCTGTTTCGACAACCCGACGGCCCGCAGCGCAGGGCCGGGGGTGGTCGTGTGGCGCTCGTCACGCTGCTGCATCCGGTCACTGTGACACGGTGGATCACTTTTGTCGAGAAACAATCAAAAGTTGAACGCTGGACGCGGAAAGTTCTCGGGTGGTCTACTTCGTCCGTGCGGACCGGTGACGTCTTCGAGCTGCTGCGCGACGGGCGGCCCTGGACCCGTGCCGAGCTGGCCGAGACCACCGGCCTGGCCCGCTCGACGGTCGCCGCGCGCATCGACGTCCTGATGCGCCTCGGCCTGGTCGCGCCGTTCGGAGGCGCACCGTCGACCGGAGGCCGTCCACCGGCACTCTTCGCGCTGAACCCTGCCGCGCGCGTGGTCGTCGGCGTCGACGTGGGGGCGACCCACGCCCGCGCGGTGCTGGCCGACCTGTCCGGCGAGCTCCTCGGTGAGGTCGGTGAGCGGCTCGACGTCGCCGAGGGACCCGCGGTCGTGCTCGGGTGGGTCGTCGACGCGGTCCGGCTGCTGCTGCGCAGGACCCAGCGCAGGACCAGCGAGCTGGCCGCCATCGGGGTCGGGCTCCCCGGGCCGGTGGAGCACTCGACCGGACGGCCGATCAACCCGCCGATCATGCCGGGCTGGGACCGGTACGACGTCCCCGGCCACATCCAGCGCCACTACGCCGTCCCGGTGCTCATCGACAACGACGTCAACGTGATGGCGCTCGGCGAGCGGCGTGTCCACCTCGCCGACGTGGACGACCTCGTGCTGATCAAGGTCGCCACCGGCATCGGCGCCGGCATCGTGTCCGGCGGTCAGCTCCAGCGCGGCGCGCAGGGCACCGCGGGCGACCTCGGACACGTCCGAGTACCCCGCGCCGGGGACGTCCAGTGCCGCTGCGGGAACCTCGGCTGCCTCGAAGCCGTCGCCGCCGGCCCAGCTCTCGCGACGGCGCTGCGGGCGCGCGGCATCGAGGCGCGCAACGGCCAGGACGTGGTCGGCCTCGTCCGCTCCGGCGACGCCGACGCGATCGCCGTGGTCCGGCAGGCCGGACGCGACATCGGCGACGTCGTCGCGACGATGGTCAACCTGATCAACCCGTCGGTCGTGGTCATCGGCGGCCAGCTCGCGGCCTCCGGCGAGCACCTCCTCGCCGGCATCCGCGAGGTCGTCTACAGCCGCTCGCTCCCCCTGGCCACCGAGCACCTCAGCATCGTCCCCTCCCGGGCCGGCGGCGAGGCCGGCGTGCTCGGCGCCGCCGCCATCGCCATCGAGCACGTGCTGTCCCCGGAGGCGATCGAGGCGGCGAGCGTGGCGATCACGGCGTCGTGAGGTCGTCTCCCGAAGCACCAACACCCCGCCGCTCTCCAGCAAGAGGCGACGGGGTGTCGATGAGTGACGCACGGCGCGCGCGTCGTTCCTCAGGGGTCAGCAAGCCCCGTCGGAGTCTGGGAGGTCGGTCAGGTAACCCAGCCACAGCCCGTGACGGGCTCGGGTGATGCCGACGTACTGCAACCGGCGCAGGCGCTCGACCCGCTCCCTGTAGGCCACCGGGTGCTCGCCCGGCAGCTGGGCGGGCTCGAGGCGCAGGCCGGGCATCAGCACGTGGTCGAAGGAGAGGCCCTTGGCCTCGGCGTAGGTGCCGACGACGAGGTGGTCACCGGCGAGGAGCACGCCGGCCATGTCGACGACCGGGAGGGCGGCGCGCATCAGCATGGTGCGCACGTGGCGTACGTCGGCCTCGCTGGCCACCAGCACGGCGACGTCACCCCGGGAGGACTCACTGTCGTTGATCTCCGACAGCCGGGTCACCAGCTCCCGCTCGAGGGCGTCGAGGTCCTCCGCCTCGACGACGGCGGGAAGGATCCCGCGGCGGCGCACGGGCTGGCCCGCGACGTGCGGCTGCGCCGTGCCGTCGACATCGAGGTGCAGGTCGGTGCCGATCATGCGGGTGGCCAGGCGGAGCACGTCGCCGCTGCTGCGGTGGTCGTCGGTGAGCAGCGAGGGCCGTGCACAGACCTCGATGCCGGCCTCGGCGAGCGTCCGGCGACCGGCGTACGCCGCCTGCTGACCGTCATCGAGCAGGAGCAGCCGATCCGGGCCGTCACCGGCGAGCAGGTGCAGCAGCTGCAAGCCGACCAGCGACACGTCCTCGGCCCCGTCGACGATCACGGCGCTGTAGGACGGCCGGACCACGCCGTCGCGCACCAGGTCGCGGGCCTGCGTGACGACGTCGTTGACGTCTTGGACCTTGGACTTGGCGAGGCGGCGTCGGTACTCCAGGCTGACCCGCCACATCGCGGTGCGGGCGGCCTCGTCAAGAGGCACGCGACGGTCGTCGCGGTCGAGGGCGAGGTAGTCGTCGAGCTCGGCGATGCCGCTCGCCTTGATGACGTGGTCGACCTCCTCCTGCCAGTAGGCGGGTCGCTCGTCGATCTGGCTCAGCAGCCCGCCACGCCCCGACGCCATCCAGGCGGACACGAAGGCGATGGCGGCCTGACGATCGTTGACGTTCACGGGCAGCTTGGCCTGCTGCACGATCGCGACCGCGAGGTCGGGCAGGCACGCGCACACGACGTTGTCCCGGGCCTGAGGCGTCAGGCGGTCCATCATGGACGCGGCGACACCGGCCTGGGCGGCCGTGGCGGCGACGAAGAGGACCGGGCTGTCCGAGTCACGCTCGGCCAGGTAGGCCGCCCGGTGCAGGCCGACGACGGTCTTGCCGGTGCCCGCGGGCCCGGTGATCCGCGCGGGTCCGTCCCAGCTCGTGGTGATCAGCGCGAGCTGTTCGTCGGTCAGGAAGGTCATCCATCGCTCGACCGGCGGTGCGGTCGCGGTGCGGAGCACGGCGGTGGTGAGCCGCTGGACGTCGAGGTCGGCCACCGCGGCCGGCCAGCGCTCATCGAGCGGGATCTCCACGTCGGCGACCGGGAAGTCACGGTCGAGGATCACGGTGATCGCCTCGATCTCGGACTCCTCCAGGCGCGCGGGCCGGGCGGCCACCCACGCGGCGAGGTTCTGCTCACCGATGACGTTCAGCTGCTGCGAGGTGGTCTCGAAGTGCCGCCCGACCAGGGCGACCACGGACCACAGGGACTGGCGCGTGATGCCGAAACCCGCCAGTGCGTCGTGCACCTTGTCGGTCATGCTCCGCACTGCGGCGGCGTCGGAGTCCCGGCTCAGCCCGCCGTCGTACAGGCTGCCTCCGCGCAGCTTGACGTCGTCCCAGGCGTGCGCGTCGAGGACGACCACACCGCCAGGTCCCACCAGGATCGCGTCGGTGCAGGCGCGGGCGGAGGACACCCAGCGACGGTCCGACAGCACCCGCCACCCGAGCAGCTCGAGCGCGACCAGCCGCTGCGCGAAGGTGACCGGACCGTCCACCGCGCGGCCGTAGCTGGCGGCGAGATCGCGAGCGCGCGCCGCCGCGTCGTCCTGGGTCGAGGGCGCGCCGACGGGGTCGCTGACGAACGAAGTCAGGGTCATACGCGCGTTTCACCCCCCATGGTGGTCGGCGGCGTAGAACTCGACCGTAGGAGGTCGGGCCGGGCCGCGCAGGCTTTCGCGGAATTCTTTGCCGCTCGGTTGGTGGTACCCCGGTTCTCGCGGCTCATGGCACTCTGCACCTATGACGGCCTCCCGAGACGAGCGCAACCGGCCCGAACGCAACGTCCTCGGCGGAGTCCTCGAGCCGTGCGGGACCGACCCGCTGACGGGCTTCTACCGTGACGGCACCTGCTCGTGCGGACCCGAGGACGTGGGTCTGCACGCCGTCTGCGCGGTGATGACCGAGGAGTTCCTGGAGCACCAGCGCTCCGTCGGCAACGACCTCTCCACACCGCGTCCGGAGTGGCACTTCGCGGGCCTCGCGCCGGGTGACCGCTGGTGCGTGGTCGCCGCCCGCTGGCTCCAGTCGTACGACGCCGGTGCGGCCGCCCCCGTCCTGCTGGCCGCCACCAACGCCCGGGCACTCGAGATCGTGCCGCTCGAGTTCCTCCGCGAGCAGTCCGTCGACGTTCCCGAGGACCCCGGCTCGCTCGTGTGACCCAGGACGGCGCCCTCTCAGGGGTCAGCCCCGAGTCTTCCCTGAACCTTCACATCGGCTGCAGCGCGCTGGGGGCACGCCGGTCTAGCCTGACCGACGTGACCCCTGCGACAGCCCGATCCGCGGGCAGACCCGTGGCCCAGCCGGTGGTCGCCACCGACGGACTCACCAAGGACTACGGGTCCGTGCTCGCGCTCGACGCGCTCACGGTGTCGGTCGGGCACGGCATCACCGGGCTGGTGGGGGCCAACGGCGCCGGCAAGTCGACGCTCATCAAGATCCTGCTCGGCCTGGTCCCGCCCACGCGCGGCGGTGCACGGGTGCTGGGGCACGACATCGCGACCGAGGGCGCGGCGATCCGCGCGACGGTGGGCTACCTGCCTGAGCACGACTGCCTGCCACCGGACGTGAGCGCGAGCGACTACGTCGTCCACCTCGCGATGATGTCGGGCCTCCCGCGTGTCGCCGCCCGCGAGCGGACCGCCGAGGTGCTCCGCCACGTCGGGCTCGCCGAGGAGCGCTACCGCCCGATGGGCGGCTACTCCACCGGCATGAAGCAGAAGGCCAAGCTGGCGCAGGCGCTCGTGCACGACCCCCGGCTGGTCTTCCTGGACGAGCCGACCAACGGACTGGACCCCGCGGCCCGTGACGAGATGCTCGGCCTGGTCCAGCGGATCGGCCGTGACTTCGGCATCAGCGTCGTCGTGACCAGCCACCTGCTCGGGGAGCTCGAGCGGGTCAGCGACCACGTGATCATCCTCGACGGCGGCAGGCTGCTGCGCGCCTCGCGGACCGACGACTTCCTCGACGCCACCGGCCACCTCCTCCTCGAGGTGCTCGGAGACGGCGGCCAGCAGCGGATGATCGCCGCACTGGTGGCCGCCGGAGTCGAGGCCGTGCCGAAGGGGTCCATGATCAACGTCGGGTCCGGCGCCGGCGTACACGACCTGATCCGCGACACCGCCGCAGACCTCGGTCTGGGGCTGGTCCGCATCCAGATCGACCACCGGCGCATCGAGGACGTGTTCGCGGATGCCTGACCTCCCGGAGCCCCACCCGGACAGCCAGGCGCACCCGTCCTCGATGACACCGGCCGGACGCAGCGTCATCCACGACCTCGGCTACCGCCCCTACACGGGTCCCCGGCTGGGCGAGGGCGCCATCGCGCGTGCCCTGGTGGCGACCGGCTTCAAGAACGCCTTCGGCCTGGGCCGCTCCACCAAGTCGAAGGTGCTGCCGTTCATCCTGCTCGGCATGAACCTCTTCCCGGCGGTGATCCTCGTCGGGGCGCTGACGCTCTTCGGCGCCGACGAGCTGCCGATCGGCTACGCGCAGTACGCCTCGACGACGCAGGTGCTGCTCAGCATCTTCGTGGCCGCGCAGGCGCCGGTGCTGTTCTCCCGCGACCTGCGACACGGCAGCATCACCCTCTATCTCGCGCGCCCGCTCCGGGCGAGCACCTACGCGTTGTCCCGGTGGTTCTCCCTCCTGCTCGCCTGCCTGGTCTTCGTCTTCCTCCCCCTGCTGCTGATGTACGTCGGCGCGCTGCTCGGCGAGCTGGACTTCAGCCGGCAGACCCGGGAGGCCTCGATGGCCGCCTTGCTCGGGCTGATGCTCGCGCTCTGCATCACCGGCATCGGCGGCCTGCTCGCCAGCTGGTCGACCAGGCGGGGCTTCGCGATCGTCGGGACGATCGCCGTGCTGCTGATCGGAAACGGCATCGTCACCGCCATCCAGGGCATCGCGCAGGAAGAGCTGGACGACCAGCGGCTCGGCCAGGTCGCCGGCCTGTTCTCGCCGTACTCCCTCTACCGCGGGCTCGCCTACGCATGGGGCGACGCCAACGAGCCGCTCACCCCACCCACGAACGGTGGGCTCGAGGCGGCGTACGCCGCCGTGTTCGTCGGCCTGTCGGTGGCCTGCCTCGCCGGGCTGGTCTGGCGCTACCGCAAGCTGGCGGGGAGGTGATCCGATGAACACGATCACCCTCGAGGAGACCTCGCGCTGGTACGGCAACGTCGTCGCCGTCAACGGCATCTCGATGACCATCGGCCCCGGCATCACCGGTCTGCTGGGTCCCAACGGCGCCGGCAAGACGACGCTGATCGCGCTGATGTCGGGGTTCTTGTCGCCCTCGGCCGGCAGGGTCACCCTCGACGGCCAGCCGATCTGGCGCAACACCGAGGCCTACCGGACGATCGGGCTGGTGCCCGAGCGCGAGGTGAGCTTCGGCTACCTCACCGGGCGTCAGTTCGTGCTGGCCAACGCCGAGCTCCAGGGGGTGCCCGACCCCGGCGCGGCCGGCGAGCGCGCCCTGGAGATCGTCGACCTGGTCGAGCCCGCCCAACGTCGGATCGCCACGTACTCCAAGGGCATGCGGCAGCGCGTCAAGCTCGCCTCCGCCCTGGTCCACGACCCGGCGGTGCTGCTGCTCGACGAGCCCTTCAACGGCGTCGACCCGCGGCAGCGCCTGCACCTCATGAACCTCCTGCGCCGGATGGGCGCGGAGGGTCGCACCGTGCTCTTCAGCTCCCACATCCTCGAGGAGGTCGAGCAGGTCGCCCGGCAGATCGAGGTCGTCGTGTCCGGACGTCACGCCGCGTCGGGTGACTTCGGGCAGATCCGGCGGCTGATGACCGACCGTCCCGTGCAGTACGTCGTCGTCGGCGACGGCGCCGCCCAGGACCGGGCGCTCGCGAGTGCGCTGATCGCCGAGACGTCGGTCGTGGCCGTGTCGCTGCGACCCCAGGGCGGCGTGGACGTGTCGGTGTCCGAGTTCGGCGACTTCGCCCAGCGGCTGCCGGTTGTGGCCCGCGACCATGGCGTCCGGGTGCTCGAGCTGACCCCGACCGACGAGTCCCTCGAGAGCGTCTTCTCCTACTTGGTCGGAGGCTGACGACCGTGAACCCCACCATCATGCGGCTGTCCGCCCAGGCCCTCTTCGGCCGGCGCCGCGGGCTCGTGCTCCTCCTGATCCCCGTGCTGCTGGTCGCGCTGTCCATCGTCGTGCGCGCGCTGACCGAGGCCGGCACCGGCTACGAAGCCATCCTGTCGCTCGGCTTCACCCTGGCGCTCCCCATCGTCGCGCTGCTCTCCGCGGCCGCCGTGCTGGGGCCCGAGATCGACGACGGCTCGGTGGTCTACCTGCTCGCCAAGCCGATCAGCCGGCACACCGTCGCCCGCAGCAAGTACGCCGTCGCCTGGGCCGCCACCATGGGTCTCGGTGTCCTCCCGCTGATCGTGAGCGGCCTGATCATCGACGCGGGCGACAGCCGCCAGGCGCTCGCCTGGGGCGTCGGCGGCATCGTCGCCGGGACGACGTACACCGCTCTCTTCCTCGGCCTGGCCGCCCTGACCCGGCACGCCGTCGTCGTCGGGCTGCTCTTCGCGCTGCTGTGGGAGAGCGTCCTGGGCAACGTCCTCACCGGCATCCGCTGGCTGGCCATCGGCCCCTGGGGCCGCGAGGTCGCCGGCGAGATCAGCCCCCGCGTGCCCGTGCCCGGCACCGGACTCACCTACGCGCTCGTCGCGTCCGTGATCATCGCGGTCGGCACCGTGTGGTTCGCCGGCGACCGGTTGCGCTCCTTCACGTTGCGCGGCGACGAATAGCCAGCCGGGTCGAGCGCGGGTACGAACGAGGCCGCTAATTCGTCGCCCTCCTGTCGGACCTCGGACCACGAGGCAAACTACCCACGCCCGCCCGGGAGGTTGGGTCATCCGCCCGACGCGGCCGGGCCTCCTCCCTTCCTAGCGTCGACGGCATGAGCACCCAACACATCGAGACGATCGTCATCGGCGCCGGCCAGGCCGGCCTGTCCACCGGCTACCACCTCAAGCGGCTGGGCCGCTCCTTCGTCATCCTCGACGGCGCCGCGCGCGTCGGCGACCAGTGGCGCCAACAGTGGGACACGCTGCGGCTCTACTCGCCCGCCGGGTACGACGGCCTGCCGGGGCTGCCGTTCCCCGCCGCTCGCTGGTCCTTCCCCGGCAAGGACGAGGTGGCTGCGTACGTCGAGCAGTACGCCGCGCACCACGAGCTCCCGGTCCGGCTCGGCGTCCGCGTCGAGGCGCTGGACGGGCGGCCCGACGGGGGGTACGCCGTGCGCACCAGCGCCGGCGAGTGGACCTGCGACAACGTCGTCGTGGCGACCGGAACCTTCGGCCGCACGCCCGCGATCCCCGACTTCGCCGCCGAGCTCGATCCCCGGATCGTGCAGCTGCACTCGAGCGAGTACCGCCGCCCGGGTCAGCTCCCCGAGGGCCGCGTCCTGGTGGTCGGCGCGTCGCACTCCGGCACCGACATCGCCTACGACGTCGCGCAGACGCACCCCACGACCCTGTGCGGGCGCGACTGCGGCGAGATCCCGGTCGACTTCGACTCCTGGATCGGCCACCGCGTCTTCCCGTTGATCGTCTTCGCCTGGAGGCACGTGCTGACCCGGCGTACCCCCATGGGCCGCAAGGAGATGGGCCACGTCCGCAAGCACGGCGGACCGATGATCCGGGTCAAGCGCAAGCACCTGGCCGAGCGCGGGGTCGAGCGACTCACCGACCGGGCCACCGGCGTGGTCGAGGGCCGCCAGGTCGTCGGTGACGACGCCCTCGACGTGGCGACCGTCGTGTGGGCGACCGGCTTCAAGCAGCAGTTCGGCTGGATCCACCTCCCCGTGATCGGTGAGGACGGTTGGCCCGTCGAGTACCGCGGCGTCGTCGACGCAGCGCCAGGCCTCTACTTCTGCGGCCTGTCCTTCCAGTACGCCTTCAGCTCGATGGTCTTCCCCGGCGTCGGTCGCGACGCGGCGTACGTCGCCGAGCACCTCGACCACCGGATGCGGACAGCCTCTCCCCGACGCGCCGATCGGTCGACCCCATCGGTCAGGTCGGGTAGCTGAGCGGGCCGAACAACCCGCGAACCACACGGATATCCTCAGCCTCAGGAGGTTCCGATGAGCGTCGTCGACGAACTGGTTCGCGCGCGGGAGACCTACGAGCGAGGCGACTGGGCGGCGGCGTACGCGGTCTGGTCAGACGTACCCCCGGACGAAGCCGGCGACCTGCTCAAGCTGGCCCTGGCCGCCGAGCTGCGCGGCCGGCACGCGGAGGCGGCGGAGACCCTGCAGCAGGCCTTCCACCGTGCCGGCGACGACCTGGCTCTGGCCTGCCGCGCCGCCTTCCACCTAGGGATGCTCTTCACCTCGATCGGCGAGCAACAGCTGGGGTCGGGGTGGGTGTCCCGCGCGCAGCGTTGCCTGTCCCTGCTCGGGTCCGACACCGTCGAGAGCGCGTACGTCGAGCACCTGCTGATGTTCCGTTCGCTGGCCGAGGACGACTTCCCGGCCGCACTCGGGCACGCGGACGAGACGCTGCGCATCGCCCGCGAGCACGGCGACCCCGACATCATCACCATGGGCATGGCGTCCGTCGGCCGGCTCAGCCTCTACGCCGGGCGCGTGCCTGAGGGGCTGGCGCTCTTCGACGAGGCGCTCGCCGCCGTCGCGGCCGGCGAGGTGTCGCCGCTCTTCGCCGGCCACGTCTACTGCGTGATGATCGAGGGCTGCCAGGACGTGTCCGACCTGGGCCGTGCCGCGGCGTGGACCTCGGCGCTCTCGCGCTGGGCCGAGGCCCAGCCGGAGCTGGTGGCCTTCACCGGGCAGTGCGCCGTGCACCGCGGCCAGATCTTCCGGCTGCACGGCGCCTTCCGAGAGGCGGTCTCGGAGTACGACGCCGCGGTGGCGCGCTACCTGCGAGAGCCGAGCACCTCCGCCGCGGGGCTGGCGCTGGCCGAGCGCGGCGACGTCCATCGACTCCTCGGCGACCTCGCGGCCGCCGAGGACAGCTATGAGCAGGCGGCGGACCAGGGCTTCGAGCCTCAGCCGGGCCTCGCCCTGCTCTGGCTGGCCCGCGGCCAGCGGGACGCCGCCACCGCGGCGATGCGCCGGCTGCTCTCCGAGAAGGACGATGCCGTCGGCCGCGCCAAGCTGTTGCCGGCCGCCGTCGACGTGCTGCTCGCCGGTGGGGACACCGCCGGCTCCCGGCCGCTCGTCCGTGAGCTCGAGCAGCTGGCGGCCGACTTCTCCTCCGACGCGCTGCGCGCTGCCGCGGCGTACGCCGCCGGCGCGGTCGAGCTCGCGGACGGTGACCCCGCCGGCGCGCTGCCCTACCTGCGCACCGCCGGCGCCGGATGGGCCGGGCTCTCGGCGGCTTACGAGAGCGCGCGCTGCCGAGCCCTGGTGGGACGGTGCCTGCGGGCGCTGGGTGACGAGGAGTCCGCCGCGCGTGAGCTGACCGCGGCGCTGCGCACCTTCGTCGACCTCGGGACCGCCCCTGCTGCGCGCGAGGTGGAGGCCCAGCTGCGGAGCGACCCGGTGCTCCCCGACGGCTTGACCGCCCGCGAGGTCGAGGTCCTCGCCCTCGTCGCCACCGGCCGCAGCAACAGTCAGATCGCGGCCGAGCTCGTGCTCAGCGAGAAGACGGTCGCCCGCCACCTCAGCAACATCTTCGTCAAGATCGGCGTCGGCTCGCGCACCGCCGCGGCGGCGTACGCCTTCGAGCGCGGGCTGGCCTGATCGCCTCCTCGCTGGAGGGTCCGATCGGTCACGAGAGCGCGGCGCTTCGATAACGGACCGGTCTCAGCACCCGCCCGCATCCCTGTCCATTCCCGCTCTGACCTGCACGAACGTGTCCTCGCGGCGCGCTTTCGGTCCGCCCCGAATTGATTGTGAGCAGTCCCGCACGAGGCGACCTTGTGCCAGGCGGTGTTCGCCGGCGAGGCGCACGCCGGCGTTCACCGCCGCACCGGACAGTCGATGATCGGGACGAAGGGAAGACGGATGAGAACAGGCCGGATGACCAAGGCGCTCCTCGGAGCGACCACGGCAGCCGCGATGGTCGGCCTCGCCGCCTGTGGCGGCGGAGGCGGCAGTGGGAACGAGGACGACAGCGGCACCGGCGGTCGGGACTTCCAGGAGTCCGACTTCGGCGACGCAAAGGACCCCGAGCGCACCGGACCGGCGCCTGAGGTCGAGGGCGCCCAGACCGGGGGCACGGTGACCGTGTACTTCCCCGGCGACCCCGGCCCTGACTCGCTCGACCCGGCGGTCGGCTGGTCGGTCACGGGCAACTCGATCCAGCAAGCGCTGACCAACCGGTCCCTGACGCAGTTCGCCCGCGACCCGGAGTCGGGCCAGATGGTCCTGGTCCCCGACCTCGCCGTCGACCTCGGCCAGCCCAACGAGGACTACACCGAGTGGACCTTCGAGATCCGCGACGACGCCACCTGGGAGACCGGCGACCCGGTCACCGCCGAGGAGGTCGCCTTCGGCATCACCAGAACGTTGGACGCGGCCACGCTGCCGGGTCCCGGCACGGCGTACTCGACCCCGTACTTCCTCGGCGGTGACGAGTACGGCGGGCCCTACACCGACAAGGGCAAGGCGTACGACGGCGTCACCTTCGACGACGAGGCGAGCACCGTGACCATCAAGATGTCGCGGCCGTTCCCCGACATGGACTACTGGGGGTCCTTCATGGCGATGGGCCCGGCGCCGCTCGGCGACCAGGCCGACCCGCCTGACTACGGTCTGCGGCCGCTGTCGACCGGCCCCTACAAGATCGAGTCCTTCCAGCCCAACGAGGAGCTCATCCTGGTCAAGAACGACCAGTGGGACCCGAATTCCGACCCGGCCCGGCACCAGTACGTCGACCGTTGGGAGCTGCTCTACAACCAGGACCAGGCGCAGGTCGACGAGATCATGCTCAGCGGCAACAGCAAGTCGCAGACGGCGATCTCCGACAGCCTCGGCTCCAACAACTACGCACGTGCCAACGAGGAGCTCGGCGACCGGCTCTACCAGCAGTCGACGCAGTGCATCACCGCGCTCGCGCCCGACTACGAGCAGATCACCGACATCAACGTGCGCAAGGCGATCGCCTACGCCTACCCCTACGAGGACAACTGGCTGGCGATCGGGGAGGTGCCCGGTGTGACGCGGGTGCCGGCGAACTCCATCATGCCGCCGGGCATGGCCGGCCGCCCCGGCGACGACTACTTCGCCGACGGGCAGCAGTTCACCTTCAACCCGGAGCGGTCGAAGGAGCTGCTGAAGGAGGCCGGCTACGAGCCCGGTGAGTACGAGCTGACGGTCTCCTACTACGAGCCCGACGACCTCGCCATCGCCGGCTTCAACCAGGTCAAGAAGGGTTACGAGGAAGGCGGCTTCAAGGTCCGCGGCATCCCGATCCAGGACTCGCCGTTCGACCTCTACGCCGACCCGGACAACAAGGTCAACAAGGAGCTCAACATGCGCCACGTCAACTGGTGCTCCGACTGGCCGTCCGGTTTGACGATGTTCCTGCCGATCTTCGCCACGGGTGCGGAGTACAACTTCGCGCGCTTCTCCGAGCCGTCCGTGGACGAGGAGATCGACCGGATCCAGACGCTCCCGTTGGAGGAGCAGCCAGGTGCGTGGGGCGCGCTGGACGAGAAGATCGGCACCGACTTCCTGCCGGTCATCCCGACCGCGTTCCTCAACGACCTGTACGTCTTCGGCGAGTCGATCGGGAACCCCACGGGCGACGGGGCGATGGGCGCGCCGAACTTCAAGGACCTCTACGTGACCGAGTAATCGGCGTGACGCTGCTCCGTCACTCCGCGTGACGGTCCTTGCCCCACGGCCACCCGCCCCGACGAGCCCAGCCTCTCGTCAGGGCGGGTGGCCTCGTTCTTCTCGACGGCGGGTGACTAACGCTGGGGCGAGATCAGCGCGTGCCCGAGCGAGGTGCGCTCGTAGAGCACCTCGCGCCCACGGCGCGAGGACTGCAGCAGGCCGGCGCGTTGCATGGCGGTGAGGTGCTCGCTGACGGTGCCGTTGCTCAGCCGGAGCAGGCGGGCGAGCCGGGTCGTCGTGCTGGGGGCTTCGAGCTGGGTCAGGATCGCGACCCGCGAGCGGCCGAGGACCGGGTCGAGCCCGGTCGACTCGGCTTGAGGCAGCGACTCCCAGAGCCGGCCGGCGCCGCGCGCGGCGTAGGACACCACCGGCGGGCTGGAGTCGAGCTCGGCCACCAGGCACGGCCAGCGGAACACCGACGGCACGAAGCGGACGCCGTTGCCGCGGGAGCTGCGGTGCTCGTGGTGGCCGGACATCCGCAGCCGCAGCCGCCCGGCGTCGTACGACAAGCGCTCGTGGAGGTCGTCGAGGGTGGCCCCGACACCCTCGGAGGCCAGGGTGCTGGACCGGTAGGCGATGTCGGAGGAGGTGATGTCCTCGACGCGCTCCCACAGGGGCGCGAGCACGCGCCCGAAGTAGCCCACCAGCGCCGTGGAGGTCTCCTCGAGCAGCTGGGGCACCGAGGTGTCGCGCCACCGCGGCTGGTCGGGGAAGGTACGCCGCAGCGTCTCCAGGTCGCCGCCGGCGACCTGCTCGTCGGTCTCGACGATCCGCGCCAGCGCCCGCGCCGGGTCGTCCTGGGAGCGGCTGGGGACGGGCGCGAGGGTGCTCGGGTACCACCGCTCCGAGGCCAGCAGCCCGACCAGCAGGTCGTGGTCCCAGTCGGGGTCGTTCACCCGCTCGAGGAGCCCGCGGTGCAACGGGTGGTGGGCGGGGTGGGCGAGCACGCCCAGACTGGCGACGGTCTCCCAGACCGGGTCGGGGTGGAAACGGATGGCGGCCAGGTCGTCGGGCTCCAGGGCCAGGTCGACCACCGAGGTGTCGTGGCAGTCGCAGGGCGCGGACAGGGTCGTCCCGCCCGAGACGCTGCCGCCAGTCGGCAGCGTCGTGTCACCCATGCCAGCCCTCACAGCGTGACCTCCTGTGGAGGTCATCAAACCGCCGAACCGGCCTCCGTGGACCTCGGCACGGTCACCGTCTGATAACGGTGCGGACACGATCGACTGATCGGCCGTTTGGATTCGGGAGGGCCCGAAACCGCGGCCTGGTGCCGGCCTGCCCCGGAGGATCCCGGCCCCGGGATTGGTTGCCGTACTCAACGGGGTTCGACACCACTCATGACGCGGTTCCGGAGAAATCGGACCGATCGGGCAGCGTTCGATCTCGGTGCGGACTATTCGGCCCACCTTCGCCCCACATCAGCTGGTTCGGTGGCGTAGCGTCCGCCCTGCCGGGCCGTTGATCACGACAAACCAGCGATCCCGTCCTACCAGCCCCCCCAACTCCTCCCCCCGGAGCGCACGTGACCAGTCAGCACACGCCGCCACGCACCACGACCTGGGACAACCCGTTCCTCGAGCCCCCGCGCAAGACGTGGCGGATCGTCGTCGCCGTCGTCGTCGCGGTCATCTTGGTGCTCGGAGCGGTCTCCGCGGTCCTGCTCTCGCTCTGACCTCTCCCGTCAGAGGTCGGGCTGCCAGGTGATGGCGCCCTCGCGGTCGCCGCCGAGGTAACAGCTCTCACCGAACTCGTTCGAGGCGTACGCCGAGATCCACGTGCCGTCGTCGTGCTCGTCGTCGGGCCTCCGGAGGATGGCGTACCAGCTCTCCGGGTCGTCCACGCAGGCCCTGGCCTGGTCGACGAGGGAGACCACCACGGCCGGGTCGATGTCGGTCAGGTCGAAGCGGCCGTAGGTCGTCGTGCTCTTGCTGGTGGCCTCGTCGAGGCTGCCGTCCCAGTAGCGGTACTCGTAGCGGTCGGAGGTGGCGTCGACGGGGACCTGCAGCACGGCGTACCCGGGGTAGAGAACCCCCTCGAAGACCTCCGACGAGCCCGTCTCCGAGACGAGGTCGTCGATCAGCTCGGCGTACCCCTCCGCGCTCATCGTGTTGACCTGGCCGAGGCCCGGCTCCTCCCCCGGCTCGAGCACGTCCGAGCCGCCGACCGACGACACGACCGCAGCGATGATGCCGATGACCGCGCCGATCAGACCCAGCGGGATGAGCAGCATCAGCCCGCAGGCGATCCTGCTGCCCCCGGCCTGCGTCTTGAGGGGCACGGCGACGTCGGGCTTGACCGTGGCGATCGTGCTCGCTGCGCCGTACGCCGGTCGCGGGACGCCGCTCGGGTCTGGCGCCGGCGGCTGCAGGTCCTGCGTGTAGGTCTTGATCTCCTGCAGCGTCTGGGCGCGCAGCAGCTCCTCGACCCGCTTGTCGCGGTCGGCCTCGACGATCTGGCCGTCGGCCCACGCGGCCTCGACGACCTCGATCGCGTCGTCGCGGTCGGCGTCGCGAGCCCGCTTGCTGTTCCACGCCACGAGCGGAGGTTAGTGCCTGCCGAGGCTCCGTGTGGCGGTTGTCGAGACCACCTGGTGCAGACGCGGCGGGTCAGCCGGCGGGCTGTTCCTGCTGCTGGTCCTGCTGGCTCTTCTTGCCCTTGTTCTTGTTCTTCTTGGGCTTCTCGACGTCCGCAGGAGCGTCGCCGCCGTCGTCGGGCCAGAAGACCCCTGTGACGCTGTCGGTGATCGAGCCGACGGGCTCGGTCACGACGCTGGGCTTGAAGTAGGCGAGGGCGGCGACCGCCAGCGCCGCGACGGCGAGGACGACCACGCCCTTGCGCGGCCCGCTCGAGCTGCCGGGCCCGCTGGGTGCGGTCTTGGTGGTGTCCTTCAGATAGCGACGGCGGGCGCGGCGCGAGACCTTGGCGCCTTCTGCGGCGCCGCTCTCGGCGGCTCCCGCCTCACCGGTGAGCTCGGGCGGCGGGACGCGCCGCAACGGCACCGGAGGAGGCGGGGCGACCTGCTCCTTCAGGGCCTCCTCGAGCTGACGGACAAGATCGTTGTGCAGGTAGTCCGGGCCCTTGTCGGGCGGCGTCTGCAGCACGGTCGCGACGTTGATGCTCGAGCAGATCCACACGTCGCCGAAGCGCTCGTTGACCCACTCGTCCTTCTCGACGCACAGGATCGGGTGGAAGGTCGAGGGCGGCAGCATCGGTGAGAGCGACGCGATGGCCTGGGTCTGCTCGGCGGCCTCGGTGACGTACTTCTGACGCAGCCGGCCGTTCTCCTTCAGCACGCCGCCGGTCACCGTCAGGGAGCCGCTCCACTTCTGCGCGGAGACGACCCACACCTGGCCGCCGCCGATGACGACGTGGTCGATCTTCGCCAGCCGCTTGCCGGGCCAACGCACGTTGTGGAACACGGTGAAACCGTGCCCTTCGAGCGCCCGCAGCTCGGAGGCGGTGATGCTCTCGCGCCGGCCGCCGGGCTGCCAGCGCCGTGAGGACTCGATGAGCCGACCGCCCGTCGCGGCATCGCCTTCAGCCGGTCCCGGTCGGGCCGGATCTTCGGGCAACACCCGAGCCGTCTCTCCCACCATCTGCCCAACCCCCCTACTTTGGTACCGATCACGGTACGCCGCGAGCGTCGTCCGCGCTGCTCGTTCCACTAGTTTCCGGGGATGAGACGGCCCAGACGGCCGATCCTGACGCGGTGGTGCTACTCGGCGGGAGCTTCCTGCCCGTCGGTGCCCTTGTCGTCCTTGACCGGCGTGTCGGACGGGCTGTCGGACGGGCTGTCTGAGGGGGTCCCGGTCTCGTCGGGGGTGACGAGGCTCGACACGAAGTCGGTGACGGGCGTGAACACCTCGGGCTTCACGAGGACGACCGCGACGAGTCCGACGCCGGCGATCGTACGGACGATCGGGATGCGACGTCGCGCACCGCGATGGTCGGTGACCTCTTGCGGCTCCTCGTGCGACGCGGCGGTGCGAGGTGGCACCACGCCCCGCCGCGCACGTTCGCGCTCGCTCTCGAAAGCGGCCCGCAGCTCGCCGGCCACGGTGTCGACGGCGTCGGCCTCGAGGAGCCGGCGGCGGGTCTTGACGAGCGGGACGAGGTTCTGGGTCGTGGCGATCGTGACGTCGCCGATGCGCCCGTTGATCCACTCGTCGCGGACCAGGCAGACCACGGGCTGCACCACCTCGGGGTCGATCCCCGGCACCACGAAGGTCACGGCCTGCGCGGCGGTGGCCACGCCGTGCACCGCGTCGATGCGCAGTCGGCCGTCCTGACGCAGCTCGTCGGCGGTCATCGTGATCTTGCCCGGCCAGCGCACGGTGTCGACGACGAAGATGCCGCTCGCCCCGATGATGACGTGGTCGATGTTCGCCAGTGGCCGTCCGGGCCAGGGGACGTCGTTGAGCACCGTCCAGCCAGGCTGCTGCGCCAGGTCACCCAGCGCCTCGCCCGAGACCACCTCGCCGTCCACGCCTCTCTCCCAGCTGTGGGCGGTCACGATGGGCTCGTTGTCGCCTGGGGTCGCGGAAGCGCGCCGGTCCGCCTGTGGCTGCGCAGACTCCATGGCCATGACGCCCCTCCCCCAAGTCGTCTCTGGCGACGGTAGATCATGCGCTCGGGCGGCGTCACGCATTCGTCGACCGACCCCTACCTTCGGACAGGGCCACCTGAACCGGCTGCCTGTGGAGAAGCGTGTGTCGGGCGTGGCTGTGGACGGGAATCGGCCCGTTCTTGACGCTGTGGATGAGCAACGACGAGCGGTGGCGATCTGGGAAAGCCTGGCCCCATGACGACAGCACCCTTCCGCCCGACGATCCGCACCCAGGCCGACCTCGCGGACGCGTGGCGACAGCTCATGGGTGACGGCGGCTTCGGCGGTCACAGCGTCTGGATGTTGTGGATCGTCGGCGACCAGCCCGTCCCCCACATCACCGAGATGCAGGAGTCGGAGCAACCCATCACCGGCAGGCTGCTGGACAACTTCGTCGAGATCCTGGGCCTGCTCGGTGCGGAGCACGCGCAGCCGGCCAGGGTCGCCTTCCTGATCTCCCGACCCGGCAACGCGACCGTCTCGAGCGCAGATCGGGCGTGGGCGCACACGCTGTACGGCGCCTCTCGAGACGCAGGAGTCGCCTGCGAGGTCGTGCACCTCGCCACCTTCGACCACGTGCGGCCGCTGCCGCTCGACGAGCTCGACGCGTCCTGCTGACTGGTCCGAGAGCCCTCAGCGCGGACCTCGACTTTCCCGGGCGATCGTGCACCCCAGGAGCGCCGTGCAGACTGCCACTGCGGCGGCGGCAGAGAAGGCAGTGGTGAAGCCCGTGGCACCGTCGGAGAGTGCGATGGCCGTGAACGCGGCGGTGCCGAGTGCTGCCCCGACCTGGGTGGCGCTGCTGGCCAGGCCGGAGGCGAGACCCGCATGGGAGTCCGAGGCAGCTGAGGCGATGACCATGGTGGTGGGGGTGAAGCTGAACGCAACGCCGGTGGCGACGAGCAGCAACCCTGGGAGCACGGCGAGCGCGTAGCCGACTTCGTCGGGCGCGTAGGCGAGCCAGAGGTGTCCTACAGCAAGGATCGCGAGTCCGGCGACGAGACTCCATCTCGGGCCGATGAGGCGTAGGACGCGCGGCAGAACGGCGAGCGAGACGAGAAAGCCGGTGACGGAGGTCGGGACCATGGCGAGCCCGCCCGTTGCCGGAGACATGGCAAGCACTTGCTGGAGATAGAGCGCGACGAGCACGAACGTTGAAGCTCGGGCCGCCCCACCAAGGACGGCGAGCGCGACCCCGATCGTGAGCACCCGGGACCGGAACAGGTCGAGAGGGACGAGAGGTTCCGGAGCGCGACGTTCGGTACGGATGAAGGAGAACACGAGTACGGCAGGCACGGCGACGCCGACGACGGTGAACTCTGCCCAGCTGCCGTCCGCGAGGCTCAGCGCTCCCTGGACCAGGGCTACGACCGCACCGGTGATGGTCACGGCGCCCCGGATGTCGAACTTGCGGGAAGCACGCTGCGGGTTGTCGGCGAGGACCCGCCCGGCCATGACGACAGCCGCCAGTGACACGGGGACCGTCACCAAGAACACCGAGGACCACCCCAGGGATCCGGCCAGCAGTCCTCCCGCGGCCACGCCCGTGGCACCCCCCAGCGCCGAAGCAGCTCCCCACAGGCTCATGGCGCGCGCCCGGTGCTCGCCGGGGAAGTTCACAAGAAGCAGCGACATCGCGGCAGGGCTCAGACAGGCCGCCCCGGCGCCCTGCACCACCCGACCGGCCACGAGCGTCCACTCACTCGCAGCACATGCCGCCACGAGCGTGCCGACGGTGAACAGCGCGGATCCGATGGTGAACATGCGGCGCCTGCCCACTTGGTCGGCGACTCGTCCGCACAGCAGCAACAGGCCACCGAACGTCAGCACGTAAGCGTTGACCACCCAGCTCAGGCTTCCGGCGCTGAGGGACAGTGCCGACTGGATCGAGGGCAGGGCCACGTTGACGATTGACGTGTCCAGCATGACGACGAACTGAGCCGAGACGAGCAGCCCGAGGGCAGGTCTGCGGCGCCGACGGCTCACGACATGAGGCATGGGCGGTTCCTCGGGGCGGCGTGTAGTCGTCGCGTGAGCCGGGCTGGGGTCGCGGGTCGTGCTCGTGGTCATGGTTCTCACCTGGGTCGTCGGGCTGTGCGATCCACGCTCGCCGCGAGCAGCCCTGTGTCGCACCGGCGAGATCGCCGGGATTGCCTGGGCCGCCACAAGAGGACGCCCGCGTCGAGGACCTGAACTCACGCCGGTCTCGCCCTGCTGGCACCGAGCCGCGAGTCGAGCAACCGGACCGCCAGCGGTGCAACCCGGCGGAACTCCCGGCGCGAGCCCGGCCTCGTGAGCAGCACGCTCCTCGTCACCGGCACCACCTAGCCGGCCTCACACCCGACGAGGAGAAGACCATGAGCACCCAGTCCCACCACCCGGCCGTGTCACCGCCGCTCAAGCACCAAGTCCACGCCACCGACGACGAGCAGGCAGTGGCACGTCGACCTTGGACCGTGCTCGCCCTGATGCTCGCCGCGCAGATCATGGTGGTGCTCGACGTCAGCGTCGTGAACGTCGCGCTCCCCAGCATTGCGGCCGATCTGCACCTGTCCTCCAGCAACTACCAGTGGATCGTCAGCGCCTACGTGCTGCTCAGCGGCGGATTCCTGCTGCTCGGCGGACGCGTGGCTGACCTCTTCGACCGACGCCGGGTGTTCCTGACCGGTCTCACCCTCTTCACGCTCGGCTCGCTCACAGCGGGCTTCGCCGACTCGGCGCTCGCGCTGATCTCCGCTCGCGGCGCCCAGGGTGCCGGCGCGGCCCTGCTCACCCCGGCTGCCATGTCGATCGTGATGGCCAGCTACACCGGCCGGCAGCGGGCGACCGCCCTGGCCATGTGGGGCACCGTCGCCAGCATGGGCATCGCCGCCGGTGTGCTGTTCGGCGGCATCCTCACCACCGCCTTCGCCTGGCGCGCCGTGTTCTTCATCAACGTCCCCATCGGCGTCGCGGTCGCCGTCGGCGTCTTGGCCAAAGTCCGGTTCGCGCCCACGCCCACCGCCAGCCGCCGCCAGCTCGACCTCTCCGGCGCCGTACTCCTGGTGACCGGCCTGATCACCCTCGTGTACGCCGTGGAGTCCACCACCAGCCACGGCTGGACGGCACCTCACACCCTCGCCGCCGCCGGCATCGCCTTCGCCCTGCTGGCCGGGTTCGTGGTCAACGAGCGCAAGGTCGAAAGCCCCATCGTCCCGCCCACCACATGGCGCATTCGGTCCCTCGTGTCGGCATCGACCGTCATGGCGGGCGTCACCGGAGCGGTCGTCGGGGCCATCTTCCTCAGCTCGCTGTACCTCCAGCAGGTGCTCGGCTCGTCACCGCTCGTCACCGGACTGCAGTTCCTTCCGCTGGCGGCCTTCATCACCCTCGGCGCCGCCGCCGCGGCAAAGGCGCTGCCGCACGTGGGTGCGAAGAAGCTCATCAGCCTCGGGCTCGTCATCGCCACCGCCGGTGCGCTGGTGCTGTCCCTCGTCGACTCCGACCCCAGCTACGTCGCGGACGTGCTGCCTGGGTTCGCGCTGCTCGGTCTCGGCGTCGGGCCGATGTTCGTCGCCATCTCGGTAGCGGCGATGGGCGACGTCGCCCCCGAACAGTCCGGGCTCGCATCAGGGTTGATGATGACTGGTCACGAGATCGGCGCCGCTCTCGGCGTGGCGGCCCTGACCGCCGCCGCCGGCGACATCACCACCCGTGCCGGAATCGTCGCCGGCAGCCAGGACGCCTTCCTCGCTGTTGCCATCGGACTCGTCGCCCTGCTCGTGCCGACCTTTCTGTTGCCCGCTCACGACCCAGCGACGACACCCGCCGCTCACGGCCACGGGCACTGACCCGCCCCACCCGAGCAGCGAACCAGGTGACGGACCCGGCGGTTTCCCCGGCGCGACCAGGCGCCGGGGAAACCGAGGCTGAGACCCACCGAAGGCACGCCGTCCTCACCCGACCGGCACACAGCCACCCAACCAAGGAGCCACCGATGACCAACCTGCTCAACGACACCCAGCGCGCTCAAGCAGCCGCTGCTCCGACCAAGTCGGTAGCGGTACACGCCCGGGGCCTCGTGAAGACCTACGGAACCGGACCCGCGGCCGTCAAGGCGCTCGACGGCGCCGACCTCGACATCCACACCGGAACCTTCACCGCCATCATGGGCCCGTCCGGGTCCGGCAAATCGACCCTGATGCACGCCCTCGCCGGCCTCGACGTCCTCGACGCCGGCCAGGTGCTGATCGGCGACACCGACCTGACGGCTCTCGGCGAGCGGCAGCGCACGTTGCTGCGCCGCGACCGGTTCGGATTCGTCTTCCAGAGCTTCAACCTGCTCCCCGCCCTCACCGCGCAGGAGAACATCACCCTTCCGCTGGGCCTGGCCGGTCGGCGCGCAGACCCGGACTGGCTGACCCGGCTCGTCGACACGCTCGGACTGCGGGAGCGGTTGAAACACCGCCCCTCCGAGCTCTCCGGGGGCCAGCAGCAGCGAGTGGCGGTCGCCCGAGCCCTGGTGACCCGCCCGGCGATCGTGTTCGCCGACGAGCCGACCGGAAACCTCGACTCAAAGCACGGGCAGGCACTGCTGCGCTTTCTGCGCGACGCCTGCGACGACCTCGGCCAGACCATCGTCATGGTCACCCACGACCCCTTGGCAGCCGCTCACGCCGACCGCGTCGTCATCCTCACGGACGGTCGCGTTATCGAGGAGATCGACAACCCCACCGCATCCACGATCGCTGACCGGATGCTCCAGCTCGACGCCGACCCGAACCTCGACACCCACGCCTGTTCCGGGCCCGGCTTCGGTTCCGGCTCCACCCAGGAGGGCTGACCCATGTTCCGCCTCGTCCTCAAGCAGACGATGGCCCACCGCGGCCGGCTGCTGCTCACCTTCGCCGCGATCACGCTCGGGGTCACCTTCGTCGTCGGCACACTGGTCCTCACCGACACGTCTCGGGCAGTGTTCGACGACCAGTTCCGCGACGCCAGCACCGAGGTCGACATCGTCCTCCGCGACGCCGTCGCCTTCGACGCCGCCATGGGCGTGGAGGTTGAGCGCGACCCTCTCGACCCACAGCTGACGTCGCGCACTGCCGCGCTGCCCGGAGTCGGTCGCGCCATCCCGGTCGTCAAGGGAACCGGACTCCTGATCTCCGACGGCAAGGCGATCGTTCCGGCAGGTCCCTCGATGCTCACCTCCTGGACCGGACTCGACGGGTTCACCCTCCGTGACGGCCAGGCACCCGCCGGCGCGGACGAGGTCGTCATTGACGCGGCCACCGCAACCGCACACGACATCACCCTCGGCGACACGGTGCGCGTCCAGGCCGACCGTGAGGTCGACCTCCGGGTGGTCGGGCTGGTCGGCTTCGGCGATGCAGACGGGCTACCCGACACCACCGTCGCCCTCACCAGCCTGACCACCGCGCAACGCCTCCTGCGGCTCGGCGACGGCATCTCGCAGATCGACGTCATCGCAGCAGACGGCACCGCCACCTCGGAGCTGACCGAGGACCTTCGCGCCACCCTCGGCACGGACGTCGACGTTGCGGCCAGCCAGGACACAGCCGCCGCCAGCGCGGCAGCCGCCAAGTCCCAGCTCGGCTTCATCACCGGCGCGCTCCTCGCGCTGGCCGGAGCGGCGCTGGTGATCGGTGCGTTCCTCATCGCCAACACCTTCTCCGTGCTGGTCACCCACCGCACCCGCGAGCTCGCGGTCCTTCGTGCCGCCGGAGCCACGGGGCGCCAGGTCATGGCCTCCATCCTCGGCGAGGCGACCGTTCTCGGCATGGCCGGAGCCGCCGCCGGGACCGGGGCCGGGCTCCTTGCCGCCACCGGGCTGCGCGCCCTGCTCGACGCCGCCGGCGCCACCGTCCCCGACGGCCCCACGGTGCTGTCCGCCCGCACCCTGCTCGTGGCGCTTGCCGTGGGCGTGGTCGTCACGCTCCTCGCCGCGTTCGGTGCGGCTCGACGCGCAGCCCGCATCTCCCCGGTGATGGCCATGCGCGAAGGTGCCCTCGGCACCACCGGTGGCCGGGGCCGTGTCCGCGCCGTGTTCGGGACCGTGCTCATGGCCCTGGGGGTCGCCGCGCTCGGCGTCGGAGGGGCCATCGAGTCGATGCCTGCACTCGGCGCCGGCACGGCTGCCCTCGTGGCCGGGCTCGTCGCCCTCGCGCCTATCGTCGCGCCCGCCGCGGTGCACCACATCGGGGGCGCACTGAGCGCCGTCACCGGCCGTGGCGTCCCCACGGGACTCGCCCGAGAGGGCGCCCGCCGTGCACCGCGGCGCACCGGGGCGACCGTGATGGCGTTGGCGCTGAGCCTGGCACTGGTGGTCTTCGTCTCCGTCGTCGGAGCCTCGGTCCGCGGCGCTCTGCAGTCCGGGTTCGACGAGGCCATCACCGCTGAGATCGTGGTGGAGAGCGCCCGAGGCGAGATGCTGGGCGGGCTCGAGCCCGCCACGCGGGAACGGATCCAGGACCTGGATGAGGTCGGCACGGTCTCGCGCTTGCGCTTCGGGCACTGGAAGGACTCCGGAGTGACCCGGGCCCTCACCGCGCTCGACCCCGCCACGATCGGTGACGTGACCGATGTCGACATGGTCGAAGGCCGCCTCTCGGACCTGGGCGACGGCGTGATCATCACCGAACGCCAAGCAGCCGAGCGCGGCGTCGGAGTCGGCGACAACCTCGCCATGACGTTCGCCCGCACCGACACCCTCGAGGTCCCCATCGTCGGACTGATCGACGACGACGACGCGAAAGCCCTGAGCACCGACTACCTCGTCTCGCTCGCCAGCTACCGCGACTGGTTCACCGAGCGCATGGACGCCACCCTCCTGGTGCGTCCCGCGTCCGGAACCAGCGTCCCCGAGGCCCAGAAGGCGGTCGAGAAGGCCCTCACGGGCATGCCGACGGTCGAGGTACGCGACCAGGCCAGCGCGGCCGAGGCCCGCACCGCGTCCTTGGACGGCATCCTCACGCTGATCACTGCCGTGCTGATGCTCACCGTGCTGATCGCCATGCTGGGTATCACCAACACCGTGGCGCTGTCCATCATCGAACGCACCCGAGAGCTCGGCCTGGTCCGAGCGGTGGGCATGACGCGGCGCCAGCTGCGCACCATGATCCGCACGGAGTCCTTGCTCATCGCGATCGCCGGGCTGCTCCTCGGAACCACGGTCGGCATCGCCACGAGTGCCTTGTTCGTGCGCGCCATCGCCCAAGGCGGTGACCTCCACCTGCAGGTCCCCACGACCGGGCTGGCCCTCGTCGCCGCAGTGGCCCTCCTCGTCGGGGTCATCAGCGGGCTCGCGCCCGCACGTCGCGCAGGCCGCCTGGAGGTGCTCACCGCCATCCGCGAACAGTGACCACCCGCCAGCCCCGCCCCGCCCCGCAGCCGAACTTCAGGGCGCCACACCCGGCCCACCTCGCAGACACTCGACATCACGTGAGCCGACATCACCCCGATCCGACACCGTCATCCACCCACCGCACAGGAGCACAGCCATGACCGCCCAGCCGGACGCCAGCGCCACCATCACCATCCGCCGCGCCAACCCCGAGGACGCCCACGACGTTCGGACCCTGCTCCTCGAGCTCGCCACGCACGAGAACTCCGCCGACGCCGTCCAAGCCAGCCTCGAGGACTGGCGGCGCATGCTCGCCGAGCGCTCCGTCGTGGTGATCCTCGCCGTGGCCGCGGGGGAGCCCCTCGGGTACGTCAGCGGCACCCGGCAGCTCAACCTCTGGCAGGGCCGCAACATCTTCGCCATGGACGACCTCTACGTCCGCCCGCACGTGCGCGACCGCGGTATCGGCGGCATGCTGATGGCTGCCCTCGCTGAGCAGGTGCGCCCCGACCAGTCCCTCATCACCTGGGGCGTGAACCAGGACAACCACGCCGGGAAGCGCTTCTACGGGCGACTGGGGGCCACGCTTCGCACCAAGGTGGTCGCCGCCTGGCGGCCGGACGCCTACACCCGCTACCTCCAGGACCGGGCATGACTGCCACCGATGCGCCGCAGCTGACCCTGCGACAGCTCGACCAGCGTGACATCCAGGCCGTGCAGGCCGTTCTGGACGCAGACCCGCACTACGCACGCCGCGTCACAGGCACTGCGGCACCGCCGGACGCGGCAACCGAGCTGCTCACCGTCCGCCCGGCCGGCCTGCCCGCTGAGCACAAGATGGTGCTCGGGGCGTACGACGAAACCGGTGACCTGGTGGTTGTCGTCGACGTGCTGCGGGGGTGGCCCGACGACCACACCGCGCACATCGGACTCCTCCAGACGCATTCCGCCCACCAGGGACGCGGAGCCGGCCGTCGCACGCACGAGCTCCTCCTGGAGTGGGTGGCCCGTTGGCCCGAGGTGCACCGACTGCGCGCCACCATCGTGGCCACCAACGCCGCGTTCGCCGACCCGTTCTGGACTGCACTGGGCTACCGCCCGGGCGACACCGCGACGCCCTACCTGGCAGGCGACAAGCCGACCACCGCCCTGGCCTGGACGCGCGAGCTCTCGCGCGGTCCCAGCCCGGAGCGCTTCGCCGAGGTCGGCGACGTCACCGTGTGCTACCAGACCTTCGGCGCCGCGGCGTCACCCACGATGCTGCTCATCATGGGGCTGGGGTTCCAGCTGGTGCACTGGCCGGACGCGTTCTGCCGCCAACTGGCGGATCAAGGGTTCCACGTGGTCCGGTTCGACAACCGCGACGCGGGTCGGTCCACCCATCTGCCCGGTGCCACGTACACCCTCGACGACATGGCCGACGACGCTGTCGGGCTCCTCGACCAACTCGGTGTTGCGACCGCGCACGTCGTCGGTGCCTCGCTCGGGGGCATGGTGACCCAGCTGATCGCGATCCGGCACCCGGACCGGGTCGCCTCACTCGCGTCGATGATGTCGACCACTGGGCAGCGTGGGAAGGGGCGCACCTCACCCGCGCTTCTTCGTCACCTGCTCGCCCGCCGGCCGAGCACCGAGGCACAAGCCGTCGAACGCCGCGTGCGGATCTTCGAGGCTGTCGGGTCCACCGGATTCGACCAGGACCTCGACGAGCTCCGCCGGGCGACGAAGGTGGCGTTCCATCGCGACCCCGACGCCCGCGACGGAAGGACCAGGCAGCACCGTGCGGTACGGACCGCGTTCGATCGCACACTCGCGCTCGCTGGCCTGTCGGTTCCGACGGTAGTCATCCACGGCACTGCCGACCGCATGTGCCACCCCTCCGGTGGTTTCGCGACCGCTGCCGCCATCCCCGGCGCACGACTCGTGCTGGTCGAAGGGATGGGGCACGACCTGCCCCCTGCAGTCTGGCCACGCATCATCACCGCCCTCACCCGCAACGCCCGGACGGCCACCCCACCCCACCCCGGGGGGTCGCAATGATGCGAAACACACCGCGGGCTTTCGTCGGGACCGTGATGTTCCGCCTGGAGAACCCCGTGTCCGCAGGGGTGTGCGATGCCGTCGAGCGACAGGTGGGCAACCTGTCGGGTGTCAGCTTCTGCGACTTCGACGAGGCTGCCGGCCTGCTCATCGTCACGGCCAGAGAACCTGTTGAGCGCGCCGACGTGCTGGCGCTCCTGGACCGGCTCGATTGCCGGGTTGCTCAGTGACCGACTCGTCCGCAGGACCCGTCACCGATCCCGGCGGAAGCCGCGATGTCGGCCCTGTCTCGGTGTCGGTTGCGCTCGGTAAAGTTCGGCCGGTGCTGAGGGGACGCGAGGCCGAGCAGGCAGCACTGCGCACGGTCACCGAGCGCGCCGCAACTGGCGACGGAGCTGCGCTGGTTCTGCGAGGCCAGCCGGGGGTCGGGAAGTCCGCGCTGCTCGATGACGCGGTCGCGGCCGCCCAGGACGCGGTTGAAGGTACGACGGTGGCCGTGCTCCGCACGCGGGGCGTCGAGTCCGAAGCGCCGTTGCCGTTCGCCGCGTTGCACCGTCTGCTCCGTCCGGTGCTCGACCGTCTCGACGACATTCCAGCACCCCAGGCCCGCGCCCTGCGTGCTGCCTTCGGCGAAGAAGCCGAAGGTGCCGGCGACCGACACCTGGTTTACCTCGCCACCCTCAACCTGCTCTCCGAGGTCGGCGGGCAGCAACCCGTCCTCGGGGTCATCGACGACGCCCACTGGCTCGACGACGCCTCCGCGGCCGCCCTCCTGTTCGTGGCACGGCGGCTCGAGGGCGAAGCGGTCGCACTGATGTTCGCCATCCGTGACGACGAGTCCGGCGCCTTCGACACCCCGGACCTCACGACCATCACCGTGACCGGGGTCGCCGCTACCGCGGCCGGAGAGCTCATCGCCGACCAAGCGGCTGCTCCGATTGCTGCCCATGTGCTTCAAGAGCTCGTCGAGGTCACCGACGGCAACCCTCTCGGTCTCATCGAGCTGAGCCGCGCTCTCACCGCCGACCAGCTCACCGGACAACACCGTCTCCCCGACCGGCTTCCGCTCACCGAACGTGTCGAGCGTGCTTTTCTCGACCGCTACCGCAAGCTCGACGGCGCAGCCCAGACCGTGCTGTTGGTCGTGGCCGCCGACGACTCCGGCCACCCCGCCACTGTCGCTCGAGCTGCGGCCGCTCTCGGCGCACACGAGGACGCGTTCGACGCAGCCGAGGAGTCAGGACTGCTACGCGTCAGCACCGAAGGGCTGATGCTCCGCCACCCGCTCGTACGCTCCGCCATCTACGAAGCCGCCACGGGCTCACGGCGCCGCCAAGCCCACCGGGCACTTGCCGACGCCCTCGCCGGAACCGCCCACGAGGACCGGCGCGCCTGGCACCTGGCTGCGTCCGTCGACGGCCCCGACCCCGACGTGGTCGCAGCGCTCGAAGAGGCCGCCCAGCGCTCAAGTCGTCGCGGCGGCCATGAAGCAGCTGCCGCCGCTTGGGGCCGCGCCGCCGAGCTCACCCTCAACCCCCATGAACGCGCTCGACGCCTGCTGGCCGCCGCCGGGGCCAACCTCGCCGCCGGCCGCCCGCTTGAGACCGACCTCCTCACCCGGGCCGCCCTCGTGGACGCCGACGACCCGCTCCTGCGCGCGGAGCTCCTTCAGCTCCAAGGCCAGGTCGAGTGGAACACCCGCTCCCTGGACGACGGCTACCGGATCGTGTGCCACGCAGCCACCACCGCAGCGCCCCACGACCCTGCGCACGCGCGGGTCCTCGCCATGCTCGCCGCTGCCCTGGCATCCTTCGGCGCCCGCTCGGCCGACGCTCCCGACCCCTCCACCATCGTCGAGCCGCCCGCACCACAGGCAGCACCAGAGGAACGCGTAGCCGGCTTGCTGCTCGACGGGTTCACCGCCGTCATCCGCAACGACTGGGCGAGCGCAGCCACGGCATTGCGGCGCGCCTGGGACATCCCCCTGCCCCTGACGGCGCCCCCGCTGCTCCACTCCAACCTCGCCATCGCGACCATGCACCTGGGCGATGACGAGCGAGCCATCCGCCTCCACGACCGCCAGCTCCAGCACGCCCGCGACGCCTCAGCCGTCAACATGATCGAGCACGCCCTCACCCGAGGCGTCGTCTTCCGCATCGCGACCGGCGCGTGGAGCGAAGCCGCCTCGGCCGCCCACGAAGCCTTGCTGCTCGACCGCAACCTCGGCCTGCACGAGCTCGTCGCCCTACCTCTCGCCGAGCTCGCCGTCATCTCGGCGTTGCGCGGCGACGCGACTGCCCCGCAACACCTGCGTGAACTCGACGCCGAACTCGAACAGCGTCCGCCTCACGGCGCGGTCACTGGAATCGTGCGCGGCCTCGCGCACTGGGCTGCTGCCCGGCAGCCGGACGTCACACCTTCGACGGGTCTCCACCACCTGCAACAGATCGACCTGCCCGTGGCACGCTGGCTGACCGCGCTCGACCGCATCGAGACCGCCGTGCGCGCCGACCGGGCGAACCTCGCCGAGGAGTGGCTCGACGAGCTCCGCGCCTTCGCTGAAGGAACCGACATGGCATGGGCCTGGGCCGCGGTCCACCACGCACAGGCCGTCGTCGGCGACGGTGACGCCGAAGAGAACTTCGGCAAGGCGCTGGAATGGCACGCCAAGTCGCCTCGCCTCCCCGCCCGCGCACGAACTCAGCTAGCCCTCGGAGAGCACCTGCGCCGTCACCGCCGGCGCACCGACGCGCGAGTGCCGCTGCGCGACGCCCTCGACACGTTCGAGAGCCTCGGCGCCGGGTCCTGGGCCGAACGGGCACGACAAGAGCTGCGAGCCTCCGGCGAGACCGCCCGACGCGGCGCCAAGCTCGTCGCCACCGGCCTCACACCGCAAGAGTCACAGATCGCCGGGCTCGTACGAGAAGGGCTGAGCAACAAGGACGTCGCCACCCGCCTGTTCATCAGCCCCCGAACGGTCGACTTCCACCTGCGCAACGTGTACGCCAAGCTCGGCATCACCTCCCGCACCGAACTCGCGGCCCTCGCCGGCGCCCTCGCCTAACCCAGGCCCGACGTCCAAGTCAGCGCCGACCCGGCAATCTTCCCGGCGATTTCCCCGGCGCGACCAACCCGCCGCCAAGAACACGATGGTGACTCCACACCGCACCTGAGGAGATGACCATCATGACCAGCTACCTGTTGCACCAAGCCGCTGCCGACCAAGAGATCCAGCGCCGGCTGCGCGACGCTGAGGATTACCGCCGCGCACGCCTCGTCCGAGGTCCCCGCCGCTGGCCCGCTCGCCCGAAGGTCTCTCGCTAACCCCCCGACCACGCACCTCACGGGAGACCACATGCCACACACCACACGAGCCTCGATGACCGCGGCCGGGCTCCTCGCAGCGTCGACCGCGCTGATCGTGGTCGACGTGCAGCGCGGGTTCGACGACTCGGCCTTCTGGGGGCCACGCAACAATCCTGACGCGGACCGCAACATCGCCTCACTGGTCGACGTCTTCGCCGCTGCGGGCCTGCCCATCGTGTTCGTGCGGCACGACTCAACCAACCCGACCAGTCCGCTTCACCCGAGCCGGTCAGGCAACCACCTCAAGGAGTACCTCGACTCCGCCCAGCCTGACCTGTTGGTCCGCAAGACCGTGAACTCCAGCTTCCACGGCACCCCTGACCTGGACCGATGGCTGCGACGGAAACAAGTCGACGGGCTCGTGATCTGCGGCATCACAACCAACCACTGCTGCGAGACCACGGCACGCGTCGGCGGCAACCTCGGCTATCGAGTGCTGTTCGCGGCCGACGCAACACACACCTTCGACCGCACTGGCCCCGACGGCCGAGAGCTCACCGCAGACCAGCTCGCGCACGCCACCTGCAGCAACCTGCACGACGAGTTCGCCACGGTGGTCACCACCCGAACCGTCATTGCGGCGCTCCTACCCCGTAGCTGACGTGCGCGACTGCTACTGGTCTTGTCGCAAGGGCGCGCCGGGTGCAACGTCGCTGCTCGTGACGTCCGCGGGGGCGTCAATAGCTAGCGGAGAACCGGCCCTCGCGAGGTCGACGTCACGTGTCTCCGGGCCCCACCCGGCTCCGGCGAGCGCCATCAGGCTGCCCACGCCTAGGAGGACGAGCTGGGTGAGACGTTCGGGCATCAGCCGGGTGAGCCCGGTCAGGTAGAACGCATAGAAGCTGGCAGGGACGAGCGCCAGGCTGTACGCCATGCCGAACCCTGTGGCGCGGACATTCGTGGCGAAGCGCTCGTTGAGGTACGAGGTGACTACTCCCCACACCGCCAGGGTAGTCACCTCGGTCGCCACCACCAGGACGGCGAGGAGCCAGCCAGCAACCGGAAGCGTCAACGCAAGGACGTAACAGGCGAGGCCGGCGGTCCCGGACACCGTGGCCCCCAGGGCGAGAGCACGGCGACGTCCGACCTTCTGGCTGGTCATACCAGCCGCAACGAACCCACCGATCACGACCGGTTGCGCGGCGAGGAGCACCGTGGTCACCCAGACCGGGGACTGGCCGACGTGCGCGAGCAGGCGCTGCGGCAGCACCGACACGACGCTGGTGGCGACCAACCACAGGCCGACCATCAGCACGAGGACTTGAACGAAGTCGCGCCGTGACGCGCCGCTCAGGAGCACCTGCACGGGAGCCTGCCGTGGGGAGGCCTGCGGGTCTCCCCCGGCATCGCCGCAACCTTCGTATCCCTGACGCGAAGCCACGGCGGCCTGCCACAGCGGCGACTCCGGGACGCGAGTCCTCCACAGGAGGAACACCAGCCCGGCCAGACCGCCGGCGAGGAACGGCACGCGCCACCCCCATGCTTGGTAGGCGCCGGCGGGCAGCAGGAGGAGAAGGACGAGCACGAGCGCGGACACGGCGGCGTACGCGGCCGCGTAGGCGCTCATCAGCAGGCCACCGAACAGGCCGCGGGCGCGGGGCGGACAATGCTCAAACGCGAGGGGCGTGGCCGCGGTGTACTCGCCGCCGAGAAACACACCGTCGAGGAAGCGCAGGCCGATCAGCGCGGCCGGTGCCGCTAGGCCCCAGTCGGCGTGGCCAGGCAGTAGGCCGATGAGGATGGTGCAGACACTGAAGCCGGCGATAGAGGCAATGGTGACCCTCCGGCGACCGAGGGTGTCGGCGAGATGACCGAAGACCAGCGCCCCGACGGGCCGCCCCAGCAGGGTGGCAGCGAACGTGACGAAGAACAGGGTGCCGGCCTCGCCGGCGCCGAGTGTCTCGGGTTGGAAGTACGCGATGGCCGGCGCGAGCGCGATCACGGGCAAGTAGATGTCGACCATGTCCACGAAGAACCCCACCCAGCTGGAGCCGAGCGCACGCCGCTGGCGTCCGGTGGTGCGGCGCAGCGCCCGCCACTGACCCGCCCACGCCACCTCATGTCGGGCCTGCGTCGTTGTCCCCACCTCGGTTTCCGTGCGACCTTCCGGTCCTCCCATACCTTCCAGGTTTTCGCGACGGCATCGGCGTCGTCAACGCCCGTTCAGGCCATCGCGCCACCCACTCCGCCACGCAGACCAGGCAGGCCAGGCGGGTCGCGTTGGTCGCTACGGACCGGCGAGCTCGGTGCGGTCGGCGTACAGCCGGTCGGCGAGCCAGGCTGCGTCGTGTCGAACGAACCCGAGCAGCGCGGAACCGCGAGAGTGCTGCCAGGGCAGACCGATGAAGTACAGCCCGGGAACGGCGGTGACGCCTCGCTCATGGACCACGGTGCCCCCGCGAGGCGTGTCGGTGATGACGCCGGGCACGTCCATCCAGGTGTAGTCGGCTATGAATCCGGTCGACCAGATCACGCTCGCCGGGGCTAGCCGGCTGCCGTCGGCGAACTCGACGCCGTGCGGTCCGGCCCCGGTCACCCGCGAGCGGGCGTTGACGCCCAAGCTCTTGACCCGGGACAGGTTGGTCCCGATGACCACGTCGCCCCGCGCCCGCATGCGTCGGGCGAGAAGAGAGGTGGCCGGCTTGTGGATTGCGCCCGTCTTGCTCAGCCACCAGAACAGGTCGCGGCCGGCGAACCGTTGTGGCAGCTGTGGGGGCGTCGTGCCGACCGCGAGGTGCACCGGGCGTTCACGATCGCCGTTCTTGATGTTGTTGCCGGCCGGGGTGGGGTGGGTGGCCAGCTCCTCAGCGATTTGCAGGCCAGAGTTGCCGGCTCCGACGACCAGCACCGGCCCCGGAGGAAGCTGGTCGGGATTGCGGTAGTGCGCGGAGTGAACCTGCACGACTCGGTCGTCGAGCGCATCGGCGAAGCTGGGTCGGTGGGGCTTGTGGAACGCGCCTGTGGCCACCACGACCTGTCGCGCGCGAAGCGGCCCGTGGCTGGTGTGCACCGTAAACACAGGCGGCCGTCCGTTCGTGGCCGGGTGATGCTGGAGCCGGGTGACGCGATGACCGAGGAGGATCGGCAGCTGGAACTGCTCGGCGTAGCCGGCGAGGTAGTCGGCGACGTCGTCCTTGCCGGGGTAGGTGTCCCGAGCGGCGGGGAAGTCCATGCCCGGCAGCGAGTCGTACTGCGCCGGGGAGAAGAGTCGCAGCGAGTCCCATCGAGTGCGCCAGGTGTGGCCGAGTTGCGGGGCCGCGTCGAGCACTACGAACCGGGCTTGCTGCTGGGTCAAGTGCCATGCGACGGCGAGGCCAGCCTGGCCTGCTCCGACGACGACGACATCGAGCGCGTCCTGCTCTGTCCGAGCGTCGACGGGTGTGTTCGCGTGGCCAGGGTGGTTGCCCGGCGTGTGTGGGGCAGCGGGTGTGGTCACGGTGCGACTCCTGGTTCGAGACGAAGGGTGGAAGCTAGAAGACGATGTTCTTGAGGGTCTGCAGGTCGGCGACGATGCCGGGATCGACCTTGTCGGGGTGGTCGGTGTCAGCACGAACCGGGCCGAGACGCTCGCCGACGAAAGTGACGCGGTTGCCGGGCAGACGCGAGAGAACCTCGTAGGGCCCAACCGCATCAAGGGCAGTGACCCGGTCGAACAGCAAGATCGAGACGCTCATCGTGGTCTGCACTGCAGGCTCCTCGCCTTGACGGCCGCCGCGGGATGCGGTGGCTGGGGCGACAGACGCTACGAACCGACGAGCCCGGGTCGCGCCGGTGAAATCGCCGGGTTCAGCGAGACCGCGTGCCCGGATCGTCAGGTGAGGGCGAGCTGCGCGAGCTCGACCCGGGACGTGACGCCGGTCTTGGCGAACACGTTCCGCAGGTGAAAGTCCACGGTCCGCGGGGAGAGGAACAGCTGCGCGGCGACTTCACGGTTGGACAGGCCCTGTTGAACCTGGGTGGCGACAGCGAGTTCCTGTGCGGTGAGTTTGAGTGGCTCGGAGTCGTCGCGTTTGCGAGCGGTTTCTCCCGAAGCCCGGAGTTCGGCGGCCGCGCGGTCCGCCCAGGACTTGGCGTCGAGGTCCTCGAACGTGGCCAGCGCGACGCGAAGCTGCTCGCGGGCGTCGACGCGGCGACGGTTGCGGCGTAACCACTCGCCGTAGGCGAGATGGGTCCGGGCCCGGTCGAACACCCGCCCGCCGGAGTTCGGGTGCGCAGCCAAGGCGGCCGCGAAGTGCTCTTCGGCCCTGTCCGGGTCCACGAGGGCGAGCGCATGAGCCGCAGCAGCACGCGCCCACGCGTGACCGGTCGCGTCGGCGAAGGTGGCGAGATCATCGACCCACAAACGCGCGGCAGCGTCCTGACCCGCGGCCACGGCCGTTTCTACCCGGTCAACGCCGGCCATGCGCTTGGTGATGTCGTGCGAGATCTGACCGAACTGGTGGAACGCGGCGGTGGGTTTGGCGCCGGAACCCCACGCGTGGAGACCTTTCGCCCACCGCACCAGATCTCGGCAGATCCCGTCCAGGATGCCGACGGCCTGCGCGCCCAGCGCTGCCTCGACCTCCACCAGCAGTGGCTCGTAGGCCTCCGAGGCGCGTCGTGCGGCAATGAGCAGCTGCAACGCCTTCGGCATCGTCGCAAGAACTGGCTGGCCGGTTTCCTCACCCAGAGCGACGGCCTCGACGCAACGCGCTTCGGCCGACGACCAGGCTCCGGTGGCGACGTCGGTCAGCGCGAGTCTGGACTGGGCGTACAGCACCATCACCATCGCGCCGGTGTCCCGGGCCCTCGACAGCAGCCGGCGGTGGTACTCGAAGGCGGCAGCGTCATCGCCCACGTGCAACGCGGCGATGCCCAAGTTGGGCAACAGGTCCTGGTCGTCAGCGTCGAGGACCTCGACGGTGGCGAACAGCCGCTCCATGACCGCCGCGGCGTCGTTCCAACGGTCGTGCACGACGTGATCGAGCCCGATCAACAGGTCGGCGAATGCCTGCTCTCGAGCGGGAGCCCCAGGGCCGGGTGGGTTGGCGAAGTCGAGGGGCCGGACGTCGATGCCGGAGTCCCCGCCGAAGGCGGCGATCGCGGCAGCGAACATCGCCATCTCCCGGGCCCGGGCCGGGTCATGGCCCGCGACTTCTGCGGCGGCCTGCAGGACCATCCGGTGGCCGAGCTGGACGGAACCGGTGTTCCACTCCACCCGCGCGCGAAGCCTCGCGATGTCGGCACGTAGCCCGGGGTCGGTGACGTGGACGAGCGCCGCCTCGCTGAGGCCGCGAGCCCGGACGGGTTGTCCGGTCAGCCAGGCGCACCGGGCAGCAAGGTAGAGCCGGCGGGCTCGACCCTCGGTGTCGATGGTGAGCTCGCTGGCGCGTTCGTAGGCCCGGGCGGCGGCTTCGTGTGCACCGCGGCGGTGTGCGCGTGCGGCGGCCTCGTCGAGGTCGGCGACTACGGACTCGTCAGGTTCTTCCGCGGCGGCGGCGCGGTGCCAAGCGCGCCGGTCGGGATCAGCACGTCCCGACAGCGCCGCTGAAGCCTGGGACGCCGCAACCGGGGCGGGTGTCAGCGCGTCGGCCAGCGCCTGGTGCGTGGCCCGACGCGCGACCGTGGTGGCGCCGGTGTAGATGGCCGAACGCACCAGGGGATGCCGCATCTCCAACACCCCGTCCGTCACGGTGACCAGCCCGGACCGCTCGACCTCGTCCAGGGCGTCAGGGTCCACGCCCAGCGCACGAGCCGCGGCGCGGATGACCCCGATCTCGGTCGAGTCGTCGGTGGCCGCAATCAGGAGCAGACGTTGCGCGTCCGGCCCGAGACGCCCGGCGCGCTCGGCGAACACCCGCTCCACGCCGCCCGTGACCGGCAGCCGCCCAGGCAGCGGCGCGCTGCCTTCGAGCTGGCCGGCCGTGAGCACCTCGGGCAGCTCCACGAGCGCCAACGGGTTCCCGCCCGTCGCGGCGAGCAGCTGCGCGGACACCTCCGGGGACACGACACCGCCAGACCGGTCGGCGAGCAGGTCGCCCACTGCCGTCCGATCAAGGCCGCCCAGCAGGAGCGTGGGCAGGTCTCCGGCGTCGAAGGTGCGCACGTCCCCGTCTCGGGCTCCGAACAGCAGCGCGACGCGCTCCAGGTTCAGACGCCGGGCCGCGAAGAGCAGGGCCGCGGCTGACGCCTCGTCCAGCCAGTGGGCGTCGTCGATGACGGCGACTACCGGTTGCGTATCGGCCGCGGCCGAGACGAGGTTCAGGGTGCCGAGGAACACCCGGAACCGGTCACCATCGGCCGCGCTCGGAGAGCCGTCCTGATCGTCGACCTCCTCCCCGAACGCAACCCGCAGCGCATGGGTCTGCGGCGCCGCGATGTCATCCGCATGCCGGCACATCAGCGGCCGCAACAGGCGCTGGAGCGCGGCAAACGGTAGCGGCGCCTCGGACTGAATGCCCTGGGTGCGGAGCACCGTGACGCCCGGGTCGACCAGCAGAGGGGCGACGGCGTCGGCCAGCAGCGCGGACTTCCCGACTCCCGGCTCGCCGCGAACGACCAGCACGCCGCCGGTCCCCGCACGTGCCGACTCAAGCAGGGCACTGATCTGCTCCTGCTCGACCCCCCGCCCGTGGATCCGCACGGCGCGAGGTTACCTCCGTCGCGCGACGTACGCCGGACCGAACCTTGCGTCGGGCCGCTACCGGCGTCGATCCGGAGCTGCGCGGCGTTGCCGGCTCGACCGATCAGCAACCCAGTGACGAACCCGGTGATTCTGCCGGTGCGACCCCCACGCCCTCGGGCGCAGCATCAGTCCTGTCACTTCGCCACCCGGGCGAAGCCGCCGCACAGACAGGACACGCACATGACCTCCAGCCCCGCCACCCGGACCACGACCAGCCTTCAGGTAGCAGGCATGACCTGTGACCACTGCGCCATGGCCGTCGGCCGTGAGCTCGACGCCCTGCCCGGTGTCCAGACCGTCCAGGTCAGCCTGCCCACCGGTGAGGTCACCGTCACCCACGACCAGCCCCTGGACCCGCAGCAGGTTGCCGACGCGATCGACGAGGCCGGCTACTCACTCGTCTCCTGACGCACCACGCCCTCCCGAGGGCCTCGCAGTTCACCGCATCTCTTGCCGCGACCAGACGGAGCTCACCATGACCGTGACCACCCCCAACAGCGCCCACCCTGGCACCAACGCCTCGGACCCGAGCGGCGGAGACACCCCCGTCGAGTGCACCCTCAACATCGGCGGCATGACCTGCGCGTCCTGCGTGGGTCGCGTCGAGAGGGCCCTCAAGAAGGTCGAGGGGGTGGTCACGGCCACGGTCAACCTGGCCAACGAGACCGCAGTGGTCACCTACCAGCCGCACACCACCTCCACTCAGACCATGACCGAGGCGATCGCGAAGGCCGGCTACACCGGCACGCCGCGAACCGTCGCCTCGGTGCCGGCCGGCGGCGACGCGAATGCCTCGCTCGCCACGAAGAGTGCCTCCGCGACGCGTACGGAGTCCGGAGCCGCGCGTGACCAGGTCGACGACCTCGACCGGCGTCGCGACCACGAGATCGCCGCGCTCAAGAGGCGCTGGCAAGTCGCGCTCACCACTGGACTCGGACTGATGGCCGTCATGTACGTGCCTATCCACCTCGACACCATGGACTGGCTGATGCCCGCCATCTTCGTGGTCGCCACCGTCGTGCAGGCCTGGGCCGGCGCTGAGATCTACAGGGCCGCCTGGGCCGTGGCCAAGCACCGTGGCACGAGCATGAACACCCTCGTGGCACTCGGGACCGGCGTTGCCTACGGCTACTCCGCGTTCGTCACCTTGTGGCCCGGCCTCGCCGAGAAGTGGGGCCTGCCCCTGCACGTGTACTTCGAGACGGCGCTGGTCATCGTCGCCCTCGTCCTGATGGGCCGCTGGCTCGAGCTGCGCGCCAAGAAGCGCACTGCCGCCTCCATCAAGGCGCTCGTCGGGCTCGTCCCCACCACCGCCCGGGTCGTTACCCGCCACCCCGACGGACACCTGACCGAGGCCGAGGTCCCCCTGGACAAGGTGGGTGTCGGGGCCGTCGTCCGGGTCCGACCCGGCGAGAAGATCCCCCTCGACGGCACGGTCACCGACGGCTCCTCCAGCGTCGACGAGTCCATGCTCACCGGGGAGTCCGTGCCCGTTACGAAGACCAGCGGCGACACCGTCATCGGTGCCACCCTCAACGGCACCGGCAGCCTCCTCGTGGAGGTGACAGCCACCGGTGCCGATGGCACCCTCGCGCAGATCGTCCACTTGGTCGAGACAGCCCAGGGTTCGAAGGTCCCCATGCAGAGGCTCGCCGACACTGCAGCCGCCTGGTTCGTCCCCGCGGTCTTGCTGGTCGCAGCCGCGAACTTCGTCCTCTGGGCCGCTCTGGCCGGACCCGGAACCGGTGGCTCGCTCACCCTGGCGATCAGCACCACCGTCGCGATCCTGATCATCGCCTGCCCCTGCGCCCTCGGTCTGGCCACCCCGACCGCGGTCATGGTCGGCACCGGCAAGGCCGCCGAGCTCGGCATCCTCATCGGCGACGGTGAAGCGCTGGAGACCACCCGGCGAGTCACCGCCGTGGTCCTGGACAAGACGGGCACCATCACCCGAGGCCGCCCTGACCTCAGCGCCGTGCACACCACCACCACGTGGGAGCACCGCCGCCACGAACTCGTCGCGCTGGTCGGCGAGGCCGAAGCCGGCAGCGAGCACCCCGTCGCCGCCGCCATCACTGCCCACGCCACGCAGCACGGCTCGCACGGCGGGCGCATCCGGGCCACGTCGTTCGAGGCTGTCCCCGGGCAGGGCATCATCGCGACGCTGCGTACCACCGAAGCCGAGCCGCGGGTCTTGGTCGGCAACCAGGCCCACATGACGGCCCACCAGATCGACACGGCGCCGCTGGCCCAGACCGCCGCCGAGGCCGCAGCTCAGGGCGGCACACCGATGTACGCCGCCATCGACGGGCAGCTGGCCGGGCTGTTCGTGGTCGCCGACCCGGTCAAGCCGGAGTCGGCCGACGCGATCGCCCAGCTCAAGGCCCTGGGCCTCGAGGTCTGGATGGTCACCGGCGACAACACCGGCACGGCCCGCGCCATCGCGGCCCAGGTCGGCATCGACCACGTGATGGCCGAGGTGCTCCCGGCAGACAAGGCCCGCCGGGTCGCGTCCCTCCAGGCCGCCGGACACATCACCGCCATGGTCGGGGACGGGATCAACGACGCCCCGGCCCTCGCCCAAGCCGATCTCGGCATCGCGATCGGTACCGGCACCGACGTCGCCATAGCCGCCTCCGACATCACGCTGGTCGGCGGGGACCTGCGCACCATCGTCTCCGCGATCGCGTTGTCGCGACGCACCGTCGCCACCATCAAGCAGGGCCTGGCCTGGGCTTTCGCGTACAACGTGCTGCTCATCCCCGTCGCCGCCGGGGCCCTGTACTGGTGGCACGACCTGCTCCTGGACCCGGTGCTGGCCTCTGCCGCGATGGCCATGAGCTCGGTCAGCGTGGTCACCAACGCGCTGCGGCTGCGACGGTTCACCCCACCCGCCACCGTGGCCGAGCTCGAGCACCCGCCGCTGCGCGCCCGGGTCGGGCAATGGGCCTACCTGGCCACCGTCGCCGTGGTCGCCCTCGCCCTGGGCGCCGGGTTCACCGCCGCGTCCCGCACCGACGCCGCTGAGCGGGGAATGAACGGGCTGCTCGCCTGGTCCGAAGGCATGGGCATGCCGATGCGCCCCGCCATGTCAGTCATGGAGGAGACCGAGGTCGAGCCGATCACCTCCAACGACGCAGGCCTGAGCGTCACCCTCGACACTCCGTCCCCGATCGTGCCCGGCCAGCCGACCACCCTGACCGTGTCGGTGCGCGACACCGAGACCGGCGAGCCGCTCGAGGGCCTGGTCCGCACCCACCAGGTGTGGATGCACCTCATCCTCACCCGCGCCGACCTCGGCACGTTCGCGCACATCCACCCCGAACCGACCGGGACTCCCGGAGTGTTCGCGGTGACCGCCGAGTTCCCGACCGGGGGCGACTACACCGCGCACATCGAGTTCCGGCAGCAAGGCCAGATGGCGGACGTGCTCGCCACGATCCCGCTGCAGGTCGCCGGTACTGTCCCGGCACCGGTGCGGGTGCCGGACGGTGACGTGCGCACCCAGGTCGAGGCGGGAATCCGAGTCGACCTGCACGGCGACACCGTCCTCCGCGACGAAAGCGACCTGCACTTCGAGTTCACCGACGCCACCACCGGGGAGCCGGTCGACGACCTCCAGCCCTACCTCGGCGCTGCCGGGCACGTCGCCGTCATTTCCGCCGACGGCACTCGGTTCTCCCACCGCCACGCGGAAACCCTCGACGAGCAGGGCCGCCCGGTACTCGCCGTCCCCGGCACTCGGTTTGGCCCTGATCTCGGCCTGCACGTCCGGTTCGAGGAGCCCGGCGCTTACCGGCTGTTCGCCCAGTTCCGCCTCGACGACAACCGCGTCATCACCGTCGCGTTTGTCATCCACACCGACGCACCTCACGGCGAAGACGACCTGGACTCCCACTGACAGGGCCAGCCCTCGTGCGTGCAGAAGGTCTCTCGAGGACTCATGACGCCAGCCGAGCCGTTCCCCGGGCAAGCCGACCCTCTGGTGGCTGCTCGAGCAACCGGCAGTCCGCCTCGGCCACTTGAGGAGGAGGGTGTGGCAACGATGCAACCGTTGTCAGACTGCGCAGTTCATGTAGCCAGAACCGTGCGACCCAACAGTCAGCTGCAGCCGGAGGTCGACCCGCAGCCCTCGCAGACGTAGCAGGAGCCGGCGGGGCGCATCTTGGTGCCGCAGGTGAAGCAGAGCGGCGAGTCGACGGCGGTGCCGGTGATCTTCTCCATGAGCTCGGCGGAGGTGTGGGCGTCCTTGGGGGCGGGCTTGGCCGCGACGTCCTCGACCGGCGAGGCGACTTCCTCGGCCTCGATCACCTCGGCGACCTCGCTGACCGGCGGGTCCGCCTTCAGCGACTCGGCCTCCGGGATCTCGATCGGCTCGTAGGAGCCGGTCTCGAGGTGGCGCTGACGCTCCTCGGCGGAGTAGATGCCGAGCATCGAGCGGTCCTCGAAGGAGAGGTAGTCCAGCGCCAGCCGGCGGAAGATGTAGTCCATGATCGACTGCGCCATCCGCACGTCCGGGTCGTCGGTGAGACCGGCCGGCTCGAAGCGCTGGTTGGCGAACTTCGAGACGTAGGTCTGCAGCGGCACCCCGTACTGGAGGCCGACCGAGATCGCGATCGAGAAGGCGTCCATCACGCCGGCCAGGGTCGAGCCCTGCTTGCCGAGCTTGAGGAAGACCTCACCGAGCTCACCGTCGTCGTGGGCACCGGAGGTCATGTATCCCTCGGCCCCACCGACCGTGAACGACGTCGTGCGCGAGGTGCGCGACTTCGGCAGCCGCTTGCGGGTCGGGGCGTAGACGATCTTCTCGACCACCTTGGTGGCCGCCGCCTCGGCAGCGGCAGCGCCGGCACCCGGCGCGACCGCCTTGTCGGCGCCCTTGGCCTTCGCGTCGGCGAGCGGCTGGCCCACCTTGCAGTTGTCGCGGTAGACCGCGGTGGCCTTGAGGCCGAGCTTCCACGACTGGAGGTAGATGTCCTCGATCTCCTCCACTGTCGCCGTCTCGGGCAGGTTGACCGTCTTGGAGATCGCGCCGGAGAGGAACGGCTGCGCGGCCGCCATCATCCGCACGTGGCCCATCGGCTTGAGGGCACGGGCACCCATCGCGGTGTCGAAGACCTCGTAGTGCTCCGGCTTGAGGCCGGGGGCGTCGATCACGTGGCCGTGCTCGGCGATGAAGGCGACGATCGCCTCGACCTTCTCGGAGTCGTAGCCGAGCTTCCTCAGGGCCCGCGGGATCGTCTGGTTGACGATCTGCATCGAGCCGCCGCCGACGAGCTTCTTGAACTTGACCAGCGAGAAGTCCGGCTCGATGCCGGTCGTGTCGCAGTCCATCATGAAGCCGATCGTGCCGGTGGGTGCGAGGACCGAGGCCTGCGCGTTGCGGAAGCCGTTGGTGGCGCCGAGCGCGACCACGTCGGACCAGGCCTTCGTGGCGAGCTTGTGCACGGCACCGTCGACCGAGTTGATGGTCCGGACGGTGTCGTTGGCGGCCTGGTGCTTGCGCATCACCCGGAGGTGGGCCTCGGAGTTGCGGGCGTAGCCGGCGTAGGGGCCGACGATCGCGGCGAGCTCCGCGGAGCGCTTGTAGGACGTGCCGGTCATCAGTGAGGTGATCGCGGCTGCCATGGCCCGGCCGCCCTCGGAGTCGTAGCCGAGACCCATCGCCATCAGCAGCGCGCCGAGGTTGGCGTAGCCGATGCCGAGCTGGCGGTAGTCGACCGTGGTCCGGCCGATCGCCTCGGTCGGGAAGTCCGCGAAGCAGATGGAGATGTCCATCGCGGTGATGATCACCTCGACGGCCTGGGCGAAGAGCTTGGCGTCGAAGGTGTCGTCGTCCTTGAGGAACTTCAGCAGGTTCAGCGACGCGAGGTTGCACGAGGAGTTGTCGAGCGACATGTATTCGGAGCACGGGTTGGACGCGGTGATCCGGCCGGTCTCGGGGTTGGTGTGCCAGTCGTTGATCGTGTCGTCGTACTGCAGGCCGGGGTCGGCGCACTCCCAGGCCGCCTGGCTGATCTTGCGGAACAGCTCACGCGCGTCGACGGTCTCGATGACCTCGTGGGTCATCCGGGCCCGGAGCCCGAACTCGGTGCCGTCCTCGACCGCCCTCATGAACTCGTCGGTGACCCGGACGGAGTTGTTGGCGTTCTGGTACTGCACCGAGGTGATGTCGTGACCGCCGAGGTCCATGTCGAATCCGGCGTCGCGCAGCGCGCGGATCTTGTGCTCCTCGCGCGCCTTGGTCTCGACGAACTCCTCGATGTCGGGGTGGTCGACGTCGAGGACGACCATCTTGGCCGCGCGCCTGGTGGCGCCACCGGACTTGATGGTGCCGGCGGACGCGTCCGCGCCACGCATGAAGGAGACCGGCCCGGAGGCGGTGCCGCCGGAGGAGAGGAGCTCCTTGGACGAGCGGATCCTGGAGAGGTTGAGGCCGGCGCCGGAGCCGCCCTTGAAGATGAAGCCCTCTTCCTTGTACCAGTTCAGGATCGAGTCCATCGAGTCGTCGACGGAGAGGATGAAGCAGGCCGAGACCTGCTGCGGCGACTGGGTGCCGACGTTGAACCAGACGGGGCTGTTGAAGGAGAAGTACTGGCGCACGAGCAGCCAGGTCAGCTCGTGGTCGAAGATCTCGGCGTCGGCGGGGGTCGCGAAGTAGCCGTGCTCGAGTCCGGCCTTCGTGTACGTCGACACCACCCTGTCGATGAGCTGCTTGAGGCTCCACTCGCGGACGTCGGTGCCGACCGCGCCCCGGAAGTACTTCGTCGTGACGATGGTCGAGGCGTTGACCGACCAGAAGTCGGGGAACTCGACCCCGCGCTGCTCGAAAACGGTGTCCCCGGTCTTCCAGTTGGTCTGGACGACGTCGCGACGCTCCCACGTGATCTCGTCGTAGGGGTGCACGCCCTCGGTGCTGAACACACGCTCGAGGGTCAGACGCTTGCCGGCCTTCTTGGCGGGTGCGGCGCCGGATTCGGGGCGAACCGTCTCGGTCATGGGATCTCCGTTTTCTCGAGCGTACTGCTGGGTGGCGACAGGTGGCAGAGGAAGCAAGTGGTGCGCCCGGCGCGCGCAGCTTCCCCACTACGCACGCCGGGCAGTCTGTGTCAGCCCGTGGGGACTGGTTGTGGTGCCTGGTCTCGTGACGGTCGCTGCGCGACCTCCTCGACCACCGACTCGGCGGCGCGCTCGGCGCGCAGGACGGCGATCTCGGCCTCGAAGTCGTCGACGGACTCGAAGGCGCGGTAGACGCTGGCGAACCGGAGGTAGGCCACCTCGTCGAGAGCCCGCAGCGGGGCCAGGATGGCCAGGCCGATCTCGTGGGTGGGCACCTCGGCCCAGCCCTCGGCCCGGAGCTGGTCCTCGACCTCCTGGCCCAGGCAGGCCAGCTGGTCCTCGGTGACCGGTCGGCCCTTGCAGGCCTTGCGGACGCCGGCCATGGCCTTCTCCCGGACGAACGGCTCGCTCGCCCCCGAGCGCTTGAGCACGGTCAGCTGCATGAGCTCGACGGTCGTGAAGCGCTTGCCGCAGCCGCCGGCGTCGACGAGGCAGGTCCGGCGACGCCGGATCGAGGAGCCGTCGTCGGCGACGCGCGAGTCGAGGACCCGGGTGTCGGTGCTCCGGCAGTAGGGGCAGTGCATCGGGTCCTCCTCTCGGGTGGTCGGGCGTGTCAGGACAGGCTGAGGAGACGCCGTGTCGGCGGTCTCTGGCAGCCTGTTGGGGAAGTAGGGGCTGTGCACTGGAGCCACTGGACTGTGGGTAACTCCGCGTCAGCTGTGCACCAACATGTGGAGAACTACATCCGTGTAACTACTACATGTAGTGCCTACCGTAGTTCGTGCGAGCAGATGTGGCAAGGCTTCTGAAGAACAACTGCGAGGTTTCGAAAAGTCCCAGGTCACGGCCCATTTCAGTGGTCCAGACGCTGCGTGTCGCGGCCTCCCGGAGCGCCTTCCCGGGGGGCAAGCGGCGGTCGCTGGCACCTGCGTCGCCGAGGGTGTGTCGTTCGCCGGCTCGTCCCAGGTCCCATCCGCCACAATGGCCCCGTGACGGACGGACGGCATGCGGGCTCGCGGAAGGGCCCGCGTCCCAAGACGTCGCTCCAGCCGAAGGTCCTGCTGCTCGCCCTCGCGATGACGCTGTCGATCGTCGCGTGGGGCTACCTGGTCTACCTCGCGATCGACTTCGGCACCTCGGCACGCGGAGGTGAGAGCCGGGCCTGGCTGTTCCTCGGCGTGGCGTCCCTCGGTGCGGTGCTGTGCCTGTTCCTCGGCCTCGTCCTGGTCGCTCGGCTGCTTCGAGCACTCGGCATCACCTCGCCCCCGGACGAGGACGACAAGCCCCCGCCGCCCCCGCGTTCGTCCGGGGGGCACCGGGCGTCCCGGTGAAGCCCCCGTCAGCCCCCGTCAGCGCCCGTCAGCGGTCGACGAGACGACGGACGAACTTGAGCGCCGACCAGGTCTCGTCGACCGCGGCGACCTTGACGTCGACCCAGCCGAGCCCGAGGCCGAGGCCGCGGACGACGTTCTCGTCGAGATCGACGACGACCCCTTCGGCGGCCAATGCCCTGTGGGCGGCCTTCTTGGGCCAGCAGACCCACACGGCCCCGTCGACCACGGTGCGCTCGAACAACGCGGGCAGCCGGCGCGCGAGCGTGAGGCGGGTCGCGTGGAAGGTGAGCGTCACGTCGAGCCCGGGTCGCAGCCGGCGCACCACGGTGGCGCCGCCGAGGTCGCCCAGCCGGACCGTCGGCGGGAGCGCGTCGAGGAGGACGACGTGGCCGTCCTGGATGCCCAGCTTGCGGGGCAGCGGGGTGCCGGAGTAGCCAGCCGGTGCGGACACGCTGCCCATACTGCCGCTGGTCGAGCCGGGACGAGACCAAGGGCGGTCCGCTCGTGCGCGGACCGCCCTCGTCTTCCCCTTGGCATATTCAGTTGTAGCCGCCGGACCGGGGTCGAATCGGCCGGCGGCGGTCTTGGGTGGCCCGGTGGTCGAGCCCGGTCGAGACCCCTAGGCCGGGACCCGGATGCGCTGACCCGCGTCGAGCGCGGAGCTCGCCAGCGCGTTGAGGCGCTTGATGTCGAACATCGTCTCGCGCACGTCGTCGCCGGCCGGGGTGATCCGGCTGGCGATGTCCCACAGGGTCTCGCCCGGCTGGACCATCACGATCTCGGTGGCGGGCGAGGCGCCGCGCTCCCCGGTGGCCACCGAGCCGGCCCCCAGGAAGAAGCCCACGACCAGCACCGTGGCCAACGCGACGAGGAAGAGCACGAGGCGCCCACGCCTGGTCAGCCGCACCGTGCCTGTCACCTGGTCCGCACGGCGCGCGGCGGACGGGGATCGGACACTGCTGGGCTGGATGGCGCTGGGCTGGATGACATACGTGCTCATCGGGACCTCCTGGGGAAGTGGCGATGACCCTCATCGCCTGTCGGTTCCTTGTCCGATCCCTGTCTAACGGCGACCACCGACAAGCTGTCGGGAGCCGCCGCTCGATCAGACGTTCGATCGAACATGTGTACGACGGTAGAGCACCTGTTCGAACAGGTCAAGCACTGATTCGAACAGCTGTTCCCAGGAGGAGGACGCCCTACGGAACCACGACGAGCTTGCCGCGCGCGTGGCCCTCGGCGAGGTGGTCCATCGCCTTGGCGGCGTCGGCGAGCGGGAACACCCGGTCGACGACCGGGCGGTAGGCGCCCTGGTCTGCGAGGCGGGCGAGCTCCTCGAGATCGGCGGCCTTCTCGGCGGCGACGAGTCCCCGCAGCTTCTGGCGCGAGACCAGCGACAGCGCAGCCGCGCGCAGCTGGCGGTCCAGGCCGCCGAGGACCCGCCCGCCCTCGTCGCCGCCGATCAGGACGAGCGTCCCGGCCGGCGTGAGCAGGCGGCGTACGTCGCGCAGCGGGCGGTTGCCGCCGATGTCGAGCACGACGTCGAACCGCTCTCCGACGAGGTCGGTGGGGTCCTGCCGCGTGTAGTCGACGATGCGCTGCACGCCCAGGTCGCTCAGCAGGTCGATCTTGGAGGTGCTGCACACGCCGGTCACCTCGGCGCCCAGCGACATGGCGAGCTGGGCCAGGTAGGTCCCGACGCCGCCGGACGCACCGATCACCATCACCCGCTGGCCGGCACGCACGCCCCCCGCGCGGACGGCTTGGATCGCCGTCATCCCCGAGATCGGGACGGCCGCGCTCTGCTCGAAGGTCAGCGTCTGGGGCCGGTGGGCGAGCCGCTTCACGGAGACGACCGCGCGCTCGGCGAGCGATCCTGACGGCGCGCTGCCGTAGACCTCGTCGCCGGGCGCGAAGCCGGCCACCCCAGGGCCGACGCCGACGACCACGCCGGCGACGTCACGTCCGGGCACGGGCTGGCGGAGTCCGCGGAGACCGAGGAACGGCCGCATGAGCAGCGGCTCGCCGATCATCAGGTGCCAGGTGCCCCGGTCGATGGCGGCGGCCCGCACCTCGACGAGCACCTCCCCGTTGCCCGGCGACGGATCCGGGACGTCGTGGACGCTCCAGGTCTCGGTCCCGCCGTAGCCCTGCTGGACGACTGCTCGCATGACGCGCTCCTCTCGTGGCCTTACGCCGTAAGTCTGGCGGCCAAGGTAGCCTTACGCTGTAAGAAACGCAAGAGGAGGACCATTGCGACCGACCGGGCCGCTCACCCGCGACGACATCGTGACCACGGCGATGGGTCTCGCCGACCGCCACGGGCTCGCCAAGCTGTCGATGCGCTCGCTCGCGCGCGAGCTCGGGGTCGAGGCGATGTCGCTCTACCACCACGTCGCCCACAAGGAGGCGCTGCTCGACGGGATGGTCGACCACGTCTTCTCCGAGTTCCACGCACCCCGGCCCGGCCATGCCTGGGCCGACGAGATGCGACGGCGCGCCGTGACCGCGCGGGAGAGCCTCCTTCGGCACCCGTGGGCCATCGGCCTGATGGACTCGCGGACCAGTCCGGGCGAGGCGACGCTGCGCCACCACGACGCGGTCATCGGCTGCCTGCGCGCGGCCGGCTTCTCGGTCGAGCTCGCCGCGCACGCCTTCGCCCTGCTCGACGCCCACGTCTACGGCCACGCCCTCCAGGAGGTCGCACTCCCCTTCGAGCCCGGCGACGACATCGCCCCGATCGCCGAGGCGATGCTCGCCTCGATGCCGACCGACACCCTGCCCCACCTGGCGGAGATGGCCAGGGAGCACATCTACCGGCCGGGCTACACCTTCGGCGCCGAGATGACCTGGGGTCTCGAGCTGCTGCTGGCCGGGCTGGCCGACCGGCTGGCCGACCGGCTGGCCGATGAATCCGACGACCTCGGTGGGTCATAGCAGGACCACACGCGAGCGGGAGGGCACGATGACCACCATGAGCACGAGCAGCACGACGAGCACGGTCGGCGAGGGCACCGAGACGGTGACGTACGACGTCCACGGCGACCTGGCGTCGGCGACACCCGACAGCCCGCCCCTCTTCATGCTCGCCTCGCCGATGGACGCGGTCGGCTTCACGACGCTGCGCGGCCACTTCACCGACCGTGTCGTCGTCACCTACGACCCCCGGGGTGCCGCGCGCAACCCCATCGACACGACCGACATCCCGCCGACTGACCACGCCGAGGACCTGCACCGGGTGATCACGGCCCTGGGCGTCGGGCCGGTCGACGTGTTCGCCAGCAGCGGCGGCGCCGTCAACGTGCTCGCCCTCGTCGCCGCCCATCCCGAGGACGTGCGGGTGGTCGTCGCGCACGAGCCGCCCTGCTTCGCGTACCTGCCCGATCGCGACAACGCGCTCGCTCTCACCCGCGACATCAAGGCGACGTACGAGCGCGAGGGCTCGCCGGCGGCGATGGCGAAGTTCATCACCACGGTGATGCTGCGCGGCGAGATCACCCAAGAGGTCCTCGACGCACCCGCGCCCGACCCGGCGATGTTCGGCATGACCGGCGGCGACGACGGCTCCCGCACCGACCCGCTGATGCGCAACATGCCGTCGTGCATGGAGTACGAGCCCGACGTCGCCGCCCTCCGCGCCCTCGGGGACCGCCTGGTCATCGCCGTCGGCGAGGAGTCGGGCGAGGAGCTGGCCGCCCGCGGCGGGCGCAGCGTCGCGGCGGCGGTGGGCGTCGAGCCGGTCGTCTTCCCCAGCAACCACGGGGGCTTCCTCGGGGGCGAGCACGGCCAGCAGGGCGACCCGGACGCGTTCGCCGCCAAGCTGCGCGACGTCCTGGCCGAGCGGGGCTGACCGCAACACGCCGTTCGAACGTGTGTTTGAAGTTGGACGCCTCTCGGGTCTACCGTGGCCCCACGAGTCCCGACCCGGCGAGCGGGGTGCGGACGTGACGGAAGGCGGACGTGATGGCCCAGAAGGCCACCCCCAAGCGGCGGACCGGCAAGGTCACGGAGTTCCCCGACGGCCCGCCGGACGCCACCGGCCTCACGCCTCGCCAGCAGAAGGTGCTCGCCACCATCAAGGACTCGATCGAGATGCGTGGCTACCCGCCGAGCATGCGCGAGATAGGCGGAGCGGTCGGCCTGACCAGCTCCTCGAGCGTCGCCCACCAGCTCAAGACCCTGGAGGAGAAGGGCTTCCTGCGCCGCGACCCCAATCGGCCGCGGGCGCTCGAGGTCTTCCTGCCCGAGGTGATGGCGGCACGCCGCTCGATCTCCGGCACCGACGACACGTCGTACGACGAGACCGACATCGGCGACTCGGCCCCACCGGCCTCCTACGTCCCCCTGCTCGGCCGCATCGCGGCCGGTGGCCCGATCCTGGCCGAGGAGCAGGTCAGCGAGGTGTTCCCGCTGCCCAAGCAGCTCGTCGGTGACGGCACGCTCTTCCTGCTCGAGGTCTCGGGAGACTCCATGATCGACGCCGCGATCTGCAGCGGTGACTACGTCGTGGTGCGCCAGGAGCAGACCGCCGACAACGGCACGATCGTCGCCGCGCTCCTCGACGGGGAGGCGACCGTCAAGACCCTGCAGCGCAAGGACGGCCAGGTCTGGCTGCTGCCGCACAACGACGCCTACGACCCGATCGACGGCACCCACGCCACGATCCTCGGCGTCGTCACAGCCGTGCTCCGCAGGGTCTGACGACGTCGACGCCGGCACCTCAGGGGTCTCCCCCACACAGACCCCACACAGAATTCAGGGTTGGTCTGGGGGAACCTCCGCGTAGCCTGTCCCCATGAGCCAGGGGGAGGCTGGAGAGGTGACGACAACCCCGCTCCAGAAATCCGCTGCGCCGACGCGTGACAGGCGCTCCAGGGTCTGGGCGGGGCTCGTGGAGGTTGCCCTGGTCCTCGGGCTCTACGTCGCCTACAGCCTCACCCGGCTGGTGGCCGACGACTCCATGGCGCCCGCCCTCGAGCGCGCCCGCGACCTGCTGCACTTCGAGCGCTGGCTCGGCCTGGACCTCGAGGCGGGGCTCAACCAGCTTTTCGTCGACCAGTCCTGGCTCGGGCTGGCGGGCAGCTTCTACTACGCGACCGCGCACTACCTCGTCACCGGCATCGCGCTCATCTGGCTCTGGCGACGCGGGCCCACGGCGTACCTCCCTGCGCGCCGCGCGCTGATGCTGGCCACCGCCATCGCCTTGGTGCTCTACGTGCTGCTCCCGATGGCGCCGCCCCGGATGATCGACGGGTACGTCGACGTGCTGCAGCTCTCCTCAGCCCACGGCTGGTGGGGCGGTGAGGCCTCGGCCCCCCGCGGCCTCGGGGGCTACACCAACCAGCTCGCCGCCTTCCCGTCGATGCACGCCGGCTGGGCCCTGTGGGTGGCCTGGGTCGTGCAGCGTGAGGCGCGCAGCAGGGTGCTGCGAGCGCTGGCCTGGACGCACGCGCTCGTCACCTCGCTGGTCATCGTCGGCACCGGCAACCACTGGGTGCTCGACGCAGTCGTGGGCTGGGCCGCGGTCGTGGCGGCGGTCGTCGCCCTCAGGCCGATGCGCTTGCCGCGGCCGACTCGGCGAGCCGCCCCAGCGCCTTCCGGGCCACCGCCGGATCCGTCGTGGTCCACATCGGCGGCAGGCTAGCCTTGAGGAAGGTGCCGTAGCGGGCCGTGACCAGCCGCGGGTCGAGGACCGCCACCACCCCTCGGTCCTCGGTCGTGCGGATCAGCCGCCCGGCACCCTGCGCCAGCAGCAGCGCGGCGTGGGTCGCGGCGACCTGCATGAAGCCGTTGCCGCCAGCCTGGTCGGCGGCCTTCTGCCGCGCCGACATCAGGGGGTCGTCGGGCCGCGGGAACGGGATACGGTCGATCAGCACCAGCTGGCAGGTGTCCCCCGGCACGTCGAGACCCTGCCACAGGGACAGCGTGCCGAAGAGACAGGTGTAGGGGTCGCCGACGAACTGCTTGGCCAGCTCGGGCAGCTGCGCCTCCCCCTGGGCGAGCGTCGTCAGGTGTGGGAGGCGCTCACGGACGACCTCGGCGGCGCGCTCGGCCGCGCGCCGCGAGGAGAAGAGGCCCAGAGTGCGCCCCTCGGCCGCGTCGACCAGCTGGACGATCTCCTCCAGCTGCCGCTCTCCCAGGCCGTCACGCCCGGGCGGGGGCAGGTGCTTGGCGACGTAGAGGATCGCCTGCTTGCCGTAGTCGAAGGGCGAGCCGACGTCGAGCCCCCGCCACGGCAGCGCGTCGCCGGCCGTCGGCCCTCCGTCGTCGATGCCGCTGACACCTCCGGTCACCCGCTCGGCGGGCCGCAGCCCGACCGAGGTCGCGACCGCGGAGAAGTCGCCGCCGAGCATCAGGGTCGCCGACGTCATCACCGCGGTCTTGTCGGAGAGCAGCTTGTCGCGCATCGGGCCCCACACCTGCAGCGGGGCGACGTGCAGCCGGGCCGGCAGCCGCTCGGTCGGCTCGCCCAGCCACAGCACGTCACCGTCGCTGGCCGCGGCCATCCGCTCGGCGGTCACGAAGACCTCCTGGGCGAGGCCCTTGGCCTGGGTGAGCCCGGCGTCGGGCTCGCCGGACTCGGAGTCCTTGGGGTAGGCCGACACGGTCGCCCGCGCCGCGTCCCGGACTAGCGCGAGCGCCTCGGCGAGCTGCTCCGGCACCCGCTCGAAGCGTCCCGGGGACGCGGCGGCGACCGCGTCCTCGAGCGCGTCGCCGGCCTCGGCCAACCGGTCCGCCTGCTCGGGGACGTGGCGCTGCGAGCGCCGCGCCGCGCGCTGGACGTCGAGGACCCCGAGCTCGTCGGTCGCCGCCTGGGTCACCCGCGAGACGACCTCGTGCGCCTCGTCGATGACGACGGCGTCGTAGTCGGGGATCATCGGCACGCCCTCGACGGCGTCGATGGCCAGGAGCGAGTGGTTGGTGACGATCAGGTGGGAGCGGAAGGCCTTCTCCTTCGCACGCTCCGCGAAGCACTCCTGCGCGAAGGGGCACTTGGTGGCGCCGAGGCACTCACGGTGGTTGACGCTGACCTGCCGCCAGGTCCGGTCGGTGTGCCGGGGCGCGTTGTCGCGCTCCCCACTCCCGCCGGACTTGGCCTGCTCCTCCGCCCAGGACCGGAGCTTGAGCACCTCGCCGCCCTGTGAGCCCGAGGGCACCTCGACCAGCACGCCCTGGTCGTCGGGAACGCCCTCGCGGATCCGGTGCAGGCAGGCGTAGTTGGACCGACCCTTGAGCACGGCGTACGACGCGTCGACCCCGGGCAGGGAGCCGACGGCCTCGACCAGGCGCGGGATGTCGCGCTCGACCAGCTGGTGCTGGAGAGCCAGCGTCGCGGTCGCCACGACGACGCGGGAGTCGTGGAGCAGCGCCGGGACGAGGTAGGCCAGGGACTTGCCGGTGCCGGTGCCGGCCTGGACGAGGAGGTGCTCCTCGCGGGTGAACGCCGCGGCGACGGCCTCGGCCATCGCGACCTGCCCAGGCCGCTCGGAGCCACCCAGGGCCGCCACCGCTGCGGCGAGCACGGCGCCGACGGGCGTGCTGCCCTCGCGGTCGGGGCTGGCTTCTGGCTCGGGCACCCGCGCAGGCTAGTACGCCGGACGGACAGGACCGCACCGCCACTCACAGGCAACCCCGCGCCGGCGCAACGAGCCACGCGCGGCGACCACTCCCCCCGAAGCGGTCGCCGCGCGTTGGCCATCCAGTCGGAGCACCCGCATGGGTAGGCACCCCAACCGTGGTCTTCAGTTGTGTGGAGCCGAGGAGGTCAGAAGGTGATCTCGAACCCGGGTTCCATCGGCTCGCCGTTCTCGTCGAGCTCGGCGAATGTCAGGTGCCAACCGCGCCCGGTGGGCGACTCGGCGAACCGCATCGTCCGGCCCCGGCCCGGCACCAGCGGAGTGGTCAGGCGCACGTCGTACGTCCACGTCTCGCCGGCGCCGATGTGCGCGAAGTCGCCGGGCAGGGCCGGGAGCCGGTCGCCGTCGGAGAACCGGTCGACCACCGCGAGGTCCAGCCAGTCGGAGACGGCGACGTCGGCCCCGGTCGCGTCCGCGGCACGGGTGAGCGTGACCCGGAAGGTGAAGCCCACCGGCAGCACCACGCCCGAGGTCCGGGACGCCGTGACGCGAGCGCAGAAGGACTGACTGTCCAGCCGCGTGGCGCCGTACAGAGCGGCGGTCTCCGGGACCTCGGGCGTGGCGGTGGCCTCGCGCAGAGGCTCGGCCGGTGCGGTCAGCACGGCGACGGGCCCGGCGAACATGGGATCGCCGACCTCCCCGACCGTGCCCTCCGCGGACGCCCGCCCCCCGACGGACGTGTCTGTGTGGGCGCGCAGCTTCTCGGCCAAACGCACAAGGTGGTTGCTCATGGTTCCCCCCGGTAGATGAGCGAAGACGGTTCCCCCCGGATCCGTCTGACGTACATCATGCGCCACTTGTCCGAGACTTTCGGCCTGTGCCCACGGTTTGGCGCCAACCTTTACGAACTGGTCCAGACCATTCGCCATCTAGGCTTCCGGCGTGGCGATCGACGGGACTGGGGCCTCCGCGGTAGCCGATCGGCAACTGATCGACCGGTTGCGCAACGAAATGCGCAGTGCAGCCGATCCGGTCCGGGCGGCCGCCCAGCAGGCCTACATGAAGTCCGCCCTGCCCTACTTCGGTATCACCGCGCCGGGGCTCCGGACATTGCTGCGGCCGGTGCTGAAGACCTACGCGCCGTCGACGCGCGTCGTCCACGAGGCCACCGTGCTGACCCTCTGGGACGAGGCGACGCACCGCGTGGGCGGGCCCTCAAGCACCTCAGATGACGGCGCCGGAGTCGTCGGGGGCGCGAACCTCCCGCTTCTGGCGTGAGGCGCGGTCGAGCGGGGCGACCTGTTGGAGGTAGGTCAGCAGCGGGGTGGCGGTGAAGACCGACGAGTACGTGCCGATGCCCAGGCCGAGCAGCAGGGCGATGGAGAAGTCACGCAGCGAGTCGCCGCCCATGATCGCCAGCGCGGCCAGGATGAACATCGCCCCGAGGCCGGTGTTCACCGTGCGCGGCATCGTCTCGACAGCGGCCCGGTTGGCCAGGGACGCGAAGGACTCGTCCTTCGAGCCGAACCAGCGCTCCCGGATGCGGTCGAAGACGACGACGGTGTCGTTGACCGACAGACCCACGATCGTCATGGCGGCCGCGAGGAAGACCCCGTCGATCGGCTTCCCGAGCCAGGCGAAGACGCCGGTCACGATCACCACGTCGTGGAACATCGCGAGCACGGCTGCCAGCCCGAAGGTCCACTTGAAGCGGATCGCGAGGTAGAGCATCTGCGCGAGGAAGGCGATGCCGAAGGCGATCAGCGCCTTGTTGCGCAGCTCGTCGCCCAAAGAGGCGCCGATCTTCTCGTCGCGCTCCTTGGTCGCACCGCCGGAGGCGTCGCCGATCGCCTCCTCGATGACGACCGCCTCGTCGTCGGTGATCTGGCCGATGCGCACGGAGATCTTGTCGTCGTCGCTCTCCTGCACGGTGGCCTCGGGGAAGCCCGCCGCGGACACGGCCTCGCGGGCGTCGTCCGCACTGATCGGCTGCGTGGTGGAGTACTCGAGAACCCGGCCGCCGGTGAACTCCACGCCGAGGTTGAGGCCCTTGCCGAAGATGCCCGCCAGGGCCGCCACCAGCGCGATGCCGGAGAGGACGAGCCACAACCTGCGCCGGCGCATCAGGTCGGGGTTGCGCCGCTCCAGGTAGGTGCGCACCCGGCCGACGGTGGCCAGGCCGGTGATCGCGGGCCGACGCTCGACGGGCTTGCTCGACACCGCCACCTCGGTCATGACGCGCGCGATCAGCAGCGCCGAGATCATCGACGCCAGCACACCGATCGACAGCGTCACCCCGAAGCCCTTGATCGGGCCCGAGCCGAGGAAGAACAGCAACGCCGCCGCGAGCAGTGTGGTCACGTTGGAGTCGATGATCGCGGTCCACGCCTTGTTGAAGCCGATCATCAGCGCGCGGCGCAGGCCTGCAGAGGGCGCCGCGCGGTACTCCTCGCGCGCTCTCTCGAAGACCAGCACGTTGGCGTCGATCGCCAACCCGATCGCCAGCACGAAGCCGGCCAGTCCGGGCAGGGTCAGCGTGGAGCCGAGGCCGACGAGCACGGCGTACGCCAGCAGGGCGTACGACGACAGCGCGAGCGTCGCGAGGAAGCCGACGAGCCGGTAGACGAGGCCGATGAAGAGTGCGGTCAGCGCGAGCCCGAGCAGGGCTGCCTTCCAGGACGCCTCGATGGCGGCGTCGCCGAGCGTGGGACCGACGGTGCGCTGCTCGATGACCTCGACGGGCAGCGGCAGCGCGCCGCCCTCGATCAGGATCGAGAGGCTCTCGGCCTCGTCACGGGTGAAGTACTCGATCTGCGTGTCACCGGGGATGCCGGCGGGGCAGAACTCCGGCCCGACGTTGGGTGCGGAGATCACCTCGTCGTCGAGCACGAACGCGACCCGGCTGGTCATGTCCTGGGCGCAGGCGGCTCGTCCGGTGACCTCGCGCCACGCGGTCTTGCCGGGTCCGGTGAACGACACCGCGACGACGTACGCCGTGGCGTTCTGCGGCTGCTGGGCCTCGGCGCTGTTGACGTCCTCGCCCTCGAGCACGGGCGGACCGAGCTTGAGGAAGGTCCCCGGCCCGTCGGGGTCGGCGAGAGCGATCTCGCCGTCCTTGAGCGAGCCGGGCTCCGGCTCGGCGGTGAGCCCCTCCTCGAGCACCGGCCGGGCGGTCAGCTGGGCGGTGCGCCCGATCGTCTCGACGGCCTCGCGAGGGTCCTGCACGTCGGGGAGCTCGACGATGATGCGGTTCTCCCCGGCACGGGTCAGCGTCGGCTCGGAGATGCCGAGCGCGTCGACGCGGCCGCGGAGGATCTCGACGGCGCGGTCGGTGGACTCGGCGTTCGCCTCGACCCGGTCGGTGGAGCTGGTCTCGAGCGTGATCTGGGTGCCGCCGCGGAGGTCGAGCCCGAGACGTGGCTCTTGGGTCAGCGCGAGCGCAGCGCACGCGCCGAGCAGCCCGAGCACGAGCAGGAGCCGGAGCCAGACGCCGCGTGACATGCGGTGCATCCTCCCTCAGAGGGAGGGGGCGGCCCAATTGGTGTCGTTCTGACGCCGCACCGCTGATGGCGGGCGGGCAAGGGGCGCGAGGGACCGGTAGCGATGACCGGTGGGTGTGGTGAGCTCAATCTGGTGCCGTGGCCCGGGCCGCGACCGAGCAGACCAACCGATCGCCTGCTTGGCGTGGTTGCAGCGCTCGCACAGGCCTTGCCCGTTGAAGGCGCTCGTCCGACCGCCCCGCGCGACGTCGTGCGGGTGGTCGAGGTGCCGGATCGGTGCGTCGCACCAGGGAGTGCGGCACGTGCGGTCCCGCAGGCGGATGAAGCCGCCGAGGACTGCGGGGAAGAGCCGTGCTCGCGACTCCATGGCCACGAGGCTGCCGGTCTCGGGCGCGACGTAGATCCGACGCAGGCTGGTCGCCGCCTCCGGAGAGGCGAGCACGAGCGCGCGGGCGAGCTCGGCGGGCACGGGACCATGCCCGTCGAGGTGCGCGGCGGCCTCGCTCGCTCCGAGCAGGGCGGTGTCGTCGACCAGGAGGTTGACGTGGACCGGGACGGCTTCAGCCTTGTCCTGGCCGGTGACTCGCCCGACGAGCGTGTCGGCCATGATCTGGTTGCGCGACCGGGGGTCGCCCTGCGCGACGAGTCGGTCAGCCTCGACGCTGAGCGCGGCGTGGACGGAGACACCTTGGGCGACCGGCAGCAGCGCGGACACCTGGCTCATGACGTCGGGCGCAGGGCGCAGCGTGACCCGACGCTCGCGCTCCGCCCTGCGCCGGCGGGCGACAAGGGCCTCGGGGTCGAGTGCGTAGGCAAGGCGCCTGGCCTCACCCACCAGCTCACGCTCGCCCATCGCCTCGAGGCGGTCGGCGTCAGCGGCCAGCGCCGCGTCGATCTCGCGCCGGTGGCCGAGCTCGAGGCACGCCGTCTCCCGCGCGATCAGCGTGGCCCGCCACTCAGTGATGCGACCTGCTGAGAACGCGGCCATCGTGAACGGCAGCTCGGTCGACAGCACCTTGGCCAGGCCGAGGTGCTGGCTGCCGCGATGTGGCGACTCCCTCCGGGCCAGCGCGATCTGCTCAGCGACCCCACGCCCCTGCCGCTCGGCTGGCACGCCACGCCGCGCCGCGGCCTCACGCTGCGAAGCGTCGAAGTCGGCGGCCAGCACCGCCTGCCTGGCCTCGGCCGCACACTTCAGCTCCTCCAGCGCCCGGATCTGGTCGATCCGCTCGGCGTCGCTCGCATGCCGCTCGACCTCGCGAAGCACCACCGCCCAGGCACGCAACGTCGCCGCGTCCGGTGCGGACGGCGTCGGGACTCGATCGCCCGAGAGGAATTCGAACATGTGTTCGATCCTAGACTCGACCACCGACACCCGACCACGTACAGCCGAACGCAAGCGCGGACTCGGTCAATCGCGCAGTGACGCACGGACGCCGGGGCTCCACACGAATCCCTGCGACCCCGACCTCGACGGTCTAGCTCGTATCGTCACGCGCGACGAGTACGACAGCGTGACGCGGGGCGTTTGCCCCGTGTCCTCCCGCGGCAACTCGAGGCGAGCCAAGTCTGCAGCGGGGACCAGCATGTCCTTGACATCCTCATCTCGGTCGGCACCCATTTGCGCGAACTGCGCTGAAACCACACCAATGGCTGCCCTCACGCCTGTCTGGTGACCGTGCCGGACAGGCGGCGGATCGACGCACTCATCGCTTAGGCCGATTCGGAGCACTCATCCTCGATGACGCCCACCCCGACGGCGGGCGAGTTCGTCGAATTCGGCAAGCATCAGGCCTGAGGACCGCAGGGCCTCACGGCGCAACAAGTTGGCCGTGCGTCGCAGCAGGGCGACCACACTCGTCACCACCTTTCCCCGATGCGGCAAGTGTGCCTCGCCGAGCCCGTCGGAGGCCATCGCTTGGGCGCCAGAGGTCAGTCCGCCCGCCTGGCGACCCGTCAGTCCTTGGTGGAGAAGGCCGCGTCGAACGCCGCGGAAGGCGCGTCGAAGGCGAGGCGGCGCACGAACTCCAGCGCCTCGGGGGCGCCGACGAGCCGGTCCATGCCGGCGTCCTCCCACTCGACCGAGATGGGCCCGTCGTACCCGATCGTGTTGAGCATGCGGAACGAGGCCTCCCAGGGGACGTCGCCGTGCCCGGTGGACACGAAGTCCCACCCTCGGCGCGGGTCCGCCCACGCGAGGTGGGAGCCCAACCGGCCGTTGCGCCCGTTGCCCACCTGCTTCTTCGCGTCCTTGCAGTCGACGTGGTAGATCCGGTCCTTGAAGTCCCAGAGGAAGCCGACCGGGTCGAGGTCCTGCCACACGAAGTGCGACGGGTCCCAGTTGAGGCCGAAGGCCTCGCGGTGGCCGATGGCCTCCATGGTCGCGACGGTCGTCCAGTAGTCGTAGGCGATCTCCGACGGGTGCACCTCGTGGGCGAACTTCACGCCCTCCTCGTCGAACACGTCGAGGATGGGGTTCCACCGCTTGGCGAAGTCCTCGTAACCGGCGTCGACGAGGTCCTGCGACGCGGGCGGGAACATCGCGACGTACTTCCAGATCGACGACCCGGTGAACCCGACGACGACGTCGACGCCGAGCTTGCGCGCGGCACGCGCGGTCATCTTCATCTCCTCGGCCGCACGCTGACGAACGCCCTCGGCGTCGCCGTCACCCCAGATGCGGTCCGGCAGGATCCCGCGGTGCCGCTCGTCGATGGGATCGTCGCAGACGGCCTGGCCCTTGAGGTGGTTGCTGATCGCGAACACCTGGAGGTCGTACTTCTTCAGCATCTCGAGCTTCGCCGGGACGTACGCGTCGTCCTCGACCGCGGCCCACGGGTCGAAGTGGTCGCCCCAGCACGCGATCTCGAGGCCGTCGTAGCCCCAGCCCGAGGCGAGCTTGCACATCTCCTCGAACGGCAGGTCGGCCCACTGGCCGGTGAACAGGGTGATCGGTCGGGTCATTGATCGCTCCATCTCTCTCGTCGTCGATGGCCCGGCTCGGGGCCTCACACCCGAGCCGGGCGGGGGCTGTCCGCTTGTCAGCGGACGCCCAGCAGGTGTTCCAGCGCGAGCTGGTCGAGGGCCTCCATGCCGATGCTGCGCTCGGCCAGCCCCTCCACGTCGTACGTCGCTGCGCGGAGGTCGGCGAGCGACTCACCGTCGGCGAGCGTCGGCGTGCTCAGCGTCCCGACCTCGGCGGCCTCGAGAGCCGCGGCGACGTCGGGGTCCGCCCTGAACGCCTGCACGCGCTCGCGCAGGATCAGGTAGTTGCGCATGCAGGACCGGGCAGAGTCCCAGACGCCGTCGGCGGCCTCGGCGCGGGGCGGCTTGAAGTCGAAGTGCACGTAGCCGTCGTACGCCTTGGAGGTGCCGCTGCCGAGGAGGGCGTCCACGGTCCAGAAGGCGCCGCGCAGGTTGCCGGCGCCGAAGCGGAGGTCCTGGTCGAAGCGAGGACCGTGCTGACCGTTGAGGTCGACGTGGAACAGCTTGTCGTGCCAGAGCGCCTGGCTCAGGCCGTGGGCGAAGTTCAGCCCGGCCATCTCCTCGTGCCCGACCTCGGGGTTCAGGCCCACCATCGAGGGGTCCTCGAGCTCGGAGATCAACGCGAGCGCGTGCCCGATCGTCGGGAGCAGGATGTCACCGCGGGGCTCGTTGGGCTTGGGCTCGAGAGCGAAGCGCAGGTCGTAGCCCTGCTCCTTCACGTAGCCGCAGAGCAGGTTCAACGACTCGGCGTACCGGTCCAAGGCCGCCTGCACGTCCTTGCTGGCCCCGTGCTCGGCACCCTCACGGCCACCCCACAGCACGAAGGTGCGCGCCCCGAGGGACGCGGCCAGGTCGATGTTGCGCAACACCTTCGACAAGGCGTAGCGGCGCACCTCCCGGTTGTTGGCGGTGAGCGCACCCTCCTTGAAGACGGGGTGGCTGAAGAGATTGGTGGTGACCATCTCCACGCCTAGACCCGTGTCGGCCAGCGCCTTCTCGAAGCGCTCGAGCGTGGCCGCGCGCTCCCCCTCGTCGGGGAGCAGGTCGTCGTCGTGGAAGGTGACCGCGGCGGCGCCGAGCTCGGCCAGCTTGTACGTCGCCTCGACCGGGTCGAGCAGCGAGCGGGACGCCGGACCGAAGACGTCGACCCCCTGCCAGCCGACGGTCCACAGACCGAAGGAGAACTTGTCGTCCGGGGTGGGGGCGTAGTCGTCCAGGGCTCTGCTCATGAAGTGATCTCCTGCCAAGTGTCGGTGTCGGAGCTGGTCTCGACCGCGGCGAGGACGCGCTGCACCTGCAGCCCGTCCGCGAAGGACGGCGAGGGGTTCTGACCGGCTGCGATGTCGTTCACCAGGTCGACGACCTGATGGGTGAAGCCGTGCTCGTAGCCGATGAGGTGACCGGGTGGCCACCAGGCTCCGACGTACGGGTGCTGCGCCTCCGTCACGACGATGCGTCGGAAGCCCGCGGTGGCGACGTCCTCGGTCCCGTCGAAGAAGTGCAGGAGGTTCATGTCCTCGAAGTCGAAGGCGATGCTGCCCTTCGACCCGTTGATCTCGATGCGGATGGCGTTCTTGCGGCCGTTGGCGAACCGGGTGGCCTCGAAGACGCCGAGCGCACCGCCACGGAACTCGGCGAGGAAGACGGCAGCGTCGTCCACGGTGACCTCGCCCCTCCCGCTGCCGGCGGTTCCCGCCAGTCCGGCGTGCTCGCTGGGCAGCGGCCGCTCGTGGACGAAGGTGCGCAGCCGCCCGGAGACGCGACCGATCGCGTCGCCGGTGATGAACTGCGTGAGGTCCACGATGTGCGCGCCGATGTCGCCGAGCGCACCGGACCCGGCCTTCGCCTTGTCCAAGCGCCACGACAGCGGCGCCTCCGGGTCGACGATCCAGTCCTGGAGGTACTGCGCACGCACGTGGTGCAGGGTGCCGAGCCGCCCCTCGGCGACGAGCTGCCGGGCGAGGGCGATGGCGGGCACGCGGCGGTAGGTGAACCCCACCATCGAGCGGACGCCGTTCGCGGCGGCCTTCTCGGCGGCGGCGGTCATCGCCTCGGCCTCCTCGACCGAGTTGGCCAGCGGCTTCTCGCACAGGACGTGCTTGCCGGCCTCGAGGGCCGCGATGGCGATCTCTGCGTGGGTGTCACCCGGCGTGCACACGTCGATCAGGTCGATGTCGTCGCGCGCGACCAGCGCCTGCCACGACGTCTCCGTCGACGCCCAGCCGAGCTTCTCGGCAGCCTGGGCGACCCGGCCGGCGTCGCGGCCGGCGAGCGCGGTCATCCTCGGACGCATCGGGAGGTCGAAGAACCGGGGCGCGCTGCGCCAGGCCTGTGAGTGCGCCGCGCCCATGAAGGCGTAGCCCACCATGCCGACGGACAGGTCACGGCCGTCGGTCACTGCGTCCGGGGTGGTGCTCATCGGATCTTCTTCCACTGGAGGGAGCTCGGGATTCGGGGTGGGGTCCGCAGCGGCCCCCGGCACGACCGGGAGCCGCTGCGGAGCCTGATCAGGACTCGAACGCGGAGTCGATGTACTGGTCGACGTTCTCCGAGGTCACGACCGGTGCGTAGAGCTGCACCGTGCGCGGCACCTCGACCTCGACCAGGTCGCTCATCGCCTTGCCCTGGAGGACCAACCGCGCCAGCTTCACGCCGTCGGCACCCTGGGTCGACGGGTAGATGACCGTCGCCTTGAGGACCCCGCTGCCGTCCTGGATCTCACGCATCGCGTTCGCCGAGCCGGCGCCGCCGACCATGACGAACTCGTCGCGACCCGCGTTCTCGATGGCAGCGAGGACGCCGACGCCCTGGTCGTCGTCGTGGTTCCACAGGAAGTCGATCTTCGGCTCGGCCTGCAGCAGGTTGGCCGCGACCTCCTCGCCGCTCTCGACGGTGAACTCGGCAGCCTGGCGGGCGTCGACGTCGAGGCCGCACTCGGCCAGCGCGTCCGCGAAGCCCTGGCTGCGGTCCTGGGTGAGCGGCAGGGAGTCGATGCCGGCGATCTCGGCGACGATGGCGTCCTCGTTGCCGTCGGCCTGCTCGCAGACGTACTGGCCGGCCGAGACACCCATGCCGTAGTTGTCACCCAGCACGGTGACGCGAGCGGCGTTGGGGTCGTCGAACTCCCGGTCGACGTTGACGACCACGATGCCCGCCTCCATCGCCTTGAGCGCGATCGGCGTCATGGCGGCGCCGTCGAAGGGCAGCAGCACGATGGCGTCGACGCCGTCGTTGATGAAGGTCTCCACCTGGCTGATCTGGAGGTTCACGTCGTTGGTGCCCTCGGCGATCCGGAGGTCGACGTCGGGGTACTCGTCCTCGAGGGCCTTCACGTTGTTGGTGATGGCGGCCATCCAGCCGTGGTCGGCGGCGGGCGCGGAGAAGCCGATGGTGACGGAGTCGCCGGCCTCGTCGTTGCTGCCGGCGGCCGCGACGGGAGTGTCGTCGCCGTTGTTCTCGTTCTCCGCGTCCTGGGCGCTGCCCGTGCAGGCGGTGAGAGTCAGCGCGGCGACCGCGCCGGCCACGAGACCGGTCATGGCGCGGCTCCGGCGCGTGATTGAGGTTCTGCGCAGTCGCATGGGTGGTGCTCCTTGTTCATCTGGGTTGTTCATCTGGGTTGTTCATCTGGGTTGATCTGGTCGGATGCTGGTTCGTGCGGGTGGTGCTGTTCTCGTTCCGAGCTGTGGGTGGAGCGGCGGTGTTCGGCGACCCGGCTAGGTCGACGTCGAGCGTCGGGCCAGCCGCTGCTGGAGCAGCACGGCGACGACGATGATCAGGCCCTTCGCGACCGCCTGGGTCGAGGTGTCCTGGTTGTTGAGGGTGAAGACGTTGGTCAGCGTCGCGAAGATGAGGACGCCGATGACCGTGCCGACGATCGTTCCGCGGCCCCCGGAGAGCAGGGTGCCGCCGATGACCACCGCTGCGATGGCCTCGAGCTCGTAGAGGCCTCCGTGCGTGGAGCTGCCCGTCGACGTACGGCTGACCAGCATGAGGGCGGCGAGGCCGCAGCAGACGCCGACGAGCACGTAGAGCATCACGGTGTGCCGGTTGACGTTGATGCCCGCCAGCCGCGCCGCCTCGGGGCTGCCGCCGACGGCGAGGGTGCGCCGCCCGAAGGTCGTCCGGTTGAAGACGACCCAGCCGAGCAACGAGACCAGCGCGAAGAGGATCACGATCAAGGGGATGCCGCCCGGCTCGGAGGAGAAGAAGTCCTTGAAGCCGTCGACGCGCACGATCTGGGTCTTCCGCTCGGAGATGATCTCCGCCAGTCCACGGGCAGCCGCCAACATCGCCAGAGTGGTGATGAAGGGGACGACCTTGCCGTAGGCGATGACGACCCCGTTGATGAGCCCGCAGCCGGCGCCCACCGCCAAGGCCGCGATCACCATGATCACCCAGTGGGTGTCCTCGGCCATGTTCTGCGTCGCGAAGGTCGTTGCCCAGACCGAGGAGAGCGCCAGGATCGCCCCGACGGACAGGTCGATGCCGCCGCCGGTGATCACGAAGGTCATGCCGATGCTGACCACGCCGATGGTGGAGCCGTAGCGCAGGATCGTCATCACGTTGTCGACGCTGGCGAAGCGGTCGCCCGCGGTGATCACGCCGGCGATGCAGATGAGCAGCAGGGCCACGACGAGCCCGAGGTTGCGGCCGAAGGGACCGCTCATCAGCCCGCCGCTGCTCGTGCTCGCCTCGGTGCGGGCGGCAGCCTGCTCCACCTCGACGGTGTCACCGGTGGGCGCCACGGGATTCTCGACCGCGCCGACGTCGGGTGCCCTGCTGGTGCCAGGGTTGGTGCTCTGGTCGCTCATGCTGCGTTTCCTTCCATCACCAGGTCGAGGACCCGGGACTCGTCGATCTCGTTCGCGGGGCCTTCGTGGACGACGCGGCCCTCACGGACCACGAGCACCCGGTCCGCGAGGCCGAGCACCTCCTCGACCTCGCTCGACACGACGACGACGGCGACTCCCGAGTCGGCCAGCGAACGGATCAGGGCATAGATCTCTGTGCGGGCCCCCACGTCGACGCCGCGGGTCGGCTCGTCGAGAAGCAGCACGCGACACTCGCGAAGCAGCCAGCGCGCCAGCACGACCTTCTGCTGGTTGCCACCTGACAGCAGGCGGACGAGGCGGTCCACGCCCGCCGGGCGCACATCGAGGGACTCCGCCACCTCGCGGGCGCCGCGGCGCTCGGCCCGGCTGTCGAGCATCCCGAGTCGGGAGAACCGGCCCAGCGTGGACACGGTGATGTTGCGGTAGATGGCCTGGTCGAGAAGGAGCCCTTGGCTCTTCCGCTCTTCGGGTGCGAGCCCGACGCCCGCCTTGACCGCCGCCACCACGGAGCCGCGGCGCAGCTCCTTCCCGAGCACGCGGACGGTGCCCGCGGAGGCTCGGCGGGCGCCGTACAGCGTCTCGATGATCTCCGAGCGACCCGCGCCGACCAGACCGGCGAGACCGACGATCTCGCCTGCCCGGACGCTGAGGTCGACTCCCGAGAAGACCCCGGACAGCTCCAGCCCGCGTACGTCGAGGACGGGGTCGCCCGTGGCGGACGGCCGGTCGCCACGCTGCGGGAAGACGTACTCGATGGAGCGGCCCGTCATCAGCTTGATCAGCTCGGAGGTCGGGGTGTCCTCGACCGCGAGGCCCGTGGCGACCGTGCGGCCGTCCTTCAGGACGGTGATCCGGTCGCCGATCTGGCGGATCTCCTCGAGCCGGTGGGAGATGTAGACGACGGCCACACCCTCGACGGTGAGGTCACGGATGACGCGGAAGAGGTTGTCGACCTCGCCGTGGTCGAGCACAGCGGAGGGCTCGTCGAGGATGAGCAGCCGCGTGTCCTGGGACAGCGCACGGGCCATGCTCACGATCTGTTGGGCCGCCGGTGAGAGCCGACCGACCGAGCGGGTCGCCGAGATCTCGGGGTGCCCGAGTCGCTCCAGCAGCTCCCTGGCCCGGCGGTTGGTCGCGCCGCGCTGGCTGAACCCCGCCGACGACATCTCGTGGCCGAGGAAGATGTTCTCCGCGACACTGAGGTCAGGGACCAGGTCGAGCTCTTGGTAGATCGTGGAGATGCCGAGCGCCATCGCGGCCTGCGGAGAGGTGAGCGCGACCTGCCGTCCCTCCCAGAGGATCTCGCCCTCGTCGGGCTGATAGCTCGCCGAGAGGATCTTGATCAGGGTGGACTTGCCGGCGCCGTTCTGACCGAGGAGGCAGTGCACCTCACCTGCGCGGACGTCCAGCTCGACCCCGTCGAGCGCGAGGACGCCGGGGAAACGCTTCACGATGCCGCTCATCTCCAGCAACGCGTCGGTGCGGCGCGGGACCGTGACGGTCACGTCCTCGATCATGAGGTGGCTCCCAGCTGCTCGGCGCTGGTGCGCGGCACCAGCGTGGGGTCGTCGTAGACGCGCTCGATGGCGACGGCCGCGGCGCCGCGCACCGCTGCGGAGAAGCCCAGCGTCGAGAGGGCGATGCGGGTGCCGCCCGCGTCGGGCGCGAGGACGCCCTCGTCCAGCTCGGCTTGGACGTCGGCCTGGATCCACTCGCCGATCTCGCCGAGGTAGCCCGACAAGACGATGACCCCGGGGTTGAGGGCGTTGGTCAGTGCCGCGGCGCCGATCCCGACCCAGCGGCCGACCTCGTGCAACGCCTGGAGGGTGCGCTCGTCACCGGCGGCCGCGCGACGGTTGAGCTCCTCGACCTTGACCTCGAGGGCGACGTCGGGGGAACGAAGCAGGTCGTCCTCGTCGGTCGCCATCTCGATCAGGCGACTCACCCCGACGACGGTCTCCCAGCAGCCCGACCGACCGCAGCCGCACCGCCGCCCGCCGCGGTCGACGACCATGTGCCCGAACTCGCCGGCGAAGCCGAGGCGTCCTTGGTAGGGCCGGCCGTCGGCCACGATGCCGCCACCGATGCCCACCTCGCCGTGGATGACGAGGATGTCGCGGCGCTCGGGGTCTCCGGGTGTCGCCTCCGCCACCGCCGCGAGGTTCGCTTCGTTGGCCACCTCGATGAGGAGGTCGTGGCCCAGCCGCGACCGCAGCAGCTCGGCCAGCGGCACGTCTCGCCAGCCGAGGTTCGGGGCCACCGAGACGAGTCCGTGGTCGAGGTCGACGAGCCCGGCCACGCCGACCGTGACTGAGATCGGGCGAGCCCCGCGATCAGCCAGGTCCGAGAGCGTGCCCTGCAACAGCTCCACAAGATGGTCGACGACCTGCTCGGGGGGCAGCCCCCGGGTGTCGACAGAGGTACGCCGCTCGCTCACCGCCGAGCCGGCCAGGTCGACCGCGAGGGTGGTGACGTGGTGCACGTTGATCTCGGCGCCGATGCCGTACGCGCCGGAGCCGGCCAGCTCGACGCTGGTGCCCGGTCGTCCGACGGCACCTCGCTCGGCCTGGCCGTCGCGGACCAGGCCGCGCTCCATCAGCTCGCCGACCAGGCTGGACACGGTCGCCTTGTTGAGCCCGAGGTCCGCGGCGAGCCGCGCCCGTGAACGGGGGCCGGCGTCGCGGAGGCTGCGCAGAAGCAGCGAGAGGTTGTTGCGGCGCACGGTGCCTTGGTCGGCACCTCCGGAGCCGGCGCTCTGCCAGCTCTCACGCGCCTGCGACATCGACTGCCTCTCAGATCGTCAGGCGACGAGCGTGACGCCCGTCACCCTATTAGTTCGTTGGGACATCAAACTAACTAGGGGCGGTCGTCACGTCAAGCCACGGCCGACGGCCGCCTGCTCGACGACGCGTCAGGGAGCCAGCCGGTCGAGGTGGCGTTCGCGCGCCTCGGCGTACCGCGCTCGCACCTCGGGGCGGGGGGCTGCCTCGACCCGCACCGTCCCGGCCCGCTCCCACTCCGGCGGCGAGGCAGAGCCGGCGAGCGCCCACGCGGCCTGACGGGCGGCGCCGTCCGCGACGTACTCGCCCGCAGGCGGCACGTCGACGGGGACGCCCAGGATCTCCGCTGCGGCGGTCCGGACGGCCCCTGAAGCGGCGGCGCCTCCGACGAGAAGGGCCCGGGCCGGCCGCACCCCGGTCGCGACCACGGCGTCGAGCCCGTCGGCCAGACCGCACAGCAGCCCCTCGACGGCGGCCCGGGCGAGCGCGGGACGGGTCGCCGTCGACAGGGTGATGCCGTGCAGGGACCCGGTCGCGTCGGGCAGATTGGGCGTGCGCTCGCCCTCCAAGTAGGGCACCAGGACGAGTCCGCCAGCACCGGACGGCGCCTCCAGCGCCAGCTCGGCCAGCTGCTGGTGGTCGACCCCGAGGAGCCCGGCCGCTGCGTCGAGGACCCGCGCCGCGTTGAGGGTCGCGACGAGCGGCAGGTAGAGGCCGGTGGCGTCGGCGAAGCCCGCGACCGTGCCGCTCGGGTCCACCGTCGGCGTGCTCGAGACGCCGGTGACCACGCCCGAGGTCCCGATCGACACGACCACGTCGCCCTCGACCGCACCGAGGCCGAGCGCCGCGGCGGCGTTGTCGCCGGCCCCGGCGCCCAGCACCGCCCCTGACGGCGTCCTCGCCGCCACGCCGCCGGGCGCCACCACCCGGGGCAGGTGGGGCACCGACCCGAACGCACGCTCCAGGAGGTCGGTGCGGTACTCCCCCGACACCGCCGACCAGTAGCCCGTGCCGCTGGCGTCACTGCGGTCGGTCGTCAGGTCCGCGAGGTCCCGACTGCCCGAGAGCTTCCAGGTCAGCCAGTCGTGGGGCAGACAGACGGCCGCCGTCCGACGCGCGTTCTCGGGCTCGTGGTGGGCGAGCCAGCGCAGCTTGGTGATCGTGAAGGACGCCACGGGTACGACGCCCACGGCCTCGGCCCACGCGCGGCCGCCCACCTCCGGTCCGCCCAGCTCCCGGACCAGCTCGGCCGCGGCGCCGGCGGAGCGGGTGTCGTTCCAGAGCAGCGCCGGCCGGACGACCTCCCCGTCCTCGTCGAGGCAGACCATGCCGTGTTGCTGGCCTCCCACGCTCACGGCCGCGACGTCGTCGAGCCCGCCCGCCTCCTCGAGAGCCGCCTGCAACGCCCGCCACCAGTGATCGGGCTGGACCTCGGTCCCGTCAGGGTGCGCAGCCCGGCCCTGCCTGACCAGCGCCCCCGTGGTGGCGTCGCGGACGACGACCTTGCAGGACTGCGTGGACGAGTCGATGCCGGCGACCAGATCTCCTGTGCGCGTCCCCTCACGTGTCATGGTCGCGGATCATTGCAGACACGCTCGGGTCGAGGCGGGGTCCGCGAGCACGGTGGCCAGGGCGACCTCGGTCGGCCGACGGCTACGGCGAGGAGCGTCGGTCGACCATCGTGCGCCGACACACAACCGTGACCCACTGAAGTCGCGACGGTGCTTGTCGGCCCCGACGGCGCTCCCCTACGTTGCCCACGTGGCCCGAGACGAGGTGATCCAGCACGCCGCTGTGCGCCTCGTCGGAGTGACCAAGACCTTCGGGTCGGTCACCGCTGTCGACGACCTCGACCTCGAGATCCGCGACGGCGAGTTCTTCTCGATGCTCGGCCCGTCGGGTTCCGGCAAGACGACGGTGCTGCGGATGATCGCCGGCTTCGAGGCGCCCACCTCGGGCCGAGTCTTCCTCGGCGGTGTCGACGTCACTCGCGAGGCGCCGTTCAACCGTGACGTCAACACGGTGTTCCAGGACTACGCGCTCTTCCCGCACATGGACGTCCTCACCAACGTCGAGTACGGGCTGCGCGTGAAGAAGGTGCCGCGCGGCGAGCGCCGCGAGCGGGCCCTGGCCGCGCTCGACACGGTCCGGCTCACCGGGTACGCCGACCGCCGACCCACCCAGCTGTCCGGCGGGCAGCGCCAACGCGTCGCCCTGGCCCGCGCGCTGGTCAACCGGCCCAAGGTCCTCCTGCTCGACGAGCCGCTGGGCGCCCTCGACCTCAAGCTGCGCCGCGAGATGCAGATCGAGCTGAAGCAGATCCAGCGCGAGGTCGGCATCACCTTCTGCTTCGTGACCCACGACCAGGAGGAGGCGCTGACGATGAGCGACCGCATCGCAGTCTTCAACCATGGCCGGGTCGAGCAGGTCGCGACGCCGACCGAGCTCTACGAGGCGCCGCAGTCGTCGTTCGTCGCCGGCTTCGTCGGCACCTCCAACCTGCTCACCGGTGCCGACGCCCGGGCGGTCTTCGGCCGCGAGGGCACCTTCAGCATCAGGCCGGAGAAGGTGCAGCTCGACGAGGACGCCGGGGGGCCGCCGAAGGCGTCCGGCGTCGTCCAAGCCGTCGTCTACCTGGGCTCCGTCAACCACTACCTCGTCGAGCTCGACGGGGGCAGCACCCTCACGGTGCTGCGCCAGAACCTCCACGGCACGGCCGACCAGGCACTCGGCCGCCGTGGTGAACGCGTCGACCTCACGTGGGCCGACGAGCACGTCATCGACCTCGGGACAGAAGCGGGGAGCCCGGCAGCCGGGGTCCCCGCAGAAGAAGGAGGCATTCCATGAGGATCAACAGACGCGCAAGCACCGGGGTCGCGGCCGTCGTGCTGGCGCTGGTCGCCGCCGGCTGCGGCACGGAGGACAGCGGGGGCGACGACGGGGACGGCGGCTCCGCGGCCGAGGAGCAGGGCGGCTTCACCCCGCCCGACCTGCCGATGCTCGACGAGCTCGGTGAGAACGAGGGGACGCTGAGCGTCCTGGCCTGGCCCGGCTACGCCGAGGACGGGTCCACCGACAAGTCCGTCGACTGGGTCACCCCCTTCGAGGAGGACACCGGTTGCGAGGTCAGCGTCAAGTACTTCGGCACGTCCGACGAGGCCGTCTCCCTGATGAAGACCGGGGAGTACGACGTCGTCTCGGCCTCCGGCGACGCCACACTGCGGCTCATCGCGGGCGGTGACGTCGAGCCGGTGAACATGGACCTCATCGCGAACTACGCCGACGTCTGGCCCTTCCTGAAGGACCGGCTCTGGAACACCGTGGGCGACGTCAACTACGGCGTTCCGCACGGCTACGGCGCCAACCTGCTCATGTACAACACCGAGGAGGTCAGCCCTGCGCCGACCGACTGGAGCGTCGTCTTCGACGGCGCGTCCGACCACAGCGGTGCGGTGACGGCGTACGACTCACCCATCTACATCGCCGACGCCGCGCTCTACCTGATGAACACCCAGCCGGACCTGGGGATCGAGAACCCCTACGCCCTCGACGAGGACCAGCTCGCCGCGGCCGTCGACGTCCTCAAGGCCCAGCGCGAGCACGTCGGTGAGTACTGGTCCGACTACCTCAAGGAGATCCAGGCGTTCACGACCGGCGACTCCGTCGTCGGCACCACCTGGCAGGTGATCGTGAACCTGGCGCAGTCGGAGGGCGTCCCGGTCGAGGCGATCCTGCCCGAGACCGGCTCCACCGGCTGGTCGGACACCTGGATGATCGGCTCGAAGACCGAGTCGCGCAACTGCGCTTACGCCTGGCTCAACCACATCATCAGCCCCGAGGCCAACGCCGCGGTCGCCGAGTGGTTCGGCGAGGCACCGGCCAACAGCAAGGCGTGCGACCTGGCCAGCGAGGGATTCTGCGACAGCTACCACGCCGGTGACGAGGCCTACGCCGAGGGCATCTGGTACTGGACGACGCCGATCGAGGAGTGCCTCGACGGTCGCACCGACGTCCAGTGCACGACGTACCAGGACTGGACCACGGCCTGGACCGAGATCAAGGGGTAGGTCCTGACCGCAGGAACACTCCACCGCCACCCCCGGCTACGGCTGGGGCTCCTCCTGGGGCCTCCGATGCTGTGGCTGGGGGTGGCGTACCTCGGCGCCCTCGCGGCGCTGTTCATCACCTCGTTGTGGACCGTCGACGGCTTCACGGGGGCGATCCAGCGTGACTGGACGCTGGAGAACTTCAAGGACCTCTTCACCATCGAGGTCTACCGCTCCATCACCATCCGCACGCTGCTCACCGCGGCGGCGGTGACGGCCATCGACGTGGTCGTGGCGTTCCCGATCGCGCTCTTCATGGCGAAGGTCGCCTCCCCCCGGCTGCAACGCATGCTGGTGATCGCGGTGCTGACGCCGCTGTGGGCGTCGTACCTCGTCAAGGCGTACGCCTGGCGCGGCATGCTCTCGGAGACCGGGCCGGTGTCGTGGATCGCGCAGCCGTTCGGTCTCGACTCCCCCGGGTACGGCCTCGCGGCGACGGTCATCACGCTGTCCTACCTGTGGCTGCCCTACATGATCCTGCCGATGTACGCCGGCCTGGAGCGGCTGCCCAACTCGCTGCTCGAGGCCTCGGCCGACCTCGGCGCCCCGACGTCGACGACGATGCGGCGGATCGTGCTGCCGGTGCTCTTCCCGGCCGCCGTCGCGGGCTCGATCTTCACGTTCTCGCTGACGCTCGGCGACTACATCGCCGTGAAGATCGTCGGCGGCGCCAACCAGATGCTCGGCAACGTCGTCTACGACAACTTCCTGACCGGCAACAACATGCCGTTCGCCGCGGCGGTCTCGACGATCCCGGTCGTGATCATGCTGGTCTACCTGTCAGCGGTGCGCCGCACGGGAGCTCTGGAGCAGCTGTGAGCTTCTCGCGTCTGACCCGCGCCCTGCTCGGCGTCTTCAGCGTGCTCGCGCTGCTCTTCGTTTATGCGCCGCTCGCGCTGGTCCTGCTCAACTCCTTCAACACCTCGCGCACCTTCGCCTGGCCGCCGCCGGACCTGACGACCAAGTGGTGGTCGGCGGCTGCGTCGTCGTCGGGCGCGCGCTCGGCGATCATCGTGTCGCTGGAGGTCGCGGCGATCGCGACGGCCATCGCGCTGGTGCTCGGGACCATGGCCGCGCTGGCCCTCCAGCGCTTCCAGTTCTTCGGGCGCGACACCGTCTCGCTCCTCATCATCCTGCCGATCGCGCTGCCGGGCGTGGTGACGGGCATCGCGCTGGCGAACGCGTTCCTCACGATGGTGGGGATCCGGCTCGGCTTCTTCACCCTCGTCGTCTCGCACGCGACCTTCTGCATCGTGACGGTGTTCAACAACGCCGTCGCGCGGCTGCGGCGGCTCGGCGGCAACCTCGAGGAAGCATCGATGGACCTGGGCGCCGGCACGTTCATGACCTTCCGGCTGGTCACCCTGCCGATGCTGCGGTCGGCCCTCCTGGCCGGCGGTCTGCTGTCCTTCGCCTTGAGCTTCGACGAGATCATCGTGACGACCTTCACCGCCGGCTCCGGAGTGCAGACGCTGCCGATCTGGATCTACCAGAACCTCTTCCGGCCCAACCAGGCACCGGTGGTCAACGTCGTCGCCGCTGCGCTGATCGTGCTCTCGATCGTGCCGATCTGGCTCGCGCAGAAGCTCGCCGGCACCGACGAGAGCGTGGCAGCCGCCCGCTGACTTCTGGCGCGCTAGACCAGCATTCCCTGGGCGGGCGCAGCCCCTTACTTTCGTCGGTAGCGACTGCTGAAAGGGCAGCGGTCCGAGCCGACTCGAGGAGTCAGCATGAACGTCGTGTGCCGTCGTACCCGTCTCCTGGCCGCGGCCGCGGCCGCCGCTCTCGCCCTCACGCTGGCGGGACCCGTCCACACCTCCGGGGCCGCGGTCGACGCGGCCGTCGAAGCCCCGCCCGTCAAGGCCGGAGCGGACGGCCCGGTCCTCGTCGTCGAGGACCAGGCGACGTTCTCCGGCTTCGACCTGGCGACCGACCCGTCCACCGGGGTCGCCTACCTGGGCTGGATCTCCAGCAGCGCAGCGTCGCCCCTCCGAGCCGTGCACCTGTGCGTCCTCCCACCCGGCGCTCTCGCGTGCTCCGGCGGCGTCCTCACCACCAGCGCGGTCGACGGACCGTCGGCGGCGGGCCTCCAGGTCGAGGTCACCTCGCCCGGCACCGCGACGCTGGTCTGGTACCACAACTTCTCCAGCAACTCCCTCGGTGCGCTCTCCTTCGCGACGTACGCCGCCGGCGTGCTCGGAGCCCCGGCGACCGTCGCCGGCCAGATCCCGCCGAACGGCCAGCTGTTCGACGTGGTCCCGGGTCCCGGAGGGTTGTGGGCGGTCGCCGGGGACGGTGGCGCGGGGACCGGTCTCCGTATCATCCCGAACATCGGTGTCAACGCCGCACAGCCCGTGACCGCGCCGTGGATGGTGGGCAACGCCTCACTGGCCTTCCAGGGCTCGCAGCCGGTGCTCCTCATCGCGAAGTACGGATCGATCGGTGACCCGCTCGCCTACGCGTCGGGCACCCCGATGGGGTCCTTCAAGTCGCTCGCCAAGACGTGGACCACCGGGCAGGGCAACGACCTGGTCGGCACGTCCCACGGCGTGCGGGCCATCGCGTCGGAGGCCAAGGCGAGCTATCGCCCGGCCGTGGCCAAGTGGAACGGCTCCGAGTTCAGCAAGCCCGAGCTCATCGGTGAGAACGACAGCTGCCCGGGTCTTTTCCACGACGCCGTCACCGACGGCAGCGGCCGGATCGCCGACGTCGTCGAGCGCTGCGGGAAGGTGATCATCTACAACCTGCCCGGCACCGAGACCGCCGCGAAGGCATCCTTCCCGACCGGCGGGACGCTGTCCTCGGGTGGCGCCCAGATCACCACCACCACCCGCGGCTACGGGTGGGTCGCCTGGGGGACCCTGAGCCCGACCAGCGTGGGGAACCGTCTGCAGGTCCGCGCGGTCCGGCTTCCGGCGCTGATGATCGAGAAGTCGAAGAACGCGAACCCCGGGAAGGTCACGGTGAAGGGCCCGGCCAGCTGCCTGCCGGTGGTCGAGGTCAAGGCCAAGGTCACCGCGAAGGCCGCCAACGGCTGGAACGTCGCGTCCAAGAAGCTCACCCTGGACGGCGACGGCAACGACGCCACCATCAAGCTCGACGGCGAGAAGCTGAAGTCCGGCGAGAAGTACACCCTGCTGGGCAAGGCCGTCTTCAAGAAGGGCGGTCAGACCGCGACCGTCGTGCAGAAGCTGAAGTTCAAGGTCTGCTGACCCGTCACCCCGGTGGTCGAGGAGGTCGCGCAGCGCCCCCCTCGACCAGCGGAGGGCTACTTCGTTTTCGACACCACGCCCGTCGCTCCGCCGCCGCGCCGAGTGGGCTCCGCGACCGCGGTCATGAAGCCCTTCTTGCCGAGCTCGATCGCGGTGGCGGCACCGATGAAGGGGTCGGAGGTCAGCCCGTCGCCGGCCGGCGAGAGCGTGTGGCCCAGAGCGGTGAGCGCCGTCCCGTAGGCATCGATGAAGGCCTGCTCGGCCAGCGTCGTCGCCGTGTTGCGCGGGGTGGCGCGCGGCGCGGCCATCGCCTCCTCGACGGTCATGCCCAGGTCGATCCGGTTGACGAGCATCTGCAGCACCGTCGTGATGATCGTCGACCCGCCGGGTGAGCCGAGCGCCAGCCAGGGCCTGTCGTTGCGCAGCACGATCGTCGGCGACATCGAGGAGCGCGGGCGCTTGCCCGGCTGGATCCGGTTCGGGTCGGTGGCGACGTACGTCGTCGAGAAGTCGGTCAGCTCGTTGTTGAGCAGGAAGCCGCGACCGGGCACGACGATCCCGGAGCCTCCGGTCTGCTCGATGGTGAGGGTGTACTCGACGACGTTGCCCCACCTGTCGGCGACAGTGAGGTTGGTGGTCGAGACGTTCTCGGTGTCCTCGTGCTCGGCAGGAGCGCTCGTCGTGGTCGGGCAGACGCCGTCGTAGCCGGTCACCGCCCCGGCAGCCACCGGCTTCGTCGCTGCCTTGGCGGGGTTGATGCCGCAGGCCCGCTCGGCGGCGAACTTCTCGTCCAGCAGGGCCTTGAGCGGCACGTCGACGTACGCCGAGTCGCCGACGTACGCACCACGGTCGGCGTAGGCGAGGGCGGAGGCCTCGAAGTAGAGGTGCATGGCTGACGCGACCGGGAGCGTGGCGAGGTCGTAGCGCTCGAGGATGTTGAGCGCCTCACCGACCGTCGAGCCACCGCTGGACGACGGGGCCATGCCGTAGACGTCGTACCCGCGGTAGCTCACCTTGGTCGGCTTCTGCTCGAGCACGGAGTAGTCGCGCAGGTCGCGCTTCTTCAGGTAGCCCGGCGGGACGGGCAGCTTGGTCGACTTCGTCGTGGGGGGTGTGCGGACGGCGCGGACGATCTCGCCGGCGAGGCCGCCGCGGTAGAGAGGCCGGAGGCCCTTGTCCGCCAGCAGCTCGTAGGTGTCGGCGAGGTCCTTGTTCTTGAACATCGAGCCGACGGACGGGGCGTCACCGCCCTTGAAGTAGAGCTTCTTCGTCGAGGTGAAGGCCTTGAAGCGCACCTCGTTGTCGAGGGCCTGCTGGCGGAAGGTCGTGTCGACCTTGAAACCCCTGCGAGCCAGGTCGATCGAGGGGTGCAGGGTGTCGCCGAGGCTCCACGTGCCCCACTTGTCGAGCGCGCGCTGCCAGGTGGCGGGCGTGCCGGGCACGCCGACCGAGACGCCGCTGGTGACCAGCTCGGGGGTGAAGTTGTAGGGCTTGCCGGTGGCGGGGTCGACGAAGGCGTCGTTGGGCATCGCCTTCGGCGCGGTCTCCCGCCCGTCGAGGGTCTGCACCTTCCCCTTCTCGGCGTTGTAGAAGACGAAGTAGCCGCCACCCCCGATGCCGGCCGAGAACGGCTCGGTCAGCCCGAGCGCGGCTGCGGTCGCCACGGCGGCGTCAACCGCATTGCCGCCGCGCTTGAGGACCCGGAGCCCGATCTTCGTCGCCTCCGGGTCGACGCTGCTGACGGCGCCGCCGTACCCCTCGCTGGTCGCCTTCTTGGGCGCTCCCATGAGCGGAGCCGAAGGTCGATCAGCAGTCGACCTGGTCCCGGCCGCGACGGCGTCCGGTGGCGTCAGGAGCGCGGCCGTGACGGCCGCCGTCGTCGTGAGCGCGAGCGTGCTCACGAGCAGGCGTGACGTGCGCATGGGGCCTCCCCGAGTAGGTGGTATGCCCCACCACCCTCACGCGTCACACCCGTCCTTGTCGCCCCCCTTGAAGGGGGTGTTCAGGTGCGGGAATCGGGTCTAGCGTCGCCAGATGACTCAGTCCATCGACCGCCGTACCGTCCTCAAGTCGAGCGCCGCGATCGCGGCAGCGGGCCCCTTCGCGGGCCTGGTCGCCGCTCCGGCATCGGCGCGCAAGGCACCCAGGGCCTTCGACCTGGTGCCCGTCCCCGACGCGCGTGACGGCAAGGTGCGCCTGCACCTGCCGAAGGGTTTCTCCTACCGCTCGTTCCACGACACCGAGGCGACCGTGACGTTGAACGACGGCACCACGCTTCCGGGCCGCCACGACGGCATGGGCGCTTTCGAGGGCCCGGACGGCACCGTGATCCTGGTGCGCAACCACGAGGTCAACAACCCGACGAACCCGTTCGGGCCGGGCACGCCGTACGACGCTCGCGGCGGCGGCGGGACCACGACGATCCACTGCACGCCCGACGGGCAGGTGCTCAACGCGTTCACCAGCCTCAACGGCACGATGATGAACTGCTCGGGCGGCATCATGCCGTGGGGGTCGTGGGTCACCTGCGAGGAGACCGTCAACGGCCCCGACGTCGGGCCCGACTTCACCGGCGCCTCCAACGTCTCGCTGACGAAGCCGCACGGTTTCGTCTACGAGGTCCCGGCCAGCACCGACGCCGAGACCGGCCAGTCGGCCCGCCAGCCGTTGCGGAAGGCAGGGCGGTTCGCGCACGAGGCGGTGTCGTACGACCCCAAGGGCGGGCACCTCTACCTCACCGAGGACAACTTCGGGTTCCCGTCGGGCTTCTACCGCTACACCCCGCCGACGCACCCGCGGCACGCCGGCAAGCTGCTCGACGGCGGCTGGTTGCACATGCTGCGCGTCAAGGGCACGTTCAACGCACACCTCGAGGGCGCGCAGGTCGCCGGCACCGAGTACGACGTCGACTGGGTCGAGATCGGCGACCCCGACCCCGAGTTCCCGTACACGCCCGGGCAGGTCGCCCCCACGGACAACAACACCGCGCTGACCTACGTCAGCAGCCAGGGCTGGGCCGAGGGCGCGGCGTTCTTCTCGCGGCTGGAGGGGCAGGTCTACGGCAAGGGCGAGATCTTCTTCACCAGCACCCAGGGCGGTGGGGCACCTGAGACCGGCAACGAGCCGAACGCGGGCTACGGCAACGGCTTCGGGCAGGTCTGGGCCTACGACCCGAAGCGGGAGAAGCTGCGCTGCGTCTACCAGTCACCCGACAAGGTCACCCTCGACTTCCCCGACAACATCACCACCTCCCACCGAGGCACCCTGGTGGTCTGCGAGGACAACAACGAGGACAACTTCATCCGGGGACTGTCGCCGGAGGGTCAGCTGTGGGACATCGCGCTCAACAGGTTGGTGAGCCAGCTCCCGACGCCCGGCAGCAACCCGCCGGTCTTCCCGACGCGCTACAACGACGAGTTCGCCGGGTCCACCTTCAGCCCGTCGGGCGAGACGCTGTTCGTGAACGTCCAGGCCTCGCGTGGCATGACGTTCGCGATCTGGGGGCCGTGGGGGCGGATCGGGGTCTAGGGCCGGCTACTGGCGCTCGGACGAGCGAAGCCGCCCGTCACGGCGACTGCCGGTGCCGAGTCAGTCGGCGGCCGGAGCGACGGCGTACTGCGCGAGCTCGCCGGCGAGGTCCTCGTGGGCGCGGCCGCGCACGACGGTGCCGTCGCCGGTGTGTTCCTGCGAGTCGATCTCGCCCTCGTGGTGCAGCCGGTCGATGAGGTCGCCGCGCTCGTAGGGCAGCAGGGCGGTGAACTCGACCCCCGGGCGCGGCAGCTCGCCCTCGATCATCCGCAGCGCCTCGTCGATGCCTTCGCCGGTGCGGGCCGAGACCACGACCGAGTGCGGCTCGCGCTGGCGCAGCCGCGCGAGCACCAGGGGGTCCGCCACGTCTGCCTTGTTGATCACGACCAGCTCGGGCACCTTGTCGGCGCCGATCTCGGCGAACACCTCGCGCACCGCGCCGAGCTGTCCCTCCGGGTCGGGGTGCGATCCGTCGACCACGTGCACGACCAGGTCGGAGTCGGACACCTCCTCGAGGGTCGAGCGGAACGCCTCGACGATCTGGTGGGGGAGGTGCCGCACGAAGCCGACGGTGTCGGTCATCGTGAAGACGCGGCCGTCTGAGGTGTGGGTACGCCGGGTGGTCGGGTCGAGGGTCGCGAACAGCGAGTCGTCGACGAGCGCGCCCGCGCCGGTGAGCCGGTTGAGCAACGAGGACTTGCCCGCGTTGGTGTAGCCGGCGATGGCCACGCTGGGCACCTGGTGACGACGGCGCTCCTGACGCTTGGTCGCGCGGGTGCCCTTCATCGCGGTGAGCTCGCGACGGAGCTTGGCGATCTTGGTGTTGATGCGGCGCCGGTCGGTCTCGATCTTGGTCTCACCGGGGCCGCGGCCGCCGATGCCGCCACCGTCGGCGCCGACCCGGCCACCGGCCTGGCGGGAGAGGTTGCCACCCCAGCCGCGCAGCCGCTGCTTCATGTAGTTGAGCTGCGCGAGCTCGACCTGCGCCTGCCCCTCCTTGGACTTCGCGTGCTGGGCGAAGATGTCGAGGATCAGCGCGGTGCGGTCGACGACCTTGACCTTGAGCCGGTCCTCGAGGTTGCGCAGCTGGCTGGGCGCGAGCTCGCCGTCGCAGATCACGGTGTCGGCGCCGCTGGCCGCCACGATCTCGCGCAGGCCGTCGACCTTGCCCCGGCCGATGAACGTGGCCGGGTCTGGCTTGTTGCGCCGCTGGTAGATCGCGTCGAGCACCTCGGAGCCGGCCGTCTCGGCGAGCAGGGCGAGCTCGGCCATGGAGTTCTCGGCGTCCTCCACCGAGCCGGAGGTCCACACGCCGACGAGCACGACCCGTTCCAGCCGGAGCTGGCGGTACTCGACCTCGGAGATGTCCTCGAGCTCGGTGGACAGACCGGCGACGCGGCGCAGCAGGTAGCGCTCGGCCAGGTCCTGCTCGCCCGTCGTCAGCTCGGGGTCCGGCTCGCCGGCGTACCCGCTCTGGAAGTCGTCGGAGTCCTCGTCACCGTCGCAGGTGTCGAGGTCGTCGTCGAGGTCCCAACCGGTCGTCTCGGCGAGCTCGGCATCAAGGTTGATATCGCGTGCGTTCGTCATACGACTTCCCAGGGTAGGTCGACGGACCCAGCCACCGCGAACCCAATACGGCCCGACGACTGTGGCCTCGGTCGTCACGCGACCCTCCAGGACTAGATTGTGCGCCGTGCTCGACCTACCTACGCGCGCCCGCGTCGTCATCGTCGGTGGCGGCGTCATCGGCTGCTCGGTCGCCTACCACCTGGCCCACGCCGGCTGGACCGACGTCCTGCTGCTCGAGCGCGACAAGCTCACCTCCGGCACGACGTGGCACGCCGCAGGACTGATGACCTGCTTCGGGTCCACGTCGGAGACGAGCACGGGCATCCGCCTCTACAGCCGTGATCTCTACGCCCGCCTGGAGGCCGAGACCGGCGTCGCGACCGGCTTCCGCCCGGTCGGGATGATCGAGGCCGCCGCCGACCGCGACCGGCTGGAGGAGTACCGCCGGGTCGCCGCCTTCCAGCGCCACCTCGGCCTCGAGATCGACGAGATCGGCCCGTCGGAGATGAAGGACCTCTTCCCGTGGGCGCGCACCGACGACCTCGTCGCCGGCTTCCACGTCGCAGGCGACGGGCGGGTCAACCCGGTCGACCTGACCCAGTCGCTGGCCCGCGGTGCGAAGAACCTCGGCGTCACGATCGTCGAGGGTGCGCGGGTCGACGAGATCCTGGTCGCCGAGGGGCGGCACGCGGGCCGGGTGACCGGCGTCCGGGTCGGCGAGCACGTCGTGGAGGCCGAGTACGTCGTCAACTGCACCGGCATGTGGGCGCGCGAGCTCGGCGAGCAGAACGGTCTGGTCATCCCCAACCAGGCCGCCGAGCACTACTACCTGATCACCGACACCATCGACGGCCTCACGCAGGACACCCCGATCTTCGAGGACCCCTCGTCCTTCGGCTACTACCGCGAGGAGGGCGGCGGCATGATGGTCGGCCTCTTCGAGCCGAACGCCGCCGCGTGGCAGGTCGAGGGCATCCCCCGGGACGCGTCGTTCCTCACCCTGCCGCCGGACTGGGACCGGATGGCGCCGTTCCTCGAGCAGGCGATGGATCGCGTCCCCGTCACGCACGAGGTCGGGATCCGCACGTTCTTCTGCGGGCCGGAGTCGTTCACTCCTGACCTGGCTCCCGCAGTCGGGGAGGCGCCCGAGATCTTCGGGTACTTCGTCGCCGCCGGCATGAACTCCGTCGGCGTGCTGTCCGCTGGTGGGCTCGGCAGGGTGCTCGCCGAGTGGATCGTGTCGGGTCGCCCCGACGTCGACGTGACCGGCTTCGACGTGGCGCGCTTCCGGCCCGACCAGCTAGACCCGGCGTACCGCGCGGCGCGCACGACCGAGATCCTCGGCACCGTCTACGCCGCGCACACGCCGGGCAAGCAGCTGCGCACCGCGCGTGACGCGATCCTGTCGCCGGTGATCGAGCGGCTGGTCGAACAGGGCGGCTACCTGCGCGAGGTGAGCGGCTGGGAGGGCGCCGACTGGTTCGCCGGGTACGGCGTCGTCCCCCACGCCGAGCCGACGTGGGGCCACGCGCCGTGGTTCGAGGCGTGGTCGCAGGAGCACCGAGCGGTCCGCGAGGCCGTGGGCCTGATGGACATGTCGTTCATGGGCAAGCTCTCGGTCAAGGGTCCCGACGCGGGGGCGCTGCTCGACGAGGTGTCGGCGGGGTCGGTCGACGGCGACGCGGGCGTCATCACCTACACGCAGTGGCTCAACGAGGGCGGGCTGATCGAGGCCGACCTCACCGTCACCAAGCTCGGCCGCGACCGTTTCCTCGTCGTCGTGTCGGACACCGCGCACGGCCACGCGCTCGACTGGCTGCGCCGGGCGGCGGAGCGCCTCGAGGCCGAGGTGACGATCACCGACGTGACCCAGGACCTCGCCCAGCTCAACCTGCAAGGCCCTTCGTCGCGCGACGTGCTCGCCGCACTGACCGCGACCGACCTGTCGACCGAGGCGTACCCGTTCCGCACTTCTCGGGAGATCGAGGTCGCCGGCGTCGACGTCGTGTGCGCCCGGATCACCTACGTCGGCGAGCTGGGCTACGAGCTCTACGTGCCGGCCGAGGACGCGATCACCGTGTACGACGCCCTGCTCGCCGCCGGCGAGCCGCACGGCATCCGCCCCGTCGGGCTCAAGTCGCTGGCGTCGTTGCGGATGGAGAAGGGCTACCGCGACTTCGGCCACGACATCGACAACACCGACGACCCGGTGTCGGTCGGGCTCGGCTTCGCGGTCGGCTGGGACAAGCCGTCGTTCGTCGGGCGCGCCGCTGCGCTCGCCAGGAAGGCAGCCGGGCCGCCGTCCTCGCGACTGGTGCAGATCCTGCTGCGCGACCCCGAGCCGTTGCTCTACCACGCCGAGCCGGTGCACCGGGACGGTGTCGTGGTCGGCTACGTGCGCGCGGCGTCGTACGGCTGGACCCTCGGCGCCTCGGTCGGGCTGGCGTACGTGACCGGCACCGACGGGCCCGTCACCGCCGACTGGCTGGCCGCCGGCTCGTGGCAGGTCGACGTCGCCGGCACGCTGCACGACATCGACGTCTCGCTGCGGCCCCTCTACGACCCGGCCTCCGAGCGGGTCCGGGTCTGACCCGGGGTGCGCGTCGCTGCGCAAGCTCCTCGACCACCGGTGGTGGCTACTTCGGGGGCATCCGGATGCCGCCGTCGACGCGCACGACCGAGCCGTTCATGTAGGGGTTGGCCAGGCACTCGAGGACCATGCGCGCGAGCTCGTCGGGCCGACCGAGGCGCTTGGGGAAGAGCACCGACTCGCCGAGCTTGGCCTTGAACTCCTCGGCCTTCTCGCCCTCGCCGTAGATCGGCGTGTCGATGAGGCCGGGCGCGACCGTGCTGAGCCGGATGCCGGCCGCCGAGAGGTCACGGGCCACGGGGAGCGTGAGCCCGACGATGCCGCCCTTCGACGAGGCGTACGCCGCCTGGCCGATCTGGCCGTCGAAGGCCGCGACGCTGGCCAGCGCGACGATCGCGCCGCGTTCGCCGTCGGCGTCCGGCTCGCTGCGGCTGATCGCGGTCGCGGCGAGCCGGATCGTGTCGAACGTGCCGATCAGGTTGATCTCGATGACCTTGCGGTAGAGCGCCAGGTCGTGCGCCGACTCGAACTCGCTGTCGCGGCCGATGGTGCGCTGCGCCGGGCCGATCCCCGCCGAGCAGACGGCCGCCCGTAGCGGCGCGAGCGACAGCGCCGTCTCGACGGCAGCCTGGATCTGCTCGGTGCGGGTCACGTCGACCTCGGCGAACACGCCGCCGATCTCCTCGGCCAGCGCGGTGCCCTTGTCGACCTGGACGTCGGCGACGACGACGTGGGCACCCGCCGCTGCGAGCTGGCGTGCGACGGAGGCGCCGATGCCCGAGGCGGCGCCGGTGACGAGGGCGGAGGCTCCCTTGAAGTCCATGTCCCGCAGCCTAGGAGCCGGTCGCGGGTCCCCTCAGAGGTGGGTGGTCCCGCGCGCCACGATCTCGGCCGGACCCGCCAGCAGCACGTGGTCGTCGGCCGTCCAGGTCAGCGTGAGGCGGCCGCCGGGCACGTCGACGGCGTACGTCGCCTCCTGGCCCGCTGATCGCCCGTCGGCGACCGCGGTCGCGACACAGACCGCGCCGGCGCCGGTGCCGCAGGACCTGGTCTCGCCGACGCCGCGCTCGTGCACGCGCATCGCGACGTGGTGCTCGCCGACGCGGGCGACCAGCTCGACGTTGACGCCGGCGGGATAGACGGCGGCGTCGTGCTGCGGCGGATCGAGGTCGCGACCCGGCGCCGACAGGGACGCTAGGTCGGCACTGTCGTCGAGGAACGCCACCGCGTGCGGATTGCCCATGTCGACGTGGGTGGCGGGCCAGGTGCGGTCCCCGAGCGACACCGAGGTCTCGCCCAGGACCTGCGGGACGCCGAGGTCGACGGTGATCCGCTGGCCCGCGATCGTCACGGTCTTCACGCCGTCGCGGGTGCCGATCGGAATCGGCTGGGCGGGGTCGACGAGACCCTCGCGGACCAGGTGGAGGGCGAAGACGCGGATCCCGTTGCCGCACATCTCGGACGCCCCGCCGTCGGCGTTGCGGTAGTCCATGAACCATTCGGCCTGATCGGCCTGCGTCGCGTCCACGTGGCGGGACCGGATGACGCGCAGCACGCCGTCGCCACCGATCCCGGCGCGCCGGTCGCAGAGGCGGCGTACCCGCTCGGCCGACAGGTCGCCGTGCACGATGCCATCGTGGTCGGGCAGCAGCACGAAGTCGTTCTCGGTGCCGTGTCCCTTGACGAAGGGGTAGGAACCGACGGGGCCACCCGACGGCTCAGCCATAGAGGCCCTTCTCGTAGGACGGGCCGTAGTAGTCGTCCAGCTGGGCGACCGTCATGCCGTTGGGCTCGACGCCGCTGGCGATGACCGAGCGCCGTGGCACGTGCGCCTCGGGGTCCCAGGTCTCGGGCTTCCAGAGACCCGATCGCAGGAACGCCTTCGCGCAGTGGAAGAAGATCGTCTCGATCTCGACGACCACGGCCAGGATCGGGCGGTGGCCCTTGACGACCATCGCGTCGAAGAACGGGGCGTCGGTCACCAAGCGGGCGCGGCCGTTGATGCGCAGGGTGTCGCCCCGGCCGGGGATGAAGAAGTTCAGCCCGACGTGCGGGTTGGACAGGATGTTCTTGTAGCCGTCGGCCCGCTTGTTCCCCGGCCGCTCGGCCAGGGCGATCGTCGTGTCGTCGACGACGTGCACCAGCTGGCTGGGCGGGTCGCCCTTGGGGCTGACGTCACAGGTCCCGTCTGCGGCGGAAGTCGCCATCACGCAGAACGGCGTGGCCGCCAGCCATTGACGGTCGACGTCGAGCAGCGCGTGCCGCTCCTTGTCGCGCGCCCGGTCACCGGGCACGCCGAGCAGCGCCTCCAGCTCGTCGACCGACCCGATCGTGGGCCAGCCCGTCTGCGTCGTCGTCACCCGCCCATCGTCCCACGCCCCGTCAGGGCAGCGGGCCGACGACGTCGTACCGGGCCGCGATGAACGCCTTGTTCTGGTGGGCCTCGGCCAGCCGCAGGTCGAAGCGTCTCGGGAAGAGCGGACGGCCGGCGCCGAGGGTGACGGGGGCGATGTAGGTGATCACCGACGCGAGGTGACCTGCCTCCGCGAACTGCGCCGCGAGGTCGCCGCCGCCCACGACCCAGACGTCGCGATCACCGGCGGCGTCGGCGAGCGAGGCCCAGTGGTCCTCGACCGGCCCTTGCACGAAGCGCAGGTCCGCGCCCTCGAGGCCGGGCAGGTCACGGTGGGTGAAGACGTACGACGGCTGTGTGTAGGGCCATGAGTCGCCCAGCCCCTCGACGCCGGTGCCGAGCCGGTCGCGCACCCACATGTACGTCGTCGACCCCATCGCGATCGCGCCGACCCCCTTGATGAAGTCGCCGTAGTTGAGCGGGCCGGCCTCGTCCTGGTCCTGCTTGAAGAGCCAGTCGAGCGAGTCGTGCTCGTCCGCGATGAAGCCGTCGAGAGTGGTGGCGGTGTAGAAGACGCCGCGAGGTCGATCACGGGCAGGTTCGGTCATGACCCCAGTGTGCTGCCGGTCAGGCCGGCTGCGCCCGACCGATCTTGCGCACCGCGTCGATCGCGCGGTCGACGCGGGCGGGATCGTCCCAGCGCACCCACACGATGCGCGGGTCCTTTCGGAACCACGCGTCCTGGCGGCGTACGAACCTCCGCGTCGCGGTGACCATCCGCTCGCGTGCCTCGTCGAGGGTGAGCTCGCCCTGCAAGTACGCCGCCACCTCGGGGTAGCCGATCGCCCGAGCAGCGGTCCGGCCCTCCGCCAGCCCTTCGTCGAGCAGGCGGCGTACCTCGTCGACGAAGCCGGCCTCGAACATCGCCCGCACCCGCTCCTCGACCCGGTCGTGGAGGGTGGCCCGGTCGATGTCCACGCCGATCTGGACGGTGCGCGGGTCGGCGTGCTCCATCGCCGGGAGCGACGCCGAGAACGGCCGTCCCGTGATCTCGACGACCTCGAGCGCCCGCACGATGCGCCGACCGTTGTCGGGCTCGATGCGCGCCGCGGCCTGGGCGTCGACGACCGCGAGTCGTGCGTGCATCGCCGCGGTTCCGCTGCGAGCGAGGTCGCCCTCGAGCCGCGCGCGGACGACGGGGTTCGTCCCGGGGAACTCGAAGCGATCGACCACGGCCCGGGTGTAGAGCGCCGAACCTCCTACCAGGAAGGGCGTGCGGCCACGGCCTCGCACGTCGGCGATCGCCGCGCGCGCCCACCCCTGGAACTCCGCCACGGTGGCAGGCTCGCGCACCGTGAGCCGGTCGAGCAGGTGGTGCGGCACGCGTGCCTGCTCCGCGGGTGTGGGCTTGGCCGTGCCGATGTCCATGCCGCGATAGAGCGCCATCGCGTCGGTGTTGACGATCTCCCCGTCGAGCCGTTCGGCGAGGTCGAGGGCGAGGCCCGTCTTGCCCGAGGCGGTGGCCCCGACCACCGCGACGATGGGCGCTGCCTCGGCGTCGGACATGTCGCTAGTGTTGCGGAGACGCCGGCCCACGGGAGGCCGCACCCTGAGAGAGGGACCGCCATGAGCTTTCTCGACAAGGCCAAGGCCAAGTTGACCGATGCCGTCGACAAGCACGGCGACAAGATCGCCGACGGCATCGACAAGGCCGCCGCCGCGGTCGACAAGAAGACCGGCGGCAAGCACCACGACAAGATCGCCGGCGCCACTGGGAAGGTCCGCGAGGGCCTCGACAAGCTCGACGGCAAGAACGACGACGACCTCGGCCCGGAGGCTCGCCCGGGCACCACCCCCTGAGCGCCCGGGAGCCGCACGGGCGCTTCGTCGTCGTCCCGGCGTCCTACGTCTTCCTCACCCGCGGCACCGGGCCGCCTGCCGACGGCAGCACCGAGGTGCTGCTGCAGCTGCGGCAGAACACCGGCTACATGGACGACCACTGGGCCGCCGCGGCCGCCGGCCACGTCGAGGCAGGCGAGACGATCTTCGTCGCCGCTCAGCGGGAGGCCGCCGAGGAGCTCGACGTGCGCGACCTCGAGCTGGACTACGTCACCGTCATGCAGCGCACGAGGTACGACGAGCCGATCGACGAGCGGGTCGACTTCTTCTTCACCGCCCGATCATGGTCCGGGGAGCCCCGGATCCTCGAGCCGGCCAAGTGCGCGGAGCTGCGCTGGTGCCGTCTCGACGAGATCGACGCCCTCTCCCACCCCGTGGTGCCGCACGAGCGTGAGGTACTACTGAGGCTGCGGACCGGGTACGTGCCGACGTACCTGAGTTTTGGATTCACCGGGTCCTGAGTCGTGGGGCCCGGCCTTGAGGGAGGGGAACCCATTGCCTGTCGACCTCGGCGACCTGCCAGAGCCCACCGTCGAGCCGCCTGAGCGCTTTCCGGGCGGTGCCGACTCGATCGCCGACGAGGAGAAGTACGGCAGCATCCCGGACCAGCCGCTGATCCCCGACCTGCCCAACGACCGCAACCCCGCCACGGACGACGAGGTGCCGGACGAGATCAGTCAGTCCGAGCAAGAGGAGGACGCCGAGGACGAGCAGGCCGCTGACGAGTCCGGCGGCAAGTCCGACGCGCTGGGCGAGGACACGCCCGTCTGACCCGCAGCACCGTCGGGTACCGAGCTGTCATGACACCCGACGACGACAAGACCGACGTCCCCGAGCTGCGCGAGTCGCAGCCCAACGCGGCCGGCCCCGACGCGGCGGCGGGCGGGATGGGTGTGAGCAGCGAGCGCACCGGCCCGACCGGGCCCGGTCAGGTCGGCACCGACGGCGAGCGGGACACCTCGATCAAGGTGTCGCGCGAGCCGGACTCCCCGCCCGAGCAGTCACCGGGTGGTGTGGAGGAGAACCCCGAGGGTGTCGCCCCGAAGGCGGGCTACCCGTCCCTTGATCCTCGCTCGCCCTAGCTGCGAGGAAGCCGCGCGGCGACCTCGATCAAGGCGGCTCTCCGGTCGGCTGACAACGGGACCCCGAGCGCGTCCAGCTGGTCGCCGAGCTCACCGTCGCGCAGCGGCCGCAGCTCGGTCGGCCGTCCGGGCCGCCGGGTCGTCACGTGCTCGTGCGTGACCGTCACGTGGCAACCGTCGAGGTGGCGCGTGATCATCAGCGTCCGGCGGAAGTGGGAGGTCGGGAACGTGCTCGTCATGTGGTGGCCCATCACCAGGTCGACCGGTCGCACGACCAGCTCGTCGGTGGTGTGCATCAGCTCCCAGTGCCCGTCGCGGTCGCGGTGCAGCTCCCACGTCGGCCCGTCCGCTCGACCCTCGACGCGGCGCAGTCGGTGCGTCCAGCCGCCGGTGTCGTCCTCGGCGCCGTCGCGCATGCGGATCGGCCCCAGGGGACTCATCCCGAAGCCCGCGTCGGCCAGCCACCGCTCGGCACCCAAGGTGACGACCGTGACGGCGTGCGTGCGGGGCGCCTCGAGCGGGTCACCGACCCGGCCCAGGTGGCGCACGACGTCGTACCCCAGCCGCTGCAGCGCCGCGGCGAAGAGCGTGGTGTGCTCGAAGCAGTAGCCGCCCCGCCCGCGGCCCACGAACTTCTCCTGCACGGCAGGGAGCCCGACGCCGGGGTGGTCCTCGAGGAGCACGTCGATGTTGTCGAAGGTGAAGGCCCGCACGTGCGCCTGCTGGAGCTCGGCCAAGGCCTCGACGCTGGGCGCGGCCGCGCTGACGCCGAGCCTCGCCAGGTAGGCGTCGAGGTCGAGCGCCCCGGTGTTCCAGGGATCGGTCATCGGCTCACCCGCAGGCGGGAGCGGCGGCAGGGAGCTGGTCGGGTACGCCGAGGCCCGGCATCCCGAGCCCGACCGAGGCCGTCACCGGCGCCGTCGTACGCGCCGCCCAGGCGTCGCCCGAGCGGGTACGCCGCACGTCCAGCACCGGTCCGTCGGCGATGAGGTGGTGGGGCGCGGCCCGGGTGATCTCGACGGTGACGAGGTCGCCGGGTCGGACGGCTCCGGGGGTCTCGACCGCCGGAGGGGGTGTGAAGTGGACGAGGCGGTTGTCGGGACCCCGGCCGGAGAGCCGGTGCGTGGCGGCGTCCTTGCGGCCCTCGCCCTCCGCGACCATCAGCTCGACGCGGCGGCCGACCAGCCGTTTGTTCTCGTCCCAGGCGACGTCGTTGACGAGCTCGACGAGCCGGTCGTAGCGGTGCTTGATCACCTCGGCCGGCACCTGCTCCTCCATGGTCGCCGCGGGAGTGCCGGGACGCTTGGAGTAGATGAAGGTGAAGGCGCCCGAGAAGCGCGCCCGGCGCACGACCTCCATCGTGTCGAGGAAGTCGGCCTCGGTCTCGCCGGGGAACCCCACGATGATGTCGGTGGTGATGGCGGCGTCCGGGATCGCGGCGCGGACGCGTTCGATGATCCCGAGGTAGCGCTCCTGGCGGTAGGAACGCCGCATCGTCTTCAGGATCCGGTCAGAACCCGACTGCAGAGGCATGTGCAGCTGCGGCATCACGTTGGGTGTCTCGGCCATCGCCGCGATCACGTCGTCGGTGAACTCCGCCGGGTGCGGCGAGGTGAAGCGCACCCGCTCGAGCCCGTCGACCTCGCCGCAGGCGCGCAGCAGCTTGGAGAACGCCTGCCGGTCGCCGAACTCGACGCCGTAGGCGTTGACGTTCTGGCCCAGCAGGGTGATCTCGCTGACGCCCTCGGCGACCAGGGCCTCGACCTCGGCGAGGATCTCGCCGGGACGGCGGTCCTTCTCCTTGCCCCGCAGGCTCGGGACGATGCAGAACGTGCAGGTGTTGTTGCAGCCCACGGACACCGACACCCACGCGGCGTACGCCGACTCGCGGCGGGTCGGCAGCGTCGAGGGAAACACCTCGAGCGACTCGAGGATCTCGACCTGCGCCTCCTCCTGCACGCGCGCCCGCTCCAGCAGCGCCGGCAGCGAGCCGATGTTGTGCGTGCCGAAGACGACGTCGACCCAGGGGGCCTTCTTGGTGATGGTGTCGCGGTCCTTCTGCGCCAGGCAGCCGCCCACGGCGATCTGCATGCCCGGCCTCTTCGCCTTCACGGGCGCGAGGTGGCCGAGGTTGCCGTAGAGCCGGTTGTCGGCGTTCTCGCGCACCGCGCACGTGTTGAACACGACCACGTCGGCCTGGTCGCCCTCCGGCGCCGCGCAGTAGCCCGCGTCCTCCAGCAGCCCGCTCAGCCGCTCGGAGTCGTGGACGTTCATCTGGCACCCGTAGGTGACGACCTCGTACGTGCGTGTCATGACGGTCGCTAAGAATACGGCGCCCGTGGCATCACAGCCGCATCACGATGCTGTTGCCACCAGCAACGAGCTTGGCGCGATCGCACTCCTTGCCGATAGGTTGCGCCAATGGCGGTCTCGGAGCCGGGCCCCGCCACCACGGCTTCCCCTGGGGATGCTCTGGTGGTGCTGGAGCACGTGAACAAGTGGTTCGGCGAGCTCCACGTCCTCCAGGACATCGACCTGTCGATCAAGCAGGGCGAGGTCGTCGTCGTGATCGGGCCCTCCGGCTCGGGCAAGTCCACGCTGTGCCGCGCGATCAACCGGCTCGAGACCATCGACAACGGCACCATCACCCTCGACGGCAAGAAGCTGCCCGAGGAGGGCAAGGAGCTGGCGAACCTCCGCGCCGAGGTCGGGATGGTCTTCCAGAGCTTCAACCTCTTCGCGCACAAGACGATCCTCGAGAACGTCACGCTGGGTCCGATCAAGGTCCGCAAGCAGCCGAAGGAGCAGGCGGAGAAGCGCGCCAACGAGCTGCTCGAGCGGGTCGGAGTCGGCCACCAGGCGGCGAAGTACCCCGCCCAGCTCTCCGGCGGCCAGCAGCAACGCGTCGCCATCGCCCGTGCGCTGGCCATGGACCCCAAGGTGATGCTCTTCGACGAGCCCACCTCGGCGCTGGATCCCGAGATGATCAAGGAGGTCCTCGACGTCATGGTCGACCTCGCCCGCGGTGGGATGACCATGGTCGTGGTCACCCACGAGATGGGCTTCGCCCGCACGGCGGCCGACCGGGTGCTCTTCATGGCCGACGGCGCGATCGTCGAGGAGAACACCCCCGAGGAGTTCTTCGAGAACCCCCGCACCGAACGCGCCCAGGACTTCCTCAGCAAGATCCTCAAGCACTAGCCCCCACGAGTTCCCGCATGACCCAGATCAATCAGCTCGGAGAAGGAGAACCAGATGCGCCTGCACACGAGGTTCCACCGAACGGCCGCGCTCGTCGCCGGCCTCGGCCTCGCACTCAGCGGCCTCGCCGCTTGCGGGGACGCCGGTGACGGCGACGCCGAGACCGTCGACGTGGAGGTCGAGGAGGACGCCGCCGACGCGTTCGACGACGGCACCCGCATGAAGGAGCTCGCAGAGAGCGGCGAGATCACCATCGGCGTCAAGTTCGACCAGCCCGGCATCGGCTTCAAGGGCGCGACCGACGACATGCCGACCGGCATCGACCCGGAGATCGGCAAGATCCTCGCGGCGAGCCTCGGCATCGCCCCGGAGGACATCACCTGGAAGGAGACCATCTCCGACAACCGCGAGCCCTACCTCATCGACGGTGAGGTCGACCTGGTGCTGGCGTCGTACTCCATCACCCCGGAGCGTCGCGAGGTCGTCGGCCAGGCCGGCCCCTACTACGTCACCGGGCAGCAGCTGCTCGTCGCCTCCGACAGCGACATCGACAGCCTCGACGACGTGAAGGGCACCGAGGTCTGCTCGGTGACCGGCTCGACGTCGCTGGAGAACATCGAGGCCGAGGGCGCGGAGCCCCGTGGCTTCGACACCTACTCCGAGTGCGTCGACCAGGTGCTCAGCGGTGCCGTGGACGCGATGACGACTGACGGCGCGATCCTGCTGGGCTACGCCGCGGAGAACCCCGACGAGCTGAAGGTCGTCGTCGACCCGTTCTCCGAGGAGCGCTACGGCGTTGGCTACTCGCTCGACCACCCGGAGATGTGCCAGTGGATCGTCGACACGCTGACCGAGGCCCAGGACGGCGACGCGTACGACGCGGCGTTCGAGGCCACCCTCGGCCAGTCCGGCGTGGACACACCCGAGGCCCCGGAGATGGACGCCTGCCCCGAGTGACCCAGGTGACCGGCGGCCGCACGGCCTGAACCCGCACACCTCACAGCCAGAACGCCCGGAGAGGAGCTCACCCGAGTGGACGACGTCTTCTCGAGCTTCGACCTCGTGCTCCGGGCGTTCTGGCTGACCCTCCAGCTGCTGGTGCTGTCAGGGGTGGCGTCCCTCCTGCTCGGCACCCTGCTCGCGGCGCTGCGGGTGGGGCCGGTCAAGGTCCTCAACCGCCTCGGCACGCTCTACGTCTCCGTGGTGCGCAACACCCCGCTGCTCGTGATGTTCATCTTCGTGTTCATCGCGTCGCCGACCCTCGACCTGTTCGTCGGGACGCCGTTCCTGGTCAAGGGAGTCATCGCCCTCACCATCTACACGTCGGCGTTCGTGTGCGAAGCGGTGCGCTCCGGGATCAACTCGGTCTCGCTCGGCCAGGCCGAGGCCGCCCGAGCCATCGGGCTCACCTTCGGGGGCACCATGCGCGAGGTGATCCTCCCCCAGGCCTTCCGCGCGACCGTGCCGCCTCTGGCGAGCGTGCTGATCGCCCTGGCCAAGAACACCTCGGTCGCCGCCGCCTTCGGGCTGATGGAGGCCACCGCCCGGATGCGCTTCTTCACCAACAACAACGCCAACGATCGCGTGCTGATCTTCCTCACCTTCGCGATCGGCTACATCATCATCGTCGAGGTCATGTCGGCCGGCGCGTACTCCTTCGAGCGGCGCTGGCGGGTGGCCCGATGACCTCGCTGCTCTTCGACGTGCCGGGCCCGCGCACCCGCGCTCGGCACCGGATCTACAGCGTCGCCGCCTGGCTCCTGGTGGCGGCGATCGTCGCCGCTGCGGTGTGGCGGATGCAGACCGAGGGCCAGCTCGACTACGACAAGTGGGAGCCGCTGCTCACCCCGGAATACATCCGGGTGATCCTCGTCGACGGACTGCTCAACACGCTGCGGATGGCCGCCCTCGCGGTCCTGTTCGCGCTCGCGTTCGGCATCGTGTTCGGCATCGGCAAGCTGTCGGACCACCGGTGGGTGCGGATCCCCTGCTGGCTGGTCGTGGAGTTCTTCCGCGCCGTGCCGTTGCTGCTCCTGATCATCTTCATCTTCTACCGCTTCGGCATCGGCGACGGGATCGGCGCCTACTGGAGCGTGGTGATCGGGCTGACCCTCTACAACGGGTCGGTGCTGGCGGAGATCTTCCGCGCCGGCGTGCTGGCCGTCCCGAAGGGCCAGTCGGAGGCGGCGTACGCCATCGGCATGCGCAAGACGCAGGTGATGGCGACCGTGTTGCTGCCGCAGGCGGTGAAGATCATGATCCCGGCGATCATCAGCCAGTGCGTGGTGGCGCTGAAGGACACCAGCCTCGGCTACTACATCGGCGCTCCCGGCCTGACCGCGATCGGCAAGCCGATCTACGTCGAGTTCAAGAACCAGGTGCAGATGGCCATCGCGATCGCGGCCCTCTACATCGTCGCCAACCTCGTGCTCAGCTACCTCGCCAACCTCGCCCAGCGCCGGTTCGTCGGTGAGCGCAGGAAGCCGCTCGACGTGTCGATGGCCGGCCGCACCGACCGGGACACCGGGATCTTCAAGGGCGGTTCGTGACCCACAGCCGGATCGTGCCCACGACGACCACGGTCCCGTCGCGGCGTACGCCGGTGACCCGCACCGGAACGTCGGGGGCACCGGCCCAGTCCTCGGGGTCGGTCTCCGCGATGCAGAGCACGTCGGAGTCGGCCTTCGCGGTGTAGCGCACCTCCATCCCCTTGGGGATCCACCGCTGCGTGGGCAGGATCGTCGCCTCGGCGAGCGCGCCCATCGCCGCCTCCAGCCCGTTGCAGAGGGCGATGGCGTGCACGGTGCCGATGTGGTTGCGCACCCGCCGCCGGTCCTTGATCAGCAGTGCCGCGCGGTGCGGTCGGATCTCGGTGAACCGCGGGCGGATCGACCGGAAGTACGGCGCCCGCCACCCGAACGCCGCCGAGAACACCCGCTGCCCGAACGGCAACCTCGAGGTCGTCTTCCAGAGGGTCAGCACGCGCGCCATGGACGCGATGCTACCGGTCGGTAACACGCAGCGGCGAAGAGTGCCGGCTGTCGAGCCACTCCAGGATCCGGTCCACCGCCTCGTCCGGGCCGAGGTGGGTGTTGTCGAGCCGCAGGTGCGGGTACGCCGCGATCAACCGCTCGCCGGGTGTCTGCGGCTCGCGGTGGGGATCGGTCACCATCACGCACGACTCGAGGTCGCGGACGTTGCCGTCGGACCAGTCGAGGTCGCGTTTGGAGGGCTTCACGGCCAGCCGGTGCTCGGTGCGGTTGCGCGCCAACCGCGTGTCCAGGTCGGCGACCAGCTCGACGATGGCGATGTCGGCGCCGCGGTCGGCGTACGGCTTGACCAGGTCCCTGACGAAGTCGGTGTCCCCGTCGAGCTCGAGCCCCCAGACGAACGTGAAGACGAGCGAGGTGCCGTGACCAGCGGCCTCCTCGACCAACCGACGCCGCCACTCCCCCATCAGGGTCATGAACGGCGGCACGCCGTAGTCGAAGACCTCGAGCAGCGGCTCGATCGTCGCGTGGTTGTGGAAGAGCCGCAGGTCGCTGCGCGCGGCGATCGCCCGGCCCACGGTCATCTTCCCGACCGCCGGCGCCCCCATGAGCAGCAGGAAGCGCTGACGTCCACCCTCGGTCGCATCCGTCATCCGCCCATCCTCACGGCTGGGGCGCCAGGACCTCCACGCGGTTTCCGTGACCGTCGAAGGTGTGGAGGCGCAGGTAGCCGGGGAACGTCACCCGCTCACTCGCGTCGACGACGAAGTCCAGACCCCGAAGCCGCCCCGCGATCACATCGAGCGCCTCTGCGTCGGCGACGACCAGCGCGGGATGCGCCTTGCGAGCCGGGGTGAACGGCTCCTCGACGCCGACATGGACCTCAGCCCCAGCCCCTCGGCGTAGAACCGCCGGGCCTCGGCCTCGCCACCCGGCGGCATGGCGACCTGCACGTGGTGGAGCCTCATGCGGGGTCGGTGGCCGGGCTCGACGCGACCCGCGCGACGGCGAAGATCCGGCGGAACGGCAGCACGACCCCGGAGGCTCCACCGGAGATGCCGCGTTGCGGGTACGCCGCTCGCAACCGCCGCTTGAACTCCTCGGTGAACTCCTCGCGGAGCCCGTCGGGCAGCGCCTGCAGCGTCGGGCGCGCACCGGTGCCGGAGACCCAGGTGAACACGGCATCCTCGCCCTGGAGCTGGTGGAAGTACGTCGTCTCCCAGACGTCGACCTCGCAACCGGTGGCGACCAGTGCGTCGAGGTAGGTCTCCGGGCCGTGACTCGTCGGCACCCGGGCGTCGCGCGTGTGGTCGGCGTACGCCGGCTCGCGGGCCAGCTCCGTGCGGATCGTGTGGCTGGGCTCGTCGAAGTTGCCCGGCACCTGGAAGGCGAACCATCCGCCGGGAGCCACCTGCGCGACCACCGACGGCAGCAGGTCGAGGTGCTCGGGCAGCCACTGGAGGGTGGCGTTGGAGACCAGGACGTCGACGCCGCCGGGGGGCGCGGACCACGCACGGAGGTCGCCGACCTCGAACGCCGCGACGTCGCCGTGGTCGCGCCGGGCCGCCGCGATCATCTCGGGGCTGGAGTCGACTCCGCGCACCTCGGCGTCCGGCCAGCGGTCGGACAGGAGCCTGGTCAGGTTGCCCGGCCCGCAGCCGAGGTCGACGACCGTGCGTGGCGCGCCCGCACCGATCCGGGCGACCAGCTCGAGGAACGGCCGGCCGCGCTCGTCGGCGTACGTCAGGTAACGCTCGGGGTCCCAGCTGTGCGCCATCGTGCCTCCCTCGGTGATCGAGCCCGGTCCATCGGTGATCGAGCCCAGTCCATCGGTGATCGAGCCCAGTCCATCGGTGATCGAGCCCAGTCCATCGGTGATCGAGCTCAGTCGAGATCTCTTGACGTCAAGATACTCAGCCATGGTGCGACGAAAGACTCTCGATGTCAAGATTCTTGACGGACGGTTACACTGCACCCCATGCGGGACGAGGTGGACGAGCTGGTGGAGGCGTGGGCGCGAGAACGGCCCGACCTCGACCTCGCGCCCGTCGAGATCTTCAGCCGGATCGGCCGGCTGGCCCGGCACCTCGACCTGGCTCGCAAGGCGGCGTTCTCCACGCACGGCATCGAGTCCTGGGAGTTCGACGTGCTCTCGGCGCTGCGCCGCGCCGGGGCGCCCTACGAGCTCTCCCCCGGCCGTCTGCTCAAGGCGACCCTGGTCACCAGCGGCACCATGACCAACCGGGTCGACCGCCTGACCGCGCGAGGGTACGTCGAGCGACAAGCCGACCCCGCCGACCGTCGCGGCGTGCTCGTCCGGCTCACCCCGGACGGCAAGCGCACCGTCGACGCCGCCTTCGCCGCCCTCCTCGACGCCGAGCGCGACCTGCTCGCGGGTCTGCCCGCCCAGGACCGCGCCCGGCTGGCCGACCTGCTCCGACCGCTGCTGGCCCCCTTCGCCTGACCCTCACAGCCGGTGGTCGAGGAAGTCGCGCCAGCGACTGTCCCGAGACCCGGTGGGGCTACTCCAGCACCTCGGCCGCCTCGAGCCACTCGGTCTCCAGGACCTCCCGCTCGGCGGCGACGACGGCGTGGTCCGCGGCCAGCTCGGCCAGCCGCACGTAGTCGTCGGACGCTGCCGCCATCGCGGCGTTGATCTCGGCTTCCCGCTCGCCCACGCGGGCGAGCTGCTTGTCGAGCCGGGCCAGCGTCTTGCGCGCCTCGCGCTCGACGGCGCTCCCCCGCGACGCCCGGTCCGCGCCGCCCGCACCGGCGGCGCCGGCCGCAACGGCTGCCACGCCGGCCTCGGCGGCGGCGCGGTCGGCCGCGAGCCGCGCCGCCCGACGTTCGAGGTACTCGTCCACCCCGCGCGGCAGCAGCGAGATCTGGCCGTCACCGAGCAGCGCCCAGGTCGTGTCGCAGACCCGTTCGAGGAAGTAGCGGTCGTGCGAGACCACCACGAGGGTCCCGGGCCAGCCGTCGAGGAAGTCCTCCACGACGTTCAGCGTCTCGATGTCGAGGTCGTTGGTGGGTTCGTCGAGGAGCAGCACGTTGGGCTCCGTGAGCAGCAGCATCAGGAGCTGGAAGCGCCGCCGCTCCCCACCCGACAGGTCACTCAGCCGCGCGGTCAGCCGGTCGCCGGTGAACCCGAAGCGCTCGAGCATCGACGTCGCGGACACCTCGCCGTCGAGCGTCCGGGTCACCCGCCGCACCGACTCCACCGTGGCGAGCACCCGCGCCTGGGGATCCAGCGCGACGCCCTCCGGCCCGGCGGACACCTCCTGGGTCAGGTGCTGGAGCGCGATCGTCCGGCCGTGCTTCACGCGGCCCGCGGTCGGTGCCAGCTCGCCCGCGAGCAGCGACAGCACCGAGCTCTTGCCGGCACCGTTGACGCCGACGAGACCGACGCGATCGCCCGGCCCGAGCCGCCAGGTGGCGCGGGACAGCAGCGTGCGGTCACCCCGCACCAGGTCGGCGTCGAGCAGGTCGACCACGTCCTTGCCCAGCCGCTGCGTCGCGAAGCGCTCGAGGGCGAGCCGGTCGCGCGGGGGCGGCACGTCGTCGATCAACGCGGTGGCGGCGTCGATGCGGAACTTCGGCTTGGCCGTGCGCGCCGGCGCACCACGCCGCAGCCAGGCCAGCTCCTTGCGCACGAGGTTCTGGCGGCGCACCTCCGAGGCCGCCGCCTGCCGCTGCCGCTCCGCCTTGGCCAGCACGAACGCGGCGTACCCGCCCTCGTAGGCGTCGACGACGCCGTCGTGCACCTCCCACGTCTGCTCGCAGACCGCGTCGAGGAACCACCGGTCGTGCGTGACCACGACGAGCGCCGACGGCCGCTCCGCGAGGTGGGCCGCGAGCCACGCGACCGCCTCGACGTCGAGGTGGTTGGTCGGCTCGTCGAGGACGAGCACGTCGTGGTCGTCGAGCAGCAGCGCGGCCAGCGAGCAACGCCGGCGCTCGCCACCCGACAGCCCTAGGACCGCCCGGTCGAGGGCGATCCCGGCCAGCAGCTCCTCCACGACCTCGCGAGTGCGCGGGTCCGACGCCCAGGCGTGGTCGGCGCGTCCGCCGAGCACGGCCTCGCGCACGGTGTGGGAGTCCTGGAGCTGGTCCTGCTGGTGCAGGTAGCCCATCCTCAGCCCGCGCCCCTGCGACACCCGCCCGGAGTCCGGCTCCAGAGCCCCCGTGAGGACCTCGAGCAGCGTGGTCTTGCCGTCGCCGTTGCGCCCGACGATGCCGATGCGCTCGCCCTCCCCGATGCCGAGCGAGACGTCGGTCAGCAGCGGCCGGACGCCATAGCTCTTGGAGACCTTCTCGAGGTTCACCAGGTTCGTCGGACCGACCATCAGGCCCTCACCACGAGGTGTGCGCCCGCGACCGGAGCAGGGGCGATGAGGACGGTGTCGTACGACGGCGCGAGGGTGCCGGCGACCTGGCGGGCCTCGTCTCCGGAGCCGCACAGCAGCACGACGGTCGGCCCGGAGCCGGACACCATGCCACGCAGCCCTCCGGCCTCCTCGCCGGCGGCGATCACGTCGGCGAGCTCCGGACGCAGGTCCAGCGCGGCCGCCTGGAGGTCGTTGTGCAGCGCGCGGGCCAGCGCCCGGACGTCGCCGTCCTGCAACGCACCGAGCACGGCGAGCGGACCGGTCGGCACGACCGGGGCGTCGGGGTGCAGCTGGTCGAAGCGGCGGTACACGTCGGGCGTGGACAGCCCCTCCCGGAACGGCACGACCACCCACCACCAGCCCCCCTCGTCGGGAACCCGGTGCACCAGCTCGCCGCGACCGGTGCCGTGCGCCGATCCGCCGACCAGCGCGAACGGAACGTCGCTGCCGAGCTCGCCGGCCAACCGGAGCAGGTCGTCGTCGGGCGTCTCGAGCTGCCACAGCCGGTCGAGCGCGACCAGCGCGCCGGCTGCGTCGGCCGAGCCTCCGGCGAGCCCCGCGGCGACCGGGATGTCCTTGTCGACCCGCAGCTCCCCGCGCACGTCGACACCGTGGTGGGCGGCGAGGAGCCGGGCCGCGCGGTCGACGATGTTGTCGCCCGCCGGAGGCAGCGCCTCGGCAGCGACGTGGTCGGAGGTCCGCACGTCGACCCGCCAGTCATCGGCAGGCCCGGCGGTCACGTCGTCGTAGAGCCCGATCGCCTGGTAGACGGTGTCCAGCGGATGGAAGCCGTCGGGTCGAGGAGCACCGACGCCGAGGTACAGGTTGACCTTGGCCGGCACGCGCACGGTGATCTCGTTAGTCACGAGCCCTCCCCCTGTTGCCCCGCGTATTGCCCCGCGGGCTGTGTCGCGAGTTGCTCGGCGATGCGCACGAACGCGTCGAGCCCCAGCACCTCGCCGCGCGCCTCCGGGTCGACGCCGGCCGACTCGATCACCCGGCGCGAGGCCTCGGTCGAGCCTGCGAGGCCGCGCAGCGTCGCGCGCAGGGTCTTGCGGCGCTGCGCGAACGCCGCGTCGATCACCGTGAACACCTGCTCCCTCGAGACCGTGGTCGCGGGCGGGTCGCGCCGCGTCCACGCGACCAGGCCCGAGTCGACGTTGGGGGCCGGCCAGAAGACGTGCCGGCCGATGGCGCCGGCGCGTCGCACGTCGGCGTACCACGCTGCCTTCACCGAGGGGACGCCGTAGACCTTGCTGCCGGGCTTCGCCGCGAGCCGGTCGGCGACCTCGGACTGCACCATCACCAGGCCCCGCTCCAGCGACGGCAGCAGCGCCAGCATGTGCAGCAGCACGGGCACCGACACGTTGTAGGGCAGGTTGGCGACCAGCGCCGTCGGCGGTGGTCCCGGCAGCGCGGTCACGCGCAGGGCGTCGGCCGTCACGACGCCGAGACGGTGGGCGTGGTCAGGGGCGTAGGCCGCCACGGTGCCCGGCAGCAGCGCCGCCAGACGCTCGTCCACCTCGACCGCGACGACCCGCTCGACCACCTCGAGCAGCGCCAGCGTCAGCGACCCGAGCCCCGGGCCGACCTCCACCACCACGTCGTCGGCACCGACACCGGACTCGCGCACGATGCGCCGCACCGTGTTGGGGTCGATGACGAAGTTCTGGCCCCGCTGCTTGGTCGGTCGCAGGTCGAGCTCGGCGGCCAGCGCCCGCACCTCCGCCGGACCGAGCAGCCTCGGCCCAGCTGGAGTGCTCACAGGCACGAGGCTAGTGCGCGGGCGCCAGCCACCGGTGGTCGAGGAGGTCGCGCGGCGACCGTCACGAGACAGAGCTAGCGAGGCAGGCCGAGCTTGGCGGCACAGCCCGGCCAGGCGCCGTACCCGCCGGAGGCGTCGCGGAGCTTGGTGGCGATGGCGATCTGGGTCTCACGGCTGGCCTGGCTGGGCAGACCGGTGCCGCCGTAGGCACGCCAGGTGCCGAGCGAGAACTGCAGGCCGCCGTAGTAGCCGTTGCCGGTGTTGATCGCCCAGTTGCCGCCCGACTCGCACTGCGCGAGCGCGTCCCACACGGTGTTGCCAGGGGCGAAGTTCGGCCCCGACTCCTGGGTACCGACCTCGACGACCTCGGTGACCGGCTTCTCCAGCACCTTCTGGCGCACGACCTTGCGGGCGACGAGCTTGCCGTTCTCGTAGGTCAGCCGGTAGGTCACCTGGCGCAGGCCGTCCTGGCCGGCGGTGACGACGGTCTCCTCGCCCTCGAAGGCCGAGGAGTCCTCGCGGGTCACGGTCGAGTGCCTGATGACCTCGCGGTCGACCGAACGGGTGACCACGCGGATGCGGGTGACCACGACCTTGTCGCCGTCGGCGACCGCACTGCCGAGGCGGGGCTTCACCTGGTCGTCGTCGTCGACGGTGATGCCCAGCTCGTCGAGCACGTCGGCGACGGTGAGCGCGGCGACCCGCGCCTTCGCCATGTCCTTGGGACCGATCTTGATCTGGACGGTCTTGGGAGTGACCACGTCGAGCGCGAGCCCGCCGCGGTCGATGTCGGAGCCGCGGCTCACGGAGAGGGCGGCGTTGCCGAAGGCGAGGCCGAGCTCGTCGAGCGCGGAGTCGACGGTCGTCGCGGTGACCCAGTGGGTCTCGGTCTCGCCGTCGACGCTGAGCTCGAGCGGGCGGCCGTACTGCACCGCGATCTCGGAGCCGTCGGTGACGGTCTCGTCGAGGCCGGGCGCGACGACGTCGTGCTCACCGACCTCGATGCCCTCGGCCTCGAGGACGTCGCCGACGGTGTCGCCGAGCGCCGTGACCTGCTTGTCCTCGCCGTCGACCGACACGGTCACGGTGGAGGAAAGGGCTGCGTAGCCGTAGGTGCTGCCCGCGACGGACAGGATCACGGCACCTGCGAGGGCGCCGAGCACCGTCTTGCTGCGGACGAGGCTCTCGATGCGTTGATGCACACTGCTCCGAACGTTGTTCTCCCCGGGCCTCGGGAGGCACACCGCAGGCGAGAACTTCAGGGGAGAGGCCTCGCAGGCATTGGCGTGCCGGTGGAAATGGCGTCCCGATCCCGGCCAACAGTCACAAGACGATAACGGTGATGGGCGGTAGTGCAAACTCGAACGACCAAACGGAGCCGAACCCCGCCGGCCTACCAGGCGCCTCCGAAGGCGCGTTCGGCGTTCGTGTCGAGGGCCTCGCACAGGCTCACGAGGTCCTCGCGGAGCACCTCGACCATCGCCCGGACGGTGTGCGGGACGAGGTACGACGCGTTCGGCCGGCCGCGGTAGGGCACCGGTGTCAGGAACGGCGCGTCGGTCTCGACGAGCACCCGGTCGAGCGGCGTGACGGCGAGCGCGTTGCGCAGTGGCGCGGCGTTCTTGAAGGTCACCGTGCCGGCGTACGACAGGTGTGCGCCGCGCTCCAGGCACGCGCGCGCGAACCGGTCGTCACCCGAGAAGCAGTGCATCACCCATCGTGGTGGGGCTCCCTCGTCGTCCAGCACGCGCAGCACATCGTCGTGGGCGTCGCGGTCGTGGATGACGAGGGTCTTGTCGAGGCGTTTGGCCATCGCGATGTGCGCACGGAACGAGTGCTCCTGCGCCTCGCGGCCCTCGGGTCCGGTGCGGAAGTGGTCGAGGCCGGTCTCCCCGACCGCGCGCACCTTGTCGTGCGCCTGCGCGAGCGCCTCGATCTCGTCGAGGGCTTGGTCGAGGGTGCCGGCGTCGGCCTGCCGCGGCGCCTCGTTGGGGTGCAGCGCGACGCCCGCCACCAGGGCGTCGTACGTCGCCGCGGCGTCGACCGCCCACCGCGCCCCGGGCAGGTCGCAGCCGATCTGCACGATCCGGGTGATGCCGACGCTCGCGGCGTTCGCGAGGGCGGCTTCCGTCGCCAGCCAGTCGCCGTCGGCGATGTCGAGGTGGCAGTGGGTGTCGACCACCCGATGCGGCAGCGCCTCGGGCAGCGGCGGCCGCTCCTGGTCGCGCCTGGCCCCCGACTTCTCCTCGGTGGGCGCGCGCTTCCGTGTCGGTCCGTCCACGTGCGCGAGTCTCCCACCGGTGGGCGAGGAGGTCGCGCAGCGACCGTCACGAGGCCCGATGCACCAGGTCGTACACGTCGCGCTTGCGCAGACCGGCGTCGCGGGCGACGGCGGCGATCGCGTCCTTGCGCGACATCCCGCCCGCCTCGGCCGCGGCAACGGCGGCGAGCAGGTCGTCGGGCTCGGTCGACGCCGTCGTACGCCGCCCTCCCGCGACCACGATCGTCACCTCGCCGCGCACGCCCTCCTTCGCCCAGGCGACCAGCTCGGAGAGCGGGCCGCGCGCCACCTCCTCGTGGGTCTTGGTCAGCTCACGGCACACGGCCGCGAGCCGGTCGCCACCGAACGCCTCGGCCATCGCCTCCAGCGCTGCCAGGGTCCGGTGCGGCGCCTCGAAGAAGACCAGCGTCCGCTCGTCCTCGGCCAGCCCGGTCAGCCTGCGCGCCCGCTCCCCCGCCTTGCGCGGCAGGAAGCCCTCGAAGGCGAACCTGTCCACGGGCAGGCCGGACACCGCCAGCGCCGTCAGCACCGCCGACGGGCCGGGCACCGCGGTGACCCGGATCCCGGCCGTGACGGCGGCGGCGACCAGGCGGTAGCCCGGGTCGGAGACGCTCGGCATCCCGGCGTCGGTCACCAGCACGACGCGCTCGCCGGCGAGCAGCGCCTCGACGAGCGCGGGGGTCCGAGCCGCCTCGTTGCCCTCGAAGTAGGAGACGACCCGACCGCTCAGGGTGATCGACAGGTCGACGCACAGCCGGCGCAACCGTCTTGTGTCCTCGGCGGCGACCACGTCAGCGGCGGCCAGCTCCTCCGCCAACCGCGCCGGCGCGTCGGCGGCCCGGCCGATGGGCGTCCCGGCCAGCACGAGGACGCCGCGCTGAGCTGTGCCGTCTTGGGTTGCCATGGGTCGATCATCGCGGACGCCCGGTGGTCGAGCAGCGAGCGAAGCGAGCGGAAAGCCGAGACCACCTCAGCGAGGTCGCGACCGTAGAGTTCCCGTCGTGCCGTCGACCACCACGAAGCCCGAGATCGGGTCACGGGTCGGGCTGTCGCGCACGAGCACCGGAGACGCCGTACCCGACGCACGCACGCGGGCCCGGCGCGGCCCCGACCTCGAGGACCCCTTCGTGTCCTGGAGCGCGGCGATCGGGCTGGCGCTGCTCGGGCTCTTCCTCAGGCTGTGGCACCTGGGCGAGCCCAAGGCTTTCAGCTTCGACGAGACCTATTACGCCAAGGACGCGTGGTCGCTGCTCAACAACGGTTACGTCCGCGACTACATCGAGGACGCCGACAAGCTCATCCTGTCCGGCCAGACCGACGACCTCTGGAAGGAGACGCCCTCGATCATCGTCCACCCCGAGGCGGGCAAGTGGATGATCGCGCTCGGGGAGAAGGCGTTCGGGCTCGACCCGTTCGGTTGGCGCGTCGCCTCGGCCGTGATCGGCGCGCTGATGATCCTCGTGATGTGCCGGTTCGTACGCCGCGTCACCGGCTCGACCCTGCTCGGCTGCGTCGGCGGCCTCCTGCTCAGCCTCGACGGTCTCCAGCTGGTGCTGTCGCGGCTGGCGCTGCTCGACATCTTCCTGGCCTTCTGGCTGCTCTGCGCGGTGCACTGCCTGGTCGCGGACCGCGACTGGTTGCGCCGCCGGCTGGCCGAGCGCGTCGAGGTCGACGCCAGCGGCCGCGCGCTCACCACGCAGCCGTGGGGACCGGTGCGTGGCTTGCTCTTCCGGCCGTGGCTGCTCGTCAGCGGCATCTGCTTCGGGCTCGCCGTCGGCACCAAGTGGACGGCGTTGTACCCGCTGGCGGCGTTCGGGCTGCTCGTGTGGTTCTGGAGCGCAGGAGCACGCCGGTCGTTCGGGGTGCAGTGGGCGATCCCGCGGGCGGCGCTCACCGACGGCGTACCCGCGTTCTTCCACCTCGTCGGCGTCGGGCTCGTCGTCTACGTCGCGACGTGGACGGGCTGGCTGGTGCACGCCGACCAGTACGAGGAGTTCCGCTCCGACACGCAGTACACGCAGTTCGAGGGCGGCAAGCCGTGGCCGACGGCGTCAGAACCCGATGCGAGCGGTCCGGCCGAGGTCGTGCAGTCTTTGCGCTCGCTCTGGCACTACCACCAGGACGTGTACGTCTTCCACACCCACTTCCTCAACGACTCCTCGCACGTATACGCCAGCAAGCCGTCGGGGTGGCTGCTGCTCAACCGACCGGTCGGGGTCGACGCCCAGAACGACATCGCGGTCGGCACCCAGGGGTGTGCGGCGCCAGCCGACTCCAAGTGCATGCGACAGGTGCTCCTGCTCGGCAACCCGGTGATCTGGTGGGCCGGCTGCCTCGCGCTGCTGTGGGGGTTGCTGATGTGGGTCGGCGCGCGCGACTGGCGCTACGGGGTGGCCATCACGGGAGTGGCCTCCACCTGGCTGCCCTGGCTGATGTACGACGACCGGCCGATCTTCATCTTCTACGCCGTCGCGGCGCTGCCGTTCCTGGTGCTCGCCCTCACGGTGGCGCTCGGACAGATCCTCGGCCGCGACACCGTCCCGTCGCCGCGGCGTACCGTCGGCGTGATCGTCGCGGGCTCCTACGTCGTGCTGGCGCTGCTGACCTTCGCGTGGTTCTGGCCCATCTGGACCGACACGCTGATCACGTACTCCGAGTGGCTCGACCGGATGTGGTTCGAGCGCTGGATCTGAGCCGCGCAAGGGCGCGTCGAGACCCGGTGAGACGACTGGAGACGGTGCCCACTCCGCGTCGCTAGTGTCGACACATGCCTCGAGTCTCGGGTCGCAGCGTCTACGTCGCGACCGTGGAGGGGTTCACCGGCAAGTCAGCGGTGGCCCTCGGGCTGCTCGACGCCTTGTCGCGCCGGGTGGAGCGGGTGGCGGTCTTCAGGCCGGTGGTGCGCACCGACAGCACATCGAGCGGGGGCATCGACCGCGACTACGTCCTCGACCTGCTCGTCTCCCACGAGGCCGTGCAGCTGACCTACGACGACTGCACGGGCGTGACGTACGACGAGCTGCATGCCGACCCGGATGCGGCGATGGACCGGATCGTCGACCGCTACCACCAGGTGGCCGAGCAGTGCGACGCGGTCGTGGTGGTGGGCAGCGACTACACCGACGTCGGAGCACCGGCGGAGTTCGCCTTCAACGCCCGGGTGGCTGCCAACCTCGGCTCGCCGGTCCTGCTGGTGCTCAACGGCAACCACCGCTCCCCCGACCAGCTGCGCACCGCCGCCGACCTCGCCGCGGCCGAGCTCGCGGCGCACCACGGCAGCCTCTTCGCGGTCATTGCCAACCGGGTGACCGACGCTCCGGCCCTCTGCGCGGAGGCACTGTCGCGGGCCGGGACGCCGGCGTACGCCATCCCGGAGCAGCCGATGCTCAACGCTCCGTCGGTCGGCGCCCTGATGGCGGCGTGCGGCGGGACACTCACGAGCGGCGACGAGGCGCTCCTGGCCCGAGAGGTCCCCGGCCTCGTCGTTGCCGCGATGACCCTGCCGCACGTGCTCGACCACCTCTTCGAGGGCGCGCTCGTGGTGACGCCGGGCGACCGACCCGAGATCGTGCTGGGTGTGCTGACCGCGCACGTCTCCACCAGCTTTCCGCAGGTCTCGGGCATCGTGCTCAGCGGCGGTCTCCCGTTGCCGCCCCAGATCCAGTCGCTGCTGGCCGGTCTCGCGGTCACCCTGCCGATCATCAGCACCGACCTCGACACGCACGCGACGTCGACCGCACTGACCAACCGGCGCGGTCGTCTCGACAAGGACTCACCGCGCAAGATCGCCACAGCGCTGGCGCTCTTCACCGAGCACGTCGACTCGGATGCCCTGCTTGATCGGCTCGAGGTCGCCAAGACCCATGCGGTGACGCCGTTGATGTTCGAGCACCAGCTCATCGACGCGGCCGTCGCCGACCGGCGGCACATCGTGCTGCCCGAGGGCGAGGAGGAGCGCATCCTCCGGGCCGCCGACACGTTGCTGCGCCGCAACGTCGTCGACCTGACCCTGCTCGGCGACCCGCAGGTGATCCAGGCCCGCGCGGCGACGCTCGGCGTCGACGTCTCCAGCGCCCGACTGCTCAGCACCCGCGACGAGGAGCTGCACGAGCGGTTCGCCCAGGTCTACGCGGAACGCCGTGCCCACAAGGGGATCGACGTCGACGCAGCGCGCGACATCGTCGTCGACGTGTCCTACTTCGGCACCCTGATGGTCGAGCTCGGCCTGGCCGACGGCATGGTCTCGGGCGCGGTCCACACGACCGCCCACACCATCCGGCCGGCACTCGAGCTGATCCGCACCCGCCCCGACGTCTCGGTGGTGTCGTCGGTGTTCTTCATGTGCCTGCGCAACCAGGTGCTGGTCTACGGCGACTGCGCGGTGAACCCCGACCCGACCGCCCCCCAGCTCGCCGACATCGCGATCGCCTCGGCCCACACCGCTGCTGCCTTCGGCGTGGAGCCCCGGGTCGCGATGCTGTCGTACTCCACGGGCTCCTCCGGCTCCGGCAGCGACGTGCAGAAGGTGATCGAGGCCACCGCCCTCGTCAAGGAGCGCGCACCGCAGCTGCTCGTCGAAGGACCGATCCAGTACGACGCGGCGATCGACGCGGCCGTCGCCCGCACCAAGCTGCCGGACTCCGTAGTGGCGGGCCGCGCCACGGTGTTCGTCTTCCCCGACCTGAACACCGGCAACAACACCTACAAGGCCGTGCAGCGATCGGCCGGAGCCCTCGCCGTCGGGCCGATCCTGCAGGGGCTTCGCAAGCCGGTGAACGACCTGTCCCGCGGGGCCACCGTGCGCGACATCGTCAACACGGTGGCGATCACCGCGATCCAGGCCCAGCAACAGGGCAGCGCGTGACCGGCTCGCTCGTCCTCGTCGTCAACGCGGGCTCGTCGTCGCTGAAGTACAGCCTCGTCGACGGCGACTCCGGCGCGGCCGCCGCTCACGGCACGGTCGAGCGGATCGGCGAGGAGAGCGGCTCCCTGACCCATGTGGTCGACGGGACCGAGCACGTCGACGAGCGCGCCTTCGCCACGCACGAGGACGCGCTGGCGGCGGCGCTGGACGCCTTCGACGATCACGGTCCCGCACTCTCCCCCGCCGACCTGGCCGCCGTCGGCCATCGCGTCGTCCACGGCGGCCCGCTCTTCTCCGCGCCGGCGTTGGTCGACGACGCGGTGCTCGATGCCGTCGAGGACCTGGTGCCGCTCGCCCCGCTGCACAACCCCGCCAACCTCGAAGGGCTTCGAGTCGGCCTTCGCCTGTTTCCCGATGTCCCCCATGTCGCCGTGTTCGACACCGCCTTCCACCAGACGATGCCGCCGGCGGCGTACACCTATGCCGTGCCGCTCGAGTGGCGCGAGGAGCACCGCATCCGCCGCTACGGCTTCCACGGGACTTCGCACGCGTTCGTGTCGCGCGCGGCCGCCATGCTGCTGGGCCGCGACCCCGACCGGACCAGCTCGATCGTGCTCCACCTCGGCAACGGTGCCTCTGCGACCGCCGTCCGCGACGGCCGCTCGGTCGACACGTCCATGGGCCTGACCCCGCTCGAGGGTCTGGTGATGGGTACCCGCTCCGGCGACGTCGACCCTGCTCTGCACGCTCACCTGCACCGCTCGCTCGGCTGGTCGATCGCCGACGTCGACAGCGCGCTCAACAAGGCGTCGGGGCTGAAGGGGCTCGCCGGCCACAACGACTTCCGCGAGGTGATGTCGCGTCGCTCGGCGGGCGACGAGGCGGCGGCGCTGGCCTTCGAGGTCTACGCCTACCGGATCCGCAAGTACGTCGGCGCCTACTACGCCGTGCTCGGCGAGGTGCACGCGATCGTCTTCACCGGCGGCGTCGGCCAGCACAATCCCGAGCTCCGCTCGGCGGCGCTGTCGGGTCTCGAGGGCCTGGGCATCGCCCTCGACCCCGCCCGCAACGAGCAGCCACTGCGCGAGCCCACGATCGTCTCGCCCGACGGTGCCGGCGTACCCGTCCTCGTCGTCCCCACCAACGAGGAGTGGGAGATCGCCCGTCAGTCCTTGGCACTCGTCCGCCGCTGAGACGCGAGGCGGCGAGGGATGCCGGCGTCGAGGGCCGGCGGCGGCGACAGGTGGGCCTTGATGTCGACGAAGTGCACGCCCTCGGCGTCGAGGAAGACGGGGTCGACGACGAGGTCGTCGAGGTGGGGTACGTCGAGCGCGAGCTGCCCGACCGAGACGACCAGCGCCTCGAGCGGCTCGGTGTCGACGGCCCAGGAGCCGCGGCTGCCGACGAGAGCGGGCCACAGCCTGAGCGCGCGGACAGCCCGGGCAGCGTCGGCCGGCGCCACGGGCGGCAGGAGCAGCACCTCGTCGTCCCACGTGCCCAGCGTGGTGCCCTCGCCTGCGGCGACGCGGACCAGAGGTCCGAGGCTCGGGTCGGGCACGATCCCCACGCCCACGCGGTGACCCATCAGCAGCGGCTGCACGAGCACGTCGGCGTCGCCACCGAACGCGCCGCGCAGCTGATCCACGGCCTCCTCGACCTCCTCCGGCCGGCGCAGGTCGACGCGGACCAACCCCCGGTCGGCCTTGTGCAGCTCGGTCGTCTCGGCGACCTTCACCACCACGGGAAAGCCCACCTCCGCGGCGACCCGCGGCGCGTGCTCCATCGGGCAGACCGTGCCGGCCAGCGAGATGCCGTACGGCGCCAGCAGCTCGGTCATCGCGTCCGCCGGCAGCCACTCGGGCTCGCCGGCACGGCTCGCGAGCCGGGTGTCGGCCCACCCGCGGGCGTGCTCCCCGCGGGTCCCGAGCTCGACGACGGGCCGGTCGTCGGCGACCCGTCGCCACTCGGCGTACCTTGCTGCCCGGCCGAGCGACGCGGCCGCGCCGACGATCGTGTTGTAGACCGTCACGCCTGGGATCCCCCTGGCCACGTCCGCCAGGGCACCGGCCGCGACGAGCACCACCGGCTTGTCGGGACGGGTCGTCCGGGCGCGGCCCAGCGCGGCGAAGAGCTCGACGCGGTCGGTGAGCCTGGTCGAGACCAGCAGGGCGAGCACCACGTCGAGCTCGTCTGACGCCAGCATCGTCGCGACGCACTCCTCGAGCCTCTCGGGGCTCACGTCCGCGCCGAGGTCGACGGGGTTGCGCCCGTCGACGGCCTCCGGGATCGCGGCCTGCAGCTCCGCGGAGAAGGCGACGACGTCGAGACCCTGGCCGTCCACCAGGTCGAGGGCGACGTTGCCGAGACCACCGGTGTTGCTCACGATGCCGATGCGCAGGCCGGCCGGAAGCGGCTGCTCGGTGAGCAACAGCGCGGTCTCGCAGAGCGTCATCCCGCTCGGGCAGGCGACGACGCCGGCCTGGGTCAACAACGCGTCCACTCCGACGCCCGGCCCGCTGACACCGCTGTGTCCGCGCTCGAGGCGCTCCCGCGAACGGCCCCCGACCAAGGCCAGCAGCGGCTTGCGCTCGGCGAACCGGCGGGCGGTGCGCGCGAACTTCAGCGCGTTGCCGAACGACTCGAGGTAGAGCATCGCGGCCGTGACCCGGTCGTCGTCCATCCAGGCGCCGAGCACGTCGTTGCTGGACACGTCGACCTTGTCGCCCAAGGAGACGAAGGCATGCACGCCGAGGCCGACGTCTCGGGCCATGTCGAGCAACGCGAAGCCCATACCACCGGACTGCGACACCAGCCCGAGCCCACCTGGCTCCGGTACCTCGTGGAGCAGCGTCGCGTTCAGGTGCAGACCTGGATCGTTGAGGAGGAGCCCCTGGGAGTTCGGGCCGACGATGCGCAGGCTGTGCGACCGCGCGGTGGCGACGAGCTCCTCTGCGCCCGCCGTGCGCCCCGCGAACCCCGAGGACACCACGCACACAGACCCCGCCCCAGCCTCCCCCGCGGCGCGAAGCACTGCCGCCACCTCCTCGCCCGGGACCGAGATGACCACGAGGTCGACCGGCTCTCCGATCGCGGCCAGGCTCGGCACCGCCGCCAGCCCGTCGATCGTCACTGCCTCGGGGTGGACCACGTGCAGGGGACCGTCGTAGGGGGACGACCGGATCGCGTCGAGCAGGCCGTGGCCGTAGCCGCCGGCGGCGCGTCGTACGCCGACCACCGCGACGCTGCGCGGGTAGAGCAACGGCCGCAGCGACAACGCCTCGGCCCGCCACTGGCGGCGATCCGCGGCGTCGACGGCCTCCTGGCTGGCGTCGGTGCGCAGCACGAAGGCGACCTCGCCCTCCTCGGTGCGCCTGGTCCCGGCGAACCCGGCCCGGCGGAAGACCCGCAGCATGCCGTAGTTCTCCTCGAGCACGTCTGCCTCGAAGCGGCGTACGCCGTGGCGCCGGCCGAGCGCGGCGAGGTGCTCGAGCAGCAGGCTGCCCAGCCCTCGGCCGCGGTCCTGGTCGGACACCAGGAAAGCGACCTCGGCCGTCTCCTCGTCGATCTCCTCCGCCGTGGCGAGCGCGAGGATGCGCCCCCGTGACACAGCGACGAGCGCTGCGGACGTGGTGTTGTCGGGATCGAAGAGGTGGGCGACGTAGGTGCGTCCCGCCTCACGGTTGGCGCTGAAGAAGCGCAGCCGCAAGGTGTCCTCGGAGACCTGCTCGTGGAGGTCGAGCACGCCCTGCCGATCTTCGGGTCTGATCGTGCGCAGCACCGCGATGGTGCCGTCAGCCAGCAGCACGTCGGCCGGATCGGCCACCCAGTCCCGAGGAGTCACGCTCCGACTCTGCCACGCACGTCGGTGGTTGAGGAGGAGCCGCTGAGCGACGTCACGGAACCCCCGACGACCGACGTCGGCGCCCCACTCACTCGGGCTCGTGACGGTTGCTGCGCAACCTCCTCGACCACCGATCCTTCGACGACCTCAGCTCAGGTCGAGAGGACCTGGCGGACGGCCACGCCGGTGGCGACGGCCCGCCAGGCGTCGGCCACCTCCGCGAGCGGCCGCACCTCGTGGGCGAGCCGCACCTGCCCGGCCGCAGCGAGCCCGAGCACGCCGGTCAGCGCTTCGGCCCGTTGGTCGGGGGTCAGCGAGTTGTTGGTGTAGCCGAGCACGGTCAGCGACTTGCCGCGCAGCACCGCCGACGAGAGCGTGGCGCCGTCGCCCGCCGAGCCGCCCAGGTTGACCAGCCGGCCACGTGGCGCCAGCGCCCGGCACGCGGCGCCCGCGACCCAGCCGAAGACCGGGTCGACGACCACATCAGCGGGCCCGCCCAGCGCTGCCTGCATCGCCTCGGCGAGCGCGACGTCGTCCTCGCCCTCGGGCAGCGTCACCACCTCGTCCGCGCCGGCGGCGGCCGCCCGGTCGGCCGACGCGCCGGGCCGACACACCGCGACCACCCGTGCCGCGCCGCGCGCCCGGGCGACCCCCAGGGCCACCTGGCCGACAGCGCCACCGGCGCCCAGCACCAGCATCCGCTCACCGTCCTGCAAGGCCGCACGCGTCACAGCACCCCAGGCGGCCACCCCGGAGAGGCCGAGCGCTGCCACCGCGGTGTCGACGAGCGCCACCTCGACTGGTACGACGTCGGCCTGCGACACGACGTACTGCTCCGCGAGCGTGCCGTCACCGGGAGCCATGCCGGCCGACGAGTTCACCCACACGCGCGTGCCGTCGTCGAGCCGGCCGACCCCTTGGACACCGGGCACGTAGGGCAGCGCGGGCGGTCCGAAGTACGACGTCCCGGAGGCGCACAGCAGGTCGAGGGGAACCACCGGCGCCGCGGTCATCCGCACCAGCACCCGGTCGTTGCCGGGCAGCGGGTCCGGGTGCTCGGCGTACTCCGGCGCCTCCCCGTGCGCGGTGACGACGGCTGCCTTCATGACGGCTCCTGCTCGGCGCTCGGGTCGACGTACACGGCGTTGCGGTCGACGGTGAGGTAGGCCTCCATCCCGATGGGGCGGCGCTGCTCCTCGGCGATCTGCCCCAGCAGCCCGGCCGCCCGAGCCAGCAGGGCGAAGCCGCGCAGGAGCTCGACCGGCAGCCCGAGGTCTGCCAGGGCGGCGCCGCAGACCCCGGCGCCGTTCAGCGGCAGGGTTCGTCCGAACACCTCGGGATGCACGCGACCGATCGCCTCGAAGAGGCGCAGGTGCGGGCCTCGCAGCCCTTCCTCCTCGGCGATCGCGAGGAGCCGTGGCGTGCGCGGGTCCTCCACCTTGTGGACCGGGTGGCCGAGGCCGGGCACGAAGGCGCCCTGCTCACGCGTGCGGCGCACGGCGGCGAGCGCGAGCGCGTCCCAGCCCGCCTCGTCGGACGGCAGGTCGCCGTCGACCGTGGCGAGCACGTCGTGGAGGTACTGCCCGCAGTCCTCGGTGACGCCGAGGAACCGCGAACCCCCGCCGAGCAGGCCTGCGGCGAGCGCACCCTGGAGGGAGTCGGGGGCGGAGAGGTAGGTCAGCCGCGCCGCGATCGCGGTCGGCGTGAAGCCGTGGTCGGCCAGCGCGACGAGCACCGCCTCGAAGACCCGGGTCTCCTGGGCCGTCGGCCGGCGCAGCGCCACCAGCCAGAAGGCCAGCTCACCGAAGCCCACCTTGCCCATGAGGTCCTCGGTGAGGTCCTGACCGAGCAGCCTGATCTCGTCGGCGGTCGAGGTGCCCAACGAGGTGGGGAACCGCAGCCCTGGCTCTTCGTCGCTCATCGAGGCTCCTTCAACCATGCCCGGATCTCCTCGCCGTGCTGGTCGAGCCGTGGCGGCGGCCGGTCATAGCTGACCGGTGTCTCGGAGAAGGTGATCGGGTTGCGCACCGACGGCACCGCGTCGGCACCCTCCCCCACGACGACCACAGGGTCGAGGCCGACGCTCTCGGCGAAGGCGACGCCGTCGTCGATGGTGTTGATCGGGCCGCAGGGCACGCCGGCGGCGGTGATGTCGGCGAACCACTCCATCGCCGTGCGCGTCCGCAACCGCTCGACCAGGAGCGGCCGCAGCTGGTCACGGTTGGCCGTGCGGTCCTCGTTGCGCGCGAACCTCGGGTCGTCGGCCAGCTCGGGCACGCCGAGCACCTCGACCAGCCTGCGGAACTGCGCGCTGTTGCCCGAGGTCAGGATCAAGTCCCGGTCGGCGCACGGCAACGGCTCGTACGGGTAGAGGCTCGGGTGTCCGTTGCCCATACGCATCGGCACCACGCCTCCGGCGACGTAGGCGCTCGATTGGTTGACCATCCCCGAGAGCGCTGACGACATGAGGTTGACCTCGACGTGCTGGCCGAGCCCGGACTCGCGGCGTACCTGCAATGCGGCCAGCACCCCGATGGTGGCGTGCAGGCCGGCCATCACGTCGAACACCGAGATGCCGGAGCGGTACGCCGGCCCGTCGGGGCTCCCGGTCAGGCTCATCAACCCGGAGATCGCCTGCACGATCAGGTCGTAGCCCGGGAGCGCGGCCCCCTGCTCCTGGCTGCCGAACCCGCTGATCGACGCGTAGACGACACCTGGGTTGGCGGCCGACACGGTGTCGTAGTCGAGCCCGTAGCGGACCAGGCCACCCGGCCGGAAGTTCTCGATCATGATGTCGGCCCGCGCGGCGAGCTCCTGGGCGACGGCGAGGTCGTCGGCGTCCTTGAAGTCCAGCGCGATGGAGCGCTTGTTGCGGTTGACGCCGAGGTAGTAGGTCGAGATGCCGTCCCGCACGGGCGGCACCCAGGTGCGGGTGTCGTCCCCCGCCGGGCCCTCCACCTTGATCACCTCGGCGCCCAGGTCGGCGAGGAGCATCGTGGCGTAGGGGCCGGCCAGGATGCGGGAGAAGTCGGCGACCACCAGTCCGGCGAGGGGCCCCGTGTGTGCGCTCATCGCGCCTCCTTCGGACAGTCGTCCGGGCGTGGAGATGACTCTTGACACGGGCAATCTAGCGGGACAAGGTGCTCAGATCGACTCGGGTTGACCGTCAGACGGACATGCGTCCGAGAAGGAGTCAGCGTCATGAGCGCGCCAGCAGACCACCGACCGGTGCTCTTCCGCAACGGCACCGTCCTCACCATGGACGACGCGCACACCGTGCTGACCGGTGCCGACGTCCTGGTCGTCGACGACACCGTCGCCGACGTGGGGACCGGCCTCGCCGCCCCCGACGGCGCCGTGGAGGTCGACGCCTCGGGCGGCATCGTGATGCCCGGCATGATCGACACCCACCGGCACATGTGGCAGACCGCCATGCGGGCCTACGGCGCCGACTGGACGCTGACGCAGTACTTCGTCTGGTACTACCTCGAGCACGGCAAGCACTTCCGGCCCGAGGACATCCACGCCGGCAACGTGCTCTCCGCCTGGGAGTCGCTCGAGGCGGGCGTCACGACGACGGTCGACTGGTCCCACGGCCTGCAGACCACCGACCACGCCGACGCGGCGGCCGACGCGCTCGAGTCGGTGCCCGGCCGGTTCGTGCTCGCCTACGGCAACATCCAGGCCGCGCCCTGGGAGTGGACGGCCGACGCGGCCGTGCGCAGCTTCTTCGAGCGGCGTACCCGCAGCGACCGGCTCGGTTTCCAGCTCGCCTTCGACGTCACCGGCGACCCGTCGTTCCCGGAGCGTGCGGCCTACGAGTTCGCCCGCGACCTGGGCCTCGCGGTCACCACGCACGCCGGCGTCTGGGGCGCGACCAACGACGACGGCATCCGGCTCGCGCACGAGGCGGGCCTGATCGGCTCCGACGACGTCTTCGTGCACGCGGCGACGCTGACCGCCGACAGCTATCACCGCATCGCCTCGACCGGCGCGTCGATCTCGGTGTCGACGGAGTCGGAGCAGAGCGCGGGCCAGGGCTACCCGCCCACCTGGCAGGTGCGCCAGCACGGCATCCCGGTGTCGCTGTCGATGGACACCAGCGTCTGGTGGAGCGGCGACCTCTTCACCGCGATGCGGTCGACGCTGGGCGCCGACCGCTCCCGTGAGCACCTCGAGGCGCACGTGAAGGGCGACACCGTCACCCACTCGTCGTTGCGGGCGGAGCACGTCGTCGAGTGGGCCACGCGTGGCGGGGCCGCGGCCCTCGGCCGCGACGACCTCGGGCAGCTCGTCGCCGGCAAGAAGGCCGACGTGGTGCTGATCAAGAACGACCACTCACCGGTGTCGTTCCCGCTCCTGAACCCCTACGGCCATGTGGCCTTCCAGGCCCAGCGCGGCGACGTGCACACCGTGGTGGTCGACGGGCACGTCGTGAAGGCGGACGGGCGACTCGTCGGCGCCGACCTGCCGGCGATGCGCACCGCGGTGGACAACACCGTCGACTTCCTCGTCTCGACCATCGGCGAGGACGCCTGGATGAGCGGGATGAACCCCGACCTGCCGCCTGGGTCCGTGCTCGACAACCCTTACCAGTACACCGACTACAAGTCCGACGCCACCCGCGAGGCCCGCGGCACCATGTTCGGCGACCCCGGAAGCTGATGGCGGGACGAGGGCACGGTCCCGACTTCGTCGAGGCGCTCGCGCGCGGGCTCGACGTGGTCCGCGCCCTCGGAGCCGGGAGGCTGACCCTGGCCGAGGTCGCGGCCGGCGCCGACCTGGCGCGGCCGACCGCGCGCAGGCTCCTGCTGACGCTCGAGGAGCTCGGCCATGTGCGGGTGCGCGACGGGACCTACGAGCTCACCCCGCGCGTGCTCGCGCTCGGCCTGGCGTACGTCGGCGCCCAGGGCCTGTGGGAGGTCGCCCGGCCGCACCTCGAGGACCTGGTCGCCCGCACGGGCGAGTCATCGTCGATGGCCCAGCTCGACGGGTCGGACATCGTGTACGTCGCCCGCGTCTCCGTCCCGAAGATCATCGCCCTGCGCGTCGAGATCGGCACGCGCTTCCCGGCGGCGCAGACCTCCCAGGGCAAGGTGCTGCTCGCGGCGCTCGCGCCCGACCAGGTCGAGGTCACGCTGGCCCAGCCGAGCCAGGCCGGGCTGCCGCCGTACATCGGGCGCACCCCGGAGCAGCTCCAGGACGAGCTCGCCCAGGTCCGCGCGCGCGGCTGGGCGCTCGCCGACGAGGAGCTAGCACCCGGGGTCCGCTCGGTGGCGGTGCCGGTGCGCGACGGCACGGGCGCGGTCCGCGCTGCCATGAACGTCACCGCGCACGCCGCCGAGACCAGCGTCGACACGTTGCTCGACGACCACCTGCCCCACCTGCTGCGGACGGCCGGCGAGGTCAGCGCCGACTGGGCGCTGTGGCAGGCCCGCCCGCACGCCGAGGTCGCCGCGCCCGCGTCTTCTGAGCCGACCTGCCGTCCGACCTCTTGAAGCATCCGCCTACTTGAAGCGGAAGGCCGCCGTGTGCGTCGTCCCGTCGACCAGCTCGACCACGAGCTGCCGGCAGCTGTTGGCCCAGGCCTTCTGCGTCTTCCAGACGTAGGTGTAGGTCTGCGTGGTCGCGTCGTAGCTCAGCCCCGAGCTGCCCGCGGTCGACGTCTGCTCGAGCTCGTCGGTCGGCGTACCGCCCACACAGGCCACTGCTCGCGAGCTCGGCGACCCGGCGGCCAGCACGTCGACACCCTGGTCACCGCCCAGCCCGAACTTCATCGGCACCGCCGCGCCTGCCTTGGTCGTGTTGACGACGGGCGCGGCGTCGATCGGCGCGAAGAAGCCCGACCAGTCGTAGACCACGTCGTACGTGCTCGTCGCGCCGCCGGTCTGCCCGGAGTTGTCGGTCGCGGTCACCACGAACTCGTGCGAGCCCACGGTCGTCGTGTCGACCGCGGCACCGTCGGCGACGGTGCCGACGCAGCTCGCGAGCCCACTGGACCCCAAGCCCCCGTCGGCGCACGCGTAGTCGGCGGCGACCGACGAGCCGAGGACGTACGACGCCCCGTCGGCCGGCGAGGTGATCGTCGCCGTCGGCGGCTCCGGGTCGCAGGCACCCGTCACGTCGTAGATGGTCAGGTAGTGGACGAAGTTGCCGAACCTGATCGCTGCGCCGACGTTGCGCCAGGGTCCGAGCGCGAACGTCTTGTCGTACGAGCCTCCCGCAGCGAGCTGGACCCGGTCGAGCTCGGCCGTGGCCCCACCGACAGCCAGGGAGCGGGCAAGGCCGAGGTCGACGGTCGAGGTCCACCCGTTGTACGCCTGCACCCGCAGCTGACCACAGTTCTCCGTGATCGTCGCCGTGACCGTGTCACAGAACCCGGGGCGCACGTACGTCGTCGTGGTCAGCAGGACCTCGGAGCCGTCCGCGGCCTCCTCGACCACGCGGCTCTCTCCCTGGGACCCCGGCGCCGGGAGGGGCCAGCGGACGAAGAACGTGGCGCTGGCGCGTCGCGACGACCAGCCGGACGCAGGAAACACCTGCACCCCGTCCTGGTAGATCCTCAGGTTCACCGCGCCCGAAGTCGGGTTCTGCACGTTGACGCCCTGGTCGGCGCAGCTGGAGACGTGGCCGTACGCGACCAGCTGCGCATCGGCGTGAGCGACTCCCGGCGCCAGCAGGACAGCCGCCAGGCTCAGGACCAGTGCCGTGATCATCCGGCGCATCGCGCCACCTCCCCCCGCCGGCACGACGGTCGCACCGGACCGTCGGACCGTAGGCCGTGCAGCGCCGCCCCCACATCGGGCATTTGCCCGGGTTCCACGACGACTCGCCGACTGCCCCAGCCGGGGGACGTCGTACGGACGGAGCCTTGGACGGCTCCGCCCGTACGACGTTGCGAGGCGACTACTTCAGGTCGAAGCGGTCGAGCTCCATCACCTTGACCCAGGCCTTCACGAAGTCGGCGACGAACTTCTCGCTCGCGTCGTCGCTGGCATAGACCTCCGACAGGGCCCGCAGCTGCGAGTTGGAGCCGAAGACCAGGTCGACGGCCGTCGCGGTCCACTTCACCTCGTCGGTCGCGAGATCCCTGATCTCGTAGACGTTCTCGGTCTCCTTGGAGGCCTTCCAGACCGTGCCGCCCGAGAGCAGGTTGACGAAGAAGTCGTTCGTCAGCACACCGGGGCGGTCCGTCAGGACGCCGTACGACGAACCGCCGACGTTGGTGCCCAGCGCCCGGAGACCGCCGACGAGCACGGTCATCTCCGGCACGGTCAGCGTGAGCAGGTTGGCGCGGTCGAGCAGCAGCACCTCCGGCTGGAGCTTCTCCCCGGCGTGGAGGTAGTTGCGGAAGCCGTCGGCGCGCGGCTCGAGCGGCGCGAAGGTGTCGGCGTCGGTCTGCTCCTGCGTGGCGTCGGTGCGGCCGGGGTGGAAGGGCACCGTCACGTCGTGGCCGGCGGCCTTGGCCGCCTCCTCGACCGCGACGCCACCGGCGAGCACGATCAGGTCGGCGAGCGACACCTTCTTGCCGCCGGCCTCGAAGTCGGCCTTGACCCGCTCGAGCCCCGCGAGGACCTCGGCGAGCTGCTCGGGCTGGTTGACCTCCCAGGTCCGCTGCGGCTCCAGGCGGATGCGCGCACCGTTGGCGCCGCCCCGCTTGTCGGTGCCGCGGTAGCTGGACGCGGACGCCCACGCGGTCGTGGCGAGCTGCGAGACCGAAAGCCCGCTGTCGCGGATGGCCTGCTTGAGGGCGGCGACGTCGGCGTCGTTGACGAGCTCGTGGTCGACCGGTGGCACCGGGTCCTGCCACAGCTGCGCCTCGGGGACCCAGGGGCCGAGGAACCGCTCGACCGGGCCCATGTCGCGGTGGAGCAGCTTGTACCAGGCCTTGGCGAAAGCGAGCCTGAAGACGTCCACGTCCTCGGCGAAGCGCCGCGAGACCTTCTCGTACTCCGGGTCGAAGCGCAGCGCGAGGTCGGTGGTCAACATCGTCGGACGGTGCTTCTTGGACGCGTCGTGGGCGTCGGGCACGTCGGCCTCCGCGTCCTTGGCCACCCACTGGTGCGCGCCTGCCGGCGACTTGGTCAGCTCCCACTCGTGGGCGAAGAGGTTCTTGAAGAACCCGTTGTCCCAGCGGGTCGGGGTCTGGGTCCAAGTCACCTCAAGACCGCTGGTGACGGTGTCCCCGCCCTTGCCCGAGCCGTAGCTGCTGTGCCAGCCGAGGCCCTGCGCCTCGATCGGTGCTGCCTCCGGCTCGGGACCGACGTGGTCGCCGGACGCGGCACCGTGGGTCTTGCCGAAGGTGTGTCCACCGGCGATCAGCGCGACGGTCTCCTCGTCGTTCATCGCCATCTGGGCGAACGTCTCGCGGATGTCGCGCGCGGCGGCCAGCGGGTCGGGGTTGCCGTTGGGGCCCTCGGGGTTGACATAGATGAGACCCATCTGGACCGCGCCGAGAGGCTTCGACAGCTGACGGTCGCCGCTGTAGCGCTCGTCGCCGAGCCAGGTGTCCTCCGACCCCCAGAAGATCTCCTCGGGCTCCCACACGTCCTCGCGGCCGAAGCCGAAGCCGAAGGTCTCGAAGCCCATGTCCTCGAGCGCGACGTTGCCGGCGAGCACCAGCAGGTCGGCCCACGAGATCGCCTTGCCGTACTTCTTCTTCACCGGCCACAGCAGCCGGCGGGCCTTGTCGAGGTTGGCGTTGTCGGGCCAGCTGTTGAGCGGCGCGAAGCGCTGGGCACCGTCGCCCGCTCCACCACGACCGTCGGAGATGCGGTAGGTGCCGGCGGCGTGCCAGGACATCCGGATGAAGAGCGGGCCGTAGTGGCCGAAGTCCGAGGGCCACCAGTCTTGCGAGGTCCGCATCAGGTCGACGATGTCGGCCTTGAGGGCGTCGACGTCGAGGCCGGCGAACTCCTTGGCGTAGTCGACGCCGTCCATCGGGTTGGATGCCGGCGAGTGCTGGCGCAGCACCGACAGGTCGAGCTGGTTGGGCCACCAGTCCTTGTTGGTACGCGGCCGCCTGTCGGTCGACGGCGTGGGCGCGTCGATCGCGGGGTTCTCGCTCTCGCTTCCCGTCGGGGTGACGCCCTGGCCGTCAGTGGGGTTCTCGGACATGTGCAACCTTTCGCGATGGTGCTGTGTGGATGGGTGTCACGAACGTGTCGTGGTGGGGCGGGTGGACCGGTCGGCACCGGTTGTCGGGCTGGAACAGTCAGCGCAGGTGCCCCAGTAGATGACCTCGGCCTCGTCGATCGCGAAGCCGCTCGCGTCGGAGGCGGTCAGGCACGGCATCTCGCCGACGGCGCAGTCCACGTCGGCGATCGCACCGCAGGACCGGCACACGACGTGGTGGTGGTTGTCGCCGACCCGCGCCTCGTAGCGGGCCACCGAGCCGAGCGGCTGGATGCGGCGTACGAGGCCGGCCGCGGTCAGCGCGTGCAGAGAGTCGTAGACCGCTTGGTGCGACACGGCCGGGAGGTCGCGGCGTACGGCGCCGATCAGCGACTCGGTGTCGGCGTGCGGCAGCGCGCCGACCGCCTCCAGCAGCGCCAGCCGTGGCTGGGTGACCCGGAGCCCGGCCTCGCGCAGCCGCTCGGAGTGATCGGAGAAGGGCACCTGTGAATCCAAGCCGCTATTCCTGAACGAGTCAAGAAACTGGCGCGGCGGCGCCTTCAGGTGGACGGCCCTTCTCATGCGGACGGCCGTCCGGAGCGGGACCGGCCACCATGCGGGAGGCTGGGGCCATGCCGGTCACGCCTGAGTCCGCCGAACGGGTCGCCTTGGTGACCGGGGGCGCCCGCGGCATCGGTGCCGCGACCGTCGCCGAGCTGCTGCGCCGGGGGTACGCCGTCACGGCGCTCGACGTGGCCTCCGGGGCCGACGTTCCGGCTGGTCTGGGCTACCCGCTCGCCACCCCCCACGACCTCGCTGCCGTCGCGGCCCTCGACTCCGACCGGGTGCTGTGCCTGGCCGGCGACGTGCGTGACTGCGAGGCGCTCGACATGGCGGTCAACTCCACGCTCGACCGGTTCGGGCGGCTCGACGCGGTCATCGCCGCTGCCGGTGTCGTCGTCGGCGGCCGTCCCCAGTGGGAGACCCCCGACGAGCACCTCCGGACACTCTTCGCGATCAACGTCGAGGGAGTCTGGAACACCGCCGCCGCGACGATCCCGACCCTGCTGTCCCAGCCGGACCCGTCGGGGTGCCGCTTCGTCGCGGTGACCTCCACCGCCGGCGAGCGCGGGCTGCGCAACCTCACCGGGTACGCCGCCAGCAAGCACGCCGTGATCGGCATCGTGCGCGGCCTCGCGGCCGACCTCGCCGGCACGGGTGTGTGCGCGACAGCCGTCGCACCCGGCTCGACGCGGACCGCGATGCTGTCGGCGACCGCCGACCTCTACGGGACCACGCCCGCCGAGATCGCCGCCCGGCAGGCGCTGGGCCGGCTGATCGAGCCCGAGGAGGTGGCCGAGGTGATCGCGCTCTGCTGCTCGCCTGCGGGCGCGGCGCTCAACGGCGGCGTCGTGCGCACGGACGGCGGCTTCACGGCCTGATCCGTCCCGTTGGTCGAGCTCAGCCGAGACCGGCCACCAGCCCCGCAGCGACCTCGTCCTCGGTCACCGGCGCGAAGTCCGTCAGCGCCCCCAGCGTGGAAGGCACCCACGGCCGGGCGAGCGCGGCCTGCACGTCGTCGAGCGCGCGAGCCAGACCCGGCGAGCGGCGTACGACGACGACCGCGGAGAACAGCCAGGCCCGCCGGGTCACCCGCTGCGCGGTACCGACGACCTTGGCGGTGCCGCCGACGTTGATGCTGTGAGGTCCGGGACAGTACTCACCAGGCACCTCGCCCACCTGGGCGGGCACTCCCAGACCATGCAGGACCTTGAGGATGCGCCCGCCGAGGTCGACGAAACGCTGGTCGATCTCGATGCTGCCTTCGGCTCGCGGCCCGACGACGTCGACGACGACGCAGCCTTCGTCGTAGGCCACCACCTTGCCGCCCGCGAGCCGCTTGACCGGTGCGTATCCGGCCCGCTCGGCCGCGGCCACCGCGGCTGGGTAGAGCGGGTCGTTCTCGTCCCGCGCGGAGAACGCGACGGTCGGACCCGGGCGGTGCACCATCAGTGCGGACTCGCCGGCGGCCAGGAGCTCCCGGCACGCCTCCATCGCGTCGGGCCCGAGCCACCCCACCGGGCCTCCGACGATCCGCATGCGCCCATCCTGCCCTGGCGCCGACGACACCCCGTCCGGTCAGCCTGCGACGGCCCTGTCCTCGGCCTCGTCGTCACCTTCGAGCAGGTGCATCAGCCGAGCGACCAGCCCTCGGTGCTCGGGAGAGATGGCCGACTGGTCACCCTGCACCGTGCTGACCACCTGCTTCGTGCGGTCGGTGGCGAACCCTGCAGGAAGCAGGAAGGGGTCATACGGCTCGTGCGCGCGGATCTCCGCCTGCTCGCAGCCGAAGAAGCTGCGCACGAACCGGACGGTGTCGACCTGGAAGGCCAGCCGCTCGACCTGGCGCTGCTCCGCGGCCCGCTGGCTCGGCGCGGGAGACGGACGGCCCGGCGCTCGGTCGAGCACGTCGTTGGACAGGAAGTAGAGGTCGACGCCGTCGACGGGAAGCCAGTGGGCGGTCGTGGTGAGCGGGATCTCGGCATCGCCCACCCACCGGCGCCCGGCGGCGTCCGCGCCGAGGTCCAGCGGCAGGCAGTAGGTGTCGCTGTAGTCGAGCTGGACGAGGCTCCCGAGCTTGCGGAGCGCATCGAGGCGGCCGCGTCCCGGCGCCACGATCGAGGCCCACTCACCGCGTCGCGACAGCGTCAGGGACGCGTCCCAGAGCTCGAGAGGGGTCCCGCAGGGAACGAGCTGCTGCGAGGGCTCGCAGTCGAAGTAGGTCTGAATGACGTTCACGGTCGGCGCCTCCTTGGCTGGAAGGTCGGCACCCCCGCCCGGATCGTCGTGCCGATGACAGGTGACCGGTGAGCAGTCTTCCTGCGACTCCATTAGACGGCGACGGACGCCTTCACCACATGACCCGGATGCGCTGACGCATTGGTCCTACAGCGTGCAGTCCCGTTGACCCAGGTCATGGAAGACTTCGATCCGTGCCACTCCCATATAGCGCGCCCGCCCCCGGCGTCGACCTACGCCACGGCCGTCGCCGATGAACGACCTCTTCCAACGACTCCAGGAGCTGCAGCTGCTCGTGGAGGACGGCAACCGGCGCGCCCTGGCGAGGTTCGAGATCACTCCGACGCAGTACCAGGCGCTCCGGTCCCTGGACCGCGGACCCCGCGGGGGGATGACCGTCACCCAGGTCGCCGACGCCCTCCTGTGCACCCGAGGCAACGCCACCCGGCTGGTCAGACGGCTGCTCGACCTCGGGATGGTGCAGACCCGCAGCGACGAGCAGGACCATCGGATCGTCGTGGTGAGCCCGACCGCGTTGGGCAAGCGGACCTACCGCGCCGCCGACAAGGTGCTGCAGGCAGCCGGCGCCCGCCGCCTGTCCGGTACGTCGGCCAAGGACCGCGTCCTGCTCGAAGGGCTGATCGACGACCTGACCGTCTCCTTGCGCCGGGACCTCGCCGAGCAGGTTGCGCCGGCTGGCGGGACCGGCGCGACGGCGCGCCGTCGCGCCGCTGGCTGAGCACGGCCGAGCGGCGTACGGCGGCGGCTCAGCGCTCGGGCGGGTCGATCAGCCCGTCACGGACCGCGATGGCGAGGGCCTCGAGCTTGGAGTGCGCGCCGAGCTTGGCGCACAACCGAGCCACGTGGTTGCGCACGGTGTGCGCGCTGAGATAGAGCCGCTTGGCGATGGCGGGGTTGGTGAGCCCTTCGGCGACGAGGGCGAAGATCTCCTTCTCCCGAGGCGTCAGCGTGTGCGCGAGCGAGGGAGGGTCGCCGCCGTGGACCCGCTGCAGCAACCTGCGCAGCAGTGTCGGGTGCACGGCGATCTCGCCGGCAGCGACGCTGCGGACCGCATCGACCAGCTCGGGCAGGCCGCCGCCCTTCGGGAGGAACCCGGACGCACCCGGCTCCATGGCCGTCACCAGGACGGCGTCAGACACCGACCCCGTGAGGATGACGATCTGGATGCCTGGGTGGTCGGCCAGCAACGGGCCGACCGCACTGGCGCCCTCACCGTCGGGCAGAGCGTGGTCGAGCAGGACGATGTCTGGAGCCTTGGCGTTGATCTGCGCGCGAGCCTCGGCGAGCGAACCCGCGATCCCGACGACGTCGATGTCGGGTTGCTCGATCAGCGCGTGGGCAAGACTTTCAGCGACGACCAGATGGTCGTCGACGACGAGGACCCGGATCGTCGTCTGCTCGGTGGAGTCCACCGAGGCAGCCTACGAGATTCCGCGACGAAGCACCGGAGGCGCGAGGAGTCGGCCGGCCGCGGGGGAACCGGGAAGGGACGCCGGCCGACTCCTTCGTCACGTCCAAGAAGGGGCCCCATGTGCACCCTCGTGACCTCTAAGACCAGTGCGAGTCCCTGTGCGCTCTGGTGAAGACAACTCTGCCCCACCCAGGCGTGCCGCGCGTCGGCTGACAGCGTCAATCTGTGCTGGTGCCGATGCACCCAATCGAAGTCGGCGCCCGGAAGGCCCTCGAGACCGGGCTGAGAATCGCCGGAACGGTCGAGGAGTCGGCCGGCTGTGGGGGGACCCGAGGTGGGACGCCGGCCGACTCCTTCGTCACGACCAGGAAGGGGCCGCATGCGCACCCTCGTGACCCATCCGTCGTCTCCCGGACGACGAGATCGTGCTGCGGCGAGGCTTCAGCCTGCAATGCGACGCGGGTGTTCCCAGGCGCTCACGGGGAGCCGGTAGTCCACGACGGTGCCGCGACCAGGGACGCTCTCGATGTTGAGGTGACCACCGACGGCCTGCACCCAGTCGCGCATGCTGCTGACGCCGAGGTGGCCGGGAGCGCTGCGTGCCGGGACCTGTCGCATACCGACACCGTCGTCCTCGATGACCACGCGCAGACTGTCCTCCTCGCGGGAGATCGAGATCGTGGCCTTGCTGGCGCACGCGTGCCGCGCGACGTTGGCCAGCGCTTCCTTGGCGATGCGGTAGGCCATGGTGCTCTCGCCGTCGGTCAGGGGGAGGTCGCCCTCGGGCGCCTCGACGCTCCACGCGGTGCCGACCGGATCGAGGAGGAAGGACGCAGCGTCGCCCAGGGCCGCGCCCAGGTGCGCGCTCGCCTCGGGCGGCTCGAGCTCGAACAACATGGCGCGCAATCGATCGACGGCGCCGGAGACGGCTTCCTGCGCGAACGCGAGGTCGACCACGAGCTCGGGAACCATCCGCTGGGCCTTGCCGGCGATCACGGCCAACCTGAGGTCGACGGCGGCGATGGCCTGGACCTGGTCCTGGTGCACGCCGTCCGCGATACGGCGGCGCTCGTCCTCCTGCGCGGAGACCAGCCGGTCGAGGAGCGCCTCCCGCTCAGCCGCGTACTCGACCGAAGCCTGCTCCGCGTCGATGCGCGACACCGCACCCGCGACCAGTCCGGCGAACGCGCGAGCGAGGTCGACGTCGTCGTCGGAGAAGCGCCCGATCCCCTCGGCGAGCACCGCCAGCACTCCTCCGTGTCCGGTCGACAGCATCGGCACCGCCACCGCGAGCAGGCTGTCGATGCCGGTGCTCGGTGAGGTGACGAAGCCGCCGATCGCGTGCAGGTCGTCGACGACCAGGGGCGAGCCGTTGTTGTGCACGTCGACGATGAGGGGCTCGGTCACGACGAGCCCGCGCGGGAGCTGTCGGGCGGCCGCAGCGCTTGCCGCGACCACGACGAGCGCATCTGCGTCGTCGGCGCCGAGCAGAGCGCCGCAGGGTGCCTCCATCGCGTGGCACAGCTTCTCGACCGCATGGGAGCGCAAGGTGTCGGCATCGTGGATGCCGAGGGCCTCGGCGGCGAAGGAGGCCAGGGCAGCGTCGCGACGTTGCTGTGCAGCGACCATCTGGCCGTTGTGGATCGCCTGCGCGGCGCGATCCGCCAGCGCTGCTACCAGGCCGCGCTCGTCCTTGTCGAAGCCGCCGCTGTCGCGCCGGACGGTGAGGACCCCGAGCGTCCGTCCAGACGCCACCAGGTCCGCGTGCGCGACATCGACGGAGACGTCACGCTCCGAGGACGTGCCGCTGGTAGCGGCCTCGTGCAACTGCGTTCCCGTGACGTCGAGCAGCTGCACCGTGCAGGCCGCGTGGAGCTCGCGCGCCACCTCTGACACGACCGTGTCCAGAGTTCTTCCGAGATCGGGCGAGCTCCCGAAGTCACGGGCCGCGCGGTTGAGCAACGCGAGCCGGTCCCGGCTGCGGATCACCTCGGCCAGGGAGGTGTCGCGCTCGCGTTCCACGGGGATCGCCACCCGCCCCAGCCAGGTGAGCAGCAGGAGAAGACTGGCGATCCACATCGCGATGACCGTGCCGATGCTCCCCGTGGTCGTGGCCCAGTCGTTCTTGAGCGCACCGATCGTGGCGGCACCGACCAGGACCGGGGCCACGACAGCGCCGGCGAACGCCTGCCTCGTCAGACCTCCGACGCTGCCAGGTTCGCGCAGGACGCGCGTGATACCGGCGCTCGGGATCACCGTGACGACGCCGATCCCGGCGATCAGCACGATGACGACGCCTGTCAGCGATATCTTGCCCGCGCCGCCCTGGGCGCCGGGCATCTCACCGCCGTTCAGGAGGGCCGGCACCAAGGGGACCAGGGTGAGGAGCGACACGGTCACGGCCACGACGTGCGCCAGCAGCGGCCAGCGCCGGCGCCAGACGAGCGCCGAGGCCAGGAGGAACATCGTCACCCCGGAGCCGAAGGTCATACGTCCGGGGTGGAGGCTGTCGCCGAGATCGCGCTGGACGTCAGCAAGGACCAGCAGGTCGATGTGCAGGTCCCGACCGGTGACGGCCTGCACCATGGTGAGCGCGGGGATGACGCACGCGAGCAGGGCGAAACACCATGCCGTCGTGGGTCTGCGACACGCTGCGAAGATGACCCCGAGCCCGATCAGCACGGAGTAGATGGCCGAGTTGACCCGCACGTCGGCGAGACCCTCATCAAGTCTTATCAGGACTTCTGTCCGCGTCGCCCATCCGATCAGCACCACGACGCCGATGCCGAGGCTGAGGGAACCGCACCCGATTGCGATCCGACGAGACATCTCCACCGGATCACCACCCTCCACCACAGGCGGGGTCGACCTGACGAGCAGATCCCCCCTCGAAACCATGCGCCAGAGTCGCACTTCAGCGTAATGGTCGACGCTTCGGTGAGAAACAAGAGACAAGTGGCTTTCTGACCCTCTCCGCGTGGGCAATGAGTCCACCAGACCTGGCGGATCCGACAGGCGTCAGAGACGGGTGTAGCGGTGCTTGACCCCCGGCGGGAAGAACTCGGGATCGCCGAACGGCCGCAGGACGAGGTGGGCGACCTGCTCGCGCCACTCCACGCTGAACCTCGGCCAGCACGATCTTCAGGTGGTACGCCGCCCACTCGACACCCAGCGCTGGACGTGGTTCTCCTTGGTGAGCAGGAACGTCGCGTACGCCGGCACCTGCTCGGCCATCCGGTGGAAGAGGGAGCGCGGCCCTGACGACGCGGTCACGCCGTCATCTCTCGCGTCACCTCACGGCGGCGGCGATGGCGCTCCCGAGGTCGACCGTGGTGGCGGTGCCCCCCATGTCGGGGGTGAGCGGCACGTCGGCCGTCCCGCCGAGCACCGACTCGATCGCCGCCAGGACCGCGGCCGCCGCCTCAGGGTGGCCGAGGTGGTCGAGCATCATCGCGCCCGACCAGATCTGGCCGACCGGGTTCGCGATCCCCCGGCCCGCGATGTCGGGAGCCGAACCGTGCACCGGCTCGAACAGGCTCGGGAACTCCCGAGGCGGGTTGATGTTGGCGCTCGGCGCGATGCCGATCGTGCCCGTGCAGGCGGGCCCGAGGTCGGAGAGGATGTCGCCGAATAGGTTGCTCGCCACGACCACGTCGAAGTGCTCGGGCTTGAGCACGAAGTTGGCGGTGAGGATGTCGATGTGGAACTGCTCCCGGCGTACGTCGGGGTAGCGCTCGCCGACCGCGGCGAACCGCTCGTCCCAGAAGGGCATGGTGATCGAGATCCCGTTGCTCTTGGTCGCCGAGGTGAGCCTGCGCTCCGGCCGTGATCCTGCGAGCTCGAAGGCGTAGTCGAGCACCCGGTCGACGCCCACCCGCGTCATCACCGTCTCCTGGACGACCACCTCGCGATCGGTGCCCTCGAAGATCCGGCCGCCGATGCTGGAGTACTCCCCCTCGGTGTTCTCGCGCACCACCAGGAAATCGATCTCACCGGGCCGGGCCTTGGCGAGCGGACTCGGCACGCCGGGGACGAGACGACACGGCCGCAGATTCACGTACTGGTCGAAGCGGCGCCGGAACTGCAGCAGCGAGCCCCACAGCGACACGTGGTCGGGCACCACCTCCGGCCAGCCGACGGCCCCGAAGAACAGCGCGTCGAAGCCTCGCAGCCTGTCGAACCAGTCGTCGGGCAGCATCCGGCCGGTGCGCGACCAGTAGTCGGCGCAGGCGAAGTCGAACTCCTCGATGTCGAAGGCGACGTCGTACGCCGCCGCGACCCGCTCGAGGACCCGCAGTCCCTCTGGGACCACCTCCTGACCGATTCCGTCACCCGGGATCACGGCGATGCGATGGGTCGTGGTCACGTCATCTCCTCGGCGTGGTGACAGGCCACGAGCCGGTCCTCCAGTGGGCGCGGCAACGGGACCTCCGTCGCGCACCGCTCGGTGGCCTTCCAGCAGCGGGTTCGGAACCGGCAGCCCGAGGGCGGGTTCACCGGGCTCGGGACGTCTCCGCGCAGCACGATGCGCTCGCGCGAGCGCTCGACCCGCGGGTCGGGGATCGGGACCGCGGAGAGCAGCGCCTGCGTGTAGGGGTGGAGCGGGCGCTCGTAGAGCACGTCGACCGGGCCCTGCTCGACGATCGTGCCGAGGTACATGACGCCGACCTGGTGGCTCAGGTGACGCACCACCGACAAGTCGTGGGCGATGAAGAGATAGGTGAGACCCAGCTCGGTCTGCAGGTCGTCGAGCAGGTTGAGGATGCCGGCCTGGACGCTGACGTCGAGGGCACTGACCGGCTCGTCAAGGACCAGCACCTCCGGCTCCACGGCGAGGGCGCGTGCGATCCCGACGCGCTGACGCTGGCCGCCCGAGAACTCGTGCGGGTAGCGCGACACGTGGTCGGGGTTCAGCCCGGCCAGCTCGAACAGCTCGCGGACCCGTTCGGCCCGGCGACCCGGGTGCAGGCCGTGCACCTCGAGCGGCTCGGCGACGGCCGCGCCCACGCTGAGGCGTGGGTTGAGGGAGGCGTAGGGGTCCTGGAAGACCAGCTGGACCTGGCGGCGCACCACGCGGAAGGCACGGTCGCCCAGGCCGGAGATCACCCGCTCACCGAGCCGCACCTCGCCTCCCTGGACGTCTGTGAGGTGCACGACGCAACGGCCGAGCGTGCTCTTGCCGCAGCCCGTCTCGCCGACCAGGCCGAAGGTCTCACCAGCCGGGATCCGCAGCGACACACCGGCGACGGCCTGCACGCTCGCGACCCGGCGGCCGAGGATGCCTGCCCGGACGGGGTACTCCTTGACCAGGTCCTCGATGACCAGCGCGTCGCTCATGGTGTCGCCACTCGCAGCTCGTCGACGCGGTGGCACGCGGCCTCGTGCTGGTCGCCGGGCGACCCGACCGCACGCGCTGCCGGGTTCGTCAGCGAGCACGGGTCCTCGACGTACGCCGGGCAGCGCGGCGCGAACCGGCAACCTGGTGGGAGCGCATCGGCCGCCGGCGGCTGGCCGCCGATCTGGAAGAGACGCTGGTCGCGGCTGCGCCGGTCCAGTCGCGGCAGCGAGGCGAGCAGGCCGCGCGTGTAGGGGTGGGCGGGCTCGTAGAAGGTCTGCTCCACCGACCCCTCCTCGACGCGGTTGCCGGCGTACATCACCAGGACGCGGTCGGCGGTGCCGGCGACGACACCGAGGTCGTGGGTGATCAGCATGACCGTGGTGCCGGTGCGCTGCTGCACGTCGCGGAGCACCTGCAGGACCTGCGCCTGCACGGTCACGTCGAGCGCGGTCGTCGGCTCGTCGGCGATCAGCAGGGCGGGCTCGTTGGCGACGCTCATCGCGATCACCGCGCGCTGGCGCATGCCGCCGGAGAACTCGTGGGGGTACTGGCCGACCCGGTCCGCGGGCGACGGGATCCCGACCAGCTCGAGCAGCTCGACGGCGCGGCTCCGGAGGTCGGCGGCGGACTGCTCGGGGTGGTGGACCCGGATGGCCTCCGCGAGCTGCTCGCCGACCGTGAGCACGGGGTTGAGGGCGGCCAAGGCGTCCTGGAAGACCATCGCGATCTCGTTGCCGCGGAGCTCTCGCAGCTCGTGGTCGGCGAGCCCGACGAGCTCGCGGCCCCGGAACCGGATCGATCCCGTGACCTTCGCGGCCGCGGGAAGCAGACCCAGGATCGCGAGGGACGTCATGCTCTTGCCCGAGCCGGACTCGCCGACGATGCCGAGGGTCTCGCCCTCGCGCACCTCGAAGCTCAGGTCGTCGACGGTGAGGGCGGTGCCGCGTTCGGTCTCGTAGGCGACGGTGAGCCCGTCGACCACCAGGAGCGGCGCGTCGGCGCTCACAGCTGCTTTCCCTGTGGATCGAAGGCGTCGCGCAGCCCGTCACCGATGAAGTTGACGCACAGCACCGTGAGCAGGATGAAGAGACCGGGGAAGTAGAGGAGGTAGACCTGCGGCGTCCCCACCAGGCCTGCCGCCTGGCTGAGCATGTTGCCCCAGCTGGTGCGTGGCGGCTGAACGCCGAAGCCGAGGAAGCTGATCGTCGACTCCACGATGATGGCGGTGGCGGTGGCGAGCGAGATGTTCACCGCGACGATCCCGGCCAGGTTCGGCAGCAGGTGGCGCACGAGGATCCGCGGCGTCGACGCGCCGATCACCTTCGCCGCCTGCACGAACTCACGCTCTCGGAGGCTGAGGACCTGCGACCGCACCACCCGCGCGATGTAGGGCCAGCCGAGCCCCGCCAGCACGAGCACGATGGTGAGCGGTGAGGAGCCGAGGGCCTCCAGTGCGAGGGCGAGGATGGCGATGGCCGGGACGATGAGGAAGAGGTCGGTGATCCGCATGACGACCTCCCCGAGCACGCCGCCGACGTAGCCGGCGATCGCGCCGACCGCCGTGCCCAGCAGGGTCGCCGCGATCGCGACGAAGAACCCGATGGCTAGGGAGATGCGACCGGCGTACAGCAGCTCGGACAGGTAGTCGCGTCCGAGGTCGTCGGTGCCGAGCAGGTGCGCTCCCGAGGGCGGAGTCGGGCCGAGCGCGAGGTCCTGGGCACCCTGCTCGGCCGGCGCCAGCCAGGTCGCCCCGAAGCAGGCCACGACGAGGAGGATCAGCACCACCGTGCCGAGGACCGCCAGCCGGTGCTTGCGGAACCGGCGCACCACCTCGCGCGTGCCCGACACCTGGGCGGGCGCGGTCCCGGCCGCCTGCGTGACCGCTGCCATGTCGGTCATCCGAGCCGCACCCGCGGGTCGAGGAGGGCATAGCTCACGTCGGCGATCAGGTTGCAGAGCACGACCGCGACGGCCACGACGAGCATCCACGGCAGCAGCACGAAGACGTCGCCGGTCAACAGAGAGTCGAGGAAGAGGCGGCCCATGCCCGGGATGGAGTAGATCTGCTCGGTCACCACGAGACCTCCGAAGAGCAGCGCCGCGTCGAGCGCCACCACGGTCACGAACGGCGCGAGCGCGTTGCGCCCCGCGTGGCGCAGCACGATCTGCCGGCGCGGGACTCCCTTCGCCCGTGCCGTGCGCACGTAGTCGCTCGACAGCGCGTCCAGCATCGAGGCACGGCCGAAGCGGCTCCACGACGCGACCAGCGTGATGGTCAGGGTCAGGACCGGGAGCACCAGGTGCCTGACGTAGTCGAGGTTGAAGCCGGTCTGCCCGGGTGAGTGCAGCCCGACGAAGTACAGCGGCGGGTCCTCGAGGCCGAGCTGCTGGCGCGGCAGGACGGCGAGCAGCTGGATCAGCACCAGGCCGAACCAGAACGCCGGCAACGCGATCCCGACGTACGACAGCGCGGTCATGACGTGGTCGCCCAAGGAGTACTGACGCACCGCGGAGTAGACCGAGACGAACCCGGCGAGCAGCACCGCGAGCAGCACACCCCACACGATCAGCTGCAGCGTGGGCCCCAGAGCCGAGACGATCAGCTCGCGCACGTCGCCGCCCGTGCGCGAGCTGACGCCCCAGTCGCCGGTGAGGATCCCTTTGAGCCAGAGCACGTACTGCTCCGGCACCGACTGGTCGAGTCCCAGTCGTTCGGTCTCCCGCTGGAGCACCGACGGGTCGCGAGACTGGCGCAGCTTGGCCAGCGGGTCGAAGGTGGCCCGCACGGCCACGAACAGGAGGAACGAGGCCACCAGGACGATCGGCACCGACAGCAGGAGCCTCCTGCCGACGTAGGCGAGCACGCCCTACCTGCTCGAGGCCGTGGGTCGGATCATTCGGCCAAGCCCCACTCGTTGAGGTTCCAGAACGGGCCCTCCGAGGGGTTGATGCTGATGGGTCCGCCCAGCTTGTCGGCCCACAGCAGCACGTTGGGAACGGCGTCCAGCGGGATGGCCGGCACCGCCTCGGCGAGCATCTGGTCGGCGGTGCGGGACGCCTCGGTGCGTGCCCCGACGTCGACGGTCGAGTCGAGCTGGTCGAGCACCTCGTCGAGCCCGTCGATGTCCACGTGGCCGAAGTTGATGCCTGAGAAGCCGTTGGCTTCCGACGGGGCGTTGGTGGACTTGAAGGTCGCAGACAGGTTGAGGGGCTCGGGGAAGGTGTCGATCAGCGTGTAGAGCGCCGCCTGATAGTCGCCGTTGGGCATCGCCTTGCCGAAGAGGTCGGCCGGTGTGGTGTTGTGGATCGACATCTCGAAACCCGCCTCCTCGAACTGGGTCTGGAGGATCTGCAGCGTCAGGTCGCGCCGCTTGTTGCCGGCGAGCGTCTCGATGGTGAAGGCGGCACGCTCACCGTCCTTGGCCCAGTATCCGTCGGAGTCCTTCGTCCAGCCGTCGCCGGTCATCAGGGTGTCGACCTGACCTAGGTCGAGCGAGTACGTGTCGAACGCGGACTCGCCGAACCCGCCGAGGATCGGGGTGAAGAAGGACTGGGCCGCCTTGTCGACCCCGATCGACCCGAAGAGCCGGTTCACGATCGCGTCGCGGTCCATGGCGTACGCCAGCGCCTTCCGGACCGCCTGCGAGTCGAAGGGGAAAGCCACGTTGTTGAGCCAGATCGCCTCGAGGTTGCCGGTGGTCGCGTCGACCTCGGACTTGGTGCCGGGGATGCCGGCCTCGATCTGGCTGAGCGCGTCGAGCTGGGGGCTGGGGTAGAGCGCGTCGACCTGGCCGCTCTTGAGCGCCTGGAACGCGGCCGCCGTGTCGGTGATGAACTGGAAGGTGACCTTGTCGAGGTGCGGCTGCTCGCCCCAGTACTCCGTGTTGGGCACCAGCGTCACCGACGTGCCGCGCTGCCAGCTCTCGATGATCCAGGGCCCACCGCTCCAGTCGTAGCCGTCCTTCATGAGTGCACCGCGGTCCTGGCCCTCGAGGATGTGCGCCGGGAGCACGCCGTAGCTGCTGCTGAAGAGCTGCCGCCAGGACGCGTAGGGCTCGCTCATCGTGACGACCACGGTCTGCTCGTCCGGCGTCTCGATGTCGGCGATCTTGTCGTAGCCCGACTTGTCGAGGATGTCCTTGCCGTCGCGGATCTGGAGCGCGGTGTACTCGAAGTCGGCCGAGGTGATCGGCGTGCCGTCCGACCACACGGCCTCGGGGTTGATCGAGTACGTGATCGTCTGCTCGTCGCCGGACTCGTCCACGATCGGCTCGCCGGCCAGCAGGTCGGAGGCCTGAGGCACCCAGGAGTCGCCGTCGCGCCTGGCGTTGAAGGCCATCGGGATGGTGGTCGCCTGCATGATGTAGCTGCCCCAGATCGAGCCCGAGCAGGTGCCGAGCCAGTCGGCGCAGTCGGGCTCCTGCTCGGCGCCGATCACGATCTCGCCGCCGTCGACGACGGGGACCGGCTCGTTGTCGGTGTTCCCTTCCGACGTTGGGGTGCTGCTGCAGGCGGCTGCGCCGAACAGCACCGCCACCACTGCAGCGACAGCTCGGGTCCTCAACGTCCGGGTGCTACGCAACATGCGGTTCTCCTCGGTCTACGCGCTGCGGCCGGTCCTCGGGGCGCCGGCCGAGCCGGCGCGCCATGCCGATATCGGGATGCTAGGGCGCTCGACACCACATAGCAATAGGTATAGGCATGCAGATAGTCAGAGGCGTTGACTTAGGGTATGCCGTAGGCTCTGACGACCCTGCAGGAGGAGTGGACACACGATGCCAACCGCCAAGTCGGCCCGGCAGACGACACGGGAGACGGCGCCGCGCAAGCGACGGCCGCGCGACAGCCTCAGCCGCGCCGTGATCCTGGAGGCGGCCGAGAAGATCGCCGAGCGGGACGGTCTCGAGGGCCTCACCTTCGGAGCGCTCGGCACCGAGCTGCAGGCGCACTCGACGTCGATCTACCGGCACTTCCGTGACAAGGACGAGCTGGTCCTCGAGCTCATCGACTCGCTGCGCGCGAGGTCCTACGGCAGCGAGCTGGTCTCGACCGGCGACTGGCGCGACGACCTCCGGCTCATCTCACGGCTCATCCACGAGCACTACCTGCGTTACCCCGCCTTCGCGATGCAGATGGCCGCTCGCACGACGCGCCGGCCCACGGAGTTCAAGAACGTCGAGTTCGCCCTCGACGCCTTCCGACGCGCTGGCCTGGAAGACGACGAGGCCGTCGTCGCCACCCGCGTCTTCGGCAACTTCACCCGCGCGGTCTCCGCACTGGAGGCGTCCCTGCAGGTGCTCCCCGATGAGGAGCGGACCATGGACGAGCTCGCCTGGGCGGTTGAGTACCGCCACCTGTCGGCCGACGACTACCCCAACATCCACCGCGTGGCCGACAAGCTGCGGCCGGTAGGCGACCCGCGCCTGTTCTTCGACGGCGTCGAGATGTTGCTGGAGTCGGTCGAGGCCCGGATCGCGGCGAAGAAGCGCAAGAAGCGCGCCAAGTAGCGTCAGGGGCCCGATCGCGTCAGCGACTCCAGCATCGCCGCGACCAGGTCGGCGCGCGCGCTCATCGACTCGACCTCCACCCACTCGTGCTCGGCGTGCGCCCCGTGCCCGGTGGCCCCCAGACCGTCGAGCGTGGGCACGCCCAGGGCGGCGGTGAAGTTGCCGTCCGACCCGCCCCCGACCAGGGCGGCGGCCGGCTCGGGTTGACCCAGGCGGCTCGCCTCTGCCCGGCACAGCGCCACGAGGCCTGCCGCGCTCTCCGCTTCGAGCGGCGGTCGGTTGACGCCGCCGTCGACGGTGATGCCGACGCCGTCGTCGACGCCCGAGCCGGACTGCGCGAGGGCGCGTAGCTCGCGGTCCACCCTGAGCAGCTCGGCGGTCGAGGACGCGCGTACGTCGACGAAGAGCGCGCCATGGTCGGGGACGACGTTCGTCGCGGTGCCGGACGCGGCCCGGGTCGGCGTCACCGTCGTACCCCGCGGCAGGTCGGCCAGGTCGGTGACCAGCAGCGCCCAGCGCGCCAGCGCGAGCAACGCGTTGCGACCCCGCTCGGGCTCGAGACCGGCGTGCGCGGCAAGGCCGTGGAAGGAGATCTCGTAGAACGCGCCGCCCTTGCGGCCGACCTTGAGCGCACCGTCGAGGCTGGGCTCGAGCACCAACGCCGCGGCGGCCGACCTGGCCAGCTCCTCGATCAGCGCGCGCGACGTGAGCGAGCCGGTCTCCTCGTCGCCGGTGACGACCCAGGACACCCCGTCGGTGTCGTTGATCCGTTCGAGGGCGTCGAGGGCGATCACGATGCCGGCCTTCATGTCGAACACGCCCGGCCCGTAGGCGATCCCGTCCTCGACGCGGAACGGTCGGCGCGCGATCGTGCCGACCGGGAAGACCGTGTCGGCGTGGCAGACGAGCAGGACGCGCGCAGGCCCGTCCGAGCGCCAGACCAGGTGCGGCACGCCCTGGTGCACCACACGTTCCGGCGCGCGGCCGACGGCCTGCGTCCCCCACTCCGCGACGAGTGCGTACACCTCGTCGAGCCGGTCCGGATCGCCCGACGGGGACTCCGTCGAGACCAGTCGCTCGAGCCGGTCGAGGGCCCGGGCTCGGTCCCAGGCCGTCACAGGTTCGCCCAGAAGGTCGTCAGGGCGTGCAGGGCCTGCTCGGGGTTCTCCTCGGCGAGGTAGTGGTCGGCCGCCACGGGCGCCGCGCGCACGTCACGGGCGTACTGCTGCCAGACCTGGGGCACGTCGAAGCTGCGACCGACGTAACCCTCGGTCCCCCACGCCACGAGCAGCGGCCGCTCGACGCGTCGTCCGGCGGCGCGGTCGGCCACGTCGTGCTCGAGGTCGACGGTGGCGGCGGCCCGATAGTCCGAGCACGTGGCTTCGACCGCTCCTGCCCGGCTGAACGCCCGCAGGTAGACCTGCAGGGCCTCCTCCTCGAACGCGTACGCCGCCGAGTGACGGCCCTGAAAGCGGGCGCGCAGCCAACGCTCGACGTCGGCGCGGATCAAGCCCTCGGGCAGGCCGCAGGGACGGGTCAGGAAGAACCAGTGGAAATAGGCCTCCGCCATCGCGCGGTCGACGTTCTCGAACATGTGCAGCGTCGGCACGATGTCGAGGACAGCGGCCGACGTCACGATCTCGGGGTGGTCGAGACAGAAGCGATGGACCACCCGCCCGCCTCGGTCGTGCCCCACGAGGTGGACGGACTCCACGCCGAGGGAGTCGAGGACGTGGGCCGCATCGACCGCCATGGCGCGCTTGGAGTAGGTGTGGTCGAGATCGTCTGGTGACGGCGCATCCGACTCGCCGTAGCCGCGGAGATCCATGAGGACGACGCGGTGGTCCGCCAGGAGCGCGGGCACCAGGAAGCGCCACATGTAGGACGACTGCGGGTAGCCGTGCAGCAGCAGCACGGTCGGCCCCGCGCCTCCCGACCAGGCAGCGAGTCCGACGCCGTCGCGGACGAAGCGGTGCGCGTCCAGGCCCGGGATCACCGGCCCTCCCAGCGACCGCCGGCGAGCCGCACCTCCGCGAGCTCCAGCGCCCGCTCGAACTCGAGCTGGATGCCGCGGATGCCGGTCGGCTCGTGACCTGCGTCGAACCACTCGACCAGGACGTCGCCGCCCGCGGCGCGCAGTCGCTCGGCGTACGTGCGCGCCTGCTCGGGCGGGGTGCGGGTGTCGCGGCTGCCCTGGTAGAGCCACGCGGAGCCGGTGACGGACTCCACGTGGTTGATCGAGGAGAACCTCGCCAGGGCCGCCTCGACCCGGCTGTGGTCGAAGGAGCCGTCTGTGCCCATCGACAGGAAGCTCGTCCACGACTTCTTGATGGCCGGGTTCATCTGCGGCCAGGCCGCCGCCCAGTCGGCCATCGCGACGACCGCGAAGGCGCCGGTGAAGAGGTCGGGCAGCCGGCCGAGGGACAGGAGGCTGAGGTGGCCGCCGTACGACGGGCCCGTGATGAAGGTCGACGCCGGGTCGGCGAGACCCTTGGTGCGCAGCCAGGCGATGGCGGCGGCGACGTCCTCGATCTCGCGGTCGCCGGCGCCTCCCCAGAAGCCCTCGCGGAAGGCCCGCCCGAAGGTCACCGAGCCGCGGTAGTTGAGCGACGCCACCGCGAACCCGTGGTCCTGCCAGGCCTGCAGCTCGGGGCGGTAGGCGTCGACGGTGACCAGGTTGGGTCCGCCGTGCACGTCGAGGATCGTGCCCCGGACCGGCCCGGGCGGCGCGGACCACCAGAGCTGGACACCGGTGCCGTCGGCGCTCGTCACGACGGTGGACGCGAGCGCGCGGCCGGGCGGCACCGCGACAGGCGGGACGACGGACTCGGTGCCGTCGGCGGTCAGGCGCAGCGCGTGCAGCGGCGTCGTCCAGTCGGAGGTCAGCACGACCGGCTCGCCGTCCGGACCGAGGAACGACTGCCAGTAGTAGGGAAGCACGGACGCGACGTCGGGGTCGGCATAGCTGCCGCCGGCGTCGTGGACCACCGACCACTCCCCCGTGGCCTCGTCGACGGCCAGGAGGCGCTGGCGGCCGGCCTCGCAGTGGGCGACCAGGATCACGCCCTGGTCCGGAGCCCAGTCGAGGACGAGGGTGTCGCCGGCGAGGTCGGCGAGGTCGTAGTCGCGGCGCTCGCCCGTCAGCGGGCCCCAGATCGCAGGCCGCGCGAACCCCGACCGCTCGGTCCACAACAGGATCCGTTCGTCACCGGGCACGGGCGAGAAGCGGACCGCGCGGACCGGTCCCGCCGGGAGGTCGTCGGCGGTCGCCACCACCTGGCGGGTGCGAATGTCGACGACGGTCACCGCGGCCCGGCGTACGCCGGGGTTGTGCTCGGTCGTGTCGACGCTGGCATATGCCGAGTCGGCGGACAGGTGCCCGAGCCACGCCTCCTCCTCGGAGGTGAACAGGACCTGAGGCTCGGCCGCGCCGCTCATCGAGATCAGGACGAGGTGGTGCCCTGCGTCGTCCACCGCCGTGGCCAGCAGCTGCGCACCGTCACGGCTGAGCTCGAGTCCGCGGAGGACGTAGGGCCCCCATCCGGGCGTGAGCTCGCGGGACTCGCTGCCGTCGACGCGTCGGGCCACCAGGCCGCCGACCTCGGAGCCACCGTCGTCGTCGAGGTCGACGACCCACTCGCCGTCGGGGCTGAGCAGCGTGTCACCGGTGACAGGGATCGGCAGGTCATCACCGATCTCACCCGTGCGCGGATGCCAGACCTGGCCACGGGCCCCCTCGTCACCCTCGAAGACCAACAAGCAGCGCCGCTCGGGCCCGGGCGCCGGCCGAACGGTCAGCAGCCGGCCGGACGGGAATCGCGGGTGGGGCGCACCGATCTCTCGCACGCATCTGCTCCTCCGTGGGATGGGTTCACATCAAACCCTGGCCGGCCCACCACACGCAAGAGCTCTAGACAATGCATTAGTCATTCTTGCTGATTATTGAGCCTCGCCGGGAGCTGAGCCGCCTGCCGCTGCCGAACCCCGGAGACGGGCTGGAGGTTGTCGCGCCCTCGCGCCCGGATCAGCCCGAAGATCCCGATCGCGACCCACACGAGGTTGAGCGCCGCCGACGGCCACGCGTCGTAGTAGGCGGAGTTGACCATCAGCCCCGCACCGCCGAAGAGGTTCATCAGCTGGAAGCGCAACGCCGTGCCCGTGAGCCACCCGGCCGTGACCAGTGCGTAGGCACTGATGAGCAGGGCCATCCCGGCCCACCCGAGCACGTTCACGACGACGACGGTGGTCTCCACCCCACGATCATGACGGGCAGGTCCGGGACAGCGACGGCGCCCTCGGCCCGAAACGACCCAACGGCTCAGCTCAGCCGCGCCAGGTCGCGTCGGACGTAGCGCAGGTGCGCCCACTCCTCTTCGAGGATCACCCGGACGCAGTCACCCACCGTGGGACGCCAGTCGCCGCCCCAGGGGTTGTCGCGCTCCTCGGCGAGCAGCTCCGGCGTCGCGGAGGCGAGGAAGTCGGTCACCAGAACTTGTCGCTCGGCCCGGACCGCCAGGATCTCGTCGTACGACGGCGCGTCGGCCCGGAAGATCGACATGTCGAAACCCATCTCGGCGGCACCGGTGAAGATCTGGCCGATCTCGTGGAAGGGCTGCTCCGTCCGAAGGATCGCGCCACGGAGCCAGGCGTCGGTCGCGAGGATCAGGTGCCGCAGCGTCTCGGCCATCGACCACTCGTCGTCGACGTGGGCGTCGACCAGGTCCGGCGGCGTCTCCGACACGGTTTGCTGCCACGCGGCCTGGACGGCCACCCAGGCGTCGCGCAGGCCCTCGGGTGTCTGCGCCTTCTGCAGCTCGCGCCCCGGGAACTGGCGGTTGAGCTCGGCGTCCACGAGAGGAACCACGTCGACCCCGTTGACGATGAGGCTGCCGAAGAAGAGGTCGTGACTGTCGATGTCGAGCCCGTCCACGTCGACGCCGCGCATCGTCAGGCCGGTGACGTCGGAGAACCTCATGGTCGCGCCCTTGAAGCTCGCCTTGACGAAGGTGGCGCCCTCGAACTCCTTGGTGTCGGAATAGGTCGTCATCGCGCCATCATCGCTGCCGGCGGGGACAACCCCTCGCGGGTGAGGCTCAGGCTCCCGCGGGCTGCCCTCCACGAACCAGCCCGTAGAGCTTGCAGCCCACGCACAGCCCGGCGGCGGCGTTGAGGGCTGCCGCGGCGAGGGCGAGGCTCGCGAACGCGTAGCCGACGACGTTCGTGCCGATGATGAACGCGACCAGGGACACCGCGGTCAGCACGAAGCCGACGAGCTGCGCGAACCGAGGCGGTCTCGCGTCCTCCAGGCGGGCCGGCGCCTCGAGCCTCGGCCAGACGACCCGGGCGAAGACCTGCGCCCACACCGACCACTGAAAGCTCACGAACGCCGTGAACGCGAACACGGCGACCTGCGTGGCGAGCAGGAAGAGTCCAAGCGGGCGCACAGCGTCGACGACCAGGAGTGCGGCAGCGAGCACGAAGGCTGTCGCTCCGGCGCTGAACCGCAGGAGGCGCGGATCGACCCGTCCGCGGAGGGGACACGCGGCGACGGCGTTGGGCACGACGGTCTCTTCTTCGAAGCGGGCGGACTTGTCGGGGTGCTACCCCTGACCCTCCCGAGCGAAGGCCACCCGAGCCGCTTCAGGGTCGCACTGCGCGCGGCCTTCGACAACTCGATTCGGCACGGGCCATGACAGGCACAGCTCGCCGGTGCCACTCTGACGCATGGACTCGCCTAACAGGGTCGCAAGGATCACTGGAGGGGCCGGACTGGTCGGGGATGCGATGTTGTTCGGCGCGATCAGGCCGTCGCCCGACACCGCACAGCAGCTCGAGCATGGAGGCTGAGGTGCGCGCCGTGCTGCGCGAGCTCGGCGACCGCCTTGCAGCCACGGGGATCGCGGACGCGCTGTGGGTGGGTGGCTCGCTCGCTACCGGCGACCACGTGGTCGGCGTGAGCGACCTCGACCTGGTCGCGGTCACCTCGGAACCCCTGACGGGACCAGCCCTCGCGCAGGTCGCCCTTCTCCACCAGCAGCTCGACGACGGCGCCGCGAGGGGGATGGACCTCGGGTGTCAGTACGTCGATGCCGGACGACTCCTCGACGTCGCGGTCGAGCACCCCACCTGGACGCACGGAGTGATGGTCCACCGCACCGTGTCGCTGATCACCCGCGCCGAGCTCGTCCTGCACGGCTTCGCGGTCATCGGTCCCCCGCCGGAGGAGCTGCTGCCCCCCGTCACCCCCGACGGCGTACGCGAAGCAGCTCATGCCGAGCTGGCCGGCTACTGGTCGTACGCCGCGCGCCGACCCCACATGTTCTGGAGCCTCCCGGTGATGGTCGACCTCGGACTCACCGCGATGGCGCGAGGGCGGCACGCCCTCGCCGCAGGCGAGCTGCTGACGAAGACAGCCGCCATCGAGCAGGTGCATGCCCCTCGCTGGCTGCAGGACGACCTTCGTGCGCGCCGCCGCGGCGAGCACGTGTCCTCACCGCGCCTGCGTGCGGGCCTCGCCGCTTGGTGGGACGTCAGACGGACGACATCCGCGGCTGCGCCACCACCGCAGTAGCGGTCGGCCTCGCGAGGACTGCTCGGCGTCGCGCCCGGCTTCCTCGGAGCGCAGGACCGGAGGCACCGACCTCGTCACGAACATCGGCCCCACTACATCCACGTTGGACAAGACGACGCAACGCGTCAGAGGTTGACCGACCTCCCTGACGGCAGGTCTCACGATCGACATCCCAGCATCTGCGATTCCGTCGGCCGTGGTCACGCTCCACGCCGCCTGGTCGCCTGATGCTTCCCACTTCTGCCAGGCGGCTTCGTAGTCCTGCTCCAGGTTGGGCAGGCGCAGCATCCGCACTGCGTGCTGCGTGCTGCGTGCTGCAACGCGGCCGACCTCGAGGGGAGACCGGCGGTGCGGACGTACTCGTCGAGGATTTCCAGGTCCTCCTCTGCCCTCGACCGTCGGCGCGGCGTCTGGCCGTGCCACACATCGGGGAGGCTGAGCGTCCAGCGCCAGGTCTAGACAGGGCTTATGGGCACGGCGGCGTGTGCCTAACTTTCAAGCATGACCCGCGCTTCGAGACGATGGGGTCGTCGCCTTGCCCCGCTGACCGCTCTGACGCTGACCGGTGCACTCGTGGTGCTTGTCCCGGCACCAGCCATCGCCGCCCAAACGACCACCTTCGGCCAGACCGACGACATCTTCGTCGGTAGTCCCGACCACGAGCCTGCGAACACCGGCACCATCACCATCACCGATGCCGCTGTCGCCTCGCCGTATCCATCGGCCGTGACGGTGAGTCACGCCGGCCCGATCACCGACGTGGACGTGCAGCTCAACAGCTTCAGTCACCTCTTCCCCGACGACGTGGACGTCCTCCTGGTCGGCCCGGGTGGCCAGCAGGTGACGCTGATGAGCGACGTGGGGGGGCCGAATCCCGCTGGGCCCATCGACCTGACCTTCAGCGACGAGGCCGCCGCCGGTCTGCCCGACGGCACCGCGCTCAGCGAGGGCACCTACAAGCCCACCAACATCGGCGCCGGCGACACGTTCCCGGCGCCCGCACCGGTCAACGCGGACAACACCTCGCTGTCTGTCTTCGACGGCACCAGTCCCGTGGGGACGTGGAGCCTGTACGTCGTCGATGACTCCTTCGGCGCCTCCGGACAGATCACAGGCGGGTGGCAGCTCTCCATCGACCAGGAGACGACGCCTTACCCCAGCACGATCTCGGTCAGCGGAATGCCGGCCGCCACGGACGTCAACGTCACCTTGGAGGGGATGACCTCGACGTTCCCCAACGATGTCGATGTCCTTCTGGTCGGTCCCGGCGGACAACAGGCGACCGTGATGAGCAGCGCTGGAGGCGGTGACCTCATCTCCGGCGTCGACATCACCCTGGACGACGAGGCTGCTGCCCCGTTGCCCGACGAGACGGCCCTGGCGACGGGTTCGTACCGACCTGGCAACTACGGCAACATGGTGGACTCGTACCCCGCACCCGCCCCGGCGTCCAACGGAAACTCGGCTCTGTGGGTGTTCGACGGGCTGAGCCCGAACGGTCAGTGGCAGCTGTTCGCGGTCGACCGCGTCAGCAAGGATGTGACATCGCTGACCGGCTGGTCGTTGGACATCTCCTGGACCGACAGCGTGAGCCCGACAGGCACGCTCTCGATCAACGGCGTCGCCGGCACGACCACGAAAAGATCTGCGACCCTGAACGTCAGCGCGAACGACCCCGCCCCAGCCAGCGGCGTGAAGGAAATGCGCTTCAGCAACGACGGAGTCACCTATGGCACCTTCATGCCCTACGCCGCCACGGCGGGGTGGACGCTGACAACGGGTGACGGGCTCAAGACCGTGTACGCGCAGTTCCGCGACGGTGACGGAAACGTGTCGACGCCTGCGTCGGACACCATCGCGCTCGACGCCACGGGGCCGCATTCGGTGAAGACGAAGCCGAAGAACAAGAGCGAGGGTGTTGCGGTGACGACCGCGATCAAGATCAAGGCCAACGAGGCCCTCGCGAGAACGTCTGTGAACAAGAGGACAGTCATTCTCAAGCTCAAGGGCGGAAGCAAGGTCCTGGCCAAGGTCAGCTACAACTCTGCTAAGCACCAGATCGTGCTCACGCCGAAGTCGGACCTGAGGTCGGGCCAGACTTACCGGGTCAAGGTCAAGACCAGCGTCAAGGATCTGGTGGGGCACGGCTGGGACGAGAGCACGTCCCTGGCAGGCGCCCAGGCCCTTAAGTTCAGCTTGCAGACCTGACTGGTGATGACGAACCCGCCCTCGTGAGCGTTTCCCCACATGAGGGCGGGTCTCGGATCGAGTTGAGCTGAGGGGATTCGAACCCCTGACCTTCTCATTGCGAAGGGCGCTGGAACGCCGTTGCATGCATGGCTGAGCGTGATTGAAGACCTCGCGACCCTTCTCCGAGGCCCCGATTGCGGCACGGGGGTACGCCGGGGGTACGCGTCTCGTAAGTTGGTGCAAACCAGATGGCAACAACGAGCAGCACGCACGGCAGGTCGACTTCGGTCGCTCCTTCTCTCGGGGTGCGCAACATCTCTTCCGACTCCGAACCAGTGCGGCATCGCGCCGGCCCGTAGGCGGGTCATGACGTGAGCTGCGGGCCAACCTTGACGGGATCGTCCTGCCGGCCGTTGGCGTGTCGAACCAGGTCTGCTCCAGAACCTAGGCCTTGCTGATCGGCAATGAGCGCGTTGGTGGTGTCGAGGTCGCTGTCGAAGGACTGTCGTACGCCCAGGGTCCATAGCCCCAGCTGGCGGTCGAGCTCGGGCTGGCGCCGTTCGGGCGCGACCGTCTTGAGGTCCTCGAGTGCCGCGCGCAGCCGGCGGGCGACCTGCGGTGAGCCTGCTCCTGCGATGCGGAGCTCGTCGAAGGCGAGCCGGACGTGGCCCGTCCAGTCCGGGGCCGGCGTGGTGAGGCGCAGGTTCCCGTGTTCGTCGTGGTGTTCCCCGGTGGGGATCGTGCGGTTCGCCAGCTGGCGCAGTGCGTCGTGCAGACGGTCGATGGCCTGCACGGTGGTGGTGGGGTCGGCGAAGGGGTTGGAGACCGCGCGCTCGGCGATGTCCACGAGCTGGCGGAACCCGTAGGCCGGGTCGTCCGGATAGGAGCGCTCGTTCTTCAGCGACACCAGGCTGGCGAGGTGTCGGTGGTCCAGTCGCGAGCCGTCTCCGTCGATGAGGAGCAGGGGCGACCCGGCGCAGACGAAGTCGCCCATCGCAGGGATCATTCGCAGGGAACAGTCGGCGGCAGCGGCGGCTGCAACCAGGCCCGGGAGGTCGAACATGACGACGACCCCCGGCGTCGGTGCAGTGACCACCTGTGGGTCGGGGTCCGCCTTGGCGCTGTCGTAGGCGGGGTAGGCGCGGTGCAGCTGCTCGTGCAGGTGGTCGCCAACCAGGTCGATGAGCCCGGCGACCCGCAGGGTCTGACCGGCGTGGTGGACGTAGAGCACGAGGGCCACGACGCTGCCCAGCATGAGCAGGTAGGCGATCAGCATGGTCAGCCCGGGCACATAGCCGTCGCCCCCGGCGGCTACATCGTCGACCTGCGGGATCGCCAGTAGCGCGTAGACCAGGGTGGCCGCGAAGAGGCCGTGGGTGAGCTGGCTTGATCGGTCGCAGCAGCGCACCGACGATCCGGGGTGAGAACTGTCCCATCGCCAGCTGTACGGCCACCGTGACAACGGTCAGGACCAGGGTGAGCAGAGTGACCAGGGACGTGACGATCGTGCTCAGCACCGTCTGCGCCGCAGTGGTCGTGCCCGTTACCCAATGCGGCGCGAGGGGGGGTTCCGGCGGACCGGTCGATTGCGGCGGCGGCCATGCACAGGCCGACGCCGCCGAGCAGGCAGAGCAGCGGCACCACCCAAAGGCTGAAGTTCTGACGCATGCCGTGGCTCAGGTGCCCTCCGTGGGCCAGGTCGAGGCCGAGGATGGTGTCGCCCGCTGAGAGCAAGGCCATCATCGCCGCTGCGTTCGCCGTGGCGCCGGAGTGCGGCTGGACGTTGGCGTACGTCGCGCCGAAGAGCTCCTTGACGCGGTCCTGGGCCAGGCGCTCGATGAGGTCGATGAACTCGCACCCTCCGTAGTAGCGGCGGCCCGGATAGCCCTCGGCGTACTTGTTCGTCAGGACCGACCCCTGGGCCTCCATCACCGAGAGGGGAGCGAAGTTCTCCGAGGCGATCATCTCCAGGGTGCTCTGCTGGCGTCGAAGCTCGTCGGCGATCGCGGCGTCGATCTCGGGGTCGAACTGCGCCAACGGCGACTCCAAGACGTTCACGGTCACGCTCCGGCGCCGAGAAGGCGTTCGTACGCCGCCGCGTCGAGCACATCGGGCATTCGGTCGATCCGCAGCTTCAGCAGCCAGCCCTGGCCGTAGGGGTCGGTGTTGACGAGCCCAGGGTCCGCGACCGCGGACTCGTTGACCTGGGCCACGTCGCCGTCGGCCGGCGCGAACAGATCGCTGACGGACTTGGTCGACTCGATCTCGCCACACACCTCCCCGGCCGTGATGGTGGCCCCGACCGCCGGAAGGTCTAGATAGACGACGTCACCGAGCGCGTCGGCGGCGTACTGGGTGATGCCGATCGTGACGAGGTCTCCGTCGTTCTTGATCCATTCGTGCTGAGCGGTGTAGCTGAGCTCGGTGGGGACGGTCATGGCTCTCCTCTGGGTCAGGGACGGGCGGGGTGTGGTGTCGGGTGCGGCTCGGGTCCCTAGTCGGCTCGCTTGTAGAAGGGAAGCGTCACGACCTCGACGGGTTCGGTGCGTCCGCGGATGTCGACGGCCAGGTATGTCGCGGGCTTGGCGGACCTGGCGTCGACCAGCGCCATCGCGACGGGGTGACCCAAGGTCGGGGACGGCGCTCCACTGGTGACCTGCCCCACGGCCTCACCGGTTGTCGCCAGGACGTCGTATCCGGTGCGAGGAGCCCTTCTGCCGCGACTGGTCAGGCCCACCAATTGCCGGACCGGCCCGCGATCTCGGGCCTCGGCCAGGGCGTCGTCGCCGACGAAGCCGTCCTCCTTGTCGAACCGCACCACCCTGCCGAGACCGACCTCGAAGGGGTTCACGTCGACGGTCAGTTCCTTGCCGTACAGAGGCATCCCTGCCTCCAGGCGCAGGGAGTCGCGACAGGCGAGTCCGGCCGGGATCATCCCTCGCGGAGTTCCGACCTCGGTGAGCCGCGCCCACACGTCGGCGGCGGCCGTCGCAGGACAGTAGATCTCGAACCCGTCTTCGCCGGTGTAGCCGGTTCGAGCGACGAGAGCTTCCTGGCCGTGGATCGATGCACGGGCGATCGAGTAGTAGCGCAGGGTCGCGACGCCGTCGTCCGCGGCGTCGGCCACGATGCCCGCCGAGCGGGGACCCTGGACGGCGATCAACGCCCATGCGGTGGACGCGTCATGCACCTCGCAGGCGTAGTCGGCGACACGCTCCACGAGCTCGGCGTGCACCGTGGAGACGTTGCTCGCGTTCGCCACGACCAGGAAGTGCTCCGTGCCGAGGCGGTACACCACGACGTCGTCGAGGATCCCACCGGAGGACGAGACAAGCATCGAGTACCTCGCTTGACCGACGCGCATGTCGCTGGGCTTGCCGACGAGGGCGTAGTCGAGAGCCCTGTCCGCCCGGGAGCCGCGGATCTCGAGCTCGCCCATGTGCGACAGGTCGAAGATGCCGGCCGCGTTCCTGACCGCGTGGTGCTCGGCGGTCTCCGACCCGTACTTCAGGGGCATGGACCAGCCCGCGAAGTCGGTGAGGGTGGCGCCCAGACCGGTGTGGACGTCGTGCAGGGCGGTGGGTGTGCTGGTGTGGGTCATGGCTGCTCCCGTGGGGCGGCGGGGTTCTCGAAGTACTCCGGAGGTGGGCAGGAGCAGACCAGGTAGCGGTCGCCGTGGGCGTTCTCGAGCCGGTTCACAGGCGGCCAGTACTTGTCCTGGTCGTGCCCGGCCGGAAAGGCTCCGCGTTCCCGGGTGTAGGGACGGTCCCATTCCCCGATGAGGTCGCGGCTGGTGTGCGGAGCCAGCCGCAGCGGGCTGTCCTCCAGCGGCCACGTCCCGTCGACGACGGCGTCGACCTCGGCGCGGATGGAGATCATCGCGTCGCAGAAGCGGTCGATCTCGGCGACGGTCTCGCTCTCGGTCGGCTCGATCATGAGGGTTCCGGCGACCGGGAACGACATGGTCGGGGCATGGAATCCGTAGTCGGTGAGCCGCTTGGCGACGTCGTCGACGGTGACGCCGCTCTGCGCCGTGAGGGGACGCAGGTCGATGATGCACTCGTGGGCGACAAGGCCGTTGGCCCCGGTGTAGAGCACCGGAAAGTGCGGCGCCAGCCGACTCGCGATGTAGTTGGCGCTGAGGACGGCCACCTCGGTCGCCGTCGTCAAGCCCTCGGCGCCCAGCATGGCGATGTACGCCCACGGGATGGGCAGGATCCCTGCGCTGCCGTAGGGAGCACCACTCACCGCACCCGATCCGCCGCGACGAGCCGGGTCCGGGTGCTGCTGGTGCCCCGGGAGGAACGGAGCCAGGTGGTCGGCCACGGCCACCGGGCCGACGCCGGGACCACCGCCTCCGTGCGGGATGCAGAACGTCTTGTGCAGGTTCAGGTGTGAGACGTCGCCGCCGAACTCGCCGGGCCTTGCGATCCCGACCAGGGCGTTCAGATTCGCACCGTCGATGTACACCTGCCCACCGTGGTCGTGCACCAGCTCGCACAGGCGGGTGATGCTCTCTTCGTACACGCCGTGCGTCGAGGGGTAGGTGACCATGATGGCCGCCAAGGCGTCCGCGTGCTCCGTGCAGGCGCGCTGGAGGTCGTCGAGGTCGATGGTGCCGTCTGGCCGGGTCTTGACCACGACCACTCGCATGCCGGCCATCACCGCCGAGGCAGCGTTGGTTCCGTGCGCGCTGGCCGGGATGAGGCACACGTCGCGCCGCGGTTCGCCACGGGCGAGGTGGTAGCCACGGATGGCCAACAGGCCGGCGAGCTCACCCTGACTGCCGGCGTTGGGCTGGACCGACACCTTCGCGTAGCCCGTGATCTCGGCGAGCCACGTCTCCAGCTCGTCGACCAGGATCCGGTAGCCGCGGGCGTGGTCGGCCGGGGCGAAGGGATGCAGGTCGGCGAAGCCGGTGTGACCGATGGCTTCCATCTCGGTCGTGGCGTTGAGCTTCATGGTGCACGAGCCCAGCGGGATCATGCCGCGGTCCAGCGCGAAGTCGCGGCCGGCCAGACGCTGCAGGTAGCGCAGCATGCCGGTCTCGGTGTGGTGGCTGCTGAACACCGCGTGGGTCAGGAACCGGGACGTGCGGGCCAGCTCGGACGGCAGGTGGTCGACGCTCGCGCCGCCGTCGCTCTCTGCCGCGTCGAACGCGGCGAGGACGGCGGACACATCCTGGTCGGTGGTGGTCTCGGAGCAGCTGATGGCGACGTGGTCGGCATCGACCTCCCGAAGGAGAACGCCGCGCTCGCGTGCCCGGCCCACGACCTCGCCGGCCACTCCGGGCACCTCGACGAGGACGGTGTCGAAGAAGCTGCCGTGGACGATCCGCCGGCCCGAGGCACCCAGGGCGTCGGCGATGCGGGCGGCGCATCGGTGGGTTCGCCGCGCGATCCCGGTCAGCCCTGCAGGCCCGTGGTAGACCGCGTACATGGCCGCGACCACGGCGAGCAGCACCTGGGCGGTGCAGATGTTGGAGGTCGCCTTGTCGCGACGGATGTGCTGTTCGCGGGTCTGCAGAGCCAGCCTGTATGCCGGGTGGCCGCTGGTGTCGACCGAGACCCCGACCAGACGACCGGGGACCTGGCGCTCCAGGCCCTCGCGGACGGCGATGAACCCGGCGTGTGGGCCTCCGTAGAACATCGGCACCCCGAACCGCTGCGCGGAGCCGACGGCGATGTCTGCGCCCTGCTCCCCTGGTGGCGTGAGCAGGGTCAACGCCAGGAGGTCGGTGGAGACGGCCACGAGAGCACCCCGAGTGTGAGCCCCCACGATGAGCTCCTCGTGGTCGCGGATCTCGCCGGAGCATCCCGGGTAGGCCAGCACGACGCCGAAGAAGTCCACGTCCGCGGGCAGTCCCCGCCGGGGATCGAACACGAGCACGTCGATGCCGCTGGGCGAGAACCGGGTGCGGAGCACCTCGAGGGTCTGTGGAAGCAGGTCGTGGTCGACGAGAAGCGCTCCGCCGGCCGGGTTGGCGCGCCGCATGAGCGCGCCCGCCTCCGCGACGGCCGTGGGCTCGTCGAGCAGGGACGCGTTCGCGGTGGGGAGTCCGGTGAGGTCTCCCACCATGGTCTGGAAGTTCAGCAGCGCCTCGAGGCGGCCCTGGCTGATCTCGGGCTGGTACGGCGTGTACGCGGTGTACCAGGACGGGTCCTCTAGCACGTTGCGGCGGATCACCGCTGGTGTCTCGGTCGGGTGATACCCCAAGCCGATCATGGCGGCGGAGACCTCGTTCATCGAGGCGAGGACGGAGAGCGCACGGCGCACCTCCGCCTCATCGCGTGCCGGCGGCAGGTTCAACGGCTTCGACGAGCGGATGCCTGCCGGAACCGCCGCGTCGACGAGTGCCGCCAGGCTCGGGTAGCCGACGTCGGCGAGCATCTTGGCCTGGTCGGCGGGACTCGGGCCGATGTGCCGGGACACGAAGCCGGTCTCGGAGCGCGTGTCGCTGCCCTGGGCGCGAGCGGCGTGGTGGTGAGTGTCGATGTCCATGCGGGAGTCTCCTTGACGAGGCCGGTTGCTCCGGCCGATGATCCGGGCATCCCCGCTCTGTGAGGTGCCATGAGCTCAACCCCTCCCCCTCGGGAGGAGCTCGCATCGGGGCGCAGGATCGAGGCGATCCTGACCTTCCTGATTCACCGCACCTGGCGGTAACGGTGGGGGGTGCCTGAGGGTGTGTGGGAGTCGGCGGGTGCCGGCCTCAGCCGGGCCTCAGGGGGTCTGGCGCCGCGGAGTCCGGTGGATAGAGGCGGGCCGCGACGTCGAGCCGGTGGGCGTCGCCCGGGATCAGCCGACCGGACTTGCGAGTGCCGAACACGAACCGCGCGAGGCTCATGACTCCGATCACGAGCCACACGAGGTTCAGTCCCGCGGACGGCCAGGCCTGATTCGCGGCCGAGTTCAACAAGAGCCCCGCGGCACCCACCAGGTTCAGCCCTGCCGAGCCTGGGCGGTCTGTCGGGAGGAGGCCGGACGCAGCCAACCCGTAGGCGCCGACGACCGCCACGGCGCCTATCCACCCGACGACCTCGATCACGAGGTTCACCACCGTCGCCTCCTGTCTCGGTCCGCACCTGGCGCCGAGGTCACCGGCACGGTCCGAGCGTTCGACGTGATGGCCCGGATGAGGAGGGGCTCGTGTCCCCGTCGCCATCGCGGGGTGTGGCACTGGCAGGGATCATCGGAGAGCCTCCTCGACAGACCCCGCATCCATTCCGACAGCCTCGCTGACACGATCATTGGTCAGCCGCCCGGCGTGGGTGTTCAGACCAAGCGCCAGGCTGCGGTCGTCGCGGCACGCCTGCTGCCAGCCCTTGTCGGCCACGGCGACGACGTACGGGAGGGTCGCGTTGGTCAGCGCGTACGTCGAGGTGCTCGGCACCGCGCCGGGCATGTTCGCCACGCAGTAGAAGATGGAGTTGTGCACCTCGTACGTCGGGTCGGCGTGCGTGGTCGGACGGGTGTCCTCGAAGCACCCTCCCTGGTCGACGGCGATGTCGACCAGCACCGACCCAGGCTTCATCCGCGAGACCAGCTCGTTGGACACCAGCTTCGGTGCTGCCGCGCCGGGGATCAGCACGGCACCGATCACCAGGTCCGCCTCCATCACGTGCTCCCGGATCGCCAGCGTGGACGATGCCAGGCCGTGCACCCGGTTGCCGTAGCGCCAGAACGACATCCGCAGCTTGTCGAGGTCGGTGTCGAGCAGCGTGACGTCGGCGCCCATGCCGAGCGCGATGTTGGCGGCGTTCTGCCCTGCCACGCCGGCGCCGATGACGACCACCTTCGCGTTCGCCACGCCGCCGATCCCGCCGAGCAGGACTCCTCGGCCGCCGTAGGCGCGCAGCAGTGAGTACGCGCCGACCTGCGGGGCCAGGCAGCCGGCAACCTCGGACATCGGGTAGAGCAGCGGCAGCACGCCCGAGGGCAGCTGCACCGTCTCGTAGGCGATCGCGGTGACCTGGCTGGCCAGCAGGGCCTGGGTGAGCGGCTTGTCGGCCGCCAGGTGGAGGTAGGTGAACAGCGTCAGGCCCTCACGAAGCCGGTGGTACTCCTCGGCGATCGGCTCCTTGACCTTGAGCACGGTGTCGGCATTGCCCCACACCTCGTCGGCGGACTCCAGGATCTTCGCCCCGGCCGCGAGGTACTCCTCGTCGGGGACCTGCGAGCCGATGCCGGCGCCCGTCTCCACGAAGACCTCGTGACCACGCTCGGTCAGCTCGTGCACGCCGATCGGCGTGATCGCCACCCGGTACTCGTGGTCCTTGACCTCCCTGGGGACACCGATCCTCATGACGCGACCTGCCGGATCACCTGGGCCAGGGCGCGCACGCCCTCGACGCAGTCGGCTTCGTCGGCGTGCTCCTGCGGTGAGTGCGAGACACCTGTCGGATTGCGGACGAAGAGCATGGCGCTCGGCACGCCGGCCGCGGCCATCGTCCCGGCGTCGTGACCAGCGCCGCTCTCCAACACGGGCGCGTCGTCCAGAAGCTCGGCCAACGACTCCGCGAGCGGCCCGTCGAAGCTCTCGCGCGAGGTGAAGAAGTCCTGGACGCTGTCGACTCCCTCGATCGCGGCGACCTCGGCCGCGACCTCGTGGACCAAGGCCTCGTCGGGCCCTCGAGCGTCGAGCCAGGCGGTCACGCGCGCGGGGATCGCGTTCGCCGCATTGGGGTCGACGTGGAGCTTGCCGATCGTGGCGACGCAGTCGCGTGCGAGCGCGGCCTCGCAGGTCCTTCGGACCACCTCGGCCAGGACGAGCATCGGGTCCTGTCGGTCGACCATGCGGGTCGTCCCGGCGTGATTGCCTTCGCCCTGGAGGACCAGCCTCCAGCGCCCATAGGGGCGGATGGCTGAGCCGACCGCCACCGGGCGGTCCAGGTCGGCGAGTCCTCGACCCTGCTCGATGTGCAGCTCCACATACGTCCCGATGCGCGCCGTGGCCTCGGGGTCCGGCCCGAACGCATCGGGGTCGGCCCCGCTCGCGCGCAAGGCCTCGGCCATGGTGACCCCGTCGGGGTCGCGCAGGGCGAGCGCCTCCTCGCGCGGCAGGGATCCCATCAGCACGCGAGAGCCGAGGCAGGTGATCCCGAACCGGCTCCCCTCCTCCTCGGCGAAGGAGACGACCGCGACCGGGGCCGCAGGCATCTGCCCTTCGTCCGTCAGCTGGTCGATGGCCGCGAAGGCCGAGACGACGCCCAGCGCGCCGTCGAAGGCGCCGCCTCCGGGTACCGAGTCCAGGTGTGATCCCACGACCAGGGGACGCTGCCCTCGGTCCCGCGCGGCGTCGGGGTCACCGAGCCAGGCCCAGTGGTTTCCCGCGCGGTCGACCTCGACGTGCATTCCTCGGCTCGCCGCGGCCCCCACGAACCACTCCCGCAACTCGAGCTCCGCGCTGGAGCCGAGGATCCGGTGGTAGCCGCCCCACCGGTCAGCCCGGCCGACGGGCTGGGTCTCGGCCCAGAGCTGCTGGAACGTCACCGGCGATCCCGGCTCAGTTGTTCTCGAGCTCGGGCATGCCGAGGTCGGTCCAGGTCTTGCGCTCGTTCGCCGCGATCCGGTGACCGTACTTCGCCTTCGCGAACAGGTCTCCCGAGATCTCGGACTTGGCCACGAGGCTCATCAGTTGGCTCTCGCGGGTGTGCAAGGACACCGTGCGGATGTCTCGCCAGGCCCGCTCGAGCGGGTTGAACTTGAACAGCGCCCTGGTGCCCACGACATCGAAGGCCTTGGTGGCGACGAAGATGCCGTTCGTCTTCGCCGAGTGCAGGGCCCGGAGGGAGGCGACGGACGCCTCGTCGTATCGGCCCACGTCGTAGAGCCACTGGGCGTAGCACCACGACGCGCGGGTGGCCTGGAGGCAGCTGGACATCTCGCCCAACGTGTACTTCAGCCCGTCCTCGTCCGCGAGGTAAGGGCGCTCGTTGAAGACCTTGATCACGAAGTCGTAGGCGCCCTGCGCGATGCCGTGGAGCAGGGCGGCGTAGGTCAGCTCGAAGAGGTACGGGTGCTTCTGGACGTAGTCGCCGGGTTGGCCGAGGACGTCCTTGTTAGCGATGGGCACGTTCTCGAACTTGGTGGGCCCGGACAGGGACGCTCGGATGCCGATGACCTCCTCCCACCCAGGCAGGAAGTGCACGCCCGGGTCGCCGGCGTTCATCACGCCCAGGACCAGGCCCTCGGAGGAGTTCTCGGTGCCGGGGGCGAGTGCCCAGTAGAGGATGTACGTCGAGGCCGCAGCCATCGACGTGAAGCCCTTGGTCCCGTTGGCGACGAACCCGTCCTCGGTCTTGCTGAACTCCGCGTTGAACTGGATGCTGCCCGTCTCCTTGCCGGTGGCCAGACGCTGCTGCGGGACGACCTCGCTGCCGACGGTGGCCATCAGCACGCCGTTGTCGACGATCTCCTTGAACAACCAGGCCTGCTGGTCCGGGCTCCCCAGTCCGGCGATCAGGCCGTGACAGTGGTACTGGGTGGTCAGTGCCCACGCGGTGCTGGCACAGGCAGAGGCGATCACCTCTATGACACTGTGCGGCAGGAAGTGCGCGAAGCCCGCGGAGGTGCCCAAGCCGCCGAACTCGGCCGGGACGGCCAGTTTCAGGAAGCCCTGCTCCGTGAGGAGCTCCATGTTCTCCTTCGGCCACGAACCTTCCTCGTCGTACCTGCGGGCGCGCTCCGCGAGGATCGGCCTGAGGGCCTCAGCCTTGGCGACCCATTCCGCGACCTCGGGCGAGGGAGCAAAGTCCATGTCGAGTCTTCTTTCTGTGCGTGGTGGAGGTTGGACATCATCCGAGGCAGCTGCGCCCCAGGGCCGCCGCCGGAGGCGACACAGCCGCTCAGCCGACCTGGCGAACGAGACGGTGGTAGGCGCGGTTCCAGTACACGAGCGCGGATCCTTCGCGGCTGCGCCCGGCGACCATCGTTCCGATGACGATTTGGTGGTCGCCCGACTCGACGATGTCCTGGACCACGCACTCGGCGAACGCCAGCACACCATCCAGACGTGGCGCGCCGGTGTGGTATCCGGGCGTCCAGGACACACCGGTGAACTTGTCGAACCGGTTGGAGGCGAAGCGCGCGGACAGCAAGGACTGGTCGTCGCACAAGAAGTTGACCCCGAAGCGGCCGGACTCGCAGATCGCGTCGAGTGTGTACTTGCCGCGCTGGAGACAGACGAGCAGCTGCGGAGGGTCGAGCGAGAGCGCCGTGACGGCGCTCACGGTCATGCCGACCGGCAGCCCCATGTGATCCGAACACGTCACGATCGTCACGCCCGTGGGGAAGGTCCCGAACACGGCGCGGAACGACTCCCCACTCGCGACCGTGGTCCCCGCGATCGGCTGGCGCTGTGCTGCGGCGACAACCCCTGCGGGAACCCTCTCGGTGAGATTGGCGGTCACGCGGCTCTCCTTCGGTCGGACGAGTAATTGGATCTTGGGAGCAGCATGCTGCATGCAATTGCTGATGTCAAGGAAATCTCCCCCGACGCAGCGCTCAGCGAAGGGCCACCAGCCCGTGGGTCCCCTGCACGACGACTTCGAGTGCGGGGGTCACGCCCCAGACCAGGGCAGGCCGGACACCGAGTGCCACCAGCAGCCGACGGATGCGCGCCGGCTGGGGGTGGCTGAGCCTGAGACCGACCAGGTCGACGCGCGGCAGGTTCGGTGCGGGATGATCCGTGGTCCCCCAGTCCACGAGGAACGGGACGACCCCGTCCTCGAGGACGTCGGGGCGTTCGGTGAGCCGCACCCGGACCTCTCCTCCCGCGGCAGCGCGGCGCAGTTCTCCGACCTCCCCCAGTGGCGCACCGGCCGCGTCGGCTCGGGTCCGTGCCGCCTCGAAGTCGTCGGCCGTCACGGCCCACGTCACCAGGCGACTGGGACCGAAAGCCTTGTCCAGGCCGAAGAGTCGCGGCTGATCCGGCTCCGGTTGGGCTTCGTCTACGGCGATGACCTCGAGGTAGCAGGTGTCGCCGAGGCCGACCAGGTAGTTTCGGGTGCCCCGCCCGATGTGCGCGCCGCCCTCGACCGGTCGAGTGCCGAGAACCTCGTGGAGGTCATCCACTGTCTGGTCGAGGTCACGAGTGGCGATCACGAAGTGGTCGACCGTGGCGCGCGGGGTCGCGTCGGCCGTCTGCGTTCCCGTCGTGCAGCGAGACCTCAATGGTTCAGTACGGCGCGCAGGAAGTTGCGCGTGTGGGGGTTGGTGGGGTTCTCGAAGATGACCTCGGGTGGCGAGTCCTCGGCCACGACACCGTCCTCCATGTAGATGACGCGGTTGGCGACGTCGCGGGCGAACCGCATCTCGTGCGTCACCAACAGCATCGTCATCGACGTCTCGGTGGCGATGTCACGGATGACGTTAAGAACCTCTCCGACCATCTCCGGATCCAGTGCGGAGGTCACCTCGTCGAACAGCATCACTTGCGGCCGCATTGCGAGCGCGCGCGCAATCGCAACACGTTGCTGCTGACCGCCCGACAGACGACTCGGGTGTTCGTCGACCTTGTGCCCCAGACCCACCTTCTCCAGCAACGCCACCGCAGCCGCGCGCGCCTCGTCCTTAGGCTGCTTGAGGACCTTCACCGGCGCCTCCATGACGTTCTGCACCACTGTCTTGTGCGGGAAGAGGTTGAACTGCTGGAAGACCATCCCGATGTTGCGTCGCACCTCGGCGATGTGTCGCCGGCTGTCCGGCACATAGCCGTTGTCCGTGCGGCGTACGCCTAGGGGCACGCCTCCGACCTCGATCACGCCGGCGTCGGGTCGTTCCAGCGTCATCACCAGCCGCAACAGGGTCGTCTTGCCCGAACCGCTGCGACCGATGAAGGCGACCTTCTGTCCGGCCGGGATGTCGAGGTCCACGCCACGAAGGACGTGGTTGTCCCCGAACGACTTCGTCAGGCCGCGGATCGACAGAGCCGGAATCTGGGTCTCGGCGGGCTCGAGCTGCCCCGTGTCCACGGCACTAGGCGTTGAGAGCTCCATGGATAATCCCTTCGTAGACCTTGGTTGTCGCTGTCACGGCTGAGAGAGAGACCCACTCGTCGGGTTGGCCCGAGAGCGAGGGATAGTCGTCTCCCTCGGTGGCTGCCGCGGCGTACGGGCCGAACATGACGGTGGGAATCCCGAGGTCCCGCGACAGGTAGTGGGCGTCCTGGAAGCCGGCGGTTGCCCCGAAGCGGACCGGCGAGCCGACGGTCGCCTCGTAGGCACGCTGACAGATGGCGACGATCGGGCTGTCGACCGGTGTCTCCATCGGGTCGACCGATCCGGCCAGCTCGACGCTGGTGTGGCAGTCGGGACTGGTGGCGGCGCCGATGGCGCGGATCTCGTCGACCAGCTGGGCGGTGTCCGCGTCCGGCAGATGCCGTAGGTCGATCTCGGCTGTGCACCGGTCCGCCACCACGTTGATCTTGTGGCCACCCGCGACGAACCCGATGTTGAGGGTGTTGTCCGGCAGCAGCGGATGCTGAGTGCGCCTCAGCGTCGTTGGGGCCCATTCCTGGAGGGCGGCCAGCCAGGAAACCATCCCGTTGATGGCGTTGCGGCCGAGCCAGGGGCGCCCGCCGTGTGCTGACCGCCCGGCAGTTTCGAGTCTCAGCCACAAGGCACCCCTGTGCGCCAGGTACAGCTCAGTGCCTGTGGGCTCGCACACCACGGCAAAGTCTGCACGCAACCGCTGGTCGACCAGCCGCTTAGTACCCTGCACTCCGCCACAGACCTCGTCGGCCACGGCCGTGAGGACCAACTCGCCGCGATCGCGGTCGGTCGCCGCGTAGTTCACGGCCGCGGCGGTCATGGCGGCGAGCCCGGCCTTCATGTCCTCGGCACCTTGACCGTAGAGCCGGTCTCCGACGACCACGGCGCCGAACGGGTCGACCGTCCAGCCGCGCCCGGGTGGCTGCACATCCATGTGGCCGTTGAAGAGGAGCGTGGGCCCTGGTCCGAAGCGTCGACGGCCGATGACGTTCGCGCGGTCGGAGTCGAACCTGTCGATCTCGACCTCGAAGCCGGCCAGGCGCCAGACCTCGCCCAGGTACTCGGCCACGGGCAGCTCGCCTCCCGGGGGATTGGTCGACGGGATTCTCACCAGGCTCGAGAGCAGCTCGACGAGCTGGTCCTGTCCCGGACTGACGGCGGAGCGCGGCTCCGCACCGGCGTGGCTCATCGGCGACCATCCTCGTCGATCTTCGCGATCAGGCGCTGGGCGTGGCGGGACACGTGCTCGTTCATCGCGGCCTCGACACCCGCTGCGTCGCGCTCGGTCACCGCGCGGACGATCCGTTGCAACTCCTCGTACTGCCTCTCGATCTCGGCCTGCGAGGTGATGTGCTCCCCATAGACGTTGCGGATCCGCACCAGATGAAGCTCCAGGTTGCCCAGGAACGTGCTGAGGAGCTCGTTGTCGGCGCGCTCGGCGAAGAGCCGGTGGAGCTTGGCGTCGAACTCGAAGACCGCCGACTTGTCCGCAGGTCCCCCCGCCTTCGACAACGCCTCGAACGCGACTGAGAGTTGGGACAGGTCGGTGTCGGTCAGGTTGGCAGTGGCGTCCGCGGCGGCGCGCGCCTCGAGCGCGGTCCGCACCCCGTACACGTTTCGGACGAACTTCGAAGTGAGCACCGCGACCCGAGGAGCCTTGAAGGGCTCGGACTCCACGAAACCGTCCTGCTCCAAAGCCGTGAAAGCCTTGCTCACGGGCGACCGGCTGACGCCCAGGTAGTCGGCGAGCGCCGCCACGCTGATCACCTGCCCACTCTTCAGCTCGTTGGTGATGATCATCTGCTTGATGGCGTTGTAGGCCTCGTCGACGATGCGGGCACGCGGCGGAATGCTCGCGGCCGGCGTGCCTCGGCTGACGAATCTCTCCGGAACCTCGGTCAAAGCTCTGCCTTCTCTCCATGAAGCGGCTGTCCTGTGCGCCGAGGTCTGGGGGTCACCCTGACCCGTTGACTTAGAAGTCATGCTGGATCACTATTCCGTCCTTGAGGATGCCGCGCAGCCTTCTCGGATCGAGGAGGACACCGATGTCCTCGCACGGGTTGCCGTCGAGGATGAGCAGATCCGCGAGCGCTCCCTCGGCAACCACGCCGAGCTCGCCTTCCTTCTGCAGGATCTCGGCGTTCACCACCGTGGCGGACTGGACGAGCTGGAGCGGGCTCTGCACCTGGGCCCGCAGCTCGAACTCGGTCATCTGATAGGGGTGGATGATCCCCTCCAGGTCGGTCCCGAACCCGACCGGGACACCCGCCCGACCGCAGATCTCGATCCCTCGAAGGCCTTCTGCGATCACGTGGGTCATGATGTCCCGCACCTCGTGACTGATTCCCAGTTCGTCGGCGTGGCGGAGTCGACCGTCGAGCGCGGACAGCGTCGGGACGAGATAGGCCCGGCCGGCGATCTTCTCGGCCACGGCCTCCGTGATCAGGTTGCCGTGCTCGATGGTCCTCGCGCCGGCCTCGACAGCGCGCAGGATCGAATCGGCGGCATAGGCGTGCGCCATGACATAGGTGCCGACCGCCGCGGCCTCGTCGCAGGCCGCCTTGATCTCCTCCACGGTGAAGTGGGAGAACGCTAGCGGCACTCCGCCGGCGATGCCGCCTCCCGCGAAGATCTTGATCTGGTCGGCGCCCCGGCGGAGCTCCTCGCGAACGGCGGCGCGGACTGCGTCGACGCCGTCGGCCACGCGGCTCATCGAGCCCAGCGAGTGGGTGCAGTAGTCCGGGAGAGCGACCTCTTCCAACTCTCGGAAGTCACCCTGGCCGCCGGTCTGCGCCAACCCCTTGCCTGCGATGAACAACCGGGGGCCCGGGAGCAACCCGGTCCGGACGGCCTCGGCCAGGCCCCAGTCCGCGCCTCCGGCATCCCGCACCGACGTGAACCCACGCATGAGCATGTCGCTCAGGATCGACGCCGCCTTGGCGGTCAGGAGCGTGGACGACTGCTTGGGCAGCATGGACAGTTTGAGGTCCGAGGCCATGACGTGCACGTGCGCGTCGATCAGCCCCGGCATCACGACCCGGCCTCCGACGTCGACGCGGTCGGCATCTCCGGCTCCGGCAGAGCCCGCGATCTCACGGATCCGCCCGCCCTCGATCCGAATGGCGCGATCGCTCTCCACGTCGCCCGTGCGGACGTCGAGCACCGCACAGTTGACGAGGGTGAGTGAGTGGTCGTTGGTCATGGGGCGGCTCCCGGGTCTGGTCGAGCGGCACCTCGGGCGAGGCACCGGGGTCGGAGGGTGTTCATCACACGCGCCCGTTGGTGGCCAGCCGACGGTCGACGAGCGACAGGAGGAGGGCGCTGACCAGGCTCATCGCCAAGAAGAAGACGCCCACCATGATGATCGGCTCGGTGTACTTGTAGGTCCGCCCGCCGGCGTTCATGGCCTCGGACAGGATCTCGGCAACGCCGATGGTGAACAGCAGCGGCGAGTCCTTGAACATGCCGATCATGAAGGTCCCGAGCGCCGGCACCACCCGGCGTACGGCCTGGGGGATGATGATGCCGGCCCACGTGTGGAGGGCTCCCAGGTTGAGGGCGCGGCTGGCTTCCCACTGGCCGCGGGGGACGCTGTCGATGCCGGCTCGGTACGTCTCGGAGACGTACGCCGCGTACTGCAGGCCGAGCGCCGCGACTCCGGTGGCGAAGACCGGCAGCGAGATCCCGACCTGCGGCAGGATGTAGTAGAGCGCGAAGATCTGGATCAGCAGCGGGGTGTTCCGCAGGAACTCACCGACCCACCGTGCCGTCATGCGGACCGGCCGGAACGGCACGTACCCCATGACGCACAGCACGAGGCCGACGACGCAGGCCGCGACCATGCCGAGCAGCGTGGCGTAGACCGTGATGAGCGCCCCGCTCGCCAGGTCGGGGAAGATCTCGCGGGCGTACTCCCAGTCGAAGGTCATGCGTTCACCCTGTGGACGTGCAGACGACGGGACAGATGGCTCTCGGCCACGCGGAACATCCCGGAGAAGATGAAGGACAGCGCGAAGTAGATGAGGAGGATCATCAAGTACAGGGTGTCTCTGTGTCCGTCGACTAGGGCGATCCGGTTGGCCTCGGCGGTGAGCTCGGTGACCGCGATCAGGGATGCCAGGGCGGTGGCCTTGAGCAGGATCACTTGCAGGGTCGCGAGCGAGGGCAGCATCATCACCAGGGCCTGAGGGAGGATGATCCGCCGCAAGGCCATCCCCGGTGGCATGCTCAGCGCCACCGAGGCCTCCATCTGGCCCTTCGGCACGGACTCGATCGCCCCGCGGACGACATCGGCGCCGTACGCGCCGATGTTCACGCCGAGTCCGATGGTGGCCGCTTGGAACGCGGTCAAGGGGATCGCGAACAGGGGTAGCACGTAGAAGCAGAAGAAGAGCAGGACCAGTGCCGAGACACCGCGAAAGAGCTCGACCCAGCATCGCGCCGCCCAGCGCACTCCCCTGTGCCTGCTGGTCAGGCAGATCCCGAGGGGAAGGGCGGTGGCGAGTGCCACCGCCCCCCCGGAGAGAGCCAGCACGATCGTGGTCAGCGCACCCCGCGCAAGGTCAGGGGCGTAAGCCTCCAGGACTGCCCACATGTGAACCTCCGGCTCGGCTGGTAGGTGATCGACGTGTCGGCGCAGCTACTCTGCGCTGCAGAGATCCTCGGCGGTGAGGTCGGCCGGCGGGATGTTGTCGGGGCCGAACCCGAACTCCGCCATGATCTCCTGGTAGGAGCCGTCCTCACGGGCCTGCGCCAGCCACTCGGTGTAGGCCTCACGCAGATCTTCGGACTCCTTCGGGAACACGGTCCCGCCGTAGCCGACAGCCGGGTTCCCCCGCACGTCGATCGGGGGCTCGGTCAGGTCGACGTACTCGACGCGGTCGGAGTCCAACGCCTCCAGCGTCGACTTCAGACCCATCTGCTGCTGCGCCATCACGTCCACCCGACCGGCACCCAGTGCCGCGGCGGCGTCGGCGTACGACGGGTAGATCTTGATGCGGTCCTCGGGAACGCCCGCCACCTCGGCGTACTCGATCTCGGCGACGCCGCTGGACGTGGCGTAGACCGCGTCGCTGTCGACGACATCCTGGTAGCTGGTGATCCCCAGCGGGTTGCCCCGGGCCACGGCGAAGGCGGTGTTCATCTGGTACTCAGGAGGGCCGAAGTTCGCGATCTCGCAGCGCTCGGGGAGGATGTACATGCCGGCACCGACGATGTCGTAGCGATCCGCCTCGAGACCGGGGATCAGGCCTGCGAACTCGACGACCTCGCCCTCGACCTCCACGTCGTGCTCGGCGAAGAACGCCTTCAGGAGCTCCATCGCGGTGCCCGTGAGCTCGCCGCCTTGCTGGTAGGCGTACGGCGCCTCGTTGGCGTACCCGACCTTGATCACGCCTGCTTCCTTGATGTCGTCGAAGGCGGAGCCGCCGCCCCCGCCGTCTCCTCCGCCTCCCCCACAGGCGGCAAGTGACACGGCCAGGACGGCCGCGACCAGCGATCGGGCGGCCGAGCCGCCCGCTCGGCGCCGGCGGTCGGACGTCGATAGTGAACTACTCAGGATCCTGCGCATGCACTCGTTCTCCGTTCAGGGGTGGAATGGGACGATCCGAGAAATCCGGGGCAGCCGATGGCTCACTCGTCGTAGACGAGGCCGATGTCGGCGTACTCGGCGTGGGAGATACCGAAGAGCAGCTCGACGGTCTCCGTGCCGGTGGCGCGCAAGGCATGGGTGACGCCGGCGGGGATGTAGAACACACTGCCGCGCTTGGCGGGGTGGTCGACGCCGTCGAGGTGGACGAGGGCTTCTCCCGCGAGCAGCAGGTACCACTCCGATCCAGCGGGGTGGTGGTGCTTGATGTGGTAGTCACCCGGTTCGAACCGGCAGATGCCGATGTGCACGTCGGGTGCGCCCGTGAGGGAGCCGGAGATGAGCTCGAGGATCCGACCGTCCTCACGCGAGTCGATGTTGTCGGCATAGTCGCGCAGAGCCACGAACTCGTCGTCGAGCAGTGAGAACTGGGCAACGTGCCCGCGGGCGGTCTGGCGCATGTGGTCGGTCCCGTCGAATCCGCGTGGACCGGCGCAGAGATCACACCGCCGGCCCTCTGACTAACATTGCATGTAAGATGCAGCATGGTGCACACAGCCGAGCGTGTCAATGGCCATGACGACACCGGTGGGCAGTCACTCCCGGGCCGCGGGGGAAGGCCACCTACCCGATCAGCCCGCCTTTGCGCTCGGCATGTGGGGCCTCCCTTTCGGCGTGAGGAACTCGTCGCCTTCAGGTGGAGTCCTGAGGCCGGACTCGACCACTCATGTCGACGACGCTTGACTGACGTTCCAGGACAGGCGAACATAGGTCTCCCTTCGCGGGTCGGCTCCCTCCCATTTACATTCGCCATGGCTCCGCCAAGCCGCCGGTGCGCCGTCCTTGTGGATAACTGCGGTTGACGTGCTGCTGTGGATCGTTCAGGTGAGCACCCGGAATTGCGAGCGGCGGTTGCCGTGCAGTCGTCACGCTGGTTCGCGATGGTCCCCGCAAGTGGAGCGGCGTTGGGGGCTCGTGCTGGTCTACAACTGGCGGTCGGGCATCCCGGACGCTGCGACGCGTGAGGCGCTTGTCTTTGCTGAAGAGGTCGCGGTAGGCGGCAACCACTCGGACCTCCGCCAATCTAGCGCGACTATAGATCTCTTCCGTCGCCCAACGGCCGGACTGCGCTCCAAGCACTCGCCCTCAGGCGCTCGATGCCAGTCGCGATGACCAGGAGACTGGGCGGAATGGGCGACTCCTCGATCGAGGGGGTACGCCGGGGGTACGCGAACCCGAAGAACGCTTGACATAACTGATGAGTGAAAGGGAGCGGCTCAAACAAAACCGCAGGTCAGCGCGGTGTGCGCGTGGTGGAGCTGAGGGGATTCGAACCCCTGACCTTCTCATTGCGAACGAGACGCGCTACCAACTGCGCCACAGCCCCAGCCGCACCAGTCGCCTGATGCGAGTGGCAACGGTATCAGCCGATCTGGCCCCTTCCGAATCGACCGCCGGGGTTGCTAGCGCGACGGCAATCAGGCGCGCAGGGTGGTCTCGACGCGCTCGAGGGCGAGCGCGGCGTACCGGCGCCACATCCAACCGAAGACCGGCATGAGGGGGCGCCCAGGCAGGGTCGGGTGGAGGGTCCAGTCCCAGCCGATGCGCACGCCGTCGCGCTCGGGCGCCACCGACCACACCCCGTCGACGGTGTCAGCCAGGATCTTGAGCGGCCCGGTCACGTCGCTGAGCACGTAGCCGAAGTGGCGCGGCCGGTCGACCGAGGTGAGGGTCTCGAGCAGGGTGCCGCCGTCGGCGAGCACGATGGTGCGGGTCTGGCCGACCGTGCCCCAGTCGCCGTCCTGGCCGCGCACCTCGCGCACCGCCGACAACGCCAGCGCCCGCCGGTCGAAGAGCTGGGGCAGCGGCGCCGCGATCAGCGCGTCGTACGCGTGGGGCGCGGTCACACCGCGCACGAACCGGGATGCCTCGACGTGATAGCTCATCGCTTCGAGGCTAACCCTCGGCGGCGACGCCCGGGATCGGCCGAGAGGTCAGGATCCGACGACGCGACGGCCGTCGCCACCCTCACGACGGGTGCGCCCCTCGCGGCCCTCGCGCTCTGCGGCGTCGGCCTCACGGGCGATGGCGCTGTCGGACTCGGAGCGGCCCGACGACCACACGCCGGTGGCGTCGAGGTCGATCGTGCGGACAGTACGACGCGCCGTCGACTTCGACACGTACGTCGGCAGCGTCATCGGCAGCGGGTCCCAGAGCGCGGGATCGGTCCCTTCGTCGACGGCGACCTCGACGACCATCGGCGCCGGCGACGCCATCGTGTCCTCGAGCGGCGAGTCGCCGTCGGGAGTCTCCATGATCGCCTGCTCGACGAGCTCCTCCACCGAGTGCGCCTCGATGAGGCGGGTAGGCCGCTGGCGACGCTCGGACTTGACCATCAGCCGGCACGCGACCAGCCACGCCACGAGCAGCCCTGCCGGGGCGGCCTGCCACCACCAGCTGATGAGCGACATCGCGGCAACCACGGCGGCGGCGGCGTTGACGACCAGGAGCAGCCCCAGCACGCGACGACGACGGCGGGCCGCCATGGCTGCGGACTCTCGGCGTTGGCGGGCCTCGGCAAGGAGCGACCCCTTCGCCGTCGCGACCGGCGGAGCGGCCGAGCGGGTCGGCGTCACCACCAGCCGGGTGTTGCGGCCGTTGACCGGCTCGCGCCGGGCCAGCACCCGCATCCGGTGGGAGAACCGCTCGACCGACCGGCTGCGCACGACCTCGTCGTGGTGCTGCAGAGCCTTGGGGATGAGGTAGGCGGCCCAGGCGACCGCGAGGGCCACGAAGATGAGTCCGCTCAGTTCCACGACTCAGAGGTTAGGAGGGCGCGGCGTACGACGCCCGCAGGCGGCGCCGTGTGTCGCAAGAAACTCGTGTGACTGGTGTGGTTCGTCGACAGATCGAGCCGAGTCAGGTGACCGCGGCGTCGAGCCGCGCCTGCAGACCGCCTTCTGGGCACTCCTCGACGGTGATCGCGTAGAGACGGTGGTCGCGCCACGCGCCGTCGATGTGCAGGTAGCGCCGCGCGTAGCCCACCTCGGGGATCCCGAGCTTCTCCACGACCCTCAGGGAGTTGGAGTTCTCGGGGCGGATCGCGATCTCGATGCGGTGCAGTCCCGCCGTGAAGAAGCAGTGGTCGATCGCCATCGCCACGGCGCGGGGCATCACCCCGCGGCCGGCGTACTTGAGGTCGATCCAGTAGCCGATGGACGCGAACTGCGCGGACCCGCGCACGATGTTGCTGACCGTCAGCTGTCCGGCGAAGGCGCCGTCGACGTCGATGGCGAAGGGGTACGCCGACCCGTGCCGGGCGGCCCGGCGCAGCGTCCGCACCAGGGCACGGAACGACGCCGGCCGGCCCTGGCCACCTGGCGGGACCGTGGCGTCCCACGGCGAGAGCCAGTCGGCCGAACCCTGCCGGGCCGCCCGCCACGCCGCGGCGTCGCTGTAGGCGAGCGGCCGCAGCGTGATCGCACGGGACGTGAGGACCACCGGCCAGGCGTGCGCGGGCCCGTTCAATGGTCGCTCCCGACGATCTGCTCGACGGCGTGCCGCAGCCACGGGCGCAGCACCGCGAGCCCGTCCTTCACACCGCCCCGCGATCCGGGGAGGTTCACCACCAGGCAGTCGCCGACGACCCCGGCGACACCGCGTGAGAGCACTGCGGACGGCACGCCGGCCGCGACGCCGGCGGCCCTGATCGCCTCGGCGATCCCGGGCACCTCCCGGTCCAGCAACGGCCGCGTCGCCTCCGGGGTCCGGTCGGTGGGCGTCAGGCCGGTGCCCCCAGTGGTGAGCACGACACGCGCCCCGGCCGACACGAAGGCCGAGATCGCCTCGCCCACCGGGTCGCCGTCGGGCACCACCTGGGGGTTGCCGACGACGAAGCCCAGCTCGGCCAGGAAGTCGGTGATGAGCGGCCCGGTCGTGTCGTCGTACACCCCGGCCGCCGCGCGGTTCGACGCGACCACGACTCCTGCGGAGAGCCCCGTGGCGTCAGGGCCGCCGGGGGTCATCTCGACCAGTCCCCGCTCTTGCCCCCGGACTTGGTCTCCACGCGCACGTCGGTGATCACGGCGCCCTTGTCGACGGCCTTGACCATGTCGATCACCGTCAGGGCGGCCACCGACACGGCCGTCAGCGCCTCCATCTCGACGCCGGTGCGGTCGGTGGTGGAGACGGACGCCGCGATCTCGACGGCGTCGTCGGCGACCACGAGGTCGACGGTGACCGACGACAGCATCAGCGGGTGGCACAACGGGATCAGCGACGGTGTCTGCTTGGCGCCCATGATCCCGGCCAGCCTGGCCACAGCCAGCGTGTCGCCCTTGGGTACGCCGGCACCGCGCAGCAGCTCGACGACGGCCGCCGAGACGAGCACCCGGCCCGAGGCCGTCGCCGTGCGCGCGGTCACGTCCTTGCCGGACACGTCCACCATGCGAGCCGCGCCGGACTCGTCCACGTGCGTCAGCCGGTCCACGGCTAGAACCCTAGTGCTTGAGTCGGCTCAGAAGTCGTGGTCGAGCAGCAACACGTCGACAGCCGAACCCGCGGCGACGTACGTCTCGTCCTCGGGCACCACGACCAGCGCGTCGGACGCGGCCAGGTCGCCGATCAGGTGCGAGCCGTGACCGCCGACCGGGGTGACACTGCCGCCCCCACCGTCCTGCTCCCACTCCGCACGGACGAACTGACGCCGTCCCTTCGGCGACCTGATGTCACGGGTCAGCCGGCCACGGACCACGGGCCGCGACACCGGGCGGCGACCCATCATGGTGCGCAGGGCCGGCAGCACGAACATCTGGAAGGAGAGGTACGACGACACCGGGTTGCCCGGCAGCGTGAAGATCGGGACCTCCTTGTCCCCCACGACCCCGAAGCCCTGGGGCTTGCCCGGCTGCATCGCGACGCCGCCGAACCACACCGTGCCCAGTGGTGACAGCGCTTCCTTCACCACGTCGAAGTCGCCCTGCGACACACCGCCCGACGTGACCACCAGGTCGGCGCGCACCAGCTGGTCGGACAGCGCGTCGAGGAACAGCTTCGGCTGGTCCGGGACGATCCCGACCCGGTAGGCGATCGCGCCGGCCGCCTTCACGGAGGCGGCGAGCAGGTAGGAGTTGCCGTCGTAGATCGAGTCGTGCCCGAGGTCGGTGCCGGGGTCGCGCAGCTCGGACCCGGTGGAGATCACCACGACGCGCGGGCGCGGTCGCGCGAGCACCGTCGCGCGACCGACCGCCGCGAGGAGGCCGAGGTGCCGGGGACCCAGCACCGTGCCGCTTTGGACGAGCAGGTCGCCCTCGGTGACGTCCTCGCCGGCCGGCCGCACGTGCTGGCCGACCGCGGGCGCCTGGGTGATCGTCACCTTCGCGACACCGCGGTCGGTCCACTCGTAGGGCACGACCGCGTCGCAGCCCTTCGGCACGGGCGCCCCGGTCATGATCTTGGCCGCGGTGCCCGGTGAGAGCGCGAGCAGCCCGGCCTGGCCGGCGCCGATCTCGCCGACGACCGGCAGCACGACCGGTGTCTCCTCGCTCGCGCCGGCGACGTCGGCCGCCACCACGGCGTACCCGTCCATGCCGGAGTTGTCGAAGCTCGGCAGCGGGATCGGCGACACGACGTCCTCGGCGGCCGGGAGTCCGAGCGCATCGAGCAGCGGCTGGGGGTACGCCGGCAGCGGACCCACCGCGGCCAGGATCCGCGTGAGGTGCTCCTCGACCGAGACGGTGCCCGCGTGCGGCTCAGCCATCTGCGACGCCGGCCGGAGCCCGCTCCCCCAGCGTGCTGTCGGCGTCGACCCGCTGCGCGCCCGACTTCTCCGGGAGCTCGGCCTTGCCGACGACCCGGACGCCGTGACCGAAGGTCCAGTCACCGCCGACCTTGAGCGACTGCGCCTGCTTGAGCGAGGGCGCACCCTCGGGGAAACGCTTGTCGAAGTCGCCCACGAGCTTGTAGTAGTCGACATCGAGCTCGACGTAGGGCACCTCGTCGGCAGCCTGGTCGAGCACGAAGTCGCGGCCGATGTCGTAGACGTCGGAGCGCAGCACCAGCAGGTCGTTGGTGGTCTTGACCGGCACGAACCGGTCGCGGCCGACCTCGATGGTCCGTGAGTCCGCGAAGAGCTCGATCGCCGCGCCCATCGCGGTCTCGACCTGGATCACCTTCGGCGTCGACGCGTCCGCCGGGTCGACGGTCTTGACGTTGCGGATGAGCGGCAGCCCGAGCACGCCCTCACGCGCGCGCAGCGTCTCGCGCATCGCGACCAGGTCGAACCACAGGTTGTTGGTGGAGCAGAACTTGTGCCGGTCCAGGTCGGCCAGGGCGTCCTGGTCCTCCTTCAGCGTCTGGGCCGTCTCGCGCAGAACGATGCGGCCGTCCTGCTTGCGGCGGGCGAAGTGCCCGCCCTTCTTGTCGGAGGGGGTACGCCGCACGGCCTCGATCGCGAAGGGCGCCCCCGAGCCGGCGAACCAGCCGGCGACCTTCGGGTCGGGGACGGCGCCGAGGTTGTCGGAGTTGGAGACGAAGGCCGTCTTGTAGCCGGCCTCGACGAGGGAGTCGAGCAGGCCGGTGCCGAGCAGCGCGGTGTAGATGTCGCCGTGGCCGGGCGGACACCACTCGAGGTCGGGGTCCTTGGGGAAGTCGACCGGCTCCAGGGTCTTCTCGAGCAGCTTGGGCACCTTGTTCTGCAGGAACTCCAGCGGCAGGCCCTTGACGGCCAGGTCCTCGTAGCGCGCGAGCGCGTGCATCGTGTCCGCGCTGGTGCGGAAGGAGTCCATGAAGATCAGCGGCAGGGTCGCGTCGTGCACCTTGCGGGCGTGCAGGACCTGCCGGGCGATGATGTCGAGGAAGGACAGGCCCCGGCGCACGCACAGCAGCGACTTGGCGCGGTCCATGCCCATGGACGTCCCGAGACCGCCGTTCAGCTTGATCACGACGGTCCCCCGCAGGGCCTCGCTCGCGGCTTCGTCATCGACCTCGACGTCGGCCAGCGACTCCATCTCGAGCGGGTCGATCGTGGACTCCGGGATCATCCCGGTCTCGCCGTGCTCGAGCAGCCGGTAGTAGTGCGAGAAGACCTCGATCGCGGTCGGATCGACGCCCGCTCGCTGCATCTTGTCGCGGGCGCGGTGCAGGCCAGGGGAACCCATGCCTCGATCGTAGGCTGACCTCGTGCCTACGCAACACGAGGGCCGACCCGGGCCCTCCCCCGACGTCCCCGATCTCGCCGCCGCGAAGACGGCGCTCCGCGACCAGCTCGTCACCGCGCGCAACCGGCTGTCGGTGGCGGAGATCGCCGAGGCCGCCGAACGCCTCGCAGCACACGTCCTGGACCTCCCCGAGGTACGCCGCGCGGCCAGCGTCTCGGCGTACGTCTCCGTGGGCGAGGAGCCCGGCACCTCCCGCCTCCTCGACGCCCTCCTAGCAGCGGGCAAGCGGGTCGTCCTGCCGCTGACGATCAGCGATCGCACCGAGGAGGGCCGCTTCTTCCTCGACCTCGACTGGGCGGTCTACACAGGGCCCGCGTCCCTGGCCCCGGCGCGCTACGGGCTCCTCGAGCCGACCAGCCCGCCGCTCGGCCGCGACGCCATCGCCACCCCCGATGCCCTGCTCCTGCCGGGCATGGCGGTGTCGGCCCACGGCTACCGCATCGGCAAGGGCGCCGGGTGCTACGACCGCGCCCTCTCGCGGGTCCCGGTCGGCACCTTCACCTGCGTGCTGCTGTACGACGACGAGGTCGGTCGCGACGTACCCGTCGAACCCCACGACCGGTCCGTGCTCGCCGCCGCGACCCCGTCAGGAATCACGCGCTTCTAGCCCTACGACGGCTGGTCAGCCGCCGCTGCTGTCTTCTTCGTCCGTGGCCCGTGTGAGCGTGAGCGTGTCCGACGCCGCCTCGTCGACGGCCTCCTGCGTGAAGGGCCAGGGCAGGGTGTCCCCCTCGACCCAGAGGTCGGTCTGGTCGACGTAGTGGCCGGACGCCGGGTGGCCGGAGACGCCGGTCATCGAGATCCAGCGCGAGGCGTCGAGGTCGCCGAGGTCGACGACCATCCGCATCGACGGAGAGCTGTCGACCTCGTAGCCCTCGGCGGCGTCCCAGGCCGTGGCGTCGACGACGGCGTTGCCGCCGCCGACCTCGTAGCCCTCGCGGTTGACGAGCCACTCGACGAACCCGATGCCGGACTCGCCCAACGTCGAGGTGCGCAGGTCGAGCCGGTGGAGGTCGCCCCACGTCCAGTCGTCGGCGTCGAGAGCCAGCTGGCGGGTGAGCTCGTCGCGCGCGTCCTCCATCGCCTGGAGCAGGACGTCGTCGCGGGTCTCGACCACGTCGTCGGTCGTCACGTCGTCCCACCAGGTCGCGCCGGGGTCACGGAGCAGCCCGGTGACGGCCGCGAACCAGCGCTGACCGCCCTCCGGCCACAGGGACTCGCGCAGCTCGTCGTGGAAGGTGAGCCGCAGCAACGCGCGCCAGACCGCGTTGTAGTACGCCGCCGCCGCGCTGCCCTCGCCGGACGCAGGCTGCCGGAAGTCCCAGCTGCGCAGGAGGTCCTGACCGTCGCGGTAGTAGCGGTTGGGCAGGCCGTCGACGTCGAGGAGATAGGGCACCAGGGTGCGTGCCATCGGGTTGACCGAGTCGTTCTGGATCGCGCCCATCTCCGCGACCGACACGCTCGGATCCGCCTCCAGTCGCTCGCGGATCCGGGTCGAGCGGTAGCCGCGGTCCCAGTCGTCGGTGAGGTAGTAGGGGTAGTCGGCGTCGATGACCGCCTGGTTGGCGGCGACGACGAACCCCTCGTCGGGATCGAGCACGTGCGGCAGCGCCTCGAACGGCACCACCTCGTCGGTCCAGTCGTTCTCCGGGCGCCACCCCTTCACGGGGACGGACCCGTCGTTGCCTGACTGCCGGATCGGGATCAGCCCCGGGGACTGGTAGCCGATGTGGCCCTCGCGGTCGGCGTACACCATGTTCTGCGACGGCACCGCGAAGTCGCTGGCGGCGGCCCGGAACGAGTCCCAGTCGGTCGCGATGTTCAGCGCGAGGATCGCGTCGGCCGTCGTCGTCGGCTGGAGCGCGGTCCAGGCGAGCGAGACGGCGTAGTCGTCCTTGGCCCCGGCGGCGTTGGCGCCGACGGTGGCCAGGTCGCTGATCACGTCGGACAGCACCGGGCCGTGGTCGGTGCTGCGCACTCTGACCTCGACGTCGTCACCACCGCGCACCTCGATGGTCTCGGTGCGCACCTCCATCGGCTGCCACTGGCGGTCGTAGCGCCACTCGTCGTCGCGCACCTTCTCGAGGAAGAGGTCGGTGACGTCGGGGTTGAGGTTGGTGAAACCCCAGGCGATGTCGGCGTTGTGGCCGATGATCACGCCAGGCACGCCGGAGAAGGTGAACCCCGCCACCTGCATCGGGCAGTCCTCCGACACCGTCCGGCAGTGCAGTCCCATCTGCATCCAGATCCCGGGCAGGGAGATGCCGAGGTGCGGGTCGTTGGCCAGCAGCGGCGCGCCGGTCGCGGACCGCTCCGCACCGACGACCCACGAGTTGCTGCCGATCCCGTCGCCCCGCCCGACCAGCGTGGGCACGGCGTCGAGCGCAGCCTGCACGCGCGCGAACGCGTCCCCCGCCTGGGCGAACGCCGGTGGCGGCCGCTCGGGGTTGCGGGTGCCGCCTGTCGCGGCCTGGTCGAAGACGCCGTCGACGACCGCGCCCGAGCTCACGATGGGCGGGCTCGCCTCGAAGTCGTACGCCGGGTAGAGCTGGGCCACCTCGGCTGGCGTGTGGTCGACCCCGGTCAGGACCCGGCCGATCTCGTCGTCCATGTTGCCCTTCAGGTCCCACGCCATGGCCTTCAGCCAGGCCAGGGAGTCGACCGGCGTCCACGGCTCGGGCGTGTAGTCGAGGCCGCCGACCTCGAGCAGGGTGTACTCCACGGCCAGCTGGCTCGGCGTGCGCGACTCGAGGTAGGCGTTGACGCCGGCGGCGTACGCCTCGAGCGCCTGGCGGGTCTGCGGCTCGACCACGGCCAGCTCGCGCTCGGCGACCCGGCGCCAGCCCATCGTCCGGATCACCCGGTCGGTCTCGACGGTGTCCTCGCCGAAGAGCTCCGACAGCCGCCCGCTGGTGACGTGCCGCCGCACGTCCATCTCGAAGAACCGCTCCTGCGCGTGCACGAAGCCCTGGGCCATCAGCAGGTCGTCGAGTGAGTCGGCGTAGAGCTGCGGGATGCCGTTGTCGTCCCGGAGCACGTCGACGGGCGCCGAGAGCCCGGGCAGCTCGAGCTCGCCGGCGTACTCAGGCAGCGGCCTGCGGACCACGACCACACCGGTGACCGCCACGACCAGGAGCAGCAGCACCAGCCCGAGCGCGACGTACGCCGCCCACCGCGCCGACCGGGGCCAGAGCCGGAACACCTTCCACCAGTACGACACGCCGCGCTTGCGGTTGCGGCGCACCTCGGAGGCGACGACGAGGCCCGGGATGCCCAACCCCCGGCTCGGGCTCTGCGGGTCGGGCGATGCGTCAGGGGGCTGGGTCATGGTGGGGAACATTGTGCCCGCGGCCCGCTCATGCCCACCCCGCCCGCCCTGTACCATCTGGCAGTCAACCCCGGCGAGTGCCAGCCGTCCCCGGCGGCCGCACCAAGTGAGAGTGAGCTAACGCGCGTGCCGACCTACCAATACGCCTGCACCGAGTGCGGCCACCGGTTCGAGGCCGTGCAGAGCTTCCACGACGACTCGCTCACCCACTGCCCCGAGTGCGACGGGCGGCTGCGCAAGGTCTTCAACGCGGTCGGCGTGGTCTTCAAGGGATCCGGGTTCTATCGCACCGACAGCCGGTCCACCTCGGAGAAGTCCGCCGCGTCGGCCTCCTCGGGGTCGTCCGGGTCCTCCGAGTCGTCCAGCTCCGGCTCCGACAAGTCGTCCGGCTCGTCCTCGGGTTCCGACAAGGCATCCAGCTCGTCGACGAAGTCCGAGGGCGCGTCGGGCTCCAGCGGCTCGGCCTCGTCGAGCTCGGCCTCGTCGAGCTCTTCGGGTGCGTCCGGCTCCTGACCCTGTGGAGGACGGCGGCGGCCGGCGAGGGTTCCGCCTAGCGTGCGAGGCATGCACGACGCCTCGGGACGTCCCTCCGACTCCAGGGCCGACTCCAGGGCCGACTCCAGGGCCGACTCCAGGGCCGACTTCTGGGACCAGCTGACCCGGCGCTGGGCTCGGCGCCGGCTCCTCGCCCGCCGCGCCGTGCTGGCCCGGCGCCGACCTCTCGCGGCCATCTGCGCCGGCGTGGCCGTCGTCGCGGCGCTGCGGGTGCTCGCCCCCGCTCCGGCCACCACCGTGCCCGTGCTGGTCGCCGCCCGCGACCTGGCCGCGGGGTCGGTCCTGACGGCCGACGACCTGACAGCGGCGGCGTACTCCCCCCAAACGGTCCCCTCACGTGTCGCCGGCGACCCGATCGGCAGGGTCCTCGCGGCCCCGCTGCGCCGCGGCGAGCCGGTCACCGACGTACGCCTGGTAGGCCCCTCGCTCACGGACGGGTACGACGGCCTGGTCGCCGTCCCCGTGCGACTGCCCGATGCCGGGTCGGTGGCGCTGCTCCAGGTCGGCGACCACATCGACCTCGTGGCCACGGATCCCGAGACGAGCGCGGCCCGCACCATCGCCCCGGGGGTCCCGGTCGTGGCGCTCCCGCGCTCCGACGAGCAGGCCGACGGCGCCGGCATCAGCGGACGGCTGATCGTGGTCGGAGCCTCCCGAAACGTGGCCGAGGAGATCGCGGCCGCAGCGGTGGGCGACTTCCTCAGCTTCGCGTTCGCGCAGTAGTTTGCAGGAGCACCTGCGCCAGCCGGCGCGACTCGGCGCTTCAGAAGGGGATCCCTCATGACCGGCTTCAAGAACTTCATCCTGCGAGGCAACCTCATCGAGTTGGCCACCGCGTTCATCATGGCGACGGCCTTCGCCGCCGTGGTGACCGCGACGGTGACCCTGCTCATGGACCTCATCGGCAAGGCCGGGGGCACTCCCGACTTCTCCACCTACAGCCCCGGGGGCGTGTCCGTCGGCGCCTGGCTGACCGCGCTGATCTCGTTCGTGATCATGGCGGCGGTCGTCTACTTCTTCATCGTGATGCCCTACACGAAGGTGAAGGACCGGCTCTTCCCCGCCGAGGAGGCCGGCACCCCTGCTGACGTGGCCGTGCTGGAGGAGATCCGCGACCTGCTCCGGGCGCAGGCCGGCGGCACCAGCGGTGTGGGCGGCGTCGGGACCACCCCGCCCAGCGCCTGACCTGTCGGGTCAGTCGCCGCCGTGGTGCGGCGGCACCTGCGCGCGCAGCCACGCGTCCGTGCCGGACTCGTCGGTGGGCTTCTCGTCCCGGTCATCCGACGTCGACTCGGGCAGCACGTCGCCGAAGACGGCAGCCAGCCGGCGCCGGCGCTCCCAGTCGGCCTCGTCGCTGCGGGGGGTCGTCACCCGCTCCACCTCATGCGCCCCGCCTCATCCGCCTGCCTCATGCACACAGCCCGGCTTCGCGTGCCGCCTCCGCGGCGTCCTCGCTCTGCGGTGAGCCCGAGGCCGACGACGGCGAGTCCGAGCCGGCACCGCTGGAGCCGCTCGAGCCGGAGCCCTGGCTCGGCACGTTGCCGGCCGAGATGGCCTGGCTCGACTGGCCCCGCGACAACGGCTGGTCCTTGAGGATCCGCTTCCAGACGTCGTCGGCGGCCGGGAGCCAGCGGATCCGGTTGGGGTCGTCGGGGGCGTAGTCGGACGGGATCGTCATGAACTGGATCTTGTCGAGCCCGATGTCCTTGAACTCCAGGCCCAGCTTGGCCAGCTTGCTGAGGTTGCCCAGCCCCTTGTCGACGGTCAGCGACTTCGTCGCTGCGTCGAGGAAGTTGAAGAGCCGGACGGGGTTGGCGAGCGTCCCGGCGGACACGACCTTGTTGGCCATCGACGCCATGAACGCCTGCTGACGCTTGAGCCGGCCGATGTCGGAGCCGTCGCCGACGGCGTACCGCTGCCGCACATAGCTGAGCGCCTGCTTGCCGCTGATCTCACGGGTGCCGGCGGGGAGGTAGATGCCGTGCGCCCGGTCGTCGACGGTCTCGGGGATGCACACCTCGACTCCCCCGACCGCGTCGACCATGTCCTGGAAGCCCACGAAGTTGAGCACCACGTAGTGGTCCACGAAGATCCCGGTCTCCTCCATGAACTGCGAGACCGTGCAGCCCGGGCCGGCGAGACCGAACGCGGCGTTCCACATCTGGTCGGTGCCGCCCGGCACGACGGTGCCGTCGGGCTTCTTGCAGTCGGGACGCGTCACCAGCGAGTCACGCGGGATCGAGATGCCGTAGGCGCGCTTCCGGTCTGCCGAGAGGTGGACCAGGATCGTGGTGTCGGAGGCGTTGCCGCCCGCTTCGTTGTCGATCGCGCAGCCGTCGCAGTCGCGGGTGTCGCTGCCCATCACGAGGATGTTGAGCGGCTCCTTGGGCCCCTCGACCTCCTCCTTGGCCGGCGGCTCCTCGACGAACGCGTCGGTGATGTCAGCCGTGGTGATGTTGCCGCTCAGGTGGCGGTAGGCATAGGTGACGGCGAGGCCGGTCACCATGCCGAGCAGCACGACCGAGGCCGCGACGACCTTCAGGACCGTGTGCTTCTTCTTGACCTTCCCCCGGCGTTTGGGTCTGCCGTCGGAGGCATCCGCTGCCGAAGCGTCGGTCGTCCCATCACCTGGCGCGGCAGGGGAGTCGGACATGCAGGGTGCTCCGGTGGTGTGGACATCGGTGGACATCGGGGTGACATCCATTGGGACGTCACGCGGCCACGATTGGTTGTCAAGACGGCCGTATCAGGCTGAATCTACCGACCTTCTCAAATGATGACGGCGGGGTCCAGAGGCCGCCAAACCGTCGTTCACCCCTCCAGGGCCAGCCGCAGCTCCCTGCCCACGCCCCGCATGGCGGCGAGGACGGCGCCGACGCGTCCGCCCTCCGGGTCCGGGAGTGAGGTGTCCCACGCGCAGAGCACGGCGTACGACGCCGTCCGGCCCCGCCACGTCACCGTCCCGGCGTCGGCGCGGACCCCGTCGTCGGCTCCCGTCTTGTGCGCCAGTCGTCGGTCGCCGCCGAGCGGGTGAGCGAGGGGATCGAGATCGAACCCGCCGGCGACCATCGACAGGTCGACGCCCGTCGCCAGCCACCCCAGCACCCGCCCGCTGACCGCGCTGCTCACCACCTCGCCCATGGCGAGCCGGTGGAACAGCCGCGCGTGGTCGCGGGCGCACCCCCCGCTGAGGGTGCGGGGATGCTCGGGCAGTCGCTGGTCGCGCACCACGTCGTGGAGGGTCGAGCCGCAGGGGGCGAGCGCCGCCGCACGGCGGCGTACGGACCCCAGGCCCACGGCCTCCATCAGCACGTTGGTGGCGAGGTTGTCGCTGACCGCACCCACCAGGGCTGCGACGTCGACCAGCGGCAGCGCGTCGACCGCGAGGTGCTGCCACAGGCCCGAGTCGGCCACCGGCTCCACCGTCCGCCGGGCGTGCAGCTGGTTCGCGTCCAGCTCGCCGGCCTCGATCCGGACGGCCACCTCGACCAGCACGAACACCTTGGCGAGGCTCGCGGTCGGCAGCAGCAGCTCGGGATCCCGCGAGGCGATGACCTCGCCTGCAGCGTCCAGCACCTCGATGCTCCACCGCGTCCCTGCGGGAGCAGGCAGGTCGACAACGGAGTCCAGGAACATCCTGCGAAGATACGGTGCAGCACTTCGGTGCACGCCCCAGTAGCTCAGCGGATAGAGCAGCCGCCTCCTAAGCGAAAGGTCGCAGGTTCGACTCCTGCCTGGGGCACCAGATGAATTCCGGGCCGAGCCGGTCGGAGCCACGCGCTCACGCGAAGGAGCGGCGTAGGGCTGCGCGCCGAGATCCGGTCCTCGCGTCATGGGGTAACCCGAGGCACGGCCTCTGACGAGCCCATCGCGGAGATGACGATGGTCGAGCCGCGTGCCGGCGCCGTAGGCGCCACGCACGCAATCTCGGCGCGCAGTGGAGACCCGGGATTTGCACGTGAGCCCCCGCACACGCGGACCCCGAGGCCCCGAAGGAGGGACGCAGCCAGCTACCTACGCCAATAGAACCCGACTGCGTCCCTCATGGATAAGTGTTCGTCACGAGATCTCATCTGTCCCCTCCCAACCACCCATAACATTCCCGTCATGGGGCCCATTGCGCCCCTTCCCGTGAGTCCGATGCGCCGGAGCAGCGGGACCAGATCCGCACGAGTGACCGGGTCGACGGCGACCGACGGCCTAGCATTCCGCCGTGGCCCTGGAGATCCGGCACCTGCGCGTCGTGGTCTCCATCGCCGACCACGGAACGCTCGGCGGTGCGGCGCGGTCGCTCGGCCTGGCCCAGCCGGCCGTCTCGAGCCAGCTGAAGCGGATCGAGAAGCTCGTCGGAGCCTCCCTGTTCACGCGCGGCCAGGGCGGCGTCCGCACCACTGCAGCGGGGGCTCAGGTGGTCGACCGGGCCCGGCAGGTGCTCGCGGAGGTGGACTCGCTGAGCGGCGAGCTCGAGTCGCTCGTGCAAGCCCCCGGCGACGTGCTGCGGATGGGCGGCCTGTCCGCGGTCGCGTTCACCCGCTTCACCGCCCGCGCCGCGAAGCAGCTGCGCCGACCGCTCGACGTGCGCGTCGACATCTCCACCGCCGAGCTCACCGACTGGCTGGTGGGCGGGGAGGTCGACGTGATCCAGGCGGGCGTGCACGTCGGGTACGACGACGTACCTCCCCCGGGCTTCGAGCAGTGGACCTACCTCGAGACCGAGCCCTTCATGGTGGCGCTGGGTTCCGACCACCCGCTGACGGCGATGAGCGAGCTGCGCCTCGAGGACCTCGCCGGCGAGCCGTGGCTGCTGCCGCGGGGCCGGCCAGACGGCAGCCTTCCGGCGTTCCTCGACGCCTGCCGGGCGGCCGGCTTCCAGCCCGACGGTCAGGTCGACCCAGGTGCGCTCGACTACAGCACCCCGTGGATCACCGAGCACGGCGCCCTGGCCGTGACGACCGCGGCCGGGCAGCCGCGGCTCGGTGTCACGGTGCGCCCGCTGCGCGGCAACCCGATCTCCGGACGGCTGGTGGTCCGGTGGAACCCGCAGCGGATCTCACGCGACGAGATCGCCGACATCCGCGACCTGCTCGCCTCCAGCCTGGTCGACCAGGTGGCGGAGAGCAGCGGCTGGGCCGACTGGTGGAGCCGCTACCCCGAGCACCGGCCGGTGCTCTCCCCCGACCTCGCGGAGCGGTTAGCCCCCGACTGGTAGTCAGCGGACGAAGCACGCGGCGGCTGGGTCAGGCCACGACCTCGAAGGTGATGCCCGCTGCCTGCAGACGGGCCAGCAGCTTGTCGCCCATCGCCTGCGCCGTCGTGACCTGGCCGGCCGTGGGCGGGTTGTCGTCGAAGGCCAGGCAGAGGGCGGACTCGGCCAGCATCTTCGCCGTCTCGCCGTAGCCCGGGTCGCCGCCACGCACCCGGGTGTGCAACGTCGTGTCACCCTGCTCGGCGACGAAGTCGACCTTGAACCACGAGCGCTCGCGACGATCCTCGTCCGGCCCGGTACCTGCGGGCAGGCGGCGCATCAGCAGCTCACGCAGCGGCTTCACCTGCGCGGCAAGGCCCAGCGCTCCGATGGTGGCGGCTCCGCCGACGGCGTACGCCAGGGTCTTGGTGCCGGCGTAGTGCGAGTAGCGGAAGTCAGGCCCGTACGTCGCCAGCGCCGCACCACTCCGCGCCACGATGAGCGGGTCGATCGTCGGCAGCGGCAACAGGTAGTAGCCGAGGACGGGGTCGCGGCGCGGCTTGGCCGGGACGGAGCGCGAGCGTCGCCCCTCGGGTCGGGGCTCGACCTTGCGCCGCGCCGCGCGCGCGGCACCCGCCTCGCGCACCCTGGCCATCCCTTCGAGGGCGGTCTGGAACGTCCCGCCGGACGGCTGCCCGTTGCTGCGGACGACGCCGCGCAAAGCGATCGGCTCGTCGTCGGAAAGCTGCTGGACGGTGAAGTAGGCGCCGAGGTCGTGCGGCACGGAGTCGAAGCCGCACGCGTGCACGATCCGCGCGCCCGACGCCACGGCGGTCGCGTGGTGCGCGGTCCACATCCGGTCGACGAACTCCGCCTCGCCGGTGAGGTCGACGTAGTCCGTGCCGGCGCCGGCGCAGGCAGCGACGAGGTGCTCGCCGTACTTGAGGTAGGGGCCGACCGTCGTGATCACGACGCGGGCACGCTTTGCAAGCACCTCGAGTGACGATGGGTCCTCGACGTCGGCCGTGAGCAGCTCGAGGTCCGCCAGCCCTGGCCGCTCGGGGTGGTCGGCGGCGAGTCGAGCGCGCACGGCTTCCAGCTTGGCCGCGCTGCGGCCGGCCAGCGCCCAACGCAGGTCGGCGGGACCGTGGGCCGCAAGGTAGTCGGCGGTGAGGGCGCCCGTGAAGCCGGTGGCGCCGAGGAGGACGACGTCGAGGTCCGCGTCGGGGTGGGGCACCCGCTCACTCTGGCACGACCGCCGTGACGACAAGGAACCGGTCGCGGTCGCCTGCCGTCCCATGCCCATGGACATGAAGCGGGCTCTGGTGGCGGGCGTCGTCGTGGCGGGGATCGGCGTGGCGTTCGGCGTGGGGGTCGCCGTCGGAGCCGACGGGCCGGAGCGGCCCGGCCGGCCATTCGCCGCGGAACGCCCCGGCACCGGACGCGTGCTCCTCTCCAATGCCGACGTCACGGTCACCGAGTCCTGCGACGACCTCCTGGCGGCGTACGTCGATCGCGGCGTGGAGCGGGTGACTCCCTGGGGCTGGGACTACGGCGACGTCTACGCCGACACCTCCGGCGGCGCCACTGAGGACAGCGGCGACTCGGCACCCACCGAGGAGAGGGGTTCGGCCGCAGCGCCGGTCCCGAGCACCACGCGAGCCGGGAGCAGCGAGACCGGGACGAACGTCCAGGAGGAGGGCGTCGACGAGCCCGACGTGGTCAAGACCGACGGCCAGCTCCTCGTGCGGGTCGACGACGACCTGCTGACGGCGTACTCGCTCACCGGCGACGAGCCGGAGCTGACCGACACCCTCGACCTCGCCGACGTGCAGGACGCCGAGATCCTGCTCGTGGGTGACGACGTCGTGGTCATCGGGCGCTCGGAAGACGTGTCGGAGCAGAAGTGGTCGTACTCCGGCCCGCCGAGCCGATCGCGCGTGCTCGTCGTCGACGTCTCGGACCCGACGTCGATGGAGGTCACCTCGACGAAGGAGTACGACGCGGCGCTGGTCACCGCTCGGCTGCACGGCTCGGTGGTCAGGGTCGTCGTCAGCGCGGGCCTCCCCGAGCTCGACTTCGTCAGCCCCGGCTTCTGGCGGGACGAGGAGTCCGCCTTCGAGAAGAACCAGGAGATCGTGCGCGACTCGACGATCGAGGACTGGCTGCCCACCGTCGCCACCGACGGTGGCGACCCCGAGCCGCTGATGGAGTGCGGCGACGTCGCCATCCCTGAGGACGAGGACGGCGGCCTCGGCACCCTCGCCGTCGTCGGGTTCGACCCCGCGTTCGCCGACTCGTGGGACACGGCGGCCGTCCTGAGCGCGTCCCAGACCGTCTACGCCTCGGCCGACCGGCTGGTGCTCGCGACGAACGGCTTCCTCAGCGGTCCGGCCTGGTGGGGCGGAGACGTCATCGAGTGCTTCGACGTCTGCCCCGACATGTCCAGGGCGTTCAACGGCGGTGGCACCACGCACCTCTACTCCTTCGCGCTCTCCGGCACCGACGCCCACTTCGTCGCCGCCGGCGAGGTCGACGGCATCGTCGCCGACCGCTGGTCGATGGACGAGGCGGACGGCGTGCTGCGCGTGGCCGTCGGACCCAGCGCGGAGACCGGCCCCTTCAACTCCGTGGTGACCCTGCGGGAGACCGGTGAGGACATCGTGGAGGTCGGTCGCGTCGACCAGCTCGGCCCCGGCGAGGAGATCAAGTCGGTGCGTTGGTTCGACACCCTCGCCATCGTGGTCACCTTCCGGCAGGTCGACCCGTTGTACGCCGTCGACCTGACCGACCCCGAGTCGCCCCAGCTGCTCGGCGAGCTCAAGATCCCCGGCTTCTCCGACTACCTCCACCCTCTCGGCGCCTGGCGGATGATCGGCGTCGGCGCCGCCGCGGACGAGTCGACCGGGCAGGTGCGAGGCGCCCAGGTCGCCCTCTTCGACGTGCACGACGTGACGAACCCCCGCCAGCTGGGCGTGGTCGAGTACGGCTACGGAACCCAGGCCCTCGCCGGCACGGACCCGCGCCAGTTCACCTGGCTGCCGGACCGGCGTACCGCGCTCACCGTCGTGTCCGACGTGTCGACCGGCAGCGTCGGGTCGGTCTCGGTGATCGAGGTCGAGGACGGCGGGCTGACGCAGCGCAGCGTCGAGGTGGAGTACGGCGACGACGTGGCCCGGGTGCGGCTGGTGCCGCTGGCCGACGGACGGGTCGTGCTGGTGACCGGCAACGACATCTCGTTCTTCGACATCTGAGGGCTCCGATGATCGAGGAGGTCGAGCAGCGATCGTCACGAGACCCGCGGCGTACGCTCGGTGCATGTGCCGCAACATCCGCCAGCTCCACAACTTCGAGCCCGCCGCGACGCGTGACGAGGTGACGGCTGCCGCCCTCCAGTACGTGCGCAAGGTGAGCGGGTCCACGAAGCCCTCGCAGGCCAACCAGGCCGTCTTCGACGAGGCCGTGCGCGAGATCGCGCACATCACCCAGCACCTGCTCGACGACCTCACCACGACCGCCCCGCCCAAGAACCGCGAGGTCGAGGCGGCCAAGGCGCGGGCCCGGGCCGAGCTGCGCTACGCCCGGTGACCTCTGCAGCTCGGGTGACCATAACTGCGCAATTGCGCGGAAATGGTCCGGATCCGGCCCGCAGAGCGACCACAACTCAGCAATTGCGCGGAAGTGGCCCTCGTGAGTACGCCGAAGCGCTCGACCTGCTGGCCGGCCGGCCGCTCGTGGTGCTGACCGGGGCCGGCCTGTCGACGGACTCGGGGATCCCCGACTACCGCGGGCCGGGCTCGCCCAACCGAGACCGCACACCGATGAACGTCGCGGAGTTCCGCTCCGGCCCGGCGGCGCAGCAGCGCTACTGGGCGCGCTCCCACCTCGGCTGGACGCGGATGGGCCACGCAGAGCCCAACGCCGGCCATCGCGCGCTCGCCCGCATCGACCCCGACCTGCTGATCACCCAGAACGTCGACGGGCTCCACGAGCGCGCCGGCACGCGCCGCGTGGTCGCGCTGCACGGCCGGATCTCCGACGTGATCTGCCTGTCCTGCGCAGCCGTGACGCCGCGGACCCGGTTGCAGGCGCGGATGGCGGAGGCGAACCCCGGGTACGCCAACCGCCACGCCGACCTTGTCGCCCGGCCCGACGGCGACGTCGACCTCGACGACACCGCCACCTTCGTGGTGCCCGGTTGCGAGTCGTGCGACGGGCCGCTCAAGCCCGACGTCGTCTTCTTCGGCGAGAACGTCCCGGCCGCCCGGGTGGCCCACTGCTACGAGGCGGTGGAGTCCCTGGCGGCGAACGACGGCGCCATGCTGGTCGCCGGCTCGTCCCTCACGGTGATGAGCGGCCTCCGCTTCGTGCGGCGTGCCGCGGAGCACGACGTGCCGATCGTGATCGTCAACCGCGGTGAGACCCGGGGCGACCCGTTGGCGACGTACAAGGTCGACGCCGGCTGTTCGGAGCTCCTCTCCGACCTCGCGGACCTCCGGGCTTGAGGCCGGCTACATCGGCGTGACGAAGATGTGGTCGGCCGCGTCGACGTCGATCTCGGCGGTCTCGCCGCCGGAGCCGACGAGCACGCCCTGGTCGGTGCGGCTCGCCTCGACGATCTTGTCGGGCAGGGCGCCGACGCGGCGCAGCGCCGACATCAGGTCCTCGTCCTTCTGGGTCTCCTCGGAGATCCGGCGGACCCGCACGCGCGCCGACGAGTCGGAGGCCATGGCCACCGAGACCGCCTCGGTGAGCGACTCGACACCCTCCATGAACTCCTCGCCCAGCTCCTCGCCGAGCTCGTCGAGGCCGGGGATGGGGTTGCCGTAGGGAGACTCCGTGGGGTGGTCGAGGAGCTCGACGAGCCGGCGCTCGACGTTCTCCGACATCACGTGCTCCCACCGGCAGGCCTCGGCGTGCACGAGCTCCCAGTCGAGTCCGATGACGTCGGTCAGCAACCGCTCGGCCAGCCGGTGCTTGCGCATCACGCGGGTCGCGAGGCGCTGCCCCTCAGGCGTGAGCTCGAGGTGGCGGTCGCCCTCGACGGTGAGCAGCCCGTCGCGCTCCATGCGGGCGACGGTCTGCGACACGGTGGGCCCGCTCTGGTGCAGCCGCTCGGCGATGCGCGCCCGCAACGGCACGATGTCCTCCTCGACCAGCTCGTAGATGGTCCGGAGGTACATCTCGGTCGTGTCGATCAGGTCGCTCACCGACCCATCATCCCCCACGGGGTGACAGCCCCCACAGGGCTGCTGGCAGAGTGGAATCGATGACCTCGGTGATGTGGTTCCGACGCGACCTGCGGCTGGCTGACAACCCCGCGCTGGTGGAGGCGGTTGCCGACGAGCAGGTGCTGCCGCTCTACGTCCTCGACCCCCGGCTGTGGGGCCCGGCGGGCGAGTCGCGGCGGCACTACCTCGGCGCCAGCCTGCGCTCGCTCGACGCCGCGCTGCGCCAACGGCAGGCTTCGTTGCAGGTCGTCCGGGGCAACCCGGTACGCCGCGTGGTGCTGGCCGCGAAGGCCGTCGGCGCCGAGCGGGTGCACGTCGCCGCCGACTTCGGTCCCTACGGCCGCAAGCGGGACGAGGAGGTCGAGGCCGCGCTCGCCGAGGCCGGTATCCAGCTGGTCCGCACCGGGTCGCCGTACGCCGTCGCCCCGGGCCGGGTTACCAAGGACGACGGCAGCCCCTACAAGGTCTTCACGCCGTTCTCCCGGGCCTGGCAGAACCATGGGTGGCGCGGCCCCATCGACGCACCCACCGGCGCGACCTGGCTCGAGGTCGACGACACGACCGACATCCCCGACGCCGCGCTGCCCGACGGCATCGACCTCCCCGAAGCAGGTGAGCGGGCGGCGCTCAAGCGTTGGCACGACTTCCTCGACGGGCCCATCGACGACTACAAGACCGAGCGCGACAAGCCCGGCGTCGACGGCACGTCGCGGATGTCGGTGCACCTCAAGTGGGGCGAGATCCACCCGAGGACGATGCTCGCCGACCTGGCCGGCCGGAGCGGCGCCGGCCCCACGACGTACCGCAACGAGCTGTGCTGGCGGGAGTTCTACGCCGACGTGCTCTGGCACAACCCGGACTCGGCCCGCGACTACTACAAGCCCGAGTTCGCGAAGATGGCGTACGACGAGCCGGGCGAGCTCTTCGTCGCCTGGCAGCGGGGGGAGACCGGCTACCCCATCGTGGACGCCGGGATGCGCCAGCTGCGCGCGACGGGCTGGGTGCACAACCGCGTGCGGATGATCGTCGCCAGCTTCCTGGTCAAGGACCTGCACGTCGAGTGGCAGCACGGAGCCCGGCACTTCCTGCGGTGGCTGGTCGACGGCGACCTGGCCAGCAACAACCACGGCTGGCAGTGGGTGGCGGGTTCGGGCACCGACGCCGCGCCGTACTTCCGCGTCTTCAACCCTGTCTCCCAGGGCAAGAAGTTCGATCCGAAGGGCGACTACGTGCGCCGCTGGGTGCCCGAGCTGCGCGACGACCCCGACCCGCACGAGCCCGGCGAGCGCAACGGCTACCCGGGTCCCTGCGTCGACCACGCCGAGGAGCGGCGCGAGGCGCTGGACAGGTGGGAGAGGATCCGGAGGTGACCCCGACGCTCGTGGTGCCCCGGCGCTACTGCGGACCACCGGTCTCCGGGAACGGCGGCTGGTCCTCCGGCGCGCTGGCTGCCTTGGTGGCCGGGGCGCCCATCGACCACGCGACGCCGTGGCCGGTGATCGAGGTGAGCCTCCACGCGCCTCCGCCGCTCGACACCGAGCTCGACGTGGCCATGGTCGACGGGGCGACGGTGGCCTCGAGAGGTGGGACGCGAATCCTGAGCGCACGCGTCGACGGGACCACCCTGACGCCGGTCGACCTCGTCGACCCGGACGAGGTGGCGGCCGCCACCGCCGCGTTCCCCGGTTGGGAGACGCACGCCTTCGCCACCTGCTTCACCTGCGGCACCGAGCGCGCCGAGGGCGACGGGTTGCGCATCTTCCCCGGGCCGACACCGTCGGACGCCGCGGTCTTCGCCTCGCCGTGGACGCCGCACCCCAGCACCGCCGAGGACTGGCACGCGTACGTCGACGGCGACCAGCTCGCGTCCGTCGCCGTCACCTGGGCCGCCCTGGACTGCCCGGGCGGCTGGGCGGGCGGGTTCGGCACCCGCCCGATGGTGCTGGCCCGGATGACGGCGCGGGTCGACGCGCTGCCCGTGGTCGGCGCCCCTCATGTCGTCATGGCCCGGCACCTCGGGACGACCGGACGCAAGACGCGGTCGGCCACCTCCCTCTACGACGCGGACGGCCGGCTGGTCGCCACGTCCGAGCAGCTGTGGGTCGCTGTCGACCCGGCGCACTTCCGCTGACGGTCCACCCGGCGGCGTACCCGTTTGACCTCTTCGCTCGGGCATGGAGAGGATTGGGGCATGGCCGATTTTAACGATCCAAACTGGTGGAGGACCGCGGTGTTCTACCAGGTCTACGTCCGCTCCTTCGCCGACTCCGACGGCGACGGCATCGGCGACCTCCCCGGCATCACGTCGCGGCTGCCGCACCTCGCCGAGCTGGGCGTCGACGGCCTCTGGATCACGCCGTTCTACACCTCGCCGCAGCACGACCACGGCTACGACGTCGCCGACTACTGCGACGTCGACCCCCTCTTCGGGCAGCTCGCCGACGCCGACGCCCTGATCGCGCGCGCCCACGAGCTCGGCCTCAAGGTCGTCTTCGACATCGTGCCCAACCACACCTCGAGCGAGCACGCGTGGTTCAAGGCCGCCCTGGCCGCCGAGCCGGGCAGCCCGGAGCGCGACCGCTACCTCTTCAGGACCGGCAAGGGCGAGAACGGCGAGGAGCCGCCCAACAACTGGGACTCCGTCTTCGGTGGCGCCGCCTGGGACCGGATCGAGGGGACGGACCAGTGGTACCTCCACCTCTTCGACCGCACCCAGCCCGACCTCAACTGGCGCAACCCCGAGGTCCCCGCGATGTTCGAGGCCGTGCTGCGCTTCTGGCTCGACCGGGGCGTCGACGGCTTCCGCGTCGACGTCGCGCACTCGCTCTACAAGGAGTCGCTGCTGCGTGACCAGGTCAAGGAGCCCGACGACGACGGCAAGCGTCGCTCGGCGGTCGCCGGCGAGGGTGGCATGGTCGAGGTCAAGGCCAAGGACGAGCCCATGTGGGACCAGCCCGAGGTCCACGACGTCTACCGCGCCTGGCGCAAGATCCTCGACTCCTACGAGCCGGCCCGCATGTCGGTCGCCGAGGCGTGGACCCAGACACCGGAGTCGACCGCACGCTACGTCCGCCCCGACGAGCTGCACCAGGCGTTCAACTTCGCCTGGCTGCTGGCGCCGTGGTCGGCTGCGGCGTTCAAGGAGGTCATCGACAGCACGCTGTCGGCGATCGAGCTGGTCGACTCCTCCCCCACCTGGGTGCTCTCCAACCACGACGTCACCCGCCACGTGACGCGGTACGGCGGCGGGCCGGTCGGTCTCGCCCGGGCCCGAGCGACCACGCTGACCATGCTGGCGCTCCCGGGGTCGTCGTACCTCTACCAAGGCGAGGAGCTCGGCCTCCCCGAGGCCGACGTGGCGCCGGAGTTCCGCCAGGACCCGTCGTGGTTCCGCACCGGCGAGATCGGCCGCGACGGCTGCCGGGTGCCCATCCCGTGGGGCGGCGACGCGCCGCCGTACGACTTCGGGCCGGGCACCGGTCACCCCTGGATCCCCCAGCCGGAGGAGTACGGCGAGCTCACCGTCGAGAAGCAGGCGGCCGACCCGTCGTCGACGCTGGCGTTCTACCGCGCCACGCTGGCGGCGCGGCGCGACCTGGTCGCCGCTGCGGGTGACGCGATCGACGCGGTCGAGGTGACCGGCGACGTGCTGACGTTCGAGCGGGGCCCCGTCACCGTGGTCGTCAACTGCGGGAAGAAGCCGCTCGACCTGCCCGATGGCGAGGTGGTCGTCTCCAGCGCGGCTCTGGTCGGCGGCAAGCTGCCCGTCGACTCGGCTGCGTGGGTGCGTACCGGCTGAGGCAGCTGGTGGTTCGAGCGCCCCGACCAGGGTCAGCGCGACCAGGCAGCGCGACCAGGCAGCGCAACTAGGGAGCGCGACCAGGCAGCGCGACTAGGCAGGGACGCGGTCGTCCTCGAGGTCTCGGTTGTAGCGCGCGAGCGACGACACCAGCGTCTCGAGGTCCGCTTCGGTCCAACCGCCGAGGCGCTCGTCGAGCAGGCGACGGCGTTCGTGCGCCACCGACTGCAGGCGGTCGAGGCCGTCGGCGGTGACCGAGATCAGCATCGCGCGGCCGTCCGCCGGGTCGGGCGTCCGCTCGACTAGCCCGAGGTCGACGAGGTGCTGGACCTGGCGGCTGATCGCTCCCTTGTCGATCGCGAAGGCGTCGACGAAGACCGACGAGCGCGAGGGGCCCTGCTCGGCGAGGTGCGTGAGGAGCAGGTACGACGACGGCTGCAGGCTCTCGTGCACCGAACGGGCTCGCTCGCCGATCACCCGCTTGACCCTGCGGATCAGCACGCCGACCTCACGCTCGAGCTCCGCCAGCGAATCGGCACGCGTCATGACCGAACGCTACCCGCGTCCGCCGGCGTGAGCCCGGAGGAGTCCGCGGTGGTCACCGGCGCGAGCTCGTCGTCGCGCAGCACGGTGGTGCGCAGCGGCACCTCCTTGATGAACAGCACGCAGACCAGCGCGAGCGCCGCGAAGGGCAGCGCCACCAGGAACAGGTGTCCGGTCGCCTCTCCGAAGGCGCCCTCGAAGATCGCCCGCACAGGCGCCGGCAGGGCCGACAGGTCGGGGATGCCGCCGGTCTGGTGCGGGTCGACCGGCTCGCCGAGCTCCGCCATCCCGGAGGCGACCTTCGCCGAGACCTGGTGCGCCAGCACCGCGCCCAGCGCCGAGACACCGATCGATCCACCCATCGAGCGGAAGAACGCCACGACCGACGACGCCGCGCCCATGTCGGACAAGGCCACGTTGTTCTGCACCGAGAGCACGAGGTTCTGCATGGTCGCGCCGAGGCCGAGGCCGAGCACCGCCATGAAGAGGCCGACGACCACGAGGTTGGTGGTCTCGTCGATCCGCGACAACAGCGCCAGGCCGACGATCACCAGCACCATGCCGCCGACGAGGTAACGCTTCCAGAAGCCGGTGTTGCTGATGATCCGGCCGGTGGCGATGCTCGAGACGAGCAGTCCGCCGACCATGGCGATCGACATCAGGCCGGCCTCGGTGGGCGACATCCCACGGGCGAGCTGGAAGTACTGGCTGAGGTAGACCGTCGAGCCGAACATCGCCAGGCCGATCAGCACCGACGCGGCGGTGGCCAGCGACGTCGTACGGTCGCGGAAGAGACGCAGCGGGATCACCGGCTCGACGGCCACGTTGGACTCGACGTAGAGGGCAACTGCGATGAGCGTGAGCCCCACGGCGACCAGGGCGTACGACGTCGCCGACGCCCACGCGAACTGCGAGCCGGCCAGCGACACCCACACCAACAGCACCGAGACGCCGCCGACGATCAAGGTGGCGCCGAGGTAGTCGATGTGCACCTCACGGCGCACCGTCTCGACCTTGAGGGTCTTCTGCAGGACGATGAACGCCACGGCGGCGATCGGGATGCCGACGAAGAAGCAGCCCCGCCAACCGAGCGGGCTGTCGACGATCAGGCCGCCGACGAGTGGACCGCTGACCGTTGCCAGAGCGAAGACGGCACCGATGTAGCCGGAGTAGCGGCCGCGTTCGCGCGGGCTCACCATCGACGCGATGACGACCTGGACGAGCGCGGTCAGGCCGCCGACGCCGAGGCCCTGGATCGCGCGGGCGCCGATCAGCACCTCCATCGACGGCGCCAGGCCGGCGATGATCGAGCCGGCGGTGAAGATGACCAGCGCGGTCTGCACGAGGACCTTCTTGCTCACCAGGTCGGCGAGCTTGCCCCAGATCGGAGTCGTCGCGGTCATCGTCAGCAGCGTCGCCACGACCACCCAGGTGTAGCCGGTCTGGCTGCCCTCGAGATCGGTGACGATGCGCGGCAGAGCGTTGGTGACGATGGTGCTCGACACCATGGCGACGAACATCGCGAGCAGCAGGCCCGAGAGGGCCTCGAGCACCTCGCGGTGCGACATCTGGTGCTGCTCGGTGGCGGCGGGAGCGGTGGCGCTGGAAGCCATGAGGGAGGAGCTCGATTCAGGCGGCAGTGTTGTTGACTTCGACAACCATACGCCTGGTTGGTTGCTTCCGGCAACCAACGTGTCCTCCGTCACGAGGGCCTTCCGCGCCAGGAAAGGGACAACCCGCAGGCGTGGCCTCGTGGGAGACCGCTCCGGGGGACGTGCCCGGATCGCCTGCGGGTCGGGTGACTGCGGTGGATTGCCAGCAGCCGGCGGGGCATCTCAGCCCCGGCCTGGAGTTGCTGGGCTGCTAGCGAGCAGCCACCTCACGCGTCCTTGAAGAATTCATTCTTCGGACCACCTCCTTTCCCGTGTACGACGAGCGTAGGTGGCGACCCGACCCCGCTCAAGGGGTTTCGGCCCGCCGAGAAGCTCAGACCGCGTCGGGGGTCAGTCCGGCCGCGAACTGCGCGTCGTACAGGCGCGCGTACGCACCGTGCGCGGCGAGCAGGGCGTCGTGGGTGCCCTGCTCGACGATCGCGCCGTCCTCCATCACCACGATCACGTCGGCGTCGCGGATCGTCGACAGTCGGTGCGCGATCACGAAGGAGGTGCGGTCGCTGCGCAGCGCGGCCATCGCCTTCTGGAGGAGCAGCTCGGTACGGGTGTCGACCGACGACGTGGCCTCGTCGAGGATCAGCAGCACCGGGTCGGCCAGGAAGGCCCGCGCGATGGTGACGAGCTGGCGCTCACCGGCGGAGAGGTTGGAGCCGTTCTCGTCGATGAGGGTGTCGTAGCCGTCGGGCAGGGAGTGCACGAACCGGTCGACGAACGTCGCCGTCGCCGCCTCGAGGATCTCGGCCTCAGTGGCGCCGGGGCGCCCGTAGGCGATGTTGTCGCGGATCGTCCCCTCGAAGAGCCAGGTGTCCTGGAGCACCATGCCGATGCGCGAGCGCAGCTCGGTGCGCGGCAGCGTCGTGATGTCCACGCCGTCGAAGGTGATCCGGCCGTGGTCCACGTCGTAGAACCGCATCACCAGGTTGACCAGCGTCGTCTTGCCGGCGCCGGTCGGCCCGACGATCGCGACGGTGCTGCCGGGCTCCGCGACGAGGGACAGGTCGCGGATCAACGGACGCTCGGGGTCGTAGGCGAACGCCACGTCCTCGAACCGGATCTCCCCGCGCAGCGAGCCCCGCGCACCGGTGGACGGCGCGTCCTCCACCTCCTCCTCGGCGTCGAGCAGCTCGAAGACCCGCTCGGCCGACGCGACGCCGCTCTGCATGAGGTTGGTCATCGACGCCACCTGGGTGAGCGGCTGCGTGAACTGCCGGGAGTACTGGATGAACGCCTGCACCTCGCCCAGCGACAGCGACCCGCTGGCCACGCGCAGCCCGCCGATGACGGCGACCAGGACGTAGTTGAGGTTTCCGACGAACATCATCAGCGGCATGATCAGCCCGCTCACGAACTGCGCCCCGAACGACGCCGTGTAGAGCTCGTCGTTCTCCGCGGCGAACCTCGCCTCGGCCTCCCGGCGACGACCGAAGACCTTGACGAGGTCGTGGCCGGAGAAGGTCTCCTCGATGTGGGCGTTGAGGGTGCCGGTCTTGCGCCACTGGGTGATGAAGAGCCCCTGCGACCGCGACATGACCTGCTTGGTCAGCAGCAGCGACACCGGCACCGACGCCAGCGCCACCAGAGCGAGGAGCGGCGAGATCCAGAGCATCATGCCGAGCACGGCCACGACGGTCAGCAGCGACGTGAGCAGCTGGCTCATCGTCTGCTGCAGCGTCTGGCTGACGTTGTCGATGTCGTTGGTGACGCGGCTGAGCAGCTCGCCGCGCGGCTGCCTGTCGAAGTAGCTCAGCGGCAGCCGGTTGACCTTGTCCTCGACGTCGGAGCGCATCCGGCGTACGACGTTCTGCACCACGTCGTTGAGGAGGTAGCCCTGCAGCCACGCGAGCAGCGAGGCGGCGAGGTAGATCGCCAGCACCGTCAGCAGCACGTTGCGGACGGCGTCGAAGTCGACGCCCTGACCCGGCACGAAGTCCATCGACGCGAGCATGTCGGCCTGGCGGTCCTCCCCCCGCTCGCGCAGGGCGCTGATGACCTGGCCCTTGGTGGTGCCGGGCTCGAAGCTGCGGCCGATCAGCCCGTCGAAGATCAGGTCGGTGGCGTGGCCGAGGATGCGCGGCCCGACGGCGGTGAGCATCACGCTGACGACGGCGAGCAGCACGACCAGGACCGCCTTGGTCCGCTCGGGGCGCATGCGGCCGAGGATGCGCTTGACGGACGGGACGAACGTCTGCGCCTTCTGGCCGACCATGCCGCCGCCCATGGGTCCACGGCCGGGGCCCGGCCCGGCCTGGATCCGCTCGGTCTCCTGCAAGGTGGCGCTCTTGCGCTGGGTCTCGACTGGACTGGACCCCCGCGCCTCGCTCGGAGCGTCGTCGGAGCTCATGCCGCCTCCTCCGCGCTCAGCTGGGACGCGACGATTTCCTGGTACGTCGTGCAGTCGGCGAGCAGCTCGTCGTGCGTGCCGCGGCCGACGACGACTCCGTCCTCGAGCACGAGGATCAGGTCGGCGTCGCGGATCGTGGACACCCGCTGGGCCACGATGACCACGGTGGCGTCGCGGGTGACGGGCGCCAGCGCGGCCCGCAGCCGAGCGTCCGTCGCGAGGTCGAGGGCCGAGAATGCGTCGTCGAAGAGATAGATCTCCGGCCGTTTGATCACCGCCCTGGCGATGGCGAGACGTTGTCGTTGACCGCCGCTCACGTTGGTCCCGCCCTGGGCGATCGACGCCTCGAGGCCGCCGTCCATGGCACGCACGAAGTCGGCCGCCTGGGCGATCTCGAGGGCCGCCCACATCTCGTCCTCGGTCGCGTCGACCTTGCCGTAGCGGAGGTTGTCGGCCACGGAGCCACTGAAGAGGAAGGCCTTCTGGGGGATCAGGCCGATCGTCGACCAGAGCAGGTCGGGCTCGAGGCGTCGTACGTCGACCCCGTCGACGCGCACGGTGCCGCCGGTGACGTCGAAGAGCCGCGGCACGAGGTTGACCAGGGTGGACTTGCCCGCGCCGGTCGACCCGATGACCGCGACCGTGCGACCGGCCTCGGCGGTGAAGCTGACGTCGCGCAGGACTGGCTGCTCGGCACCGGGGTAGGAGAACTCGACCCCGTCGAGCTCGAGCCGTCCGTGCACGTCGACGGCGGTCACGGGGTCGACAGGCGGGACCACGGAGGAGTCGGTGTCGAGCACCTCGACGATGCGGTCGGCGCAGACGGCCGAGCGGGGCACCATGATCAGGGCGAAGGTGCCCATCATGACCGACATCAGGATCTGCATGAGGTACGACAGGAACGCAGTCAGGGCGCCGACCTGCATCTCGCCGCTGTCCACGCGATGCCCGCCGAACCACAGCACGGCGACGCTGGAGACGTTGATGACCAGCATCACCGTCGGGAACATCGTGGCCATCCAGCGGCCGGCGCTGGTCGCCACGGAGGTGAGCTCGTCGTTGGCCACGGCGAAACGGTCGGCCTCGTGGCGCTCGCGCGCGAAGGCGCGCACCACGCGGACGCCGGTGATCTGCTCGCGCAGGAGGCGGTTGACCTCGTCGATGCGGGTCTGGACCTTGCGGAAGTAGGGCACCATCCGCGACGCGACGAACGCGACGCAGCCGATGAGCACCGGCACCACGGCGGCCACGAGCCAGGACAACCCGATGTCCTCGCGCACCGCCATCACCAGGCCGCCGACGAGCATGATCGGTGCCGCGACCAGGAAGGTGCCGGCGGTGAGCACGAAGGTCTGCACCTGCTGCACGTCGTTGGTCTCGCGGGTGATCAGCGAGGGCGCCCCGAACTGCTGGACCTCCCTGTTGCTGAAGCTGCCGACCCGGTGGAAGATCGCCGACCGGACGTCGCGGCCGAAGCTCATCGCGGTCCGCGCGGAGAAGTAGACCGCCACCACCGAGCAGACGATCTGGACCAACGAGATGCCCAGCATCTCGAGGCCGCGGGAGACGATGTAGCCGGTGTCCCCGGTGACGACGCCCTTGTCGATGATGTCGGCGTTGAGGCTCGGCAGGTAGAGCGCCGCGACCGTGCCGACGAACTGCAGCACGGCGACGGCGGCGAGCCATCGCTTGTACGGCGCCAGGTGGGTGCGCAGGAGCCGGAGCAGCATCAGGCGTCCTTCCTCTCGGTGACGCCGAGCAGGATCGCGTCGGCGATCTGCTCGGGACTGAGCTTGCGCTCTGCGGGGTGCATGCCGGGGTGCCAGTGGCCGAAGACGAGCGAGCGCAGCAGCAGGGCCGCCTCGGCCGGCGGAACCCGGAGGTCGTCGGCGTGCGGGGCGAAGACGTGGTCACGCAGGCTGTCCAGCAGGCGCTGGTTGGCCTCCTGGACGAAGGGCGGCGGTCCCGGCGGCACGGCACCCTTCTCGATCAGCGAGCCGCTCGCCAGCACCTCCGAGCGCAGCGCGACCATCACCTGCATCACCGACTCCATGCGCGCTGCGACCTGCCGGATGGTCGCCTCGACCTTGGCACGCAGATCCGGCAGCGCCGCGAGCGCCGCCGCCATCTGCTCGCTGCCGCCCGGTGGGTTGATCGTCTGCTCGGCGACGGCCATCAGCAGCGCCCGCTTGTCGGTGAAGACGCGGAAGATCGTGCCTTCCGCGATGCCCGCCGCCTCGGCGATCTGCTTGGTGGTCACCCGCCCGCCCTGCTCGGCGTACAACGGCGCCGCCGCGGAGACGATCGCGGCCCGGCGGTCGTCCGGGGACATCGGGGTGGCGCGTGGGGTCACGATCGACCAGCGTAAGTGAGTGAGCGCTCACTCACAACTGAATTGGCGGGACTCGCCGGGCCGGCCGGGGAATCTCACCCCTACGGCGCCAGGCGCTCCACGACCCAGGCGTCGGCGTCCTCGTCGCGGCGGTAGACCAGCCGGTCGTGCAGACGGTCGCGGCGACCCTGCCAGAACTCCACGAGCGCGGGGCGGACGGCGTACCCACCCCACTCCGGCGGGACCGGCATCTCGATCGACTCCGAGTAGCGGGTGTCCGCTGCGGAGTACGCCGCCTCGAGCTCGTCGCGCCCCGCGACCTTCGACGACTGGTGCGAGGCCCAGGCGCCGAGCTGGGCACCGCGTGGCCGCTGGGCGAAGTAGGCCGCGACGTCCTCGCGGAGCAGCTGGGAGGCGACCCCGTCGATACGCACCTGGCGCTCGAGCGGGTGCCAGGGGAAGAGCAGCGAGCAGGCGGGGTTGCCGGCGAGCTCCTGCCCCTTGCGCGACATGAGGTTCGTGTAGAAGTGGAAGCCCCACTCGTCGAGTCCCTTGAAGAGCACCATGCGTGAGGACGGCTGACCGTCGGCGGACACCGTCGACAGCACCATCGCGTTCGGCTCGTGGAGGCCGGCTGACACCGCGTCGCCCATCCAGCGCCGGAACATCGTCACCGGGTCGGGGTCGAGGTCGTCCTCGTGCAGCCCGTTGTCGCTGTACTCCGCACGCATCTCCGCCCAGCTCGGGGAGCTGACGTCACTCATGCGGACGACCCTAGTGGGAAGGACCACACGGGCAAGAGGAGCGAGGTTTTCGGGCGATACTGTCTGGACCATGCCTGAAGCTGCCCATCAGGGCGACGTCGAGGTGGCGCACGGCCTCGAGGGAGTTGTCGCGTTCGCGACCGAGATCGCCGAGCCCGACAAGGAGGGGTCGGCGCTGCGCTACCGCGGCGTCGACATCGAGGAGCTCGTCGGGCGGGTGCCGTTCGAGAAGGTGTGGGGCCTGCTCATCGACGGCGCCTACGAGCCCGGCCTGCCGCCGGCCGAGCCCTACAACATCCCGATCCACACCGGTGACGTGCGCGCCGACGTCCAGGCAGCCGTCGCGATGCTGGCGCCGATGCTCGGCATGGGGCAGACCTACGACATCTCCGACGAGCAGGCGCGGCTCGACCTCTCCCGGGTGGCGGTCATGGTCCTGTCGTACGCCGCGCAGGCCGCGCGCGGCCTCGGCCAGCCGATCGTCCCGCAGCGCGAGGTGGACCAGGGGCGCACGCTCGCGGAGCGCTTCCTGATCCGCTGGAAGGGTGAGGCGGACCCCAAGCAGACCAAGGCGATCGACGCCTACTGGAGCTCGGCGGCCGAGCACGGCATGAACGCCTCCACCTTCACCGCACGCGTCATCACCTCGACCGGCGCCGACGTCGCAGCCGCCTTCTCGGGCGCGATCGGCGCCATGAGCGGGCCGCTGCACGGCGGCGCTCCCGCGCGCGTGCTGACCATGATCGAGGAGGTCGAGAAGCGGGGTGACGCACGCGCCTACGTCAGGGAGCTGCTCGACAACAAGGAGCGGCTGATGGGCTTCGGCCACCGCGTCTACCGCGCTGAGGACCCGCGCGCCCGGGTGCTGCGGCGCACCGCCCGCGAGCTCGACGCGCCCCGCTACGAGGTGGCCGAGTCCTTGGAGCAGGCGGCGCTCGCCGAGCTGCGCGAGCGACGCCCCGATCGGGTGCTGGAGACCAACGTGGAGTTCTGGGCGGCGATCGTCCTGGACTTCGCGCAGGTGCCGGCCAGCATGTTCACCTCGATGTTCACCTGTGCGCGCACCGGCGGCTGGTCGGCGCACATCCTCGAGCAGAAGCGCACCGGCCGGCTGATCCGGCCGTCCGCCGTCTACACCGGGCCTGCTGCGCGGCCCGCCTCGTCGGTCGACGGGTGGGACGCCGCTTGGTCGGCGTGACCCCGCCCTCGTGACCCCAGCTTCGTGACCTCGCCCTCGTGACCCCGCCCTCGTGACCCCGCCCTCGTGACGCTGCCGCGCCTGACCACCGGCCGGCTCGACCTGGAGCCCGCAGGTCCCGAGCACCTCGAGAGGTTCGTCGAGCTCAACAGCGATCCCGACGTGATGCGTTTCCTGCTCGGCCGGGCAGCCACCCGCGCCGAGGTCGAGGCGGAGTGGGAGCGACGGCTGGGACCGTGGTCTGACGTGGCGCGCGGGCTGGGCTACTGGTGCGGCTTCGAGTCGGGCACCTTCGTCGGCTGGTGGAGCGCTAGTGCGTACGCCCCCGACCCCTCGGTCGCCGGAGTCGGCTACCGCCTCGTCAGCGCCGCGTGGGGGCGCGGCCTCGCCAGCGAGGGCGTGACCGCCGCGGTCGCACACGCGTTCACCGTGCCCGGCATCCTGCGCTGCGCCGCCTCGACGATGGCCGTCAACGTCGCCTCGCGCCGCGTTCTCGAGAAGGCCGGCTTCCGGCACGTCGACTCCTACGTCGGCGAGTGGGACGACCCGCTGCCGGGCTGGGAGGAGGGGGAGGTCGTCTACGCCCTGCAGCGCGATGATTGGCTGGTCCGATGACTGACGCGCGCGCGTTGTGGGACGCCGAGGCCGTGGACTACGACGAGCCGGCCGACCACGGTCTGCACGACCCGGCGGTGCGCGAAGCCTGGCGCGACCTCCTCCTCGGGGTGTTCCCTCCGGCGCCGGCCCGTGTGGCCGACCTCGGTTGCGGGACGGCCACGCTGACGCGGCTGCTGGCCGAGGAGGGGTACGCCGTCGACGCCGTCGACTTCTCCCCTGCAATGGTGCGCCGGGCCCGTGAGAAGGTCGCCGGGCTCAGCGCTGCGACCGTCACCGAGGGCGACGCCGGCTCGCCCCCGTTGGAGGAGGCGGCGTACGACGTCGTGCTGTGCCGCCACGTGCTGTGGGCGTTGCCTGACCAGGTCGAGGTCCTCAGTCGCTGGGCGCGATTGCTCCGGCCGAGCGGCCGGATCGTGCTCGTCGAGGGCAACTGGTCGACGGGCGCCGGCCTGACCGCCGACCAGACGGTCACGCTGCTCGCGGATGCCGGGCGGGACGCGACGGTGCGCCACCTCACCGAGGCGGCGTACTGGGGGCGCGAGATCACCGACGAGCGCTACCTCGTCACCTCGCTCGGCTGAGCCCTCAGTCCAGCCCGTCGACGACGTCCTTGGCTTCCTTCAGGCCCATCCCTGACTCCTCGCGCAGCAGCTTGATCGCGCTGATCGCCTGACCCTGCCTGGCCAGCGTCTTCAGTGCCTCGACCTCGCGTCGCAGCGTGTCCACGTCGCCGTTGTCACCGCCACCCCCGCCGAAGAGCCCCATGTGACGAGACTACGTCCTCGATAATTTCTCAGGTTGACATTAATTCGATTCAGGTTTATTTTTGTCGTATCGACTATTGAAGGGACACTCTCATGGCTGACATCACCTCCCTCGGGTTCGCGCGGCACCTTCGGAGCGGCCCGACGTCGCACGTCCGCCACCTCCGCAAGGGCCGGCTCGTCCACGACGGGCCGGGCCAGGCCTTCTGGTTCCGCTCGCTCGCGGCAGCTCTCAGCGAGGTGCCGGTGGACGACCGGGAGCAGCCGCTCCTCTTCCACGCGCGCACCGCCGACTTCCAGGACGTGGTCGTGCAGGCGACGATCACCTACCGGGTGGTCGACCCTGCCCTGGCCGCCCAGCGCGTCGACTTCGGCATCGACCCGGAGCGCGGGCACTGGCGCGCCGCACCCCTGGAGCAGGTGGGCGGCCTGTTGACCGAGCTCGCCCAGCAGCACGCGCTCGGCCTCCTCGGGCAGATGACGCTGACGCAGTGCCTCGCGGTCGGCATGACCTCGGTGCGGGAGCGGATCGCCTCCGGGCTCGCGGACGACGGCCGGCTCGGCGACCTCGGCATCGGCGTGATCGACGTCCGCGTCGTCGCGGTCCGCGCCGAGGCCGACGTGGAGCGCGCCTTGCAGACACCGACACGCGAGCAGGTGCAGCAGTCGGCGGACACCGCGACGTTCGAGCGCCGCGCCTCGGCCGTCCAGCAGGAGCGCGCCATCGCCGAGAACGAGCTGCAGAACCAGATCGAGCTGGCCCGGCGCGAGGAGCAGCTCGTGCTCCAGCGCGGCACCAACGAGCGCACCAGGGCCGCCGAGCAGGCGGCCGCCGACCGGATCGCACAGGAGGCCCAGGCGGCGACCGACCGGCTCCGGGCCGACGCGAGAGCCGACGCGACGCGCGTCACCGGCGCGGCCGAGGGCGAGGCCGAGGCGGCCAGGTTGGCGGCGTACACCGGCGTCGACCAGGCCACGCTGCTGGCGCTGGCCCTGCGGGAGCTCGCCGGGCAGCTGCCCGACATCGGCACGCTCAACGTGACTCCCGACCTGTTGACCTCCGCGCTGCTGCGGCTGGCGACGGGGACCCAGGAGGAGTCGTGACCCTCACACCACGCGCCGTGGTGGTGCACCGACGCTCCGAGCTCGAGGAGCTCGTCGCCCACCACGGCACCCGCCAGCAGGCGGAGTTCTTCCTGCGCACCCGCGGTCGCTCCATCGACGAGCCGGCCTCCCGTCATGCGGCGCTCGAGGAGGCGCTGGCCACGGCGGAGGCGGCCGTCCCGGCGGACTGGCGCCGCATCCAGGTCGAGCGGGAGGACCTGTCCCGCTTCGTCTTCGGCCCCGAGGACGTCGTGGTCGTGGTGGGTCAGGACGGCCTGGTGGCCAACGTGGCGAAGTACCTCGACGGCCAGCCGGTGATCGGTGTCGACCCCGAGCCGGGCCGCCATCCGGGCGTGCTGGTCCCCCACGGGCCGGGCTCGCTCGGCGCCCTGCTCGGGAACGGGCCGGCGTGGCTCGTCGCGCGGGTCGAGCAGCGGACCATGGTGCGCGCGGTGCTCGACGACGGCCAGGAGCTCCACGGGCTCAACGAGATCTACGTCGGCCACCCGAGCCACCAGTCGGCGCGCTACCGACTGACGACGCCGGACGGCTTTCGCGAGCGGCAGTCCTCGTCCGGGGTCCTCGTCGGCACCGGCACGGGCGCCACCGGGTGGTGCCGCTCGGTCGCGCTCGAGCGGCGTACCTCACTGCCCCTGCCCGCACCTCGGGATCCCCGCCTCGTGTGGTTCGTGCGGGAGGCGTGGCCCTCGCCGGTCACGGGCGTCTCCGCCGTGGAGGGGGCGCTCGGCGCGGAGGAGGCGATCACCGTGCTCGCCGAGTCCGACCTCGTCGTCTTCGCCGACGGGATCGAGACCGACCGCCTCACCGTGACCTGGGGGCAAGCAGTGACGCTCGGCGTCGCCGGACGCCGACTACAGCTGGTGCACCGGGACGCGCTTGACATGTGACCGTTTGGTCACATAATAGGCCCATGGATCCGCACGACGCCGTCTTCAAGGCGCTCGCCGACCCCACCCGACGGGAGATCCTCGACCTCCTCTTCGCGCAGGACGGCCGCTCGGTCGGCGAGCTGTGCGAGGCGTTCGACGACCGGATGAGCCGCTTCGGCGTGATGAAGCACCTCTCGGTGCTGGCCGAGGCCGACCTCGTCGTCGCCGTGAAGGACGGCCGCACGAAGCGGCTGCACCTCAACCCCGTCCCGATCGAGCAGGTCGCGAACCGCTGGATCAGCAAGTACGCCGCCCGTTTCACCTCCGCGCTCGTGGGACTCCAAGAGCACCTCGAGCACCCGCCCACCGCTCGGGGACAGTCAGAAGGGAGCGCGTCATGACCCTGACCGCGCACGTCTACCAGATCTACATCGCTGCCGACGCCGACCAGGTCTGGGCCGGCATCACCGACTCGGAGTGGACCAAGCGCTACTTCCACGGCACCGCGTTCGTCGAGGGTCCCACCCCGGGCGCGCGCTACGTGACGGCCATACCGGGCGGCAGCGAGGCGGTCGACGGCGTGGTCGAGGAGATGACGCCGCCCTCCCCCGGCCAGGCCGGGCGCTTCGTGCAGACCTGGCACGTGCTGTACGACGCCGCGATGGCCGACGAGCCGCCCAGCCGGGTCGAGTGGACCGTCGAGCAGGTCGGCGACGGGCTGACCCGGGTGCGCCTCGTGCACGGAGACCTCGCGGGCAGCCCGCTCACCTGGGCCAGCGTCAAGGACGGCTGGGTCTGGATCCTGGGCGGCCTCAAGACGGTCCTCGAGACCGGCCGGTCGCTGCCCGCTGCCACCGTCGACACGGGCGACGACCAGCGACCGGCCGAGGGCGACTGGCACCGTCGCCAGGGGGTCGAGGCCAACAACCCGATCCACGCGCTGCTCGAGCAGCCGGCGAGCGCGGCGCGCGACGAGGACCTGCTGCGGCACGCGTACGCCGCGGCGTACCACTGGGAGCGAGCGGCCGGCCGCGGGCCGGCCAACGACGCCCGCGCGGCCTACATGATCTCCCGTGCGCTGACCGCCACCGACCAGGCCGTGCGGGGCCTGGTCTCGGCCGACCGCTGCCTCGCGATCTGCGTCGAGCACGGCCTCGACGACTTCGACCTGGCCTACGCGCACGAGGCTCGGGCCCGCGCCCTGCTCGCGCTGGGTCGCGCCGACGAGGCTGCGTCGGCGTGGGCCGCCGCTCGCGCCGTCGAGGTCGCCGACCCCGAGGACCGGGCGATCGTCGAGGCCGACCTCGCCGTCCTGGAGCCTGTCCTGGGCTGAGGCGGCCGGCTACTCCAGCGGTCGGGCGAAGCACCGGTTGTCGGGGGCGTCCTTGTAGTGGGCGAACCCGGGGATCGCGGTGTAGCCGCTCGAGACGTAGAGCGCGATCGCCTCCGGCTGGGCGAGGCCGGTCTCGAGGACCATCACCTCGGCGCCGCTCTCGCGGGCGGTCCGCTCGAGGTGGGCCAGCATCGTGCGGGCCAGCCCCTCGCCGCGGTGCTCGAGGGTGACGTACATCCGCTTCACCTCGGCGGTCCTGTCGCTCCCGAACACGGTCACGTCCGTACGCCGCCGCCACGCCCCCGACGCGGCCGGCTGGCCGTCGACGTACCCGACGAAGAACGCGCCGTCCGGGTCGTCGAACTCCGTCGGCTGCAGCGGGGTCTCGTCGCGGCCGCCGTAGCGGACGACGTACTCCTGCTGCACCTCCTCGACCAGCGCGAGAGCGTCCGGATGGGTGATCGGCCGCCGCTCGATGCGCAGCGCGGTGTCCTTCGTCACGTGACCTCCGGCGAGATGCGGGCCGGGCGCCGGCCCGGGCGGCTGCCAGAATAGGACCCCTGACAGCGTCGTCAGCCACCACCGGACCAGACCTCAAAGGCATTGTCGTGACAGACGCCCTGCAGATCCCCGCTGACCTCAAGCCTGCCGATGGGCGCTTCGGAGCGGGACCCTCCAAGATCCAGCCCGCGCACCTCGCCGCGCTCGCCGCGACCGGCACCACCCTGATGGGCACCTCGCACCGGCAGGCGCCCGTGCGCGACCTGGTCGGGCGGGTGCGCGAGGGCCTGGCCGAGCTGTTCTCGATGCCCGAGGGCTACGAGGTGGTGCTCGGCAACGGCGGCGCGACCGCGTTCTGGGACGTCGCGACCCACGGGCTGATCCGGACCCGCAGCCAACACCTGTCCTTCGGGGAGTTCTCCTCGAAGTTCGCGACCGCGGCGAGCACCGCGCCCTGGCTCGAGGCGCCGAGCGTGCTCAAGTCCGAGCCGGGTTCGCGTCCGGTCGCCGTCGCCGAAGCGGGCGTCGACGCCTACGCGTGGGCCCACAACGAGACCTCGACCGCGGTGATGGCTCCCGTGGTGCGACCCGACGGCGCCGACGAGGGCGCGCTGGTGCTCATCGACGCCACGTCGGGCGCGGGCGGTCTGCCCGTCGACCTGGCCGAGGTCGACGCCTACTACTTCGCGCCGCAGAAGTCCTTCGCCTCCGACGGCGGGCTCTGGCTCGCTGTCATGTCGCCGGCCGCGCTCGACCGGGCCGCCGAGATCGCCGCGTCCGGCCGCTACATCCCGGCGTTCTTCGACCTGCCCACCGCGATCGACAACTCACGCAAGAACCAGACCTACAACACCCCGTCGGTCGCCACGCTCTTCCTGATGGCCGAGCAGCTCGACTGGATGAACTCCTCCGGCGGTCTGGCCGGGATGGTGGAGCGCACGACCGCGTCGTCCGACGCGCTCTACGGCTGGGCCGAGAAGACGGCGTACACGACGCCGTACGTCGCCGACCCCGACCACCGCTCGTTGGTGATCGGGACCATCGACTTCGACGAAGCGATCTCGGCCGACGCGGTCGCGGCGACCCTGCGCGCCAACGGCATCGTCGACACCGAGCCCTACCGCAAGCTCGGCCGCAACCAGCTGCGGATCGCGATGTACCCCGCCATCGACCCCGCCGACGTCGAGGCGCTCACGGCCTGCATCGACTGGGTTGTGACGAACAGCTGACCGCGAGGAACGAGCGGTCAGCGTGGGTTCGGCCAGGTCGAGCAGCCCTCGCGCCCGAGCTTGCGAGGGCGCGAAAAGGGCGTGTCGAGACCCGGTGAGGCAACTGCCGACAGTTACCCCGCCAGGTGGCTCCAGCGCGCGCTGAGCTCGCGCCACGGGCCTTGGTCGGCGACCTCGCCGTCGACCAGCACCACGACCTTGTCGGCGCGGGAGAGCGCTGCCGTCTTGGACGTCGCCCCGACGACGGTGGCGCCACGTTCGCGCAGCGACTCCCACAGCTCGATCTCGGTGGCGGCGTCCAGGGCCGACGACACGTCGTCGGCGATGAGCACGTCGGCCTCGCAGGCCAGGGCCCGCGCGAGCGCGAGCCGCTGGACCTGACCGCCGGAGAGGCGTACGCCGCGGTGGCCCACGAGCGCGTCCGGCCCACCGGCCTCGGCCACGTCGCGCTCGAGGCGCGCAGCAGCGAACCCGGGCTCGGCCACCCGATCGGCGTGGTCGAGCAGCACGTTGTCGCGGAAGGTGCCGGACAGCACGCGCGGGACCTGCGCGACGTGGGCGACGCGTCCGGGCCGCAGCTCGAGCTGCGGATCGACGACGACGCGGTCGTTCCATTGGATCTGACCGGTGGAGCTCACCAGGCCCGCGAGCGCACTGAGCAGGCTGGACTTGCCCGAGCCGACCTGCCCCAGCAACAGCACCAGCTCGCCCGAACGCACGGTCAGGTCGACACCACGGACACCGACGGTGCCGTCGTCGTGCACCGCGGAGACGTCTGCGAGCGTCAGCTCTCGCAGCGGTTCGCGCGCCGGCGGGACCGGCAGCGGAGCCGTCCCGTCCACCAGGTCGACACCGGCGGGGAGGTGCATCAGGTCGCCGCCGCCGGCAAGGGCACTGGTCGCTCGCATCCAGGCACGGACGCCTGGTGCCTCGGTGACCACGGCACCGGCCACCCGGCCGAACCAGTCGAAGCCGCTCACGGCGTTGGCCACCAGCAGCGCGGTGGCCAGCTCCCACTGGCCGCCCAGCAGACCGGCCCACGCGGCCACCACGCCGCACTGGACCATGATGATCGGGACCCCGTCGAGCACCGCCTGCACGCGGTGCTCACGCACCGCCGCGTTCACGCGCCCGCTGTCGACCTGGCGCAGGTGCGCGTGCACGTCGGGGGTGGCCGCGGCGAGCTTGACCGTGCGCACCGACTCGAGCGCCGAGACCAGTGACCTCCCGAACCCGGCCCGAGCAGCGGAGGCGGCCGCTGCCGACCGACCGGCCACCCGCCGGCCGAACGACGACGCGACGGCCGAGGAGACCATGACGGCGAGGAGGACGGACCCGGCCAACCAGGACTGGGCGATGAGGGCGGTGACCATCACGATGACGAGCCCGTTGAGGAAGTCGACCCAGCGGTCGGCGTAGCGCGCGATCCGGTCGGCGTCCATCGTGCGGGCGACGACCTCGCCCGGCGGCGTCCGCTCCAGCCGGTGCTGGGCGGTCTGCCCGGCGAGGACCACGGCGCGGACCCGCAGCCGCACCTCGACCCACCAGTGCGGGTAGACGCGGAAGGCGGCAGCGAGCAGGAAGGGGCTGACCAGCAGCGACGCGACCAGCGCGATCGTCAGACCGACCGGCCGCTGACCGTCTTGCAGTTCGGTGACGACCAGGCCCCAGATCCACCCCGTCACGGCACCGAAGGCGCCGGTCAGCGCGGACAGCAGGAAGAGGCCCATGCCGAGCAGGCCCCACCGCGGCCGGACGGTGAGGGCGCTGAAGGTCGCGCGGGCCAGGCTGGGGATCTCGCGCACCTCGGGAGGCGGCGGTGGGCTCGTCGAACGCCGGATCGACCCGATGCCGACCTCGTCGTGCCCCTCCCGGACGCGGACGGCCTCCGCCAGGGCGTCCTCGACGTGGTCCTCCACGGCGGAGGCCGTCAGCAGGCGACGGAACGCACCGTCCTCGGACGCCAGCCGGTCACGTCGACCGTGCTGCACCACTCGCCCGGCCTCCAGGACGGCCACCTGCTCGGCGCGCTTGGTCGTCGAGAGCCGGTGTGCGACGAGGATGCCGGTGCGCCCGGAGATCAACCGGTCGGCGGCGCGCACGACCCGGGCCTCGGTGACGGGGTCCATCCGCGCGGTGGCCTCGTCGAGGACGACCACCCGCACGTCGCGGACGAGCAGGCGCGCGAACGCGACGAGCTGCTCCTCCCCTGCGGACAGGCTGGTGCCGCCGGGACCGAGCTCGGTGTCGAGCCCGTCCGGGAGTCCGGCCACCCACTCGGTGAGGCCGAGCTCGGCGACCGCCGCCTCGACGGTCTGTCGCGGGTAGCTCCGGAACAGGGTGATGTTGTCGACCAGCGTGCCCGCGAGGATCTCGGTGCGTTGGGTGACCACGCCGACGGCGGCCCGCAGCTGCTGGAGGTCCAGCTCGAGGACGTCGACACCACCCAGGAGGACGGTGCCCGGAGCCGGCTCGACTGCGCGCGAGACCAGGGACGCCAGGGTGGACTTGCCGGAGCCCGTGCGGCCGACGAGCGCGCAGGTGTGACCGGCGGGGACGAGCAGGTCGACGTCGCGGAGCGCGAAGGTGCCCTGCCCATAGCTGAAGTGGAGGCCGCGGAACTCGACGTCGAGCGAACCGTCGGGGAGTGGCCGCCCGCCCGTCGGCTCGGCGCGGGCCGCCATCATGCCGCGCAGGCGCAGCACGGCGCCGAAGCCCTCCTGCAGGTCGGGCAGGTGCCGCGCGAGCATGTCGACCTGACCGACGAACGTCGTCGTGACGAGGAAGAGCGTCACCAGGCTGGCGGTGGACAGCCCACCCTCGGACACGAGGGCGACGCCGAGCACCGCCGTACCGGCCAGCACGCCGAGCAGCAGCCCGCCGCTGCGCCGGGTGATGCGCACCTCCATCCGCAGCAGGGCGTCGAGAGCGGCGTGCACGGCCGAGGTGAGCCGGGCGTTGCGCCGCAGCACGTGGGCCGCGCCCAGGCTGGTGCGCAGGTCGTCGCGCGCCGCGATGCCTTCCTCCGTGGCCGCGGCGTGGTCGGTCCAAGCGGCCTCCTCCACGACCTTGAGCTCCGAGATGCGCGGCAGGAGGCGACGGACGATGGCGACCGCCGCCAGCGCGGTCAACGGGAAGAGGAAGGCCGCCGGCCACCAGGTCAGACCGGCGACGAGCCACAGGGGGCCCGAGGCGAGCAGGGTGCGTGCCGCCATCCACACGCCCCAGCGGAGCAGCTGGCCGACCTCCCAGGTGTCGTCGTCGATGCGGTCGAGCACCTCGCCGACGGCCTGCTCGGTGAGGTCCTCCAGCGGCTGGGCCATGGCCGCATCGAGGAGGTCGGCGCGCAACCGGCCCTCGGCGCGGTCGACGACACCGGCCCAGAGCGTCTTGGCCACCGTGTCGATCGCGGCCGCGCCGACGACGCAGACCGCGAGCGCCGCGAGCAGTGCGCTTGTGGGCCCGCCAGCCAGCCGGCCCGCGACGACCGAGCCCAGCGACGTGCCGACCGCGGCCAGGAACAACATGGTGAAACAGGTGTAGGTGAGCGGCTGCTTCAGCCGCCGCCAGTCGACCGGCACCCGCCCAGGAGGGGTCGCGTCATCGGCCCCGAGACCCGTCGGCCGACCCTGGGTCTGGGGCGCCCCCACCGAATCAAGCTCGACCTCCGCGAGCTGGCCTTGGCGCACCCTTCCCACAGTAGGTCGGACCGCCGACAACGTCCCCCGGTTTTCTCAGCGGGCGACCCGCGCCTCGACCAGCTCGAAGATCCGGCGGTTGAAGGCGACGATCCTGGCCTCCGCGACATCGGTCGGGGTGCCCCGCAGCGTGTCGACGGCCGCCGCGACTGCGTCGTCGAGCGGCCAGCCGTAGATGCCGGCGGACACGAGCGGGAAGGCCACGGTCGCGGCCCCGAGCTCGTCGGCGACCGCGAGGGCGCGGGAGTAGCACGACGTCAGCAGCGACCGGTCCCGCTCGCCGGCCGCGTGGTTGGGACCCACCACGTGGATCACCCACTGGGCCGGCATCCGCCCGGCCGTCGTCCAGCCCGCGTCGCCCGTCGCCAGGCCGCGCGGGAAGCGGCGTACGCAGTCCTCCAGCACCTCAGGACCCCCCGCCCGGTGGATCGCGCCGTCGACCCCACCGCCTCCGCGCATCGCCCTGTTGGCGGCGTTGACCACTGCGTCCACGTCCTGTGCCGTGATGTCGCCCTCGACCACGGTGAGCTCCATAGGGCCACCCTGTCATCGAGGAGGCCACTACCGTCACCCCGGTGAGCCTGCAGCAGTCGTGTCCCTGCGGCACCGGAGCGACGTACGACGCCTGCTGCGGCCGCCTGCATCGCGGCGCCGCCCAGGCGGAGACGGCCGAGGAGCTGATGCGCTCGCGCTACTCGGCGTACGCCGTCGGCCACGTCGACCACCTCTTCCGCACGTGGCACCCGCGGACCCGCCCGGAGGACCTCTCACCACAGCCACTCCACTGGACCGGTCTCGAGATCGTCGACATCGTCGCCGGCGGACGGGGCGACGACACAGGTGTGGTCGAGCTCGAGGCGCATTACCTCGATCCGGACGGGCGCGCCCACACGCTCCACGAGCGCAGCAGGTTCGAGCGACGCGGCGGCAGATGGGTCTACGTCGCTGCGGAACCGGACTAGCAGCCGCGGCGCTCGAGGCCGGCTACCCGTACGGGCAGCTCCCCGGGGGCGACTCCCCGACCGACGAGCAGGTCGACGAGCGACGACATGGCGCCCGGCGACGCGCCGTACGTCGCCACCTTCACCCGCGCCCGGCTGCTGCCGAGGACGAAAGGCGTGTCCGTCGCGACGGCGACGTCGCCGGCGACCGGTCCGTCGCGGTAGCCGGCGAAGGCGACCGTCGTGCCGCGTGCGAGCCGCGTCGCCTCACGGGCCTGCCAGCGCGCCAGGCGGCGCTCACGCACCCGCTCGCCGTCTCGCCACTCCTTCTTGCGCTGGCGGAAGTGTCGTCGCGACTCGTGATCGCGTCGCTCGGGGGCGGGCTCCGCGTTGGCGAGCCGGGCCGGTGGAAGTCGCGGCACCAGGACCTCGAGTCCGGCCGCACGGGCCCTGCCGGCAAAGACTGCCATCGCCGTGCTGTCGCCCCGCAGGGAGACGACCCGCCCGACGAGGTCGCCGTGGCAGGGACCGGCGACGCTGGTGAGCGCGGCCGCCGAGAGCCGGTACGACGCACGGGCGGCGGAGGCCGGGCGCGGACGCGGCGCACCCGCGCGTTGGTGGAGGAGGAGCGCGAGCGTGCGGGCCGCGGCCTGGCGGAGCCGCTGCCTCGACAGCGTGCCGCTGCGCACGGAGCGCACGATCGCCGCGCGGGCGACTGCCGGGTCGGGCGGCATCAGCAGCAGGTCGACGCCGGCACGCAGCGCCCGGACGACGGGGGCGGCACCCTTCGACGAGCGCAGCGCCGCCATCTCGAGAGAGTCGGTCACGACGAGCCCCTCGAAGCCGAGCTCGTCTCGGAGCAGGCCGGCGACCACCGGCTTCGACAGCGACGACGGCACCCGCGGATCGACCGCGCGCACGTCGAGGTGCCCGACCATCACGGCAGGCAGGCCCTCCGCCACCGCTGCGGCGAACGGCACCAGGTCGATCTCACGCAGCTCGCGCAGTGACCGGGTCTGCACGGGCAGGGTCTGATGGCTGTCCGCCGGGACCGAGCCGTGGCCCGGGAAGTGCTTGACCACCGGAAGGACGCCGGCCGACGCGTAGCCGCGGGCAGCAGCCACCATCTGCTCCGACACGGTCGCCGGGTCGGACCCCGCCGATCGTGACCCGATCGTCGGATCCGCAGGCCCTGACGTCACGTCCGCAACGGGGGCGAAGTCCATCGTGAAGCCGGCCCACGCCAGCTCGGTTGCCGCAGCGGCGTACGCCTTCTCGGTCATGGCCGGGTCTCCGGCCGCGCCCGCAGACATGAAAGCCGGGAAGCGCGTCACGCCGGTGCGGACCCGCTCGACGACGCCGCCTTCCTGGTCGACGGACACGACCAGCGGACGGCGTACCTCCCGTCGCAGCCGTAGGTTCGCGGCCCGCACCTGCCGTGCCGACGCGACGTTGGCGGAGAAGGCGATCGTGCCTGCGAGGTGCAGCCTGCGCACCATCGAGACGGGAGCGGCCAGCCCGGCGTAGTCGGCCACGATCACCTGACCGGCGAGCTCGGGCAGGGACAGCTCACCGGTCAGGCGTACGGCGCGGTCCAGCTCGGCCTCCGTGGGACCCCACCCGGTCGCCAGCCCCAGGCGCTCGGCCGGCGTGCGCGGCTCCTCGGTCGGCCCCTCGGTCGCGCCGGACTGCAGCTCGGAGGTCTCCTCGGCACTCGGCCGCGGGCCGCCGGACCCAGTGGGTGCCTCCGCGTCGCAGGCACTGAGGAACGCGGTGGTGCACGCGAGCGCGAGCGCACCGGACAGGACCTTCAGCCCCGCCCGCCTCGAGCCGCTCGACACCATCTCGTCATCGTGCCCCCTGGGGACGAGCGCGTCGAAATCGCTGGGCAGGTCAGCTCTCCCGCAGCAGCTTCAGCACCGCGCGCTCCAAGGCTGCCGTGCGCTCGTCGGCGCCGGGGTACGTGCGCCGCGTGGCGCGCGCGATCGTCCGGCCCTCCTCGTAGGCGTCGATCACCCGAGGGTCGACGTACGACGACCTGGCCAGCGTCGGGGTGTTGCCGAGGTACTCGGCCACCTCCTTCATCGCCGACGACACCGCGCGCTTCTTCGACGCCGCGGTCTCCCCCGGCTCGTCGGTCGAGGCGAGCGCCGCCGCTGCCAGCACGGTCGCGTGCCAGGTGCGGAAGTCCTTCGCCGTCGCGTCGATCCCGGTGGTCTCGCGGATGTAGTCGTTGACCAGCGCGGAGTCGATGTCGCGCCAGGTCCTGCCCTCCTTGTAGGCGAGCAGCCGGGCGCTGGTCCCACGCCGCTTGCGCATCACCTCGAGCGCCTCGCTGGTCGCCTCGTCGTCGATCTCGATGCGGTGCTCGACGCCGGACTTGCCCACGAACTCGAAGACGAACACGCCGCTCTGTCGACGCGCGTGCCGGCGCTCCAGCGTGGTGAGGCCGAAGCTGTTGTTCTCGTCGGCGTACACGTCGTTGCCGATCCGGAAGTAGCCCAGGTCGAGCAACCGCACCGCGACCGCGCAACCCCTCTCACGCGTCATGCCCTCCGTGCCGAGGTCGACCGCGACCCGCTCGCGGGCCTTCGAGAGCGCCCTGCCGAAGTCGAGGACGCGGACGAACTTCGCGTCGTCGCGGGCCACCCGCCAGGCCGGGTGGTAGAGGTACTGACGTCGCCCGGCGTCGTCCGTGCCGACCGCCTGCAGGTGGCCGCGCGGGTGCGGGCAGATCCAGACGTCCTTCCAGGCTGGCGGGATGACGAGGTCCTTGCAGCGCTGCACCTCGTCAGGACCGAGCCGCTCGCCGTGCTCGTCGAGGTAGACGAACCCCCTGCCAGCACGCCGCCGGGTCCACCCGGGATCGTTCTGGGAGGTACGACGCAGCCGGGGCATGCCGGTCACCCTGCCTCAGCCCTGGGGGTGCTCGATACGCCCCCAAGGAGGGGGACCCCACCGCCGACCTTCTTCGACAGGTCGGGTCAGCGAGGGCGGCGCAGAGCCAGGAGCAGGACGACCACGATGAGGCCAAGGACGCCGAAGCCGGCCAACCACGACATCACGTCCGGCTTCGCCTCCTGGCGCGGCGCCTCGGGCGGGCGGTCGCCGGCCGGGCTGTCGGACGAAGACGAGGACGCGCCCGTGGACGGAGTCGGCGCCTGCGACGCCGATGGCTGGGCTTCGGGGACCACGCCCGCGAGGACGTCGCGGACGTCGTCGGGCGGCGTGAGCCGCAGCAGCGGCGCCCGCACACCCTCGCTGCTGACGTACAGCTCACCGTCGGCGTCGACGGCGATCCCCTCGCCCTGGCGCTGCTTGGGCAGGCGCATCTCCGCCACCGCTTCGAGGTCGGGGAACGAGTAGACGACTGCGCGGTCATAGGTGCGCAGGACCAGGTGCCGCCCGTCGGGCATGAAGGTCCCGTCCGTGACGATGCCGCCGACCGGTCCGACCTCGGTGAGACGGTTGGGGCGCTCCGGATCCATTCGACGGGGCGCGGCGTACACGGTCCCGCCGAAGACGACCTTGCTGACGACGTAGAGCCGACCCGTCGAAGGATGGGCCAGCAGCGCCTCCGCGTCGTGGGGTCCGTCGGGATAGACGAGGTCGTACGTCGCCGGCTCCACGGTCCGGTCACCGGCGCCCACCGGGACGCGCGCAACGGTGATCGCGTCACGGGCCGCGGCGTTGTCGCCGATGTCGCCGACCCAGACCTCGCCGGGTGCAGCGGGCGCGAGCGCTTCCACGTCTTCAGGAGCGTCGGTCCACGTGGTCACGCCGACCGTGCGTCCCTCCCCGTCGACGGCGAAGATCCGCCCGGTGTCGCCGGAGTCGTTGGTCGTGACGAAGAGGTCGCCGTCGACGACGAGCCCGCTGGACTCGACGATGCGCGGGTCCTGGAAGCGCAGCACGTCGTCGGGGACCTGCGATCCCGGGCTCACCGCCGTCCCGATGACGAACGCGGCCACCAGAAGGGCGCCAAGCACGATGACGCTACGCATCCGCCGGGGACTGCTCGTCGAGGAGCTCGGCCAGGCGAGGATGGACACCCCACTGGGCCACCAGCGCGGCGTACTCCTCACCGACCCCTGAGTCCCGTGCGCCGGTGAGCGTCGCGCGGAGCAAGGTGTTGCGGGGCGTGTGCTTGCTCTCGACGAACTGCATCACCTCGACGCGATAGCCGCGCGTGCGCAGCAGCGCACCCCGCACGGCGTCGGTGAGAGTGTCGGCCAGCCGCTCGCGCAGGATGCCGCTGCGGGTGAGCAACGAGTTCGGGGACGGCGGCGGCGTGCGCCTCAGCTGGGCCGCCAGGTCGTGGTGGCAACAGGGGGCGGCGAGCACGAGCGGCGCACCCCACTCGACCGCGCGGGCCAGCGCCTCGTCGGTGGCGGTGTCGCAGGCGTGCAGGGCCAGCACCACCTCCGGCGCAGGGTCGACGACGGCGTCGCCGATGGTCCCCTCGACGAAGCACGTCGGCGCGCCGACCGCCTCGGTGACAGCCGGGTCCGTCCATCGCGGCTGGGCACGCCGGTCGACCCCCACGACCAGCACCGGCAGTTCTCTGACCGCGGTCAGATAGCGGTTGGCCGCCAGGGTCAGGTAGGCGTTCCCGCAGCCGAGGTCGACGATCCGGAGCGGGTCGTCGGCGGTCGGTCGACGCAGGTGGCCGGCCGCCAGCGCGTCGGTGATGCCGGAGTCGAGGATGCGCAGGAACTCCTCGACCTGGCGGTACTTCCCCTGCCGGCTCGGCTTGATCCGGCCCTGCTCGTCGGCCAGGCCGAGCACCCGGAACACCGGGTCGTCCTCTGGAAGCAAGCGGCTCTTCTCCCGATCGTGCTCGAAGTCGACCATCGCAGGCGCCTCGCGAGGATTGGTGTGCACCACCGCATCGCCCTTCTTGGTCACCCGCAGCTGGTGCGTCTCGGTCGCGGTGTCGACGTGCCAGTTGCCGAACGGCTCGGCCAGCAGCGAGGCCAGCGCACCGGTGGCCGCGTCGCCGACGGGGTGGTTGGCGGTGTGCGCCTGGCTGTCGTCGTACGCCGTCACCTGGAGAGCCCGGCCGGCGCGCAGGTCGACGTAGCGCAGCTCCACCCGTCGCCACTGCGGCCGCTCGCCCCGGCGGCGACCGGAGGCCACGGCCCGGACCAGCCGTTCGGGGTCGAGCACGTGGGCGGTCACCCGGGCCAGCGCAGCGTCGAGGGGCTCGCTCATCGCAGCACCGCCGCGATCACGACCACCAGGAGGATCCCGGCCAGCGCGACCGGGATCACCAGCCGGCGATGACGAGGGTTCACCCCTCGATCCTACGGACGCTCCGTCGCGACGAACGTCGCTGCAGAGCCCGGCGTCAGCGGCGCAGCGCGTGCAGCACCAGGTCGAGCACGGGGACGCGCCCGGACTCGATCTCGCTCACGGGCACCCAGCCGACGGCATCCGTCGTGCCGTCGGTCTCGGCGACGTGCGGGATCGCCTGCGGTTCGATCGTGGCGGCGAAGACCAGGTGCACACCGTGGAAGTCCTCGATCCGGCCGCTCGGCGCCTCCCCGGTGAAGTGCACGTCGTGCACGTCGAGCAGGTCTCCGACCTCGGCGTCGACGCCGCACTCCTCGCGGACCTCGCGAGCCAGGGCGGTCGCGGGGCGCTCGCCGTGGTCGACACCACCGCCCGGCAGCGTCCAGTAGCCGCTGTGGTGGCCGCGCGGCGAGATGCGGGTCAGGAGCACCGTGTCGTCGCGACGGATCAGCGCGTACGCCGCCAGCCGTTGCCGCTGGAGAGGCGCGGCGAGCTCGGCCAGCACCTCGGTCACCATCGGCACGACCGGCACCTCACCCGACCGGACGTCGGCCAGCGCGATCCACGCCGACTCGACCGTCGACCCGTCGACCTCCACCACGTGCGGGTCGGGAGAGCCGCGGGGCACCCAGCCGTCGTACACGATCCGCAGGGCGTGGGCGTCGACGCGCTCACCGTCTCGCCAGGCCCCCGGCAGGTGCGCCGACAGCACCCGCGGCCGGTCGCCCACCTGGGCGTGCAACCCGGTCTCCTCGTAGACCTCCCGCAGCACCGCGTCGCGGGGGTCCTCCCCGTGGTCGAGCCCCCCGCCGGGGAGCGTCCAGAGCTCGTCGCGGGTGACCCGCTCGGAGAGGCGGCTCAGCAGGATCGACTCGTCGCGCAGGATGACGGCGTACGCCGCCACCCGCTGTCGCTGCGGAACCCCTGACATGCCGTCCAACCTAAACGAGCGGCTACGTTGACGCCGTGAGCGCCGCACGAGACCCGTGGCTGGACAACGTCAAGACGGTGCTGGTGACGATCGTGGTGGTCGGACACGCGGTCGTGCTGCTGCCCTACAGCTCGGTCGAGCAGCGGGCGTACGACTTCATCTACTACTTCCACATCCCGGTGTTCGTGCTCGTGACGGGCTACCTCTCGCGATCGTTCCGCTACAGCCCTCGGCACATCTGGTCGCTGCTGACGACTCTCGTGCTCCCGTACTTCGTCTTCTCGTGGGTGATGGTGATGTTCCGGCACCACGTCGGCGACACCCCGATGCTCGACCCGATCTGGACGAATCCCCGGTGGCCGATGTGGTACCTCGCGGTCCTGGTCATCTGGCGGCTGGCCACCCCGGTGCTCAGGCTGCACTGGGTGATGGTGCCGATCTCGATCGGGGTCAGCCTGCTCGCGGGACAGACCGACCAGGAGCTCTTCGACCTCAACCGGGCCATGGGTCTGCTGCCCTTCTTCGTGGTCGGCCTGCACCTGACCCCACAGCTGCTCGACCTGTCGAAGCGTCGATTCGCGTGGGTCGTGGGGCTCGTCGTGATGGCCGGGATCTGGTGGCTCGCCGACCACACCGACGACTACTGGAGCACCCAGTGGCTCTACTACCGCTCGGCCTACGAGTCGCTCGGCGCGGGCGCCGCCGAGGGCGCGTGGATCCGGGCCCGGCTGATCGTCGTCTCGCTCGCGGGCTGCTTCGCCGTCCTCAGCCTGATCCCCAGACGGCGGACCTTCCTCACCGACATGGGCGCCTACACGATGGTGGTGTACCTCTTCCACGGGTTCCTGGTCCGCTACGCGGAGTACGAGGAGTGGGCCCGCTTCCTGCCGTCCAACGACTGGGCGTCCCTGGTGATCATCGTGGTGCTGGCCGTCGCCTGGGGGCTCTTCCTCGGATGGCCGCCCGTGGCGAAGAAGCTCAACCACCTGGTCGACCCGGTCAACAGCCTGTTCACCCCGAAGTTCGCGGCGAAGCAAGCGCTCCGTCGATAGGTCTCAGTCCCGCCCGCGCCACCACCGACGCCGCGATCAACCCGACCCACCCCATCGGCCCGATGCTCGTCCAGCAGGTCATGGGCGGGGACGTGCTGTGGGGCCAGTGGCCTGTGTACGTCGCCGCCGAGCCCCTCGCGGGGGTTGCGGCCGCGGTCCTCTTCGGAATCATTGCCCACACCGCGCAGGACGTCGCCGCCACGGCGAGCGTCGCCGCCGCCCCTTCGGAGGTCTGAGACATGAAGAAGCTCATCAACAAGCCCGAGGACGTGCTCGCCGACGCGCTGAAGGGCGTCGCCGCCGCCCACCCCGAGCTGCGGGTCGACCACCAGCACCGGGTCATCTACAGGGCCGAGCCCAAGGCCGACGGCAAGGTGGCGCTGATCTCCGGCGGCGGGTCCGGCCACGAGCCCCTGCACGGCGGCTTCGTCGGCCCGGGCATGCTGGACGCCGCCTGCTGCGGCGAGGTGTTCACGTCTCCCACGCCCGACCAGATGGTGGGGGCGACCACCGTCGTCGACCGGGGCGCCGGCGTGCTGCACATCGTGAAGAACTACACCGGAGACGTGATGAACTTCGAGATGGCCGGCGAGCTCGTCGCCGACTCCGGCGTACGCGTCGAGACGATCGTCACCGACGACGACGTGGCGGTCGAGGACTCGACATGGACCGCCGGCCGTCGCGGCGTCGGCGTGACCGTGCTGCTCGAGAAGATCGTCGGCGCCGCGGCCGAGGAGGGCCAGGACCTCGACGCCGTCCTCGCGCTCTCCCGTCGCGTCAACGGCCAGGGCCGCTCCATGGGCATGGCGCTGACCAGCTGCACCGTGCCCGCCGCGGGCAAGCCGACCTTCGAGCTGCCCGAGGACCAGATGGAGATGGGCGTCGGCATCCACGGCGAGCCCGGTCGGCACCGGGTGCCGATCGCGGGGGCGGCCGAGATCGCCGAGCGGCTCGTCGAGCCGGTGCTGGCCGATCTCCAGTTCGGCGGCTCGCCCGGGATCGTGATGCTGAGCGGGCTGGGCGGCACTCCGCTGCTCGAGCTCTACCTGCTGTTCGGCGAGGTCGCGCCCCTCCTCGAGAAGGCCGGCGTCCAGGTCGTCCGCTCGCTGGTCGGCAACTACATCACCTCCCTCGACATGGCCGGCGCCTCGCTGACCGTGCTCAAGGCCGACGACGAGCTGGTGCGCCTGTGGGATGCTCCGGTGAGGACCGCAGGCCTGCGATGGGGAGTCTGACCTACATGGATCTACCCGGGACCGATCGACCAGCGGGCGCCGTCTCGCTCGGCCAGCTGGTCGACTGGCTGTCGTCGTTCCGCGACGCCGTCCACGAGCACGGCGCCTACCTCACCGAGCTCGACTCGGCGATCGGCGACGCGGACCACGGCGCCAACCTGATCCGAGGCATGGACGCGGTGATGGCAGCGCTCGACCCTGCGCCGCCCACGGCTGGTGAGCTGCTGAAGAAGGTCGGCATGACCCTGGTGACCTCGGTCGGCGGGGCGAGCGGCCCGCTCTACGGCACCTTCTTCCTCCGCGCCGGCGCGGTGGCCGGTGACGCCACCGACCTCGACGGTGACGGGCTGGTCGCGCTCCTGCGGGCCGGGCTCGAGGGCATCGTCGCGCGGGGGAAGGCCGAGGCCGGCGACAAGACGATGTACGACGCCCTCGCACCGGCGCTCGACGCCTTCGAGTCGGCCCTGGGCGGCGGCTCCGGAGTCGCGGGCGCCACCCGGGCGGCGGCCGACGCCGCAGCGGCGGGCCGCGACGCCACCGAGCCGCTGCAGGCGCTGAAGGGACGGGCCAGCTATCTCGGGGAGCGCAGCATCGGACACATCGACCCGGGGGCCGCGTCCGCCGCGCTCCTCGTCGCCGCGCTCGCCGAAGCGGTGGACTGAGGCGCCAACGTGATCGGGATCGTGGTGGTGTCCCACAGCGCTGCCCTCGCGGACGCCGCGGTGGCCCTGGCCGAGGAGATGGTGCACTGCCGCGGGCCGGTGATCGCGGTCGCAGCCGGAGCCGCCGGCGGCTTCGGCACGGACGCCACCGTCGTGGCCGCTGCGCTCGCCAAGGCGGCCTCACCCGACGGCGTGCTCGTCCTCATGGACCTGGGCTCGGCGGTGCTGAGCGCCGAGCTGGCGTTGGAGCTGTCGCCGCCGGACCACCCGGTGCGGCTCTCCCCTGCCCCGCTGGTCGAGGGCCTCGTGGCCGCCGTCGTCCGTGCCGCCGGCGGCGCCGACCTCGACACCGTGGCCGGGGAGGCCGAGGCGGCCTTGCTGCCCAAGGCCTCGTCGTTGCGCGACCCCACCCCTGCGGCGGCGCCGTCAACTGGCCCCTCGTCGGCGCCGGCCCTCGACGAGACCGCGCACGTGGACGCCCAAGCTCGTCTCACCTTGCCGAACCCCCTCGGCCTGCACGCACGACCCGCCGCCCAGGTCGCCACGGCAGTCGGCGGGCTCGCCGCCGACGTCACCGTGGAGTTCGGCGGCCAGCGCGCCGACGCGGCCAGCTCGCTCGAGCTGCTCACCCTCGGCGCCGGCCAGGGCGCCGAGATCACCGTCACCGCGACCGGCCCCGACGCCGAGCGCGCCATCACCGCCGTACGCGACCTGGTCCTGGCGGGCTTCGGCGAGCTGGGCTGACGGGTCTATCTGGGTAACGCCCATTTTGAGATGCTTCTGCCCCGATATATCGGAGCAGAAGCGGATGTAGAGGGGCGTTACCTGCAGACCCGGCGACCTCAGGCGAAGGGCGGGCGGGCGTCGCGGGCGATCGAGCGACGGCCGGCCCAGCGCCAGACGCGAGCCGCCCGGTCGCGGTCCTCGTCGGTGACCAGGTTGCCCATCCAGCGCAGGGCGAGCGTCATCAGCCAGTCCGAGCGCATGCCCGCGGGGCCGAGGGTGGGCAGCAGCCGGGGCACGGTGACGAGCCCCGCGAGCCGGCGCGCGATGGAGAACGCCTCGCCGTAGTGCTCGCGCAGGAGCGCCGGCCAGGCCACCGCGAGGTCGCCGTCCTCGGCGAGCAGGTCGGCCACCAGCCGCCCCGACTCGAGCCCGTAGTCGATGCCCTCGCCGTTCAGTGGGTTGACGCAGGCGGCGGCGTCGCCGATGAGCGCCCAGTTGGGTCCCGCGACGCCCGACACCGCACCGCCCATCGGCAGCAGTGCGGACGTCGGCATCCGCAGCTCGTCGCCCAGCACGAACTCCTCGCGCCGCTCCTCGGCGTAGAAGCTCATCAGCGGCTTGATGGCCACCTCGGCCGGCCGCTTCGAGGTGGCGAGCGTGCCGACGCCGAGGTTGACCTCGCCCCCGGACGTCGAGCTCTGTCCGAGCGGGAAGATCCAGCCGTACCCCGACAGGATCTCGCCGTCTCTCCCGCGCAGCTCGAGGTGCGAGCTGATCCAAGGGTCGTCGGCCCGCTCGGACGTGACATAGGCGCGCCCCGCGACGCCGTAGACCGTGTCGCGGTGCCACTCCCGGCCCAACAGACCGCCCAGCCGTGAGCGCACGCCGTCGGCGACGATCAGCCGCTCGCAGGCGATCTCGACGGTCCCGTCGCCACGCTTGAAGACCACGGCCACGACCCGGTCGCCCTCGCGTCGTACGTCGACGGCCCGGTGCCCGTCGACGGCGGTCGCGCCCGCCTTGATCGCGGTCGTGCGCAGATGGTCGTCGAGCTCGGTGCGCGGGACGGCCGAGCCCCAGTCGGGAAGCGTCCCGCCGGGCCAGGGCAGGTGCAGGGTCTGGCCGAAGCCATGGGCGCGCAGCCCCTGGTTGACGGTGTGCGCGCGGAGCCAGTCGCCCAGTCCCAGCCGCTCCAGCTCACCGACCGCGCGGGGGGTCAGGCCGTCGCCGCAGGTCTTGTCACGAGGGAAGACCGCAGCGTCGGCGAGGACGACGTCGAGTCCCTGACGGGCCGCCCAGGCGGCCGCTGCCGAGCCGGCGGGACCGGCGCCGACGACGAGCACGTCCGTGCGGTGGGGCGCGATCGCGGTCACCCTCCGATTGTCTCAGCCGCCCGTCAGCGCGGCCCAATCAGCGGATCACGGCGGCGACGGCTCCCACCTCGACCGCCGCACCGGGTACGCCGAGCGCGCTGACGATCGCTGCAGTGACCAGCGGCGGCGGCTGCACGTCGGCGAGCCGTTCCGCCGCCACGGCGTACGCCGCTCGCACGTCGACGCCCTCCTTCAAGAGCACCGTCATGCTGACCACGTCGGCCAGCCCAGCACCCGCCGACTCCAGCGCCGTCACGAGGTTGTCCATCGTGCGCCGGGTCTGCTCGCCGGGATCGTCACCGACGAGCGCACCCGCGGCGTCGACGCCGTTCTGGCCGCCGACGTAGATCGTCGTCGCGCCCGGCGGCACCACCGCCACGTGGCTGAACGCGGGGCTCGCCACGAGCCCGTCCGGACTGAGCAGGGTGATGCCGTTCGCTGTCATGCCCCCATCCTGACCGGGCTTCCGGTCAGCCGGTGGCCGCAATGGGTCTCGTGACGGTCGTGTCTGGCGCTTCTCGCACCCCCCCCAGGACTGGGTTTCGAGACGACCAAGGCCCTCCCGAGCAAGCTCGGAAGGGCCTTGGTCTCCTCAACCTGGGTTGATTACCCCAGAGCTGATCGCTTCGCGATCAGTTCTGGTACGACCCAAAGTCGAAGTCGTCCAGCGCGACGGCCTGGGAGGCGGTCGAGCCGAACTCGTAGTCGTAGGAGTCGTAGCCGGTGACGGCGTACGCCGCGGCGCGCGCCTCCTCGGTGGGCTCCACGCGGATGTTGCGGTAGCGCTCCAGACCGGTACCGGCCGGGATGAGCTTGCCGATGATCACGTTCTCCTTCAGCCCGCGCAGGGAGTCGGAGCGACCGTGGATCGCCGCGTCGGTGAGCACCCGGGTGGTCTCCTGGAAGGAGGCCGCCGACAGCCACGACTCGGTGGCGAGCGAGGCCTTGGTGATGCCCATGAGCTCGGCACGACCCGAGGCCGGCTTGCCGCCCTCGGAGACCACGCGACGGTTCTCCGTCTCGAAGATCGCCCGGTCGACGAGCTCGGAGGGCAGCAGGTTGCTGTCCCCGGACTCGATGACCGTCACGCGGCGCAGCATCTGCCGCACGATGATCTCGATGTGCTTGTCGTGGATCGACACGCCCTGGCTGCGGTACACCTGCTGGACCTCGTCGACGAGGTGCTGCTGCGCCCGGCGGACACCCAGGACGCGGAGCACCTCCTTCGGGTCGGGGGTACCGACCGTCAGCTGCTGACCCACCTCGATGTGGTCACCGTCGTGCACCAGCAGACGCGAGCGCTTGGAGACGGGGTACTCCGCCTTCTCGCTGCCGTCGTCGGGAGTGACGATCACCTTGCGGCTCTTGTCGGTCTCCTCGATCTCGATGCGGCCGGTGTGCTCCGAGATGGGCGAGAGGCCCTTCGGGGAGCGCGCCTCGAACAGCTCGACCACACGGGGCAGACCCTGCGTGATGTCGTCGGCCGAGGCCACACCACCGGTGTGGAAGGTACGCATCGTCAGCTGCGTGCCGGGCTCACCGATCGACTGGGCGGCGATGATGCCGACCGCCTCGCCGATGTCGACGAGCTTGCCGGTGGCCAGCGAGCGGCCGTAGCACTTCGCACACGTACCGGTCTTGGCGTCGCAGGTGAGCACGGACCGGACCGACACCGACTCGATTCCGGCGGCCACGAGCTCGCCGATCTTGACGTCGCCCATGTCCTCGCCTGCGGCCGCGAGCACCTCGCCCGTCTCCGGGTGGGTGATCTCGGTGGCGGCGGTGCGGGCGTACGCCGAGGTCTCGGCGTTGTCGTCGCGACGGACGACCCCGTCCTCGCCCTTGACGCCGATGACCTTGGCCAGGCCGCGCTCGGTGCCGCAGTCGTCCTCACGGATGATGACGTCCTGCGACACGTCGACGAGACGACGCGTGAGGTAGCCCGAGTCGGCGGTCCGCAGTGCGGTGTCCGCCAGACCCTTGCGGGCGCCGTGGGTGGAGATGAAGTACTCCAGCACGGACAGTCCCTCGCGGAAGTTGGACTTGATCGGCCGCGGGATGATGTCGCCCTTCGGGTTGGCCACCAGTCCACGCATGGCCGCCACCTGGCGGATCTGGGTCAGGTTTCCCGATGCTCCGGAGTCGACCATCATGAAGATGGGGTTCGTCCGGTCGAAGTTCTCCTCCATGGCCCGGCCGACCTGGTTGGACGCCTGGTTCCAGATCTCGATGAGCTCCTGACGGCGCTCGTCGTCGGTGACGAGGCCGCGCTCGTACTGCTTCTGGACCTTCTCGGCCTGGTCTTCGTACGTCTTCAGGATCTCGGCCTTGTTGGCCGGGGTGACGACGTCGTCGATCGAGACCGTGACGCCCGAGCGGGTCGCCCAGTGGAAGCCGGTGTCCTTCAGGGCGTCCAGCGAGGCGGCCACCTCGACCTTGGTGTAACGCTCGGCCAGGTCGTTGACGATCGACCCGAGCCGCTTCTTGCCGACTTCCTCGTTGACGTAGGGGTAGTCGGCCGGGAGCGTCTCGTTGAAGAGCGCGCGCCCCAGGGAGGTCTCGAGGGTGATGGTCCGACCCTCCTCCCAGTCGAGGCCGAGCTCGAGCGGCGGCACGACGTCGGAGAAGCGGATCTTGACCTTGTCCTGGATCGTGATGTCGCCCTTGTCGTAGGCCATGATCGCCTCGGCCACCGACGAGTAGGCGAGCAGCTCGCCGCGCTCGTCGCGCGCCTCGCCGCGGTCGGTGGTGAGGAAGAACAGGCCGATCACCATGTCCTGGGTGGGCATGGTCACCGGACGACCGTCCGACGGCTTGAGGATGTTGTTGGTCGAGAGCATCAGGATCCGCGCCTCGGCCTGGGCCTCTGCCGACAACGGCAGGTGCACGGCCATCTGGTCACCGTCGAAGTCCGCGTTGAAGGCGGTGCAGACGAGCGGGTGGATCTGGATGGCCTTGCCCTCGATCAGCTGCGGCTCGAAGGCCTGGATGCCGAGGCGGTGCAGGGTCGGTGCGCGGTTGAGCAGCACCGGGTGCTCCATGATGACCTCTTCGAGGACGTCCCACACCATGGCGTAGCGGCTCATGCCCGACGTCGCGCGCTCGACCATCCGCTTGGCGGACTTGATGTTCTGCGCGTGCGAGAGGTCGACGAGCCGCTTCATCACGAAGGGCTTGAAGAGCTCCAGCGCCATCATCTTCGGCAGGCCGCACTGGTGCAGCTTGAGCTGCGGACCGGACACGATGACGGAGCGGCCGGAGTAGTCGACGCGCTTGCCGAGGAGGTTCTGGCGGAAGCGGCCCTGCTTGCCCTTGAGCATGTCGGACAGCGACTTCAGCGGCCGGTTGCCCGGGCCGGTGACCGGACGGCCACGACGGCCGTTGTCGAACAGCGAGTCGACGGCCTCCTGGAGCATCCGCTTCTCGTTGTTGACGATGATCTCCGGCGCGCCGAGGTCGAGCAGCCGCTTGAGGCGGTTGTTGCGGTTGATCACCCGGCGGTAGAGGTCGTTGAGGTCGGAGGTGGCGAAGCGGCCACCGTCGAGCTGCACCATCGGGCGCAGGTCCGGCGGGATGACCGGGACGGCGTCGAGGACCATGCCCAGCGGCGAGTTGGTGGTCTTGCGGAAGGCGTCGACGACCTTGAGCCGCTTGAGCGCGCGCACCTTGCGCTGGCCCTTGCCGGTCTCGATGGTCTCGCGCAGCGACTCGACCTCGGCCTCGATGTCGAAGGTCTGCAGGCGGCGCTGGATCGCGGTCGCCCCCATGAAGCCCTCGAAGTACTTGCCGAACCAGTTCTTCATCTCGCGGTAGAGCAGCTCGTCGCCCATCAGGTCCTGGACCTTGAGGGACTTGAACGTGCTCCAGACCTCCTCGAGCCGGTCCAGCTCGCGCTGGGCCCGGTCGCGGATCTGCTTCATCTCGCGCTCGGCGCCGTCGCGGACCTTGCGGCGCGCGTCGGCCTTGGCGCCCTCGTCCTCGAGGACCTTGAGGTCCTCCTCGAGCTTCTTGGTGCGCTCCTCGATCTGGGAGTCACGGCGCTTCTCGAGGCGCTCGCGCTCGAGACCGACCTTGTTCTCCAGGGTCGACAGGTCGCGGTGGCGCGCGTCCTCGTCGACCGAGGTGATCATGTAGGCCGCGAAGTAGATGACCTTCTCGAGGTCCTTCGGGGCCAGGTCGAGGAGGTAGCCGAGCCGGCTCGGCACACCCTTGAAGTACCAGATGTGGGTGACCGGGGCGGCGAGCTCGATGTGGCCCATCCGCTCGCGGCGGACCTTCGACCGGGTCACCTCGACGCCGCAGCGCTCGCAGATGATGCCCTTGAAGCGCACGCGCTTGTACTTGCCGCAGTAGCACTCCCAGTCCCGGGTGGGACCGAAGATCTTCTCGCAGAAGAGTCCGTCACGCTCGGGCTTGAGCGTGCGGTAGTTGATCGTCTCCGGCTTCTTGACCTCGCCGTGGCTCCACGTGCGGATGTCGTCCGCGGTGGCCAGGCCGATCTGGAGCTGATCGAAGAAGTTCACGTCGAGCACGATGGCTGTTGTCCTTCGTTAGTTACTGAGTCTGAAGCTGGAGGACTGGGTGGCGGCGGCGGGCCAGAGGCCCGCCGCCGGTCACTCAGACTTCTTCGACGCTGCTGGGCTCGCGGCGAGACAGGTCGATGCCGAGCTCCTCGGCCGCCCGGAAGACGTCTTCCTCGGCGTCCTTCATCTCGATGGCCGTGCCGTCCTGCGACAGCACCTCCACGTTGAGGCAGAGCGACTGCATCTCCTTGACGAGCACCTTGAACGACTCGGGGATGCCGGAGTCGGGGATGTTCTCGCCCTTGACGATGGCCTCGTAGACCTTCACGCGACCAGGCACGTCGTCCGACTTGATCGTGAGCAGCTCCTGGAGGGCGTAGGCGGCGCCGTACGCCTCCATCGCCCAGACCTCCATCTCGCCGAACCGCTGGCCGCCGAACTGGGCCTTACCGCCCAGGGGCTGCTGCGTGATCATGGAGTAGGGGCCGGTCGAGCGTGCGTGGATCTTGTCGTCGACGAGGTGGTGCAGCTTGAGGATGTACATGTAGCCGACCGAGACCGGGTCCGGGAACGGCTCGCCGGAGCGACCGTCGAACAGGCTGGCCTTGCCGTTCTCGCCGACGACGCGGACGCCGTCGCGGTTGGGCAGGGTCGCCCCGAGGAGACCGGTGATCTCGTCCTCCTTGGCGCCGTCGAAGACCGGCGTGGCCACCTTGGTGTTGGGCTCGGCCTTCTGGGCGTGGATGTCGATCAGGCGCTGCTTCCAGCTGTCGTCGCCGGTCGGACCCTTGCCCTCGTGGAGGTCGAGGTCCCAGCCCTGCTTGGCCAGCCAGCCCAGGTGCAGCTCGAGGATCTGGCCGATGTTCATCCGTCGCGGGACACCCAGCGGGTTGAGGATCACGTCCACCGGGGTGCCGTCCTCCATGAACGGCATGTCCTCGATCGGCAGGATCTTCGCGATGACGCCCTTGTTGCCGTGACGGCCGGCCAGCTTGTCGCCGACCGAGATCTTCCGCTTCTGGGCGACGTAGACGCGCACCAGCTGGTTGACGCCCGGGGGCAGCTCGTCGCCGTCCTCACGGTCGAAGACGCGGACGCCGATGACCGTGCCGGACTCGCCGTGCGGCACCTTCATCGAGGTGTCGCGCACCTCGCGCGCCTTCTCGCCGAAGATCGCGCGCAGCAGCCGCTCCTCCGGGGTGAGCTCGGTCTCGCCCTTGGGCGTGACCTTGCCGACCAGGATGTCGCCCGTGGTGACCTCGGCGCCGATGCGGATGATGCCGCGCTCGTCGAGGTCGGCCAGCATCTCCTCGGAGACGTTGGGGATGTCGCGGGTGATCTCCTCGGGCCCGAGCTTGGTGTCGCGGGCGTCGACCTCGTGCTCCTCGATGTGTATCGAGGTGAGGATGTCCTCCTGCACCAGACGCTGGCTGAGGATGATCGCGTCCTCGTAGTTGTGGCCCTGCCACGGCATGAACGCCACCAGCAGGTTGGTGCCGAGCGCCATCTCCGCCTGGTCGGTGCACGGGCCGTCCGCGATCGGCGAGCCGACCTCGAGCTTGTCGCCCTCGCTCACCAGCGGCCGCTGGTTGATGCAGGTGCCCTGGTTGGAGCGGCGGAACTTGGCCAGCTTGTAGGTCGTGTAGGTGCCGTCGTCGTTCATCGTCTCGATGACCTCGGCCGACACCTCCTTGACCACACCGGCCTTCTCGGCGACCACGACGTCACCGGCGTCGACGGCGGCGCGGTACTCGATGCCGGTGCCGACCAGGGGCGAGTCGCTGACGATCAGCGGCACGGCCTGGCGCTGCATGTTGGCACCCATGAGCGCGCGGTTGGCGTCGTCGTGCTCGAGGAACGGGATCAGGGCCGTCGCGACCGACACCATCTGGCGCGGGGAGACGTCCATGAAGTCCACGTCCTCGGCCAGCACCTCGGAGACCTCACCGTGGCGCTGGCGGACCAGCACCCGCTCCTCGACGAACTTGTTGGCGCTGTCGAGGGGCGCGTTGGCCTGGGCGATGACGTAGCGGTCCTCGTCGTCGGCCGTGAGGTACTCGACCTTGTCGGTGACCTTGCCCTTGATCACCTTGCGGTAGGGCGTCTCGACGAAGCCGAACGGGTTGATCCGTCCGTAGCTCGCCAGCGAGCCGATCAGACCGATGTTGGGACCCTCGGGGGTCTCGATCGGGCACATGCGGCCGTAGTGCGAGTGGTGGACGTCGCGGACCTCCATGCCGGCGCGGTCGCGGGACAGACCACCGGGGCCCAGCGCCGAGAGGCGGCGCTTGTGGGTCAGGCCCGAGATCGGGTTGGTCTGGTCCATGAACTGCGAGAGCTGGGAGGTGCCGAAGAACTCCTTCAGCGCCGCCACGACGGGCCGGATGTTGATCAGGGACTGCGGCGTGATGGCCTCGACGTCCTGGGTCGTCATCCGCTCGCGCACGACACGCTCCATGCGGGCCAGGCCCGTGCGGAGCTGGTTCTGGATCAGCTCGCCGACGGTGCGCATCCGGCGGTTGCCGAAGTGGTCGATGTCGTCGGCGGTCGCCTCGATGGTCCCCTGCGCGGTGTCGATCGTCGTCTGCTCGGCGTGCAGGGCCACGATGTACTTGATCGCGGCGACGATGTCGTCGACGGTCAGCACCTGCTGGTCGAAGGCCTCGACGAGGCCGAGCTTCTTGTTGATCTTGTAGCGGCCGACCTTGGCGAGGTCGTAGCGCTTGGGGTTGAAGTAGTAGTTGTTCAGCAGCGTCTGCGCGGCCTCGCGGGTGGGCGGTTCGCCCGGGCGGAGCTTGCGGTAGATGTCGAGCAGCGCGTCGTCCTGGGCCTGGGTGTGGTCCTTCTCCAGGGTGAGCATCATCGACTCGTACTGGCCGAACTCCTCGCGGATCTGCTCGTTGGTCCAGCCGAGGGCCTTGAGCAGCACCGTGACGTTCTGCTTGCGCTTGCGGTCGAGGCGGACGCCGACCATGTCGCGCTTGTCGATCTCGAACTCCAGCCACGCGCCGCGGCTGGGGATCAGCTTGGCGGTGAAGATGTCCTTGTCCGAGGTCTTGTCGGCGGTGCGCTCGAAGTAGACGCCCGGCGAGCGGACCAGCTGGGAGACCACGACCCGCTCGGTGCCGTTGATGATGAACGTGCCCTTGGGCGTCATCAGCGGGAAGTCGCCCATGAAGACCGTCTGGCCCTTGATCTCACCGGTCTCGTTGTTGGTGAACTCGGCGGAGACGTAGAGCGGGGCGGAGTAGGTGAAGTCCTTCTCCTTGCACTCCTCCACGGTGTACTTCGGGTCGTAGAAGACGGGGTTCTCGAACGAGAGCGACATGGTCTCGGAGAAGTCCTCGATCGGGGAGATCTCCTCGAAGATCTCCTGCAGACCGGACTTCTCGGAGACGTCCTCGCCTGCGTCCTTCCGACGGGCAACGGTGGCGTCCCAGTCGGCGTTGCCGACCAGCCAGTCGAAGCTGTCGGTCTGGAGAGAGAGGAGCTTCGGGAGCTCGAGAGGCTCCGAGATCTTTGCGAACGAGATGCGGCGGTTGAACTTGTCAGCAGAGCTGCGCGCGGCCAAGAGGTGTCCTTCGACGTGTACGCGAGGGCGGGATCAACCCCCTACACCACCGATCGGCCACCGGGCAGGCCAAAGGGCATTTGAGAAAGAGGGCGAAAGCACAGGGTAACTCACATCTGCGCGCGCCACAACCCGGGCGTCAATCGACGTTCCCGAAACTATGAACGCATCGCCGCCCGGAGTCAAGCACCACGTTCACAGCGGTTGACCGGGGCGTCGGTTCAGCCCGCCGCGGGTGACGTCTTCAGGCCGTCGACGAGCCAGCTGTCGCCGACCCGCTCCATGGTCACGGTGACCTGGTCGCGGTAGACGACCGGCTCCTCCTGCTTCTTGTTCGTCGTCGGGCGGTTGACGAAGACCAGCACCTCGACGCGGTCCGGGTCGTCAGGACCCGCACGCACGACGCCCGAGGAGATCACCTCCGCGGACACCTTCGTGCCGACGCGGGGCGCGTTCTGCTTGATGACCTCGTACAGCTCGTCGTAGTCCTCGCGGTAGGAGGCGGTCAGGTACGCCGCGCCCGCTGCCTGGTCCTGGTCGAGGGTCGCGGCGTCGTACGACAGGACCGGGACGATCGCGCGCTCGGCGGCGGCCTGGGCCTCGCGGGTCGAGGCGGCCACCGACGCGTCCGAGGGCACCCCCCACCAGAGCCACGCGGACGCCGAGACCGCCGCGGCCGTCAGCAGGGCCAGGACGACGAGCACCCAACCGGCGACCGGAGGCCTCGCGACGTCGCTGGAGCTCCTCCTCGACCACCGGCGACGTTGCGCCGACTCCGTCGGTGGTCGAGGAGGTAGCGCGGCGACCGTCTCGAGACCCTGGGCCGAGTCAGGCTCGTCGACCGGCTCGCGGTCGGCCAGCTCGGCGTCGTACGCCTGCCGGCGCTCGTCGTCGAGCAGCGTCTCCGCCGCGGCGTTGAAGGCCCGGAACCGGCGGTCGCCCGGCTCGAGGCCGTCGATGGCCGCCCGCCAGGCGGCACGGATGTCGGCGGACGAGGCGTCCGGCTCGACGTCGAGGAGGTCGTAGAGGCTCGGCGCCTTCGTCGCGGTGCTCACGGGGCCACCCCTTCCTCCGGAGCGGCCGTGTCGGTGCCCGTGACCGGCGTGAAGTCGTCGACCAGCCACTCACCGTCGATCTTGACCAGCGACACCTCGATGCGGAACGGCACCGGCTCTCCCGTCGTCGGCCGGCCGTCCACCTCGTAGCTGTCGGTGAAGGTGCCGGCCACGAGGGCCGTGGCCGAGTCGGGATCGAGGTCGGAGACGCCGGTGGCGAACACCTCGGCCTCGCGCGACGCCCGACCCTGCGCCACCAGCCTCTCGGCGACGCCTGCCTCCTGGTCGAAGGAGGCCTTGAACTTCGGCGTGATCACCTCGCTGACGCGGGTGCGGTACTCCGGCATCGCGTCGTCCTGGTCGAGCAGGTCGGGCCCGTACGTGCCCATCCGCAGCAGGAACTGGCGCGACTGCGCCATCACCGTCTCCCGCTCGCGCTGGAGGTCGTCGGCCTCCCCGCGGCGACCCGCGGCGAGCCAGATGGCGACCCCGAGCGCCACGACCAGCACCAGCGCCAGCACGAGGGCCAGGCCCCACCGGAAGCTGGACGACGCACGCCCCTCACGTGAAGGCGTCGCTTCGTCCGGCCCCGAGTCCGGTGAGGCGTCAGGGCCACTCCGGGGGCTCTGCTGCTCAGGCTCTCGTACGTCGGTCGCGGTCATCTCTTCCTCCCACTCCTGCTGCGGCTCAGCCTGGCGATGCCTGCCCGCAGCGCGGTTCCCTCCCGAGGTTCCGAGTGGTCCAACGAGCGTCCGCCCAGGAGGTCACGCCCTCAGTGGAGCGGCTGGAGGAAGAGCCAGCGCCAGGAGTCGGCGCCGTAGGTCCGCGGGGCAGAGGTGGTGTCGGGTCCGGCAGCCCCCGGCGGCATGTCGTCGCCCCAGGTGAGCTCGCCGGTCTCGGGGTCGTACGCCGCCACGACGGGCGCGGTCGACTCGCCGTACCCGACCGGGGCGCGCGGCGGGGCGTGCTGGGCGCCGCGGGCATTGGACTGCGAGGCGGGCTCGGTGCAGCGGGCGTCCATGTTCATCGGCCGGTTGCTGCCGTCGTTGGGGGACCGGGTGTCGGTGCCCTCGTAGCCGGCCTTGCACACGTGCGGCTCGTTGGTGAGCACCATGCCGAAGTGGGCGTCGTACAGCCCAGTGGCGGGCGTCTTGGAGGCGACGGTGACACCGCCCTCGACCACGTAGGGGTAGATCGCGAGGATCTGCTCGACTCCGGCGAGGTTCTCCACCACCACCTCACCGGTGGTGACGAGGTTGTTGAGCAGCTCGGACAGCTCGACCTCGTTCTCCTCGAGGAAGGTGCGCAGCTCGGTGGCGGTGACGCTGCCGTTGTCGATGACGGTGCGCAGGTCCCGGTCGGCCAGCACGAGCGTCCCGCTGAACTTCTTGAACTCGCGGGCGAAGGTGCGCAGCGAGCTCCCTGAGGCGAGCTGGCCGCGCAGCACCGTGTTGCCGTCCTTGATCAGGTCGGTGGTCATCTCGAAGTTCGCGTCGGCGGTCTCGATGAACGCGTTGCTGGTGTCGATGATCCGGCCGAGGTCGCGGCCCGTCCCCTGGAAGGCGCTGCCGAACTCGGACACGACCGTGCGCAGGTCGTCCTCACCGACCGACTCGACGGTGTTGGACAGGTTGGTGAGCAGGGTCGTGGTGCTCAGCGGGATCCGGGTGTCGTCCTGGTCGACCTCCGCGCCGTCGCGCAAGAAGGGTCCCCCGTCTTCCTGGGGCTGGAGCTCGACGTACTGCTCACCCACCGCCGAGCGGTTGCCGACCACCGCGAGCGTGTCGGCCGGGATGTCGTCGTAGTCCTTGTCGACGGACAGGTGCAGGTCGACGCCGGCGTCGGTGAGCACGAGCTCCTCGACCTGCCCCACCCTGACCCCGCGGTACGACACCTCGGCGCCGGCGAAGGATCCGCCGGAGTCCGGGAAGTGCGCGACCACGGTGTAGGTGTCGTCCACGAAGAACCGGTCGAGACGGGCGTACTTCGCACCGACGTAGGAGACCCCGATGATCGTGATGAGCACGAAGGCGATCAGCTGGAGCTTGGTACGACGGGTGATCACCGGCCATCCCTCCCCTCGTCCGATCCCTCGTCCGATCCCTTGTCCGATCCCTCGTCCGATCCAGCGTCCGACCCCGCCGTCACCAGGCCGGGCACCATCAGTGACACCAGGTCCGGGTCGAAGCGGTCCATCAGGTCTCCCCAGGTCGGACCGCGCGGCCCGTAGGTGTCGAGGGAGCCGACCGGCGCCCGGCCCACGCCCGGGATGGTCGGCACCGAGATCGAGGGCAACGGCATCGTCGGCACGGTCAGGGTCGGATCGGTCGGGTCCGGGAGCTCGGGGACCTGGTTGAGCTGCTGGCAGACCGTGGCGTTCTGGTTCTCGGGCTTCTTGCAGGCCTCTTGGAGGGCGAGGATCCCTTGCAGGGTCGAGAGCAGCTTGAGGCAGGCCTCGCTGTTGAGGTCGCCGCTGGCCAGGCAGGCCAGCACGTCGTCGACGATCTTGGTCGGGTCGAGCTCGGTCGGGAGCAGGGTCGGCGTGGGCAGGGACGGCAGCGGAACCGTCGGCAGCGCGGTCGGCAGGGACGGCAGCGGTGGCAGGGTCGGCAGCGACGGGAGCGACGGCAGCAGGTCGCTGAGATCGAGCTCGAGCTGGATCGAGAGGTTGGTGTAGTCGCCCATGTGCAGGTTGCGGGCGACCTGCGGGTCCCGGCCGACGACCTCGTCGACGAACGGGTAGGTCAGGAACACGTGGAACGCGTTGGCGAAGTCGTCGCCCGCGGCTGCGAGCTGGGTCAGCACCGGGTCCAGCTGCTGGAGGCTGTCGATGGTCGCGGTCTTGGACGCGCGGATCACCCGCACGCCCACGCCGCTCAGGTCGTCGAGCGCCTTGAGCATCCGCACCAGGTCGCCCCGCTGCTTGTCGAGGGAGTCGAGGGCGCTGGGCAGCTCGTCGAGGGCGGCGTCGATGGTGTCGAGATGCTTGCCTGTCTCGATCGACAGCCGGTTCAGCGCCTCGATCGCGTCGACGATGTCGGCCTTGTTCTCGTCCAGCTGCTGCATCAGCACGCGCACCTGGGTGAGCACCGACTTCGCGGAGCCCTCGCGGCCCTCGAGTGCGTTGTTGATCTCGCTGGAGATGGTCTTGAGCTGGCCGACCCCGCCACCGTTGAGCAGCAGGCTCAGGGCCCCGAGGACCTCCTCGACCTCAGGGTTGCGGCCTGACCGCTCGAGGGGGATCACGTCGCCGTCCTCGAGCCGACCGGCACCCGCGCCGGGCTCCGGCGGCCCCAGTGACACGAACTTCTCGCCGAGCAGGCTGGTCTGGCGCAGCTCGGCGAGCGTGTTGTCCGGCAGGCCCACGTCGTTGCGCAGCTCCAAGGTGACCTCGGCGACAGCACCGTCCAGGCGCACGTCGGTCACCTTGCCGACGCTCACGTCGTTGACCTTCACCGTCGACTGCGGCACCAGGTCGAGCACGTCCCGGAACTTCACGGTCACGGTGATCGGCTGGTCACCGGTGTCGGTGCCGCCGGGAAGCGGCAGCTGGTAGACGTCGAAGTCGCACGCCGTCAGCAACGGCAGCAGCAGCACCGACGCGAGCGAGACCAGGAGCAGTCGCAACCGACTCATCGCGTCCCCTCCCCTGCGGGGGACGCGACGAGCCCACCCAGCGTCGGGTCGTAGCGATCTCCGCTGCGCTCACCGCCGCCGAAACCCGGCGTGAACGGCACGCCGCGCGGCGCGCCCGGCAGCGGCAGCTTGCCCGGGAGCAGCTTCTTGATCAGGTCGCAGGCGTTGCCCGGGTCGTCGGCCTGCTCGACGATGCTGCAGAGCAGCAGCGCCGGGTCGTTCTCGATCTGCCCGACCAGCTCGCCGAGGTTCGCGCGGGTGTCGAGCGTGCCGGCCTGGGGGTTGTAGGTCAGCGCCAGGTTGTTCAGCGCGAGCGGACCGACCCGGAGGATCTCGTCGAGCGAGTCGCGCTGCTTGACGAGCACCTTGGACACCCTGTTCAGGCCCTTGATGTTGCGGCCCAGGATGTCGCGGTTCTCCTTGACGAAACCGGACACCTGCGACAACGCCGTGCCGAGGTTGTCCAGCGCGGCCGCCAGCTCCTGACGCTCACCGCTCAGCACCCCCGAGATGTCCGCGAGCGAGCGGTTGAACTGACGGACCGTCGTGTCGTTGTCGGCCAGCGTCTCGAGGAAGGACTGCAGCTTGGCCGCCGTGCCGAAGAGCTCCTCGCGGTTGTTCGACAGCGTCTGGCTGAACCGGCCGAAGTCCGCGATGGTCTGGTGGAACGCGGCACCCTGGCCATCGAAGTTGTCCGCGGTCACCTCGAGCAGGTCGGAGAGCGCGCCCTGCTTGTTGGCGCCGGTCGGGCCGAGCGCGACGTTGAGGTCGTTGAGGCTCGAGTAGACCTGGTCGAGCTCCAGCGGCACGGACGTCCGGTCGACGCCGAGCTCGGCGCCGTCGGCGAGCACCGCCCCCTTCGTCGACGGGTCGTACGCCGGGGTGAGCTGGACGAACCGGTCGCCGACGATCGACGGCGCGATGATCACGGCCGAGGCGTCCTCGGGGATGCGCACGTCGGCGTCGTACGACATGGTCACCTCGACGTCGGTGCCCGACGGCACGACCTGGTCCACGGTCCCGACCGCGACGCCCAGCACGCGCACGTCGCTGCCCTCGAAGATCGAGATGGCGCGCGGGAAGTGCGCCACGACCGTCTTGCGCTCGCCGTCGCCGAAGAAGGGCTTGAAGGTCACCAGGGCGGCGACCAGCAGCCCGACCAGGAGGGCGGGGACGAAGATCTTCCGGAGGTCCATCAGCCCACCAGCTCCGGGACCGGCGGCATGTTCTGGATGTACGTGTCGAACCACGGGCCGGTGCCGAGGGTGTTGGCGAAGACGCGGTAGAACGGCGCCATCAGGCGCAGGCTGTTGTCGAGGTTGTCCTCGTTCTTGTTGAGGACGGCCACGACGTTCTCGAGGTGGGTGAGCGCGGGCTTGAGGTCGTCCCGGCTCTGCTTGACCAGCCGGGTGAGCTCCTTGGAGAGCTGGGAGGTCGACACTAGGAGCTGGTGCACCTGCTCGCGCCGGGCGACGACGGCACGGAAGACCACGTCGGAGTCCTCCATCAGCTTGATGATGTCCTCGTCCCGCTCGTCGAGGACCGAGCTGACCTTGCCGAGGTTGCGCAGCAGCGAGTTGATCTGGTCGTCACGGGCGGCGACGTTGGCGGACAGCCGGGACACCCCGTCGAGGGCCTCGCGGAACTCCTCGGGCGTGTTGCGGGTCAGGTCGGCGAGCACCGTCAGCGACTCGGCGAGCTGGTCGGTGTCGATGCGGTCGGAGGTCTCGGCGAGGCCCTGGAAGGCCTCCACGACGTCGTACGGCGAGCTGGTGCGGTCGACGGGGATCTCGCTCTTCTCAGAGAGCTGACCACTGCCGGCGGGCTCGAGAGCGAGGAACATGGCGCCCAGGAGTGTCTTCACCTTGATGGCCGCGCGCGTCTCGGTGCCGAAGTGCGACTCGGTGTCGACCCGGAACCCCACGCGTACCTGGTTGCCGGCGAGCTCGATCGACTCGACCTTGCCGACGCGCACGCCGGCGATGCGCACCTCGTCGTTGACCTTGAGGCCGCCGGCCTCGCTGAACGCGGCGTAGTAGGTGTCGCCGCCGCCGATCAACGGCAGGTCCTGGGCTCGGAACGCCATCAGCACGATGGCGGCGATCGCGGTCAGGCTGATCGCGCCGATGATGACGGGGTTGCGTTCGCGGAAGGGAATCATGACAGCGAACACCTCTCCGAGCCGGTCTCGTAGGTGACCGGGAGGGTGAGGCCCTTGGGCAGGATGACGCGGCCCTGGAACTCGCAGAGGTAGAAGTTGAACCACGAGCCGTAGATCGCGGTGCGGCCCACCTTCTCGAGCTTGATGGGCAGCACCTGGAGGGCGCGGTCGAGCTCGGCCTTGTTGCGGTCGAGGTTGCCCGCCACGTCGCGCAGTCCCTTGATGTCGCGCACGAAGGGCTTGCGGATCCCCGACACGAGCTGAGCGGTCTCGACCGAGAGCGCGGAGACCTCGTCGAGCGACGACAAGATGGCACGGCGGTCCTTCTTCAGCCCGCCCATGAGGTCGCGGAAGCTGATGATCAGCCGGCCCAGCTGCTCGTCTCGGTCACCGACGTGGACGAGCACCTCGTTGAGGTTGTCGATCAGGTCGCCGATCACCTGGTCCCGCGCGGCGAGGGTCTGGGTCACCGACGCCGTGTGGCCGAGCAGGCCCTCGAGAGTTCCGCCCTCCCCCTGGAAGACCTGGACGATCTCGAAGGACAGCTTGTTGACGTCGTCGGGCGACAGGGCCTGGAAGAGCGGCTTGAAGCCGTTGAACAGGACCGTCAGGTCGAGGGCGCCCTGGGTCTGGTCGAGCGGGATGGTGGCGCCGTCGGGGAGACGACGACCGTCGCCGATCCCCTCGCTCAGCGAGATGTAGCGCTGTCCGACGAGGTTGCGATAGCGGATCAGGGCGTTGGTGGCGCCGCTGATCGACGCCGTGTCGTCGACGGAGAAGGAGACCAGTGCCCGGGTGCGCTCGGTGATCTCTACGCCGGTGACCGTGCCGACCTTGACCCCGGCGATGCGCACGTCGTCGCCCTTCACGACACCGGTCGCGTCGGCGAAGACGGCCTTGTAGTCGCGGCTGCTCGAGAAGGTGATGTTGCCGATCGTCACGACCAGCACACCCGTGGCCAGCGTCGTCACGATCATGAAGATCAGGAGGCGTACGCCGTCACCAGCGGTCTTCTTGTCGAGGACCTTCATCGCAGCGACACCTCCGCTCCCCTGGCCATGGGCGCCACGAGCAGCACGCCGAGGTCGTCGACCTGGTCGGGGGTGACACCCAGCGCCGGGCCGAGGAGCGTGCGGAGCATCCCGGCCTCGTCCGGCCCGCCGGCGTACCCAGCGCCGCTGGACCACCCGTCGCCGGCCCGGCCGAAGCCGGGCGCGGTCCGGCTGGTGCCCTTGCCGGTCGGCTCGTCGACACCGTCGTCGAAGTCGGGCTGCGAGCTGACGGGGTTCTCCTGGTCGAACGGCGGGGAGGGCAGGTGCAGGCAGTTGGGCCCGCTGTCCTCGCCGAAGCGTGGGGCATCGGCGGGCGTGTAGCCGCGCGGCTGGTTGGGCAGCAGCTCCAGCACGATGTGCAGCGTGAAGCCGCGGAACGCCTCGGCCTGAGCCTTGCCCGCGTTGACGATCCCGCCAAGCAGGCACGGGTACTCCGGCGCGTACTTCGCGAAGAGCCGCAGCTGCGCGGCGCTGAGGTCGCCCAGGCGGATCAGGTTGTCCTCGTTGTCGTCGAGGAAGGCGCGCGCAGTGTCGGAGAAGGAGGCGACGTCGCGGAAGAGGGCGCGGAGCTTGGCCTCCCGCCCCTCGAGCGTGCCGGTGGTCTTGATGGTGTCGCGCAGGATCTCGGCGACGTCCGGCAGCACGTCGACGTACAGGTCGGAGACACGTGCGGTGAGGCGCAGGTCCTCGACGATGTCGGGGATCTGCGGGTTGATCCGCTTGAGGTAGGCATCGAGCGTCTCGAGGTTCTCGCCGATCTGCTCACCACGCCCCTCCAGCGCGGTCGCCAGCGCGTTGAGCGTGTAGTTGAGGTCGGCGGGACGGACCGCGCGCAGCAGCGGATAGAGGTCCGAGAGCACCTTCTCGACCTCGATGGACACCTCGGTCCGGTCTATGGTCGCCCCGGCCTCGATCGTGCCCTCGGGGCCGCTCTCGGGGATCTCGAGGGAGACGTACTTCTCGCCGAAGAGCGTCTTGGGCACGATCGACCCGGTCACGTTGGCCGGGATCGTGCCGAGCTTGTCGGGATAGATGCCGAGGGTCAGCACCGCACCCTCGGAGTCGGCGTCGAACTCGAGCACCTCACCGACGATCACGCCGCGGGTCTTCACGTCCGCGCGGGCCGGGAGCTGCAGGCCGATCTTGGACGTGCGCAGCGTGAGCTCGTCGTAGTCGGTGAACTTCTTGGTGAAGATCCCGTAGGTGAGGTAGACGCCCAGCAGCAGCATCGCGAGGAACACGATGCCGAGCGTCTTGTGGCTCTTCCCTAGGCGCATGGTCTACCCCGCGAGCCTCACGGTCGTGGTGGTGCCCCAGATGGCCATCGACAGGAAGAGGTCGATGACGTTGATGGCGACGATCGACGTGCGCACCGCGCGACCGACGGCGACACCCACGCCCGCAGGACCGCCGGAGGCGTTGTAGCCGTGGTAGCAGTGGATGAGGATCACGACGACCGCGAAGACCAGCACCTTGCCGAAGCTCCACAGCACGTCGCCCGGTGGCAGGAACTGGCTGAAGTAGTGGTCGTAGGTGCCTGTCGACTGACCGAAGAACTGCGTGACGGTGAGCCGGGTCGCGAAGTACGACGACAGCAGGCCGATCACGTAGAGCGGGACGATCGCGATGAGGCCGGCGATGATGCGCGTGGTGACGAGGAAGGGCAGCGACGGGATCGCCATCACCTCGAGGGCGTCGACCTCTTCGGAGATCCGCATCGCGCCGAGCTGGGCGGTGAACCCGCAGCCCACGGTCGCGGCAAGGGCGATGCCCGCGACCAGCGGGGCAATCTCGCGGGTGTTGAAGTACGCCGACACGAAGCCGGAGAACGCCGCGGTGCCGAGCTGGTTGAGCGCGGCGTACCCCTGGAGGCCGACGTTGGTGCCGGTGAAGAAGGTGAGCGCGGTGATGACGCCGACGGTGCCGCCGATGACGGCCAGAGCTCCGGAGCCGAGGGTCACCTCGGCCAGCAGCCGCAGGATCTCCTTCTTGTAGCGGGTCACCGTGCGCGGGATCCACGCGAGGGCGCGGAGGTAGAACGACAGCTGCTCGCCGAGCTGGTCGAGGGCGCGCAGCGGGCGCTGGTAGACGTCTCTCATGTCAGCCACGACGATCACCCGGTCTTCGGTGGCACGAGCTGGAAGTAGATCGCGCTCATGACGACGTTGACGACGAAGAGGAGCAGGAACGTGATGACGACGGACTCGTTGACGGCATCGCCGACGCCCTTCGGTCCGCCCTTGGCGTTCATGCCCTTGTAGCAGGCGACGATGGCGGCGATCATGCCGAAGACGAGCGCCTTCACCATGCCCTGCCAGAGGTCCGGAAGCTGGGCCAGGGCCGTGAAGCTCGCGAGATAGGCACCTGGTGTGCCGTCCTGGAGCATCACGTTGAAGACGTAGCCGCCGGCCACGCCGACGACGCTGACCAGGCCGTTGAGGAAGACCGCGACCAGCATGCAGGCCAGCACGCGGGGGACGACGAGCCGCTGGATCGGGTCGATGCCGAGCACCATCATCGCGTCGAGCTCCTCGCGGATCTTGCGCGAACCGAGGTCGGCGGCGATCGCCGAGCCGCCGGCGCCGGCGATGAGCAGCGCGGTCGCGATCGGGCCGGCCTCACGGACGATCGCGAGCACGGCGGCGGACCCGGTGAACGACTGGGCGCCGAACTGCTTGATCAGCCCACCGACCTGGAGCGCGATCACCGCACCGAACGGGATGGCCACGAGAGCGGTCGGCACGATCGTGACCGACGCGATGAACCAGGCCTGCTGGATGAACTCACGCAGCTGGAACGGCCGCCGGAACAGCTGGCGGGCGACGTCGAGGCCGAAGGCGAACAGGTTGCCGGCGGTGCCGATCGGCTGCAGCACCCGAGGAGTCGTGGATGCCACCTCAGCTGCCCCCCGTGGCCATCGACATCTGCGGCTCGAACGACCCGGGCGGCGGCGTCACACCGTTCTCCCGGCACCACGCGCCGGGCTCGCGCTGGCTGCGCCGGGGGATGCCGTTGGAAGGGTCGAGCTGGAGCGGGATCGGCGGCAGCGGCGGCAGGTCTTGGTCCTTCTCCGCCGCGAGCTCGTCGGCGTCCTTCTCCTCCGACATCCCGATCGGGCCGACGCGCTGGGCGTTGAGGAACTGTCGTACGACGGGCTCCTCCGAGCTCAGCAGCATCTCGCGCGGCCCGAACATCGCCAGGTGCCGGTGATAGAGCAGCCCGATGTTGTCGGGGACCGTCCGGGCCGTGTTGATGTCGTGCGTGACGATGAGGAAGGTCGCGTCGATCTGCGCGTTGAGGTCGACGATGAGCTGGTTGAGGAACGCGGTGCGCACGGGGTCGAGGCCGGAGTCCGGCTCGTCGAAGAGCACGATCTCCGGGTCCAGCACGAGTGCCCGTGCCAGCCCTGCCCGCTTGCGCATGCCGCCGGAGATCTCGCCCGGGAGCTTGTCCTCGGCGCCGAGCAGACCGACGAGGTCCATCTTCTCCATGACGATCTCGCGGACCTCGGACTCGGACTTCTTCGTGTGCTCGCGCAGCGGGAACGCCACGTTGTCGTAGAGGTTCATCGAGCCGAACATCGCGCCGTCCTGGAAGAGGACACCGAAGAGCTTGCGGATCTCGTAGAGGTCGCGCTCCGAGCAGCTGGCGATGTCGGTGCCCTCGATGATGATCGAGCCGCTGTCGGGCTTGAGCAGGCCGATCAGGGTCTTGAGGAAGACCGACTTGCCGGTTCCCGACGGACCCAGCATCACGCAGATCTCGCCGGCGGGGACGGTCAACGTCACGTCGCCCCAGATGAGCTGCTTTCCGAAGGACTTGGTCAGTCCGTTGACCTGGATCTCCACGCCCACGGCGCGCCACTCCCTCCCTCGACCTACGCAGCCCGCTTCCTGGCCGCGCGCGGTCGGCCCTCCCTGCTCCCCGCGCGCACGGGCACACTCAGGGGTAACAACGGGTCGGCGGCCGGGAGGTTACGCACCAACCGGTGGTTGAGGAGGGAGCCCAACCCCGCTGGTCGAGGAGGAGCCGATGGCCGACGTCACGAAGCAGTGAGGTTGCTCGACCTGGCCGGCTGTCCGACCCGATTTCGTTCCTCAGTCGGCTGGGGCCGTCACATCAGCCCTGGTCTGCTGTGTCCAAGGCGGCGTCGATGATCTCCAGGCCGCGACGGGCGTCGTCGTCGGAGATGGTGAGCGGCGGCACGACGTGGATCCGGTTGTAGTTGGCGAAGGGGATCAGCCCGGCGGCCTTGCACGCGGCCAGGGTCGCGTTCATGGCCGGGCTCGAGCCGCCGTACGCCGCCAGCGGCTCACGGGTCGCCTGGTCCTTGACCAGCTCGATCGCCCAGAAGACGCCGGTGCCCCGGACCTCGCCGACGCTGGAGTGGCCGGCGGCGATCTTCTCCAGCCCGGGGCCGAGGACCTCGCGGCCGAGTCGGGCGGCGTTCTCGACGATGCCCTCCTCCTCCATCGTCTTGATCGTCGCGACGGCCGCGGCGCACGCGAGCGGGTGTCCGGAGTAGGTCAGCCCGCCGGGGTAGACGCGCTCGTCGAAGGTGGCCGCGGTCGGCTCGTTGATGATCACGCCGCCGAGCGGCACGTAGCCGGAGTTGACGCCCTTGGCGAAGGTGATGAGGTCGGGTGTCACGTCGCCGTGCTCGAAGCCGAACCAGCGGCCCGAGCGGCCGAAGCCCGCCATCACCTCGTCGGCGATGTAGACGATGCCGTGCCGGTCGCACAGCTCACGGACTCCCTGGAGGTAGCCCGGGGGCGGGACCATGATGCCGGCGGTGCCGGGGATCGACTCGAGGATGATCGCCGCGATCGACTGCGCGCCCTCGAGGGCGATGACCTGCTCGAGGTGCGCGAGCGCACGCTCGCACTCCTCGGCCTCGGTCGTCGCGTGGAACTGCGAGCGGTAGAGGAACGGGCCGAAGAAGTGCACGGTGCCGGCGCTGCCGTAGTCGTTGGGCCAGCGCCGCGGGTCACCGGTGACGTTGACGGCGAGCGCCGTACCACCGTGGTAGGAGCGGTACGTCGACAGCACCTTGATCCGCCCCGTGTGCAGGCGGGCCATCCGGATCGCGTGCTCGACGGCGTCGGCGCCGCCGTTGGTGAAGAACACCTTCTCCAGGCCGTCGGGCGCGTGGCTGGTGATCAGCCGGGCCGCCTCGGACCGCGCCGCGTTGGCCGTGCCGGGCGCGATCGTGCAGAGCGTGGCCGCCTGATCCTGGATCGCCTTGACGACCTTGGGGTGCTGGTGACCGATGTTGGTGAAGACCAGCTGCGAGGAGAAGTCGAGATAGCTGTTGCCCTCGTCGTCCCACAGGGTCGAGCCCTCGGCCTTGGTGACCACCATCGGCTTCAGCGCTCCCTGGGCCGACCAGGAGTGGAAGACGTGGGCGCGGTCGAGCTCGTAGGTGCGGCTGTCGTCGATCATGCTGCTCAGCTCCGGGTGCTAGTGGTGGTGTCAGTCGTTCTGGGGGAAGCCCAGGTCGATGCCCTGGCTACGGCGTGCGGCGGGGTCGCCCCACCGGGAGGTGACCACCTTCCCACGGGTGAAGAAGTGGACGCCCTCCGTTCCGTGCGCGTGGGTGTCGCCGAAGAGCGAGCGCTTCCAGCCGCCGAAGGAGTAGTAGGCCATCGGCACGGGGATCGGCACGTTGATGCCGACCATCCCGACCTGGACCTCGTTCTCGAACAGCCGCGCGGCGGCACCGTCACCGGTGAAGATCGCGGTGCCGTTGCCGTACTGGTTGGCGTTGATCAGGTCGAGGCCCTCGCGATAGCTGCCGACCCGGACCACCGACAGCACGGGGCCGAAGATCTCCTCGGTGTAGATCGACATGTCGGGCGAGACGTGGTCGAAGAGCGTGGGCCCGACCCAGTAGCCGGCCTCCGCGCCGTTGACCTGCGGGGCGCGGCCGTCCACGACGACCTTGGCGCCGGCTTGCTCGCCCTGGCGGATGTAGTCGAGCACCTTGTCGGCGTGCTCTCGGGTGACGAGGGGGCCCATGTCGGCCTCGGGGCCGTCGCTGCCCCTGGCGCCGTCGCCGACCTTGATGCCTCCGGTGCGGTCGGCGATCCGGGCGACCAGCTCGTCGCCGATCGGGTCCACGGCGACCACCACGCTGATCGCCATGCAGCGCTCGCCGGCGGAGCCGTACCCCGCCGACACCGCGGCGTTCGCCACGGCGTCGAGGTCGGCGTCGGGCAGCACGAGCATGTGGTTCTTGGCGCCACCGAGGGCCTGGACGCGCTTGCCGGCCGCGGTGCCCTGGTCGTAGACGTACTGCGCGATGGGGGTCGAGCCGACGAAGCTGATCGCCGCCACGTCAGGGCTCTGCAGAAGGGCGTCGACGGCGACCTTGTCACCCTGCAGGACGTTGAAGACGCCGTCGGGGAGGCCGGCCTCCTGCCAAAGGCGGGCGATCCAGATGGAGGCGGACGGATCCTTCTCGCTGGGCTTGAGCACGACGGTGTTGCCGCAGGCGATGGCGACGGGGAAGAACCACATCGGCACCATCGCCGGGAAGTTGAACGGGCTGATCACACCGACGACGCCGAGCGGCTGGCGGATCGAGTGCACGTCGACGCCCGTCGACACGCTCTCGGAGTAGCCGCCCTTGAGCAGGTGCGGGATCCCGCAGGCGAACTCCACGACCTCGAGTCCGCGGGCGATCTCGCCGAGCGCGTCGGAGTGCACCTTGCCGTGCTCGCGGGTGATGATCGCGGCGAGCTCGTCCTTCTTGGCCTCGAGCAGCTCGCGGAACCGGAACATGACCTTGGCCCGCGTGGTGATCGAGGAGCGGCCCCACGTCTGCGAGGCTTCCTTGGCCGCCGCGATGACCGCGGCGGCGTCCGCCTGGTCAGCGACCACCATGGTGCCGGTGACCTCTCCAGTGGCAGGATTGGTCACCTCGAGGGTCTTCCCCGACGTTCCTGCCTGCTCTGATCCACCGAACCAGTGGTGGATAACGCTGTTTTTTGCGGATTCCGTCGCCATGGCGCGATTGTGCCAGGCAGATGCCTCGAAATGCCAACGGTCCGATCGGTGGTCGAGCAGGCGACCTCCGGTGGTCGAGCAGCGAGCTCGCGAGCGGATGGTCGAGACCACCCCTACACCCAAATGCCGACAGCGACCACCCCTTGTGGGAGTGGTCGCTGTCGGTGGTTGCTGTTGCTTCGTACGTCACCGGGTCTCGACGCCGGGCCCCTTCGCCCTGCTCGACCTGGTCGAGCTACGCCGGAAGCGGCTTCGCCGCGCCCGGCTGCTCGATCACTTCAGGGTGACGGTGGCGCCGGCGGCCTCGAGGGCCTCCTTGGCCTTCTCCGCAGCCTCCTTGGGCGCGTTCTCGAGCACCGTCTTGGGGGCGGCCTCGACCAGGTCCTTGGCCTCCTTCAGACCGAGGGACGTGAGCGCGCGCACCTCCTTGATGACGTTGATCTTCTTGTCGCCAGCGGCCTCGAGGACGACCTCGAACTCGTCCTGCTCGGCGGCAGCCTCGGCAGCGTCGCCGCCGCCAGCGGCGGGGGCAGCGGCGGCAACGGCGACCGGAGCGGCCGCGGTGACGCCGAAGGTCTCCTCGAACTGCTTCACGAACTCGCTGAGCTCGATCAGCGTCATCTCCTTGAACGCGTCGAGGAGCTCGTCAGTGCTGAGCTTCGCCATGGTGGCGTTTCCTTCCGTCTGTGGCCACGCGGTACGCCGCGGTGCCGATTTGTTCTACAGGTGGTGGTCTGCCCGGTCCGAGTGGACGGATCAGGCGTCGGTGCTCTCGGTCGTCTCGTCGGCAGCAGCCTCGTCGGTGGTCTCCGCGGCGGGGGCGGCGTCCTCGGACGCCTCCTCGGCGGGAGCCTCGTCAGCGGCAGCGGCCTCGACGGCCGGGGGCTCCTCGGCAGCGGCGGGCACACCGGCACCACCTGCGAGGATCGTGGGGTCCTGCTCGGCCTTGGCCTGGAGGGCGCCCGCGAGACGGGCGGCCTGGGCCAGCGGCGCGTTGAGCAGGTAGACGGCCTGGGAGAGCGAGGCGAGCATCGCGCCCGCCAGCTTGCCCAGGAGCACCTCGCGCGACTCGAGGTCGGCCAGCTTGGCGACCTCCTTCGCGTCGAGGACGGCGCCGTCCAGGAACCCGCCCTTGATGACCAGGGTCGGGTTGGCCTTGGCAAAGTCACGCAGACCCTTCGCCGCCTCGACCACGTCGCCATTGATGAAGGCGATGGCGGTCGGGCCGGTGAGCAGGTCGTCGACACCAGAGATCCCGGCCTCGTTGGCCGCGAGCTTGGCGAGCGTGTTCTTGACCACGGCGTAGTTGGCGTTCTCACCGAGGGAGCGCCGCAGGTCCTGCAGCTGCTTCACGGTGAGGCCGCGGTACTCGGTGAGCACGGCACCGGCGGACGCGTTGAACGAGTCAACGATCTCCGCGACGGCGGTGGTCTTCTCAGCCCGCGCCATGGGTCTCCTTCACATTGGTCGAGGAGACCGACGGAGGTGACCCTGGAGAACGACGAACGCCCCGGGCACAGGAGCCCAGGGCGTGGAACCGCAGTGCCGACCCGCTCGCGCGAGTCCTCCTGCAAGTCTTGCTCTGACACCTGCGCGGGCCGTCCGCCTCTCGGCGGGCCTTCGGTCACGACACCCTGCAGACTTCACAAGAGCCATGACGACCGGCGGTCTCTGGTACAGCGTTCAAGATACGGGGATTCACTCGACCGTCCAAATCGAGTAGCGGTGCGGATGCCGATCGTCCCTGCGGCACCATCCGATCGAGTCATTTTTGGACCATTCGCGTCATGGACCCCGCGCAGCCACGTTTCAATCCCATCATGGACCCGAAGTTCACCCCCCTCATGGAGGTCCTCGAGCGGACCGACCAACGTCTCCGCTCCGACTCCCCCGACGCCACCTTCTGGCCGACCGGATTCGGCGTGCTCGACGACGCCATCGGCGGCGGCCTGCGCGCAGGCTCTCTGAGCCTGATCGCCGGGCCCCAGGGGCTCGGCAAGTCCACCTTCGCGCTCCAGGTCGCCCGCAACGCCGTCGTCAGCGGCCGGCCCGCCATCTACTTCTCCTACGAGCTCGAGGCCGAGAACCTCCTCATGAAGCTCGTGGGTCTCGAGGCCGCGGAGATGGACCCTATGGAGTGCCCCTCGATCCAGCAGATCCGCAGTGTCTTCGAGGCCACGGACGGCACCGAGGGCGGACTCGTCGACCGCATGCAGGCGCTGCCGAACGGTGTCCAGGCCCTCCTGCAGGTGCACTCGTACGCCGAGCGCTTCGTCGCCTACCGGTCCACGTCGATGCACACGACCCTCGACGTCATCGCCGACGCGATCAAGGAGCTCATCTCCCGCACCGGCGAGTCCCCTCTCGTGGTGGTCGACTACCTCCAGAAGGTCTGCGAGCCCGAGGGCGCCGACGACAACGAGAAGATCACCCGCATCACCGAGCGCCTCAAGGACCTCTCGATCGAGTTCGCGTGCCCGGTGCTGGCAGTCGCCGCCGCGGACCGCGAGGGCCTCGAGCCCGGTTCGCGGATGCGTGCGCGGCACATGCGCGGCTCCACCGCCCTCGCCTACGAGCCGGACCTCGTCATGATCCTCAACACCAAGACCGACATCGTCGCCAAGCACCACCTGGTGTACGACGGCGAGGCCGCGGCGCGGTTCCGCAACTACGCGGTCCTCACCATCGAGAAGAACCGCTCCGGGTTCGACGGCGGAGAGTTCGAGTTCCGCAAGCGCTTCGAGCAAGGACGCTTCGAGACCAACGGCAAGGTCGTCACCGAGAAGCTGGTGGACGAGCGCGTCTTCACCGAGTAGCCACCGCCGCCGGGTCTTCGCAATCTGTGCCCGCATGTGGCAAATCGGTGTTTGAATCTGCACGTGGACCGCAAGTCGACCCCGCTCATGGAGGTGCTCGAGCGCACTGACAGCCGCCTGCGCTCGGAGGGCAACGACACGCGCCTCTGGCCCACGGGCTTCAAGCTGCTCGACGACACCATCGGCGGCGGCCTCCGCGCCGGCATGCTGGCCCTGCTGGCGGGGCCGCAGGGCCAGGGCAAGACGACCTTCGCGCTGCAGATCGCCCGCAACGCCGTGGTCGCGGGCCGCACCGCCATCTTCTTCTCCTACGAGCTGGAGGCCGAGTCGCTGCTGCAGAAGCTGGTGGCGCTCGAGGCCGGCGAGATCGACCCGCACGAGGCGCCCAACCTGAACGCCATCCGCTCGGTCTTCGAAGGCACCGACGGTGGCCACGGTGGGCTGCTCGACCGGCTCGAGGCCCTTCCCGGAGGCGTCAACGCGCTGCTGCAGGTGCACCGGTACGCCGAGCGGCTGATCACCCACCGGTCCACCACCAGCCACACCGGCATCGCCTCGATGATCGAGCAGATCGAAGACTCCGTGCGAACGCACAAAGAGCCTCCTCTCGTCGTCGTCGACTACCTCCAGAAGGTGCACGACCCGAAGGACGTCTCGGAGGACGAGCAGACCACCCGCATCGCGGAGCAGCTCAAGGACCTCGCCATCGAGTTCGACTGCCCGGTGCTCGCCATCGCTGCCGCCGACCACGAGGGACTGCAGCCGGGCACCCGGCTCCGCGCCCGGCACCTGCGCGGCTCGACCGCCCTGGCCTACGAGCCCGACCTGGTGCTCGTCATCAACACCAAGTCCGACATCGTCGCCCGCCACCACCTGATGTTCGACGGCAACAGCCACGAGCGCTTCCGCAACTACTCGGTGCTCACCGTCGAGAAGAACCGCTCCGGTCATGACGGCGCCGAGCTGGAGTTCCGCAAGCGCTTCGACCAGGGGCGCTTCGAGAGCGAGGGCGCTGCCGTCGCCGAGCGCCTCGTGGACGAGCGCGTCTACGTCGACTGAGACTCCTGACCGGTCTCCTCAGCCGGCCAGCACCCGCACAGGTGCACCGGCGAGCCACGCCTCGACGTCCTCGACCGCCTCGGTGAAGAACGTCGTGTAGTTGCCGTGCGTGACGTAGCCGGTGTGCGGCGTCGCGAGCACGCGCGGGTGCGAGCGCAACGGGTGGCCGGCCGGGAGCGGCTCCTCGTCGAAGACGTCGAGCCCCGCGCCCGCGATCGCGCGCGTGTCGAGGGCCCGCCGCAGCGCCGACGTGTCGACGAGCCCGGCGCGGGAGGTGTTGACGAGGTACGCCGCCGGCTTCATCGCCGCGAGCTCAGCGGCGCCGACGATCGCGCGGGTGGTCTCCGACAGCACCAGGTGGAGGGACACGAAGTCCGCCTCTGAGAAGAGCTCCTGCTTGCCGACCAGCCGTGTACCTCCGGCGGAGGCACGCTCCACGGTCAGGTGCGGGCTCCACGCGACGACGTCCATGCCGAACGCCGTCCCGACCTCGGCGACGGCCGTGCCGATCCTGCCGAGGCCGACCAGCCCGAGCGTCGCGCCGCGGAGGTCGGTCCCGACAGTGCTCTGCCAGGGGCCGCCCGCGCGCAGCTCGGTGGCCTCGGTGACCAAGTGCCGGGCCAGCCCGAGGATCAGCGCCCACGTGTGCTCCGCCGGCGGCCGGAACGAGCTGCCGGTGCCGCACACGGTGATCCCGTGCTCGGCACACGCCTGGAGATCGATGGACGCGTTGCGCATCCCGGTGGTGACGAGCAGGCGCAGGTCGGGCAGCCGCGCCAGCCGGGCCGCGGTGAACGGCGTGCGCTCCCGCATCGCCACCACGACCTCGGCTCCGGCGAGCGCGGCGACGACGTCGTCGTCAGTGGCCAGATGACGGCCGATCGTCTCGACGGTCACGCCTCGCAGCGAGCCCCAGTCGGCGTACGCCAACGCCACGTCCTGGTAGTCGTCGAGCACCACGCACCGCATGCTTCATTGTCCAGGGTGGATGGTTCATCAAGGGATGCAGGTCAACCGACCGGGGCACCCGTTGGTTCATCAACAGCGGCGCCCGGCAAGGCCGGGCGCCGCTGTGATCGGGCAGGAAGGGCGTGGCCTCAGGCCTCGTCCTCCGCCGTGACGTTCTTGATCCGGTTGGGGTCGACCTGGATGCCGGGGCCCATCGTCGTGGAGACGGTGATCTTCTTGACGTAGCGACCCTTGGAGCTCGCCGGCTTGAGCCGCAGCACCTCCTCGAGGGCAGCGGCGTAGTTCTCCGCCAGCTGGGCCTCGTCGAAGGACGCCTTGCCGATGATGAAGTGCAGGTTGGCGTGGCGGTCGACGCGGAACTCGATCTTGCCGCCCTTGATGTCGGTCACGGCCTTGGCCACGTCAGGTGTCACGGTGCCGGTCTTGGGGTTCGGCATCAGGCCGCGGGGGCCGAGCACGCGTCCGAGCCGGCCGACCTTGCCCATCATGTCGGGGGTCGCGACGACGGCGTCGAACTCGAGCCAGCCACCGTTGACCTTGTCGATCAGCTCGTCGCCACCGACGATGTCGGCGCCGGCCTCACGCGCGGCGTCGGCCTTCTCGGCGTTCGCGAAGACGAGGACGCGGGAGGTCTTGCCGGTGCCGTGGGGCAGGTTGACCGTGCCGCGGACCATCTGGTCGGCCTTGCGCGGGTCGACACCCAGGCGCATGACCACGTCGAGGGTCTCGTCGAACTTCTTCTTGCTGGTGGACTTGGCGATCTTGATCGCCGCGAGCGGGGCGTAGAGCTCGTTCTTGTCGAACGCCTCTTCGGCTGCTCGGTAGGTCTTGCTGCGCTGCATGGTGTTCTCGCTTCTCAAGAGTGTGGTCTGCGGACCAGCGCGGTCCTGCCACGGGATGTTGGCGGTGACGCCGGGCGTGCGGCCCGGGTCGTCGACGCGGGATCAGTCGGTGCGGACGCCCATCGAGCGGGCGGTGCCCTCGACGATCTTCATCGCGGCCTCGATGTCGTTGGCGTTGAGGTCGGGGAGCTTCGTCGTCGCGATCTCGCGCACCTGGTCCTTGGTCAGCTTGCCGACCTTCTCCTTGTGCGGGACGCCCGACCCCTTCGACAGCCCGGCGGCCTTCTTGATGAGCTCCGCGGCCGGCGGGGTCTTGGTGATGAAGGTGAACGAGCGGTCCTCGTAGATCGTGATCTCGACGGGGATCACGTTGCCGCGCATGGACTCGGTCTGGGCGTTGTAGGCCTTGCAGAAGTCCATGATGTTGACGCCGTGGGGACCGAGAGCGGTACCGACCGGCGGCGCGGGAGTCGCGGCGCCCGCTTGGAGCTGGACCTTGACCAGCGCGGCGATCTTCTTCTTGGGAGGCATGCTTCTTCTCTTTCTTCTATGTGGTCATGACGGGGGCTACCCCTGCCACTGGTGTTGCGTGAACCATTGTGCGGCGCGCCACCGGCACGCCGCCAATCCTCAGACGCGCTGGATCTGCGAGAACGACAGCTCGACCGGGGTCTCGCGGCCGAAGATCTCGACGAGGGCCTTGACGCGCTGCGACTCGGCGTTGATCTCGGTGATCGTGGCGTGCAGCGTGGCGAAGGGACCGTCCACAACCATGACGGAGTCGGAGACGTCGAAGTCGGCGACCTCCACCGGCTTCTTGGCCGCGGTGCCCGACTGGGAGGTGCCGCCACCGGCGGCGACGGCGGCGGCCTCGGCGGCCGCGACGACCGCGGGGGCCAGCATCTTCTCGACCTCGTCGAGGCTCAGCGGCACCGGCTGGTGGCTGTGCCCGACGAAACCGGTGACCGACGGCGTGTGGCGCACGGCGGACCACGACTCGTCGGTGAGGTCCATGCGGACGAGGACGTAGCCGGGCAGGACGGTCCGCTTGACCATCTTGCGCTGGCCGTTCTTGATCTCCGCGACCTCCTCGGTGGGGACCCGGATCTCGTGGATGTAGTCCTCCATGTTGAGGGAGTGGATCCGGTTCTCGAGGTTGGCCTTCACCCTGTTCTCCATGCCGGAGTAGGTGTGCACCACGAACCAGTCGCCGAACTGGTCGCGCAGCTCGGCGCGGAACGCCTCCAGCGGGTCGACGGCCCCGTCGTCAGCCTCGTCATCGGCCTCGTCGCTGGACTCGGGGGCCTCGAAGGCGACCGTGGTCTCGTCGGTCTCGTCGGTCTCGTCGGTCTCGTCGGCCTCGACCGGCTCGACCTCGTCACTCTCGACCTGGTCGCTCTCGTCCTCGACGGGCTCGATCGCCTCGTCGGTGGGCTCGTCGGTGGGCTCGTCGGTGGGCTCGTCGGTGGGCTCGTCCGACTCCTCCTCGAGGATCGCCTCGGTGGGCTCGTCGGACGCGTGGTCCTCGTGGTCGGTGTTCAGGTGCTGCTCAGTCACTCTGGTCTGCTCCGTAGCTCTGCGGTCTGGGTGGGCCGCGGTCTGGGTGGCCGGTGGATGGCCCGAGGGCGCGGTGCGGCTAGCTGTCCCCGCCGGTGAAGATGGCGAAGACGAGGCGGCCGAACGCGAGGTCGAGCACCGAGACGATCGCCATCATCACGAGCACGAACACCATGACCACGAAGAAGTAGGTGACCAGCTGCTCCTGCGTCGGCCAGACGACCTTGCGGAGCTCGGCGATCACCTGGCGGTAGAACGTCGCCGGACTGGTGCGCTTGGGCTCCCGGTCCTTGGACCCGTCGCGTCGCACCGTGCTGCTCTCCGACACGGTCTCGCCACCTTTCTCTCCTCGAGTCCGACCCCGCTCGTCACGCGGCCGGTCGTGCAGGGCACGAGGGACTTGAACCCCCAACCTTCGGTTTTGGAGACCGATGCTCTGCCAGTTGAGCTAGTGCCCTCCGGGGCCTCCCGCGGGGCCACGCACCGGGTGGAGGGCGCGCGGCAGCCTGTGGAAGAACCACCAAAGGTGGAGTCTAGGCGCTCGCCCCTCAGCCGGGAAATCCGGTCCGGGACGCCGGTCCTACGATGGCTCCCATGTCGTCCTCTCCTCGCGCCCGTCGTGTCTCCCAGCGCATCGGCGCCATCGCCGAGTCCGCGACGCTCAAGGTCGACGCGAAGGCCAAGGCGCTCAAGGCCGAGGGTCGCCCGGTGATCGGCTTCGGCGCCGGCGAGCCCGACTTCCCGACGCCCGACTACGTCGTCGAGGCCGCGGTCGAGGCCTGCCGCGACCCCAAGAACCACCGCTACACCCCGGCCGGTGGCCTGCCCGAGCTCAAGAAGGCCATCGCCGAGAAGACCGCCCGCGACTCCGGCCTGCAGGTCGAGCCGAACCAGGTGCTGGTGACCAACGGCGGCAAGCAGGCGATCTACGCCGCGTTCGCCGCGATGCTCGACCCGGGCGACGAGGTGATCGTCCCGGCGCCGTACTGGACGACCTATCCCGAGGCGATCGCCCTGGCCGGCGGCAGCACCGTGGAGGTGCTCGCCGACGAGACCCAGGACTACAAGGTCACCGTCGAGCAGCTGGAGGCCGCGCGCACGGAGCGCACCAAGGTCCTGCTGTTCGTCTCGCCGTCCAACCCGACGGGTGCGGTCTACACCGCCGACGAGATCCGTGCGATCGGCCGGTGGGTCGAGGACCACGACCTGTGGGTGCTGACCGACGAGATCTACGAGCACCTGGTGTACGACGGGGTGGAGACCGGATCGATGCCGGTGCTCTGTCCCTACCTCGTCGACAACTGCGTCGTCGTCAACGGCGTCGCCAAGACCTACGCGATGACGGGCTGGCGGGTGGGCTGGATGATCGGTCCGGCCGACCTGGTCAAGGCGGCCACCAACCTGCAGTCGCACGCCACGTCCAACGTGTCCAACGTGTCGCAGCGCGCCGCGCTCGCAGCGGTGACCGGTGACCTGTCGGCGGTCGAGGAGATGAAGACCGCGTTCGACCGACGCCGCAAGACGATCGTGTCGATGCTCAACGAGATCGAGGGCGTCGTCTGCCCGATGCCGCATGGCGCGTTCTACGCCTACCCGTCGGTCAAGGGTCTCCTGGGCAAGGAGTACGGCGGCCGCACCATCGAGACCTCCGCCGAGCTCTCGGAGTACATCCTCGACGAGGCCGAGGTCGCGGTGGTCCCCGGAGAGGCCTTCGGGTCTCCCGGCTACCTGCGGCTGTCCTACGCGCTCGGCGACGACGACCTGGTCGAGGGGATCTCGCGGCTGCAGAAGCTGTTTGGGTGAGCGTTCCTCCGCAACCCTACGAGCGCGAAGCGCGAGAGGTGGAGGTGACCCTTGGGCCGAGGTCGCTCGCGACCTTGCCCAAGGCTCACCTCCACCTGCACTTCACCGGGTCCATGCGGCACGGGACCCTCCTCGAGCTCGCCGAGCGGGACGGGATCGCGCTGCCCGACTCACTGGTCGACGAGTGGCCGCCGCAGCTGTCGGCAGCCGACGAGAAGGGCTGGTTTCGTTTCCAGCGCCTGTACGACGTGGCGCGGTCGGTGCTGCGCACCCCCGACGACGTGCGCCGCCTGGTCCGCGAGACCGCCGAGGACGACGTCCGCGACGGCGGCCGCTGGCTGGAGATCCAGGTCGACCCGAGCGGGTACGCCGCCCGCTTCGGCGGCATCACCGAGTTCACCGACCTGGTGCTCGACTGCGTGCGCGACGCCACCGAGCGCACCGGTCTCCAGATCGCGGTGGTGATCGCGGCCAACCGGACCCGCCACCCGCTCGACGCGAGGACGCTGGCCCGCCTCGCCGTCCAGTACGCCGACCGCGGCGTGGTCGGCTTCGGCCTCTCCAACGACGAGCGGCGCGGGCGCACCGAGGACTTCGCGGCGGCGTTCGCGATCGCCGAGCGCGCGGGCCTGCTCCTCGCGCCGCACGGCGGTGAGCTGCGCGGGCCCGAGCACGTCCGGACCTGCCTGGACCATCTCCATGCAGACCGGCTTGGCCACGGCGTCCGCGCGGCGGAGGACCCCGAGCTCCTCGACCGGATCGTCCAGGCCGGCGTCGCCCTCGAGGTGTGCCCGGTGTCCAACGTCGCGCTGGGGGTCTACTCCGACCTCACCTCGGTCCCTCTGCCCCAGCTGCTGTCGGCCGGCGCGACGGTCGCCCTGGGCGCCGACGACCCGTTGCTGTTCGGGTCGCAGCTCGCCTCGCAGTACGCCACGATGCGCGCCGCGCACGAGCTCGGCGACGCGACGCTGGCCGAGCTCGCCCGGATGTCGTTCCGCGCGTCCCGGGCACCCGCCGACCAAGCGGCCGTGTGGCTGGCCGAGATCGACGCCTGGCTGGCGTCGCGAGACGGCCTCGAACCTGTCACGAATTGACCCGATTCCCTGCCTGGGCAACGTGCTCCTGACACGATCCGCCCATGCGTGCACTCGGGGGACGGGTCGGCGGCGTCGCCCTGCTCATGGCCTTGACGTTCATGGCCTTGACGGCCTGCGGGACCAAGACCGGACCGGAGGTGTCCGAGGACCCCGTGCCCTCATCGGCGGCTGTCGAGCCGGCGTTCGAGGACGTCAGCTGGGAGGACTGGACGGCGACCTATCGCGACGTCCGGCCCGCTGCCGACCCCGCTCTCGAGGAGCTCGCCGATCGGGTCAGGGCGCTCAACGAGACCTCGTGGACGGCCGAGCTCGGACCCCGGCCGATCACGCTCGTGTACACGCCCGAGCTGGTGCGGGCGGAGATGGTGAGCAGCGACGTCTACATGGACCCGCGGAGCATCACCGACAGGGAGTCGCCGCTGACGGTGTGCACCGAGACCTGCGTCGAGACGTCCCTGGCCGTCGAGAACCCCGGCGCCGAGGGCGGCTCGATCCCGGAGGAGTTCTCGGCTGTCCTCTACGCGCTCTCGGCCCAGGTCACGGTCGACCAGCTCGTCGACCAGGTCCGTGACTACGGCAAGGCCTTCCTGGCCACCGTCGACTCGCCCATCGGCGCGCTCGACTGCTTCCTCGTGGGGCCCGAGGGAACCACACCGGAGGACATCGAGGGCGAAGACCTGGTGCTCGACCCCGCCTCGGACGGGTTCACCCCGGCGGTGTGTGCCGACGAGCGCGGGCTGCTCTTCAGCCCTCCGGGCGGCAACCTGGCGCCTCGGTACGAGACCTGGACCGCCGGTGTCGAGGGCGTTCTCGAGCCGTCACCGGCCGTAGAGCCGGAAGCCAGCGAGGAGCCCAACGACGAGCCCAGCGACGAGCCCAGCGACGAACCCAGCGACGAACCCAGCGACGAGCCCAGCGACGAGCCCAGCGAGCCGCAGGACATCCCGGAGAACGTGTCGTGGGAGGGCTGGGAGCCGGCGTACCACGACACGCGGATGGCCACTCAGGCCGACGTGACGGAGCTGAGCGCCCGGATCGATGCCCTGAACGCCTCCGAGTGGACCGCGACCCTGCCGGACGGCGCCGAGGTCGCCGTCGGGCCCGGACATGTGCGGGCCACCCTCCTCGAGGGGGCGCACCTGCATCTCGACCCGAGGTCGCTCGGGTCGTTCGTCCTCTGCGTCGGCGACGACGGCTGCGTCGAGGAGCAGCTCGGCGGCCAGGAGCAGCAGGACGACATCCTCACGCCGATGGCGACGTACTTCGCCGAGGCGGTCCGTGCTCAGCGCACGTCGACGCTCAGGGTCACCGACGACACGGCGTACGCCGTCCTGGACTCTCCCGTCGGCGAGCTGGACTGCCTCGTCGGACTGGGCGGCCGGAACTTCCACAACCTGGAAGGCGTCCGCCCCGCGCTGTCCGAGGAAGAACCCACACCAGGCACGCTCACCGAGGACCGGGTCTGCGTCGACGAGCACGGGCTCGTCCTGCTCGGCAGGCTCCCGCAGGCTCCGGTCCTCGACGTGCTCGACTGGCGACCCGGCGTACCTGCCGGTTTCGACGAGCACCCGGCGGCGGAGCAGCCGTGAGGGAAGGCCGGCGACCCGCATCCTGGGAACGCTGGTGATGACGCCGGTTGCGGCGTACCGTGCTGACACCAGAACGCGGCTCGGGCGCGACCGACTCGGTTGATCGTGGAGTGCTGCGATGCAGTGGGACGAGACGCACGACGCGCACGAGGCCGGCGGGCCCTGCGCCGACGCGGCCCGCCGCGCCCGCTCGGTGGCGTGGACCGCCCTCGATCTGCTGCTGCTCGAGGACGACGACCTCTACTCGCTCGAGCGGACCGTCGTCGTCGACGCGGTGCAGCTGGCGACGATCCGCGGCCGGCTCGGCGCGCTCGGCGCGACGTACACCGCTGGCGAGGACAGGCTCGTCTTCACCGACCCGGTCGGCACCACGGTCACCGTGGTCACCCGCGAGGCCGCGTCGCCGGCACGGCTCACCTAGAGCTCGACACCGACCAGGACCGGCTCGTTCACGAGGCGTACGCCCGTGCGCGCCTCGACCCCGTCGCGCACCTCGCGCGCCAGATCCAGCAGGTCTGAGGTCGTCGCGGAGCCCCGGTTGGTCAGCGCGAGCGTGTGCTTGGTCGACAGGCTGACCCGGTCGTTGCCGTAGCCCTTGTGGAAGCCGCTGTGCTCGATCAGCCAGGCGGCACTCGTCTTGACGCGCCCCTGCGCACCCGGCTGCTCCCACCGGGGCGCGCCGTCGGGGAGCGGCTGGTCGGCAGGCAGCACCGGGTTGGTGAAGAACGAGCCGGCGCTCCAGGTGTCGTGGTCCGCCGCGTCCAGGACCATGCCCTTGCCCCGCCGCAGCCCGAGCACGGCCTCACGCACCTCCGCGAGCGGGGCCCGGGTCCCCGGCTCGACGCCGAGGGTGCGGGCCAGCTCGGCGTACGCGACCGGCTCCCCCAGCGAGCCGGGCCGCAGCTGGAAGGTCACGTCGAGGACGACGTGCCGACCGGGGTCCTTCTTGAAGCGGCTGGTGCGGTAGCCGAAGACGCAGTCGACCCCGGCGAAGGTGCGCACCCCCTTGAGGACACGGTCCCAGACGCGCACCCGCGCGATCGTCTGGGCGACCTCCTGACCGTAGGCGCCGACGTTCTGGATCGGGGTCGCCCCCACAGAACCGGGGATGCCCGAGAGAGCCTCGACCCCCACCCAGCCGCTCGCGACGGCTCGCTCCACGAAGGCGTCCCAGTCCTCCCCCGCCGAGACGGTGACGAGCGCGCCGCCGCACATCGGCCCGGCGTCCTCCTCGACGTCCGCGACCACGCCGGAGGTGGCGATCTCCACGACCTTCCCGTCGAAGCCCTCATCGGCGACCACGAGGTTGCTCCCGCCCGCGACCAGCAGCACCGGGTCCTGTTGCTCGTCGGCCTCGCGCACGGCAGCGACGAGCTCGTCCTCGGTTCGCCCGCGCACCCACGAGCGGGCGGGGCCGCCCAGCCGGAGGGTGGTGTGGCTCGCGAGGAGCTCAGGCACGCACGACTGCCTTGGGCATGCCGAGCACCTTCTCGCCTGCGCAGGTGACGGTGAGCTTGACCGTCGTGGTGCCGTCGTCGCCCTGGCTCGCCTCGCCCGCGACCTCCACCTCGACCGGCCAGTCGGCGGGCACGACCACGGGGTTGGTGAACTTGGTGCCGAGGCTGACGACCTCGGCGCCGGGGAACCACGTCGCCACGGCGCGGGCCGCCAGGGCCATCGTGTACATCCCGTGGGCGATCACGCCCGGGAGGCCGACGCTCTTCGCGACGTCCTCGTCCTGGTGGATCGGGTTGTGGTCGCCGCTGGCCTCGGCGTAGCGGACCAGGTCGGCGCGGGTCACCTGGTAGGTCTGCGGCTCGAGCTCGCTCACCGCTCCGCCCCCCGGTGGACGAGAGTGGCGTTGGTCGTGCAGACCAGCGCGCCGTCGGCGTCGGTGACCTCGCTGGTCGTGCCGATGATGTCGGCGCCGCCGATCTGACGCAGCGACGAGACCGTCAGCGACGCGGTGAGCACGTCACCGGGGCGCACCGGGCGCTCGTAGGCGAACCGCTGCTCGCCGTGCACGATCCGGAACAGGTCGATGGCCTCGGCCTCGAGGAAGGCGTTCATCGCGTCGAAGGCGAGCACGATGGGGTACGTCGCCGGGGCGGGATCGCCCGCGGCGTACGTGCCGCCCGTGGCCTCCGCGAAGGCGCGGACGTGCTCCTCGGAGACGGTGAGGCTGGCGGTGGGCGGGAAGCTCCGCCCCACCAGGGACTGGTCGACCGGCATGGCTCCGACCCTAGTGCCGTGCGGGGTGACGCATCGAGGGCGGCCACCCGGATGGGGTGGCCGCCCTCGAAGGCGTCAGATGGACCGGCGTCAGCGGGTCTCGCGGTGCGGCGTGTGGGTGCGGCAGCGCGGGCAGAACTTCTTGAGCTCCATGCGGTCGGGGTCGTTGCGCCGGTTCTTCTTGGTGATGTAGTTGCGCTCCTTGCACTCTGTGCACGCCAGAGTGATCTTGGGGCGAACTTCGCTGCTCTTGCCTGCCACGGGAGTGTCCTTCTGCCTGGTGATGTACGTCGTGTGAAGTACGTCGGTCGAGTAGCGGGGGCGGGACTCGAACCCGCGACACCACGATTATGAGCCGTGTGCTCTAACCACCTGAGCTACCCCGCCAAGGGACGGGGATCCCCACGCCACGCCCTACGAGCGTACGCGGAGGCCCAACCCAGAGCCCCTTTACGGAATCGAACCGTAGACCTTCTCCTTACCATGGAGACGCTCTGCCGACTGAGCTAAAGGGGCCTGTGCGCCCGCCTGGACGGGCACCGACGAAGAACGATACACAGACCTCAGGGACGGGACGAAATCCGCTCAGGCGGCGCCGGAGCAGCCGCGGCGGTGACACCCGACGAGGTGGTCGTCGACCAGTCCGACGGCCTCCATCAGCGCATACATCGTGGTCGGTCCGACGTGCGCGAAACCGCGCTTCTTGAGCGCCTTGGACAGGGCCACCGACTCCGGTGAGACGGTGAGCATCTCGCCGGTGTCACCCGGCGCGGGCTGCTCCGCTGGGACGAAGCCGAGCACGAAGGCCTCCAGGCCTCCCTCCTCCCGCAGCCCCACCGTCGCCCTGGCGTTGGCGATCGTGGCGTCGATCTTGCGGCGGTTGCGCACGATGCGGGCGTCGTCCATCAGTCGCAGCACGTCGCCCTCGTCGTAGGCCGCGACCGTGTCGGCGTCGAAACCCGCGAAGACCTCGCGGAACGCCTCTCGCTTGTTGAGGATCGTCGACCACGACAGCCCGGACTGGAACGCCTCGAGGGTCAGCCGCTCGAGGTAGGCCGCCTCGCCCGAGACTCGCAGCCCCCACTCGGTGTCGTGGTAGCTCCTCATCGCCTCGCCCGCACCCCAAGGGCAGCGCGCCACCCCGTCGTCGCCGATCACCACGCCCGCCATGCCGGTGATCGTGGCAGACGGCTCCGACATGAGGCCCGATGGTCGAGCAGGTCGCGCAGCGACCGTCTCGAAGGGCACGAGACCCCGCACCCGACACCGATCGCCTTGCCGGGTCTCGTGACGACGCTGGCGTGCCTCCTCGACGACCGCCTCGTCAGCCGCGGGAGCGGAGCCGCACGCCGACCGGCATCTCGGGCGCGGGGATCGGCGGCAGGTGGTCGCCGACGACGACGCCGAAACGGCCGGGGGCGACCTGTTGCGAGTCCTTCACGAGCTCACCGCCGCGGACCAGCTGGTCCTGCCACTCCTGGCGGTAGGCGACGACCTCCTCGTGGGTACGGCCGACGAAGTTCCACCACATCACGATCTGCTCGCCGAACGGCGGGCCGCCCAGCAGCACGGCGCGGACGCCGTCCGGGCCGGCGGTGAGGTCGAGGGACGCGCGCCCGGGCGCGGTGTACCCCAGCGCCGCCCACCCGACGTCGACGCCGTCGAGGACCGCGGAGCCACGGTCCACGAGGAGCCCGTGCTCGTACGCCGGGTCGACGTCGAGCCGCACCGACGCCCCCGGCTCGAGCAGGAGCTCGGCACCGAGCAGCGGGGACGCAGTGGCCACCGGTGATGCGGAGCCGAGGAGCGAGCCGAGGAACACCCTGGCTTCCCACCCCCGGCCGCGAACCTCGGACGGCGCGTAGTGCTCGAAGGCGGGATCGTCGTGCCGCGCGCCGTCGGGCAGCGCCACCCACAGCTGCACGCCGTGCAGCTCGGTCGTGGCGGCGGTGGAGACCTCGGAGTGGCTGATGCCTCTCCCCGCGGTCATCAGGTTGAGCTCGCCGGGCCGGACCATCGCGTGGTGGCCGCCGCTGTCGCGGTGCTCGATCTCGCCGGTGAAGAGCCAGCTCACGGTCTGCAGACCGGTGTGCGGGTGCGGGGCGACCGACATGCCTCCGGTGGCTTCGACGAGGTCGGGTCCGTAGTGGTCCGCGAAGCACCACGCGCCGACCAGCGACCGCTCCTTCGACGGCAGGGTGCGGCGCACGGTCATCGCCCTCAGCCCGCCCAGCGGGACCTCCCGGTGCGCGATCACCTGCACCGGCGGATCGGCGGCAGCGGTCTCGTGGCCTGCCTCGCAGACGACCTCCTGCGGGTCCCGTTCGGGGTTCGTCACGGCACCAGTGTGGCTCAGGACAGGTGACGCGGGTGCGTCGCGCGCTTGCCCTCGTCACCCCGCGTCCCGTCGTCGGCCACCCCGCCCGCGTCGGAGGCGTGGAGCACGCCGTTGCGGTGGCTCTCGGCTCGCTCGAGCCGGACGACGATCGCCTTGGAGACCGGCTGGTTGCTGCCCTCGGCGGTGTGCCCGAGCGGGACGAGCGGGTTGGTCTCGGGGTAGTACGCCGCGGCGCACCCGCGCGGGACGTCGTACGCGACCAGCCGGAACATCGGCGCCAGGCGCTCCGACCCGTCCTCCCAGACGCTCACCAGGTCGACCAGGTCCCCGGCCGGGAAGCCCAGGTCGCGCAGGTCGTCCGCATGGGCGAACACCACGCGGCGGCCACCCTCGATGCCGCGATAGCGGTCGCTGAGCCCGTAGATCGTGGTGTTGAACTGGTCGTGGGAGCGCAGCGACTGGAGCAGCAGGTGGCCGGGTGGGACCTCCAGCACCTGGAGCGGGCTCACCGTGATGACCGCCTTGCCCTCGTCGGTGGGGAACTCCCGGTCGTCGCGCGGCGGGTGCGGCAGCACGAAGCCGCCGGGACGGTCGACCTTCTCGTCGTACGCCGCGCAGCCGGGCACCACCCGCGCGATCGACCGGCGGATCGCGGCGTAGTCCGCGCGGAAGTCCGCCCAGGGGACGGGCCCCTCGTTCGGGTGCCCGGCCAGGACGGCCTCGGCGAGGGTGCAGACGATGTCGACCTCCGACCTCAGCTGGGAGGAGGCCGGCTTCAGCGGGCCGTGCGAGGCGTGCACAGCTGACATGGAGTCCTCGACCGTCACGCGCTGGAGCCGGCCGCCCGTCAGGTCGCGCTCGCTGCGGCCGAGCGCCGGCAGGATCAGCGCCTCCCGGCCGTGCACCACGTGGGAGCGGTTCAGCTTGGTCGAGACGTGCACGGTCAGGTCGGCCGACCGCATCGCGTCCTCGGTCACCGACGTGTCCGGCGCCGCCGACACGAAGTTGCCGCCGAGGCCCACGAACACCTTGGCCCTGCGGTCGCGCAGTGCCTTGATCGACGCGACCGTGTCGAAGCCGTGCTCGCGCGGCGGCTCGAAGCCGAACTCGTCGCGCAGGGCGTCCAGGAAGTGCGGGGGGACCCGCTCCCAGATCCCCATCGTGCGGTCCCCCTGGACGTTCGAGTGCCCACGGACCGGGCACAAGCCCGCGCCCGGCTTGCCGATGTTGCCCTGCAGGAAAGCGAGGTTGGCGATCTCCTTGACGGTCGCGACCGCGTGCCGGTGCTGGGTGATCCCCATCGCCCAGCAGAAGACCGTCCTCGAGGACGCCGCCAGCATCCGGGCGGCCTCCTCGACCTCGGCCCGGGACAGTCCGGTGGCCGCGTCGACGGCCGAACGGTCGAGGTCGGCCAGCGACGCGGCGTACGCATCGAACCCGGTGGTGTGCTGCTCGAGGAAGTCGTGGTCGAGGGCGTCCCACTCGACGAGGTGGGCGGCCAGGGACTGCAGCAGCGCCAGGTCGCCACCCCCACGGATCTGCAGGTAGAGGTCGGCCAGACCGGTTCCGGGACCGACCAGCCCGCGCGCCGTCTGCGGGTTGCGGAACCGCATCAGCCCGGCCTCCTTCAGCGGGTTGACCGCGATGATGCGGGCGCCGTTCTGCTTGGCCTTCTCCAGCGCGCTCAGCATCCGGGGATGGTTGGTGCCCGGGTTCTGGCCGAGGATCACGATGAGCTCGGCCTCGTGGACGTCGTCCAGGCTCACCGAGCCCTTGCCGATGCCGATGACCTCTTGGAGCGCGACCGAGGTCGACTCGTGGCACATGTTGGAGCAGTCCGGCAGGTTGTTCGTGCCGTAGGTGCGGGCGAAGAGCTGATAGAGGTACGCCGCCTCGTTCGACACCTTCCCCGACGTGTAGAAGACCGCCTCATCCGGATCGACTGCCTGCAGGTGACGGGCCATCAGCGCGAACGCGTCGTCCCACGAGACGGGCTCGTAGTGCGTGCCGCCGTCGCGGAGGACGTACGGCTCGGTGATGCGGCCCTGCTGGTTGAGCCAGTAGTCGGTGTGCTCCTCGAGCTCGGCGACAGGATGCCGCGCGAGGAATCCGCGGTCCAGGAGGTTCTTGGTGGCCTCGTCGACGACGGCCTTGGCGCCGTTCTCGCAGAACTCCGCGGTGTGCCGGTGGCCCGGCTCGGGATCCGGCCACGCGCAGCCCTGGCAGTCGAAGCCGTCCACCTGGTTGAGCTTGAGCAGCGCGCGACCCGACCGGACCGGGCCAAGCTGCTCGACGGCACGGCGGAGGCTGACCGCGACCGCCTCGGCACCGGCGGCGGACCGCTTCGGCTCACCGACCCGGACGTCCGCCTCGTCGATCTCGTCCAGCCGCGCGCGTCTTCCCATACGACCGGGGTACCCGCACAGCCCCTGTCGTGCCCACGCCCGTCCGTCGGGCCGGTCGAAGCCGCGGTCGACGGTCGTAGCACGACCATCTCGCTGGCCCAACTGGAGCTCCCGACGGCCTCGACCGCCTGCTACCCGCGGGTGTTGTGGGTGATCCCGCAGCCGGCGAAGCCGTAGGCGCCTGGGTCCGGCTCAGGAGTTGGAGAACACCGCGGGGTCGCCACCGTCGTCCTGACCCGTCCCATCGGCAGGCGGGGAGACGGGGCCCCGGCCCGCCCAGCTCCAGGCGTACGCCGGGTCCTCCGCGGCGAGCCCGCCCTCGCCCAGCTCGAGCGGGGCGAAGGTGTCGACCATGACGGCCGACTCCTCGAAGTAGTCGACGCCCAGGGACGCCTCGATCGCGGCCGGCTGCGGACCGTGTGCGTGGCCTCCAGGGTGCAGCGAGATCGAGCCGAGGTTGATGCCCGAGCCCTTGCGCGCCTCGTAGTCGCCGCCGACGTAGAACATGACCTCGTCGCTGTCGACGTTGGAGTGGTAGTAGGGCACCGGGATCGCCAGCGGGTGGTAGTCGACCTTGCGGGGCAGGAAGTTGCACACCACGAAGTTCCAGCCCTCGAAGACCTGGTGGACCGGCGGTGGCTGGTGCACCTTGCCGGTGATCGGCATGTAGTCCTCGACGTTGAAGGTGAAGGGATAGAGGCAGCCGTCCCAGCCGACGACGTCGAAGGGGTGCGTGGCGTACGTGAGACGGCTGCCGACGACGCCCTTGCTGGTGCGGTGCTTGACCAGCACGTCGACGTCGACGCCCTCCACGAGGAGCGGCTCCGTCGGGGAGTAGAGGTCACGCTCGCAGTAGGGCGCGTGCTCGAGGAACTGGCCGAAGCGGCTGAGGTAACGCTTGGGCGGGTGGATGTGGCTGTTGGCCTCGATGGGGTAGAGGCGGCTCGGCTCCGCCGGCACCCAGCGGTGATCGGTGGCGCGAGGGATCACGACGTAGTCGCCGGTGCGGTAGGAGACCGCGCCGAAGACCGACTCGACGGTGCCGGAACCCGACTCGACGTACACGCACTCGTCGCCGATCGCGTTGCGGTAGAGCGCGCTGGGCTCGGTGCCGGTGACGACGTAGGTGATGCGCACGTCGTTGTTGCCGAGGATCAGGCGACGTCCGGTGACCGCGTCCGCTCCCTGGCCGTCGCCCGCTTCCGGGAACAGCGAGTGCAGCTTGAGGTGCCGCGGTTTCAGCGGGTGGTTGGGGGTGCGGGTCTGGTCGTAGACCTCCCACACCTGGGAGTCGACGATCGCCGACGGGACACCGCGGTGGTAGAGCAGCGAGGAGTCGGAGGAGAAGCCCTCCTCCCCCATGAGCTCCTCGCGGTAGAGGTGGCCGTCGGCGTCACGGTGCTGGGTGTGCCGCTTCGGCGGCACGTCGCCGACCCTCTGGTAGTGCGCCATGCTTGCTCCTGACGTCCTGGTGTCCTATAGTCGGACGAAGTGGTCCGATAAGTGCGTCACCGCTACAGTAGCCGCGTGTTGACGTACGCACCACAGGTCTTGGTGCCCACGTGGCTCGGTCTGGTCGACGACGCAGCCATCTTCCCCCCGGGCAACGCTCCCCTGCACGACGCCGCCGCCGCGCACGTCGCGCGCCGCGAGGAGTGGTGGGAGGCGTTCGTCGGGCCCCTGGTCGTCAAGGACACCGACGTCCCCCTGCTCCGCGGCACCCCCGCCCGGCTCACTGTCGTCGTGACGGGCGGCGCCGGCCAGCTGGCCGGGCCCGCCGGCCTGTGCCGCAAGCTCGGGATCGACCTGGCAGGCCTGGAGATCGCGTTGCGCGACCCGGACGACCTGCCCGGCAACGCGCGACGCGTAGTCGCCGCCGTCGACGCGGCTCGGACCGACGGCGCCCTCGACGACGACGTCCCCGTCTTCGTTGAGCTCCCGCAGGGCGACACCACCACGGGCTGGCTCTCCGCCGCCGACGAGGTGGCGGCGGCCGAGCTGCGGCTGAAGTTCCGCACCGGAGGCTTGGAGGCACACCTCTTCCCGACCGCGCGACAGCTCGCAGGCTGGATCGACGCCGCGCTCGATCGCGAGACCTCGTTCAAGTGCACGGCCGGCCTGCACCAGGCGCTCCGGCACCGCGACCCGGAGACCGGCTTCGAGCACCACGGCTTCCTCAACGTCCTGAGTGCGACGGCACACGCCTTCGAGGGCGGCACGACCGAGGAGGTCGTGGCCCTGCTCGACGAGAAGGACGACGGGCGCGTGATCACCACCGCCATCAACACCGACATCGACGCGGCGCGGCGGTGGTTCACGTCCTTCGGCTCCTGCTCGGTCGAGGAGCCGCTCGAGTCGCTGGCCGCCACCGGAATCCTGGAGGACCTGTGACCACACCGTCGAGCCCCCCGTCCAGCTGGGTCGAGGGGGCAGCGGGCTCGGGGTACGACGCCGACCACCTGCCGTACGGCGTCTTCGCCGGGCCCGGTGAGAGCCCGCGAGTCGGCGTCCGCATCGGCAACCACGTGCTCGACCTGACCCCGGTCGCCGCCGCCGACATGCTCGACACCCATCACCTCTTCGACGAGCCGTCGCTCAACGAGCTCCTCGGTGCAGGACGAGCGGTGTGGCAGTCGACGCGGACGTGGATCACCGGGCTGGTCACCGACGAGACCGAGCGCGACCTCGTCGAGCCACACCTCCTGCCGCTGGCCGAGGTGACGATGCTGATGCCCTTCGAGGTGGGCGACTACGTCGACTTCTACGCCTCGCTCGACCACGCCACCAACGTCGGCCGGCTCTTCCGGCCGGACGCGGAGGCATTGCTCCCCAACTGGCGCTGGCTGCCGGTGGGCTACCACGGGCGCGGCGGCACGGTCGTGCCATCGGGCACCGACGTCGTACGCCCGTGCGGGCAGCGGAAGGCGCCGACCGAGGACGCGCCCACCTACGGCCCGTCGCGACGGCTCGACATCGAGGCCGAGCTGGGCTTCGTGGTCGGGGCCGGGTCGCACCTGGGCGAGCCGGTGTCGACGAGTGCCTTCGCCGACCACGTCTTCGGCGTGGTCGGCCTCAACGACTGGTCCGCGCGCGACATCCAGGCCTGGGAGTACGTCCCCCTCGGCCCGTTCCTCGGCAAGTCCTTCGCGACGTCCATCTCGGTCTGGGTCACGCCGCTCGACGCGCTGGCCGCCACCTGGACCGATCTTCCGGGGCAGGAGCCGGCACCCCTCGACTACCTGTCCGTGGCCGAGCCCGCCGGGCTGGCGATCGACCTCGAGGTGGAGCTGGCGGGAGAGGTGGTCTCGCGGCCGCCGTACGCCTCGATGTACTGGTCCCCGCACCAGATGCTCGCCCACCTCACCGCCAACGGCGCCAGCATCCGGCCGGGCGACCTCTTCGCGTCGGGCACGATCAGCGGTCCGGAGCGCGAGCAGCGCGGGTCGTTCCTCGAGCTCTCCTGGGGCGGCAAGGAGCCGTTCACCGTCGCCGGGGTCGAGCGCACGTTCCTCGACGACGGCGACACCGTGGTGCTGCGCTACTCAGCGCCCGGCACGGGCGGCGGCCGGATCGCGATCGGCGAGGTCAGTGGCACCATCCTGCCCGCCCAGGGTCTCGACTGAGCGCGTCCTGGCGATCGACCTCCGCCCTCTCGACCGATCCCGCCGACCGGCCGTCGATCCAGGACGTGCACGCGCGCCTGGGTGCGCTCGCGGGCTAGAGCGGGTGGCCGGCCTCGTCGCAGGGGAGGTCGGGATCGGCGGTGTCGGCCTCGAGCTGGGTCAGCACCGCGTCGGACGCGGCCTCGACCCGGAACGGGGCGATCTGCACCCCTCGGTCGTTGAAGGGTCTGTCGAGCACCCAGACGAGCACCACCGCCGAGACGAGCGTGGCCGTGGTCGCCATCATCGCCGCGAGCTGACCGACGACGGGGGCTCGCGGGTCGACGAACATCAGCTGGAATCCCAGGACGGACAAGGTGAGGATCCAGAGCACCGCCCACACCAGGCCGGGGATGAACGGCCGGCCTTCCGTCAGCCGCCCGCGACGGGCGTCCTGGCGTTCCTCACCCATGGCGAGCCAGTGCTCCAGGGCGGCCCCGTCGCGGTTGGTCTCGTTGGGCATCTGCTGGGCCGTGAGGTCGACGTCGCGGATCCAGTACTCCACGTCCGCGCTCTCGCGTTCGTCCGCCATCAGGGCCCACTCCTGCTCGCTCACGGCGCGGCCGTAGCAGACGATGGAGCGGCGCAGCTCGTCGCGATCCGCGGCGTGGAAGAAGCCGGCGGTCGAGGCCAGCTGCCGCATCGCGACGGCCTCCTCACCGGCGTAGTCGCGGGCGGCCTGATAGCTGCCGAAGGACGCGAAGATCACGAAGCCGAGCAGGACGGCGAAGCCGGTGCCGACGACGCCGAAGATCCCGTCGGCGGACTCGATGCCTGAGAACACCCCGCCGGGCGGTGCGAGGCGCCGGCGGTAGAAGTAGGCCACGACGCCGACCAACAGCGTGGACCCCACGATGACGCCGAGCGAGACGAACAACAAGCGGCCTCCGGTGAAGGGGTTGTCGGACCGTAGTGTCCACCATCCGGCGACCCGGCGGGAGGACCCGCGCGGAGCGAGCCGTGACTCGGCTCACGTTGCCGCCGGGGCATGTGTGCTCGGCGTCGCGCGTTGGGCCGGATGACGCCGACGACGCCGTCATCTGTCAGACGACCCAGTCGACCCTCTTGGAGGAAGCATGCTTCCCGTTCCCGCCATCCGTTCCACCGGCGGCCTGACCGCCCGCCTGCGCGGCGCCGTACGCCGTGTCGACAGCTACACGCTCTGGGCGTTCAACGCGCCCCGGCACCGCTGACGGCCCGCTCCACGACGAGCTCGCCGAGCAGGGTCAGCCCGCCTGCGATGCGGGTGACCATGTGCCGTCGATCCCGGGCGACCCAGTCGTCCGCCTCGACGCCGTCGGCCAACGCGGAGACGGTGCAAGCGCCGCCCATCGACGCGCCCACCAGCACGACGCGCTCGGCACCGAGCCCGTCGCGTGCGTAGTCAACGGGCCCGACGTGAAGAGGAGCAGCTTCACGACCAGGGAGGCGGCGCGCAGGGCGTGCAGGCCGTGAGGCCACGCCCCGCGCGCCGGTCCCTCCGGAGTCCTGAGTGTCAGGAAACGCGGTCGGACGAGTCGCCCGTGACGACGATGTAGAACCGCTTGCGCTGCCCGTCGATGGTGAAGCTGCCGTCGCTGTTGCGCGGGCTGACGACGAGGTGGTTGACGTTGCCGGTGCCCGGGGGCGCGCACGCCGTACCGGGAAGGCCGCACTGGCTCACGGTGATCTCACCGGAGAACTCGGCGTTCTGGTCGGCACCCGGCGCGCGACCGTTGGTGTTGGTGTTGGGGGGCTCCTCCAGGAGGGCCGTCGTGTTCTGGAGGGCGATCGTCGCGATGATCCCGTTGTTGCCCAGCGGCTCACCGGTGTTGACGTAGACGTTGCCGTTGGCGCGGAGGCCGGTCGCGTCGGTGCCCGTCGGGGCGAGGACCGGGTACGCCGCGGTGACGCTGAACCCGCCCGACTGCGCCTCGATCTGCCCGGCGGAGTTGATCAGCGCCCACCGACCCACACCGGCAGGACCCTGCGGGCCCTTCGGGACCTGGCCCACGCGGAAGTCCTTCGTCTGGAGGCTGCCGTCCTTGACCTGCTTGCTGCCGACGGTGCCGGGCTTCAGGTCGGCCCCCTTGACCGTCTTGTTCTTGATCTGCTTGGTGGTGACGGTGCCCTTCTGGATGTCGCCGCCGTCGATCTTGATCGCGGCGTACGACGTGCCGCCGAGGGCGACCACCAGCGCTGCGGTCGACATGAGCAGCGAGGCGCTGGGCCTGGGGAATCGCCTGAGTGGGTTGGGCATGGGCCGGCCTTCCGGTCGTGGCGGCCTCGAGTCGGCCACCCGTGAAGGTCGTTCGGAGCAGTCCGCAATGCGGATCGGGGAGCTCGGTGGTCGAGCAGCATGCGGAGGGACTACCCCGGTGGTCGAGCAGCATGCGGAGGGACTACCCCGGTGGTCGAGCAGCGAGCCTGCGAGCGCCAGTCGAGACCACGCGCGACGGCGAAAGGCCCCCGATCAGCGTGCTGATCGGGGGCCTTCGGTCCCGTGGCAGGTGAAGGATTCGAACCTTCGAAGGCAAAGCCGACGGATTTACAGTCCGCTCCCATTGGCCGCTCGGGCAACCTGCCGGGGTGCTGCGCCACCTCCGCGCGGAGCGGAGGCGACGAGGCGCAAGAATAGCCGTACCAGCACCGCAGCAGAAAACGGAGGCACCCATGGCCGACTCGTCGTTCGACATCGTCAGCAAGTTCGACCGTCAAGAGGTCGACAACGCCCTCGGGCAGACCGCACGCGAGATCGCGACCCGCTTCGACTTCAAGGGCACCGGCGCCACCATCGAGTGGCAGGGCGAGAACGGCATCGAGATCACCGCCTCTGCCGACGACCGCGCCACCGCCGTCCTCGACGTGTTCAAGGGCAAGCTCATCAAGCGCGACCAGTCGCTGAAGATCCTCGACGCAAGCGAGCCGCGGCAGAGCGGGCAGCAGTCCAAGATCGGCATCGCCCTCAAGGAGGGCATCACCTCCGAGAACGCCAAGAAGATCTCCAAGCTGATCCGCGACGAAGGCCCCAAGGGCGTCAAGGCCCAGATCCAGGGCGACGAGCTGCGCGTCTCCTCCAAGAAGCGCGACGACCTTCAAGCCGTGCAGGCGCTGGTGCGCGCCCAGGACTACGACTTCGCGGTGCAGTTCACCAACTACCGCTGATGACCAACCGATGACCGGCCGCAAGATCAGCCTCGCCGCGCTAGCGGCGGCGGCGCTGGTCGCCGTCATGCTCGTGGTCTACGTGCGGATCATGGACGGGCAGGACGACAGCCCTGCGTGGTGGGTCGTCGCGGTCCTGGTGGTCGGCGGCGGCGCCGCGGCGTACGGCGGCGTCTCATCGACCCGGCCGGCGCGGATCGCTCTCCTCGTGGCCACGATCCTGCTCGGCTGCGTCGGGCTGCTCGCCATCTTGTCGATCGGGCTGCCGATCCTCGTGGCCTCGGGCCTCTGCTTCATCGCGTTCCTGCGAGGCATTCCCTCCGGCGTCCCAGCCGATCCGGCCGCGCATCCCTAGACCGCCATGAGCTTGCGCGTCGACCTCGCGACGAGCGGTGGTCACCCCGGTCGGACCAACGAGGACTTCCTCGGCGCGACCCCCGGCGCGGTGGTCATGCTCGACGGCGCCGGCATCCCCGGCACCGAGAGCATCTGCCGGCACGGCGTCGCGTGGTACGCGCACAACCTCGGCGGCTGGCTCCTCAGCCGCTTGGGCCAGCGGCAAGGCGAGCCGCTGGCCGACGTCCTCGCTGCCGGCATCGAGGCGGTCACCGCGATGCACCCGACCTGCGACGTCGCGGACCCGAGCAGCCCGCAGGCGACGGTGGCGATGCTGCGCGCAGCGGGTGACCGAGTCGACACACTGACCCTTGCGGACGCCTACGTCGTGCTGGACCGGCAGGCCGGAGCCGAGGTCCTGACCGACCCGTCGGAGCTCGAGGTCAGGGCGGTCTGCCTCGCACCCCTGGCAGGCCTCGAGGCCGGTTCGGCGGCGTACGACGCTGCGCTCCCCGCCGTCATCGACGACCTGCGCTCCCGTCGCAACCAGCCAGAGGGCTACTGGATCGCGAAGGACGACCCGAGGGCGGCGGCGCACGCGGTCGTCAGCACGCACGACCTCCCAGAGGCGGCGCTGGTGCTGAGCAACGGCGTGAGCCGGTTGGTCGATCCTTACGCCGAGACCACCTGGCAGGGCCTCGTCGACGACGCGCGGGCGCGCGGCGCCGAGGCGGTCCTCGCCCGGTTGCGCGAGGTCGAGAGGGCCAGAACCCCACCCGCGCCCGACGACGCCAGCCTGGCGGTGTGCGAGTGGCCCGAGGTCAGTTGAGCTTGTCCTCCCAGTCGTCCGGGACCCGCTCGCTCGGCGCGGGAGGTTCCTGGTCGTCAGGCCGGCTGGTCGGCGGCGTGAGCTCGGGACCCAGAAGAGCGGCCTCGCGGCGGAAGTCCCAGAACCAGTTCTCGCCGGGCTCGAAGCTCCGCATGACAGAGTGGCCGGTCTCCTCGAAGTGACGGGTGGCGTGCTGCCCCGGAGAGGTGTCGCAGCAGCCGATGTGTCCGCACTGCGCGCAGCGGCGCAGGTGGAACCACCAGCCGTCGTCGACGGCGAGGCACTCGGCACAGCCGGTCCCGCTCGGGGGGACCGTGGGGTCGATGGCCCCCGGAGAGGTCGAGGTCACGCACCGAGCGTAGTTCCGTGCTCCAGCAGTCGGCGAGCAGTCGAGACTAGACGCCCTCGCGGTCCCCGATCCCCGGATGCACGAACGGCTGGCCGGCTCGCATCGACTCGATCGCGCCCGGGTGCACGCGACGCAGGTGGGCGAGGGCCTTGCGCCGGTAGCGCAGGATCTGGGTCACCCCGAGCACCCAGAAGAGCGCCTGCACGCTGAGGGCGACGCGGAAGTCGTCGAGGTCGTACGCCGCCATCCCGCCGGGCTCACGCAGGTCGAGGACGACACCGACGAGCGCCATCGTGAGCAGCGAGGCAAGGAAGCCGCCGACGTTGACGACGCCGTTGGCGCGGCCGACCGCCTCGACCGGGGTGAACGACCGCGCCAGGTCGAAGCCGACCATCGAGGCCGGACCGCCGGTCGCGGTCGTGAACGCCAGCACGACGATCATCCAGGTCGGCGCCGGGGTGCTGCGCGCCAGCACCGCGGCCCACGCCACGGCCATGCAGGCGACCACGCCGATGACGAGGATTGAGCGGTAGTAGGGCAGCCGCCCGACGAGCCAGCCCAGCACCAGCCCGCTCACCACCACCCACGCGGTCATCGCCATCAGCAGCGTGCTGGCCTGGTCAGGGGTCCACCCCTGGCCACGGACGAGGAACGGGAACCCCCACAGCATCGTGAACACGGTCATCGAGAACGGCGCGGTGAAGTGCGACCACATGCTCAGCCGGGTGCCCGGGTTGCCCCACACCGTGCGCAACGAGCCCGCCAGCGCGCGCAGCTTGAGGCGCTCGGCGCCGGAGTCGGCGTACGGCGAGTCCTTGACCAGCAGGGCGACGCCCACGAGCAGCAGGACGCCGCAGCTCGACGCGATCGCGAAGGTCCGCGTCCAGCCCAGCTGGTGCAGGGCGATCGACAGCGGCGCGGCCGCCACGATCGCGCCGAGCTGCCCGACCTGACCGGTCAGCTGCGTGATGAAGGGCACCTGCCGGACCAAGAACCACACACCGATCAACCGGATGACCGACACGAAGACCATCGCGTCGCCGGCGCCGAGCACCCCCCGCGCCAGCACCGCGAGGGGGAAGTTCCCGGCGAACGCGAACGCCAGCTGGCCGGCCGTCATCAGACCGAGGCCGGTCAGCAACAACCTCTTGGTGCCGTAGCGGTCGAGCAGCACGCCGACCGGGATCTGCATGCCGGCGTACACGAGCAGCTGCAGCACCGTGAAGAACGCCAGCCGCGTCGCGTCGATGTGGAAGCGCTCGGCCGCCAGCAGGCCGGCCACCCCGAGCGAGCTGCGGTGGAAGACCGCCAGCACGTAGACCGACAGCGCCGTGAGCCAGATGACCCACGCCCGCCGCCGGCCGATGTCGTGGAGCTGGCGGGAGGGCACGCGGCCATTGTGTGCCTGTGGAGGGAGGGCCGTCGGCGCGGGTCGGCGTCCGTACAGTGGGCGCCATGACTCGGGTCATGCACTGCGGCGTGCGCCGCGCCGTCGGCGCCGTCCTCGGGCCCCTCGTCTGCCCCCTCGTCTGCGTCCTCGCCGTCATGTCGTTGGCTGCGTGCGGTGGCGACGATCCCGAGCCGTCGGCCGACAAGGACCAGACGTCCCAGAGCCCCACCGACACCGCTCCCGCAAGCCCGGAGCCGACCGGGACGACCAGCTTGTCGGCCACCGCGAGCGACGCGGCACCACCGGACGACGAGCCCTTCGGCCCCGACTGCAAGAAGTTCAAGACCGACGATGGCACCGGGCCTGCCGAGTTCCGCAACGAGATGGACATCGGGATCTTCTCGGTCGTCTTCCGCGACCTGATCGGCGACTCGTTCGCGCTCGTCAACGAGGCGGACCTCCTCGCGACCGCCGACACGACGTACTTCCTGCCGACCAACGAGGCCATCGACGTCCTCAACCAGCAGCAGATGGGCGACCTGCTCTTCGACGAGCAGAAGCGCGCCAGCACCATGGGCCGCCACGTCGTCCCCGAGACGCTGGCCCCCTCGGCACTCGCCGGCGAGCACGAGACGGCCGCCGCCAGCACGCTCCAGGTGACGGTCGACGGCGACGACGTGACCGTCGGGCTGCAAGGCGCCGACGTCGTCTGCGGCAACATCGAGCTCGAGCAAGGCGTCCGCGTCTACGTGATCGACCAGCTGCTGATCACCTGACCGGTGTCTCTCTTCTCGTGAGTCCCCTGCGGGGGACTCAGACCCTCAGACAACAGCAGGCAAGTCCTCGGACTCGAGTGCAGCGACGGGGTTGATGACCCCGTCGACGGTGTTCGCGCCGGCCGCGGGGCTGAGCCACACCGTGACGCCCTCCTCGATGCCGAGGGCGCGAGCGTGGGTCCGCGTCAGCGTGACGGTGACGTCCTGGCCGTCGATGGTGAGCACCGAGAGCCGCACCTCGAAGCCGACCCGCAGCATCCGCGAGACGACGCCCTCGACGCCGCCCGCGAGCGACGGCGTGAGCGAGACTTCGATGTCGTGCGGGCGCAGGCTGATCTTGCCGAGCGCGGTGACCTCGCCGAGGAACGACATCACGAAGTCGTTGGCGGGACGGTCGTAGAGCTCGTCGGGCGTGCCGACCTGCTCGACCCGGCCCTCGTTGATCACCACGATCTCGTCGGCGACCTCCATGGCCTCCTCCTGGTCATGGGTGACGAACACGGTGGTCACGTGCACCTCGTCGTGCAGCCGGCGCAGCCACTCACGCAGCTCCTTGCGCACCTTCGCGTCGAGCGCCCCGAAGGGCTCGTCGAGCAGCAGCACCTTGGGCTCCACCGCGAGCGCCCGCGCGAGGGCCATGCGCTGGCGCTGGCCACCTGAGAGCTGGGAGGGCAGGCGGTGGGAGAACTGCTGGAGGTGGACCAGGCGCAGCAGCTCGTCCACGCGCTGCTCGATCTCCGGCTTCGGCTTCTTGCGGATCTCGAGGCCGAAGGCGACGTTCTTCGCGACGCTCATGTGCTTGAAGACCGCGTAGTGCTGGAAGACGAAGCCGACGTTGCGCTTCTGGGGAGGCAGCTTGGTGGCTTCGGTTCCCTCGATGCTCACCGTGCCGCTGTCGGCCTTGTCGAGTCCCGCGATGATCCGCAGCAGGGTGGACTTGCCGCCGCCGGAGGGACCCAGCAGGGCGGTCAGCTGGCCGGTCGGGAGGGACACGGACACGTCGTCGAGGGCGACGAAGTCCCCGAACCTCTTGGTCAGCCCGTTCACGTCGATGCTCATGGGTGGTGCTCCTTGGGAAGTTTGTGTTCCTGGGTGTGGGGATCGGTCCTGCGTGCTGTCTGGACGCGTCCCGGATCGTTGGGGCAGCTCAGTCGGCTTGCTGCTTGGGACGCAGGAAGGCGACGACGATCAGACAGGCGATGCTGACGAAGATCAGCAGGAAGGACGTGGCGTACGCCGTGTCCTGCTGGAAGTTCTGGTACTTCGCCTCGACGACGAGCGTCGCTGTCTGGGTGCGGCCGGTGATGTTGCCCGAGACGATCTTGACGGCCCCGAACTCGCCGAGGGACCGGGCTAGGGAGAGAACGACGCCGTAGACGACCGCCCACTTGATGCTCGGCAGGGTGATCCGCCAGAAGGTCTGGGGCGGTCCGGCGCCGAGGCTGCGGGCAGCCTGCTCCTGGTCGTCGCCGATCTCGTGCAGGACCGGCACGACCTCACGGATGACCAGCGGCAGCGCCACGAAGCAGGTCGCCATGATCATGCCGGGCGAGTCGAAGATGATCCGCCGTCCGGTCTCCTCGATCGCTGGTCCGAACCAGCCGTCGCGGCCGTTGTAGACCAGCAGCAGCGCCAGACCCACCACAACGGGCGAGACCGACAGCGGCACGTCGATCAGCGCCGAGAGCACCCGCTTGCCGGGGAACTCGTAGCGCACCAGCAGCAGCGAGATGCCGACGCCGAAGATCGTGTTGATGACGACGGCCCAGCCGGCGACCATCAGCGTCAGCTGGAGGGCGCCGACGACCTGGGAGTCGGTGAGGGCGTCGCTGAGGATGCCGAGCCCGTTGGAGAAGGTGTGCTTCACGACGAGCGACACCGGCCAGGCGACGAGCAGGAACACGTAGCCCAGCGCCAGAAGGCGCAGGGTCCACCGGAGGGGGGTCGAGACCTCAACCACGGCGGGCCACCCCCCTCTGGACGAGGTCGAGCGCGACGATCACGACGAGCGCCACGAACAGCATCACGGAGGCCAGCGCCGCCGCCGAGGCGGTGTTGCCGTTCTCGATGAAGCTCAGCACCCGCACCGAGACCACCTCGGTCTCGAACGGCCGGTTGCCGGAAAGGAGCACCAGCGACCCGTACTCCGAGATCGCCCGGGCGAACGACAGCGCCGCGCCCGCGGCGATGGCGGGGGCGAGGCTGGGCAGCAGGATGCGTCGGAAGATGGTCAGCCGGGTCGCGCCCAGGGAGGCGGCGGCTTCCTCGACGTCGGCCTCCAGCTCCTCGAGCACCGGCTGGACCGTGCGCACGACGAACGGCAGCGTGACGAAGGCCAGCGCGAGGAACACGGCGTACCTCGTGAAAGCCCAGTGCACCCCGAGCGGGCTGTTGGGGCCGTACAGCGAGAGCAGGACCAGGCCCGCGACGATCGTCGGCAGCGCGAACGGCACGTCGATCACCAGGTTGAGGATGGACCTGCCCGGGAAGCGGTCGCGGACCAGGACCCACGCGATCACGGTGCCCATCACGATGTTGACGGCGGTCACGAGCAGGGACTGGGTCACGGTGAGGCTCACCGCGGCCCAGGTCTGCGGGTTGCTCAGCACCGAGAAGTAGCGGTCCCAGCCGCCCTCGGCGGCCGCCGCGACGACGGCGGCCAGGGGGATCAGGACCAGCAGGCTGAACCAGGTCATCGCGATGCCGAGGCCAAGACCCGAGCCGCGGGTCAGGGTGTTGCGTGGTGCGGACCGACGAACGCGCCGGGACCGGCGCCCCTCTTGGGGCACCGGTCCGGCCTGCCCATCGAGCCCGGTCGGCCCTTCAAGGAGGGCTCCACCAGACGATGGCGTCATGGGCTCTACTCCTCGCCGACCTTGCCGGTGTCCTGCTGGATCTCGGTGATGATGCCGAGGGGATTGCCCTCTTCACCGTCACCGAAGTAGAGGTCGGCCGCTTCGCCCCACCCGTTGAAGTCGCCGTCGATCGTCCACAGCTTCTCGGGCGCGGGGAACGGGTCGGCCGGGTCGTTGGCACCTTCGACCTCGCCGATGTCGACACCGTCGACGACCGGGCGGAAGCCGGATTGCGCGTAGTCGGCCTGGGCCTCGGGACCGGTCATGAACTCCAGGAACGCCTTGCCGGCGTCGCTCGCGTCGACGGTCACCGCAGCCGGGTTCTCGATCAGCAGCGTGTCGGGCGGGAGGACGTAGTCGACGTCGGCGCCGCTCTGCTTGGCCAGGATGGCCTCGTTCTCGTAGGAGAGGAGCACGTCGCCGCTCCCGTCGGTGAACGCGGTCGTGGCCTCGCGGCCGCTGCCCGGGAGCGCGATCGTGTTGTCGAGGAGGGAGGTGATGAACTCCTTCGCCTCGTCCTCGCTCCCGTTGTTGCCGGTGACGTGCGCCCAGCCGGCGAGGATGTTCCACCGCGCCGAGCCGGACGAGCCGGGGTTCGGCGTGATGATCTCGACACCGGGCTCGATCAGGTCGTCCCAGGTCTCGATGCCCTTGGGGTTGCCGGGCCGGACCACGAAAACGACCACCGACGAGGTCGCGATGCCCTTGGTCTCGTTGTCCTTCCAGTCCTCCGCGACGAGGCCCTCGCCCACCAGACGGGTCACGTCGGTCTCGAGGGAGTAGTGCACGACGTCGGCGTCCGCGCCGGCCACGACGGCCCGGCTCTGGTCGCCCGAGGCGCCGTACGACGTCTCGAAGGTGACGCCCTCGCCCGCGTCAGTGCCCTCGAAGTCGGCGAAGACGGGCTCGTTGGCGGCCTCCATGACGGAGAAGGCGTTCAGGCTGACGGTCTCGCCCCCGTCCTCGCCCGTGTCGCCGTCTGCCGTGGAGCAGGCTGACAGCGCCAGGAGGCCGCTCATGGCGGCGGCCACGAGGGCAGTAGTACGTCCGCGGGCACCGAGCCGGCGCGTGGCGTTGAGTCTCATGTCGATCCTTACGTGTCTCGACCCCGCCCGAGAAGGGGTGATAACTGGCTATGTCGCGCAGTCTAGGCGACTTAATCAGAAAGATGCGAATTCATCCACGTACAGGACCCGCGTGTCTCTGCTCACACCTGCCGCTCCCCGAGCGTCCCCGAGCCGCCGTGTGTGTCCACGTCGGCGAGACGGCTGGGACGCGGCAGACCGGCGGACTAATGTGGGAGGCCATGCCACCTGCGGCGACACGCCGCACGCGAGGCGCCCACACGCCAGACGCCGTCGAAGGAAGAAGCAGGTCCACTCGTTGAGCAAGCAGGTGCAGCAGCTCGACCGCGTCATCATCCGATTCGCCGGTGACTCCGGTGACGGGATGCAGCTGACGGGTGACCGGTTCACCCACGAGTCCGCGGCCTTCGGCAACGACCTGGTGACGCTGCCCAACTTCCCGGCCGAGATCCGCGCTCCTCAGGGGACGCTGCCAGGGGTGTCGTCGTTCCAGGTGCACTTCGCCGATCACGACATCCTCACCGCGGGCGACACCCCCGACGTGCTGGTGGCCATGAACCCTGCGGCGCTGCTGGCCAACATCGGCGACCTGCACCGCGGAGCGTCGATCATCGTGGACACCCACGACTTCTCCGCGCGCAACCTCACCAAGGCCGGCTACACCGCGAACCCTCTCGAGGACGGCTCCCTCGGCGAGTACCAGGTGCACCCCGTCGACCTGACGGGCATGACCATCGCCGCGGTCAAGGAGTTCGGCCTGTCGCGCAAGGACGCGGCGCGGGCGAAGAACATGTTCGCCCTCGGCCTGCTCTCGTGGATGTACGGGCGACCCACCGAGACGACGGTGTCGTTCCTCACCCAGCGCTTCGCGAAGGTCCCCGACATCAGGGACGCCAACATCACCGCGTTCAAGGCGGGGTGGAACTTCGGTGAGACCACCGAGACGTTCGTGGTCCGCTACGAGGTCAAGCCGGCGCCGATGCCGCCCGGGACGTACCGCAACATCACCGGCAACCTCGCGCTGTCCTACGGCGTGGTCGCGGCCGGCGTCCGGTCCGGGCTGCCGGTGTTCCTGGGCTCCTACCCGATCACACCGGCCTCGGACATCCTCCACGAGCTGTCGAAGCACAAGGCGTTCGGCGTGACGACCTTCCAGGCCGAGGACGAGATCTCCGGGATCGGCGCCGCGCTCGGCGCGGCGTTCGCCGGGTCGCTCGGGGTCACCACGACCTCCGGCCCCGGCATCTCGCTGAAGTCCGAGACGATCGGGCTCGCCGTGATGACCGAGCTGCCGTTGCTGGTCATCGACGTCCAGCGCGGCGGCCCGTCCACCGGGCTGCCGACCAAGACCGAGCAGGCCGACCTTCTGCAGGCGATGTTCGGGCGCAACGGCGAAGCGCCCGTCCCGATCGTCGCGCCGCGCTCGCCCGGCGACTGCTTCGACGCCGCCCTCGAGGCCGCACGGATCGCGATCACCTACCGCACACCGGTGCTGCTGCTCTCCGATGGCTACCTCGCCAACGGCTCCGAGCCCTGGCGGATCCCCGACCTGCACGAGCTGCCGGCGATCGACCCGGCCTTCGCCACCCAGCCCAACCATGTGGTCAGGGGGCAGGGCGACGACGACAACACAGCCAAGGAGGAGTTCTGGCCCTACCTCCGCGACGAGGCCACCCTCGCGCGGCCGTGGGCCATCCCAGGCACGCCCGGTCTCGAGCACCGCATCGGCGGGCTCGAGAAGGGCGACGGGCACGGCAACATCTCCTACGACCCCGCCAACCACGACTTCATGGTGCGCACCCGCCAGGCCAAGGTCGACCGGATCGCCGACTCCATCCCGCCGACCGAGGTCGACGACCCTTCCGGTGACGCCAAGGTCCTGGTGTTGGGCTGGGGGTCGACGTACGGACCGATCGGCGCCGCCGTACGTCGCGTGCGCAAGGCCGGCTACGAGGTCGCGCAGGCCCACCTGCGCCACCTCAACCCGTTCCCCGCCGACCTCGGCGAGATCCTGGCGCGCTACGACAAGGTGCTGGTCCCCGAGATGAACCTCGGTCAGCTCTCCTTGCTCCTGCGCGCGGAGTACCTCGTCGACGCCATCGGCTACAACCACGTCAGGGGCCTGCCGCTCAAGGCCGCCGAGCTCGCCCGCGCGATCGGCGAGCTGGTCTCGCAGGCCGAGGGCATCGAGGTCGACCTCGGCATCCACGGGGAGGCCGTCTCCCACGCCACAGCGGGCCCGTCCCGACGGAGGGAAGCAGAGTGACGACTCACCCAGCGCACCCCACCCACCAGGCCCAACCGGCCCCGCTGGGACTGCCCGGTCTCCGGTCCGGGATCGAGTCCGTGCCCAGGGTCGAGGACAGTGTCGTCCAGACCGCCAAGGAGTTCACGTCAGACCAAGAGGTGCGCTGGTGCCCCGGCTGCGGCGACTACGCCGTCCTCAAGGCCGTGCAGGGGTTCCTCCCCGACCTGGGCCTGCGCCGGGAGAACATCGTCTTCATCTCCGGGATCGGCTGCTCTTCGCGCTTCCCCTACTACCTCGACACCTACGGGATGCACTCGATCCACGGCCGCGCACCCGCGATCGCCACCGGACTCGCCACCGCGCGGGCCGACCTCTCCGTCTGGGTGGTCACCGGTGACGGCGACGCCCTCTCGATCGGCGGCAACCACCTCATCCACGCGCTACGACGCAACGTCAACATGACGATCCTGCTCTTCAACAATCGCATCTACGGTCTCACCAAGGGCCAGTACTCCCCCACCTCCGAGCCCGGCAAGGTCACCAAGTCCACGCCGATGGGCTCGGTCGACCACCCCTTCAACCCCGTCAGCCTCGCGCTCGGCGCCGAGGCGTCATTCGTGGCGCGGACCATCGACTCCGACCGCAAGCACCTCACCGCCGTGCTCTCGGCCGCGGCCGCCCACCGCGGCACGTCGTTCGTCGAGATCTACCAGAACTGCCCGATCTTCAACGACGGCGCCTTCGACGCCATCAAGTCCCCCGACACCAAGGCCGACGCGATCATCCCGCTCGTGCACGGGCAGCCCATCACCTTCGGCGCCCCCGACGCCTCGGGCGCCGGGTCGAAGGGACTCATCCGCGACAGCGCCACGGGCGGGGTCAAGGTCGCCGAGGTCGCCGAGGTCGGACTGGACGCGATCCTCGTGCACGACGCCCACAACCCCGACCCCACGCTCGCGTTCGCGATCTCGCGGCTCACCGACCCTGGCTACCTCAACACCGCCCCGATCGGCATCTTCCGCCAGGTCGAGCGGGCGACGTACGACGACCAGGCCCGTGACCAAGTGACCGCAGCCGGCCAGAAGGCGCCCGGCGAGACCGAGGACCGTCTCCACGCGCTCATCAACGGCGGCGACACCTGGACCGTCGTCTGACGCCTCCGGCCGAGGCGACCGCCGACCGCCGGCTGCTCAGCCCCCGGTCGGTTGGATGGGGGCGACGCAGTGGCGCTCGGAGAGCGCCCGCTCGACCTCGGTCGAACGCGGCACCTTGACGCGGTAGCAGACCTTCTTCTCGTCTGGCGCGAGGTCGGGCACGTGCAGCTTGAAACGGCTGTCACGATCGGTCTCGAAGCGCTCGAAGGCGAACCACTTGCAGCTGCCGCAGTTGCGCCGCTGCAGGATCGCCCTGCTCCTGGCGTACGCCCCTGACCGACTCGGTTGACCATCGGCCGCGAGCACCTGGCCCTTGAGGACGAACACGTCCGGGTGCGGCTCCTTGGGCGTCACCAGGATGCTCAGCTCGAGCCGGTCCGACGCACCGGCGGCCGGCCCTGCCAGCGCGAGGAGGACGGCGACGACGACGCCGATCATCAGCAGGCGGGCTGGCACCGGGTCAGTATGGCAAGCCTCGTACGCTGGCACGGTGCCGGAGTCACCAGATCCCCGACGCGGGCTGGCCTTCGGTGTCGCGGCATACGTGATGTGGGGTCTCTTCCCGCTCTACTTCCCGCTGATGAAGCCTGCGGGCGCCGTCGAGATCCTCGGTCACCGCGTGTTCTGGTCGTGCCTGACCATGGGCCTGCTGGTGGTGTTGGTGCAGCGTACCCGACAGCTGCGCGAGGTGGTGCGCGACCCTCGCGCGCGGACGTTGCTGACCATCGCCGCCCTCCTGGTGGCCACCAACTGGGCCGTCTACATCTGGGCGGTCAACAACGGCCGCGTCGTCGAGGCCGCCCTCGGCTACTTCATCAACCCCCTCGTCACCGTGCTCATGGGCATCGTCGTGCTGGGCGAACGACTGCGCCGGCTCCAGTGGCTCGCCGTGCTCGTCGCCACGCTGGCAGTGGTCGTGCTGACGATCGACTACGGCCACCCTCCGTGGGTCGCCCTCGTCCTGGCCCTCACGTTCGGGAGCTATGGACTGACCAAGAAGATCGCCGGCGTCGAGGCGATCGAGTCGCTAACGTTCGAGACGGCGGTGCTCGCGCCGGTCGCCGCGGGCTTCCTGCTCGTGCTGGAATGGCAGAGCCGGGGCACCTTCACCGCCGAGGGGCCGCACCACACCCTGCTGCTGATGACCACGGGCATCGTGACCGCCGGACCCCTGCTCTGCTTCAGCGCCGCCGCCGTGCGGATCCAGATGGTCACGCTGGGACTGCTGCAGTACATGACCCCGGTGCTCCAGTTCGCGCTCGGCGTCCTGTGGTTCCACGAGGCGATGCCGACCGGCCGTTGGATCGGCTTCGGCCTGGTTTGGGTCGCCCTCGCCATGTTCACGGTCGAGGCCCTCGGCCACCGCCGAAGACAGCTGGACCTGGCCGCCGAGGCCACAGCCCTCTGAGACCCGAGTCGGCACTGCTGAGCTCGACTTCACGCCGAGTCGGCTCAGCTGGAGCGGGTGGCGACGATGTCGGCGAACGCCTCGAGGGCGTCGCGGACGGGACCGGGCGGCAGCACCGCCAGGCGGGCCTTGGCCTCGGCAGCGCGGGCGATCACGTAGGCCTTCGCCTCGTCCAGGGCGGGGTGCGCCCGCAGCAGCGTCAGCGCTTCGGTGTGCCGGTCGTCGTCGGTGAGGTCGCCGTCGAGCAGCTCGAGCAGGCGCGCGTCGCCGTCGGTGGTCGAGCCCTGCGCCAGGTCCCTGGCCATCAGCACCGGCAGGGTCGGGACACCCTCGCGCAGATCGGTGCCCGGGGTCTTGCCCGACTCGTCGGAGTCGGCGTCGATGTCGAGGATGTCGTCGGAGAGCTGGAAGGCGGTGCCGACGATCTCGGCGTACGACGTCAGCGCGTCGACGACCTCCGGGGAGGCCCCGCCGAAGAGCGCGCCGTAGCGGGCGGACGTCGCGATCAGCGAGCCGGTCTTCCCCGCGACGACGTCGAGGTAGTGGGCGAGCCGGTCCTCACCGGGGCCAGGCACGACAGTCTCGAGGATCTGGCCCTCGACGAGCCGCGCGAAGGTCTCGGCCTGGATGCGCACCGCATCCGGACCGAGACCGGCGGTCAGCTCGGAGGACTTCGCGAACAGGAAGTCGCCGGTCAGGATCGCGACGTGGTTGTCCCAGCGGGCATTGGCGGAGTCCGCCCCCCGACGCAGGACCGCCTCGTCCATCACGTCGTCGTGGTAGAGCGAGCCGATGTGGGTGAGCTCGACGACGCAGGCCGCGTCGACCACGGCCTGCACCTCGGGGTGCTCGCCGGTCTCGGCGGCCAGCAGCACCAGCAGCGGCCGGAACCGCTTGCCCCCCGCCGCGAGCAGATGGGTGGCGGCCTCGGTGACGTACGCCGTCCGGCCGCGCACGTGGCGGGCCAGCTCTGCCTCGACGAACGCCATCCGGTCGCGCAGCCGCTCGGCGAGCGCGTCGTCCCCGACCGGCAGCGCCAGCAGCGACGATGCCAACCCCGGGGCCAACCCCGGGGCCAACCCCGGGGCCGACGAAGGCGGCGGCGCCGACGCGGACGGGCTGATGCTCACCTGATGAATTCTCCCGCATGGGCCGCGAGATCGAGCAACGGGCCGGGCAGCACCCCGAGCACCAGCGTCGCCGCCGTGCACAGGGCCACCGTGGTGGCGGTGAGCACGGAGGGCGTGGTGACCGAGGGGGCGGGTCCGTCAGGTTCGGCGAAGTACATGAGCAGGATCACGCGGACGTAGAAGAACGCGGCCACGATGCTCGACAGGATCGCCACGATGACGACGGGCCACGCGCCGGCCGAGAGGGCCACCGCGAAGACCGCCCACTTGCCGACGAAGCCCGAGGTCAGCGGGATCCCGGCCATGGCGAGCAGGAAGAACGCGAACACGCCGGCCACCATCGGGGACTCCTTGCCCAGTCCCGCCCACCGGCTCAGCGCGGTGGACTCGCCTCCGGAGTCGCGCACGAGCGTGACCACCGCGAAGGCGCCGAGGGTCGCGAAGCCGTACGTCGCCAGGTAGAACAGCACCGCCTGCAGCGACGTCACCTGGCCGATCGCGAGGTCGCCACGTGCCTGCAGGCCGAGCACGCCGGTGAGCAGGAAGCCGGTGTGGGCCACCGAGGAGTAGGCGAGCAGCCGCTTGACGTCGGTCTGGGTGAGCGCGAGCACCGCGCCGACGACCATCGTCAGGATCGCGATGACCCAGAGCATCGGCTGCCAGGTCCAGCGGTCGGACCCGAACGCGACGTAGAAGAGCCGCAGCAGGGCGCCGAACGCAGCCACCTTGGTACCGGCCGCCATGAAGGCGGTGACCGGGGTCGGGGCACCTTGGTAGACGTCGGGCGTCCATGCCTGGAAGGGCGCCGCGCCGACCTTGAAGAGCAGGCCCACCGCCAGCAGGCCCATGCCCGTGAGCAGCAGCGCCTGGTTGCCGACGTCGTTGCGGACCGCCTCGTTGATGGCGGCGAAGTCCATCGACCCGGCGAAGCCGTAGACCAGCGCGACGCCGTAGAGGAAGAAGCCGGACGAGAACGCACCCAGCAGGAAGTACTTGAGCGCCGCCTCCTGGCTGAGCAGCCGGCGCCGTCGCGCCAGGCCGCACAGGAGGTAGAGCGGCAGCGACAGCACCTCGAGCGCGACGAACATCGTCAGCAGGTCGTTGGCCGCCGGGAAGAGCATCATCCCGCCGACGGCGAAGAGCATCAGCGGGTAGACCTCGGTGTGCTCCCACCCACGGGTCGAGGCCTGGCGCTCGGCCTCGGTGCCGGGCAGGGCCGCGGCCTGGCCGGCGAACGCGGTGACCCCGCCCTCGAGGCGGCGCTCGGCGAAGAGCAGCACGCCCAGGATGGCGAAGACGAGCGTGAGTCCCCAGAGGTAGACCGTGGGCCCGTCGATCGCGATGGTGCCCATCGAGCCGACGATGCCGCGCGCGACGACGGTGTCGCCGTCCTTGAGCGTCTCGAGGTCGGTGCCGACCACGATCGTGCCGACCAGCGCAGCGACGAGACCGGACACCGCCAGGACCGTCTGGATCAGGTAGCGCGGCGGACGCGGCGCGAACGCCTCGACCAGCACGCCGAGGCAGGCGACGCCGAACACGAGGATGAGCGGCCACAGGTGGCCGTACTCCAGTGTGGGCTTGACGAACTCGTTCACTCGTGGCCTCCTTCGGCCGCGGTGTCGCCCGATCCGGTGCTCACCGTCGGGGACTCGTCGTTGACGCCCACGTGCGTCAGAGCACCGTCGACGTAGGGGTTGATCACGTCGAGCAGCGGCATGGGGTAGAAGCCGAACAGGAGCAGGCCGACCAGCAGGGGGACGACCGCACCGAGCTCACGACGGTCGAGGTCGGCGGTGCCGGCGACCTGGGGGACGGCCTCGGGTCCGGTCATCGTGCGTTGGTACATCCAGAGGATGTAGATCGCCGCGAGCACGATGGCGGTGACGGCCACCGCACCCGCCCACCAGGCGTGGTCGAAGGCGCTCACGATCACCAGCATCTCGGAGACGAACGGCGCCAGCCCGGGCAGCCCGCAGGCGGCCAGGCCCGCGACGAGGAACGTGCCGGCGAGGACCGGCGTGACCTTCTCCTGGCCGCCCATCCGGCTGATCAGCGGCGTGCCTGTTCGGCGGATGAGGTAGCCCGCGATGAGGAACAGCGCAGCGGTGGAGATGCCGTGGTTGACCATGTAGAGGATCGCGCCGCTGCTGCCGTTGCTGTTGAACACGAAGATGCCGAGGACGATGAAGCCGAAGTGCGACAGCGAGGTCAGGCCGATCAGGCGCAGCACGTCGTCCTGACCGATCGCGACCAGCGCGCCGTAGACGATGGAGATCAGGGCCAGCACCACCACGACCGGGGTCGCCCACTCCGAGGCGCCCGGGAAGAGGCCGAGGCAGAAGCGCAGCATCCCGAAGGTGCCGATCTTGTCGAGCACGCAGACCAGCAGCACCGAGGTCGGCGGCGTCGCCTTCTCGGTCGTGTCGGCCAGCCAGGTGTGCACGGGGAACATCGGCGCCTTGATCGCGAAGGCGATGAAGAAGCCGACGAAGAGCCACTTCTCGGTGGTCGGGTCGATGTCGAGCGCCGCCAGGTCCGAGAGGAGGTACGACGGCGTGCCCTCGCGGGCGGACACGACGTAGAGGCCGATCACCGAGGCGAGCATGACCAGCCCACCGGCGAGCTGGTAGATGAGGAACTTCACCGCGGCCCTGGCCCGGCCCGCGCGACCGAAGCCGCCGATCAGGAAGTAGGCGGGGATCAGGGTCGCCTCGAAGACGACGTAGAAGAGGAACACGTCGGTGGCGGTGAAGACGGCCAGCGAGAGCGACTCGAGCGCCAGCGTCCACGCGACGAACGCGTGGGTGCTGGACGAGGCCCCGGCGACGGCCGGGGTCGAGCCGTCGGCCAGCGGAGCAGGCGTGTCGGTGTCGCGCCACGAGGCGACGAGCACGACCGGGACCAGCACGGCGGTGAGCAGCACCATCAGCAGGCCGAGGCCGTCGACGCCCAGTGCGTAGTGGACTCCGAGGGGCGCGATCCAGTCGTGCTCCTCGGTCAGCTGCATGCCGGAGAAGTCCGGGCCGACGTAGTACTGCGTCGCCGCCAGCACCGCCACGAGCAGCGTGAGACCGGAGAAGGCGAGGCCGACCTGCTTGGCGAGCTCGCCGCGACGCTGCACCTCCATCGCGGTCGTGACGTCGTCACCGTCGAGCGCCTCTGCGGCACGCGGGAGGTAGAAGACCACGAGCGCACCCACCAGCGGCAGGGCGATCAGGATCGAGAGCCAGGGCATGTCGCTCATGCGAAGTTCACCGCCACCAGGGCCAGGACGACCAGCAGGGCGCCGACGAGCACGGACAAGGCATAGGAGCGGACGAAGCCGTTCTGGATCAGCCGGAGACGGGACGACAGGCCCGCGACGACGAACGCGCCGCCCTCGATGCCGCCGTCGACGCCGTGCCGGTCGGCGGTCGTCAGACCGCTCACCACCGAGCGGCCGGGCCCGACCACGAGACCTTCGTTGATCGCGTCGCCGTAGAGGTCCGCGCGCGCCGCCCTGGTCGCGAAGGAGACGTCCTGCGGCGCCTCGCGGGGCACCTCCTGCTTGCCGACCAGGAACCAGGCGGTGGCGACGCCCACGGCTACGACGAGGACGGCCAGCAGCGTGATCACGATCGCGGGCAGCGGCGGCTCGTGGTGCGGCGCCGTCCCGACGACCGGCGCCAGGAACTCGACGATCCAGTCACCGAGCAGCAGCACGCCGCCGAGCACCGAGAGCGCGGCCAGCACGATCAGGGGGACCGTCATCACCTTGGGCGACTCGTGCGGGTGCACGTCGTCGGCCCACCGCTTCTGGGTGAAGAAGGTCATCAGCATCAGCCGGGTCATGTAGAAGCCGGTGATACCGGCACCGAGCAGGGCACAGAGCCCGACCAGCCAGTTCTCGGCCAGCGCGGTCTCGATGATCTTGTCCTTGGACCAGAAGCCGGAGAAGCCCGGGAAGCCGATGATGGCGAGGTAGCCCATCGCGAAGGTCAGGAAGGTGACCGGCACCATCTTCTGCAGGGCGCCGTAGTGGCGCATGTCGACGTCGTCGTCCATGGCGTGCATGACCGAGCCGGCGCCGAGGAACATGTTGGCCTTGAAGAAGCCGTGCGTGAGCAGGTGGAAGATCGCGAAGGCGTAGCCGTACACACCGAGGCCGGCCGCCAGCATCATGTAGCCGATCTGGCTCATCGTCGAACCGGCAAGGGCCTTCTTGATGTCGTCCTTCGCGCACCCGATGATCGCACCCCACAGGAGCGTCACCACGGCGACGATGACCACGACTGTCTGGGCGTTCGGCGCGAGCTCGAAGATGAAGTTGGACCGGACGACGAGGTAGACGCCAGCGGTCACCATCGTCGCCGCGTGGATCAGCGCCGACACCGGGGTCGGGCCCTCCATCGCGTCGAGCAGCCAGGACTGCAGCGGCACCTGGGCAGACTTGCCGCAGGCGCCCAGCAGGAGCAGCAGACCGACGGCGGTGAGGGTGTTCTCGCTCGCCTCGCCCGAGACCGCCGAGATCTGCTCGAACGACGTGGTGCCGAAAGTGACGAAGAGCAGCGCGATCGCCAGGCTCAGGCCGACGTCCCCGACCCGGTTGATGACGAAGGCCTTCTTGGCCGCGGCCGCCGCGGAGTGCTTGTGCTGCCAGAAGCCGATCAGCAGGTACGACGCCAGGCCGACGCCCTCCCAACCGAGGAACAGACCGACGTAGTTGGCCGAGAGCACCAGCATCAGCATGGCGGCGAGGAAGAGGTTGAGGTAGCCGAAGAACCGGCGCCGCCGCGGGTCGTGCTCCATGTAGCCGATGGAGTAGACGTGGATCAGCGACCCGACACCCGTGATCAGCAGCAGGAACAGCGCGGACAACGGGTCGTAGAGCAGGTCGAAGCTGACCGAGAACTGTCCGGTCTCGAACCACGTGAAGAGGTGCTGGCCGACCTGGCGCTCCTCGTCGCCCCGGCCGAGCAGGCCGAAGAACATCACCAGGCTGATGACGAAGGAGCCGATCGGGAGCGCGGTAGCCAGGAGGTGGCCCCACTTCTCCGAGCTCTTGCCGATCAGGGGGCCGCCGACGAGCAGGATCGCCGCACCGGCCAGCGGCAGCGCGATCACCAGCCACAGCAGCGAGAAGACACCGTCGGCCGCGCCGGGGTCGACCACCGGGATGTGGTGGCCCTCCTCGGCGGCGGCCGTGAGGAGCGTCGTTGTCAGGGAGGACATCTGGGTTACCTCAGTACTTCAGCAGGCTCGCGTCGTCGACCGAGGCCGAGCGCCGGGTCCGGAAGATGGTCATGATGATCGCCAGGCCGACCACGACCTCGGCGGCGGCGACCACCATCACGAAGAAGGCCGCCACCTGCCCGTCGAGGTTGCCGTGCTGCTTGGCGAAAGTCACCAGCGCCAGGTTGCAGGCGTTCAGCATCAGCTCGACGCACATGAAGACCACGATGGCGTTGCGCCGGGTCAGCACCCCGATGCAGCCGATCGTGAAGAGGATCGCGGACAGGACGATGTATTCGTTCACGACCCCTCCTCCTCACTGTGAGCGGTCGTGCCGCGCTTCCCGCCGCCCTCGGGAGTGTCGGCTGCTCCGGTGACCGAGCCTGCCGAGATACCGAGCTGGCGCTGGACCACCTCGACGTCGTCGGCGAGCGCCGGGGCCGAGCGGACCGTGCCGCGGGCCGCCAGGACCCGCGAGACCGACGACTCCGCAGCCGTGCCGTCGGGCAGCAACGCCGCGGTGTCGACGGCGTTGTGCCGGGCGAAGACACCTGGTGAGGGCAGCGGGCCGGGGTGCTTGCCCGAGGTCGCGTAGTCACGCATCCGCTGCGCGGCCAGCTCGGCCTGGCCGGCCTTGGGCGTGGAGCGCTCGCGGTGGGCCAGCACCATCGCGCCCAGCGCGGCCGTGATGAGCAGGGCCGAGGTGGTCTCGAAGGCGAAGACGTACTTGGAGAAGAGGATGTTGGCCAGCGCCTGGACGTTGCCGCCCGCGTTGGCGTCGTCGAGACCGACGACCGCGCCGAGGGTGATCTGACCGAGTGCCGTCACGAGGACACCACCGAGGAGCAGGCCGGCGACGATCGCCATCGCGCGCTGGCCGCGGATGGTCTCGACCACGGAGTCGGACGCGTCGACACCGACCAGCATCAGCACGAAGAGGAACAGCATCAAGATCGCGCCGGTGTAGACGATGATCTGGACCGCGAACAAGAAGGGCGCGTCGAGGACGGCGTAGAGAACGGCCAGGCTGATCATCACGACGGCCAGCAGCAACGCAGCGTGCACGGCCTTGCGGACGAAGAGGATGCCGAGGGCGGCGGCGACCATGATCGGCGCCAGGATCCAGAACGCCATCAGTGGCCACTCCCCTCGTGGGCCTCGGGCTCGAGCAGGTGCGACGAGACGTCCATGTAGTCGCCGCGGTAGTAGGCGCCCTCGTCGTCGCCCAGCAACATCGGGTGGGGCGGCTGCTCCATGCCGGGCAGCAACGGGGCCAGCAGGTCGGACTTCTCGTAGATCAGGTCGGCGCGGTTGTTGTCGGCCAGCTCGTACTCGTTCGTCATCGTGAGCGCCCGCGTCGGGCAGGCCTCGATGCACAGCCCGCACAGGATGCAGCGCAGGTAGTTGATCTGGTAGACGCGGCCGTAGCGCTCGCCCGGGGAGAAGCGCTCCCCGTCGGGGCCGTCGGTGTTGCTCGCGCCTTCGACGTAGATCGCGTCGGCCGGGCAGGCCCAGGCGCACAGCTCGCAGCCGATGCACTTCTCGAGGCCGTCGGGCCAGCGGTTGAGCTGGTGCCGGCCGTGGAAGCGCGGCGCCGTCGGCATCTTCTCGAAGGGGTACTGCTCGGTGACGACCTTCTTGAACATCGTCCGGAAGGTGACGCCGAACCCGGCGATGGGGTCCCAGAACTGCTCGCGCAGGCCCTTGCCCTCTGACTGGTTCGACTGGCCCTTCTGCTCGTCGGCCATCAGGACTCCTCTCCTGCGGTCGAGGCGGTGCTGGTGGTCGGGCTAGTGGTCGTGCTGGTGGTCGTGCTCAGGCGGGACCCGGAGCCGAACGTGAGCGGCGCGGCGGCGCCACGGACGGCGCCTCCGGCCGGCATCGGCGGGACCGGGAAGCCCCCGGCGTACGCGTCGTGCTCGACAGGCTCGCGGTCACCCTCGGTGTCGTCCTCCTTGGGCTCCCCGATGAAGAAGAGGACCAGGAAGATCGCGGCGAGGACGCCGATGCCGATGAGCAGGTAGCGACGGTCGACGGTGCCCTCGGTGGTGATGCTGCGGATGGTCGCGACCGCGATGATCCACACGAGCGAGATCGGGATGAGCCGCTTCCAGCCGAAGTGCATGAACTGGTCGTAGCGCAGCCGGGGCAGCGAGCCGCGCAGCCAGATGAAGATGAAGATGAAGAAGAGGACCTTGCCGAAGAACCACAGCAGCGGCCAGTAGCCCTCGTTGGCGCCGGGCCAGATGTGCACGATGCCCCAGGGCGCGTGCCAGCCGCCGAGGAAGAGCGTCGTGGCCAACGCCGAGACCGTCGCCATGTTGATGTACTCGGCGAGGAAGAACAGCGCGAACTTGAGGCTGGAGTACTCGGTGTGGAATCCGCCGACGAGCTCGCCCTCGGCCTCGGGGAGGTCGAACGGGGCACGGTTGGTCTCGCCGATCATCGCGATCACGTAGATGACGAACGAGGGCACCAGGATCAGCCCGAACCACAAGGTGTCCTGCGCCTCGACGATCTCCGAGGTCGACATCGAGCCGGCGTAGAGGAACACCGCGACGAGCGCGAGGCCCATGGCGACCTCGTAGGAGATCATCTGGGCGCTCGAGCGCAGCCCGCCGAGCAGGGAGTACGTCGACCCGGACGACCAGCCGCCGAGCACGATGCCGTAGATGCCGATCGAGGCGACGGCCATCACGAAGAGCACGGCCACCGGCATGTCGGTCAGCTGGAGTGGGGTCCGGACACCGAAGAAGTTGACCTCGGGTCCGAAGGGGATGACCGAGAACGTCACGAAGGCGGGCACGGTCGCGATCACCGGCGCGATCAGGAAGACCACCTTGTCGGCGGCCTTGGGGATGATGTCTTCCTTCAACGCCAGCTTGACGCCGTCGGCCAGCGACTGGAGCAGGCCGAAGGGGCCGTGCACGTTGGGCCCGACGCGGTGCTGCATGCGCGCCACGACTCGCCGCTCGGCCCAGATGTTGAAGAGCGTCAGCAACACCAGGATCAGGAAGATGAAGACGGTCTTGAGCAGGATCACCCACCACGGGTCCTGGCCGAAGGCCGCGAGGCTCCCGGTCTCCTCCGCGGCACTTGCGATCCGGTGGTCGAGCAGTGTCGAGATCATGCCGACGCCTCCCTCACCTGGACGCGGCTGCCGGGCGAGGCCAGGTCAGCGAGCACGCCGTTGCCGAACGAGTTGGCCGGCACCCACACGACCCCGTCCGGCATGCCCTCGACGGCCTCGGCGGGCAGCGTCACCTCGCCGCGGTCGCCGGTGATGGTCACGGTCTCCCCGAGGGCGGCGTACGACGCCGGACTGAGCTTGGCGACCGCCGGGCGGGCGGTGGCCCGCAGGTGCTGCTCGCCGTCCTGCATCGAGCCGAGGTCGATCAGCTGCTTCCAGGTGGCCAGGGCGAAGCCCTCTCCGGAGGGCGGTTCCGACTGACCGCTCGCTTCGCCGTATCGGTGGTCGAGCTCAGCCGAGCCCCCGTCCCAAGGACCCAGCGCCTCCATCTCGGCGCGGACCTCGTCGACGGTGCGGAACTCGAGCGCCCGACCCGTGCCGAGCTCCCCCAGCTCCTCGGCGATGCCGGCCAGCACGCGCAGGTCGGGCAGCGAGCCGGGGTTGCCGAGCACCTGCTCGAAGGGACGGGGACGACCTTCCCACGTGACGAACGTGCCGGACTTGTCGGTGACGGGCGCGACCGGGAAGACCACGTCGGCCGCGCGGGTCACGTCGGTCTCGCGCAGCTCGAGCGAGACCACGAACGACGCAGCTTCGAGGGCGGCCCGGAAGGCGGCCGGATCAGCGGTGTCGTCGGGGTCGACGCCTCCGACGACCAGGCTGTCGAGCTCACCGGCGACCACGGCCGCGACGATCGCGTCGGCGTCACGCCCGGCGTCCTCGGGGAGCGAGGCCGTTCCCCACGCGGTGGCGACATCGACACGGGCGCCGGCGTCGGCCACCGGGCGCCCACCCGGCAGGAGGTTGGGCAGGCAACCGGCCTCGACCGCGCCGCGGTCTCCCGCGCGACGGGGCACCCAGGCCAGCTTGGCTCCAGTGGTCTTCGCGAGCGTGGCCACGGCCGAGAGCGCGCCGGGCACGGAAGCCATCCGCTCGCCGACCAGGATCACGCCGCCGGCGTCGATCGCGACGTCGCTGTTGTGGGCGAGGTCGGCGATGACCTGCGCCTCGGTGCCGGGGACGGCGGGCACCAGGGTGCCGCCGAGCTTGGCCAGCCCGCGCGTGGGCACCGCGCCGACCGACCAGATCGGCGTACGCCGGGCCTGGTGGGCCTTGCGCAGCCGCAGGAAGATCGTGCCGGCCTCGTCCTCGGGCTCGAGCCCGACGAGCACGACCGAGCGGGCCGTCTCGAGGTCGGCGTAGGTCACCTCGCCCGAGAGCGCGACCGTCGAGGCGAGGAAATCGGCCTCCTCGGCGGAGTGCGGGCGGGCGCGGAAGTCGACGTCGTTGGTGCCGAGGGCGGCGCGCGCGAACTTGGCGTAGGCGTAGGCGTCCTCGGCCGTCAGCCGACCGCCGGGGAGCACACCGGTCGCACCCGCGGACGCGAGGCCGCGCGCCGCGACGGCGAACGCCTCGGGCCACGACGCGGGCCGCAGCTCACCGTCGTCGTCACGGACCTGCGGGTAGCCCAGCCGGTCCTCCGCGCGGGCATAGGTGAACGCGAAGCGGTCCTTGTCGGTGATCCACTCCTCGTTGACCTCGGGGTCGTTGCCGGCCAGGCGGCGCATCACCTTGCCGCGGCGGTGGTCGACGCGGATGGCCGCACCGCAGGAGTCGTGCTCGGCCACCGATGGGCTCGAGACCAGGTCGAACGGGCGCGAGCGGAAGCGGTAGTCGGCCGAGGTCAGCGCGCCCACGGGGCAGATCTGGATCGTGTTGCCGGAGAAGTAGGACTCGAAGGGCTCCTTCTCGTAGATGCCGACCTGCTGCAGTGCACCGCGCTCGATCATCGCGATGAACGGGTCGCCGGCGATCTGCTCGGAGAAGCGGGTGCAGCGGGCGCAGAGCACGCAGCGCTCACGGTCGAGGAGCACCTGGGCGGAGATGTTGATCGGCTTGGGGAAGGTGCGCTTCACTCCCCCGCTGGCCTGGAAGCGTGACTCGCCGCGGCCGTTGGACATCGCCTGGTTCTGCAGTGGGCATTCGCCGCCCTTGTCGCAGACCGGGCAGTCGAGGGGGTGGTTGATGAGGAGGTACTCCATGATCCCCTCCTGCGCCTTGTCGGCGGCCGGGGAGGACAGCTGGGTCTTGACCTCCATGCCCTCGGACACGGCGAGCGTGCAGGAGGCCTGCGGCTTCATCCGGCCCGGAGGGCCCTGCATCTGCCGCAGCGAACCGTCGGGGCCGGGCATCGCGACCTCGACCAGGCACTGGCGGCAGGCGCCGACGGGCGCGAGGAGCGGGTGGTCGCAGAAGCGCGGGATCTGGATCCCGATCTGTTCGGCGGCCCGGATCACCAGCGTGCCCTTGGGCACGCTCACCGAGATGCCGTCGATCGTGAGCGAGACCAGGTCGGTCTTCTCCGGAGTCGTGGTCATCAGGCTGCTCCCACTGGGGCGAACAGGGTGGACGCGGCGTGGTCGAACGGGCAGCCGCCGTTGCTGGCGTGCTCGAGGAACTCGTCGCGGAAGTATTGGATCGACGACGAGATCGGGCTGGTCGCGCCGTCGCCGAGGGCGCAGAAAGCCCGGCCGAGGATGTTGTCGCACTGGTCGAGCAGCTGGTCGAGGTCGGCCTCGATGCCCTCGGCCGTGCCGCCGCCGTGCTCGATCTTGGACAGCGTCTGCACCAGCCACCAGGTGCCCTCGCGGCAGGGTGTGCACTTGCCGCAGGACTCGTGCTTGTAGAACTCCGTCCAGCGCAGCACGGCTCGGACCACGCAGGTGGTCTCGTCGAAGAGCTGGATCGCGCGGGTGCCGAGCATCGAGCCGGCCGCCCCCACGCCCTCGAAGTCGAGCGGGATGTCGAGGTGTTCGGCGGTCAGCAGGGGGGTGGACGACCCGCCGGGAGTCCAGAACTTCAGCTCGTGTCCCTCGCGCATGCCGCCCGCCAGGTCGATCAGGGTCCGCAGCGTGATGCCCAGCGGGGCTTCGTACTGGCCGGGACGGGTGACGTGCCCCGACAGCGAGAAGATGCCGTAGCCCTTGGAGCGCTCGGTGCCCATCGAGGAGAACCACTCGGCGCCGTTGGCGATGATGCTCGGGACCGACGCGATCGACTCGACGTTGTTGACCACCGTCGGGCTGGCGTACAGGCCGGCGACGGCGGGGAACGGCGGGCGCAGGCGAGGTTGACCGCGACGGCCCTCGAGCGAGTCGAGAAGCGCGGTCTCCTCACCGCAGATGTAGGCGCCCGCACCGGCGTGGACGACGAGGTCGAGGTCGTAGCCGGAGCCGTGGATGTTCTTGCCGAGATGTCCCGCGAGGTAGGCATCCTGGACCGCCTTCTGGAGCCGGCGGATCACGTGGAGCACCTCGCCACGGACGTAGATGAACGCGGTGTTGGCGCGGATGGCGTAGGAGCTGATGATCACACCCTCGACCAGGGTGTGCGGGCTGGCCATCATCAGCGGGATGTCCTTGCAGGTGCCCGGCTCCGACTCGTCGGCGTTGACCACGAGGTACTTCGGGTTGGGGTTGTCCTGCGGGATGAAGCCCCACTTCATGCCGGTGGGGAAGCCGGCGCCGCCGCGGCCGCGCAGGCCGGAGTCCTTGACCGCGGTGATGATGTCGTCCTGCGACATGCCCAGCGCCGTCTTCAGCGCGCCGTAGCCACCGCGCGCCTCGTAGGACTCGATCGTCCACGAGCGGTCGGCGTCCCAGTTGTCGGTGAGGACCGGGGTCAACGTGTGCATCTACTTGTCTCCCCCATCGGTGGTCGAGCCTGTCGAGACCTCCGGTGCCGTCCAGCCGTTCTCGCGGGCGATGCCGAGCCCGACCAGCGACGCCGGTCCGGCGCTCGGTCCCTCGTCGGCTCGGCCGTCGGCGAAGCCGGCGACCACCCGCTCGGCCTCGCGCCAGCTGGTGATGGTCGCGCCCCGGGTGGAGCGCACCTCCTTGCCCTCGCGCAGGTCGTCGACGAGCTGCGTCGCTGACTCGGGGGTCATGTTGTCCATGAACTCCCAGTTGACCGTCATCACCGGGGCGTAGTCGCACGCGGCGTTGCACTCGATGTGCTCGAGCGTGACCTTGCCGTCTGCGGTGGTCTCGTCGTTGCCCACGTCGAGGTGCTGCTTGAGGCGGTCGAAGATGACGTCGCCGCCCATGACCGCGCAGAGGGTGTTGGTGCAGACACCGACGTGGTGCTCGCCGACCGGCTTGCGCTTGTACATCGTGTAGAAGGTCGCGACCCCGCTGACGTCGGCGGTGCTGATGCCGAGGATCTCGGCGCACGCCTCGATGCCCGACGGAGTCACCCGGCCGTGCTCCGACTGCACGAGGTGCAGCATCGACAGCAGTCCCGAACGGGCCTGCGGGTAGCGAGCGGCGATCTCGCGCAGCTCGGCGTACGTCTCCTGGCTGATCTCGTCCGTCACCGGTCGACTCCTCCCATCACGGGGTCGATGGAGGCGATGGCCACGATGACGTCGGCGACCATGCCGCCCTCGCTCATCACGCTGGTCGCCTGGAGGTTCGTGAACGACGGGTCGCGGAAGTGCGCCCGGAACGGGCGGGTGCCACCGTCGGAGACGACGTGCGCACCGAGCTCGCCGCGCGGCGACTCGATCGGCACGTAGGCCTGGCCTGCCGGCACGCGGAAGCCCTCGGTCACCAGCTTGAAGTGGTGGATCAGGGCCTCCATCGACTCACCCATGATGTGCTTGATGTGGTCGAGGCTGTTGCCCATGCCGTCGGAGCCGATCGCGAGCTGGCTGGGCCAGGCGATCTTCTTGTCCGCGACCATCACGGGGGCGCCCTCGAGGTTGGCCAGCCGGTCGGCGGCCTGCTCGACGATGCGCAGGGACTCGTGCATCTCGTTGAGGCGCACCCGGAACCTGCCGTAGGCGTCGGCGGTGTCCCACGTCTGGACGTCGAAGTCGTAGTCCTCGTAGCCGGAGTAGGGCTGGGTCTTGCGCAGGTCCCAGGCGTAGCCGGTGGCCCGCACCGGGGGGCCGCTGAGGCCGAGCGCCAGGCAGCCGGCGAGGTCGAGGTGGCCGACACCCTCGAGGCGTGCCTTGAAGATCGGGTTGGCGTTGCAGAGGGCGGCGTACTCGGGGAGGCGCTTGCGCATGAGGGCGACGAAGTCGCGGATCTCGTCGAGCGCGCCGGGCGGCAGGTCCTGCGCGACGCCGCCGGGGCGGATGAACGCGTGGTTCATGCGCAGACCGGTGATCAGCTCGAAGAGGTCGAGCACCAGCTCACGCTCGCGGAAGCCGATGGTCATCACGGTGAGCGCGCCTATCTCCATGCCACCGGTGGCGATGCAGACCAGGTGGGACGAGATGCGGTTGAGCTCCATGAGGAGCACCCGCATGACCTGGGCCTTCTCGGGGATCTGGTCCTCGATGTCGAGCAGCCGCTCGACGCCGAGCACGTAGGTCATCTCGTTGTAGAAGGGACTGAGGTAGTCCATCCGGGTGCAGAACGTGGTGCCCTGCGTCCAGGTGCGGTACTCCATGTTCTTCTCGATGCCGGTGTGGAGGTAGCCGATGCCGCAGCGCGCCTCGGTCACCGTCTCGCCCTCGAGCTCGAGGATCAGCCGGAGCACCCCGTGGGTCGACGGGTGCTGCGGGCCCATGTTGACCACGATGCGCTCGTCGTAGCCGTCGTCGGCGAGACCCTGGGCGATGGAGTCCCAGTCCTGGCCGCTGACGGTGAACACGCGACCCTCGGTGGTGTCGGTGCCGCTGGCGTAGAGGTCCTGCGTCTCTTCGTTGGTCGAGCTTGTCGAGACCATTAGTTGTAGGACCTCCGCTCGTCGGGCGGCGGGACGGACCCGCCCTTGTACTCGACGGGGATGCCGCCGAGGGGGTAGTCCTTGCGCTGCGGGTGGCCCGGCCAGTCGTCGGGCATCAGGATGCGGGTCAGCGCAGGGTGGCCGTCGAAGACGATGCCGAACATGTCCCACGTCTCGCGCTCGTGCCAGTCGTTGGTGGGGTAGATCGCCACCAGGCTGGGGATGTGCGGATCGGCGTCGGGCGCGGTGACCTCGACGCGGATCCGGCGGTTGTGGGTCATCGAGAGCAGGTGGTAGACGGCGTGCAGCTCACGCCCGGTGTCGTCGGGGTAGTGCACCCCGCTCACCCCGGAGCAGAACTCGAAGCGCAGCTTGTCGTCGTCGCGCAGCAGCGTGGCGACCGCGAGGAGGTCCTCGCGGCGCACGTGGAAGGTGATCTCGCCGCGGTGCACGACCACCCGCTCCACGGCGTTCTCGAGCCCGGCGCCGCCGCCCAGGCGGGCCTCGATCGCGTCCGCGACCTCGTCGAACCAGCCGCCGTAGGGACGCTCGGAGCCGCCGGGGTAGACGATCGGGGCGACCAGGCCGCCGTACCCGCTGGTGTCGCCGGTGCCGCGCGCGCCGAACATGCCCCGGCGCACACCGACGGCCCGCTCCTCGGTCGCGCCGGCCGGGAGCACCGTGCGGTCCCCGCGAGCCGGGCTGTCGCTCGGGGGCTCCTGGATCACCTTGGGGCTGCCGTCGACGGGAACGGAGCCCACCGGAGCTGCCGGGGTCTTCTCGTCCGCGCCGTCGGCGCGCTTCTCGCCGCCCGGCTCGTCCTGCTTCTTCTCGTCGGTCACCGCAGGAGGCCCCGCATCTCGGACGTCGGCAGCGCGGCGAGGGCGGCCGTCTCGCGCTCCTCGATCTCGGCGCGACGGTTGGGTCCGAGCTTGGCGGACTGCACCTGGTCGTGGAGCTTGAGGATCGCGTCGATGAGCATCTCCGGGCGGGGCGGGCAGCCCGGGAGGTACATGTCGACGGGGACGACGTGGTCTACGCCCTGGACGATCGCGTAGTTGTTGAACATGCCGCCGCTGCTCGCGCACACGCCCATCGCCAGCACCCACTTGGGGGCGGCCATCTGGTCGTAGATCTGGCGCAGCACCGGGGCCATCTTCTGGCTCACCCGACCGGCCACGATCATCAGGTCGGCCTGGCGCGGACTGGCGCGGAAGACCTCCATGCCGAACCTGGACAGGTCGTACTTGGGGCCACCTGTCGTCATCATCTCGATGGCGCAGCAGGCCAGGCCGAAGGTGGCCGGCCAGAACGACGCCTTGCGCATGTAGCCCGCGACGCCCTCGACGGTCGTCAGCAGGACTCCGCTGGGGAGCTTCTCCTCTACACCCATGTGCTCGTTACCTCAGTCCCAATCAAGGCCGCCGCGACGCCACACATAGGCGTAGGCGACGAACACGGTGGCGATGAAGATGACCATCTCGACCAGCCCGAAGAAGGCGAGCGCATCGAACTGCACGGCCCAGGGGTAGAGGAAGATGATCTCGATGTCGAAGACGATGAACATCATCGCGGTGATGTAGTACTTCACCGGGAACCGGCCGCCACCCAGCGCCTGCGGCGTCGGCTCGATGCCGCACTCGTAGGAGTCGAGCTTGGCGCGGTTGTAGCGCTTGGGCCCGATCGCTGCGCTCATCACGACCGAGAAGATCGCGAAGCCAGCCGCCAGAAGGGCCAACGCCAGGACCGGCGTGTAGAGCTCCAATGCTGCCTCCCAGGTGCTGCGGCGATGCGGGGCTTGGGACCCGGCGGGGGTTCGTTCGTGACTTTGTGAACGGCTTCACGAGGGGTCCGCGGGACAGTCTAGGCCCGCCCCAAGGCATCCGACACCCCCGGGGCTCGCAGGTCAATTCAGTGCCTGACCTGGGCATTTAGGTCATCTCGGCGTTGCGATATTCGGCAGATGTTTGCTCACGGAAGATCGTGTGTCCTCTGTCGCACCTGGTACGTCGTGGACCACACGATGTGGTCGGTTCACGGAGGGCGCGTGGGTCAGGCGGTCGCGCGGTGCAGGGTGACGATGCCGCCGGAGAGGTTGCGCCACTCGACGTCGTGCCAGCCCGCGGCGGAGACCACGGCGGCCAGACCCACCTGGTCGGGCCAGGCACGGATGGACTCCGCGAGGTAGACGTAGGCGTCCGGGCTGGAGGAGACCGCGCGGGCCACGGGAGGGAGCGCGCGCATGAGGTACTCGGTGTAGACCGTGCGGAACGGCGCCCACGTCGGATGGCTGAACTCGCAGACGACCAGCCGGCCGCCCGGCCTGGTGACCCTGCGCATCTCCCGCAGGCCGGCGTCGGGGTCGACGATGTTGCGCAGCCCGAAGGAGATGGTCACCGCGTCGAAGGTGTCGTCGGCGAAGGGCAGACGGGTCCCGTCACCCGCCACGAACGGCAGCTCCGGCCTTGCCCTCTTGCCGACCTGGAGCATCCCGAGGGAGAAGTCGCAGGGCACGACCCGGGCGCCGCGCACCGCGAACGGCTCGCTCGAGGTTCCGGTGCCCGCGGCCAGGTCCAGGACCCGCTCGCCGGGCCTCGGGTCGACGGCGTCCAGCACGACCTTGCGCCAGCGCCGGTCCTGGCCGAGGGAGAGCACGTCGTTGGTGACGTCGTACCGCTTGGCGACCGCGTCGAACATGCGCCGTACGTCGGTCGGCTGCTTGTCGAGGTCGGCGCGGGTCACGACGAGCAGGATAGAAGGGCGGCCCGGTGGAGGGGTCGGCGGTGGGGACGACGTGTCCGACGTCGCACCCGCGTCGATGGCGTACCGTGCGGCACCGCCGCGTACTCTGGGTCTTCGTGACGAGCGCCCCCATCACCGGTGACCCCTCGCTCGTCGTCCGCACCGTCGCCCTCGACGACGCACCAGCCTCGCTGCTGAGTCGCGTCCCTGCGGAGGGTCCGCTCGCCTGGCTGCGCCGTGGCGACGGCCTGGTCGGCTGGGGCGAGGCGGCCGTGGTGCACACCGCCGGGGCGACCCGTTTCACCGACGCGGACAAGTGGTGGTCCGAGCTGGTGGGGCGCGCGGAGGTCACCGACGGGGTGAACGAGCCCGGGTCCGGCCTGGTCTGCTTCGGCTCCTTCGCCTTCGGCGACGAGCCCGGCTCCTCGGTGCTGGTCGTGCCTCGCGTCGTCATCGGCCGTCGCGGCGACCGGGCGTGGCTCACCACGATCGAGCTGGCAGGCGCTCCGAGCGTGGACAGCGCAGCCGTCGACGCCGAGGTCACCCAGATCGTGCCGCCGGCCAACGTGCTCTTCGCCGACGGCGCCCGCAACAGTGACGAGTGGCTCGCCGTGGTCAGCGACGCCATCGGGCGGATCGAGGCCGGCGCGCTCGAGAAGGTCGTGCTGGCGCGCGACCTCATCGCGACGACCGACGTCCCGATCGACGTGCGGTGGCCGTTGCGCAAGCTGAGCCGTGACTACCCGATGTGCTGGACCTTCCACGTGGACGGGCTGTTCGGCGCGACTCCCGAGATGCTGGTACGCCGGGAGCGCGGGCTCGTCACCAGCCGCGTGCTGGCCGGCACCATCCGCCGTACCGGCGCCGACGAGCGCGACCTCGCCCTCGCCGCCACGCTGGCCCGGTCGTCGAAGGACCTTGAGGAGCACGAGTACGCCGTGCGCTCGGTCGCCGATGCGCTCGACCCGCACTGCTCCTCGATGAACGTCCCCGAGGCGCCTTTCGTGCTGCACCTGCCCAACGTCATGCACCTCGCCACCGACGTCGCCGGCGTCGTCCATGATTCCGCGACCGTGTCGTCGCTGAAGCTCGCCGAGGCCCTGCACCCCTCGGCGGCCGTCGGCGGCACCCCGACCCCCGCCGCGCTCGCCCTGATCGACGAGATCGAGGGCATGGAGCGGGGCCGCTACGCCGGCCCGGTCGGCTGGATGGACGCCACCGGCGACGGCGAGTGGGGGCTCGCGCTCCGCTCCGCGGAGATCGTCGGCGACGGCGCGACCGTGCGTCTCTTCGCGGGCTGCGGCATCGTCGCCGACTCCGACGCCGAGGCCGAGCTCGCCGAGAGCCAGGCCAAGCTGGTGCCGGTCCGGGACTCGCTCGCGGGGGCTTAGGCGCCGTTTGCCTCACCGGGTCCCGATACGCCCGTTCTCGTCCTCGCAGGCTCGGACGAGAGGGCTACTCGACCAGCTCCTTCGTCGCTAGCAGCGGCTCGTCACAATCTTGCCGAAGGGCTTGACCACCTCGAAGCGGCCGCCGTCGAGCGGGTGGCTGTCGAACTGGTCGAGCGCGTCCTCCCAGCGGGGATCCGCGGTGCCCGTGACGTACATCGCCGAGCCCTGGTCGGCGTACATCAGGCCGTAGCGCTTCATCGCTAACGCGATCGCGCGCGCGGCACCGGTGTAGTGCGAGATGTCGGTGCCCTTCTTGAGCCGGAAGCGCATGCCGTAGGACGGCAGCGAGCTGCTCGTGTTGCCGCTGGGGCCGCAGTGCCGGGCGGGCACGGTGAACGCCGCCCGGGCGCTCGGGAGCGTGAAGCGGACAGCGTGGGTGATCCGGCCCGACACCGCCTCGTCGTAGGACAGCAGGCCGGGCAGGATCGGCAGGCCGGCGGCGTCGGCGGAGGTCCAGTACTTCGGGCGCAGCTTGTTGGAGCCGAGGTCCCACCGGGCCGCGGCGGACGCTCGCCACCCGACGACCTGGCCGCCGGCGTACACGCGCTCGGCCTTGTAGAGCTCGACCAGCCGGCAGCTGCCCTGCTGGACGGTGATCACGTGCCGGTCGCCCTCGTCGGGGTCGACGGCGCCGGTCCGCCAGCCCTCGATGTGCGCCCCCGGCGGGATCGGGACCGGCCCCCGGTCGCTCTCGTCGCCGTAGTCCTCGCCTTCGACGCCGAACGACAGGGGCAGCATCGGCTGGTCGGCAGGGGCCACGTTGACCGGGATCCCGTAGTACTCCTCGGTCACCCCGAGGTCGAGGTGGATGTCGTGGCCGGCGGCCTGGCGGGCCACGATCGCCTTGCTGTGCTTGTAGACCGGGCGCTTGTCGATCCGGGTGTTCCACCAGTTGTCGGCCGGGAACACCTGGCAGCCACCGACGGTGTGGACGCCCGCGGCCGAGTGCAGTGCCGGGTCTCGTGACGGTCGCTGGGCGACCTCCTCGAGACCTCCGGAGCCGACAGCGGCGCCCGCCGACAGCGTGAGCCCGGAGGCGACAGCCGCCACGACGAGCCGCCTCACAGGTCGGACCCGTCCGCGAGGCGCACGTAGTCCTGGCCCTCGGGCAACAGTCGCTGCAGGTGCCCGTCGACGATGCCGAGGCCGGCGTCGGAGTAGACGCGGTCGTGGATCGCGATGTTGCGCGGAGCGCCGACGAGCCTGGCGAAGTCGACCGCCTCGGCCGCGCGCATCCAGGGCGCCGACACGACGACCCCGAGCACGTCGACCGGCTCGTCGGGAGGCGTCAGCGCGTCGCCGGGGTGGAACACCTTGGTCTCGCCAAGGGTGAGGACGTAGCCGCAGTTGAAGTTGCGCGGCAGGTCCGGGTGGATCACGGCGTGCAGCTCACCAACGGCACGCACCGTGAGCCCGGCTGCCTCGAAGCGGTCGCCGGGGGTCACCACAGTGATGCGCTCGGTGAGGTCGGGCGCGTTGTCGGCGGCCTGGCGCGCGACCTCGTCGATCGTGAAGATCGGGACGTCGGTACGGCGGAGGTTGCCCGGGTCGAAGTGATCGGCGTGAAGGTGCGTGACCAGGACGGCATCGGCGCCGTCCACCGCCTCCGGATCGGTGAACCCGCCGGGGTCGATGACCACCGTGTGACCGTCGTGCTCGATCCGCACGCAAGCGTGCCCGAACTTCGTCAGCCTCATGTGACGTCACGCTAACGCGATCGCTGCGTGGCGGTTGTCCATTGGCTCAGCGAGCCTCCGGGCTGCCAGCATCTCGGCCGTGATGGAGGTGATCGTCAAGGGTCTCGACCCGACCGGCGATCGCGGTGCCGATCCGCGGCCGGGAAGGCGCTGTCGACGCAGATCGGACCCGTCGCCGACCAGCTCCGGATCGCGTCGGCGGTCGTGCTCGGCAACCAGGACCTCGCGACCGCGGAGCGGAAGCGGTCTTCGTGGTCGCGGCCCTGGTCGCGGCGGCCGCGTGGCAGCTCACGCTCGCCATTGGTGGCGCGGCGCTCGGCAGGTTCGTGACCGGCCTGCGAGGGCGGCCACTCACCGGCGTCGTCTTGGCCCTGGTGGTCGCCGGTCTGGCCTTCCATAGGATGCTCGCGTGAGGTCCTTCGAGCTGCGCGCCGCGACTCCCGCGGACGTCGAGGCCGGCGGGCGGCTGCACAGGGCGTGCTGGCGCGAGACCTACGGCCCGCTGGTCGACCCGGGTCTGTTGCTCGCCCGGCTCGGTGACCCTCTCGACTGGGTCGAGCGATGGCGGCAGCTCGTCGCCCACCAGCCACCGATGCTGGCAGTCCACGACGACGAGCCGGTGGGTTTCGCGATGGCCGGCCCGGCCCGCCGAGAGGACGCACCGACGGGCTTCGAGCTGTACGCCGTCTACGCGCGCACGGCCTGGCACGGGTCAGGGGTCGGCCAGGCGCTCTTCGACGCCGTCGTGGGCGAGAACCCCTGCCATTGCTGGGTCCTGGAGGCCAACGACCAGGCCAGGGCGTTCTACGCGAAGCAGGGCATGCTGCCCGACGGGATGCGCAAGCGCTACGACCCGCTCGACGCGTGGGAGCTGCGGGTGACCCGCACATGACCGGGCCGGCGTCGTACCTCGACCTTGCCGATCCCGCGTGCGACGTGACCTCCCCCGCCGTGCACGCCGCGCGCGAGGAGCGCTGGTGGGTCGAGACGTCGTACGGCTGGGCGGTGCTGCGGTACGCCGAGGGGTCGGCCCTGCTGCGCGACCGGAGGTTCCGCCAGGGCAACGCGCGGTGGCCCGAGCAGAACGGCATCCACTCCGGCCGCTTCGCCGGCTGGTGGAAGGAGACGCTGCTCTCGCTCGAGGGCGACGACCACGCGAGGCTGCGGCGGCTGCTGATGCCGGCGTTCCGCAACAAGACGATCGCCGCCATGCAGCCACGGTTCCAGGCGCTCGCCGACGAGCTGGTCGACGGGTTCGCGCCCCGCGGGCAGGTCGAGTTGATCTCGGAGTTCGCCGAGCCGTACGCCGCCCGCATCATCTGCGTGCTCCTGGGTCTGCCCGAGGACCACTGGCCGCAGGTGGCGCACTGGGCCGACGACCTCGGCAAGGCCTTCGGCACCGCGATCGCGGACGACCTGCCACGGATCGAGGCGGCGCTCGACGGCCTCTACAGCTACGTGGACGACGTCGTCGCCGCGCGCCGCGCCACCCCGACCGGCGACCTGGTCTCGACCCTGGTCGCCGCCCAGGAGGCCGACGGGTTGTCGGCGCGCGAGCTCGGCGTCGCGCTGGTCTTCCTGGCCATGGCGGGGATGGAGACCACCCGCAACCAGATCGGCCTGGCGGTGCAGACGCTGCTGCGGCACCCGGACCAGTGGGCGTTGCTCGGTTCGCGGCCCGACCTGGGCGCCTCGGCCGTCGAGGAGGTGATGCGGGTCAACCCGACGGTCACCTGGGTCACCCGCGAGGCGCTCGAGGAGGTCGACCTCGGCGACGGGCTCGTCGTGCCTCCCGGCGGCATCGTGCAGGTGCTCTCGCATGCCGCCGGCACCGATCCGTCGGCGATGCCGGACCCGTCGTTCGACATCACCGCGTCGCGACCACCGCACCTCGGGTTCGGCGCGGGCGCCCACCACTGTCTCGGCCACTTCGTCGCGCGCACCGACATGGCGGTCGCGCTGCCGCTGCTGGCGCGCCGGATGCCGGGCGCGGTCGCCGACGGGCCCGGCTCGTGGCTGCCCGTCTCGGGCAACACCGGGGCACTGGCCTTCCCGATCGCCTTCGAGCCCGGACACTGAGTGGTGACCGAAGACCCCTGAGTTGGCGCACACGTCGCGGCCTTCAACGCCGGGGTGGCATCGGACGACTGGGCAGCCTTCGCCGCGCGGTTCGCCGAGGATGCGGTGATGTCGTTCGAGGCGTGCCGGCCGGGCCGTTCGAGGGCCGCGCGTCCATCGCTGCGGCGTACGCCGCCGACCCGCCCCGCGAGGGCATCGAGCGCACTGGGCCCGTCGCCGTCGACGGGGACGACAGGGTCGTGCCGTACCGCTGGCTCCTCAGTGGCGAGACCGGGACGATGCGGCTGAGGTTCGGGTCGGACGGCGACGTACGCCGTCTCGTGGTCGCGTTCGACCAGCCGTCCTAGAGTTGCGGCAGGACCGTGAGAGGGGACTGACATGGGCTTCTTGGACGAGGTCAAGGCCGCGGCCATCGACCTCAAGGACACCGTCGAGGGATCACTCTCCTCGACCAACGCCGCACGCGACGTCGAGCGGATGTATCGCGACCTCGGGATGCTCACCTTCCTCCAGGACACCGGCCGCGCCATCGACGTCGCCGATCGGGAGCGCCTGCTCAACGGGCTCAAGGCCGCCGAGGCGGCCGGGTCCATCGCGGCGTTCACGCTGGTGACGGGGCCTCCGCCACCGCCTCCTGCTGCAAGGGGGCCGACCGTCACGGACTGACCTTCGCGGGCTGATCGCAGGGATTGCGGCATGAAGATCCGGCGCCTCTCTCCGCCCGACGGCGGTCGCATGCCTCCGAAGGTAAAGAGCATCGGGCCTCGCCAGTCTGTGAACCACAATTATCCATCCTTCGCGAATTTCTGAGACGCTTGCCTTACTTAATAGGACGTTCGTCTCAATCTGCGCGGAATCTTGGGGGCGAGCGCGCAGGCATCCAGGTCACGAAAGGCTTCATCATGCGTCGATCGCTCCGCCAGACGAGTGCCCTCTTCCTGCTGGCCCCGCTAGCAGCCGCGGCCACCGCGCTCACGCCCGGCGCCACCGCTCTGGCCTCGCCCACGAGTGACAGCGCCCAGGCCGTGGAGACCAAGGCGCACCCGCCCGGGGAGCCGTGGTTCCACCGGCAACTCCGACACCCGACGAAAGTGGTGGCCCCATGGCACGTTCACGTTCGCTCGCTTCACTGAGCGCCCTGCTCCTCGCCACCACCCTCGGGGCGACGACACTCGTCGCGACCCCCGCCGCGTCCGCGGTCGTGGCCTCGGCCGGCGTGAAGGAGGTGGTCCGCCAGTACGGCGACAAGCCGGTGCGGCAGGACCGCTCCGGCCAGGTCGTGGAGATCCGGTTCAAGGGTCACCGTGGCGACCTCGTCATGCTCACCTCGGCCAAGTCCGGTGACGTGACACCGATGAAGGCGTCGCTCACCGGACCCGGCGGAGCCGTTCCGCGCGGCACCGCGCCGTGGTTCGAGCTGACCAGGAATGGTTGGCACACCATCCGCACCCGCCCTGCCGCGGGCTCACAGCGAGCCAGGGTGCTGCTCAACGAGGTGCGGGCCGTCGCGGTGACCCGCGACGCCGCGGCCACCACGATGGCGGCCCGACGCGGGCTGGTCTACGCCGCCGGCTTCGAGGTCCCGGCCAGCGGCATGCTGTCCGGAGCGGTCTCCGGCCCGGGCGTCGAGCAGCTGGCGCGCCCCGGCAAGGCCACGCTGACGGCGTTCGACGACACCACGCTGCTGCTGGGGGCCGGGCTCCCTCTGGCGCCGTACACCAGCAAGGACGCCCGCACCAAGTACGCCGCCGGATCGGTGATCCGGCTGCTCGCGCGCAGCGGCCAGGCCTCCGCCGTGACGCCCACCCGCGTCTCCGCGACCATCGACGGACCGGCCGTGACCATCGACCGCAGCGACCCCGCGCGGGTGACCGAGGTCGTCCTGCCCGGCACGCCTGGCCAGTGGGTGCACGCTCCCGAGGGTCTCGCCGAGAACGGCCTGGACCGCACGATGCTGCTCGGCGGCGAGGGCTACGTCACCGCCAGCGCGGTGCCGGGCCTGTGGCGGCGGCCGGCGAAGGGCACCGACAGCCGGTTCCTGGTCTTCCCGAGCCGGTCCGTCACCGACCCGCTCTCGATCGACTTCGACAGCCTGACGGAGGGGCCCGCTCTGGCCCTGGGTGCGGCTCCCGCGAAGGTGACCCAGACCGTCGCCGGACGCGGCGTCATCCTGCCCGTCACCGGCCTGGCCACCGGCGCGTCGGCCAAGGTCGCGGCCAGCGCTGTCGCCCTGCCGGGTGACTGGCGGGTCCATCTTCTCGTCCCCCGCCTCGGCTGCGCCGGCTGCGGCACCGGAGACCTGGTGTCCGCCACCCCCGCCCAGCCACCTCACCGTCGGGCAAAGGCACGTGGGTCTACATCCCCTTCGCTCCCGGCACCACCGGCAGCGTCGACCTGCAGGTGCTCCCGGGCTAGCCGAGTCCAGGAATCGCCCACGCCGGCGAGACCTTAATGCAATTATCTTATTCCGGCTTCAGGCTCTTCGACCGCCTCCGAGGGAGGTCCCCCATGCGTCAGCGAATCTTCGCCCTGGGCGAGGTGCTCCACGACCAGCGACGCGAGCCGCCGCGCACGCCGCCGCGACTCATGGTCACCCGGCGACGGGACGTCGTGACACGGCTCAGGCCGTCTTGTGGTGCACGTAGCACCAGCGCCAGTCCTCGTCCGGCTCTGCGGACTGCATGACCGGGTGGGCGCTCTCCTGGAAGTGCGCGGTCGCGTGCCGGTTGGGTGAGGAGTCGCAGCAGCCGACGTTGCCGCAGATGAGGCACTGGCGCAGCGAGATCCAGATGTCGCCCTTCGCCACGCAGGCGGGGCACTCGGTGGCGTCGGTCTCGACGACGGGGTAGGCGTCGAGGTCCGGGCAGCCCTCACCGGTCTGCCGGATGCGGCTGAAGGTGCGCAGCTCCTCGCGCTGCTGGCTGGCGCGATCGATCATGCTCTCCTCGATGTCGAGGAGGGTGAGCACCTCGGCGATCACGTCCGCGGCCACCTGCCCCGAGTCGCGGATCTGCAGCACGCGACGGCGCTCGGCGTCGATCATCAGCATGCGCACGCGGGCGTACATCTCGCTCGGCGTCTCGATGTCGGGGTTCGTGCCGAGCCGCTCCCAGGCCGCGAAGTTGCGCTGCTCGATCCGTTGCTTGATCAGCGCCATCACGCCGTAGGGGTCGTCGACCTCGAGCTGCTCGAGGGCCGCGAGCTCGTGGTACGCCGCCTTGGACGCCTGCTGGAGCACGGTGGCGCGGGCCAGCGCGTCCTCGGCCGGGTCGGGCGCGGGCACCTCGAGCCGGCGGGCGAACCACGGCAACGACATCCCCTGGATGAAGAGCGTGCCCGCCACCACCGTGAAGGCGATGAGCAGCAGCACCTCCCGGTCCGGGGTGCGCTCGGGGATCACGAACGCCGCCGCGAGGGTGACCACACCGCGCATGCCGGCCCAGCCGAGGATGAAGGTGAAGGTCCAGGGCGGGCCCTGTGGTTGGCCGGCCTCCGGGCGCGGCCGGACGAGCAGGTAGCGGGCGGGGAAGACCCAGACCAGCCGCAGCACGATGACGGCGACCAGGGTCCCGATGCAGGCCAGCGCGATCCGGGACGCCGGGATGTCGCTCTGCGCCACGTCGTCGAGGATCCAGCTGGCCTGGAGGCCGATCAGCAGGAAGACGGCGTTCTCGAGGACGAAGGCGATGGTGCGCCAGTTCATCCGCTCGGCGATGCGCGACTGCGCGGTCTGGATGATCGGCGCCTTGTGGCCCAGGAGCAGGCCGGCGACGACCACGGCGATGACCCCTGAGCCGTGGATGAGGCGGTACTCCGCGGCGACGTACGCCGCAAACGGCACCACCAGCGAGATGCCGGTGTCGAGGATGGGGTCGGTGACCGCCTTGCGCACCCAGGCGACCAACAAGAACACCAGGAAGCCGACCAGCGCACCGCCGCCCGCCGCCCGGACGAAGTCCTCGGTGACGTGGAGGGCGTCGACGCCGACGGCGGTGGCGGCCAGGGCGGTGCGCAGCGCCACCAGCGCCGTCGCGTCGTTGAGCAGCGACTCGCCCTCGAGGATCGTCACGATCCTTCGTGGCAGTCCGATCCGGCGTCCCACCGCGGTCGCGGCGACGGCGTCGGGCGGGGCGACCACTGCGCCGATCGCGAGGGCGATCGGCCACGAGACGTCGATGACGGAGTGGACGAGCACGCCGACGCCGAGCGTGGTGAACGCGACCAGGCCGACGCTCAGCAGCAGGATGGGGCGCCGGTTCGCGTTGAAGTCGACCAGCGACGTCTGCACGGCCGTCGCGTAGAGGAGCGGTGGCAGCAGCCCGAAGAGCACCACGTCGTGGTCGAGGTGGACCTCGGGGACGAACGGGAGGTAGGAGGCGACGACCCCCACCACGATGAGGAAGAGCGGCGCCGGGACGTCGAGCTTGTCCGCCACCGCCGTGAACGTCAGGACCACGACGGCGAGGATGACGAGCGACGCGGCGATCTCCACCCGGCCATTGTGTCGGCAGCGTCTAGCGGCGCCCGGCCGTGCTCAGGTGGCGGCCACCCACAGCATCGGGTCGCCCCAGCCGAGGTCCTGCACGCCGTGGCTTCCGAACGCCAGCGCGACCAGGGTCCGCCGGTGCGCGGCGAAGGTGAGCACGTGCGCGATCATCCCGCCATAGGTGAACACCTCCGCCGGCTCGCACAGCGCGTCGACGAAGGTGTCGTCGAGCCGATCGGCCTCGACGACGCCCCGCACGTGGGCGAGGTACGTCGGCCCCTCGATCGCGAGCCGCTCGCGCATCGAGCTCAGCGACTCGTGCTCCTCGACCGACCAGTCGTAGTCACGCGTCGCCATGGCGGCGTTCCACATGCCCATCTGCCCGACCAGCCGGCTCAGCAAAGATCTGATGGTCTGCTGGTCCTCATCCACGTCGAGGACGATCGGCTGGTCCAGCTGCTCGTCGCTCAACCTCTCCGCGAGCCGGACCATCTCGCCGGTGAGCCAGACGTGGTGCTCGACCATCCTCGTGAGCAGCTGCATGCCGGTGACCTTGTCTCGTGCGGGCAGCCGGAGGCCGCCGGGTGGGTGGAAGTGGACGCCGCTGGGCGCCTCGACCTGGAGGTGCCCGGGCTTGCGCCGCCAGGTGGCCGGCGCGACGCCGTACGCCTTGGTGAACGCGCGGGTGAAGGCCTCGTGCGAGCCGTAGCCCGCCTCGACCGCGATGTCGATCAGCGGCGCGGTGGTGGTGATCATGCGGTACGCCGCCCGCTCCAGCAGGATGCGCCGGCGGAAGGCAGCCGGCGGCTCCCCCGCCACTGCGCTGATCATCCGGTCGAAGTGGAACCGCGAGAAGTGCAGCCGCGCCGCCCACTCGTCACCGCTGATCGACGCGGCCTCGTCGAGCGCCTCGGTGAGGTGATCGACGAACCGGACGAACGTGTCTCGCGAGGAGGCGTCGGCGGTGATGGTCATGCGGCCATCCTGACCCGGCGCAGCGCCCTCCGTCTTGATCAGCCTTGCGCGAGCCCGCGGATCCGGGCATCGAGCTCGCGGCGGTCCGCGCGACTCACGACCGCCTCGACCACCTCGATGCCGCCGTTGGGGTTGGCCAGCGCGTGCTCGAGCTCGGCCAGGTCGCCGACTCGCCAGTGCGGGGTACGGGTGGCGGCGCAGAGCGCGGCCAGGTCGACGCCGTGGGGCGTGCCGAAGAGCCGCTCGTAGCGGTCGGCGTACGCCGGGCCGCCCTGCTCGAGCACCGCGAAGATCGACCCGCCGTCGTCGTTGACCACCACGATCGTCAGGTCCGGACGTGGCTCGTCGGGGCCGATGACCAGGCCGGTCATGTCGTGCAGGAAGGTCACGTCGCCGACCAGGGCCATCGCCCGGCTGGACGACGGACGCCCCAACGCAGCGCCGATGGCGGTCGAGACGGTGCCGTCGATCCCGGAGAGGCCACGGTTGGCGATCACCTTGCGCCGGTCGCCGACGCGGTAGCGCGGCACCATGAGGTCGAGGTCGCGCAGCGGGTTGGAGGCGCCCACGACGAGCAGCCCCTCGGCCGGGAGCGCACGGGCCACGGCACCGGCGACGGCGTACGGCGTCAACCGGCGCTCGTCGGCGAGAAGCCGGTCCAACCTCGACGCGACGGCCCCGTCGGCCTCGCGCCAGGCGGCCAGCCACGCCGGATCGTCCGGACCTTCGACCGCGGGTCTGTCGACCTCGTGGTCGACCTCGAACGGGCGCTCCGACCAGACGCCCGCCGTCGGGACCGACCAGACCTCGACGTCGGTCCGGCCGAGCAGCCGGGTGACCGGCCGCGACAACGTGGGGTGCCCGAACACGACCACGCGCTCGACCTGCTCGCCGAGCGCACCCTCGAGAAGCAGGCGATAGGCGCGCATCGCGTGCGTGCCCGTGCGCGACCCGCTCGTGGGCTCGGCCAGCAGCGGCCAGTCAGCAGCCTCGGCGAGCACGCGTGCGGGCGGACCGGCGTCGTCGCCGGCGACCACGACGGTCCTCGGCCCCAGCGGCAGCGGGCTCGTGGGCCCGGTCGGCCGCATCGACCGTCGCTCGTCGCCGGTCTCGCCGACGTGAGGCGGCACGGAGTCCCACCGGTCGTCGGGCACGAGCGGCTCGTCGAGGGGGACGTTGACGTGGACCGGCCCGTCGACGACCAGCAGGTCGGGGAGCGACGGACCCGTCGGCGTCGCCGCACCCTCGGCGTTGCGCAGTCCTGGCGAGATCCCCGAGAGGTCGTGCAACGGGACCATCGGCCCGAAGATGCCGACCTGGTCGGTGGTCTGGTTGGCGTTGGTGCCACGGAACCGAGCAGGCCGGTCGGCGGTGAGCGCGACCAGGGGGACGCCCGCGTGGGCGGCCTCGAGCATCGCCGGGTGCAGGTTCGCCACCGCGGTGCCCGAGGTGCACAGCACCGCGACGCGACGGCGGGTCACCTTGGCCAGCCCGAGGGCGAGGTAGCCGGCCGTCCGCTCGTCCACGCGGGTGTGCAGCCGGAGCACGCCCGCGGCCTCGGCGTCGTACGCCGCGAAGAGCAGCGGGGCGTTGCGTGACCCCGGGGCGGCCACCAGATCGGTCATGCCGTGCTGGAGCAGGGCGTCGAGCACGGCACGGGCCAGGGCCGACGACGAGTTGGTCACGATGGCCCATCCTTCCTGGTAGTGCCCTGCGAACGCACCTCGGCGAGCCGGGCCTCCCAGTGGGCAACCCGGTCGAGGCCGGCGGCCACGGCTCCGAGCCGGTCCGGGTCGACGACCGGCGTGCGCACCGGCAGCATCCCGTCGACCGTGACGAGCGGGTCGGCCACCACGTCGCCGTCGAGCAGCCGCAGCGTGTCGAGCCCGCAGGCGTACGGCAGCTCGGGCAGCGCCGCCGCAAGGGCGACGCCTGCGGCGATCCCGACCGAGGTCTCCAAGGCCGACGAGACAACGACGGGCATGCCGATGTCCTCGGCGATGCGCAGGCAGGCCCGCACCCCGCCGAGGGGCTGCACCTTGAGCACGGCCAGGTCGGCGGCCTCCAGGTGCCGCACGCGGTAGGGGTCGTCGGCCCGGCGGATCGACTCGTCGGCGGCGATCGGCACGTCGACCCCACGGCGTACGACGGCGAGCTCCTCGACGGTCGCGCACGGCTGCTCGGCGTACTCGAGCCCACCTGCGGCCCGGTCGAGTCGCCGCAGCGCGGACGTGGCGTCGGCGACGCTCCACGCGCCGTTGGCGTCGACACGGATCTTGCCGTCGGGGCCGAGGGCGGCGCGTACGGCGGCCACCCGGTCGAGGTCGTCGTCGAGCCGCTGTCCCGGCTCGGCGACCTTCACCTTCGCGGTCCGGCACCCGCTGCCGGCGACGATCTCGTGCGCACGCTCGGGCCCCACTGCTGGAACCGTGACGTTGACGGGGATCGCGTCCCGCACGGGCGCCGGCCAGTCACCGGCCGCCGCCTCCTCGGCGCAGCGCAGCCAGGCCTGCGCGACGCGCGCGTCGTACTCCAGGAACGGGCTCCACTCCCCCCAGCCCGCGGCGCCCTCGATCAGCACGCCCTCGCGGACGGTGATGCCCCGGAACCTCGTGCGCAGCGGGATCGACCAGACCCTCATCGGCCCACCCCGTGGCTGCGCAGCGACGAGACGAGGTCGGCGAAGCGGTCGTCGTCGACCGGCTCCGAGGTGTCGACGTCGAGGTGCGGGCCCATCCCGGTCGGCCCGATGTGCGGCGCCGCCAGCTCCATGCGCTCCAGCGTGGCGTCGTCGAGCGGGAGGTGGGCCCCGTGCCGGTGTCCCTGCAGATCTCGTGCGGTGTACCGCTCCAGCGCGATCGCGAGCGGGACCCGGCACACGACCTCCACCACGGAGATGCCCTCGACGCCGCCCAGCACGTCGGTGAAGGAGCTCTCGTCGCGCGTCGGGTTCAGCCAGATGTCGATGACGCTGCCCTGCGGATTGTCGGCGACCAGGCGTACGACGACCTCCCGCGCCGCCTTGCGGATCGCGAACCGGTCATCCGGCGTGGCCTCCCCGAGACCGTCGACCACGCCCTCCTTGACCGAGTCGAGGCTGAGCAGCGGGAGACCGAACGCCTGGCCCAGCCGCGCCGCCAGCGCGGTCTTGCCCGAGCCCGGCAGACCGGTGACGAGGACGACCGGTCCGCGCGTCACGCCAGGTCCCGGAGGCGGAGGCGGTCGACCTTGCCGTTGGCGAGCAGGGGCAGCTCGTCGAGGACGACCACCGTCTGCGGCGCCCACGCGCGTGAGTGACGCTCGGCGACCCAGTCGCGTGCGGCGCTCCGATCGAGGCCGGACTGCTTGGCGACCACGAAGGCCACCACCCGCTGGCCCCACTCCTCGTCATTGATGCCGACGACCTCCACGGCGATCACGTCGGGGTGCTCGCGCAGCCGCGCCGCCACCGCAGGGAGGGGGACGTTGACGCCACCGCTCACCACGACGTCGTCGAGCCGCCCGATCACGCGGAGTCGACCGTCCTCGTCGAGCTGACCGGCGTCGGGGGTGAGGTACCACCCGTCGACCAGGGTCTCGGCGGTCAGGCCGGGGTCGCCGTCGTACCCGTCGAAGAGCACCGGGCCTGCCAGCCGGATCCGTCCCTCCGCACCGATCGCGACCGCCACCCCGTCGAGCGCGACCCCGTCGAACACGCAGCCGCCCGACGTCTCCGACGAGCCATAGGTCGCGACGACGTCGATGCCCTCGGCCTCGGCGCGCTGACGCAGCGACGGGTCGATCGCGCCGCCGCCCAGGAGCACCGCCCGCATCGACGCAAGCGCCGCGACGGCATCGCGGTCGTCGAGCAGCCGGTGGAGCTGCGTGGGCACCAAGGACGTGTAGGCCGCGTCGCCCCACCCGTCGAGCACCGGCTCGTGCCCGGCGAGCAGTGAGCGCACGATCACGTTGACGCCGGCGATGTACGACGGCGGCAGCACCAGCGCCCAGCGGCCGGCCGGTCCGAGCCGCCGCTCGGCGGCCCGCGCCGACGCGAGCACGGCGTCGCGCGAGAGCACCACCCGCTTGGGCGACCCCGTCGATCCCGACGTCTCGATCAGCAGCGGGTCGGGCCGCTCCGCCGCCAGCCAGCCGCGCAGCTCGCGCACCGCCTCGGCGGAGTCGGCCGACGGCTGGAGGAAACCCATGCGACGCACGCTAATCCCCCGTGTTCTCATGGCCCGCAGGCGTACACGTTCCTCGCCATGGAGTGGGGCGCCTACGGCTGGGCCCTGATCGCATCGATCGTGGTGCTGGCCGCCGCCGCCATGGGTCCGGCCGCCCGGGCGTCCGAGCGCTTCCTGCAGCGCGACCACCGTCCGGCGGACGTCACCCGACCTGCTTGAATCCACCCTCGTGACCTCCCCCGCACACTGGCTGGCAGGCGCGCGCCCGCGGACCTTGCCGGCCGCCGTCGCGCCCGTCCTCGCCGGCACCGCCGTGGCGGCGTACGAAGACGGCGCGGTCTGGTGGAAGGCGCTGCTCGCCCTCGTCGTCTCCCTGGCCCTCCAGGTGGGTGTCAACTACGCCAACGACTACTCCGACGGCATCCGCGGCACCGACGACGAACGCGTCGGACCCCTCCGTCTGGTCGGCTCCGGGCTGGCCTCTCCACGGTCGGTGAAGCTCGCGGCGTTCGCGGCCTTCGGCGTCGCCGGGGTCGCCGGCCTGGTCCTGGCCGCGACGACCGCGTGGTGGCTGGTCGCCGTCGGCGTGCTCGCGATCCTCGCCGCGTGGTTCTACACCGGCGGCTCGTCGCCCTACGGCTACCACGGCCTCGGCGAGGTGATGGTCTTCGTCTTCTTCGGGCTCGTGGCCGTGCTCGGCACGACCTACGTGCAGACCGAGGCGTTCGCCTGGCCCGCGCTGTACGCCGCCGTCGGCATCGGTGCGCTGGCCTGCGCGATCCTCGTGGTCAACAACCTGCGCGACATCCCCACCGACACCGAGGCCGGCAAGCGGACGCTGGCCGTGCGGCTCGGGGCCGAGCGGACGCGTGGGCTCTACGCTCTGCTGGTGCTCGCCGCGGCCGCCGCCGTCGTCGCCGTCGCGGCCGCCACCACGTGGTGGGCGCTGGTCGGGCTCGGCTTCCTCGCGGTGCTGGCCCCGGCGGTGCGGACGGTGCTGTCGGGCGCCACGGGCCTGGCGCTGGTGCCTGTGCTGCAGAAGACCGGCCTCGCCGAGCTCGTCTGGTCGGTGCTCGTCGCCGTCCCGCTCCTCGTCGCCGCGCGACCCTGACCCACCCCTGATCTTCGCCGCCGGCCCTCGGGAGCCGGCGTTCGCCGCCGTACGCTGGCGGCATGTGGTTCCTGATCCTCGTCGTGCTGGTCGTGGCCGGCGTCGCCGCCTACCGATACCGCGTCCCGCTGCTCGCCAAGATCCTCGGCCAGCCGCAGAGCCGCATCGAGCGGCGCCTCAACGGCCCCAAGTAGCGCAACGTCAGGCGAACTGAGCCGTCTATGACTCTGGACGCATGACGATGCGAGCCGAGAGCTTGCTCAGCCGGGCTCGTCCTCCTTGGCCTTGGCGGCCTCGAAGCGCGCGGTGGCCCGGTCGGCGCGGTCCTCGACCCGGCGGGCGAAGGCTTCGCGCTGGCGGTTGAGGAGGAACAGCGAGGCGACGCCGGAGATCAGGAACGCGAGGAGGACCACCCACAGCGCGGGGACCTGGTCGTCGCCGGTGACCAGCGCCCAGGCCCCACCGACCACGAGGAGCGAGGCGAGGAAGATGCCGGCACGCAGACCGGTGTAGACCAGGAACTCCTTCACAGCACCAGAGTACGGCGACCTGAGTACACGGTTACCGGGTGGCATCTACGCTGGAGCCGTGAAGTTCCTGCTCGTGGTGATCGTCCTGGGCGTGCTGGTGTACCTCGTCGTCCGGACCGTCCAGCGAGGCGGCTTCACCTCCCCGTCAAGGCAGCGCCCGCCCAAGCCGTCGGCGCCCCCGCAGCAGCGTCGGATGATCGCTCCCGACGACGACCCCGACTTCCTGCGCGACCTCGACCGGAAGCGCAAGCACAACCATCAGGACGACGCGGACACCTGAACCGAGTCGGCCGCCGGCTCGATGATCGAGATCGCCGGAGCGCCCTCCGCGTAGGAGTGCTGGCTGGTCGTCGAGAAGTAGTTGATCCCGATGAAGTTGAACCACAGCGTCGCGGTGCCGAGCAGCGCGAGGTACGCCGCCCGCTTGCCCTTCCAGCCGGCGGTCGTGCGGGCGTGGAGGTACGCCGCGTACACGACCCAGGTGATGAAGGCCCAGACCTCCTTGGGGTCCCAGTTCCAGTAGCGCGCCCAGGCCTCGTGCGCCCAGATCGGGCCGGTGACGAGGACCGCGAAGGTCCAGACCGGGAACGCGAAGGCATGCAGCCGGTAGGACATCCGGTCGAGCGCGACCAGGGCCGGGACCCGGGCGAGGTAGCCGGTGGTGCCGCCGCCCCGCGACTCCTGCCGTGCCTTGAGGAGGTAGAGCACCGACAGGATGCCGCCGAGGGTGAAGGTCGCCGTGGCGATCACCGCGGACACCACGTGGATCACCAGCCACGGTGAGTAGAGCGCCTCGGTCAGCGGCGCGACCGGCCCGTAGAGCCAGATCACCGCGACCATCAGCAGGGTCAGCACGACACCCAGGACGACGGGCGCCAGCCACTGCCACTTGAAGCGCCGGACCAGCGCGATGTAGGCGAACGCCACGAAGAACGTGCCGCTGATCGTGAACTCGTACATGTTGCCCCAGGGCACCCGGTTGGGGTCCGCGGCCATCCCGCGGCCGAGCAGCCCGACGAAGTGCACCGCGACCGCGAGGCCGGTCAGCATCAGGCCGAGCCGGCCGAACATCGCGATGCGGTCGGCCGTCCGCTCCCCGTCCCGACTGTCCTCTTGCTGCTCGATCACCGGGGCGCCTGCACCGACGGCGACGGACTCCTTGCGGGCCGCCCGGCCCAGCGGCACCTTGCGCAGGGAGCTCCACTCGACGAGGTGCGCCAGGAGGGCGAGGAAGTAGACCACCCCCGCCGCAGCGATCGCTTGGTTGGAGAGGGTCTCCCAGCTCGCGTCGGTCATCGCCAGTCCTCTTCGTGGGTGTTGTCGTCGTCAGGCGGCTCGCGCAGCCCCATGGCCGCGGCGACCAGTGCTGTCTCGCGAGGCAGGTCGCCGTTGCCAGACCGGTCGAGTCCCGCCACCTCGACCAGTGTGCCGTCACCGTCCTCGTCAGTGACACGCCGGGCGCGCACCCAGATCCGCCGCGGCCGGATGAAGAGCGAGCCCAGCAGCCCCAGGAGGGCGAGCAGGACGCCCGACAGCGCGACGAGCTTGCCCGGCGTACGGCTGATCTGGATCTTGTTCCACCGCTCGATCCCGTCGAAGGACACCGACCCGAGACCGTCGGGCAGGTCGACGCTGTCGCCGAGCTCCAGGTCCACGCGGAAAGGCGTGCCGTCGTCCTTGAGCACCGGCGTGGCCGTCTCGGTGTCGAGGAGGTAGACCGACTGGCCGTTGCCGCTGTCCATCCCGAGGTCGCCGGTGAAGACAGTCATCGAGAGCGCGGGGTTGAGCGCGTCGCCGAAGAGCGAGTAGGGACCGCGCTCCATGGTGAAGTCGTACGTCGGGTAGAACTCGCCGGTCAGCCCGATCTGCTCCGGCAGCGCGTCGGGAGCCTTGACCACCCCGAACGACGCGAAGGTCGGGTTGCGCGGCAGGAAGACAGTCGGGCCGCTGTAGGCGACGTCGCCGTTGCCGTCGCGCACGGTGATCACGGGGGCGTAGCCGTGGCCGATGAGGAAGACCTCCGTCCCGCCGATGTCGAGCGGGTGGTTGACCTTGAGGTCGTAGGTCTGCGGCTCGGCGTCGCGCGACTCGCGGTAGGTGAGGTGCGAGACGAAGGCCCGGGCCTGTCCGGCCGACGGCCCCTCGGTGAGCCACTCGATGTCGAAGTCGTCGATCGAGAAGGTGAAGGCGGGCGTGAGGTCCTCGGGCCCGAAGAGGCTGCCGGGGTCGAGCTCGTCGTATTGCGCTGCGTAGTTGCTGAACCCGCCGCCCACCAACACGATCACGCCGCCGCGGTAGCCGAACATCGAGCCCATCGCGAAGCCGACCAGCACCACCAGCACCGACAGGTGGAAGAGCAGGTTGCCGGCCTCGCGGAGGTAGCCACGCTCGGCCGAGACCCAGCCCCCTTCATCGACGGCCTCTTCGCCGTCGGGCGAGGCCGCCGAGCGCCGGATCCGGTAGCCGCGCGAGCGCAGCACCCGCTCCGCGTCGTCGAGCACCGCGACTGGCAGGTCGTCGACCTCGTACGCCGCGTGGCCCGGCATCCGCGACAGGCGACTCGGCGCGGCCGGCGGCTGGGCGCGGATGCCGCGGAGGTAGACCGCGGTGCGCGGGATGATGCAGCCGACCAGGGAGATGACCAGGAGGATGTAGATCGACGCGAACCACGGGGTGTCGTAGACGGCGAAGAGGCCGAGGCGCTCGAAGACCGGCGTGAGGTCGGGATGGCGGCCCTGCCACTGCGTGGTCCCGATCGAGTCGACGCTGCGCTGGGGGATCACCGAGCCGGGGATCGCGGCCAACGCGAGCACGAGCAGCAGCACGAGCGCGGTCCGCATCGAGGTGAGCTGGCGCCAGGCGTAGCGCAGCAGCTCGCGAGGACCGAGCTCGCCGGCCCGTGGGGCCTCGGGGTCGTCGGGCTGCGCGGGCTGGCGCACCTCGGTCGTCGTCATCGCCTCACACCGCCGGCACGAACGTGTCGATCAGGCGCACCTGGAGCCACTGGACGGAGTCGTCCCACCACCCCGTGACCATCAGGACGCCGACGACGACGAGCATCAAGCCGCCGAGGCGCATGAGCGCGACCTGGTGCCTGCGCATCCACGCGACGGCACCCATCGCCCGGCGGTAGGCCAGCGCGACGACGATGAAGGGCAGCCCCAGCCCCAGGGCGTAGACCCCCGACAGCAGCGCGCCACGCGGCGCCGTCCCGTCGATGAGCGACAGGTTGAGGATGGCGGCCAGGGTCGGGCCGACGCACGGCGTCCACCCGAGCCCGAAGAGGAAGCCGAGCAGCGGCGCCGCCGCCAGGCCGACCGCGGGCACGGCGTGCACACGTACGTCGCGCTGCAGCCACGGCAGCACGCCCGCGAAGACCAGCCCGAGCACGATCGTCACCACACCGAGCACGACGCTGATCTCCCGCTGCCAGTCCACGAGCCACGCGCCGGCCGCCCCGAAGAGGCTGCCCAGCAGCATGAAGACCGAGGCGAAGCCGAGCACGAAGAGGATCGAGCCGGCCAGCATCCGGCCGCGCCTCGCCTGGCCGAGGTCGGCAGCGGAGAGGCCGGTCGTGTAGGAGAGGTAGCCGGGCAGCAGCGGGATCACGCACGGCGAGAAGAACGACACCAGCCCGGCCAGCAGGGCCACGGGGAGGGCGAGCACGAGGGTGCCCGACGAGGCCTGCTCGGCGAACCAGTCACCCATCGGTCGATCCCGCCGCGTCCTCGACGACGTCGACCAGGGTTTGCGCGGACGGCAGACCACCCGGGATGGTGGCCGCGACCCGGCCCTCCGCGTCGAGCACGATCGTGGCGGGGACCGTCGCGATGGCCAGCTGGGGGAAGGCCAGCGCCGCCTCACCCGTGGGCGAGTAGAAGGACGGGAACGTGATGCCCGCTCGGCGTTCATAGCTGAGCGCCTGGGCGGTCGAGGTGTCGCGCGAGTTGATCCCGACGAACTCGGCGACACCCTCCAGCTCCTCCTCGGCCTCGAGGAGGTCCGGCGTCTCGATCCGGCACGCGGCGCACCACGAGCCCCAGACGTTCACCACGACCGGCTTGCCGCGGTAGTCGGCGAGGTCGAGGGGCTGGCCCTCGAGGTCCTCGCCCTCGAGCACGATGGGCTCGCCACGGTCGACGGCAGCCACCTGGGTCACGCGGCCGTCGCCGCTGACGTACCCCTTGTCGCCGGTGCCCTCGAACGTCGAGCACCCGGTCAGCACGAGCGCGCACGCGAGGCCGGCGACAGCGCGTCTGGAGCCCCTGAGGCCTTTCATGTCGGCTTCTTCTCGTCGGGTGCGCCACCCGCCGAGAAGGGAGCCGACGCTTCCGCTCGCGGCAGCATGTCGCCGGCGGGCTCGGAGTAGGTGACCTTGACCAGCCGGGGCCGCTCGACCGGGCCGTCGAAGTGCAGCGAGGTCAGCGAGCACAGGGAGCACTGGCGCTTGCGGGGGTCGTGCAGGAACGGCCGCCCCTCGGCCGACAGCCGGGTCACCCAGATCGGCAGCTGGTGGCTGACCACGACCGCCTCGCTGTCCGGTCCGGACTTCAGGGCCTCGGCGCGCGCGTCGAGCACGGCCGCCCGCATCCGCGCCGACACCTGCTTGTAGGGCTCCCCCCAGCTCGGCCGGAACGGGTTGTAGAGGTAGCGCCAGGTGCGCGGGTCCAGCAGCGTCAGCGGACCGTTGCTGAAGGTCCGGCCCTCGAAGCAGTTCTCCGACTCGATGACCCGCTCGTCGACCACCGGCTCGAGGCCGCGCGCGGCAGCCAGCGGCGCCGCGGTCTCGCGGACCCGCTCGAGCGGGGAGATGCGCAGGTGCACGATGTCGCGGTCGCCGATCGTGTCGGCGACCCGCTGAGCCATCGCCTTGCCGCGCTCGGAGAGGTGGAAGCCGGGCCGCCGTCCGTAGAGCACGCCCTCGGGGTTGTGCACCTCGCCGTGCCGCAGCAGGTGGACGATGGTCACCGCGCCTCCCCCCCGGCAGCCGCAGCCGCGCGGGCGGCGCAGGGCAGCGCGGCGAGCACGGTCTCCACGGCGGCGTCGTCGTGGGCGGACGACACGAACCACGCCTCGTACGCCGACGGCGGGAGGTAGACCCCCGCGTCGAGCATCGCGTGGAAGAACGCCGCGAACGCCGCGGTGTCCTGCGTCGACGCGTCCGCGAAGTCGCGGACGGGCTGACCGGTGAAGAAGACCGAGAACATCGTGCCCGCGCTCTGCACGACGTGGGGGACGCCCGCCTGCGTGAGCGCCTCGGCGGCGGCGAGACGGATCGCGTCGCCGACCTTGGTCAGGTGCTCGTAGACGCCCTCGTCGGCGAGCCGCAGCGTGGTGAGACCGGCGGTGGCGGCGACGGGGTTCCCGCTCAAGGTGCCGGCCTGGTAGACCGGCCCGTCGGGCGCCAGCATCGCCATCACGTCGGCGCGGCCGCCGAACGCCGCGGCCGGGAAGCCGCCGCCCATCACCTTGCCGAAGGTCATCAGGTCCGGAGCCCACCCCTCGGCCGCGCCGTCGAGGCCCCAGTAGCCCTGGCGCGACGCCCGGAAGCCGGTCATCACCTCGTCGGACACGAAGAGCGCGCCGTGGGCGCGGCAGGTCTCGGCGAGGAACCCGTTGAAGCCCGGCTCCGGCGGGACCACGCCCATGTTGCCGGGCGCGGCCTCGGTGATCAGGCAGGCGATCCGGTCGCCGTGCTGGGCGAACGCGGCCTCGACGGCCGACCGGTCGTTGTAGGGCAGCACGACGGTGAGCGCCGCGGCGGACTCGGGTACGCCGGGCGTACCGGGGACCGCCAGCGTCGCGAGCCCCGACCCGGCCGCAGCGAGCAGCGGGTCGACGTGGCCGTGGTAGCAGCCGGCGAACTTCACCACGACGTCGCGACCGGTGAAGCCCCGCGCCAGCCGGATCGCCGACATGGTGGCCTCGGTGCCGCTGGAGACCAGCCGCACCTGCTCGACAGGGGTGCGGCCCACGATCTCCTCGGCGAGCTCGACCTCGGGCTCGGTCGGAGTGCCGTAGGACGTGCCGCGCGCGACCGCCGCCACGACCGCCGCCTGCACCTCCGGGTGCGCGTGGCCGAGCAGCATCGGGCCCCACGAGCCGACCAGGTCGACGTACTCCTGCCCGTCGACGTCGGTCAACCGGGCCCCGCTCCCGGAGGCCATGAAGCGGGGCGTGCCCCCGACCGCGTTGAACGCGCGCACCGGGGAGTTCACGCCTCCCGGCGTCACTGCGCGGGCGCGCGCGAGCAGGGCGGTCGAGCGCGGCGACGCGTCTGCGGAGCCGGCACGGGCGTCGGCTGGAGTCACCCGGACATTGTGACCGAGGCACCTGAGAGCAGCTCGCCCGGTCCCATCCGGAAGTGGGGTCCGTCACGGATTCCAGGTGTGAACGTAACCACGAGTGGGAACATGCGTTGTACCAGGCAGTCGGGTCGACCCACTGACGTGGGCCATGGGAGCGGCCTCCTGAAGTCACGGGAGGACGACCCGATCCTGGGGAGGACCTCATGACGCACCGTTGGACGAACGCAGCGAAGGCCGCCGTGCTGGCGCCCCTCGCCGCACTGTCGCTCGCCTGGACCGCGGCCGTCGTCACGACGGAGACCTCGAGCCCCGCGGCCGGCTCGGCGGAATCGTCCGAGCCCGGCACGCTGCCCGATGGATCCACGGTGCCCGCCGAGGCCATCGAAGCTCCGGCGAGCATGTCGTGGGGGCATGCGATGGGTGCTGGTTCGGCTGCCCAGGCGATCGCCTCGGCCTCGACCAACGCCATCCCGTCGGCCGCGCTGGCGGCGTACCAACGCGCGGAGGCGATCATCAACAGCGCCGACCCGTCGTGCCACCTGCCCTGGCAGCTGGTCGCCGCCGTCGGCCGCGTGGAGTCCGACCACGGCCGGTACGGCGGCAACTCGCTCGACGACCAGGGTGAAGCGACCCCGGGCATCTTCGGTCCCCGGCTCGACGGCCGCCCCGGGACCCGCGCGATCAGCGACACCGACGCGGGCGAGCTCGACCGTGACCGGCGCTTCGACCGCGCGGTCGGACCGATGCAGTTCATCCCGTCGACATGGTCCGTGGTCGGCGTGGACGCCGACGGCGACGGCGTGCGCAACCCGCAGGACATCGACGACGCCGCGCTCGCCAGCGCGGTCTACCTCTGCTCCGGGCAGGACGACCTGTCCACGGACAGCGGCCAACGCGCCTCGGTCTTCCGCTACAACCACAGCCGGGAGTACGTCGACCTCGTGATCGCGATCATGACGGCGTACCTCCAAGGCGACTACACCGCCGTGCCCAACAGCACCGTGGCGGGCGGCTACCTCACCCCCCTCGCGCCCGGCGAGCAGCCGCGCGACGGGGCTGGTGGCGGTGGTGGCGGCCCGAAGGAGCCCGGCGACCTCGACGGCGGACCCGACGGGCCGGGCCCCAGCCCGGCCCCGTCGGACGGACCGACCGCCGGACCCGCTCCTGCTCCCACGGGCGGCCCGACCGGCGGCCCTACGGGCGGGCCCGCCCCTGACCCCTCCGAGCCGGTCCCGGACCCGACCACTCCGGCGGCCCCGCTCCCGAGCCCGACCGTGCCGGTGCCGTCGGTGCCGCTGCCGTCACTGCCGGTGCCGACCCCGACGGTCATCACCGAGGTCGAGGCGATCGCGCAGTGCCTCGCCCAAGGGCTGATCGACAACCCGCTGGACCCCAACGACCTGTTCGACCAGTGCGTGGCGGACCTGCTCAACCCCTAGTTGAGTTGGCTGGAATGGCCCCTTGAGTTGGCCCGAAGGGCCCCCTCTAGGGGCCGAAGGGCCCCCTCTGGGGGCCGTTCGGGCCAACTCAAGGGGCCATTTCGGCCAACTCAACGAGTCTGCAGGAGCCGAGCCGCTTCAGCAGCCCAGTACGTCAGCACGATGTCGGCGCCGGCCCGCCTGATCGAGGTGAGCGTCTCCAGGATCGCCGCCTCGCGGTCGATCCAGCCGTGGGCGGCGGCAGCCTCGAGCATGGAGTACTCACCCGAGACGTTGTATGCCGCCACGGGGACGTCGACGGCGTCGCGGACCCGGCGTACGACGTCGAGGTAGCCGAGGGCCGGCTTCACCATCACGATGTCGGCGCCCTGCTCCACGTCGAGGAGTGCCTCGCGCACGCCTTCGAGGCCGTTGGCGGGATCCTGCTGGTAGGTGCGCCGGTCGCCGACCAGCGAGGACGCGACGGCCTCGCGGAAGGGGCCGAAGAAGGCGGAGGCGTACTTGGCGGAGTAGGCGAGGATCCCGACCTCGCTGTGGCCGGCCGCGTCGAGGGCGTCGCGCACGACACCCACCTGGCCGTCCATCATGCCGCTGGGTCCGACCATGGTCACGCCGGCCTCGGCCTGCGCGACACCCATCGCGGCGTACACCTCGAGGGTGGCGTCGTTGTCGACGCGACCTTCTGCGTCGAGCACCCCGCAGTGGCCGTGGTCGGTGAACTCGTCCAGGCACAGGTCGCTGATGACCGGCAGGGCATCGCCGACCTCGGCCACGACGTCGGCGATCGCGACGTTGAGGATGCCGTCGGGGTCGATGCCACCGGACCCGGTCGCGTCCTTGTGCGTCGGGACCCCGAAGAGCACCACCCCGCCCAGTCCGAGCTCGGCGGCCTCCGCGGCCGCTTTCACCAGCGACGAGCGGGTGTGCTGGACGACGCCCGGCATCGACGAGATCGGCTGCGGCTCGCTGGCGCCTTCACTCACGAACACCGGCAGCACCAGCTGCCGCGCCTCGAGCGAGGTCTCCGCGACCAGTCGCCGCAGCGCCGGCGTACGCCGCAGCCGACGAGGACGCTCCAGTGGGCCGCCCACGACGGCTACTTCGAGGAGACGCGGCGGCGAGCGGCGGGCTTGCGCTCCGACGGCTTCGTCACCGGCTCGCCGGCCTCGATCATCGCGAGCCGGCGGGCGGCGCCGAACTCGGCGAGCGCGTCGACCAGCACGTCGACGTCCGGCTGCGAGGCCATGACGTCGACCCGCAGGCCGTGCTCCTCGGCCGTCTTGGCCGTGGCCGGGCCGATGACCGCGATCACCGTCGACGGGTGCGGCTTGCCGGCGATGCCGACGAGGTTGCGCACCGTCGAGGACGACGTGAAGACGACCGCGTCGAACTTGCCGGACTTGATCGCGTCGCGCACGGGTGCGGGCGGCGGGGTGGCGCGGACCGTGCGGTACGCCGTCACGTCGTCGCACTCCCAGCCGAGGTCGATCAGCCCGGCGACCAGCGTCTCGGTCGCGATGTCGGCGCGCGGCAGGAACACGCGGTTGATCGGGTCGAGCACCTCGTCGAACTCGGGCCACACCTCGAGCAACCCGGCCGCGGACTGCTCGCCGTCGGGCACCAGGTCGGCACGCAGGCCCCAGGCCGCGATGGCTGCGGCGGTCTTGTCGCCGACGGCAGCGATCTTGAGGCCGGAGAACGCGCGGGCGTCGAGACCGTACTCCTCGAACTTCTCGCGCACCGCCTTGACCGCGTTGACCGAGGTGAAGGCGATCCACTCGTAGCGACCCTCGACGAGGCCGCGCACGGCCTTGTCCATCTGCAGCGGGTTGCGCGGCGGCTCGACCGAGATGGTCGGCACCTCCTCGGGCACCGCGCCGAAGCCGCGCAGCCCGGACGAGAGCGAGCCGGCCTGCTCCTTGGTGCGCGGCACCAGCACGCGCCAGCCGAAGAGCGGCTTGGTCTCGAACCACGACAGCGCGTCGCGCATGCCGACCACGTCGCCCACGACGACGACGGCAGGCGGCGCGATCTTGGCGGCGCGCACGTCAGCGGCGACGTGGGCGAGCGAGGTCACCAGGGTCTGCTGGTCGGTGGTCGTGCCGACGCGGGTCACGGCGACGGGCGTCTCGGGCGAGCGGCCCGCGTCGATCAGCGCCTTGGCCGTCTCGCCGATGGAGCCGACCGCTGACAGCAGCACCAGCGTGGGAGTGTCGATGTGGTGGGACCAGTCGACCTTCTCGCGGCAGGAGACGACCGCGACCGCGCGGTTGTCCTTGGAGGTGAGCGGGATGCCGGCGTACGCCGGGACCGCGTTGACCGACGAGATGCCGGGGACGATCTCCAGACCCAGGCCGGCCTTCACGCACGCCTGCGCCTCCTCGGGCCCCGAGGCGTAGAGGAACGGGTCACCGGCCATCAGCCGGACCAGGCGCTTGCCCTTCTTGGCCTCACGGACCACGACCTTGGCGCGGGCGGCGTGGGTGAGCGGCTGCCCGTCCTCGCCGAAGCCGCCGTCGATCAGGGTGGGTGCGTCCTCGCCGGCCAGGCGCTCCGGCCCGAGGACCGTGCGCAGCAGCTCTTCGTGGCCGGGGACCTCGGTGACCACCACCTCGGCCTCGCGCAGCAGCTCGACGGCCCGGACGGTGAGCAGGCCCGGGTCGCCAGGCCCGCTGCCGACGAAGGCGACCCAACCCCGTGAGGTGGTGCCGAGCGTGCGGGTCTTCCCCGACCGGCTCGACGAGCCGGACGGCGTGGGGGCGTTGGCAGGGGTGTTGCGTCGCGTCATGCGTGCAGCTGCTTTCTCGATGGACTCGTCATGGGGATGGCCATGAGTTCGGCGGCGCCGTCGTCGAGCATCAGCTCTGCGAGGCGGGTCCCGACGCCGTGGGCGTCGCCGGTGGGACCAGAGATCGATTGGCGGACCGAGAGTCCGCCGTCCAGGGTGAGCACGATGGCGCGGACCCACAGCTCGTCACCGTCGTCGCCCTCGACGACCTCGGCGAGCGCCCCCACGGGAGCGCTGCAACCGGCCTCGAGCACGGCGAGCACGGCGCGCTCGGCCTCGACGGCCGCGCGGGTGCGCGCGTCGTCGAGCGGCGCCAGGAGCTGCACCAGAGGGTGGTCCGTGCGGCACTCGACCGCGAGGGCCCCCTGGCCGGGTGCGGGCAGCATCTGGAGCGGGTCCATGACCTCGGTGATCGCGTCGAGCCGGCCGAGCCGGGCCAGCCCCGCGCGCGCCAGGAAGACCGCGTCGACGCCGCCCTCCTCGGCGGGGGCACCCACCTTGCCGAGCCGCGTGCCGACGTTGCCACGGATCCCGACGACCTCGAGCCCGAGACCGAGGGCGTGCAGCTGCGCGGCTCGCCTCGGTGAGCCGGTGCCGACGGTGCTGCCGGCCGGCAGCTCGCCCAGGGTGAGCCCGTCGCGGGCGACGACCACGTCGCGGGGGTCCTCGCGCAGCGGGATCGCAGCGATGGTGAGACCGGGGGCGGGCGCGGTCGGCAGGTCCTTGAGGGAGTGCACGGCGAGGTCGACCCGGCCGTCGAGCAGGGCGTCGCGCAGCGCGCCGACGAAGACCCCGGCACCGCCGAAGCTCGTCAGTGCGGCCCCGCTGGTGTCGCCCTCGGTGGTCACCTCGACCAGCTCGACGTCACGACCGGTGTGGCGGCGTACGGCGTCGGCGACCAGCTCGCTCTGGGTGCGGGCCAGAGCCGAGGCGCGGGTGCCCAAGCGGATGGCGGTGCGGTCGGAAGGAACAGTCATGGCCGCTCCTCGGTGACGTTGGCCCGGGTGACGGCGTCGACCGCCTCGGGGTCCAGCGAGAACAGTTCGGCCAGCGCGGTGGCGTAGGAGACGCCGTCCTGCGCGTCGGCGAGCTCCTTGACCCGCACCGTCGGCTGGTGCAGCAGCTTGTCGGCCACCCGGCGCACGGTCTGGAGGAGCTCCGCGCGCACCGCCGGGTCCAGCTCGGGCAGTCGGGAGTCCAGCCGCTCGACCTCGGCGTCGACGACCGACGTGGCCATCGAGCGCAGGGCGACGACGGTGGGCGTCACGCTGGCCTGGCGGCGCGCGGACGCGAACGCCGTGACCTCCTCGGCGACGATCCGGCGAACACCCTCGATGGCGTCCTCGCTGGCACCCTCGCTGACAGTCTCGTCGGCACTCTCGTCGGCACTCTCGTTGGCATGGGAGCGCTGCTCGGCCAGCATCGTCAGGTCGACCAGCGTCACGCCGGCGACGTCGCGAACGGTCGGCTCGACGTCGTGCGGCAGAGCCAGGTCGACGACCAGCAGGCCCTGGTCCGCCGGCCGGCCCGAGAGCGCCGTCTCGACCATGTCGCGGGTGACCAGCAGGCCGGTCGCTCCGGTGCAGGTGATGATGACGTCCGCGTCGCCCAAGGCGTCGGGGAGGTCGGCGAGCGCGACCGCGACCGCACCGTGCTCGGCGGCGAGCCGGTCGGCTGCCTCCGGCGACCGGTTGGCGACGGTCACCCGGGCCGCACCGAACCGGGCCACGGTCGCCGTCGCCAGCGCGGCCATGGAGCCCGCTCCCACGACGAGGACGCGCCTGCCGCGCACGAGCTCGGCGGGGTCGGCAGCATCACCGGACAGCGACAGGGCCGCCTGGACCATCGAGGGCGCCGAGTGGTCGATGTCGGTCTCGGCGTGCGCGCGCTTGCCGACCCTGAGGGCCTGCTGGAAGAGGGAGTTGAGCGCCGGACCGACCGTGCCGAGCTCCTGGCCCAGGCGCAGGGCGTCGCGGGTCTGACCGAGGATCTGGGCCTCGCCGACGGCCATCGAGTCGAGGCCGGACGCCACGTGGAAGAGGTGCGCGACCGCGCTCTCGTCGTAGTGGACGTAGAGGTGCGGCACGAGGGCACCGCTCGACTCGCCGGACCGCTCGACGAGCAACCGGGAGACCTCCTCGATCGAGCCGTGGAACCGGTCGACCTCGGCGTACACCTCGAGCCGGTTGCAGGTCGCGACCACGGTCGCCTCGGTGACGTGCTCGGCAGCGGCCGCGTCGGTCGCGAGCTTGACCATGCCGTCGGCGTCGAGCGCGAGGCGCTCGAGGACGGCGACGGGGGCGGTCTTGTGGCTGACTCCGACGACCAGGACGCTCACGCGGCACCCCCTCGAGCAGTGCTCCCCTGCTCCACGGACTCGGGCACCACGGACGGGACCACGGCGTCGGCCCCGTTGGCCTTGCGCTGCTCGTGGTAGGCGAGGATCTGCAGCTCGATCGAGAGGTCGACCTTGCGCACGTCGACGTCGTCGGGCACGGCCAGCACGATCGGCGCGAAGTTGAGGATGCTGCGGATGCCGCAGGCGACCATCCGGTCGGCGACGTCCTGGGCCGCCGCGGCGGGCGTCGCGATGACCCCGATGGCGACCCCGTGCTCGCGCACCATCCGGTCGAGGTCGTCGAAGGGGCGTACGTCGACACCCGCGACGGTCTCGCCGTGGCGGTGCTCGTCGGCGTCGAGCAGGGCGACCACCCGGAAGCCGCGACTGCGGAAGCCGGAGAAGTTGGCCAGGGCGTGACCGAGGTTGCCGATGCCGACGATCACGACGGGCCAGTCCTGGGTCACCCCGATCTGGCGCGCGATCTGGTAGCGGAGGTACTCGACGTCGTACCCGACCCCGCGGGTGCCGTAGCTCCCGAGGTAGGAGAGGTCCTTGCGGAGCTTGGCGGAGTTGACCCCGGCGGCCGTCGCCAGCTCCTCCGACGAGCACGTGGTCGTGCCCTGGTCGGCCAACGTGACCAGCGCCCGCAAGTAGACGGGGAGTCGCGCGACCGTGGCCTCGGGGATGTCCCGGGCACCGTCGGTGGAGGTCCGTGTGGTCACAGCTCGCTCTCTAACCGGGACCCGGCTGAGGGACGTGCCCCCCTGGGTGTGCGGCTGAGTGTGCCGCTTGTGTGCCGGACCCGGCCGGGCCACTTTAAGAGCCTTGTGAACGCGGGAACAAATCGGCTGCCGCGCCGACCGTGGGCAAGCCCTAGCACACGTGAGGTTTCGCACGGCGCGGGGGTCGCCGCCGGCGGGGGTCCCGGCTAGCCGCGCGTTGCTCCACCACCGAGGGCAGCGCGCAGTCGGGCCTCGTCGACCCGCCAGAAGTCGTGGCGCCTGCCGTCGACGAAGGTCACCGGGATCTCGTCGGCGTACGCCGCCAACAGCTCGTCGTCCTCGTCGACCGAGACCTCGTCGTAGGACTCCCCCAGGTCCGCGCACACGCGCGCGATCACCTCGCGAGCGGCGTCGCAGAGATGACAACCCTCGCGGCCGACCAGCCGCACGCGGGCCGCCTTCCCGGCGGCGCTCACTGGTGCTCGCCCAGCAGCTCGAGGGCCCGGCGCCGCTCGAGTCCGCGCAGCCGTCCCTTCTGCACCTTGCCGGTCACCGACAGCGGCAGGGTCTCGACGACCTCGATGCGTGCCGGCTGCTTGAAGCGGGCCAGTCGCTGCGCGCACGCGTCGCGCACGAGCGCCTCGGCCGCTCCGGCGTCGAGGCCCGGCGCGACGACGTACGCCACGACCGCCTCGCCGGTGTCCTCGTCCGGGACACCGATCACCGCGGCCTCGGTCACCTCGGGCAGCGAGGCGATCACGTCCTCGACCTCGTGGGGATAGACGTTGAAGCCCGAGACCAGGACGAGCTCCTTGAGACGATCGACGAGGAACAGGTCGCCGTCCTCGTCGAGGAGACCGACGTCGCCGGTGGCCCACCAACCATCGGCATCAGGGCCGCCGTCGGCGTCTGGCCAGTAGCCCTCGAAGAGGTTGGGACCGCGCAGCTGGATCTCGCCAGGGTCGTCGCCCTCGACGGTGACGCCACGCTCGTCGACCAGGCGCAGCTCCATGCCGTCAGGGCCGCCGAGGACGGCGCCGACCGAGCCGGGCTTCGGCGAGGCGCTGTGCAGGGTGCTGGTCACCACCGGAGCGGCCTCGGTGAGGCCGTACCCCTGGTGGACCGGGAGGCCGGTCGCCTGCTCGAACTGGTCGACGACCTCACGCGGGAGCGGAGCGGACCCGGACAGCACGAGGCGTACGCCGGCCAACCGCTCACGCAGGTCCGGCAGCGCCAGCCACGGCCGGAAGACCGCCGGCGCCACCGGCACCATCGTGCAGCCGCGGGCCGCCACCAGGTCGAGGGTGCCGACCGGGTCGAAGCGACGCTGGACGACCAGCGTCGCCGCGTGCCGGACGACGCCGCCGAGCACCGCGTTGAGCCCGTAGACGTGGAACAGCGGCAGCACGCCGAGGATGACGTCGTCCGTGTGGATCATCGGCGGCTCGACGCGCGCGACCTGGTCGATGTTGGCCAGCAACGCGCGGTGGGTGAGCATCGCCGCGCGCGGTCGGCCGCTCACGCCGCTGGTGTAGAGCAGCACCGCCAGCTTGTCGGGGTCCGGCAGCGGCGGAGCCGGGCGCGGCTCGTCCGCGCGCAACGCCGCGAAGGGCCGCTCGCCCTCCTCGGGCGGTCCGTCGAGGACGACCAGCTCGGTGCGCGGCGGGACCCGGTCGTGGAGATCGGCGTCGAAGAGCTCCATCGCCCCCGCCACGCCGGCCAGGGCCGCCTCGATGGTCCGCAAGCCGTAGCGCGCGGCGTGGATGGAGTCCTCGTCGGCCAGGAGCAGCCGAGCACCGGAGTCGACGACCATGCGGGCCAGCTCGGCCGCGGTCGCGTGCGGGTTCACGGGCACGGCGACCGCCTGGGCGCGCAGCACGCCGAGGTACGCCGTCACGAGCTCGACTCTGTTGCCCAGGGCGAGCACCACGCGATGCCCCCCGAGCACGCCCGCTTGGGCCAGACCGGTCGCGAGCCGGTCCACCTCGTCCTCGAGCTCGGCCCAGGTCAGCGACCGGCCGTCCTCGTCGACGACCGCCGTCCGACCGGGCGCCTCGAGGGCCGCGCGGGTCACCAGCTGGGCGACGTCGTCCATCCCTCGAGGGTAATGAGGGAGGCGACACACCATGGGCACAACCCCGGATCTCCGGTGGTCGGCCAGCGAGCCGCAGACCCGGTGGTCGAGCAGCGAGCCGGCGAGCGGCCAGTCGAGACCACCCGCCGACTACCCTGCCCCTGTGACCCCGCAGCGCCGGAAGGCACCGAGCCGCCCGCTCGACCTGCGCCAGCGCTCGGCCCTCGCCGGCGAGGCCGCGGCCGCGAACGCGGAGGTCGAGGAGGCGCTCGGTTACCCGGCCGACCCGACCTCGGCCGCGTTCTTCGACGTCGACAACACGCTGATGCAGGGCGCCAGCATCTTCCACCTGGCACGAGGCCTGCACCGCCGCGAGTTCTTCACGACCCGCCAGATCCTCGGCGCCGCCTGGAAGCAGGCGTACTTCCGGGTCGTGGGGGTCGAGGACCCCGCGCACGTCGCCGACGCCCGCAGCTCCGCGCTGAGCTTCATCGCCGGGCACACGGTCGAGGAGCTGGAGGCGCTGGGTCGTGAGATCTTCGACGAGGCCATGGCTCACAGGATCTGGCCGGGCACGCGAGCCCTGGCGCAGCTGCACCTCGACCAGGGCCAGCGGGTGTGGCTGGTCACCGCGGCCCCGATCGAGATCGCCCGGGTCATCGCGCAGCGGCTCGGGCTGACGGGCGCCATGGGCACGGTCGCCGAGCACGTCGACGGGGTCTACACCGGTCGGCTGGTGGGCGACATGCTGCACGGTCCCGCCAAGGCCGAGGCGGTGCGCGCGCTCGCCGAGCGGGAGGGGCTCGACCTGGCCCGCTGCTCGGCGTACTCCGACTCGTTCAACGACCTGCCGATGCTCTCGATGGTCGGCGACGCCTGCGCGATCAACCCCGACGCGCGCCTGCGTGGGCACGCCCGGGCGCACGGCTGGCGGATCCGCGACTACCGCACCGGGCGCAAGGCCGCGCGTGCGGGCGTCTTCGCGGCCGGCGTCGCGGGTGCCGTGAGCGGCGCCGTGGCCGCCGGGGTGGCGCTGCGTGGGCGTCGCCACCCGGCCTGAGCGGTCTCTGCGCCGCGCTTCCCAGCGGACGTACGACCGCTGTCCTGTTCGCCTGACGGAGCGGACTTCACCCCTAAGTGTGGGATCGCCCGCGTGGTTGGCCGACGAAAAGTTACTGATCGGTTCCCTCCAGAGGGCTACCGCTTTAATCTGGACACTTGTCCCAGACGTGGGACCTCGGAGGGACGCACCACATGGACAGGCTCGGGAAGGACGACCTCACGCACGGCTTCGACGCCTTGCGCGCGGCCGTGCTTGCCGTCCTCTCCCCCCTTCCGGTGGCGGCACCCGCCTCCGGCCCGGCCCTCGATCGTCTCCTCATGTCCGAGGTCGCGGCCACGGCCGACCCGGGCGGGGCCCACGGCGGCGGCTTCGGGGACGGCGAGCTGGCGACCTCGTCGGAGGAGTCGGAGGAGGAGCGGTCCCGGCTGATCGCCCTGGTCGAGCTGGCCCGCACCGGCGACAAGGAGGCGTTCGGACTCCTCTACGACCACTACCACGTGTCGGTGCACCGCTTCCTCTACTACCGGACCCGCTCGCAGACCCTGGCCGACGACCTCACGTCGGAGACCTTCTTCAAGGCCCTGCGCAGCATGAACAACTTCCGCTGGCAGGGTCGGGACTTCGGTGCCTGGCTGATGACGATCGCCCGCAACCTGGCCACCGACCACTTCAAGGCCGGCCGGACCCGGCTCGAGCTGGTCACCGAGGACATGAGCCAGCACGACGACGCCACCGAGGGGCCTGAGACCGCGGTGCTCGCGTCGCTGACCAACGAGGCGCTCATGCAGGCCCTGACCGAGCTGCCCGACGAGCAGCGCGACTGCCTCATCATGCGGTTCCTCCAAGGCATGAGCATCGCCGAGACCGCCGCCGTGCTCGGCCGCTCGGACGGTGCCGTCAAGCAGCTCCAGCTCCGCGGCGTACGCAACCTGGCCAAGCTGATCCCCGAGGGGCTGCGCTGATGGGACGCCCAGAGCCCTGTCCGGTCGGCCTGCTGCGCACTTCAGTGGTCTGGACCGCCCGTAACCCGACCTGGCAAGTCCTCGTTGCCCCCTGTGGACCCGGACGCTCGGGGTCCGGGGGGCACACCATGACGGGACTTCGCTGATGGCATCCGTTTTCGCGTCACGCGCGAACGAGTTCGCCGCGCTGGTCGATGGCACATCGACCAGCGGGCTGGATCGTCATGCCCGCCTGCTCGACGTCGTCGGCCAGCTGCAGGTCGTCGCGACGGAGCACGCCCCGGCCCCGAGACCGGAGTTCGTCGCCGACCTCCGCGAGCGACTGCTCGCGGAGGCCGAGACGGTCCTGCTGCCGCTGAGCGACGACACCCGCCGCCAGGTCGTCGCCGAGGACCGGCTGCGCCTGCCGGGCTCGGCACGGCGTACGACGCGGGAACGGCGGCTAGCACTCGGCGTCGGCTCGCTGGCCCTGCTCACCAGCGCCGCGACGATCACCGTGGGCTCTCAGGTGGCGCTGCCCGGTGACACGCTCTATCCCATCAAGCGAGGGCTCGAGGGGATCAGCACGACCCTCGCCGTCGGCGACGGCGAGACCGGGGAGCGGCTGCTCGCCCACGCCACGGAGCGGCTCGACGAGACACAGGGCCTCACCCGCCGCGCGGAGGTGGACGCGGACGCCACCGAGAGGTCGCTGCGCGACTTCACCAGCCAGGCCCAGGACGGCGCCGTCCTGATGACCGAGTCGTACGCCGACACCCGCGACGAGTCGCGGATCTCCGACCTGCGCGACTTCACCGGCGACAGCATGGAGCGGCTGGCAGAGCTCGAGCCTGCGGTGCCCGACGAGGCGCGCGACGAGCTGGTGGCGGCGGCCGCCGCCGTCGTGCAGATCGACGACGACGCCCGCAACACCTGCCCGCAGTGCGGCGGGCGCGGCGTCACCTCGCTGCCGATCAGCCTCATCTCGTCCTCGGTCCCGACCGGGGCTCTCGGTGACCTCGGGCTCGAGGGCAGCGGCGACGCCACCGGCAACGGCGGTCCGGACATCCCGGGGACGATCGTCCCGACCGACGTACCCACCGACCTGCCGACGCTGCTCCCGACCGCGGCGCCGACCCCCACGGGTGGCGTTCCGTCCGGCGCGCCGACAAGTGGTCTTCCGTCGCCGGCGCTGCCCACGGCGAGCCAGACACCGAAGCTGCCCCTCCCGACCGCGCTGCCGACCCTGCTGCCGACCGCGCTCCCGACGCTGCCCACCCTGGTCCCGAGCTCGCTGCTCACCCCGCTCGACCCGATCACGTCGGCCATCCCGCTGGACCCGATCACCTCGGTCCTCCCGCTGGACCCGATCACCTCGGTCCTCCCGCTGGACCCGATCACGTCGATCCTTCCGCTCCCGCTGGGTCAGAGCGTCCCCGACGACCTCGGCTCGCCCAGCCCCACCCCGCTGCCGTAGCGGCGCGGCGATCCTGCGCCCGAAGAATCAGCCGAAGACCGACTCGCGCCCCATCAGCAGGTTGTAGAGGGTCTGCTGGATCGTCTCGCGGACCTGGTCGGTGACGTTGAAGACCAGCATGGGGTCCTCGGCGGCGGAGTCCTCGAGCTCGTCGGTGCGGATCGGCTCGCCGAACTCCAGCAGCCACTTGGACGGCAGCGGGACCAGGCCGAGCGGACCGAGCCAAGGGAAGAACGGGGTGATGGGGACGTACGGCACGCCGAGCAGCCGCGCCAGCGCGGGCATGTTGCCGACCAGGGGATAGATCTCCTCGGCGCCGACGACCGAGAGCGGCACGATGGGTACGCCGGTGCGCAGCGCGGCCGACACGAAGCCGCCGCGGCCGAACCGCTGCAGCTTGTAGCGCTCGGAGAAGGGCTTCCCGATGCCCTTGAAACCTTCAGGCCAGACGCCGACCAGCTCGCCGCTGCTCAGCATCCGCTCGGCGTCCTCGTTGCACGCGAGGGTCGCGCCGGTCTTGCGGGCGAGCTGGCTGACCACCGGCATCCGGAAGACCAGATCAGCACCGAGCGGGCGCAGGTGCCGGCCGGTGTGCTCGTAGACGGTCGACATGGTCATCAAGCCGTCCATCGGGAAGGTGCCCGAGTGGTTGGACACCACCAGCGCGCCGCCCTCGCCCGGGATGTTGTCCAGGCCGCGCACCTCGATGCGGAACCACTTCTCGGCGATCGGCTTGAGCGCGGCCATGACGAAGCGGTCGGTCACCTCGGCGTCGAAGCCGTACTCGTCGACGACGTAGTCGCCGGTGATCCGCCGGCGGACGAACGCGAGCAGCCGCGCCAGCCCGGCCTGCCAGTCGTCGCCGAAGACCTCGCGGGCGCCGGCCTCGATCGCAGCCAGCCAGTCACCGACGGGGATCCCGTCGGTCGCGCCGCGGTCGTGGGTCGTCGAGGCCGGCCGCTGGCCAACGGGCTCGAACAGCGGCTCGGCCGCAGGCTCGGCGACCGGGGGCTCGGCGACCGAGTGCTGATTGACGGGCGTCTGGGTGATGGGCGCTGGGCGCGGCTTGCGCGGCGGCGGCGGCTTGCGGGCCGGCTTCTCCTTCGCGACGGGAGCCGGCGCGGCCTTCGCGGCCGGACGCGGTGCGGCAAGGTTGCGCGCCGACGACGAGGGCCGGGCCTTGCCGGTGCCGCGGCCCGGGCGACCACGCGTCCCGATGGGGATGATCTCGGCGTCAGCCACCCGAGACACCTCCGCCCGGCAGCCGCTGGGCGAGCCCGGCGAGGACCTGCTCGCGCAGACCCGCCGCAGGCCGCAGGTCGCGGCCGAAGTCCTCGAAGGCCCCCGCCGTGGTGTACGCCGGCGTGAACCCGAGCTCCTCGCGCATCCGGGTCGTGTCGACCCCGCGGCCGAAGGTCAGGAAGCCGAGCTGCTCGGGCGAGAAGTCCGCCGCGCGCGCCTGCCGCAGCGTCGAGGCGATGCCGCCGACCGCGAAGGCCGGCAGCGGCACCGTCGGCCGCCGCAACCGGCGCAGGGCCTGCGACAGCATCATCACCCCGTCACCTGCGACGTTGAAGGTCCCGCCGACCTCCGTGACGACCGCGTGGGTCATCACGTCGATCAGGTCGCGCTCGTGCAGGAACTGCAGGCGCGGGTCGAACCCGGCCACCGTCGGGACGACGGGAAGCCGGAAGTAGGAGGTCAGCGGGCTGGAGACGTGCGGCCCGATCACGTTGGCTGCCCGGAGGGTGGTGACGCGGACGTCGGGGCGCCGGCGGGCGAAGCCGCGGACGTAGCCCTCGATCTCGTAGACGTCCTTGGCGTAGCCCGATCGGGGCACCCGCTTGGGGCCCATCTCCTCGGTGAACATCGCGGGGTCGCGGGGCCCGGCGCCGTACACCGTGGTCGTCGACTTCACCACGAGGCGCCGCAGGCCGGGTGCGCGCTGCGCGGCCGCGAGGAGCTGCATCGTCCCGATGACGTTGAGCTCTTTCATCGTGCCGCGGCCGCCGGCGCTGCCGGGGGTCGCGATGACGCTCATGTGGACGACGGTGTCGACGTCCTCCATCGCGATCACCTTGGCGATCACGGGGTTGCGGATGTCTGCGCGGTGGAACCGGAAGCCTTCGATGTCACCCCGGGGCGGCACCACGTCGACGCCGACCACACGGTCGACGTCGGGGTGCTCGGCCACCGAGCGGGCGAAGCGGCGGGCGATGTCGCGAGACACGCCCGTGACGAGGACGACGCTGCCCATGCTCGCCCGCCTCAGCCCGAAACCAGCCGGCCCGGAACAGGCCTACTTACCGAGCTTGCGACGCTGCACCCGCGTCTTCTTCAGCAGCTTGCGGTGCTTCTTCTTGGCCATGCGCTTGCGACGCTTCTTGATGACGGAACCCACGGACTACCTCTCACAGACGATCGTTGGCGCCGGGCCGAGTCAGGACAGCCTGCAGAAGAGCAGGCGCCGTAGCCGGGCGCGACCCGGACAGCCTACTGCCCGGTCACCGAGCGCCAGAATCCGTGGCTCGCGGTGGATCCGACGGGCACTAGCCAGCGGAGTAGAAGCTCTTGCGGAGGTATTCCTGCACGTCGTCCTCCGTCACCCGGAAGGACCGGCCCACGCGCAGTGCGGGCAGCTCGCCGCCATGCACCAGGCGGTAGACGGTCATCTTGGACACGCGCATCATCGTCGCGACCTCGGCGACGGTCAGGAACTTGACGTCGGAGATGTCGCCCGGGCCGGAGCCCTGCGAGTCGAACGGGGTGGCTGCCATGGCTGCACCGATTCCTTCTCGTGCACGCCACCGGCTTCCCCACCGATGACCAACATGCACGCCATTCGTGAGAATAGAGCCTTGTGTGACGCATGGGGAAGGGGATGCGAAACAAAGTCCCTCGAATTGCGGCGTGTCGGGTTGATTTACGCTCATTCACGTCCGCTCGGCACCGGCTGCGTGGTCGTCACGCGCGCGCCGCAGGCCCCACCAGCCCCCGTGGGGGCGACTGTACGTCGCTCGCGGTCAGACGGGAATCCCGGGCTCGAGGAGTTCCAGACCACCCGTCACGGCATCGGGTCGAGCCCGTGCAACGGGAAGACCGCCGCCCGCGTGGCCAGCACGGCCTGGTCCAGGCGCGACTCGGGGTCGTAGCCGTCCTCCCAGTCGCGCCAGGCCGGCGTACGCCCGTCGGTGAGCCGCGAGGGTGCCGACCAACCGGTGATTGCCTCGACGTGCTCGCGCCAGGCCGCGGGGACGCGAGTCTCGGGGTCGAGGGGGCGGCCCGCCACGATCGCCAGGAGGTGCACCCACGCGCGCGGGACGACCTCGACGAGGGCGTAGCCGCCACCACCGGTGGCCACCCACCGCCCGCCGCAGACCTCGTGGGCGAGGTCGTGCAAGGCGAGATAGCTCGCCCGCTGGCCGTCGACGGACAGCATCAGGTGCGCCAGGGGGTCGTCCATGTGGGAGTCGCAGCCGTGCTGGGTGACCAGGACCTGGGGCTCGAAGGCGCGCACGACCTGGGGTACGACGGCGTGGAAAGCACGCAGCCAGCCGGCGTCGCCGGTGCCCGACGGGAGGGCGAGGTTGACCGCCGTGCCGTCGGCACCCGGCCCGCCGGTGTCGGTCGGGAAGCCCGTGCCCGGGAAGAGCGCCTGGCCGGTCTCGTGCACGGAGATCGTGAGCACCCTCGGGTCGTCCCAGAAGATCTGCTCGACGCCGTCGCCGTGGTGGACGTCGACGTCGACGTACGCGACCCGCTCGACGCCGTCGTCCAGCAGCGCCTGGATGCCGAGCGCGACGTCGTTGTAGACGCAGAAGCCGCTGGACCTGTCGCGCATGGCGTGGTGCAGGCCACCGGTGATGCTCACCGAGTGCAGGCTCTCGCCGCTCCCGACCTGACGCGCGGCCTCCAGGGTGGCGCCGACGACGTGCGCGGCCGCGTGGTGCATGCCTGCGAAGACGGGGTTGTCGCTGCTGCCGAGCCCGCGACCGAGGCACTCCGCGTCGAGGTTGCCGGGGTCGGCGCCCGCCCGACTCACCGCGGCGACCAGGCCCTCGTCGTGGACGCGGGTCAGCTGCTCGTCGGTGGCGACGGGGGGCTCGACGAGCCGGAGGCCGCCGTCCCCGAGCAGGCCGAGCTGCTCGGCCAGCCGCATGGTGAGGTCGACCCGCATCGGCGACATGGGGTGGGTGGGCCCGAAGTCGTACTCGGTGAGGCTGGCGTCGAAGACCGCTGTCGCCGGTCCCGCACACGCGTCACCAGCACCTCCCCTGTCCTGGGCCATGACTCGGAGGCTACCCGTGACGCCACCGATGCCGAATGGCACACTGGTCACGTGCACGGACTCCGGACGTCCCAGTGGTGGCCCGCCTGACGGCGGACCCCGTTCGAGCACACCTTTCGAATCCACGGCCGCCTTCGGGCGGCCGTCGTGCTTCCTGCCCCTTTCCGGGGCGGCACGGGCCCGCTCGTACGGCGGCTCCGACACCTCCAGGAGCACGACATGACCAGCATCCCCACCAGCAGGGCCCTCTCCCTCCTCAAGCCGACCGGGCACCTGACGCTCGGCAACCTCCTCGGCGCACTGCGTCCGATGGCCGCCGCCCAGCATCGCGACTGCTTCTTCGGCATCGCCGACCTGCACGCGATGACCGTCGCGCACGACCCTGCGCGGTTGCGCGCGCTCTCGACCGAGATGGCCACCCTGCTCCTCGCCGTCGGCCTCGAGGACAGCACGCTGTTCGTGCAGAGCCGGGTCCCGGCGCACTGCGAGCTGGCGTACCTGCTCGAGTGCACGGCGTACACCGGCGAGCTGAACCGGATGATCCAGTTCAAGGAGAAGGGTCGGGGCGTCGACAGCACGCGGGTCTCGCTCTACACCTATCCGACGCTGATGGCGGCGGACATCCTGCTCTACCGGCCCGAGCAGGTGCCCGTCGGTGACGACCAGCGCCAGCACGTCGAGCTGACCCGCGACCTGGCGCTGCGGTTCAACAGGACCTACGGACCCGTCTTCACGGTGCCGGAGATCAACACCCCGCCGGCCGGCGCCCGGGTGATGTCGTTGTCTGACCCGACGTCGAAGATGGGCAAGACGGGCGGCGACGACGCCGGCACGATCTTCCTGCTCGACCCGCCCGACGTCGTACGCCGCAAGGTGTCCCGGGCCGTCACCGACTCCGACACCGGGGCCGACGCGGTGCGGGCCGATCGTGCGGGGAAGCCCGGCGTGACCAACCTGCTGGAGATCCTCGCGGCGTGCGGGGGGTCCGCCGACGGGCTGACGACGTACGGCGCACTCAAGGCCGCCGTCACCGACGCGGTCGTGGCCGAGCTGGAGCCGCTGCAGAAGCGGTACGACGAGCTGGCGGCCGACGCGGCACACGTCTCCTCGGTGTACGACGCCGGCGCGGCCCGTTGCCGCGAGGTCACCGCACCCGTCCTCCAGGCCGCGCGCGCGGGGGTAGGGCTGGTGTGAGGTCAGGGCGACCAGACCCAGACCTCGCTCTCCGTGCGCTACCGGAAGCCTGGCGGCGCCCAGAACCAGGCCTCGGGCCCGGCCGGAGCCTCGTGGCCCGCGTCGGCGTCCACGCCGCCGAAGACGAACAACCGGCCGTCGGCCCAGGTGCCGGCGAGCTCGGAGTCCAGGCGCGAGTCGGGCCGCCCGATCTCCGTCCAGTCACCGTCGCGGTCGTCGACGAACCAGCCGCCGACGACGTCGAGAGGTCCGTCGTGGGCCGAGAGCCTCCAGGCGTCGTCCGCGGCCGAGAGGTCGCGCGCCACGTCGAGCGCCGCCCACTGCTGAGTGGCCGGGTCGAACGTGCCGCCGTTCGGGTACCAGCGCCCCCAGCCGTTGACCTCGCCCCCGTCGGCACCCGTCGAGTCGTGCAGCACCAGCTGCTCACCGTTCCAGTGCGAGAACCCCGACAGCTGTCCCGTCGTCGAGCGCTGCCAGCCGCCCTCCACGGGGACGTCGACGACAGTGAGCGCAGGCTCGTCCGGCGCCACGTCGTAGTCGACACCGACCACGACCGGACCCGCGTCTGTAGGGATGACCCGGGCGTCATCCATCGGGTTCGCGGGACGGTAGTCGCGCTCGACGATCACCTCCCCGGTCGCGGGGTCCCACGAGAGCACCCGGTCGCCGTCCAGCGCCCAGAGCCGCTCGCCGTCGCTGGAGAGCGAGCTGACGAACGCCGGGCCGGGCGACGAAGGGGTCGACCACTCGTCCGCGGCGGGGTCGTAGACGATCCACGCTTCGTGGGACCAGTCGTAGAACACCAGCCGTCCCGCGACGAACGCGTGGGACGCCCCGCCGGCGTCGTACAGCCCGCGCGGCGCGTCGGCGATCGTCCGCCACTCGCCGGTGTCGGGGTCGTACGCCGCCCCGTCGCTGGCCAGGTCGTCGGGGTCAGGAGCCGGGCATTCCGCGTTCGGCGGGCAGACGAAACCCTCGTTGCCGCCGACGACCAGCACCTCCGCTCCGGTCCAGGCGACGAGCGGCCACGTCCGCGCGGACAACGGCGGGGCGTCGACACGCGTCCACGCGCCCTCGGTCGCGACGGGACCCGAGCCGGCGGTCCCTGTGCCGCATCCGGCAAGCAGGACACTGACGATCGCGAGGGTCGCCGCCGTACGTCTCACCCGAGTGGGACGCGCCGGGGCCTCGTCAGGATCCCTCGGCCAGCTCGCGCGAGCGGTCCCGCGCGGCCTCCATCGCGGCCAGGAAGGCCGCGCGCACCTTGTGGATCTCGAGCTCGCGAAGGGCAGCCGCGGTCGTACCGGCCGGAGACGTCACCTGCTCGCGCAGCACGACCGGGTGCGTCCCGGTCTCGCGCAGCATCTTGGCCGAGCCGACGACGGTCTGGACGACCAGGTCGGTGGCGGTGGCGCGCGGCAGGCCGAGGTGGACGCCGGCCTCGATCATCGACTCGACGACGAAGAAGATGTACGCCGGCCCCGAGCCGGAGATCGCGGTGACCGCGTCCTGCTGCCGCTCGGGGATCCGCAGCACCTTGCCCACCGAGGCCATCAGGCCCTCGGCCTCGGCCAGGTGGGCGTCGTCGCAGTGGGAGCCCGGCGAGATCGCGGTCATGCCCTCGTCCACGAGAGCCGGCGTGTTGGGCATCACGCGCACGACGGCGACGCCCTCGGGCACCCGCGACTCGATGAAGGCGGTGGTGATGCCCGCCGCGATCGAGACCAGCAGCTGTCCGGGCCGGAGCACCGGGGCGATCTCGTCGAGCAGGTCGCCCATGTCCTGCGGCTTCACCACGAGGGCCACCGTGTCCGCCTTGGTGGCCGCCTCGACGTTGGAGACCACGGCGACGCCGTACCGCTCCACGAGCTCGGCCGCCCGGTCGGCACGCTTCTCGCCCACGAGCAGGTTGTCGACCCGGCGACCCGCGCGCACCAGGCCCGACAGCAGCGTCTCGCCCATCACGCCGGCGCCGATGATGGCGGTCTGGTTGCTGGTCATGTCGTGCTCATTTCTTCGAGATCAGCGACCGCAGGAAGAACGTCAGGTTCTGCGGACGCTCGGCCAACCGCCGCATCAGGTAGCCGTACCACTCCTGACCGTAGGGGACGTACACGCGCACCGTCTCGCCCTTTCGTGCCAGCCGCCGCTGCTCCTCGGGCCGGATGCCGTAGAGCATCTGGAACTCGTAGGTGCCCTTCTCGCGGCCGTAGCGTCCCGCGATCGACGACGCGATCGAGATCAGCCGGGGGTCGTGGCTGGCGACCATCGGATACCCCTGGCCGGCCATCAGCACCTTGAGGCAGCGCACGTAGGACTTGTCGACATCGGCGCGACCCTGGAACGCGACCTCGTCGGGCTCGTTGTAGGCGCCCTTGCAGAGCCGGACGCGCGACCCCTCGTAGGCGAGCGCGCGGCAGTCGGCCTCGGTGCGGTGCAGGTAGGCCTGCAGCACCGCACCGGTCTCGGGGAAGTCCTTGCGCAGGTCGCGCAGGATCGACAGCGTCGAGTCGGTGGTGGTGTGGTCCTCCATGTCGAGGGTCACCGTCGTGCCCGCGTTGCGAGCGGCCCGGCAGATGGCGCGGGCGTTCTCGAGCGCGACCTTGTGGCCGTGGTCGTCGAGTGCCTGGCCGATCGCGCTGAGCTTGACCGAGACCTCCGCGTTGCGGGCCAGCCCACGCCGCGAGAGCTCCGCCAGGACGTCCTTGTACGCCGCCACGGTGGCGTCGGCCTGCGCCACGTCGAGAGTGTCCTCGCCGAGGAAGTCCAGCGTGACCGTCAGCCCGTCCTCCACCAGCCGGGCGGTCGCATCGACCGCGCTCTCGGTGGTCTCACCGGGCACGTAGCCGTTCACGATCCCCGCGGACACCGGCATCGTGCTGACGAGCTTCTTGATGGTGCCGCTGCGGCTGAGCAGGAGCAGGGGTTCGCGGAGCAACGCCATGCTCCTCAGGCTACTTCGCCTCAGGATCAGGCCGTACGCCGCCGCAACGTCGCCGCGCCCAGACCGAGGCCGGCCAGGGTGAACGCCAACACGACCCCGAGGTCGCTCCAGACCTCGGACGTGGAGGTCGAGGTGACCAGGTGGGTCATGGCGTCGACGGCGTACGACAGGGGGAGCACGTCGCTCACCGCGCCGAGCGCCGTGGGCAGCGCGTCGCGCGGCACGAAGAGACCGCACAGCAAGAGCTGGGGGATCACCACGAGCGGCATGAACTGCACGGCCTGGAACTCGGTGCCGGCGAAGGCCGACACGAAGAGCCCCAGGGCCGTGCCCAGGATGGCGTCGACGACCGCGACGAGGGTGAGCAGCCAGACCGGGCCGGCCACGTCGAGGTCGAGCAGGGCGACGCTCACCGCGACCGTCAGCACCGACTGCACGGCGGCGACGAGGCCGAACGCGACGGCGTACCCCAGCAGGAAGTCGAGCTTGCCCATCGGCATCGCCAGCAGCCGCTCCAGGGTGCCGCTCGACCGCTCGCGCAGGGTCGTGACGCTGGTGACAAGGAACATGACGATGAAGGGGAAGAGCGCGAGCAGGCCGGGACCGAGGCGGTCGAAGGTCTCGCCCGGCAGGTCGACGAGCATCCACCACAGCAAGGTCGTCAGCAGGCAGGGCAGCACCAGCAGCATGACCAGCGTCCGGTGGTCGCGCCGGATCTGGATGAGCACCCGGGTGGCGACGGCGAGGAGGACCCGCGGGCTCACTGGGGGGCTCCTCCTCCGACCACGGCGAGGAACGCGCCCTCGATGTCGGCGGCGCCGGTGCGTTCCCGGATCTCGTCAGGCGTCCCGTCGGCGATCACCTCGCCCGAGCGCATCAGGAGGAGCCGGTCGCAACGCTCCGCCTCGTCCATCACGTGGCTGCTGACGAGGACCGCCGCGCCGGCGTCGGCAAGCCGGTGGAAGAGGCCCCACAGCTCCTGGCGCAGCACCGGGTCCAGGCCCACGGTCGGCTCGTCGAGCACCAGCAGGTCGGGGTGCTTGAGCAGCGCCACGGCGAGGCTGACTCGGCTTCGCTGGCCACCGGACATCGTGCCGACGACCTGGCCGAGGTGTGGGGTCAGGTCGACGGCCGCGGCCGAGCGCTCGACCTCCTCGGGCCCGACGCCGAGCACCTGCGCGAAGAAGCGGAGGTTCTCGGAGACGGTGAGGTCGTCGTAGACGCTCGCAGCCTGCGTGACGTAGCCGACCCGGTCCCGCAACGGCGGGGTGCCCGCCGGCTCGCCGAAGACGGTCACGGTGCCCGACCGCACCTGCTGCACGCCGACCAGCGCGCGCATCAGCGTCGTCTTGCCGCACCCGCTGGGGCCGAGCAGCCCGGTCACGCCGCCCCCGATGACGAGGTCGAGCCCGTCCAGCACCGTCGTGCGCCCCCGCACGACCGTCAGCCCGCGCACCTCCACCGCGTTTTTCATCATGCGTTGAATTATGCTCTTGCCGGCCTCCGGAGGCAAGGGAGATCCCCCGGGCCCGGGGAATCTCGAGCTGGACGGGCAAGGCAATGCCCCCTCAGCGCGAGAAACGCCCGACACGCCGCCCAGCGGGGTGAGGGTCAGGGCAGCGGGCCGGTGAGATAGCGCTGGAGGGTGGGGGCGTACGTCGCCACGACCTGCTCGGTCGGCATGGAGGCGAGCGGCTCCACGAGCAGCACGTAGCGCAGCAGGATCAGGCCGACGACCTGGCTGGCGACGAGGGGCATGCGCAGCTCGGGCCGGTCCAGGTCGAGCGCGACTCCGAGCGGCCCGATCACCACGGGCAGGAAGCCGTCGGCGAACACCCGCTGGGTCGCCGGCTCCATCATCGTCCGGGCCACGGTGAGCAGCGCGGGCCGCACGTCCGGGTCGTCCCACACCGAGAGGAACGCGAGCAGGAACCGCTCGGCCGCTCCGTCGGCGCCGCCCGCCACGACGGGCGCGAGGATCTGGCGCGGGTCTACGGGGATGTCGAGCGCGGCGACGAAGAGGTCGTCCTTGGTGCCGAAGTAGTGGTGCACGAGTGCGCCGTCGACGCCCGCCGCGGCGGCGACGGCACGGATCGTCGTACCGGAGTAGCCCTGCGTGGCGAAGAGGGACCGTGCCGCGTCGAGGATCGCGGCGCGGGTGTCGGGGGCGCCCGGGCGCCGGCCGCGCTTGGCCGGGCCGGAGGTCATGAGCCCATCACGAGCCCGGCGTCATCGGGCGGGGACCACGAAGTGCTCGCGCGCGAAGGCGAGCGACTCGACCAGATCGACCTCGCGCTCCTCTCGCGTGGAGCAGCGCCGGGTGTTGATCTCGAGCACGATGTGGCCCGAGAACCCCTGCGCAGCAAGGTGTCTGAGGAAGACGTCCGCGTTCATCGAGCCCCGGCCGGGCACCAGGTGCTCGTCCTTGGCCGAGCCCGTCCCGTCGGTGAGGTGCACGTGCCGCAGCCGGTCTCCGAGCCGGTCGGCCATCTCGACCACGTCGTCGTGGGCGATAGCGGCGTGCGACAGGTCGACGGTCGTGTTGGCGTAGTCCTCCTCGGACGGGTCCCAGCCAGGAAGGTACATCTCCATGCTGCGCTTGGTCGGACCGCGCTTCGCCGCGCCGCGTGACGGGGACCGCCAGGGATACATGTTCTCGACCGCGAAGGCGATCCCGGTCGAGGACTCGAGGGCCGCGATGCCGTCGACGAACCCTGCGGCGTACTCCTTCTGCCAACGGAACGGCGGGTGCACGACGACCACGTCGGCACCCACGGCCTCGGCCATCTCGGCCGAGCGCTCGAGCTTGCCCCAGGGGTCGGTGCCCCAGACGCGCTGGGTGAAGAGCAGGCACGGAGCGTGCACGGCGCAGATGGGCATCTCGTGGTGGTCGGAGAGCTGCTTCACCGCGGCGGTCTGCTGGCTCAGCGCGTCGATGCCGACCATCACCTCGACGGCGTCGTACCCCAGCGACGAGGCATAGCCGAACGCGTGGGCCGTCGACTCGGGGTAGACCGAGGCGGTGGAGAGGCCGAGGAGGGGCACGAGCGTTGGATCCTAGTCGTGGGTCTAGCCGCGGGCGCCGATGTGGTCGATCCGCTCGAGGATGACGCCCTCACGCAGCGCCCACGGGCAGATCTCGAGCTCGGGCAGGTCGAAGATGTCCATGCAGGCCTCGGCGACCAGGGCGCCCGGCACCACTTGGTGGGCACGCGACGCCGAGACACCGGGCAGGGCGATGAACCTCTCGTCGTCCATCGCGACCAGCTTGGGGATCCACTGCGACAGCTCGCGCAGCGGCAGCACCCTCGGCACCAACGGGCCTTCCGCCGACGGGGCCGCACCACAGATGCGCGCGAGCGACCGGAACGTCTTCGACGTCGCCGCCGCACGGTCCGGCGTGCCCCACCGCAGCAGGTGCCCGGCGTCGCGGGCGATCTCGGCACGGATCTTCTTGCGCAGCTGGCGTACCTGCTCCTCGCCGGGCAGCCCGGACGCGAAGAACTCGCGCGCCAGCCGCGCGGCGCCCAGCGGCATCGACCAAGCCACGTCGGGTGCCTCGTTGGCCCCGCCCGCGATCTCGAGCGACCCGCCGCCGATGTCGAAGAGCGCGAGCCGGCCGGCCGACCAGCCGAACCAGCGGCGTACGGCGAGGAAGGTCAGCCGCGCCTCGTCCTCGCCCGACAGCACCTCCAGCAGCACGCCGGTGCGGGCACCCACCTCGGCGAGGACGTCGTCGGAGTTGACCGCGTCGCGCACCGCCGAAGTCGCGAAGCCGATCATCTCCTCGCAACCCTTGTCCTCGGCGACCACGATCGCGGAGGCCACGAAGTCCGACAGCGCCTCGACCCCGGCCCGCGTCACCGCTCCCGAGGCGTCGAGGTGCTCGGCGAGACGCAGCGGCTCCTTGTGGGAGTACGCCGGCAGCGGGGCCGCGCCGTCGTGGGCGTCGACGACGAGGAGATGGCCCGTGTTGGACCCGATGTCGAGGACGCCCAGCCGCATGGGTGAACGCTACTCCCGCGTGACAGGCTAGACGCGTGGCTGAGGTGGATCTGGTCTTCCCGCGGGCGTTCGTGGAGTTCGCCGACCCCGCCGACCCGGGCGGTCAGGTCTTCCGCTGCGACCTGACCTGGCTGACCTCGCGCTACCACTGCATCTTCGGCCAGGGCTGCCAGGGGATCTACAGCACCTCGCCCGACACCGGCTGCTGCACGCTGGGTGCGCACTTCTCCGACAAGGCCGACGAGAAGCGGGTGGCGGCGTACGTCGACCAGCTCACCGACGACGTGTGGCAGCACCGGCCCGCGAGCGGCAAGAAGCTCAAGCGCTCCGACTGGGTCGAGCTCGACGAGGACGGTGAGCGCAAGACGCGGACCCTCGAGATCGACGGCCAGCAGGCCTGCATCTTCCACAACCGCACCGACTTCCACAGTGGTGCCGGCTGCGCGCTGCACGCACTCGCGTTGCGCCAAGGACGCAACCCCCTGGAGACCAAGCCCGACGTGTGCTGGCAGCTGCCGATCCGGCGCACCTTCCGCACCGTCGAGCGTCCGGACGGCACGTCCTACTCCGAGGTGTCGATCCTGGAGTACGACCGGCGCGGCTGGGGCCCTGGCGGCCACGACCTCGACTGGTACTGCTCGGGGAACACCGAGGCGCACAACGCGCCCGAGCCGTTGTACGTCGGCAGCGCGGCCGAGCTCGTCGAGCTGATGGGCCAAGCGGCGTACGACGAGCTCGTCGGCCACTGCGAGGCGCACCTCGCGTCGCGTTCGAGGCTCGCGCTGCACCCCGCCGACCCCCACTGAGGGGTCGAGAAATCCGACCCCGGTGCACGCGCCGCGAGGCCACCGAGTCACAATCCCTGCATGCGCCTGGACCATCTTTCCTACGCCGCTGGCCCCGACGGTCTCCGAGGGACGGCGCAGCGGATCGGTGAGCTGCTGGGTGCCGAGTTCGTCGACGGGGGCGTCCACCCGCGCTTCGGCACGCGGAACATGATCCTTCCTCTGGCCGAGCGCACCTACCTCGAGATCGTCGAGGTGCTCGACCACCCCGCGTCGGACAAGGCACCTTTCGGCCAAGCCGTCCGCGCGCGCTCCGCCCTCGGTGGCGGTTGGCTGGGCTGGGTGGTGGCCGTCGACGACATCTCCGAGATCGAGGCCCGACTCGGTCGCGAGGCCGCGCCCGGCAACCGGCACCGCCCCGACGGCACCAACCTCGAGTGGAAGCAGATCGGCGTCAACGGACTGATCGCCGACCCGCAGCTGCCGTTCTTCGTCGAGTGGCTCTCGCCTCACGAGCTGCACCCGAGCAACGGTGCGGACGACCGTTTCTCCCTTGCCTGCTTGGAGATCGCGGGCGATCCGCGCCGGGTCAGCGAGTGGCTCGGCGTCACGGTCGAGGCGCCGCTCGAAGACGTCAAGGTCGACTGGGTCGCCCCGCACGGCACGCCCGGCGTCCTGGCCGCCCAGGTCCTCACGCCGAACGGGCTCGTCCGTATTTGAGGCGGGCAGCAGATCGCGAGGAACGAGCGAGCTGCGTGGGCCCGGCCAGGTCGAGCAGCCCCGCGACCGAGGAACGAGGTCGCGCTAGGGCGTGTCGAGACTGAGCGATGGACCTGACGCCGTCCCGAGCCCGAACATCTGGCAGCACCCGGCGACGTACGAGCTCGAGAACCGCGGCGTCGATCCCGAAAGGGTGATCGAGGCGGCGATGGTCTCGGTCGCGGACTGGGCCGGCCGCGCGGTGCTCGACCTCGGCTGCGGCTCGGGATTCCACCTCCCACGCTGGGCGGAGACGGCGCGCAGTGTCGTCGGCGTCGAGCCGCACCCCGAGCTGGTCGCGCTCGCCCGGCGGCGTACCCGCTCCCTGCCGCACGTGCGCGTGCTCGTCGGCAGCGCGCAGGCCATCCCGCTCCCGCCTGCGTCGGTCGACGTCGTGCAGGCGCGGTGGGCCTACTTCTTCGGACCCGGCTGCGAGCCCGGCCTCGAGGAGCTGCACCGCGTCGTGCGGCGCGGCGGCGCCGCCTTCGTCATCGACAACGACTACAGCCGCTCGACGTTCGGCCGGTGGTTCCGCCGCGGCTACCCGCACCTGCCGAGCTCGAGGGAGGTCGAGGCGTTCTGGTCGCAGCAGGGCTGGACCCGGCAGCCCCTCGACATCCGATGGTCCTTCGACTCGCGCGAGGACTTCGAGGCGGTCGTCCGGATCGAGTACGACGCCGCCAACGCCGACCTGATCCTGGCCGAGCACGACGGCACCGAGGTCGACTACGCCGTCAACCTGTGGTGGAAGCGGTTCTGACCCACCGACGCCGGCAGCTTCCTGCCCCCTCAGCTCTTCAGCAGTGCGACCAGTCCGCGCACCAGCGCCTCGCGTTCCTCCTCGGAGTCGAGCGGCAACGCCACCCGCGCGTCGACGATCCCGTTGAGCGCGGCGAGGGTGGCGACGACCCGGACCCGGGCACCCGTGTCGGCCTCCTTGGTGGGACAGCCGAGCAGCCTTGCCGTGCGCCGGTTGATCCCGGCGGCGCGCTCGCCGATGCCGCCGACGGAGTACTCGTTGGCGAAGCGGGTGATCAACGCGATCGGCCGCCGGTGCTCCAGCACGACCTCGACCAGGGCCCGGACGATCGTCTCCTGGTCCACCAGGCCGGCGCCGTCGCGCTCGACGTCCGCGACCACCGCCTCGACCGCCTCGAAGCCTGGGTCGACGACGCTGAGCAGCAGCGCCTCCTTGCTGCCGAAGTGGTAGAGCACGGCCGGCCGGGTCACGCCGACCTGCTCGGCGACCTCCTCGAGCGAGGTGCCGTCGTACCCGTGCTGGAGGAACAAGCCCAGCGCGGCCTCACGGATCTCGCTCTTGGCGTCCTCGGACGTACGTCGTCTCAACGGCCCCCCTGCTCCCCCAACGAACTCCCCCGACAGCGACCGCCGTGTGGTTACGATGCCTCTGACCAACTGCCTGACTAACCCGTAAGTCAGTCGATCGGGTCAACGACGACATCATCGCCGACCCGGGTCCGCCGAGCTCGTCGCGACACCCCTGCGAGACGGGACCGCGGACCGACCCGCTCGACCCGTCAGTGGCCATCGGCCACCGGCCGCCTGGGCTGCCGCACCGCTCCCCGAGGGCACCGCGGCGTCCCGATCGGCCGGTTCACCAGGTGCGGCGGGGGTGGTGACTCAGCACCACCGCCTCTGCCGCACCGTGCCGCGCCCGTCACCTGCGCCCGTCACCTGCGCCCGTCACCTGCGCCCGTCACCTGCGCCCGTCACCTGCGTTGGGAGGAGCCGCGCACCGCGAGCGTCGGCTCGAGGAGAACTCCGGGGACCATCTTGGGTGGTGTCGCGAGCAGACCGGCCAGCGCCCGCACGACCTCGACCGCGACGTCCTCGAGCGGTTGGCGCACGGAGGTCAGCCCACCCGGCACCACCTGCGCGACCTGGCTGTCGTCGAAGCCGACCACCGCGACGTCGCGGCCGGGCTGCAGTCCGCGCTCGTCGAGCGCGTGCAGCACGCCCATGGCCAACGTGTCGGAGGCGCAGACGAACCCCGTGGGGCCGGACTCGTCCAGCAGCCGCCCGGCCGCCTCGCGACCGCTCGCCACGGCGTCCTCGACCCGGCACGCGAGCCCGGAGGTCACCAGGCCGCGGCTGCGCATCGCCCGGCTCCAGCCGGAGCGGCGGTCCTCACCGATCCAGGAGTCCTTGCGCCAGCCGACCCAGGCGATCTTGGTGTGATCGGCCTCGATGAGGTGATCGGTGGCGAGCGCGGCACCAGCGGCGCCGTCGACATCCACCCAGGGATGCGTCGACTCGGGGGTGTCCCACGGGCGCCCGAACGCCACGAACGGTGCCCGCCGAAGCTCGAGCCAGGTCGCCTGCGGGTTGCCGAGGAAGGTGTCGGTGACGACGAAGGCGTCCACGGCCGTCGACCGCAGCAGGTCGTCGTAGCCGGAGACCGGATCGGTCGGGTCGCCGGCGAAGAGCAGCACGTGGTAGCCCGCCTCGGCGGACGCCTCGACCAGCGAGTGCACGAAGCGGTCCATCAGCGCGTTGGCCGTGCCCTCCTGGGCGGGCGTGAAGCGCATCCCGACGAGGTGGCTGGCCCGGGTGCGGAGATTCCGGGCGGCACGGTTGGGCGAGTAGCCGAGGTCGGCGATGGCGTTCTGGACCCGGCGGAGGGTGTCGGCGCGCAGGAGCTCGGGGTTGTTGACGGCGTTGGACACCGTCTGCCGGGAGACCCCGGCGAGCTCGGCGACGTCCGCGAGCGTCGGGGGGGACACGGGGATCGTCCCGAGCGAGAGCGGCTCGTCTGCGGTCCGGCTCATGCACCCCTCCCCTCCCGGCCCGCTCTCACGGGCTCTGGATCGTTCCAATTCACGATACAAGGGCCTGTCGGATCACGGGTACACCAGTACGGAGGTGGCTGCACCGGTCCCGGAGGGCCCAAGGCGGCCGGGCACGCGCGGCGAGGCGCGGCGTGCGCCGGTTGTCGGCGGGCTCGCCTAGCGTGCCGGGCATGACCACGAGACCGATCCAGTCCGGCGGCAGCCGGAGCCGCGGCAAGCCCGCGCGGTCGACCTACCGCTGCTCCGAGTGCGGCTGGGAGGCGGCCAAGTGGGTCGGCCGGTGCGGCGAGTGCCAGGCGTGGGGGTCGGTCGCCGAGGCGGCTCCTCCTCGTGCCGGTACGGCGCCGGGGCCGGTGACCTCGCGCGCGGTGCCGATCGGCCAGGTCGACGTCTCCGAGTCGACGTTCCGCTCCTCCGGCGTGCCCGAGCTCGACCGGGTCCTGGGGGGCGGGCTGGTGCCGGGCGCCGCGATCCTGCTCGCCGGCGAGCCGGGCGTCGGCAAGAGCACGCTGCTGCTGGAGGTGGCCTCGCAGACCAGCCGCTACCAACGCCGCACGCTCTACGTCAGCGGCGAGGAGTCCGCCTCGCAGGTGCGGCTGCGGGCCGACCGCACGGGCGCCGTCCACGACGAGCTCTTCCTCGCGGCCGAGAACGACCTCGGCGCGGTGCTCACCCACATCGAGGAGGTGCGCCCCGCCCTCCTGGTCGTCGACTCCATCCAGACCATCGCCGCTCCCGACGTCGACGGCGTCCCCGGCGGTGTCACCCAGGTCAAGGAGGTCGCCGCGGCGCTGATCAGGGTGGCCAAGACCCGCGGCATGACGTTGATGATCGTCGGCCACGTCACCAAGGACGGCTCCATCGCGGGGCCGCGCGTGCTGGAGCACCTGGTCGACGTGGTGCTGCACTTCGAGGGCGAGCGCACGTCGCGGTTCCGGATGGTGCGGGCCATGAAGAACAGGTTCGGACCTGTCGACGAGGTCGGCTGCTTCGACCTCTCTGCCGAGGGCATCGTCGCGGTCACCGACCCGACGGGGCTCTTCGTGGAGCACCACGCACGCCGAGTGCCGGGCACCTGCGTGGCCGTGAGCATGGAGGGACGGCGGCCGTTGCTGGCCGAGGTGCAGGCCCTGGTCACCCACACGCCGGCCGAGCGGCCGCGGCGCACGACGTCGGGCCTCGACTCCGCCCGCGTCCACATGCTCCTCGCCGTGCTCGGCCAGCACTGCCGGGTGCGTCTCCACGGGCACGACGTCTTCGCCTCCACGGTCGGGGGCGCGCGGCTCAGCGAGCCCGCGACGGACCTGGCCACGGCCCTGGCGATCGCGTCCGCCCATCATGCGGTGCCGCTCCCCCGCGGCCTGGTCGCGATCGGCGAGATCGGCCTGGCCGGCGAGCTGCGCGCGGTCCGCGACCTCCCCCAGCGCATCGCGGAGGCGGCCCGCATGGGGTTCGAGGTCGCGATCGTGCCCGCCGGCTCCACCGACCGCGGCGGGGCGACCAAGCCTCCGTCCTACCCCGACGGCATCCGGGTGGAGGCGATGTCCGACCTGGTCTCCGCGCTGGCCGTCTGCGGGCTCCTGGCGCCGCGATCCGATCGTGACCTGATCTGACCTTACGCGTGCAGACGCTGGCTTTAGACTGACCGCGCGACGCCGGAGCCCCGGCGGCCCAGAGAGGGAGGCTCCGTGGTCAGCACCGAGCGCTCGGACGACGCGCTGAGGCTGCGCGCCGTCCTTGCCTCGATGGCTCCCGGCACTGCGCTGCGCGACGGCCTCGAGCGGATCCTGCGCGGCCGCACCGGCGCGCTCATCGTGCTCGGCCGCGACCGCACCGTCGACTCGATCTCGACCGGCGGCTTCGAGCTCGACGTGCCCTTCACCGCCACCGGGCTGCGCGAGCTGGCGAAGATGGACGGCGGGATCATCCTCGACAGCGAGATCAGCCGGATCCACCGGGCCGCGGTGCACCTGATGCCCGACCACACCATCCACTCCGAGGAGACGGGCACCCGCCACCGCACCGCCGACCGGGTGGCCCGCCAGACCGGCTTCCCGGTGATCTCGGTGTCCCAGTCCATGCAGATCATCGCGGCGTACGTCGGCGACATCCGGCACGTGCTCGAGGACGCCGGCCAGATCCTCGCCCGCGCCAACCAGGCGCTGGCCACCTTGGAGCGCTACAAGCTCCGCCTCGACGAGGTCGCCAGCACTCTGTCGGCGCTGGAGATCGAGGACCTGGTGACGGCTCGCGACGTGGCGGTGGTCGCGCAACGGCTCGAGATGGTCACCAGGATCGCCCGCGAGATCGAGGACTACGTGCTCGAGCTCGGCACCGACGGGCGGCTGTTGTCGCTGCAGCTCGAGGAGCTGGTCACCGGTGTCGACGCCGAGCGCGAGCTGGTGATCCGCGACTACCTCCCCGTCCGTCGCGGCACCACCCCCGAGACCTCGCTCCAGCTGCTGAGCGGCCTGTCGGCCACCGAGCTGGTCGACCCGGCGTCCGTCGCGCGCGCCCTCTCCCTGGGCAACGGCGAGCACCTCGACGCCGCCGTGACCCCGCGCGGCTACCGCCTGCTCGCCAAGGTGCCGCGGCTGCCGACCTCCGTCGTCGACCGCCTGGTCGACCACTTCGGCACGCTGCAGAAGCTGCTCTCCGCCGGCATCGACGACCTCCAGGTCGTCGAGGGCGTCGGCGAGCTGCGCGCCCGCAGCGTGCGTGAGGGCCTGAGTCGCCTGGCCGAGTCCAGCATCCTGGGTGACAGGTTCGCCTGAGCAGTCGGCACCGAGGGACGAGGTGCCGGCGTGGCGAAGGCAGGTTGAGCAGCCCCGCGACTGAGCTTGCGAAGTCGCGCAGGGGCGTGTCGCAACCGGGTGAGACGACTGCCGACCTCAACCCCGGTTCTTGCGCTTGTTCTTCTTCTTGTCCTTCTTGGGATCCGGTGACGGCGTGATCGTCTTGATGACGACCTCGGGCTCCGGCTTGAGCAGCTCGAACTGCACGTCGGTCGGCTCGCCGGCGTACGCCGCGGCGACCACGTGGTACCAGCCCGGCCGCGCCCAGGCGGTGAAGGCGGAGCAGGTGTCGTCGGAGCGCTTGGCGTTCCAGCGCACGCCGACCTTGGTGGCGACGGCCTGACGGACGATCAGGTTGCGCGTCGGCACCGCGCGCGGGCACTGGCGGCTGGACCAGATGTCGTCCTCGCCGGAGGTGATCTTGAGGGTCAGGGCATCCGGCGAGACCGCCCACGTGCAGGCCGCGGACTCCTTGGTGCGCAGCTCGACGGCGATCAGCACGTCGCTGCCCCCGACCGCGTCCGTCACCACCGGCGTGGCGACGATGTCGTCGTTGGCGCAGGGGCCGGTCGGCTGCGCCAAGATCGGGGTAGGCGTGGCCGACTCGGTCGGCCGCGTCCGATGCTTCTTGCTTTTCCTCTTGCGCTTCGTCTCCTCGGCGGTCGGAGTCGACGGGTCGGCCGCCACCTGCTGGGCCCGGTCCCCGGAGCCCGAGTCGGACGCGTCGCTGCCCGCCGTCAGGATCCGACCGAGGCCGAAGACCAGCAGGGTCGCGATGCCGAGCACCATGAGGCGGCGCACCCAGTAGACCCGCCGGGGCAGCGGGCCGCGCGGACGGCTCAGGGAGGACACGCCGAAACGCTAACGAGCGCAGGGCCCCTGGGCCGGGTGCCACTCCGTCGGTCTCCGAGCGAAGCGAGGATCGAGCCGGGTCGAGACCTAGGATCGGCGACGTGTCCGACCTCCACGAGCCAGTGCTCGGTTGGTACGACGCCCACGCGCGCGACCTCCCGTGGCGGGACCCGAGCGCATCGGCCTGGTCGGTGACGGTCAGCGAGTTCATGCTCCAGCAGACCCCGGTGGCCCGCGTGCTGCCCGTGCACGCCGCGTGGCTGGAGCGCTGGCCGACACCTGCAGCGCTGGCGAGCGAGCCCGCCGGCGAGGCGGTCCGGGCCTGGGGCAGGCTGGGCTACCCGCGGCGGGCGCTGCGGCTGCACGCCGCGGCGGTGGCGATCACGGAGCGGCACGGCGGCGAGGTGCCGGCGGGGTACGACGACCTCCGGGCGCTGCCGGGCATCGGCGACTACACCGCGGCAGCCATCGCGGTGTTCGCGCACACCCGACGGCACGCGGTGCTGGACACCAACGTGCGCCGGGTGCTGACCCGGCTGCTCGGCGCGCGGGAGCTCCCGCCCACCGCGGTGACGGTGGGCGAGCGCGCCCGGGCCACCGCACTGCTGCCGGACGAGGACGCGACCGCAGCGACCTGGTCGGTCGCCCTCATGGAGCTGGGTGCGCTGGTCTGCACGGCTGCCCGGCCCCGGTGCGGAGAGTGCCCCGTGGCCGATGCCTGCGCCTGGCGGCTGGCCGGCTACCCGGCGTACGACGGTCCGCCGCGGCGCGTCCAGACCTACGACGGCACCGACCGACAGTGCCGGGGACGGCTGCTGGCCGTGCTCCGCGACGCACCCGGGCAGGTGTCGCGCGCTCGTCTCGACGCCGCCTGGCCGGGAGCGGAGCAGCGCGAGCGCTGTCTGCGCAGCCTCCTCGAGGACGGCCTGGTGATCAGGACCTCCGAGAACACCTACGCCCTGCCCTGACGTGGTCAGGGCAGGGCGTCGGTTGGTCGATCAGTCCTGGGACTTCTCGATGTCGATCGGTCCGAGCGAGTCGTCGGGACCCTCGATCGGAGCACCGTCGGGGCCGATCGGCGGGCCGGCCTCGATGTCGGCGGTCTCGAACGGCGGCAGGTCCGGCAGTGCGCTGACCTTCTGGCCCTTGAACGTGAACGTCGCCTTCGAGGTGTCGTCGCCGACGGCGCCCTCGACACCCACCACGATGATCTGGCCGGGGCCGATCTCGCCGTAGAGCATCTTCTCGGCCATCACGTCCTCGATCTCGCGCTGGATCGTGCGTCGCAGCGGACGCGCGCCCAGCACCGGGTCGAAGCCCCGCTGCGCCAGGAGGTTCTTGGCGTCCTGGGTCAGCTCCAGCGACATGTCGCGGTCCTTCAACCGCAGCTCGACGCCGGCGATCATGTTGTCGACCATCGCGACGATCTGCTCCTGCGACAGCGGCGGGAACACGATGATCTCGTCGACACGGTTGAGGAACTCGGGCCGGAAGTGCTGCTTGAGCTCGTCGGAGACCTTGTTCTTCATCCGCTCGTAGGACCCAGCGGTGTCGCCGGCCTGGGCGAAGCCGAGGTTCTGGCCCTTGGCGATGTCACGCGTGCCGAGGTTGGTGGTCATGATGATGACGGTGTTCTTGAAGTCGATCACCCGGCCCTGGGAGTCGGTCAGGCGACCTTCCTCCAGGATCTGCAACAGGCTGTTGAAGATGTCGGGGTGCGCCTTCTCGACCTCGTCGAAGAGCACGACCGAGAACGGCTTGCGCCGCACCTTCTCGGTGAGCTGACCACCCTCCTCGTAACCGACGTAGCCCGGAGGCGAGCCGAAGAGGCGGGAGACCGTGTGCTTCTCGCCGAACTCGCTCATGTCGAGCTGGATCAGCGCGTCCTCGTCGCCGAAGAGGAACTCCGCGAGCGTCTTGGACAGCCAGGTCTTGCCGACACCGGACGGGCCGGCGAAGATGAACGAGCCGCCGGGACGCTTGGGGTCCTTGAGGCCCGCACGGGTACGCCGGATCGCGCGGGAGAGTGCCTTGACGGCCTCTTCCTGCCCGATGACCCGGCGGTGGAGCTCGTCCTCCATCTTGAGCAGACGGGTGGACTCCTCCTCCGACAGCTTCACGATCGGGATGCCCGTCGCGACGGCGAGGACCTCGGCGATCAGCTCCTCGTCGACCTCCGCGACCTCGTCCATGTCGCCGGCGCGCCACTGCTTCTCACGCTCCGCCTTGCGGTGCATGAGCTGCTTCTCCTCGTCGCGCAGTCGCGCGGCAGCCTCGAAGTCCTGACCGTCGATGGCGCCTTCCTTGCGCTGCCGCACGTCGGCGATCTTGTCGTCGTACTCGCGCAGGTCCGCGGGCGCGGTCATCCGGCGGATGCGCAGCCGGGAGCCGGCCTCGTCGATGAGGTCGATGGCCTTGTCGGGCAGGAACCGGTCGCTGATGTAGCGGTCGGCCAGCGTCGCCGCCGAGACCAGGGCCTCGTCGGTGATGGTGACGCGGTGGTGCGCCTCGTAGCGGTCGCGCAGGCCCTTGAGCATCTCGATGGTGTGCGCGATCGACGGCTCGGCGACCTGGATCGGCTGGAAGCGGCGCTCGAGCGCGGCGTCCTTCTCGAGGTACTTGCGGTACTCGTCGAGCGTGGTCGCACCGATGGTCTGCAGCTCGCCGCGGGCCAGCATCGGCTTGAGGATCGACGCGGCGTCGATCGCACCCTCGGCCGCACCGGCGCCGACGAGAGTGTGGATCTCGTCGATGAACAGCACGATGTCACCGCGGGTGCGGATCTCCTTGAGCACCTTCTTGAGGCGCTCCTCGAAGTCGCCGCGGTAGCGCGAGCCGGCGACCAGGGCGCCGAGGTCGAGCGTGTAGATGTGCTTGTCCTTGAGCGTCTCGGGAACGTTGCCCTTGACGATGTCCTGCGCCAGGCCGGCCACGATCGTGGTCTTGCCGACGCCGGGCTCACCGATCAGCACCGGGTTGTTCTTGGTACGCCGGCTCAGGATCTGCATGACGCGCTCGATCTCCGGCTCGCGGCCGATGACCGGGTCGAGCTTGCCCTCGCGGGCGGCCTGGGTGAGGTTCTGGCCGAACTGGTCGAGCACCAGCGAGGACGACGGCGCCTCGCCGCCGCTGCCACCGGTGGCCGAGCCCGAGGAGGCCGACTCCTTGCCCTGGAAGCCCGAGAGCAGCTGGATGACCTGCTGGCGGACCCGGTTGAGGTCGGCGCCCAGCTTCTGCAGCACCTGGGCGGCGACGCCCTCGCCCTCACGGATCAGGCCGAGCAGGATGTGCTCGGTGCCGATGTAGGAGTGGCCGAGCTGCAGCGCCTCGCGCAGGGACAGCTCGAGCACCTTCTTGGCGCGAGGGGTGAAGGGGATGTGGCCGGACGGCGCCTGCTGGCCCTGGCCGATGATCTCCTCGACCTGGGCGCGGACCGCCTCCAACGAGATGTCGAGCGACTCCAGCGCCTTGGCGGCGACACCCTCGCCCTCGTGGATCAGGCCGAGCAGGATGTGCTCGGTCCCGATGTAGTTGTGGGAGAGCATGCGGGCCTCTTCTTGGGCCAGCACGACCACCCGTCGGGCTCGGTCAGTGAACCGCTCGAACATCTGCAACTCCTCGCCCTGTGGGGCCAACGTCTCGGTGCGGCGGAATCCTTCGTACGGGTACTGCTCGCACGATGGTTCCAACTCCTCACCCAGCCTACGTGTTCCCGGGTCACTGCCGCCGGGGTCTGCTGACAGCGAACAGCGCCAGGCACGGGTCCAGGCGGGGTCCAGGGATGGGTAACGCCCCCTCAGCGTCGCTCCCGCCCCTGTATATCGGGGCGGGAGCCGTCCTGAAGGGGCGTTACCGAGAAGGGACGCGCGCTAGTTGGCCGCCTCGAAGGCGGCGATGACGTCGGCGGGGACGCGGCCGCGGTCGGAGACCTCGTAGCCGTTGGAGCGGGCCCAGTCGCGGACCTGCTTCGGGTTGGGGCCGGAGCCACCGCCAGAGGACTTGCGGCCGCGACGGCCGGCGCCGGTCACCTTGCGCGCGTGACCGAGGTAGGGCGCAAGGGCGTCACGCAGCTTGCCGGCGTTCTTGTCGTTGAGGTCGATCTCGTAGGTCGCGCCGTCGAGACCGAACGAGATCGTCTCGCTGGCCTCGCTGCCGTCGAGGTCGTCCACGAGGACGATGTTCACCTTCTGAGCCATCGGGTTTAATTCCCTCCCATGCAGTGGTGCCGCTATTACGGCGAATTCACCTTAGTAGGAAACACCCGGTCATGCACATCGAGTCGCAATTAGAGCCGTTTGTCTTGGTAATTGTGAAGAGCGGCTTGACTGATTAGACGTTTCGTTCGAAAACTCGCCGCAATCCGTGCAACGTGAGCCACGGGTCGTGCGCGGTGACGGTCTCGCATTCGGCGACCACCAGGGGCGCCAGAGGTCCGGTAGCGAGCACGGACAGGTCGGTCACTTCGATGCCGAGCTCTCGGGCAATGCGCGCGACAAGGCCGTCGACCTGGCTGGCCGCACCGTAGAGCAGCCCTGACTGCAGGGCCTCCACGGTGTTCTTCGCGACGACCGAGCGCGGCGCCCGGAGCTCGACCTTGCGCAATTGCGCACCGCGTTGTCGCAAGGCGTCGAGAGAGGTCTCGATTCCGGGTGCGATCGCTCCGCCGACGTACTCGCCTTTCGCATTCAACACGTCCAGGGTCGTCGCCGTCCCGAAGTCGACGACGACAGCCGGGCCGCCCGCTATGTCGGCCGCCGCGATCGCATTCACGATCCGGTCGGCCCCGACTTCACGCGGATTGTCGACTCGCACCGGGATCCCGGTGCGAGTTCCGGGTTCGACGAACACGTGCGGCACGTCGGGGAATTCCTTGAGAACCATCTCGCGCCAGGTGCGCTGGATAGCGGGAACCGCGCTGCAGAGCGCGACGCCGTCGACCTCGACGTCGGGACCGGCACGGAGCAGGGCCCGCAGGAGGATGCGCCACTCGTCAGGCGTACGCCGCTCGTCGCTGGCCACGCGCCAGTCGGCGAGGACCCCGCGCCCGTTCACCCTGCGCCCATCCGCTGTGGGACCGTCGCGGTCGAGCAGGCCGAGGACGGAGTGGTCGTTGCCGATCCGGACGGCGAGGAGGGCCACAGGAGCGGTCACCGGGCTACACGTCCTGCAGGTCCATGCCGAGGTCGAGCACGGTCACCGAGTGCGTCAGGGCGCCGACGGAGATGAAGTCGACCCCGGTCTGCGCCACCTCGCGGGCACGCGCCAGCGTGAGCCCGCCCGAGGCCTCCAGCGAGGCCCGGCCCGAGGTGATGCGGACCGCCTCGGCCATCGTCGGGCTGTCCATGTTGTCGAGCAGGATCCGGTCGCACCCGGCGTCGAGCAGCTCGCGGAGCTGGTCTAGGTCGGTGACCTCGACCTCGACCGGCACGCCGGGGTGCGCCGACCGCACGGCGTCGTACGCCGCCACGACCCCGCCGGCGGCGATGACGTGGTTGTCCTTGACCATCGCCATGTCCGAGAGCCCGAAGCGGTGGTTGACCCCGCCGCCGCACCGCACGGCGTACTTCTGCAGCGCCCGCCAGCCGGGCAATGTCTTGCGGGTGTCCAGCACCCGTGCGCGGGTGCCGGCCAGGGCGTCCACCCAGGCGGCCGTCGCGGTGGCCACCCCCGACAGGTGCGAGGCGAAGTTGAGCGCGGTGCGCTCCGCGGTCAGCAGTCCCCGTGTCGGTCCGGCCACGCGCATCACCACGTCACCGGCGGCCACGCGGCTCCCGTCGGGCAACCGGTCGGTGATCTCGACGTCGTCACCGAGCACCTCGTGGAAGACGACGGCGGCGATCCCCAGCCCGGCCACCACGCCCGCCGCGCGAGCCCCGAAGTCGGCCTGCCCACGGGCGTCCGCCGGGATGGTCGACGTGCTGGTCACGTCCACGGACCCGCCGGGGAGGTCCTCCTCCAGCCCGGCGCGCACGTGGGCCAGGACGGCGTCGGGGTCGAGGCCGGCTTCCTCGAGCTCGGCGCGCAGGTCCGCCCTCACGCGACTCCCCCGTCGGTCGGCGGCGCCGGGCGGAAGGTGGTCGCGGTGACGCCGTCGACCAGCACCGTGTCGAGGTGGCCCGCCCAGCGCGCGTCGTCGCGGTCGGGATGGTCCTCGCGCCAGTGCGACCCGCGCGTCTCCTCGCGCAGGCGCGCGGCGTCGGCCAGGGCCAGGCTGAGGGTCACCAGGTTGGTGGTCTCCCACGCGTCCTGGTCGACAGCCGACTCCGCGTCACCGACGAACGACTGGATCGCGTCGAGGGCGTGGGTCAGCCCCTCCGCCGAGCGCAGCACGCCGGCCTCCTCCGTCATCACGGCCTGCAGCCGGCGTCGTACGCCGCCGGCGACGAGTCCCGTCTTGCGGCTGTCCTGCGCCGGCTCCGCCCAGGGGCGCAGCTCACCGGGCAGGACCTCGGCGATGCGCCGGGAGAAGACCAGGCCCTCGAGCAGGGAGTTGGAGGCGAGCCTGTTGGCGCCGTGCACGCCGGAGCAGGCGACCTCGCCGGTGGCGTAGAGGCCGGGAACCGTCGACCTCCCGAAGAGGTCGGTGGCGACACCGCCGGAGGCGTAGTGGCAGGCCGGCGCGACCGGGATCAGCTCGGTGACCGGGTCCACCCCGTGCTCGCGAGCGGTGGCGAGGATGGTCGGGAACCGCCGCTCCCAGAAGCTCGACTCGGCTCGATCACCGCGGCCCAGATGGCGCGCGTCGAGCCACATGTGCGGGTGGCCGGCCTCGTGCATCCGGCGGGTGATCGCCTTGGCCACGACGTCGCGCGGCGCGAGGTCGGCGAGCTCGTGCACGCCCTGCATGAAGCGGTTGCCCTCGAAGTCGACGAGGAAGGCGCCCTCGCCGCGGACGGCCTCGCTGATCAGCGGTTGCTGGCCGTGGGAGTCGGGCCCGAGGTACATGACCGTCGGGTGGAACTGCACGAACTCCAGGTCGCGCAGGGTGGCGCCGGCCCGGAGCGCGAGGCCCATGCCGTCACCCGTCGAGACGGCGGGGTTGGTGGTCTGCGAGAACACCTGGCCCAGTCCGCCCGAGCCGAGCACGACCGCCCGGCAGAGGACGGCGCCGACGCCGTCGCGCTGACCCTCGCCCATGACGTGCAGGGTCACCCCGGCGACGGCGGCCCCGGTGCCGGGCGGGCCGTCCAGCAGCAGGTCGACGGCCAGGGCGTGCTCGACGACCTCGATCTCGGGAGCGCGCTCGACCGCCGCGATCAGCGCTCGTTGGATCTCCGCGCCGGTCGCGTCACCTCCGGCGTGCGCGATCCGGTCGCGGTGGTGGCCACCCTCGCGGGTCAGGCTCAGCTCGCCGTCGGGGTCCTTGTCGAAGACCGTGCCGAGCGCGATCAGCTCGTGCACCGCCGCCGGCCCCTCGGTCACCAGGGCGTGGACGGCGTCGAGGTCACACACCCCCGCGCCGGCGACGAGCGTGTCGCGCTCGTGGTCGGCCGGGGAGTCCTCGGGACCCAGCGCCGCGGCGATCCCGCCCTGCGCCCACTGCGTGGACCCGGCGTTGAGCACGTCCTTGGTGACCACGAGAAGCTTGAGCGCCCGGTCGGCCGCGTGGATGCGCAGCGCGGCGGTGAGCCCGGCGATCCCGGACCCGATGACCACGACGTCCGCGCGGGTGGACCACCCGGGCTCGGGCGCGGTCAGCCGTTGCGGCACCCGCCACCTCGGACTGGTCATCCCCGGACCCTAGTGGTCGCGCGTCGCGCCGAAGGCGAGCGGGACGTTGTCGATCAACCGGGTGGTGCCGACCCTGGCGGCCACCAGCGCGCGCCCCTCGGTCCCAGGGGGTACGTGGACGGGCAGGTCGCCCAGGTCACGGTCGGTGACCGCCACGTAGTCGACCTCGACGCCGTCCGCGTCGTCGAGCACGCCCAGCACTGCCGCCAGGGCCGCGGCCGGGCCGTCGACGGCGGCGGTCTGGGCAGCCCGCAGGGCACGACTCAGGGCCAGCGCCTGGGTGCGCTCGGTCGGCGACAGGTAGCGGTTGCGGCTGCTCAGCGCGAGCCCGTCGGGCTCGCGCACCGTGTCGCCGCCGAGCACCTCGACCCGCAGGCAGAGGTCGGCCGACATGCGGCGGACGAGCACGAGCTGCTGGTAGTCCTTCTGCCCGAACACCGTCACGTCAGGGCGGACCAGCCCGAAGAGCTTGGCCACCACCGTCAGCACGCCGCGGAAGTGACCTGGCCGGCTGGCCCCTTCGTAGCGCTCGGCGAGGGATCCCGGCTCGACGGTCACGGCGTCCACGGTGGCCGAGCCCGTCGAGACCCCGCGGGGATACACCTCCTCGACCGACGGCGCGAACACCACGTCCACGCCCTCGCGCGCACACATGGCCAGGTCGTCGTCGAGGGTGCGGGGGTAGCGGTCGAGGTCCTCGCCGGCTCCGAACTGCGTGGGGTTCACGAAGATCGAGACCACGACGGGGCCGTCGTCGACGAGCTGGCGGACGCGGGCCATCAGGCTGGCGTGGCCGGCGTGCAGCGCGCCCATGGTGGCGACGAAGCCGACCCGTCGGCCCGCGGCTCGCGCGGGGGCGAGCACTGCGTCGAGCTCGGCGCGCGTGGTCGTGACCACGGGCCCGTCGCTGGGCGGGGTGGCCATCTGGGGCGGGGTCAGCGCTGCTCGCGGCGCACCACAGCCGCGAGGCGGGTGGCCCCGCTGGCGAGCGGTCCGGCGACGGCGGCCTCGAGCAGTCGCCGGATCTTGGCGGCGCGGATCGGCAGCACCCGGCCGTCGGTGACGACCCGGTCGAGGGTGTCGCCGGCCAGCGCGACGTACGACGGCAGGGTGTGCGGCGCGACGGCCGCGACCTCCTGCAGGTGGGCCTCGACGGTGCCGGCGTCGCCGCGGACCATGGGGCCGGTGAGCGCCGCGTCGCCGTCGTGGAGGGCGTTGTCGAGGGCCGCGGTGAGCAGCGGCCGGAGGGTGTCGGCCGGGTCGTACCCCGCTTGAGCGGGATCGTCGGCGGCGACGGCGGACAGCATCTCGCGCGCCTGCGCGACCAGGGTGACCAGGTGGTTGGCGCCGTGTGCGAGGGCTGCGTGGTAGAGCGCGCGACGCTCCTCCGGCACCCACATGGGGCTGCCCCCGAGGTCGGCGACCAGGTCGTGGGCGACCTCGCGCTCGTCGGCGCCGGCGGTCACGCCGAAGACGCAGCCCAGCAGCCGCGGCAGGTCGACCTCGGTGCCGGTGAAGGTCATCGCCGGGTGCATCGCGATGGTGCGCGCACCCACGGCGGCTGCCTCCGAGAGCACGCCGAGACCGTGGCGACCCGAGGTGTGCAGGACCAGCTGTCCCGATCGGATGGCGCCGCTCGCACTCAGCATGTTGGCGACGTTGGCGAGCATGTCGTCGGGCACGGTCAGCACGAGGAGGTCGGCCTGGCGGGCGACCGCCGTGGGCTTCTCGACCGGCACGCCGGGCAGCAGCGCGGCGGCACGACGGCGCGAGGCGTCGGACTCGCCGGCGACCGCGACGATCTCGTGGCCGGCGGACCGGAGAGCAGCGGCCAGGACGGAGCCGACGCGGCCGGCCCCGATCACGCCCACGCGCAGGGAAGCCCCGGATCGGGTCATCTGTGTCACCTTTCGTTCCAGTCCACTCATGGGTACCGGACTACTTGACGATCAACTCAACGCAAGGTTACGGGGGCGTCTTCCGCGCGTGAACCGGAGCGATACGTGCCCTGCGTCACACGCTTCATGGCCGGCAGCACCGTGCGGACCACGTGGTCGACCACGTGCACCCCGTCAGGGGCCGTCACCTCCAGGACGCCCTCGGGCACCTCTCCCTCGCGAAGCGCATGGAACACCTCCCACTCGCGGCGCTTGCGCTGCGTGCGCCACGAACCCGCCGGATCGGCGAACGACGCCGGATCGGTCCAGTGCGCGAACTCGTCGCCCGCAAGGTGCTTGAGCTCGACGCAGAGCAGGTCGGGCAGCGCCACGCGGCGTACCTGCGCCGGCGTACGCCGGATCTCCCACTCGAACGCCTTGGCGTAGACGAAGTCCGGTCCGGTCGGGAAGCCCCACTCCTCGCGGTTGCGCCAGCCCAGGTCGAGCCAGCCGCGTCGGTCGTCCTCGAGCGGATCAGGGAGGAACAACCCGTGGCGCGGCATCCGCACCACGACCGGCTCGCGGCCGACCTGCCAGCCGAGGTCGCGCAGCGACAGCTCACCCTCACGCGTCAGGACCATGTCGCCGTCCCACTTCCAGGAGTACGCCGTGGTGACCTGCGCGAAGGCCCAGTTGTAGAAGTAGCTCAGCGAGTGCACGGACCGCTCGTGGACCTCGAGGTGCTCGGCGCCCGCGCGGGCGACGGCGAAGGGGTAGTCGCGCACCGTCAGCCGCTCGCCCAGCCCGAGCGAGCGCGCCGTCTCGATCGCCACCTCGGCGGTGCCGTCGGTCGACCCGTTGTCGACGAGCAGCACGGCGTCGGTGCAACGCAGCAGGGGCGGCAGCACGAAGGGCAGGTTCGCGGCCTCGTCCTTCACCCGCAGCACGGCGGTCGCGCCTCGCCGCAGCCGGTCGTCGCGCTCCCACGGCCACGTGATGTCGAAGTCGTCGTGCCCCTCGAGGTTGCGCAGGCTCATCGGGTCGGGGTCACCGCTGCTTGCCCAGCGCCTTCCGCAGACCCCGGCGCAGGGCCGGCGGGATGGCGGCGCGCAGCCCGTGCGGCACCCGGTCCACCAGGCTGGTCTCCCCCAGCGACGGAGACCCGCCGCGGTCGACCGTGCCGCCGGGCACGCCGCCGCCCGCCCGCGCGGTCGCCGCCACGACGGTCGAGCGGCTGATCGCCTCGGACTCGGCGTAGAGGTCGACGTACGCCGCCAGCAGCTGGTCGAGGGTCGCGCGGCGCTCGGCGTTGTCCCCTGCGGGCTCGACCAGGGCGTCGAGCTCGCGCCAGGACTCCTCGGTGATCTCACGCAGCCGCGCCGGCAGGTCGAGCTCGTCGAGGGTGACGGTGATCCGCCGCAGGCTCGGGTCGATGAAGCGGTGCCCGTCGCGCACCTGCTCGCTGCGGGCGTCGAGCACATGACGCAGGTCGAGGGTCCGGCCGACGTGCTGGGTGGTGCGCACCCAGTCGTCCAGCAGGTCGGCGTACCGCACGAACGCGCGGTCGGTGTCGCGCGTCGCGAGCTCGGTGTGCAGCAGCATGTTGACCCAGCTGGCCACGAGGTGGGCAGCGCCCAGCTTGTTGTTGTAGTACTTCGCCCGGCTGCCCGCGACCTCGGCCGGCGGTCGCAGCATGGTCGCCACGACCGGGCGGGCCTGCGCCCGCTCCGCCGCGACCCGCCAGAGCCCCAGGAACCAGCTCAGCCGCGGGTCCTTCACGACGAGCTCGGGGTGGTCCGCGAGATGGCCCTCGAGCCACGAGGCGACCGTGGCCCGCTCCTCGTCGCTCGCGGCGAGCTGCCCGGTGTCGAACCACGCCTGCGGCCGCGCGTCGCCGACGGCGACGCCCGCCCGGGCGAGCAGCCGGTCGTGGTGGTCGACCGCCCAGCGGGGCTCGCCGAAGCCCTTGGGGTTCGACGCGTCCGCGGCCACCTCGGGCTGCGGGACGTGCATCCCGAGGATCTGCAGGAGGACGGCCAGCGTGCTGGTGCCGCTGCGGCCGGCCCCGGCGACCAGGAGGACCGTGCGGGGGTACGTCGCCGGGTCCGGCGGTCCCGTCTGCTCGCTCACGACCCAGAGCCTAGGGCTCCGCGGCGGCTCCTCCGTTGCGGCCATGTCCACCAGGGGGGGCGGCTAGGGTCCGGGCATGCGATGGCGCCGGCGATCCGAGGGCGACCTGGGGTCGGCTGCCCCAACCGGGCGGGACGAGGGTCGGCACGAGGGTCGGCACGAGGGGCGGCACGAGGGTCGGCTCAGCGTGGTGATGCCGGCGTACAACGTCGCGGGGTACCTGCCCGCCGCGCTCGACAGCGTGCTCGGCCAGGACCTCAGCGAGGTCGGGACCGAGCTCGAGCTCGTGGTCGTCGACGACGGCTCGACCGACGAGAGCGGTGAGATCGCGGACTTCTACGCCTCCCGCGACCCGCGCGTGCGGGTGGTGCACACGGACAACCACGGCCTGGGTGCGGCCCGCAACGAGGGTGCGCGGCACGCGACCGGAGACCTGCTGGCCTTCTGCGACTCAGACGACGTCGTGCCGCTCGGCACCTACGCCACCCTCGTGGCGACCCTGGGCGTCACCGGCTCCGACTTCGTCACCGGCAGCATCGCGCGGCTGGAGTCCGACCCCGCGGGCCGGCCGGTGCTCACCGAGCCGCCCTGGATGCACCGCCTGCACAACCCGCCGCGCGCCCGGATCGAGGCCCGCGAGCACCCCGAGATCCTGGGCGACGTCTTCGCGTGGAACAAGCTCTTCCGCCGGCCCTTCTGGGACGAGCAGGAGCTGGTCTGGCCCGAGGGCGTGCGCTACGAGGACCAGCCGACGACCACCCGCGCCTACCTGGCGGGACGCTTCGACGTGATCCCCGACGTCGTCTACCACTGGCGGATCAGGCGCGACGGCTCGTCGATCACCCAGCAGCGCTCGTCGGTGCAGGACCTCGCCGACCGGATGACGACCAAGCTGATGGCGCTCGACGCGGTCACGGCGTACGACGACCAGACGACCAGCCGGATCTTCCTGGACCGCGTGCTGGCCGGCGACCTGCACCGCTACTTCACCGAGATCCCCGGTTGCTCCGACGACTGGTGGGCGCTGCTGCGCGAGGGGATCGGCGAGATCTGGGGGCTGCACTCGCTGGTGAACAGCGGGCTCCCCCCGGCGCACCGGCTCACGGCCTGGCTGGTCGAGCAGGGTCGACGCGAGGACGCCGCCGCCGTCATGACGTACGTCGCCGGGCTGTCAGGGCCGTTCCCCCGCACCAGCGGGGGCGGGCCCGCGCGCCTGGACCTCACCGAGGTCGACCGCCTCACCGGCGGTCGCCTCGGTGACGTCCCGAGCGCCGCGATCGCACTACGCGACCACGAGTGACTAGCCGAGCAAACCCTCCGACTGCAGGAAGTCCGCCGCCACGTCCTCGACCTTCTCGCGGTCGACGGAGACCCGGCCGTTGAGCTCGGTGAGCTTCTCGGTGGTCAGCGCGGCCATCAGCGGGTTGAGCACGTCGGCGATGTCGGGGTGCTCGTCGAGGAACGCCTGGCTGACCGCCGGCACGAGGTTCTGAGCCGGCTGGATCTGCTTGTCGTCGTCGAGCACGACGAGGCCCTGCGACTCCAGGGAGCCGTCGGTGGTGCTGGTCTCGCCCAGCTCCGACTCCCCGTCGAGCACGGACTTGTAGGTCTGCGCGCTGGCGTACCCCAGCGGGAGCACCTCGGTCACGTCGATGCCGTACTCGTCGGACAGCCCGCCCTCGCAGTCGAGGCGGCCCTCGCAGTCGGGCGCCGCCGCGAGAGTCACCGACTCGCCCTCGAGGTCGGACAGCTTGGTGACGCCGTTGGCGTCGCTGTAGTCCTGCGTCACGAAGAACGCGTTGGTGTCGGTGGCCTCGGAGATGTCGAGCAGCTCGATGCCGGCGTCGGCGAGCAGCTGCTCGCCCTGGTCGGCGAGCTCGCCGCCGTCACCTGCCTCGAAGGGCTCGGCGTCGTCGCCGTTGGCCTGGGCGTTGAGGAAGTTGACGATGCCGCCGACGTACTCGGGAACGATGTCGACGCTCTTGCCGATCTCGGTGGCGTAGCCGTCGCGCGAGTCGACCAGCTTGACGGTGGGCTCGTAGCCGGCGTCGGCCAGGAGCTGTTCGTACATGGCCGCGACCAGCGCCGCCTCGTCGAAGCTCTGGCCCGAGATGGAGACGGGGCCCTTGCTCTCGGAGGCCGAGCTGCCCCCGTCGTCCGGTGCGTCGTCGCCCTCGGAGGAGAGGTCGTCGCCGGCACAGCCGGCCAGCAGCAGAGCGCCGGCGGCGATGGCCACCGCGAGAGTGTGGCGTACGTGCCGACGGGTCCGGGCGGGCCGGATGGAGTGGAGCGTCTTCATGTGTGTCACCTTCTGTGTCCCGCCGGCGTGATCTACGCCGACGCGTGTCCGGTCGATTCGGGCAGGACAACTCCCGAGAGCCCGTAGAACTTCCCGCCGCCGCGGCTTCCCGCCGGTCAGGTGGCGGGTTGGGGAACGGGTACCCCCTTTCGGCTTGTGGAAGCCGCGCGCGCGGGTGTCGCCGCGCGCTGGGCGACGGCAGCGAGGATCTCGAGGACGAGGGCGACCAGGGCGACCACGATCGCGCCGGCGATGCCCTTGCCGTAGTTGGTGCGGAAGAAGCCGTCGGTGATGATGCGGCCGAGGCCGGGACCGGCGACGAGGGCGGCGATCGTCGCCGTCGCCCAGATCTGGACCAGCGCCAGGCGCAGGCCCGAGACGATCAGCGGCATCGCCAGCGGCAGCTCGACCCGGAAGAATCGCTGCGACCCCGTCATGCCCATGCCGCGCGCGGACTCCTTGATGTCGGCGGGCACCTCGCGGATGGCGACGTAGGCGTTGGTGATCACGGGCGGCAGCCCGAAGAGAGTCAGCGCCAGCAGAGTCGCCAGCCCGGCACGGCCGTAGGCCCCGAAGTCGCCGTCGCCCGGAAAATCGAGGGTGACGAAGAGTGCGAGCAGGGCGAAGGTGGGGATCGCGCGGCCGATGTTGCTGACGTTGATCGCCAGGAACCCGCCGCGGCCGTGGTGGCCGAGCCACAGCGCGATCGGCAGCCCGATGGCCATGGCCAGGCCGAGGGCGGTCGCGGTGAGCAAGAGCTGCTGGAGCAGCAGCTGGAGCATGCCGCCGTCGCCGGACCAGTTGGCGCCGGTCGTGAGGTAGTCCCATGCGTCGGAGAGGACGGTCATGTCGTGACGCCTCTCGTCCACGGGGTGAGGAGTCGTTGGGCTCCGACCAGCACCACGTCGAAGAGGACCGCCAGGATCACGCAGAGCACCGAGGCGGCCAGCAGCTGGGCGTGGAAGTCGGTGTTGACGCCGTTCTTGATGAGGTTGCCGAGCCCGCCGTAGGCCACCAGCGAGCCGACCGTCGTGAGCGCCACCGTGGACACGGTCGCCACCCGGAGCCCGGCCATGATGACCGGCAGCGCGAGGGGCAGCTCGATGCGGAACAGCCGCTTGGTCGCGCCGTAGCCGAGACCGGTCGCGGACTCACGCACGTCGTCGGGCACGGACCTGAGCCCGTCGAGCATGCTGCGGACGAGGACGGTCAGCGCGTAGAGCGCCAGGCCGATCACCACGGTCGTAGCGCTCAAGCCGGTGAACGGCAGGAGCAGCGGGAAGAGCGCCAGCGAGGGGATGGTGTAGATGCCCGTGCTGACGCCGAGGACGGTCGACTCGAGCCGTGGGTAGCGCCGGGCGGTCAGCGCCAGCGGGAAGGCGATCACCAGGCCCAGGAGCACCGACACGAGGGTGAGACCGAGGTGCTCAAGGGTCGCGTCGACCAGCTCCGCCTGGCGGTCCTCGACGTACTGCCAGCAGAACCAGTCGTTGGTCAGCCGGCTGTAGCACGTCGATCCCCCGGCCTGCTCGACTGCCGCCAGTAGGGTCACGGCCATGGACGCTACCTCGGACCGCCGACAGTCCGGGTCTCGGAGAGATGACGATCCGATGATCAATCTCTCGGGAGTCGGCAAGACGTACGACGACGGCACGGTCGCGGTCCACGAGCTGGACCTCGAGATCGGCCGCGGCGAGCTGGTCGTGCTGGTCGGGCCGTCCGGCTGCGGCAAGTCCACGACGCTCAAGATGATCAACCGGCTGATCGAGCCGACCACCGGGCGCATCGAGATCGACGGCGTCGACGTGACCCGGCAGGACCCGGTCCAGCTGCGGCGCGGCATCGGCTACGTCATCCAGCAGGTGGGGCTCTTCCCCCACCAGAAGGTCGTCCGCAACGTGATGACCGTGCCGCTGCTCTACGGCGAGTCCAAGCCAACCGCCCGCAAGCGGGCGCTGGAGCTGATGGAGCTGGTGGGGCTCGACCCGGCGACGTACGCCGACCGCTATCCGCACCAGCTGTCCGGCGGCCAGCGTCAGCGCGTCGGCGTGGCCCGGGCGCTCGCGGCGAACCCGCCCGTGCTGCTCATGGACGAGCCCTTCGGCGCCGTCGACCCGGTCGTGCGCACCCGCCTGCAGGACGAGTTCCTCCGGCTCCAGCGCGACCTCGGCAAGACCGTCGTCCTGGTCACCCACGACATCGACGAGGCCGTGCGGATGGGCGACCGGGTCGCGATCTTCGCGGTCGGCGGCCGCCTCGCCCAGTACGGCACCCCCGCCCAGCTCCTCGCCCACCCCGCCGACGACTTCGTGGCCGACTTCGTGGGCTCGACCAAGGGCCTGCGCCGCCTCACCGTCACCCAGATCGACCCCTCCCACCTCGAGCCACTCGACGGCGTCGCGACGGGCGACCTCGCCGGTGCCATCGACGTCGACGCCACCCTGGAGGAGGCCTTGGCCGCGCTCCTGCGCGAGGACAAGAACGTGATCGGGGTCAAGCAGGGCGCGACGTTCCTCGGCGTGCTGACGCCCAACGGGATCCACCGGGCGCTCCGGGAGAGCCTCAAGACTCGTTGAGTTGGCCGAAATGGCCCCTCGAGTTGGCCCGAATGGCCCCTGTCACCGCCGTGCGGCGCTCATCCAGGGGCCATTCGGGCCAACTCGAGGGGCCATTTCAGCCAACTCAACTAAGAGATCAGGCGAGCTTGGACTCCTGGCTGGCCACGCCCTGCCACGCGAGGATCTCGGCCTGCAGCACCTCGACCTCCGACTCGAGCTCGGCGACGCGGACGATGGCCTCGGCGGCGCGCTCGTCGGCCTCCTCGAGACGACGGGTCAGGTCGGTGCCCTCGGCCTCGGCGAGGTCGGCACGTCGGGCTTCGGCGTTGCGCTTGCGGGTGGCCTCGGCGGCGCGGCGCTGCGCGGCGACCAGGGCCTCCTCGAGCTCGTGCAGGGCGGACTCGCGGTCGGCCAGGCGCGTGGTCAGGTGACCGGCCGCCTCGGCGTGCTCGGCGACCCGCGAGGCGTCGAGGGCGACGTACTCCTTGGCCAGGCGGACCCGGTCGCGGCCGGCCTCGCGGCGCGACTCCATCAGCTCGGAGTGGGTGATGCGGGTGGCTGCGGCGCCGAGGAGCACGGCGACGACGGCAGAGCCGGCCAGCAGGCCGGACACGTTGTCCAGCACGCCCCAGGTGACCAGGGCGGCGGCGATCACGAGCAGCGTGACCGCAGTGACCAGACGCGTGCTGCGCTGGCGGCGACGAGCCTTCGGGGAAGTCATGGGAGCAGGCTAGGACGCATCGTCCGCCTCAGGGACCCGACACGCACGCTCCAGCCACAACGACATCATCAGCACCAACAGCCCCCCGAGTCCCGCCAGCCCCGAACGGAGCGCCCGCTGGGAGGCGAGCTCGGCGCCCACGCCGAGCCAGGACAGCGCGTAGCCGAGGTACCCGCCAGCCACGAACGCCCCTGCCAGAGCGCTCGCGCGGGCCAGCACCAGCCGGTTGACCAGGCGGTGCGCCTCGGGGCGCCCGGCCGGCGCGTCGCGCAGCACCCGGCGCGTGTGCCACACCAGCAGCCCGAGGATGCCCGCAGCCAGGAACAGCACCGCGGGCTGGGTCCAGGTGACCAGGGGGCCGGTGCTGCCGGCGTACGACGCCACCCGCCGCACCAGCCAGCCGCAGACGAGCCCGGCGCAGAGCGCCAGGACGATCGCGCCAGGGCCGAGCTGCCGCAGCGTTCCGGGGGGCGACGGCGACCTCTCTCCGTCGGACTCCTCCGGCGGGTCGGGCTGGTCCCTCACACCCTCACTGGAGCTCCAGCTCCAGGTCGTCGCGCCGGGTGACCACCGAGCGGTCGGTCTTCTCGAGCAGGTCGGCGATGGCGTCGCCGCCTGGGAAGACCGCGTCGGGCTCGACGTCGTACCAGGGCTGGAGCACGAAGGCGCGCTCGTGCGCCCGGGGGTGCGGCAGCCGGAGCTCGTCGGTGTCGCTGCGCCGGTCGCCGACGACGATGAGGTCGACGTCGAGGGTGCGGGGCGCGTTGCGCACGTCGGTCCGCTCGCGGTCGAAGGCGTCCTCGATGGCGAGGGCGCGGTCGAGCAGCCGGGGGGCGGAGAGGGTCGTGTCGATCAGCACGACGGCGTTGAGGTAGAGACCCGAGTCGTCGGTGGCCTGGATGGGCTCGGTCTCGTAGACCGGCGAGATGGCCGTGACGAACACGTCGGGGGTGTCCTTGAGGGCGTCGACGGCGCCCTGCAGCGAGGTGAGCCGCTCGCCCAGGTTGGAGCCGAGGGCGAGCACAGCGCGCCGGATGGGCCGCATCTCACCGGTGATGGTGTCGGCGTCGACAATGTGCGGGTTGGGGGTTTCGGTCACGTCAGGCCCCGCCTTTTCTAGTGATCGTCAGCGCGACGTCCGAGTACGTCGCGTCGATGGGCGCGTCCGGCTTGTGGACCGTGACACGGGCCCATTCAACACGAGCGTCCGAAACGCCCCCCTGTGACAAACAGAGTTCCGCGATCCGCGCGGCCAGCGTCTCGATCAGGTCGACCGGGTCCCGCTCCACGGCGGCCTTCACCGCCGCGACGAGACTTCCGTAGTCGACCGTCTCCTGCAAGTCGTCCGAGGCCGCCGCAGGCGCGGTGTCCAGGCCGAGCGTGAGGTCGATCACGAAGACCTGGCCATCGCGTCGTTCGAAGTCGAAGACCCCGTGGTGGCCGTAGCACTCGATGCCGGTGATGGACAGCTCGTCGGTCATCCTCGATCCTCCTGGTCTCGACTGTGCGCTCGCTTCGCTCGCTGCTCGACCAGCGGAGGTCGGGTCAGCCGGTCGACGACGGCGAGGGCGTCGCGGGTGCCGCGGACGTCGTGCACGCGCACCCCCCACACCGGCGCAGGTTGCAGCGCCAGCCACGTCGTGATCGCCAGGGTGGCGTCGTCGCGCTCGGTCGGCGGACGCAGGGCTCCCCGGTCGCCGAGCAGCCGGCCCACGAACGACTTGCGGCTGGCCCCGACCAGGAGCGGGAGCCCCAGACCCGCGAGGACGTCCAGCCCGCGCAGGAGGGACCAGTCGTGGTCGGGCTTCTTGGCGAAGCCGAGGCCGGGGTCGAGCACCAGCCGTGACCGGTCGACGCCCGCGGCCTCGATCGACTCGACCCGCGCCTGGAGCTCGGCATGGACGATGCTGACCACACCGCCGTCCTCGGCGTCGTAGACGGCGAAGTCAGCCATGTTGTGGCTGTGCGCACGCCAGTGCATCGCGACGTACGTCGCCTCGCTGGCCGCGACGACCGGCAGCATCCGCTCGTCGGCCAGACCGCCGGACACGTCGTTGACGATCCGCGCCCCTGCGGCGATCGCGCGCTCGGCCACCTCCGCGCGCATCGTGTCGACCGAGACGGTGACGCCGGCGGCGGCGAGCGCCTCGATCACCGGGATCACCCGGCCGAGCTCGTCGGTGACCAGCGGCCGGGTCGCCCCGGGGCGGGTGGACTCCCCGCCGACGTCGACGATGTCGGCGCCCTCGTCGACCAGCTGCAGCGCGTGCGCGATGGCGGACTCGGCGTCGTCCCACAGACCGCCGTCCGAGAAGGAGTCAGGGGTCACGTTGACGACCCCCATGACCAACATGGGCCCGAGGCTAGTGGAGAGGGGCGCTATCGACTGGAGTGGATGAGCGCCATCGCCTCTTGGCGGGTGGCGGAGTTGGTGAGCATGCTGCCGCGGACGGCCGAGGTGATCGTGCGCGCGCCGGCCTTGCGCACGCCGCGCATGGTCATGCAGAGGTGCTCGGCCTCGATGACGACGATCACGCCGCGCGCCTCGAGGATCTCCATGAGCGCGTCCGCGACCTGGGTCGTGAGCCGCTCCTGGACCTGCGGCCGCTTGGCGTAGACGTCGACGAGGCGGGCCAGCTTGGACAGGCCGGTGATCTTGCCGCTCTCGGCCGGGATGTAGCCGACGTGCGCGACGCCGGTGAAGGGCACCAGGTGGTGCTCGCACATCGACCACAGCTCGATGTCGCGCACCAGGACCATCTCGTCGTGGCCGAGGTCGAAGGTGGTGGTGAGCACGTCGAGCGGGCCCTGCCGCAGCCCGGCCGTGAGCTCGGCGTACGCGCGCGCCACCCGGGCCGGGGTGTCCCGCAGCCCCTCCCGGTCGGGGTCCTCGCCGATCGCGAACAGCAGCTCGCGCACCGCAGCGGCGGCCCGGTCGTGGTCGAACTCCGGGACGTCGTGCGGGTCGCGCTCGGAGTACGCGATGGGGTCGGTCACGACGACGGGGACGGCGGGGTCGGCGGCTCGCCGAGGCCGCCGCCGAGGCCGGCGTCGCCGTGCACGTCACCGCCCGGGCCCGGAGGCGTGACGACCAGGCCGCCCTCGTGGTCCTCCTCGTTGGCCGGCTTGCCGTTGGAGTAGACGCGGTCGCGGATCTCCTGCGGGATCTCGATCGGCGGGATCGACGACGGGTTGCGGTCGGGCGAACCGGTCCAGGCCGGGCGGACGGTACGCCGGCGCAGCGGCTCGAAGACCTCGGCGACCTCTTCCTTGTCGAGGGTCTCGCGGTCGACCAGGGCGAGCACCAGCGCGTCGAGGACGTCGCGGTTCTCCTCGAGGATGTCGAAGGCCTCCTGGTGCGCCCCCGCGACGAGCTTCTTCACCTCGTCGTCGACCTGCGCGGCGACGTCTTCGGAGTAGTCGCGGCTGTGGCCGATGTCGCGGCCCAGGAAGGGCTCGGAGTTGGAGACCCCGAGCTTGACCGCACCGAGGCGCTCGGTCATGCCGTACTGGGTGACCATCGCGCGGGCCAGGTTGGTGGCCTTCTCGATGTCGTTGCCGGCGCCGGTGGTCGGGTCGTGGAAGACCATCTCCTCCGCTGCCCGGCCGCCCATCATGTAGGCCAGCTTGTCGAGCAGCTCGCCGCGGGTCTGGGAGTACTTGTCCTGGTCGGGCAGCACCATCGTGTAGCCCAGCGCGCGACCGCGCGGCAGGATCGTCACCTTGTGCACCGGGTCACTGCCTGGGAGCGCCGCCGCGACCAGCGCGTGGCCGCCCTCGTGGTAGGCCGTGACGAGCTTCTCCTTCTCGCTCATCAGGCGGGTCCGCCGCTGCGGGCCGGCGATCACGCGGTCGATCGCCTCGTCGAGCGCTTCGCTGTCGATCAGCTTGCGGTTGGCGCGCGCGGTGAGCAGCGCGGCCTCGTTGAGCACGTTGGCGAGGTCGGCGCCGGTGAAACCCGGCGTACGCCGCGCGAAGGCCATCAGGTCGACGCCCGGAGCCATCGGCTTGCCGCGCGAGTGGACCTGGAGGATCTGGTGGCGGCCGTTGAGGTCGGGGGCGTCGACGCCGATCTGGCGGTCGAAGCGCCCGGGCCGCAGCAGCGCCGGGTCGAGGACGTCGGGACGGTTGGTGGCCGCGATGAGGATCACGCCGCCGCGCACGTCGAAGCCGTCCATCTCGACGAGCAGCTGGTTGAGGGTCTGCTCGCGCTCGTCGTGACCGCCGCCCATGCCGGCGCCGCGGTGGCGGCCGACCGCGTCGATCTCGTCGATGAAGACGATCGCGGGTGCGTTCTCCTTGGCCTGCTCGAAGAGGTCGCGCACGCGGCTGGCGCCGACGCCGACGAACATCTCGACGAAGTCGGAGCCGGAGATGGAGTAGAAGGGCACGCCCGCCTCGCCCGCGACGGCGCGGGCGAGCAGGGTCTTGCCGGTGCCGGGCTGGCCGTAGAGCAGCACGCCCTTGGGGATCTTGGCGCCGACGGCCTGGAACTTCGCGGGCTCCTGGAGGAACTCCTTGATCTCCGAGAGCTCCTCGATGGCCTCGTCGCAGCCGGCGACGTCGGAGAACGTGGTCTTCGGCATGTCCTTGGAGATCAGCTTGGCCTTGGACTTGGCGAACTGCATGACCCCGCGGCCCCCGCCGCCCTGCACCTGGTTCATCAAGAAGATGAACAGCAAGATGATCAGCGCGAAGGGCAGCAGCGTGATCAGGATCGAGCCGATGACGTTGGGCGAGGGGTTGTCGGAGTTGGCCTCCTTGATGGTGCCCTCCGCCAGCTGCGCGTCGACGAGGTCGAGGATGCGCTCCTGCTGACCCTGGATGTAGTGGGTCATCACCTTGTCGCCCTCGCTGCGGACGTTGGCGTCCAGGGTCGCCTGGATCTCCTGGTCACCGTCGATGAAGGTGATCTCGTCGACCTGGCCGGACTCGATGTACTCCTGCATCCGCGAGGTGGTGATCTCGTCGTACCCACCGTTGGGCGCGAGGTACTGCAGCGCCAGCAGGACGCCGACGACGGCGAGGACGATCCAGAGCCACGGACCCTTGAATATGCGCTTCACGAACTTCTTTCGGCAGACCAGATGAGCAACTGACGGTACATGTCAACCTCAACGGTCGATTCTCGCAGACGGTGCCGCACGCGGCGCATCCTCAGGAGGAATTCAGGAGTACACGTGCGGCGCCAGGGTGCCGATGTCGCGCAGGTTGCGGTAGCGCTCGCGGTAGTCCAGGCCGTAGCCGACCACGAACTCGTTGGGGATGTCCCAGCCGACGTACCTCGGCTCGACCGGCATGGTCAGCGCCTCCGGCTTGCGCAGCAGGGTGGCGATCTCGACGCTGGCCGCGTTGCGGCCGCCGAGGCTGTTGACCAGCCAGCTGAGGGTGAGACCGGTGTCGATGATCTCGTCGACGACGAGCACGTGCCGGTTGGTGATGTCGGTGTCGAGGTCCTTGAGCAGGCGTACGACGCCGCTGGACTTGGTGCCCGAGCCGTAGGACGAGATCGCGATCCAGTCCATCTCGCAGTGCCGCGGCAGCGCCCGGGCCAGGTCGGCCATCACCATCACCGCACCGCGCAGGATCCCGACCAGCAGCAGGTCGCGCCCCTCGTAGTCCGCAGCGATCTGGTCGGCCATCTCCTGGAGACGATCCTGGATCTGCTTCTCGGTGAAGAGCACCTCGACCAGGTCGTCCTGAACATGGGCGGAGTCCATGACTGCACCCTAGAGGTGCCGGTGAACCCGGACAGAGGAGAGTCGGCGGTCAGCCGACCTGTTGGGCCGGGTCTCCCGGGTCGCCGGACCACACCCAGGTGTCCTGGTGCCGCTCGGTCGAGCCCGGCTCGACGAGGCCGCCGGTGAGGACGACGACGGCTTGGTCGGCGTCGTACGCCGCGCCGAAGGCCTGCCGCCCCGGCAGCAGCCCCGGCGGCAGTGCGCGCCACTGCGCGCCGGTCCACCGCCACACCCGGCCGCGCTCCCGAGAACGCACGTCGCCGCCGCCGAGCAGCAGCAGGCCGTGGGCCGGGTGGACCACCATGGCCGCGTTGACGAGCGGTCCCGGCTGGGACGCGCCGGGCACCTCCCGCCAGCCTCCGCCGTCCCATCGCCAGGTGTCACCGAGCGCGAGCGGCGCGTCCTCGTCGACGACCTGGTGGCCGCCGTACAGGACGACACCGCCATCAGGATCGGTCTCCATGGCGGCGGGCCAGCGCACGGGGTCGGGTCCGTCCTCGGCGAGGCGCTGCCACGTCGCGCCGTCGAAGGCCCAGGTGTCCCCGTGTTGTTCGCTGCCGTCGTCACCTCCGTAGAGCAGGGTCCGCCCGGAGGTCTCGTCATGGGCCATCGTGGCTGACGCCCGCGGTCCCGGGCCCGGGCCCTCGACCCGGGTCCAGGCACCGTCGTACACCCACGTCTCGTCGGAGACCCCGTCGACTGTGAGTCCCCCGTGCAGCACGACGTCGCCGGTGGTCGGGTCGACCGCCACGGCGACGAAGTTGCGCCCGGTGGGGCCGTCCGGCGCGTCCACGGGCTCCCAGCCCTCGTCGGTGCGCCGCCACAGCTCGAGCGGTCGGGCGTCCGTCGCGTCCTCGGGGTAGCCGTTGACCAACAACAGCCCGTCTGGGGTCGTGACCAGGTCGTGCCAGGCGCCCAGCTCGAGCGCGACCGCAGCCTCTGCCGCGCCCTGGTCGGGCGCCCGGTCGGGCGGCACCGACGGCTCCTGCCCCGTGCAGCCGGCCGCGAGCGCGGCCGTGAGCAGGAGGGCGAGGAGTCGAGGCACCCGACCACCGTCGCGGCGGGTGACGGGTCCGGTCCAGCACGGACGCGTCACGTGGCCGTCACGGATGCGTCACGAAGTGCAGCCGGTCGTCCCTCCGGGCGGCTCGCAGGTGTCCGGGGAGGTCGATCCACTTCTGGCCGTGCCAGTCGGTGAGCAGCGCGTCGACGGCGAGCACGTGCTCGTGGAAGAGCTCACCTGCGGGCGCGCCCGCGTCGAGGGCAAGGCGGCGCAGCACGCGGCGGCGTACCGCGGTCGGCAGCGCCTCGAGGGCCGGCACCGACAGCGGGTCCGGCAACGCAGCGAGGGCCTGCTCCGCGAGGTCGTCCAGGTGCTCGACGTCGACGCGGAGCTGGTCCGCGGTGCGGGCCAGCGTCTCGGCGACGCCCGGGCCCAGCTCGGCCTCGAGGACCGGGAGGACGCGGGCGCGCACCCGGGTGCGCAGGTACGCCGGGTCGGCGTTGTGCGGGTCGTCCCACACCTCGAGGCCCTCGACCTGGCAGGCGGTCACCGTGTCGGCACGGGCGACGTCGAGCAAGGGCCGCCGATAGCGGCCGTGGCCGCGGCGCATCCCGGCGAGCGAGCGCGGGCCCGACCCACGGGCGAGCCCCAGGAGCACGGTCTCGGCCTGGTCGTCGCGGGTGTGTCCTAGCAGGACGGCCGCGGCGCCCAGCCGCTCGGCCACCTCCTCGAGGACGGCGTACCTGGCCTCCCGGGCGGCCGCCTCGGGCCCCAGCCCCGCGGACTCGACCGTCACCCTGACCGCCACGGTCTCGGCCGCGCCGATCGCGGCCATCCGCTCGACGACGCGAGCGGTGTGGTCGTCCGAGCCTTCTTGCAGACCGTGGTCGACGGTCACCCCGACCACGTGCCAGCCGGCCTTGCCGCCCTCGAAGACGGTGGCGGCCAGCAGCGCCGTCGAGTCCGCCCCTCCCGAGCAGGCCACCGCGACCACCCGGCGGGCGGACGGCTCGGCCCCGCGGGCCAGATCGGCCAGGCAGCGGCGTACGCCGAGCCGGACGGCGGCGACGGACGGGTGCAGGGTCATGGGGTGGTGGGTGGGGATGGGTGGTGGGGTAGGTGGGTCAGCCCAGGACGCGGGTCACCCAGACCGCGGGGTCGTGGATCTCGGTCTTCGTCGGCAGGTGCTCGGGCCGCTCCCACACCGCGTTGAAGCCGTCCATGCCGGCCTTGTCGACGACGGCGCGGACGAAGCCGGCGCCGTCGCGGTACTGCGCCATCTTCTGGTCGAGACCCAGGAGTCGGCGCAGCATCTTGTCGAGCACGCCGACGCCCTTGCGCCGCTCGTTGAACCGCTTGCGGATCTGCTTGACCGACGGGATCACCGTCGGGCCGACGCCGTCCATCACGACGTCCGCGTGGCCCTCGAGCAGCGACATGACACCGGTCAGCCGGTCGACGACCTCCTTCTGCTCCGGGGTGCTCATCAGGTCGAGCAGGCTGCCCTCGCCACGGACCATCTCGGAGATGCGGCGGCCGAGGTCGTCAGGGATGGCATCCGGCTTGACCGCGTCGATCAACCGGCCGATCTCGGCGAACAGGTGGTCGCGCATCCAGGGCACGGCCGTGAACTGCACGCGGTGGGTCTCCTCGTGGAGGCAGACCCACAGGCGGAAGTCGTGCGGGTCGGCCTCGAGCTCGCGTTCGACGTGCACGATGTTGGGCGCGACCAGGAGCAGCCGGCCGGCAGGCTCGGCGAAAGGGTCGAACTGGCCGAGCACCTTGCCGCCCAGGAAGCCGAGCAGGAAGCCGACCTCGGCGCCGGTGATCTTGGACCCGACGGTCTTGGACAGCCCCGTGGGCGGCCCCTTCTTCTCGGACAGCTTGGCCGCGAGCGGCTCGATGATGGTCGAGAACGCCTCGGCGTTGGCCCGCACCCAACCCGGCCGGTCGACCACGAGCACCGGGGCGGTCCGCTCCGCGGCGTGCAGGCCGGTGAACTCGCGCACCAAGGCGGTGGAGCGGTCGGCCCCCTCGCGCAGCTCGGCGACGACGTCGCGCGCCTCCGCTGCTCCGACGGCAGGCCCGTCGCCCGCGATCCGGGAGCCGATGCTCACAGCGGTCTCCCAGTCGACCATCCCGGTAGGGCCGGTTGACCCGCTGCTGCTCATGACGTCGACCCTAAGGTGCACGTGCAACCGGTGAGGGCGGCGGCGATCCGGTCGACGGCCAGGCGGGCCTCGAGGTTGGCCAGGTCGTCCTCCCTGGGGACGCCGTCGGCGACCGCCACCATCACCACCGGCTCGCCCTTGGCGTCGGTGACGATGCCCGCGAGGCCGTGGACCCCGGAAAGCGTTCCGGTCTTGGCCCGGACCAGGCCGGCCCCGGCCGCGGCGTTGGTGGCGTCGAAGCGCAGCGCCAGCGAACCCGTGAAGCCCGCCACCGGCAGGCCCGTCACCACCGCGCGCAGCTCGGGGTGCTGCGGGTCGGCCGCCACCCGGAGCACCTCGACGAGCGTGTCGAGGCGCACCCGCGACCGGCGTGAGAGCCCGGAGCCGTCGTACACCTCGACGCCGGTGAGGTCGATGCCGAGACCGCCGAGCGTCTCCGCCACGCCGCGCCGCCCGCCGGCGAAGGACCCCTCCCCCGTCACCGCCAACCCCGTCTGGTGGGCGAGCACCTCGGCGGCCTCGTTGTCGCTGACCTCGAGCACGTGCTCGACGACCTGGTCGAGCGGGGCGGAGGCGACCTCGGCCAGGGGCGCGGCCTCGGGAACCGCGGGCCGGTCGGCGAGCTCGCCCCGGATCTTGATCCGCTGCCGGCGCAGCGCGTCGGCGAAGACGCGGGCGGCGTACTCCGACGGGTCGTCGACCCGGCCGACGCCCGACTCCGGCCGGCCCCCGTCCACCCACAGCGCGGTGATGGGCGCGACCACGGCGTCAGGGAGGTAGCCGGGCTCCCAGTCGGGGCTGGCCACCGGGCCGGAGAAGAGGGTGTCGTCGTAACCGATGGCCACCGTGCGCACCCCCCGTGCGCGCAGCTCGCGGGCCGTCAGGCGCGCCAGGGTGAGCACGTCGGCGCGAGGCGGGTACGCCGCGTCGTCCGGTGCTGCCGGCCGGCTGGCGAGATAGGGGTCCCCGCCGCCCACCAGCGTCACCCGTCGAGAGGCGCCCTGCCCCGACAGCACGGTCCTCGTCGTGAAGACGTGGTCGGGCCCCAGGGCCGCGAGCGCGGCGGTGGTCGTCAGGAGCTTGGTCGTGCTCGCCGGCGTCACCGTCTCGCCGCCCCGGCCCTCGACCGCGGAGACGACCGGACCGCCGTCGACCCCCGCCACCGCCACCGCGACGTGCTTGCCGAGGTCCGGGTCGTCGAGGGCGGCGGCCAGTGTGCGGCGTACGGCGCGGGGTCTGACGGCCGGCTCGCCGGCGGTGTCGGCCACGGGTGCGGGAGCCACGAGCTCGGGCAGCTCGAGCCCGGCGGGCGGTTCGACCTCGGCCGGAGCGGTGACCGGGTCGGGCTCGGCCTGCAGCGCGTCGTCGAGCCACGCGCGGCCCACGCCCAGCTGCAGCTCCGCGACGACGAGGCCGCCGATCACGAACAGCGCGAGGAGCGCCAAGACGCGACGGGACCTCACCTGCGACACTGTGCCAGAGGCCCCTGACGAACCGACTCGGGCCCTGATCGGCGACCGGAGGGCGTGGACGTGCTCGAGTTCGACGTGTTGGTGGAGATCCCCAAGGGGAGCCGCAACAAGTACGAGGTGGACCACGAGACCGGCCGCATCCGGCTCGACCGGACGCTCTTCACCTCGACGCAGTACCCCGCCGACTACGGCTACATCGAGAACACCCTCGGCATGGACGGCGACCCGCTCGACGCCCTCGTGCTGCTCATCGGCGAGCCGACCTTCCCCGGCTGCCTGATCAAGTGCCGCGCCATCGGGATGTACCGCATGACCGACGAGGCCGGCGGCGACGACAAGGTCCTCTGCGTGCCGGCCGCCGACCCCCGGCTCGAGCACATGCGCGACATCAACCACCTACCGAAGTTCGACCGCCTCGAGATCGAGCACTTCTTCACCGTCTACAAGGACCTCGAGCCCGGCAAGTCCGTCGAGGGCGCCGAGTGGGTCGGCCGCACCGAAGCCGAGGCCGAGGTGCACAACTCCTTCAAGCGCTTCGAGGACGAGGGCCACCACGACGACCTCGCCAACGCCGCCGACGACTCCCTGGGCGAGAACAAGAACAGTTGAGTTGGCTGAAATGGCCCCTCGACTTGGCCCTCCGGGCCCCGCTCACCGCCCGTAGGGCTCCAACGAGAGGCCCGGAGGGCCAAGTCGAGGGGCCATTTCAGCCAACTCAACGAGTCTTTGCTGCCGAGAAGTAGACGAAGGCGCCTGAGGTCTCGGCTCGGATCCGCGTGAGCCCCGCGTCGCCCAGGGCGTCCAGCAGCTCGGGGGTGGACAGCGACGGACCGAGTACGCCGGCAACACGACCGGCCAGGCGCAGGCCTTCGAAGCGCAGCCCGGTGTCGGTCAGGAGGGCGCTGCCCGTGAGCCGGCCGCCGGGGCGCAGCACCCGCGCGAGCTCGTGCACGGCGCCCACGGGATCGGGCACGACGTGCAGACCGGTCAGCGACACCACGAGGTCGAACGAGTCGTCGTCGAAGGACAGCGCCTGCATGTCCTCCACCTTGGGACGCACCTGGTCGAGGACGCCGCGCTCGACCGCTGCCGCCACGGTGCGGTCCAGCATCGCCGGCGAGATGTCGGCGGCGACGTACTCGATCCCCTGCCCGCGCTTGAGCCCGCGCAGCGCGACGCCGCCGCCGCACGGCACGTCGAGGACCCGCGAGCCGGCGGGGAGCCGGCCGATCTCGGCGGTGGCGGCGTAGAGGTCGGCGAGCGAGCTGTCGGTGCCGAGCCGCCAGATCAGGCCGCCCACGGTCTCGTGCTCGACGAGCCAGTCGTACGCCGTCGCCCACAGCGGGTCCGTGGCCCACGGCCCGATCAGCGGCATCCTCATGCCGGTCCCAGGAGGTCGGGAGCGCGCAGCATCTCGGCCGGGATCCCGAAGGCGTCGACGAGGTCCTGCGCGAGGGGGCGGAGCTTGCGGCAGAGGTCGTCGACCTCACGACTGATGGCCTTCGACCGCGCGGACCCCAGCCGGCCGTGCTCCATGAACCAGGCCCGGTCGGCCTCGATGGTGCTCAGCGCGAAGAGGTCGCAGAGCAGGCCGAGCGCGACCTTCAGGTCGGGCTCGGCGGCGACCGAGCGGCAGGCGTCGACGAACGCGTCGAGGACGAGTCGCTCGACGTGCGCGTTCGCGGCGGCGATCACGTGGGCCTGCACCCGCGAGAAGACCACACCGGGGTTGTCACCCGCGTCGATGCCGCGCTTGAGCCGCCGGGCCAGGCCGGCCAGCATGTGCTCCTCGCGGAAGCGCAGCATCGCCAGCTGGTAGTTGGGGTCGAGCAGACCGGCCTCCTGCGCCCACTCGTCGCCGCCGGGCAGCACGTCCTTGAGCCGGGTCAGCAGCTTGTGCACACGGGTCCGCTCGATGACGGTCTCGACCGCGGTCGCCGCCACGAAGCGGACCATGCCGAACTGGTCGAGGTCCTCGAACTCACTGGCGTAGTCGGTGAGCAGGCCCTTGGCGACGAGCTGCAGGAGCACGTGGTTGTCGCCCTCGAACGTGGTGAAGACGTCGGTGTCGGCCTTCAGCGCAGCGAACCGGTTGGCCGAGAGGTAGCCCGCACCCCCGCAGGCCTCCCGGCACTCCTGGATCGTCCGGGTGGCGTGCCAGGTGCCGAGCGCCTTGGTCCCCGCCGCTCTCGCCTCGAGCTCGCGCCGGGCCTTCTCGCCGTCCGTCCCGGCGACCTCGTTGGTGAAGACGTCGTGGAGCTGCTCGGCCACCACCTGCTGCGCGAAGTGCAACGCATAGGTGCGGGCCAGCAGCGGCAGGAGCCTGCGCTGGTGCAGGCCGTAGTCGAGGAGCACGTCCTCTTCCGGCGGCGCGGTCGCCTCGAACTGGCGCCGGCGCCCGGCGTACGTCGTGGCGAGGGTGATCGCGACCTTGGCGGCGTTGATGCCGGCGCCGCCGACGCTGACCCGGCCCTGCACGAGCGTGCCGAGCATCGTGAAGAAGCGGCGGTTGGGGTTGTCGATCGAGCTGGTGTAGACACCGCTCGCGGAGACCTGCGCGAACCTGTCGAGCAGGGCCTCGCGCGGGACCCGCACATGGTCGAACCAGATGCGCCCGTTGTCGACGCCGTCGAGCCCCATCTTGGGACCGCAGTCCTCGATGCGGATGCCGGGCAGCACCTTCCCCTCCCGCCGGAGCGGGACGACGAAGGCGTGCACCCCCTGGTCGGTCGGCGTGCCCCCTTCCTCGGTGGCCACCCGCAGCTGCGCGAAGACCACTGCCAGCTCGGCGTGCGCCGCGGCGTTGCCGATGTAGTCCTTGCGCGCCTGGTCGTCGGGCGTGTGCAGGACGAACTCCTGCGTGGTCGCGTCGTACGCCGCCGTGGTGCCGAGCCGCTGCACGTTGGACCCGTGACCGGTCTCGGTCATCGCGAAGCAGCCCATCGTCGTACCGGTGATGGTGTCGCGCAGGTAGGCGTCGTGGTGGGCCTTGGTGCCGAGCTGGAGGATCGCCCCGCCGAAGAGGCCGAACTGCACGCCGACCTTCACCAGGACCGAGAGGTCGCCGTAGGCCAGCGTCTCGAACGCGGCGATCGAGGCGCCGAGGTCACCGCCGCCGCCGTATTCCGCGGGGAAGCCCATGCCGGTCTGCCCCGTTGCTGCGATCTCGACCACCAGCTCGCGGACCCGCTCGCGGAACTCGTCGCGCCCCATGGTCTCGGCGTCCTCGAGGACCGCGGCGTGGGAGGCCAGGTTGGTGCGGACCAGGTCGCGCACCTCGGCGTACGGCCCGTCCAGGACTCGTTGCAGGGCGAGGACGTCGATGTCGGGCTGTCGGTAGCCGGGCGTCTCGGGAGCCGCTTCGGTGGCCATGCTCGGACCCTACCCACGGGCAGATCACCACCGGTGGCCGAGGAGGTCGTGCAACGACGGTCACGAGACCCCCGACGGCAGACGTCGCCGACCACCTCGCTGTCTCGTGACGGTTGCCAGGGCAACCTCCTCGACCACCGGAGCGTCAGGGGCGGGCGAAGAAGTCCGGCGCGGTCCAGTAGTAGAGCGAGTTGCGCTCCACGGGGCGGCCGGTGCGCGGCGCATGGATGATCTGGCCGCCGCCGACGTAGAGCGCGACGTGGTAGATCCCGCCGGGGCTGTCGCCCCAGAAGACCAGGTCGCCCGGCTGGAGCTGCGCCTCGGCGATCGGTGTCGATGCGGCGTACTGCGCGGCAGAGCTGTGCGGCAGGGAGCGGCCGGCGGCCTCCCAGGCACGCATCGTCAGGCCGGAGCAGTCCCAGGCGTCGGGGCCGCTCGCGCCCCAGCGGTAGGGGTCGCCGATCTGGGCGGCGGCGAAGTCGACCGCGGCCTGGGCGCCACCGGCCGGAGCGGGCGGCGTCGGCGTCGGGACCGGGGCCGGCGCAGGAGCCGGGACCGGCGCGGGGGGCGGGACCGGCGCGGGAACGGGAGGCGGCGCCGGAGCGGGGACGGGCGCGGGTGCCGGTATGGGGCTCGGTGCCGGGGTCGGGGTCTTCGGACCCTTGGGAGCGGGCGCAGGTGCCGGTGCCGGCTCTGGTGCTGGTGCCGGCTCTGGTGCTGGTGCCGGCTCTGGTGCTGGTGCCGGCTCTGGTGCTGGTGCCGGCTCCTCCTCGCGCTCCCTCTTGCGACGGCGCTCCTCGGCGCGCTTGCGGCGCTCGTCCGCGCGGCGCTCGAGCTCGGTCTGCCGCTGCGCGGCGAGCTCGACCGACACGCCTTGCAGCTCCGCGAGCTCCCCGATGAGCCGGTCCCGCTCGGCGGCCACGGCGTCCGCCTCGGCGACGGCGGCCTCCTCGGCCGCCGCGGCGTCGTCACGGGCGCCGCTGGTGCGCTGCTCGAGCTCGGCCGCCGCGGCCCTGGCCTCGTCGGCCTGCACCGACGCCGCGTCGGCCAGCGTCTCGGCGGCGGAGTAGTCCTGGAAGGTCTGCTCGAGCGCCTGCTCGGCGTTGCTCAGCGTGGTGGTGCGGTCGAGGACGTTGCTGATGCCGTCGGACTCGACGATCGCGGAGAGTGCGTCGAGCTCGGGTGCCTGCTTGTACGACGTCGCGAGCATCGCGGCGTACACCTCCCGCTGCCCCTCGAGCACCTCTTGCGCGTCAGCCTGGGCGGCGGCCGCGCGCGCCGCCTCCTCCTGGGCGAGCGACAGCTGGTAGCGCGCCGCGTTGAAGGCCTCGGCCGCCTTGGCAGCCTCGATCGAGGCGTTCTGGACGCGCTGACCGGCGAGCACGAGCTCGGTGCGCACGCTGGCAACGGTCCGCTCAGCAGCGACGGCCGCCTGCTCAGCAGCGGCGACGTCCCCCGCGCTCGGGAGTGCGGAGTCGTCCCCGGCGGCTGCAGCGGCGGTCGGCATCACGGTGGACAGCAGGCCGGCGAGCAGGGCCAGCGCCGCCACCCCGGCAGGGGACGGCCTGGACGGTCGGGACACGGGTCTGCTCCAGCTGAGGTCGGCGAGGGGGACGTGCTGCTCGCGGCGCCTCGAGACTCACGAGGCCCGCAGGCACCTCGCAGCACGCTAGATCGCTTTCGTCACAGGCGGAACAGTTTTCACAACTTTTCTCGACAACCTCGGCGTGTCGCCTTGACGGACTACACGGTTGTAATTCGTGAGGGGCCGGTTCAGTCCTCGGAGATGGGCACCAGCGACGTCTCGGTCGTCGGGTGCGAGGCGAGTCCGTGCTTGTCGAACTTCTGTCCTGACGCGACGCCGCCGAGGTAGAAGGAGACCAGCGCGATGACGATGCCGGCGATGTCGTCGGCGACGTAGTGCCAGCCGAAGTAGAGGGTCGCGAAGACGGTCGCCACGAAGTTGACCCAGAAGACCCACTTCACGACCTTCGAGCGCAACGTGTACTGCACCATCAGCGCCACCAGCAGCGTGATGGCGACATGCAGGGACGCGAAGCCGGCCACCGATTGGACCGCTCCCGACACGGTCCCGAAGAGAACGTTGTCCCGCCCGTTGTCGAGCGCCTCCATCAGCTGGGTGCTGCCGGTGACCGCGAGACCTTCGTAGAGCCAGGGGTACTCGAAGCCGGGGCCGAGGGTCGGCAGCGCGTAGTAGGACGCCGTGCCGAGCGTCCACGCGATGCACTGGGAGGTGGCGAACCAGTAGCCGAAGCTGATGTTGCGCGACCAGATCAGCCACGCGGTCAGACCCAGCGGCACCATCGGCAGGAACCACAGGTAGATCGTTGACAGCACGTGCGCCGAGATCGAAGTCCCGAGCAACGAGTGCAGCGCGACCGCGGGCTCGGTGCCGAAGAAGAACGCCTTGTCGATCAGGTGCAGCTCGCGGTCGTACTTGGTCTCGATGATGAACGGCAGGAACGACTTGAGGTTCCGATAGCTGACGTAGGTGATGTAGAAGCAGACGACGCCGAGCACGACGAGGGTGATCCGCTCGCGGGTCCAGTGCTCGACGAAGCGCTCCCTGACGACCTGCTTGAGGTTGCTGCGCGGCGGCCTCAGCGCCAGCACCACCCGCGGCAGCATGTCCATCACGAACGCGCCGAGCAGCAGCATCGGCAGGCGCACCCAGGCGGGGCCGAGGAAGCCGTCCGGGTCGGCGAGCCGCCGGTCGACCACGATGGCCGCGACGATCGCCAGCAGTCCCATGCTCGCGGCCACCCCGATGAGCAGCACATAGGCCCGGCGATACATGCGGTGAGTCTAGAGAGGCGGGGCTGGGGGTTACGAACTGGAAACCTGGCGCGGGACAGCGGCCACCCTGCTCACGTCCACGCGCAGGCGCACGCCGTCGCCGACCGCGAGGTGCGAGTCCAGCGGCGCGACGGCGTCGAGGAGCCCGAGGTCGTCGACGTCCACCTCGAGACGGAGCTGGTCGGGCGTGGTGCGCAGGGACCGGACGCGACCGGCCAGTGCACCGTGTGGATCAGGCACCAGAGCGGAGCGGCGTACGGCGACCGCAGGCGACACCTCCAGGCCGGCGGCGACCAGGATCCGGGCCGCGTCGTCGCCCGTCAGCACGCGGGCGTAGCCCAGGAAGAGCGCGGTCTCGGCATCGGCGGGCGCTCGCCAGACTGTTGACAGGTCACCGCTCTGCACGACGCGCCCGGCACGCATCACCGCCATCTCGTCGGCGACCGCGAAGGCCTCCTCGTGGTCGTGCGTGACCAGCAGCGCAGTGGTGCCGGAAACGTTGAGGATCTGCCGCAGGTCGAGGGCGAGCCGCGTCCGCAGCGTCGCGTCCAGCGCCGACAGCGGCTCATCGAGCAGCAGCAGCCGCGGTTGCACGGCGAGCGCCCGTGCCAGCGCCACCCGCTGGCGCTCGCCGCCCGAGAGCGTGGCGGGCAGCCGGTCGGCGTACCCCGTGAGCCCGACGAGCTCGAGCAGCTCGTCGACCCGGCGGCGTCGCTCGATCGCCCCCACCCGGCGCAGCCGCAACGAGTAGCCGATGTTGCCGCCGACGGTCAGGTGGGCGAAGAGCTGGCCGTCCTGGAACATCAGCGCGAAGCCGCGCTTGTGGGTGGGTACACCGCCCAGGTCGCGCCCGTCCCAGGCGATCGTGCCGCGACTGACCGGCTCGAGCCCCGCGACCGCCCGCAGCAGCGTGGACTTGCCGCACCCGGACGGGCCGAGCACCGCGAGCACCCGGCCGGGAGCCAGGTCGAGCGAGACGTCGTCGACGGCGAGCAGGTCGTCGTACCGCACCGAGACGTGGTCGAGCGAGAGCCCCGCCATCAGAACGCACCCGCCGACGGCACCCTGAGCCGCTCGACCGCCAGCACCACGACGGCCGTGGTGGCCGCGAGGACGACCGACGCGGCGAGGGCCATGGCGTAGTTGAGCTCGCCCGGGTGGCCGAGGAGACGGTAGATGACGACCGGCAGCGTCGGATGGTCGTCACGGGCGAGGAACGAGGTGGCCCCGAACTCGCCCAGCGACACCGCGAACGCGAAGCCCGCCGCGGCGAGCAGCGGCTTCCACACCACGGGCAGGTCGACGGTGAGCACAGCACGCAGCGGGGACGCACCGAGCGATGCGGCCGCCTGGCGCTGCCGGTCGTCGACACCGCCGAGCACCGGGGCGATGGTGCGCACGACGAGCGGCAGGGCCACGAGGGCCTGGGCGATCGGCACCAGCAGCGGACTGTCGCGCAGCGCGAGCGGCGGCTCGTCCAGGGCGATGAGGAAGCCGAACCCGACCGTCACCGCCGAGACCCCGAGGGGCAGCATGAAGACCGCGTCCAGCCCGGACCGGACCCGCCGCTCGACGCGGCCGCGGGAGTGACGGGTGACCACGACGGCGACCAGCAGTCCGACCAGCAGCGACATCCAGGTCGCGTCGACGGCCGTGCGCAGCGAGGTGAGCAGCGCGTCGGTCACCGGCACGGCGAGCACCTCGGCCCCGCCCGGGCTGGCGCCGGTGGTGGCCAGGGCGCGGTACGCCGCCAGTCCCCACCCGTCGCCCACCCGCAGCGAGCCCAGCAGCAGCGACGTCATCGGCGCGAGGACGAGCACGAGGAGCAGGCCGGTGGCGACGAGGGCGGCGACGTCGCCGCGACGCGCTCGCCGCGGGCGCGGCGGGGTGCGCTCCTGCGTCGGGTCAGGGGTGGCGCGCAGCCGTTGCGCGACGACGAGGAGCACCACGACGACGAGGATCTGCAGCACCGAGAGAGCCGCTGCCGCGCGTAGGTCGAGCAGGTTGTTGGTGAGCAGGTAGATCTCGGTCTCCACGCTGGAGTAGCGCAGCCCACCCAGCGTGAGGACGACGCCGAACGAGGTCGCGCAGAAGAGGAACACCACCGACGTCGCCGACACCAGCGCCGGCTTCAACGCCGGCAGGGTGACCGTGCGCAGCACCTGCCACGGGCTCGCCCCGAGGGCCGCCGCCGCCTCGGCCGGCCGGGGGTCGAGACCCTCCCAGGCCGTCCCGACGGCACGGATCACCACCGCGGCGTTGAAGAACGTCAGGCCCAGCACGATCGCGATCGCCGACCCGTCGAGGCCGAGGAAGCCCAGCGGCCCGGAGTCGGCCAGCAGCCTCCGGAACGCGACGCCGACGACCACGGTCGGCAACGCGAACGGCACCAGCAGCAGGGCCCTCAGCGGCCGACGCAGCGGGAGGTCGAGCCGATAGAGCGCGTACGCCGCCGGGAGCCCCAACGCCAACGACATGACCGTTCCCGCAGCGGCCGACCACAACGTGAACCACAGCACCCGGTGCACGCGTGGTCGCGCCAGCACGTCGAGCACCCCGCCCACGTCGAGGGAACCGTCCACCACGAAGCCGCGGGCGAGCATCGCGCTCACCGGCAGCACGAAGAAGACGCCCAGCACCGCCAGGGGGCCGAGGGCCAGCCCGACGAGCGTGAGTGGTCTCGACAGGCTCGACCAGCGACGTCCGCTGGTCGAGCTCGTCGAGACCATGTCCCTCATCGCGAGGTGATGTCGGTCCACTCGGTCAGCCACTGCTCGCGGTTGGCCGTGATCTCGTCGGCATCGACGGTGTAGGCGTCGGTCGGCTGCTCGGCGAACCGCGCCCAGTCCTCGGGGAGCTCGACTCCCGACACCACCGGGAAGACGTACATCGACTCCGGCAACGCCGCCTGCACCTCGGGCGAGAGCAGCCACTCGATGACGGCACGGGCACCGTCGGGGTTCGCGGCCCCGGCCAGCACGCCGGCGTACTCCACCTGGCGGAAGCAGGTGTCGAGCAGCGCTCTGGTCGTCGTCGCCTCGCCGTCCTCGGTGAGCGTGAAGGCCGGCGAGGAGTCGTAGGACAGCACGATCGGTCGGTCGCCGTCGCCGCCGCCCTGGGTGAAGTCGACGTAGTAGGCATCGCTCCAGCCGCTGGTCAGCTTGGCGCCGTTGGCCATCAGGTCCGCCCAGTAGTCGGGCCAGTCGTCGCCGTGCTCGGCGATCGTGGCCAGCAGGAAGGCCATGCCGGGCGAGCTCGTCGCCGCACCGGGGGTGACGAAGAGGTCGGCGTACGCCGGCTCGACGAGGTCGTCGAGGGTCTCGGGCTCGGGGATGCCCTGCTCCTCGAACCAGCGGGTGTCGACGTTGACGCAGACCGCACCGGTGTCGATCGGGACGAGCCGGTCGGTGCCGTCGTCGAGCGTGTAGTCGGCGGCGCCGTCGGGCAGCGTCACGCCGGAGTCGGCGAAGACGCCGGCGTCGAGCGCGCGGCTGGCGAAGCTGTTGTCGACGCCGTACGCCACGTCGCCGGTCGGGCTGTCCTGGGTGAGCACCAGCTTGTTGGTCAGCGCTCCCGCGTCACCGCTCGCGCGCACCTCGAGCTCGTAGCCGGAGTCGGCCTCGAAGGCCTTCACCAGCTTCTTCGGCAGCGCGAACGAGTCGTGGGTGACGAGCACGACCTCGCGCGGAGCCTCCTGGCCCGGGCTGGCCGAGCTGCCGCCCGGCGAGGTGGCGGGCTCGTCGTCCCCCTCGCCCACCAAGGAGCAGCCCGCCAGGACGGTCACTGCCGTGACGAGGACGAGGGTGGTGATCGTGCGCGTGCCTGGTCGATGAGCTCGTCGGAGAATGCGCCGCATCGTCGACTCCCTTCGCCGGTGCTAACCGGAGCAGGTTCGGAGGGTCTGCGGCTCGTCCGCACTCTCAGCCCGTCGCCGGCTCCCGCCGGCCAGGGCTCCCCTGTCTGTCGTGGCGATGCTACGCCTGTTGGCCGCAGGGGTGGTCAGGTGGCAGGTGGTCAGGCGGCAGCGGCGCCCACGACGGCGCGGCCGACGCGGACCAGCGTCTGCGGGCGCGCGATGCCGAACTCCTGGAGGAGGGAACGGTCGAGGGTGGCGGCGTACGACGCCAGCGGCGGGGCGCCGTCCTCGAGCGCCGGGAGCCCGCCGCCGAGGTCGATGGTGTCGAGCCGGAGCCCCACCTCCGCGGCCGCGCCGAAGAGCCGAGCAGAAGCGCCGACGGCGGCGGTGATCGCACGCGGGCTACGGCGCAGGGAGGCGATCTCGAAGGAGACCCCGACCGCGTCGAGTCCGCTCGCGCCGGCCTGGCGCAGCACGGTCACGGCCTCGGGGACGGTACAGCCCTCGGCGCCTTCCTCGGTCGAGGACAGCGGCACCACCCGGACCAGCACCGCAGACCCTGGGGCGGCGATCGCCACGCGGCAGGTCTCCTCGGGCGAGCGCACCACGAAGGTCCGCACGCCGGACCCAGCCATCGCCGCGACCTCGTCGCAGCTGTCGAGGCGGGCGGTGCTCACGAGGCCCGAGCGGTCCGGGCCGGCGTGAGCATGGGGTGCACACGCGGCCGCACCTGCGGCGTCCTCGACGGCGAAGCCCGCCCCCGCGCGGGCCAGGCTCACGAGGAGCGCCTCGTCGCCGCGGGTCGCGACGTCGTACAGCAGGGTGGTCCGGTCGAGCACGGCCGCCATCCGACGGAAGCGACGCGAGGCCGACGTGACGTCGAAGCCCGAGACGGGAGGGGCGGTCCGCCCGGACGGCAGGGTCCGGACCGGAGGGGAGGCGAGCATCGTCATGGCCTCAGCCTGGCCGGGCCGGGCGGCCCGGCACATCAGTCAAAATACGCATTCTGGGCAGATTCGTCCGCTCAGGCCGCATGCGGCGGCAGGTACTGCTCCGGACGATGGGGTACCTCGCCCTCAGGGGACCGAACCGAGGGGAGACCTGTGCCTGCTGCGCCAACGACCGTCGTCGGGGGTCGCTACCGGCTCGAGCGCGCCGTGGGCGCGGGGGGCATGGGCGTGGTCTGGCTCGGCCACGACCAGGTGCTGGGCCGCCCTGTCGCGCTCAAGCGCGTGGGCGTCCTTCCAGGCGAGTCGGCGGACGACCGGCGCCGGGCGATGCGTGAGGCGCGGGCGGCGGCTGCGCTCAACCATCGGCACGCTGTCTCGGTCTTCGACGTGGTCGAGCACGAGGACGCCCCGTGGCTGGTGATGGAGTACGTCGAGGCGCAGACCCTCGCAGACCTGCTCGCGGCCGGCCCGCTCCGCGCAGAGCGCGCCGCCCGCATCGGCGCCCAGGTGGCCTCGGCCCTTGCGGCGGCCCACGCGGCGGGGATCATCCACCGCGACGTCAAGCCGGCCAACATCCTGGTCGCCGACGACGACGAGGCGAAGATCAGCGACTTCGGCATCGCCCACCTGGTGGTCGACGAGCGTCTGACCAGGACCGGGCTGGTGAGCGGGACGCCGGCGTACTTCTCCCCCGAGCTCGCCAGCGGCGCCGCGGACCCGGGGCCCGCCTCGGACGTCTGGGCGCTGGGGGCCACGCTCTATGCGGCGGTCGAGGGGCACCCTCCGCACCCCCGCCAGGCCAACGTCCTCGCGACCCTGAAGAGCATCGCGGGCGACCCGGTGCCCCCGCCCGTGCGCGCCGGCCTGCTGACCCTTCCGCTGACCCACCTCCTCGACCCGGACCCTGACAGCCGGTGGACGATGGCCGAGGCGGCCCGCGCCCTGGACGAGCTGACGCACCAGGGCGACGCGAGCACCGTCGCCGCCCCTCCGCCGACCCGGGAGGCGGCCGCACGTACGCCGGCCCCCGCGCCGACACCCACGTCCACCCCGGCCCCGGAAGCGACGACGGCGTCGGCCCCGGCCCCCGCACCGCGGCCCGTGCCGGGAGCCACGCCGGCCGCACCGCGGCGGTCACGTGCGTACCCGCTCGCGCTCGGCGCCGCGGCCGCCCTGCTCGCGCTCATCGCGGTGCTCGTCGCGCTCGCGCTGCGCGACCCCGGCGCGCAGGACCCGACAGCCTCCGATCCTGAGCGCGGGGCGGCCTCGTCCTCGTCGGACGAGTCCGGCTCCGACGAGTCCAGTCCCGAGGAGTCGAGCTCCGGGAAGCCGAAGGAGACCGAGGAGCCGGACCCGAGCGCGGATCCGACGGAGGACCCGTCGCCCGAGCCGAGCAACCCGGCACCCGCGCCCGGCGGCGGGCCGGTGCGGACCGTCGACGGGTACTACGACCTCGTCCCCGACGACCTCGACACCGCGTGGGCGATGCTGACGCCCGAGCTGCAGGCGGAGATCGGCCGGGGCACCTACGACGGCTTCTGGAGCACGATCGCCGACGTGGACGCCACCGACGTCAGGTCCACCGGGCCGGGAGCGGTGACCGCCCGCATCACCTACACCCGCAACGACGGCACCACGACCGCGGAGGACCGGGCGTTCACGCTCGTCCGTGCCGGCGAGGGCTATCTCATCGCGTCCGACGGCTAGGACGGGTCTCTGGCCGGCGAACTACCCTCGCCGGGTGCCCTCCCGCCGTCACGCGCTGCTCGCCTACGCGGTGCCCCGGGTACGACGCGCGCGGGAGATGACCGACGAGCCCGCCGAGCGGGCCCGCGTCGAGGCCTGGCACCGGACCCTCGACCGCAGCTCCCTCCCGACCCGGATGGTGCCGCGCTTCGAGCAACGGTGGTCCGTGGTCACCGAACAGGTCGAGGGCGCGTCCGGCCCGTTCCCGTCGTACGTCGTCACCCCGCGCGGCAAGGAGCCGCACACGACGCTGGTGTGGATGCACGGCGGCGGTTTCATGGCCCCGATCGACCCGTTCCAGGTGCGCTACGCGCTGCGCCTCGGCGCCGCGATCGGCGCTCGCGTGGTCATGCCCGACTACCCGCTGGCGCCCGAGCACACCTGGCGCGACTCCTTCGAGCCCCTGGTCGGGATGATCGCGCGCCGTTGCGAGGAGCCGGGTCAGGTGGTCCTCGGCGGCGACTCGGCCGGGGGCGGCTACGCCTTGGCGCTGGCCCTTGTCCTGCGCGACAGGGCTGCCGTCGCCGGTGACGTCGGCGCACAGCCGAGCCGACTGGTGCTGCACGCCCCCTGGGTCGACCTCACGACCAGCACCCCTGAGACCGACTCGCTCGACCCGATCGACCCGTGGCTCTTCGTCGGCAAGATGCGCGCCTACGCCCTCTGGTGGGCCGGCTCGCCCGACGACCTCGGCCGCCCGGAGGTCTCTCCGGCTCTCGGCGACCTGAGCGGTCTGCCGCGCGCGATCGTCTTCCAGGGCACCAGGGATCTGCTCTGGCCGGGCACGAGGCTTCTCGTGGACCGGGCCGAGGAGGCAGGCTGGGACCTCACCTACGTCGAGGAGGACGGCTTGCTGCACGTCTACCCGATCCTGCCGATCATCCCGGAGTCGCGCCGGGCCTTCCGCCAGACGCTGGCCTTCCTGCGGGACCGGTGATCCGCCCATGAGCCGCCCGGCCGCCCAGGTGCGCGACCTGACCTTCGCCGACCTCGACGCTGAGACGGCGTACGCCGTGTGGCGGCTGCGCCAGCAGGTGTTCGTCGTCGAGCAGCACAGCCCCTACCCCGACCTCGACGGCCGGGACCTGGAGCCGACCACACGGCATCTCCTCGTCGAGGAGGACGGCGCCGTCGTGGCCTACGCGCGGGTCGTCGATGACGGTGAGACCGTGCGGGTCGGCCGGGTCGTGGTGGAGCCGACGGCCCGGGGACGCGGCCTCGCGGACGCCTTGATGCAGGTCGCCCTCGACGGCGACGGTGACCGCGCCGTCGTGCTCGACGCGCAGACCGAGGTGGCCGGCTGGTACGCCACCTACGGCTTCGAGGTCACCGGCCCCGAGTTCGACGACGACGGCGTGCTGCACCTGCCGATGCGGCGCGACCCCTCTCAGTGAGCCGACTCGCCCAGGTCGCGCAGCACCGCCCGCGCGATCCGCTCGCCTGACACCAGCGCACCCTGGATCGACGCGGTGTCGCGGTGGTCGCCTGCCGCGTAGGTGCGCTCACCGATGCGCGCCGCGCTCGTCGTCCTGAACGACCCCACGCCGACCGCCTGGAAGGGCAGCGCGTGCGCGATGTCGTGCCGGACGAGCAGGTCCCAGTCGTGGGCGGAGGTCCTCCAGAGATCGCCGAGGTGGCGGCGTACGGCGGTCTCGTCGGTCGCACCCTCGCGCGACGGCAGGCAGGTGGCCTCGACGAGGTGGCGCCCGGTCGGGGCGTAGGACGGGGCGGCGTGACTCACGACCGCGGCGTGCTGGACCGGTCCGCGCGCCCGGCCGTCGACGGTCAGGAGCGCCTGGTCGTAGGGCGGCGAGTCGGTGGCGAACCACCAGGTGACCAGGCCGCTGGTGCGAGGCGTCGCGCCCCCGGAGAAGCCGGCGACGTCCTCGGCCGCGACGGCGACCACCGCGGCCCGTGCGGAGATCGTGGCGGTGTCGGTGGTGACCCGGACGCCGTCGCGGCGGCCCTCGACCCCGGTCGCCCTGACCCCGAGACGGACCCGGTCGCCGAGCGGGGCGGCGAGCTGCTCGGGCAGCGCCTGCATGCCGCCGCGGGGCAGGCCGGGCGTGCCGAGGAGGAAGGTCCGCACGAGCAGCTTGACGAAGGTCGCGGAGGTGGTGCCGGTGTCGTCGGCGAGGACGCCGGCCAGGAACGGCTCCAGCACCTCCTGGCGCAGCGGACCGGCGACGCCCGCGCGGTCGAGCGACTCCGCCAGGGTCAGGTCGGGGGCCGACTTCACCCGGCCGGGACGCGCCACGACGGGCCCGGCCCACCGGGCGAGAGCGGCGAGCTCACGCGGCTTGAGCAGCCCGCCGGTCAGCGTGGAGCGCAGCCGCCGGGGCGCCCGGCGCGGGTCGGCGACGACGCTCAGGCCGGTCGGTCGGCGGACGGCGACACCGGCGTCGAACGTCTGCAGCCCGAGGGCGGCGACGTCGACGAGGCGGCCGACGGCGGGGTACGCCGGGTTGAGCAGCTGGAAGCCGCGGTCCACGAGAAACCCGTCCACGGGGTCGGTGCGCACCCGCCCGCCCACCGCGTCCGCCGCCTCGAGGACCACGACCTCACGGCCGGCCTCGACCAGCTGACCCGCGCACGCGAGCCCGGCGAGCCCGGCGCCGATGACGACGACGTCGGTGTCGGTCATCGCGTCGGCACCTGCCTCGACCGCAGGCGAGCCGTCGCGACGACCACGAGGACTGCCGCCGCCGCGGCGGCGGCAGCGGTGACTGCTGACTCCGGCCGGTCGGTGGTGCGGCCGACGACGATCCAGCCCAGCGCCCAGACGAGGGCAGCGGCGACCGGCCACCGGGCGCCGAGCTCGCGGGCGAGCAGGATGCCCACCGCGGCCGCCAGGACGAGCCCGCCCGCGGCGGCAAGCTCCGCGGTGGCCCGGCTCACCTGGAGGCCGGTGGTGGCGAGGGCGGCGGCGACGTTGGCGAAGCTCGCAGCGGTGACCCAGCCGAGGTAGAGGCCGAACGTGCCGTCGAGCAGCACCCTGTCGGTCCGGCCCGATGCGGGGAGTCGGGTCAGCCGGGCGACCAGCAGCGCCAAGGTCACCGCCAAGGCGAGGATCACCCCGACGCTGATCCAGACCCAGCCCTGTTGGGTGACGAGGAGCCATCCGGCGTTGAGCACCATCGACAGCGCGGCCGGCCAACCCGTGGCCCTGGCCCGCTCGCTGGTCGCAACCGAGGGCAGCCACTGCCACACGGCGTACGCCGCCAGGCCGGCGTAGATCACCGACCAGATCGAGAACGCCGGACCGGCCGGCGCCAACAGCGTCGCGTCGGCAGCGAGGGCTCCGCCAGACGACTCCGCGACACGGGTCCCGAGCACACCGGTGCCGACGAGGGTGCCGAGCACGCAGAACACCTCAGCGAGCGTCACGGCCACTTGGCGGGTGCGGTCGGCGCGGGTGGGGGCGCTCATCCGCGGACCCTCCGGTCGAGCGCGCCGATCACCCGGTCGCAGAAGTCCGTGACCGCCTGCGCCGACGACGGGGTCGCCGTCGGGGCGGCGAGCAGGTCGGCGCGCACCCGCGCGATCCCGCTGACCCCCGCGGCCTCGGCGATGTCGAGGCAGACGCGTGCGGCGGTGCGGACCGGGCCCGGGTCGAGGGTCCAGACGGCCTCGAACTCGCGATCGGCGTCGGCCTGTGGCTGCTGCCCCGGCGGCTCCCAGGCGCTCAGCACCGCGGCGAAGCCGGGCGAGTCGCACACGACGGCCCACTCCTCGCGCAGCGGCTCACCCAGGTCGAGCGGGACCAGGACGGGCCCGCCCTCCGCCGGGGCGGGCGGCGTCCCCAGGTCCGTGAAGTCGGCGATCGCGAGGCTGAAGCGGGACCGCCTGGCGATGTCCTGCCAGCGTCGCCGGGACCGCTCGAAGAACTCACCGCGCTGGAAGGCGGCGAACGCGAAGCCGCAGTGGCCCCGAGCGCACAGCTCGTCCTCGATCGCGTGCGAGAGCCCGACCAGGGTGGACTTGCGCAGCCGCTGCCGCGGCAGTCGCGGGTCGGCCTCGCGCACGGCGGCGAAGATGCTCGGCTCGTGGCTCTCGCGCAGGGCGCGCACGGCGGCAACGGCCCGGTCGAGGCGGAGCCCGCTCTGCTGGCGGGCCAGCACCTCGCGGACGGCGGCGACGTCGGCGGCCTGGTAGCGGCGGTGCCCGCTGGGCAGCCGCACCGGCTCGGGGAACCCGAACCTCGTCTCCCACATCCGCAGCAGCCCGGGACTCACGCCGGCGCGCTCGGCGAGGTCGCCGATGGAGAGGGTGGCGCCGGCCGTCATGCCTGCGACGATAACCTAAACACGTTGTGTAGATAGCGGTGCTGGCAGAGGGGAGGGTCCGTCCTGAGCGGCTGGTGGCAGCGCTTCGAGCTGGGGCGGTTCCTGCACGCCTCGCTGGTCGAGCAGGTGCCCCGCGACCACGTCGAGACCGAGTCCGCCTTCCGACGCCGGCGGATCGTCGTGGGCTTCACCTTGCTGGTCGGTGCCGCGCTGCTGGGGGTCTCGCTCAACCTCGAGCCGGGCGACGACCGCTTCTACGTGCTCACCGTGCTGCTCGCGGCGACCTGGGCGGTGGGCACGCTGGTCGCCGGGCCCGTGCACCTCGGCTGGGCGCACACGCGGTCGGCGACCCGGCACGCACGACCGATCGTCCAGCCCGTCGCGCTCGGCCTGCTGGCGGTCGGCGTCTTCTCGGCCGGCGCCGTCATCGTCGCGCAGGTCCCGCTGCTGCGCGACCAGGTCGACGAGGTCCTCGACCACGCCCGCTTCGCGTCGCTGCCGGTCGTCGCCCTGATCACCCTGGTCAACGGCCTGGCGGAGGAGGTCTTCTTCCGTGGCGCGCTCTACGCCGCGCTGCGCTCGCGGCAGGTGCTCTGGTCGACGCTCTTCTACACCCTCGCCACGGTCGCCACGGCGAACGTGATGCTGATCTTCGCCGCCGCCGTCCTCGGGCTGCTCGTCGGCCTCCAGCGCCGGGTCACCGGCGGCGTCCTCGGCCCGATGATCATCCACGTCGTGTGGTCGATGAGCATGCTCTTCCTGCTGCCCGTGCTGGTGTCCTGACCGGCTGAGCCCTAGGACTTGTCGGCCGCGCGCTCGGCGAGGGCGCGGCGGACGGCCTCGTCGAATCCGACCGGCTCGAAGGAGACGACGTCGCGGATGGCGTCGTCGCTGACGATCACCTCGTTGCTCATCGAGTCGATGAGGGACCGGCCGGTCGTGACGTCGACGTTGGTGACGAGGGAGAGCCAGCGCGAGGAGAGCCCGGGAGTGAGCAGCGGCACCGGGACGAGCAGGAGCGGGCGACCGCGGATGCCGGCCACCCGGCGCAGCATGTCGGCGTACCTCATCACCTCGGGGCCGCCGACCTCGAAGACGCGGCCGCGGGCGTCGGGATGGCCCAGGACGCCGACGAGATAACGGATCACGTCGTCGATCGCGATCGGCTGGGTGCGGGTGCGCACCCACTGCGGGGTGACCATCACCGGCAGGTGGTCGACGAGCTGGCGGGTCATCTCCCACGAGATGCCGCCGTGGCCCACGACGATCCCGGCGCGCAGCACGGTCACGGGCACGCCGGCGGCGCCGAGCAGCTCCTCGACCTCGCGCCGGCTGCGCAGGTGGGCCGAGAGGTCGTCGTCGCTGCGACCGAGGCCACCGAGGTAGATGATCTGCTCGACCCCGGCCTCCGCTGCCGCCCGGCCGAAGTCGGTGGCGGCCTCCGCGTCGAGCCGCTCGAAGTCGGCCGAGTCGAGCGAGTGCACCAGGTAGTAGGCCGCCCGGCAGCCCTCCAACGCGGCCGGCAGAGAGTCGGCGTCGTGGACGTCGCCGTACGTCGCGGTGCCCGCCCCCTCGTACTTCTCGGGCTTGCGGGTCATCGAGCGGACCTCGTGCCCGGCCTCCTCGAGTGCGGCGCCCAGGCGGCGGCCGACGAAGCCCGAGGCTCCCGTCAGCAGCACGGGTCCGGTCGACGCGTTCGTCGGCTGATCCGTCATGTCGGCCTCCTTTCGGGTGAACTTCGTCAACATTTCTCCACAGGCTGTGTAAGAACGAGACTAGTGGACGACCTCCCGGGTGCCCGCACAGCCGCGGTCTCGGATCTGGCGCCAACGCGCTCAGAACCGCGGATCAGGGGGACTTCGCCTGGACAGGGCTTGGTGGGCGCGGTCAGACGTCGGTGACGCAGCGGAAGCCCGCGTGCCCCGTCGTGCTGTCCGGGGTGTTCGCAGTGCGCGCGGCGACGCGGTAACGGTTGCAGTAGGACACGTGGCACAGATAGCTGCCGCCACGCTGCACTCGGGCGATCCCGGACACCGGCCCCTGGGGGTCGCGCCGCGTCTCCTCGGACTCGGGCACGTGGTGGTCGACGCTCCACCAGTCCGCCACCCACTCCCAGACGTTGCCGGAGGTCTCGTGGACGCCCAGGCCGTTGCCGGCAAAGGACTTTACAGGGGCGGTCCCGAGCCAGCCGTCGTCCACGGTGTTGCGGTCCGGGAAGCGCCCCTGCCAGATGTTGCAGCGGTGCCGGCCCCGCGGCGTCAGCTCGTCACCCCAGGGGTACGTCGCCCGCTCGAGCCCGCCGCGCGCGGCCTTCTCCCACTCCGCCTCGGTCGGGAGGCGCTGCCCCGACCACGCGGCGTACGCCACGGCGTCGTGCCAGGACACGTGCACCACCGGGTGGTTGCCGAGGTCGCCGATGTCGGAGCCGGGCCCGCCCGGCGCCCGCCAGGTCGCGCCGTCGACGGCGAGCCACCACTCGGCCCCGGGCACATGGGCGTCCTGGACGTGTCGCCGGGCGTCGGGATGGAGGAGCAGGTGGAAGACGTAGGACCAGCCGAGCTGCTCCGCCGTGGTCACGTGGCCGGTCGCCTTCACGAACGCCGCGAAGCGCGCGTTGGTGACCGCGGTCGCGTCGATGCGGAACTCGCCGACCTCGACGCGGCGCACCGGCCCCTCGCCGTCGTCGAGGAACGCGTCAGGGTCGTCGCCGCCCATCCAGAAGGCCCCGGCCGGGACCGGCACCGTGCCGCGCGCCGGGTCGCGGCGCGACCTCAGCACCGCGGTGGCGGCCTCGGGCGCACGCGGGCGGGGGGACGCCGCCGCGTCGACGGTCGAGGCGGTGTCGCGGGACGGGCCGCAGCACGACGACATCCGCATCTCCCCTTCGCTAAGTGGACCGGCTCAGTAGTCTATCGCTGCGCGAAGAAATGGCCGATCGGTCGGAATTCGATGGACCACGTCCGCAATTCAGCCTCTTGATCACACAATTTGTCAGTCCAGGTCCGGTCGGCCGGCCAGGGCCTCCGGGCCTGCCGAGACGCGTCGATCACAGGGGAGTCGACGACCTCGGCCGAGCCGAGGGCTGCCGGACCTGGACTGGACAGCTGTCGGCTGGACGGGAGCGGCGCTCAGTGCGCGACGCTCGACCACCTGGCTGGCCGCCGACCCGAAGCTGCCCCGGGTCAGGGTGATGATCTGCGACAAGGTCCATCTCACTACCTGGTGTGTTGTGACAAGGGCCGTGGAGAACTCGCAGTGAGGGGCTCGGTCCAGGGGTGGCGGAGCCCTTGGCGGATCGCCTTGAGGCAGGCGTCGATCCTCGGGTCGCCCTGGCTGCTGGTCCGGGTGAGCACTCGGACCGAGCGATACATCCGCGGCCGCAGTGGGATCCCTGCGACGTTGCGCTCGTAGGCCGCGACGCTCGACGGCAGCAGGGTGATCCCGGACCCGACGGCGACGAGCCGGGCCAGGACGTAGAGACCGTCGAACTCCCAGCGCCGGAACGGGATGGCGCCGAGGTCCGCCAGCCGGGCGTCGCCGGCCATCCGGGAGACCTGGCCGGGCGGGGAGCTCAGCCAGGTCTCGGTCCGCACCAGCTCCCGCAGCGTCGCCGCCGACACCGGCTTGTGGAGGTGGCTCAGCGCCACCGGGTGGTCGGCCGGAAGGGCGAGCACGATCGCTTCGCGGTGCCCACGCTGGGCCCGTAACGGTCCGGAGGTCACCAGCGCCTCCTCGCCCCATTCGTCGACGACCGCGATGTCCGTCGTCCGGTCCAGCAGGGCGGCCGACGCAGCGGTCGACTCGATCTGCAGGGCAACCACGTTGAGCTCGGGGTGCTGACGCTGGAGCTCGGCGAGGTCCGGGGCCGCCGCCGCCGCCAGTCCGGGGATGAAGCTCACCCGGACCCGTCCGGCGATCGTGCCGGACCGCTCCCGCATCCGGCTCTCCGCCGCCTCGACCGCGGCCAGGATCGTCGTGGCGTGCTCGACCAGCTCTTCGCCGGCATCGGTGAGGCTGGCACTGTGCGCGGTGCGCTCGATGAGTGACACCTGCGCCTCCCGCTCCAGGGCCGAGAGCTGCTGCGACACCGCGGATGGCGACACCCCGAGCTCCTGCGCCGCGGCCGCGATGCTGCCGCGCCTGGAGAAGGCCGAGAGCACTTCCAGGCGGCGAAGATCGAGCATCAGTTTTCCTTGTCCTACCCTCAGTCCGGCATGGTTTGTGCTGATGCTATCGCCGGATCATGATGGGTTGTGTCGCGAGACGGACTCGTGACCTACTTGCAAAGGATCTGATCAGCCATGGCGACCCGCAGCACGCACGCATCGAGGACCTCGAAGGTCTGGGGCCTCAACTCCGCACTCAGCCGAGCCTGGGAGAGCGCGCGTCTCGCCGACCGTCAGGTGATGGAGATCCGCGCCGACCTGAGCCGTCAGGCGATCAAGGCCCTCTGACCCGCCCGCCAGGGGCCAGCGGCAGGCATCGTCGCCGGTCTGGTCCTCGCTGAGGGTTGTCACGACGCCAGTGGCCCGGGTGTTTGCGGACACAGGCGGCGGAACGGACCGACGGCGGTTGCTGCTGCTGGCTACCGTGAGGCCAATGCGCACCCGGGAGGGTCTCGTCGCGATCGCGATGGCGGGCGCCCTGGTGAACGGCTGCAGCGCCGACGTGGAGCCAGAGGCCGAGCCGACGCCGAGCGCCTTCTCGTCGACCGCCACCGGTGACGAGTCCCCGGGCGCACCGAGCGACGACGCCACCGACGAGCCCGACGACCCCCGTGAGGAGACCGAGCCGACCAAGCCGGTGTCGGTGCTGGGCCTGGCGGCCGAGACCCACCGCGGCGACCGGCTGCGGCTCGGCGCGGTGCGGGAGCGGACGGCCGCCTACACGTCGTACGACGTCGCGTACCGCAGCCGCAGCACGACCCGCGCCGGCGCAGGACCCGAGGAGGGCTACACGATCTCCGGGGTCCTCAACGTGCCGACCGGGCGCGGACCGTTCCCGGCGGTCGTGCTGGCCCACGGCTACATCGACCCCGCCTACTACGTGCGCGGCCAGGGCATGACGCGCGAGCGGGGGTACCTCGCCGCGCGCGGCTACATCGCCCTGCACGTCGACTACCGCAACCACGCGGAGTCGACCGACGACCCGGCGTACCAGCGGCGGATGCGGCTCGGCTACACCGCCGACGTCATCAACGCGGTCAACGCACTCCGGGCCAGCCGTGACGTCCCGGTCGACGACGACCGCGTCGCGCTCTTCGGACGGTCGATGGGTGGCGGCGTGATCCTGAAGGCGCTCGTGGCCGCGCCGGGCCTCGTCCAGGCCGCGGCGCCATGGGCGTCGGTGTCGTCGCTCGAGGCCGAAAACTACCGCCGGTTCATGCGGGACCCCGAGGACGTCGGTGTCCGAGGCGAGCTCGAACGCCGGTGGGGCACGCCGGCGCAGAACCCCCGGCACTGGCGGCAGAACTCCTCGCGGCCCTACCTCGACCGGATCACCGAGCCCGTGTTGATGGTGCACGGCCGCTTCGACGACAGCTGCCCGCCGGAGTGGGCCACCGCGACCTTCCGGGCGCTGCGGGAGAACGGCGTCGACGCGCAGCTGCAGTGGTACGACGACGGCCACGCGTTCGGGCCGGCCTTCAACGCCGCGATGGACCGCACGGTCAGGTTCTTCGACCGGCAGCTCTGATCGCGGACGGCCCTCCCGTTTGAATGACTGTTCAAGTACGCTCTCCACGTGGGCGTCGTAGTCGTCGGAGGTTCCCTGGCCGGTCTCGGCACGGTGCTGGCGCTGCGCCGCCGCGGGTTCGAGGGCGAGGTGACCCTCCTCGGCGAGGAGACCGAGCGCCCCTACGACCGGCCCCCGCTCTCCAAGGAGTTCCTCGAGCCCGGCGCCGAGACGCCGTACCTCGTCAAGGACGGCGAGCTCGAGGAGCAGGGCGTGACCTTCCTCCCCGGCACCCGCGCCACCGCGCTCGACCCCGACCGCCGGCGGGTCCGGCTCGAGGGCGGCGAGGCTCTGGCGTACGACGCCGTCGTGATCGCGACCGGCGCGCAACCGCGCACCCTGCCGGTGCCGGGCGGAGACCTGCCGGGCGTGCGGACGCTACGCAGCCTGGACGACGCGCGCGCCCTCCGCGACGCGCTCGACGCGAGCCCCCGGGTCGTCGTCATCGGCGGCGGCTTCATCGGCGCCGAGTTCGCCTGCGCCGCCCGGGCGCGAGGCCTCGACGTGACCATCCTCGAGCGGGAGCGGGAGCCGTTCGCGCTCAGCCTCGGTGAGGCGGTCGGCCGTGAGCTCGGGCAGCTGCACCGCGCCAAGGGCGCGACCGTCCGCACGGGCGCAGGGATCGTCGCGCTCGAGGGGGCCGACCGGGTCGAGGCGGTGATCCTCGACGACGGCACCCGGATCCCCGCCGACCTCGTGCTGGTGGGCGTGGGCGTGACTCCCCGGACAGCCTGGCTCGACGGCTCCGGAGTGAGCGTCGGCAACGGCGTGGTCTGCGACGCCGCGCTGCGCTCGGTCTCGCACGAGGGCGTGTACGCCGCCGGCGACGTCGCCTTCTGGCCGCACCCCCTGCTCGGCGCACCGGTGCGCATCGAGCACTGGACGAACGCCAACGAGCACGGCGACCTGGTCGCCGCCGGCATCACCGGGACGGCACCGTCCGCGGACATGCCGCCCTACGTGTGGTCCGACCAGCTCGGCTTCAAGATCCAGGTGATCGGCCGGGCCGCGCCGACCGACGACGTCCGGCTCTTCCACCGCGACGGGCGGATCCACGCGGCCCTGTGGTCGCGCGATGGCGCGCTGATCAGCGCCTTGTCGCTCGACACCCCCCGGCTGCACCTGCGGGCCCGCAAGGCGATCGTGGCCGGCGATCCGGTCGACGACTTCGTCGCCGAGCAGGCCGCACTGCTCCTCTAGCTCCGAACAGGAGTCCCGCACATCGGGCGCGCGTCCTAGCGCGTGTCGATCAAGGGAGCGGGGCTCGGGCTGCACCGCACTCTCGAGGGGAACCTCCGCACGTCCGAACCGCTGTTCGAGGCGACGTGCGTGGCGGCCGGCGCGACGCACCGGGCCGACGACACGACGACGCCGGCGACGTACGTCTGCGAGGACGTCATCGGGGCATTCCCTGACGCGGGCGTGGGGCCGCGAGTAACATCGCTTAATACAGTCGCCTCATACGCCTTCCGCAGCAGGTGCCCCATGCTCGAACGCCCCCGTCCCACCCTGCGCCGCCGCACAGCGGTGGAAGCTGCCGTCGAGACCGCGCCGCTGGTCATCGTGGCGGGTGCCACAGGGATCGTCAGGGCCTGGGCCACCGCGAGGCACCCTGACGCCACCCCCGTGGTCACCGTGGCCGGTACGACGCTCTGACCACCCCGAAGGCCGGACCGCCGAGGCCGCTCGCATGACGTTGGAGGTGCGCCACCTCCGCGTCGTCGTCGCCATCGCCGACCACGGCTCCATCACGTCGGCGGCGCGCGCGCTCGGGGTCGCGCCCGCGACCTTGTCGACCCAGCTGCGCCGGACCGAGCGGATGACGGGGCGAGTGCTCTTCACCCGGCTGCCCCACGGCGTCCGCCCGACCCGGGCGGGGGAGGTGTTGATCCAGCGGGCTCGGGCCACTCTCGCCGACGTCGACGCGCTCGCCGAGGGCCTCGACCTCTCCGACGTGACCAGGCCCGAGGACGACACCCTGGTCGTCGGCGGGATCGCCTCGCACTGGTTCGGCCGCTTCCTCGCAGCGACACGCGTTCTGTCGGGGCGGCGGATCGAAGGGCGGGACGACGACTCGACGACGATCCTCGACGAGTGGCTGGCTGCGGGGCGCGTCGACGCCGCGGCCGTGGCGGTGCACGGGTACGCCGACCTCCAGCCGCCTCCCGGCTGCTGCCAGGTGACCGTCGTGCAGAGCCAGCCCTACCTCGTCGCCCTCGGCAGCGGACACCGGCTGGCCGGCCGCACGGAGATCGCGCTCGCGGAGCTGCGCGACACCCCGTGGTTGCTCCCCCGCGGGCACCCCGACGGCACCATGCCCGCCTTCCTCGACGCCTGCCGTCGGGCGGGCTTCCGGCCGGAGGCACCCGTCGGTCCTGCCGACGTGACCTACTACGCGTCCTGGCTGACCGACGAGGGCGCCGCGTGCCTGGTCTCCCCGGCCTACGCACCTGCGTCGGGGGTCGTCGTGGTGCCGCTGCGCCACGGGGTCGGGTCCGAGGTGCGGCTGCGCTGGAACCCCGAGCGAGTCGACGACGAGGTGGCCGACCAGCTCGCGGTCGCGCTCGCGACGGCGTACGTCGATCAGGTGCGCCTGGTCAGCGCCGGCGCCGACTGGTGGCGCGCCGTGCCGGACCTCCGGCCCCGGCTGGCGGCGGCGCTGCGCGACCGGGCGCCGCCCCTCGACGACTGAGGCGGGCTCAGGCGGACCCGGCGAGCGCCCGCATCGCCGCCTCGAACTGGTCGGCCCGGTCGGCGTAGTCGCGGAAGTGGTCGAAGCTCGGCGCTGCGGGTGACAGCAGCACCACCCCGCCCGGTCCGGCCGCCTCGTACGCCGCCGCGACGGCCGACCCGAGATCCGAGGCGGCCCGCACCGCGACGTCAGGGGCGTGCTCCGCGAGCGATGCGGCGATCCTCTGACCGTTGTCAGGCATCGTCACCACCAACAGGTCGTCCGCCCGACCCGCGAGGCCGGTCGCCAGCGGGGCGTAGTCGATGCCGCGATCCTGACCACCCACGAGCAGCACCACCCGGCGGCCAGGGAAGGCCGCCACGGCCGCGAGCGTCGGCAGCACGTTGGTGCTCAGGCTGTCGTCGACGAAGTCGATGCCGCCGACCGATCCCACGTGCGTGAGCCTGCTGCGCAGGGGCCGGTACGACGCCGCGGCACTCTCGGCGAGCGCGTCGTCCTCGGCGCCCGGCACGCCGAGCGCGACGAGGGCGGCCCGCGCCAGCAGGGCGTTGCGGCGGTTGTGCTCCCCGAGGAGCCCGAGGGCGGCGACCCACGCGGCGTCCGCGTCGGGCACGCGCTGGACGGAGCCCCCGAGGAGGGTGGCGTGGGCCTCGAGCTCGGTGTCACCGGCAGGAACCAGCACGGCCTCGACGCCGGGCTGGGTGCACAGCGACAGCTTGTCGCGCACGTAGGCGTCGTACCCGCCGTGCCACACGAGGTGGTCCTGCGCCAGCGAGGTGACCGCGACGACCCTCGGCCCGACGTGCAGGTCGTAGGCCTGGTGGCTGGAGGTCTCGATGATCCACCAGTCCGCGGCAGGGGCCAGCGGATCCCAGGGCGGGACCCCGATGTTGCCCCCCGTCAGGCACCGGACCCCCAGTCCGGTCGCGAGGGCTCCGGCGATCGAGGCAGTGGTGCTCTTGCCCTTCGTCCCCGTCACGCACACGACCCGGTCGCGCCGCGCCTCCTCCAGCCAGAGCGCCAGGCCACCGGTGAGCTCGACCCCCTGCGCCAGCAGGTCTCGAGCCGGCGCGGCGTAGGGGCTGATCCCTGGGCTCTTGACGATCACGTCGCAGCCTGCGAGCAGGTCCAGGTCGCTGTCCCCGTCCACCACGCACTGCGGCGCGATGCCCTCGGCCTCCAGGCGACGCAGGGTCGCCCGGCCCTCGACGCCGGTCCCCCAGATCCCCACCCGGCGACCGCGCAGGCCTGCCCACCCGCCCATGGCAGCGCGCGTCATGGCAGGAAGTGCGGACCGCGCTGGTCCAGCAGCACGGCCTCGGACGGGACCGGAAGGCCGGACTCCTCGACGTACGCCGCCAGCCGCGCCAGCAACGGCGTGTCCTGCCGGTCCGGGCGCGCGGCGGCGAGCAGCACCGCGCGGCGGCACTCTCCCTCGTCGCCCACGCACTCCAACGGCTTCGGTCGACCCGGCGCCCCGAGGAGGGAGCGGAACTCCGCCTCGAGGCTCGCGTCGGCGAGGGGCTCGCGACCACCGAAGATCGCCTCGAGGGCAGGACGATCAAGGTATGCGGCGAGCACCAGGTCGATGAAGCAGCACTTGTCGCAGCGGCCGCACCACTGCGCCAGGCGCTGGTCCGCGTCGACGAAGAAGGCCTTGTTGCAGCTGCGGAAGGCGTGGTGGTACGCCGACAGCGCGGCGAACCGCTGAGCGACCCAGACCTCGCTGTAGGGCCGCAGCGCGCTGTAGAACGTCACGCCGTCGACCGCGTCGGCCACCACCGCACGGAACGACTCCTCGAACGCGAAGCCCTTGCTCCACTGGTGGTTGACGCGCACACCGTTGGCGACCAGCTGCGTCGGTTCACTGGCGGAGTGCTCGTTGGACATCACCACACGGTCGCGGCCCTGGGTTGCCGCGACGAGCAGCGCCACAGCGGTCAGCACGCCGGTGACCGGGACGTGGCCGTTGAAGTAGCCGCGCTCCCGCGAGGCCAGCACCTTGGGGTCCAGGTGCCGCCGCGCGCGCACCACCGGCAGCCCGGCGACCGCAGCGGTGCGCTCGATCGGGTCGAACGGCACGTCCGAGGTGTTGGCGACGAAGAGCGCGATGTCGGGCTGATCCGCCCTGACCTCCTCGACGACCACGATCGAGTCGATGCCGCCGCCGAAGGGAATCAACGGCCGGCCTTCGGTCGTCCGTGCCTGAGCCGTCGGCACGTCACGAGCTGGCCCCTCGATCACGAGGTCGCTGAGGTCGAGTCCTCCGGTGTGCGCGAACTCCGCCAGCCCATGGAGGTAGAGGTCGCGCAGGAACTTCCGCTCCCGGTCGGTGACCCCGTCCGGCACCGAGATCCGCGCCGGCGCGCCGGTCTTGTAGTACGAGACCGCCGCCAGCAGGAACACCAGGCGGGCCAGCGCCTGCGCTGCCTCGGAGTCGAAGTCCCCGTCCGAGGCACCGCAGTCGATCCGCTCCTCGAACCGCTCGCCGTCGAGGTCGTAGGCGCAGGTGAGGAGCCCGACGGAGGTGAGCTCGAAGCCGACGTACGTGAAGACGGCGCCGCGGGCGCGCTCAGGGTGACTCCGGTGGCTCATCTCGCGGTCGAGCGTACTGGTGTCGCCCGCGCCGAGCAGACCCCGAGACTGCGTTGGCCCGCCTCCCTACCGGAGACGGGCCAACGATCACGAGGGGTGCAGCGGCGATCTCAGGAGGTACGGGGACCTGAGTTGATGTCAGCGGGGTTTGAACCTGCCTTGATCTCGGCCTTGTCGTTGACGCCGCTGCCGTCCGTGTCCTTCTTGTTCGGGTTGGTCGGCTCGTTGTCGAACTTGTCGTTGCGAGCACCCTTGACCTCAGCCTTGTCACGCAGGCCGTCCCGGTCGGTGTCCTTGAGGAGGGGGTTGGACTTGAACTCCTTCTCGAAGGCCTTGTTCACGAAGCCGCGCACCTCGGTGCCGTCCCCGAGACGGTCGTTGTCGGTGTCGGCGTCGTTGGGGTTGGCGCGGGTGTCGCGGATCTCGCGGGAGTCACTCAACCGGTCACCGTCGGAATCCCGCTTGAGCGGGTCGGTCGGCTCGTTGGCGAACTCGTCGTTCGCGGAACCCTGAGTTTCGACCCTGTCGTTCATTCGGTCACCGTCGGTGTCCTTCTTGAGCGGGTTCGTGCCGAGCGTGGCTTCCTGGGTGTCGGTCAGGCCGTCGTTGTCGGCGTCCAGGTCAGGGGCCGGGTTGGGCGTCGGGGCGGGGACCACGACCGGTAGGTCGTCCGAGGCGTCGAGCGGGTTGGTGCCCCGGTCGTACTCCACACCGTCGTTGATCGAACCACCGTCGGTGTCCTTGCGCAGCGGGCTGCTGCCGATGCGAACCTCGTCGCCGTCCCACAAGGCGTCGCCGTCGGTGTCTTGGACCAGCGGGTCAGTGCCTGCAAGCACTTCGCCGCCGTCGGTCAGGTTGTCACCGTCGGTGTCCTCGTCCCACGGGTCGGTGCCGTTGGCGATCTCGTCGCCGTCGTTGACACCGTCGTTCTCGGAGTCGGCTTCGTTCGGGTCGGTGTCGTAGACGTTGACCTCGTCGCCATCGGTGAGACCGTCGGCGTCGGAGTCGGGGTTGGTCGGGCTGGTGTGGTGCTGGTTGGCCTCCTCACCGTCGAGCAACCCGTCCTCGTCGGTGTCTTCGACCAGCGGGTCGGAGTGGAAGGTGTTGACCTCGGCACCGTCGTCGAGGCCGTCGTTGTCAGTGTCTGAGCTGTTGATGTCGGTGTCCTGAGCGACCTCCTCGCCGTCGACGAGTCCGTCCTCGTCGGAGTCGGCTTCGTTCGGGTTCGAGTCGTAGGTGTTCACCTCGGCACCGTCGGTGAGGCCGTCGTTGTCGGAGTCGGCGTCATTGGGGTCGGTTCCGAGAGCATCTTCTTCGGCACCGCTCAGACCGTCGGTGTCAGCATCCTGAAGCAGGTAGTCATCCAAGCCGTCGCGGGGGTCGGTGCCGGCGCTGGACTCGTCGAGGTCAGAGGAGCCGCCGTCGTCGGTGTCCACCAGGTTCGGGTCGGAGGTGTGACCGTTCGGGTTGGCGTTCACCTCGGCCGCGTCATCGAGGCCATCGTCGTCAGAGTCTGTGTCGTTGGGGTCGGTGAGGTGGGTGTGGACCTCGGGGCCGTCGTCGAGGCCGTCGCCGTCGGAGTCGGCGTCGTGGGGGTCGGTGTCCTGGACGACCTCATCGCCGTCCTCGAGGCCATCATCGTCTGAGTCGGCGTCGTTCGGGTCGGTGAGGTGGGTGAGGACCTCATCGCCGTCCTCGAGGCCATCGTCATCGGAGTCGGCGTCGTTCGGGTCGGTGAGGTAGGTGAGGACCTCAGGGCCGTCGTCGAGGCCATCGTCATCGGAGTCGGCGTCGTTGGGGTCGGTGTTGTAGGTGCCGGTCTCCTCGTGGTCGAGCAGGCCGTCGTTGTCGGTGTCCACGTCCGGGGTGCAGTCCACGCCGCCGACCTTCACCTGCGACTGGGTCGATGCATATCCCAACGTGACCTGACCCTCGTACTCGCCGTCCACCGAGCGCGTGTAGGTCGCGCGAACGGGATCGATGCTGTTGTAGGCGTAGGAGTAGGTACCGTCGCTGTTGGCGTTCTCGGAGGCAGCGTTGATGGTCAAGTGCAGCTGCATACCGGTCGCCGTGTCGGTGAAGACCAGGTTCGCTGGCCCAGTGGTGTCGTCGTTGACCGTTTCGACGCCTTCAGGGTCGGTCACCCGGACAGTGGCGGCCACCAGGTCAGAGACGGGAGGGTTCACGCCGTCGGCTGTCGACTTGGCGGTGGCTGCCTGCAGGATCTCGACCTTCACGGTCCCGTTCAGCAGGAGGTAGGTGCCGGTGTCGCCCTCGGAGGAGGTGGTGACGCCACGGTGGTTCGGGACCCCGTTGGCGAACATGACGCCAAGGGTGTGACCGGTCTGCGGCGTGCCGTCGGTGTCGAGAAGATCGAAGGACCCGAAACCGTCGTCACGCGCGTCGACCTCGACACTGGAGGAGCTGGAAGCCTCAAACAGAGGAGTCTCCAGGGGAAGACAGGTGGCCGGATCGGCGGACTGGTTGACCTCCAAGGTGCTGCTGGAGACACCGAGGTGGAACCCGCTGTCGCTGCCTGCGGGGCCGGTCACGCTCACCGGCCCGACGGCACCGTTGGGCTCGGAGTCACGGTTCTGTGCTCGAACGTCGGCAGCTACCGCCAGGTTGGTCCCATAGGCGTCCGCCTGCCCGTACGCGTAGCGGTCGATGTCGCTGTAGTGGTAGTTCGTGTTGTCGGCGACGCCGCCGGAGACATTGACGGCCTGCCCGTTGCTCGGGTTGTAGTCCTGCAGGTTGATCGGATGGATGCTGGCCCGGGCATAGAAGTGGCGCTGAGCCGGGTCGCTCGCAGCGGTCGCGGAAGGCGCGAGCACGATGGCGAACCCGGCAGTTGTCAGGCTGAGCACAGCCATGACGGACAGCCGCCCGGCAAGGGGGCGACCGCGGGTGTTCTTCACAGGGGAGTGTCCTGACTCGGTAGAGGAATCTGCTCCGAGGGTGGAAGCAGCGACCGTCCGCGGAAGGCGGGCGGTCTTGTGATGTATCGGCGCTGCTGGACCGTGACTTGATGGGCTGCTTGGGCGTCATCCAGACGGCTGCCTGGGAACCTCCGCCTGGGCGCGGTCGGTCGTCTCGAGACGTTGACTCTGCTGCGTGATCAGCTCCGAGCCGAAGGTCAGCCGAGGAGCCGGGGGTGGAGCCGCCTGTCGGAATCGAACCGACGACCTATTCATTACACGGAGCAGTGGCGACTAGGGACTCGGCGGGTGCCTCCGGGACAGGTATCGGCTCACTTCACGCTCAACTGACCTCCCGCCGCCACCCGTCGAGGCCCGAGGTATCCCCGGGGGTCCCGCACAAAGACCGGACCAATCACCGGACTTGACGGCCTCGGCGAGGACTCGCAACCAGTGCACACCTGTCGGTACCCCGAGACACCATTCCAGCATGCCCCGAGACACCCCGAACGCTGTGGTTCCCGACGCCTTCACGCTGCGTTGCTGCCATTCCCCAGGACCAAAACCGTTAGAGTCGACCCATGGCTGGTAGGCACCTGAAGGAGATGTTCGCGGCCTTCCATCGCCACGATGAACTTGCCTTCCGGCGCGCGGCTATGGAGGTCATCGAGGAAGAGCAGGGCAAGCACCACTACGCGTTGGCGCGCGACCTTCAGCGCTTGCTAGCGGCTGGTGGCGGGGCAACCTTGGACTCGGGCGATGTCCTCGTTCTCCCGGACCCGCCGATGGACCGTGACGGCGACTGGTCACTGGCAGCCGTACGCGCTCCGCAGGTTGACCTCGCCCAACTCATCGTCCAGCCGAAGGTGTCTAGGGTGCTCGACCAGGTTGCGGCCGAAGTCCCGCGCTGGTCCGAACTCGACCGACACGCCGTCCCGCGCCGTCAGCGGTTCCTGTTCCAGGGTCCTCCCGGCTGCGGCAAGACGACGGCTGCCGAAGCCTTGGCCTCCGAGTTGGGCCGACCCTTCGTTTTGGTCCGCATCGATGCCGTGGTGTCCTCTTACCTCGGTGAGACCGCGAGCAACCTCCGGCGCGTTCTCGACTTCGCAAACCAAGCGCCCTTTGTCGTCCTCTTCGATGAGTTCGACTCGCTTGGGCGCGGCCGGGATGACGCAGCCGAACATGGCGAGATGAAGCGCGTCGTGACTGCGTTTTTACAGATGATCGACCAGTACCGAGGCCCAAGCGTCCTCATCGCCGCCACGAACCACCCCGGCCTCCTGGACACCGCGTTGTGGCGTCGGTTCGACGAAGTGGTGACGTTCGACCGCCCATCGGTGCACGACATCCGGCGGCTGCTGCGCCACCGTCTGCGCAGCGTTCCGCATTCGGCTGTCAACATCGACGAGACAGCCTCCCGCCTGAAAGGGCTGCCTCACGCCGCAGTGGAGAAGGTTGTGTGGGACGCGCGCAGGACTGCCGTTCTCGCTGGGCGGGACAAGGTTGGCAGCGCCGACATGGCGGAAGCGGTTATAGGCGTCCGTTCAAGGCCCTGGTGACCCATGCCGAGACACCCCCAACTGCCGCCACCGGCGACAGTGCCGGAGCGACGCACCCCCACGGGCTTTCCTCCCCCACCTCCACGTAACCCGCATAGGCACGGTCAGCGCCTGACACAGGACCTGACCACGGCTCAGGCCGTTCGTCGCATCCCGACTGGCATCGACCCGAACCTCGTGTTCAAGATCCTGACGCCCAGTGGTGGACTGGATGAGGAGTCTCTCGCCCGCAGAGGGCTCGTCACCTTGGGAGACAACGGCGCGCACACCTATTTTGTCCTGACCTCGGACAACGGTGCCGCACTACGCTCCGCGCTCGACCAGTACTCATCCGCCGAAGACCGAGAAGGTGCCAAGGGCACCTACGGCACGATCTTCGACAAGGTCGACTCCCTTGCGCCCTACGGTCCAGAGGACCGTCGAGGCGTCGGCCTCGATGATGTCCCGACTGACGGCACCGCGTTCGTTGTCGATATCAGCGTATGGCCTTCCGAGGACTACACCGAGGCCCGGCGCAGGGCTGACGTCGTCCAGTCTGTGGTGACGCGCAGCGGCGGCTCTCTGGTGCATGCGGCGCAGGTGAGTGCACGTGTCACGGTCATCCGTGTGAGTGTCAACGCAGGCGGCCTCGAAGACCTTCTCGCTACGAGCGTGGTCGAGAAGGTCCGGACGCCCCCGGTCCCCTACATGGACCCCAGCGACTGGCAGGACATCTCCCTCGCAGACATCGAGATAGTTCCTGTGGAAAGCATGTCGGTCGGTGTGCTCGATGACGTGCCCGCGACGGGTCATCCGCTTCTGGGAAGCCTCGTCGCATCCGTCGACGAGTTCGGGCCGAGTGGCCATGTTTGGCAGCAGCAGGGGCATCACGGGACCCTCGTGACTGGCCGTGTCCTGTACCCGCGCCTGCAGGAAAGTCTTCGAGACCTCACCCCGTTCGAGGCGGTCGGGCACGTGCACATCGCCCGAGTCCTTGAACCCGACCCGGTCCAGCCACTCCGCACTCGGTTCGCAGGCGGCGACCTTGGCGAGCCTCCCCATCTTGTTGTTCGCAGAGCCGTCGAGTACCTCGCTGACACCTACGACGTCCGCGTCTTCAACATCAGCATCGGATATGACGAGCCGTACGACGGCTCCCATGTCGGGGAGTTCACCGAGACCCTCGATGAACTGGTTCGCGAACGCAACATCGTGATCGTCGTGCCAGCAGGCAACGTCCCGGCCTCGCCCACCGGCACGACCGCCAGCGGTCTTCACGGCGGGCACGACTACCCCGGACACCTCGACGCGCCGGAGCACCGCATCGCTGAGCCCGGTCCGGCGGCTCTGGCGGTCTGCGTCGGCTCAGTCGCGCACAGCGACGCTCCCCGCGAGTGGAACCCGCCACGGCTTGGCGACAAGGCTGTCGCGCCGATCGGAGGGGTGTCGCCGTTCAGTCGCAGCGGACCTGGCGTCGGGCACATCAAGAACTACTCCAACAAGCCGGACTTTGTTCACGAAGGGGGTAACTGGGTCGTCACCGACACCGGAAACCTCATCCTCGAAGACCATGGTGTGTCAGTCGTCAGCACCGCCTTGGAGCCGTCGGGCCGACTGTTTCGCGCGACCAGCGGCACGTCGTTCGCCGTGCCGCTGGTTGCGCGCGCAGCCGCCGATGTCCTCCACGAGTACCCGGACGCCTCCGCGAATCTTGTCCGTGCGCTGCTCGGAGCGTCAGCCACCGACGCCGGTCTCGAAGCGACGAAAGTTGCGGACGTGACAGCGAGGCGTCGTCTCTACGGCCTCGGGAAGCCGACCGCCGCCGCCGCCCGCCTGAGCGACGAGCACCGGGTGACCATGACGTTCGACGGTGAGATGGCAGTGGACTCGGTTGTCGTCCACCCGGTCCCGGTGCCCGAGGCGTTCGCCAAGACGCTCAGCCGGACGAGGCGCGTGCGCGTTGCTATGGCCTACGACCCGCCCGTGCGACGACAGCGGCGCGAGTACCTGGCGAGCACGATGCAGGTCGACCTCTTCCGCGCCATGACACTCGACGAAGTCCAGGACCTCGTGGGCAAGCAGGACCCGGCCAACGCCGTCCGCATGATCTCCGACCGGCGACGGGTCGCCCTTGAACCAGGTTCCGACCACGTTCGCAGTGCGACACTGCACGTACGGACTTGGGAGCCGAAGCGACTGAACGTCGACGATGGCGAGACCTACTACCTAGTCGTCACCAACACGACCAAGCCGTGGGCTCGCGACAAGACCGACTACGCGACGCAGAAGTACGCGCTCTCCGTCGTCCTCGAAGACGAAGGACGCCTCGACCTTGACCTGTTCTCCCTCGTTACGCAGCAGGTCCAGCCCGAGGTCCGCGCTCGACTGCGCACCTGATTCGGCGGCCTGCTCCGGTTGGCGCTGCGTGAACGGCCCACCTGACGGGCATAGACGTTTGCCACTGAACGTGCGCGCCGGATGAAAAGGTGGGCCGAGTCCGGAACTCTCCTGCTCACCGAAGGAGCCACAATGTCGCCGCCTGACCCTGACTTTGCTGACGGTCTTGGCATCGACGCGGCGGTGTTGAGCGCGAGGGCCGTCTTTCACAACCCGAGGACGACCGTTAGTCGCGAGCCCACAGGCGAGCGAGAGTGCGCTGCTGCCGTGGGCGCTTTGGCACAGGCGTACGCGGATGCGGGCGGCACTGTTCAGGAGATCATCGAGAACAGTCGCGGGGCAGCGGAATCACTATCATCAGATCCGTTTCAAGGCTTGTCGGAAATTGTCCAGAACGCCAACGACGTTGGGGCAGGCCACGTAGATATTCGGTTGCAGGATGGGCTGCTTGAGGTCAGACACGACGGCCGACCGGTGGGCCTACGGGACTTGCACGCGATGGCCGCCCCGTGGTTGACCACGAAGCGTGATGACGAGGCAGCGACTGGGCGGTTTGGTGTCGGCCTCAGCACCCTGCACGCGTTCAGCGCCACGTTCGAGATTCATAGCGGGGACTACCACGTAGAGGTCGGTGACCCCTTTCTCGCAAGTCTCGAAGGGAGCGTCAAGCCGCTATCCGGTCCGCTGCGCGATGACACGATGCTGCGCGTCCGCACGAACCCAGATGCCGTTCAGTCGGACGACTTCATCGCCTGGTGCGAGCAATGGGACGACCGTGGCCTTCTGTTCTTGAGCAGCGTCACCACAGTTACATTCGCGAGTCCTGGCTGGTCTCGCAAACTGTGCCTGTCTCGTGAACCCGAAAGTGGGTTCACCTGGTCATTGCGCGGAGTCGAGGTGCCAGTCGTCCAAGAGGTCGTGACGGCTCCCGACGGGCGTCGGTGGCTCCTGAGCGCCGTCACAGTGCCCAGCCCCAAGGGCATACGTCGAGCCCATAAGGCGACCGGGACCACTACGCCGGTTGGAGTGGCGCTCTCCTTAGATGGTGACCCCAGCGGATGTCTCTACGCCGGGCTGCCGATCGAATCTGTCGATGGACTGCCGTTCATGGGCAATGCTCAGTTTGACCCGATGACGAACCGCCAAGGCATGCGAGACACGGCCTGGAATCGGGAACTTATCGACGTCGTCGGCGCGCTCTGGAAGGCCGCAGTTCTAAACCTCTTCGAGGTCGACCCTGCGCAGGCGTGGGGCAGCGTGCCGCTCCTTGTTGGCTCGGAGTCGAGCGTCGGGTTCGCAGCCCTGCTGCGAGACCAGATCCGTTGCCGATCGGAGGAGATTGCTCAGCAGGTCACGTTCGCAATCAGGTCGGAACGCTTCGCACTGGTTGAACTAGCGATTGAGTCGGAAGAACTCGGCGACCTTCTCACCGCGCAAGAGGTCGCGAAGATCGCGGGCCGTGATGCCAGTTTGCCCGTTGAGGTACGCGATGCTGCGGGTCTCTGGCGGATGGTGACATCTGCTTGGAGAGATGCTGGGGTTCCGCTGCCGGGTGAGGTGACCGTCGAGGACGCCGTCGGGCTCTTGGGGGCGTCTGACCGTCCCACAGGCAAGGTCATTGCGCTCACAGCGGCGGCAGTGCGTGCGGGTTTGCTGGACCTCCTGCCCAGCATCGAGTGTGTTGTCGATGTCGGCGGCGAGCATCACTATCCGCCCACGGCAGGCGACGACCGCGTGCTCATTGACGAACTGTCCGGTTTAGCGACGGTGCTCGCCATGTCCATTGTGATCGCGCCGGAGTACCTAGCCGACGACGAGGACGCGACCGTGGTTCGCGAGTGGCTTCGTGAGGCAGGACATCTAGTTTCTGCGGACGACGACCAGACAGTTCTCGACCGGCTTTCACAACTAGGCCACAAGGGCGAAGTACTTGACCGCCCGCTGAGCGACGCGCAGGTCGAGGCGCTGCGAAGTGCCTTGGAGCCCCTGGGACCGACGCTCTGGAGTTCGCTCGGAGACGGCATCGGCAGGGCGATCTTATTGAGCGCGTACTCGTATGACGACAACGGGAAACGCGTCGAAGGCTTCGCCCGACCCTGCGACGCGTATCAGCCGCGAGCCGTAGACAGGGAAAAGGACGCCTTTGCGGTCGCCGCTGCAAGTACCCCGGATCTGACGTGGCTGGCCCCTCGCTACGCGCAGGTCATGCGGTCGAAAGTCGGGCGAGCCGGTTTGGGCGCCCAGAGATTCATGCGTCATCTCGGTTGCTCAACGACACCACGACTGGTGCCTCACCAGGACTTGTCCAAGCGCTTTCAGAGTGAAAAGCGGCTCGGACTCAAGCAGTGGATCGGCGACGGTCTCCACGAGCGAGGTCATGCCCTGACCGACCTGAATTGTGACTACACGCTCTCTGATCTCGACAGCCCGGACCTGACGGCGGTGTTGTTGAGCATCGCCGCCGAGAAGCGAACGAAGCCCCGACGAGAGCGGGCAATCGCGATGGCTAGCCTCCTCAGTCGGTCGTGGCGCGACCTTGCCGATAGTGCTGAGGTCCCTGCCGCGCAGGCATACAACGGCTGGAACGTACACGGATCCGTACGGGCCTACTGGCTATGGCGTGCTGCCACCATCCCCTGGCTTGACAGCGTCGACGGCGTCCCCTCCGCTCCGCAGAAGTTGCGGCTTCGCACGCCATCAACGATCGCCGTGTTCGGTCCCCATGCGACGGGATACCTGCATCCGAGCCTCGACCGCGCACGCCCTGAGGTGCTTCAGGCACTGGGCGTTGCTGGAGACCCCAACACTCACGACCTCCTAACGCGGCTGCACGACCTGCAGACCGCCGAGCGGAAGGGCGCGGTAGACGAGGCAGGGCCTGAGAGCGCGGCTGTCTATCAGGCTCTCGCTGCCCGTTTGGGAGAAGGCCGGTCCTCCATCGGCATGACTGACCGGCAACTGCGTGCGGCGTTCACCGCCCGGGGTGGGCTGATCAGAACCTCTGCAGGGACCTGGACTCGCCCCGAGGATGTCTTCCTCGACCCTCCCGTGTTCGGTGCGCGCCGCGACTTCGTACCCAGCGTCGCCGGGGCAAGCAGACTGTGGACGGCTCTTCAGGTCAGGGCACCAGGGGTCGACGATTGCATCAAAGTCATCACCGAGGTTGCAAAGACGAACCTAGCCGCGAGCCCTGCTGACGAATCAATTGTCATCAACTCCCTGCGGCTTCTCGAAGCATTGCTGAGCAAGCCAGGGTCGACCAATCCGCGACGCAAGAGACGACTCACTCAACTTCCAGTCTGGACGACTAGCGGATGGACGAGCACTAGACCCGTATACGCCCTCGAAGACCCGCAACTGGCTGAAGGAGTAGGCGACCGGGTTCCTGTCTGGCAGCCGGGCGGTGAAGCAGCGCACTACCAGTCACTTCTTGAGCACCTGCGCATCACCCTGCTCCCTGCTGCTCTCTTTCACGTCAGCGACGTTCAGGACGCGGAAGTTGACGTCGTTGCGACCGGAAAGTTCCGGTCCGCCGCACGCCTCCTGAAGGAGGATCTCGTGCGCAACGACCCAGACACTGAGCGCGCTGGCATGGTCACATGGGACGAACTGGTCGCGTTCGACGTGCGGGTAGAGCCCAATCTCCAAGTCGAGGCGCGGATGCCCGACGGGACCACGCTGAAACTCGCGGCTGACACCAAGGCTTCCATCCCTGATAGGGCGGTGTTCCTTCGCGAGCCAGCCTTACTCGATCGGCTCAGCGGAGGGGGGAGAGCCGTCGCAAGTTTGTTCGCGGCTGACCAGCGGCTCCTGGCCCAGGCTTGGCTCGCAGCCCTTGAGGCAGAGCGCTCGGGCCGTGAGGCGGTTGAGTTGCGGCTGGCACGCGAGCAGGCCGCTGCAGAGGAGGAAGACACCCAGGCAAGCATCGGCAGACTTCGCGACATGCAGGCTGAGGTGAAGGGCCGCCGCGCCGCAGGCAAGCAGAAGAAGTCAGCACGTCCTGTTGCGCCCGGGAACCAACCCCCGACGAAGACAGGAGGCATCACCCCAGCGAAGCAAACACCGCGTGTTCTGGTTGATCCCCAAACTCTCGCGGTCGTAGATGCCGATGGAAAGGTGGTCGAGGGACAGAAGAAGGACCCCTCACCACCCAAGACCCCCGGGCCAAAGGGCGGGCTCCGCAAACCAAACAGGGGCGGTGCGGCTCCGACCCCGCGCTCGACCTTCCGCTCGTACACGGACGAGGAGAAGGAGACACTGGGACTGGAACTGGCACGTCGCGTGTTGGCGAGCGACGACCAGGACATCATTGATATTCGGACTCAGCGACGCGTCGGCGCAGACGCTTTCGATGAACGAGGTCGGTACTACGAACTGAAAGTGAGTGCCCGAGACGAGCCGGACCAGATTCGACTAACCGACTCCGAAGTCGAGCGCGCCATGTCGACGCCTGACTTCTTCCTCGTCGTTGTATCGGGCCTCGAAGGTGCCCAGGCGAAGCCCAAGGTGCGCGTAATCGTCGAGCCAATGCGACACCTGAACGTGTCGAAGAGCAGCCAAGTCCTTCTCACTGGGGTTCACCAGGCGCAAAGCCTCGTGTTTGACCTCGCCCCCACGACCGAAGCGGTCGATTACGATGTGGAACCGGCGGAAGGGGATGAAGGGACAGGACCTGAAGACTGACTCCAGCCGAGGTGCGCAAGCGGATGGAATCCTGGTCGGGCAGCGGTGTCACGACTCGGTGTGCATCGCACCTAGGGAACGACCTCGGCGAACCAGGCCCCAGTCGGTGTACTCCCACTCTCAGCGACGGCAGACGCGCTCCCAGTGGTACCGCTGCTGCAACCGGCGCGCCAGGGTTCTCGCCGTGCGGCTTAGCGGTTAGCGTCCGGCGAATGCGAATGGTTCATGTCGTCGACGTGGGCGACGGCGCGTGCGCGATCCTGCGGCCCTGGCCCGACCACGGTCTCGGCCCTGCGACAGTCATCGACTGCGGCGTGTGGAGAGCCCGGGCCAAGACGGCGGCCGACACGCTGCTCGGCGCGCTCGACGGCGATCTTTCTGAAGTTGAGTCGTTCGTCGTCAGCCACTTCGATTGGGATCATTGGGGTGGACTTCGCAATCTGGAGCACTTCCCCACGGCCCTGAACACGCTCTACTCCGCCACCCTCTTCTATCCCTCCATGCCGTGGCGTGTACCGGCTGCTCTCTACGCGTTGATGGGTCCGCAGACAGGCACAGGATCGGCCGCCCTGGACCTGAGCAACTCGATGCACCCACTGCTGCGACGTGGCGAGACACTCACGCTGCAACCACTGCACACGGGGAAGGGGACCATCAGGCTTGCTGGCGAGCGGTTCGACGTGCTGTGGCCGCCGCAGTTCATCGACCGCGTCTTCAGTCGCAGGCTGGACGGGGCGGTCAAGGCGGTCGAGGACCTAGCCGAGGACTTGGAGGCGGCGGGCTACCCGACACTGAAACGCAACCTCGACGACGCTAGAAGCGGGGCCGCCACGCTCGCTGACGGGGTGGAGGCTGATGACGGTGCACCACCAGACCTCGGAATGCGTATCGCGGGCGACAGTGAGGCCGCCCAATTCCCACACGAGGACTTGGACTGGCTCGACACGGATGGTGGCGATGACCTTCCCCTGGAGGAAATCGACGCCGAGGAAGCACTGGGGGCGCGACTGGAACACGAGGACGACGACGCCGACCCCGATGATCCAGACCTCCATCAGGTCCTCGGGACGTTGCCGGAAGGCTTCACCGACAGACATCGACGCGTCCTTCGACGCATTAGGGCAGCCAACAACGACCTGTCCCTTGTCCTTGCCAGCAGAAGCGGCCGGCTGGTCGCTTTCGGCGACATCAGCGGCTTCGCTCTTCGCAGGGTGCTCATCTCGCCCCGACTTGCGGGGCGACGCTTCGAAGTGATGCTCCTTCCCCACCATGGGACACACCCGCTACCCGACGGCATGCCCGCAGCAAGATGGTGCGTCGCCCAGGGAGGGGTCCACCACCTTCCGCGATGGCAAGCGAACCATCCCCTGCCGCACCCCGACGCCCACGTCTGCTGGAACACCGCCGAGAGGGGCAGCCTGTTCCCAGGTTGGTAACGACGGGTTCCTCTCCGGACCGTGAAGTCATCTGCGTGGTGTTTCGTAATCGACCGTTCAAGCGACAAGTTCGTCGTACGCCTCGTTGCGCGAGGGGCGACCGGGTTTGGCCTACCAAGGTCCCCGCCGATAACTGCGGGGAGCGACGGCATCAGCGCGGTCGCCGGACGGACGGGGCATTTTCATGAAGCGCGCTCACACGAAGATGGTTGAGGTCCACGCGTCAGCATGCGGCGCGGTGCAGAAACACTTCGGCCCGCAGGAAGTGGAACGACGTCTACTGGGCGTCTGGGTCGAGCCAGATGGCCAGGTCGTGCTCCATCTCAACTCGACAGAGACTGCATCTGTCGTCACTCATGCCCTATGGCTCCGCTACACGGTCGACGGAGGTCTACACCGGGAACACGGTTTACTCATCCGGGTCCTTTGAGGCGCCGCGACGACGGCAGCGACGCTCGCCCAGGCTCGCACCCGAGCACCCGAGCACCCGAGCACCCGGGCACCCGGGCACCCGAGAGTGGGCTCTTTGAATTCGCGCGGTTTCGTCGTCACTGGTCGCTAGCGTGTTCGTCATGAAGGGCGAGGACGTCAACAAGGCTGTCCTCGTCGCTGTCCTTCACATCATCGAGACGTGGATTGAGAGCGACCGGAGCGCTCTCGCACGCGTGAACGGCCTGGCCGCGACCACCGACTCCACGGTGGATGACAAGAGCAAGCGGGCATACAGCGTCCTCAAGCACTTCCTGCCCCCTCAGGCGCATGCCAACCTGGTGGCGGGCATCGCCAACATCGCGCCTCGTGCCACGGACGGGGTAGGAGAGACTGCGCGTCGTTGGGCGCGTCCGGAGCGGCGTATAGAGGTGGGCCGGTCGCTGCTGGCTGCTGCTGCCCGGGCGCAGCGTGCGGCCGAGGCGAGGGATGAAGCGGCTCGCGTAGCCGCAGAGGAGGAGGCTGCCCGGCTCGCTGCCGTAGCACAGCGTCTCGCTGCCGAAGAGGCGCGCCGCGTTGCGGAAGCCGAGGCAGAGGCCCGCAGAAGGGCTGAACGGGCCGCCGCGCTGAAACGTTTCCGGGTCGAGGCCGAGGCGATGCTCCAGCGTGACTTCCTCGCTGGCGACGCGTGGTTCGACTCCTGGGATACCGACGGCCAGGTCACGCGGTCTGACTTTGAGGACTGGAAGGCAGCCTTCGTCCAAGAGTGGGCCCGCAACGTCCTCGGTTACGACAAGTTCGACAACCAACAGGCTCGGGCCGTCGCCACCACGTCCGCCGACCTACGCCTGGTCGCACGAGCAGGCAGTGGCAAGACCCGTGCGATCGTCACCCGCGCGCTCTTCCTGCAACTGCACTGCGGGGTCGAGCCCGGCGCGATCGTGCTCGCCGCCTTCAACCGCAAGGCTGTCGAGGAGATCAGTGACCGCCTTCGCGCGGCCCTCCCGGCAGATGCTCGCCTGCCACATGTGGTCACGTTCCACGCCCTTGCATACGCGCTGCTGCGGCCGGAAGAGGAACTCGTCTTCGACGATGAGGACTCTGAATCGTTCGCCCAGTCCAAGAGGGTCCAAGCGGTAGTCAACGACCTGCTCGTAGAACGCAAGGACGACGTGAGGCGGGCCATGCTCGGCCACTTCACGGAAGATTGGAAGCGAATCGAGCAACGCGGGTTGCACATGACGCGTGACGAGTTCTTCGCCAGCAGAGCCGAGGTGACCCGCGTGACGCTTCGCGGCGAGTACGTGAAGTCCTTCGGAGAGCGGGTCATCGCGAACGCCCTGTTCGAGCACGACGTCGACTACAAGTACGAACGCAACTTCACCCGGGGCGGGTTCAACTACCGCCCCGACTTCACCGTCCTGGCGGCCGGGAAGCCCCGTGTCGTCATCGAATACTTCGGGATATCCGGTGACCCGCTGTACCAACGCAACGCGGACCAGAAGCGCAACTTTTGGGCGAGTCAGAAGGACGTGACATTCGTCGAGTTCAATCCTTCGCAGATCGTCTCGCTCGGCGACGAAGCCTTCCGCAGCCACGTGCTGTCGACGCTCGACCAAGCCGGAATCCCCTACCACCGTCTAAGCGAGGACGAGATCTGGGAACGGGTCCGCCATCGAGCACTCGACACCTTCAGCAAGACACTGCGGAGTTTCGTAAGCCGGGCACGGAATCTGAACTTGAGTGCAGACGATATCCGGCAGCGCATGTACGCACTCGATGAGCCTGACGAGAGCGTGCGCGCGTTCCTAGAACTCGCTGCCGACGTCCACGAGGGATACTTGGCCCGCAGCCGCCTTGAAGGGTTTGAGGACTTCAGCGGCGTCATGTGGCGAGCATCCGCCGAGGTACGCGCCGGGCAAGCCACCTGGACACGAGCGGGCGGCAAGGAGCACGGTGATCTCCGCGACATCCGCTTCATCCACGTCGACGAGTTCCAGGACTTCTCCGAGATGTTCATGGACTTCATCCAGGCAATCCGCAACCAGGCACCACGTGCCGTGCTGTGCTGCGTTGGCGATGACTGGCAAGCCATCAACGGATTCGCCGGGGCCGACCTACGGTTCTTCGCCAACTTCGAGACTGACTTCCCTTCCTCGACCACCCACCAGTTGGTAACCAACTACCGCTCCGGCCGCCAGATAGTGTCGGCCGGCAACACCGTCATGAACGGTCTCGGTGAACCCGCTCGCTCCTTTCAATCGGCACCCGGCAGCATTCAGATCGCCCGCCTCACGGACTTCGTGTCCTCACCTATCGAGCGACACCTTTTCCAGGGCGACATCGGCACGCCAGCGCTGCTACGACTGATCAAGCACGCGCTGGCCGAAACCGACGGAAACATCGCTGTCTTGTTCCGACGCAACACCGTTCCATGGTTCACCAACACGGGCCAAGGCGCATTCGGAAGAAGACTCGACGCCTACCTCACCTACCTCCAAGGCCATTTCACCGAGGAGGAGAGCAAGCGGCTGGAGGTCACAACCGCCCACAAGTACAAGGGCCGGGAAGCCGACTTTGTCATCGTCGCGGATGCGGACGCGAAGTCCTACCCTCTGCTCCATCCCACTGCTGGCCTGTTCGAAGTGTTCGGCGACACTCTTGACAGCATCACCGACGCTGATCGTCGCCTGTTCTACGTCGCCACCACCCGTGCGGAAACTTCTCTCTGCTATCTCGTCACCCGCGAGGACCCCACGCCCTTCCTCGGAGCCCTCATGGCGACGGCCCACTCCGTCCGATGGGACAACCTCCCGGTCGCGGTCACAAACGCCGACGCCAAAGTCGAGATCCGCATCTACGACGGTTACGACGTCCGCGAAACCCTCAAGGACCGGTTTGGCTTCGCGTACGACGAGTCCAACAAGACCTGGTACGCCTTCCGCCCAGCGGACGGGTTCGACTTCCAAGTCGTGAGGCAGGTCCTCTCCTTCATCGGTCCACGACTCATCGAAGTGCGCGATGGAAGCCAACGCGTCATTCACCGCGCCGGGGCCAGATTGGAGCGAGACGTTCAGGTGCCGTTCTAGAGGGGTAATGAATGCGGTCAATCGCGCCTCGCGGGAGACGTGACGACCGCTATCGTGCGGCCAGCAGCATGCCGCCGCATCCGCCGGGAGATAGCAGGGGTTCTCAATGGAACAATCTGACTTCGTCGCGGCCGCGTTGGCCCAGATGCTGCATCCCGAGAACCTCTCCAAAGTCACCGGCAGGACCATCGCAGCGACAGACGGCATCCTGCAGACCTACGAGAACGTTGCAGTCGATTGGGCGCGCATCCATGGTCAGGCCGCCGAGCGCGACCGCACGGTGCCACGGTTCCGCTTCCCGCCATACTGGGACCGGACCAGCCGCCCGACGAGCATCCTGGCGTTCTGGGACCGTAGAGAAAGGGTCCGGCTCGCCGGTGACCCGGACACGCCACCGGAGTGGCTCCAACTTCTTGCGAGAGACGGAGAACTCCGCGTTCGAAACCAGGTTGCCCAGAACCTGAACACGCCCGCCGACACGAGGAGCAAACTCCTCAGCGACTCTGACTCTCGAATCACGAGGATGGTCGAGGTCGCCGAGGGTCCCATGACCCTCGGGAGGACAAATTCGGCAAACGCGATGCACAGCGTCGCTCAGGAGTACGACTTTCGAGGCGAGTTCAAAGAGGCCGTCCACTGGTACACGAAGGCCGCCGAGAACGGACATGTCGGTGCGATGCACGACCTGGGCGCTGCATACCTAGACCGCGACGACCGCAACCTCGCCATCGGCTGGTTCACCAAGGCCGCCGAGGCGGGCGGTGATGCCACGGACATGTTCGTCGTCGGCGCGCTCAATGAGAAGCAGGGCAACCCGGAGCAGGCGATCAGGTGGTTCACCAGGGCCGCTGAAGCCGGGCATGTCTCCTCGATGCTTGGTCTCACCGAAATCTACTCTCAGCGCGGCGACCGGTCTCGGGAGGTGGTCTGGCTTCGGAAAGCAGCCGATGCTGGTGACGAAAACGCTCGCACGATTCTGCAGTGGTACGCCAGCCAGGAGACGACCTCGGCGCAGCAGAGCGAGACCGCCGTCGGGCCAGTCGCGGGACAGAAGCAGGGTGGCTGCTACATCGCCACCGCCGTTTACGGCTCCTACGACGCGCCCCCCGTGGTGACGCTCCGGCGCTTGCGGGACGAGCGACTCGCCCGGAGCGTCTGTGGTCGCGCATTCATCCGGTTCTATTACGCGGTGAGTCCACCCTTAGCGAAGTACTTCGAGCAGGCGACCCGTCTCAACGGTGTCAGCAGGCTTCTTCTTGACGCTGCCGTGCAGAGGATCGATGAAGTGGATCGTGAGGAGGTCGCGCGCAATGTGAAGCGGCGTTGACCACGGCACTGCCGGTATGCGTCAACCCCGCCATAACCACACCCGACTCGGCCGTCACGGCAAGCACGTAGATCGCCGCTCTTCACCGGTGGCCCCCGTCAACACGAGTTGGTGCCGTCCCACATCGAGTAGGTAAGCGGGACATATTCGGCGTCACTCACCTGCGCGGCAGTGACAGTCCCAATATTCAGTCCCGGAAGTCAGAGTTCTGAGACCAACTTGTTGGGACGTGTCTTACTGCGTGTGTCCTGGTGGCCTTGTGCGTCTCCAGAGCGCACGCTGAGAGCGTGCCGGTCCGTTAAGGTGGCTCCAAATTGGACCCGTTAGGTTCATTCGTGGGCCCATCGCCATAAGGCGTGAACCGCGCACCGGGCAGGATGTGAGCCCGCCGAGTGCCGCAAGTCGAGGACGATCGACATGTCGGAATGCTCGAAAGTTTCCTACCCCAGCCGTTGGGCCGCCGTGGCTGCGATGCGGGCCATAAGCCGCAGGCATGCCAATCGGGGCCGCGTTGGCCCTAGGGGCGCTTACCTGTGCAACTGGTGCCGCTGCTGGCATCTCACGTCGAAGGCGGGCGTCCAAACCCCGCCTTGGGTGAAAGCGCAAGCACCGCGCTGAACGCGATCGGGGTGTGTACGCCGTGGGACCGGGCCCCTCGTCGGCCTCAAGAGCGGGCGTCGTCCACCGTCGAAGTTACGGATGGCTCCGGGTTAGCGGAAGACAGTACCGGTGTCGGTGTCCTCGCCTACCGTCGTCGCTGTGGACGCCGCACTCGACGTGCAGCCGGTCGAGCCCATCGAAACGCTCGACTCGTTCCGCGCGCAATCGGGCCGATTCCTGTTCGCTCAGCCGAGGTCCGGCGGCGACCTCGTCTACCTGGAGCAGGGCACAGCGCACGAGCGACGCGCAGATGTCCGCACGGCCCTGCGCTGCCCGGAGCCGGACTGCATCTCCCCGCAGATCACCACGGTCTCGCGGTCGGCCCGCAGCGCCCGGGACGGCTACAGGCACCTGGTCCGCCCCGGGCGAGGGCACGCCCCGGAGAGCGTGTTTCACCGACAGGCAAAGGCGCTGATAGTCCGGTGGGCGCGGGAGCAGGGGAACGTGGCCTCGGCGCGGGAGGAGGTTCGTGTTGGTGGCGGAGAGCGAGTCGCCGACGTCCTGCTGACCTCGTTTTCGGGCAACCTGCTTGCGGTCGAGATCCAGTACGCATCGCTGTCGTTCGAGCAGTGGGCTGAGCGTACGGAGTCCTATCAGCGGCTCGGGGTTGCGGTCACCTGGCTGTGGGGACACGTCGGCGCGCACATGCCGCTCCAGGGCCGGTGGCGCGAGATCGGTGCGCATCTGGTCCGCGATGCCCGGCCGGTCCTGTGGATCAACCCGGCCGACGAACGCATCGCCTGGGCCTACGACCTCCACGCTTTGCAGCAGCAGCCCCGGAAGCCGGACCCACCCAAGTACCAGTTCGGCCCGCTGTCCGGACTCGACCTGCGCCAGAACGGGATCTTCCCGCCGGGCTTCCTCGACGAGACTAAGCGGATCCGCGACGAGATTGAGCAGGCCGAGCGGGCTCGGGAACGGCGCGCAGCCGAGCACAACGAGCAGATGGAAACAGCCCGTCGTCGTCGGGCGCTCAACGCGCCGCAGGCGTCGCTCCGGATGGTCGAGCCGTTGCCCGAGCAAGACCCAGGACCGCCGTCCGAATGGCGGAGGCCCCGCAGGCACAACGGGCTGTGCCCCCGTTGCGGACTTCGGCTCGACCCAAGCCTCTCGGTGCACGCTGACCCGTTCTGCGACCGCTGGTAGGACCTAGAGCCAAACATTCAGCGGGGAGCCGAACTCGACTACACGGGCATCGGCATGAGGGCGGGGTGTTGCAACGTCAGCGCAACCGCGTGGAAACAGGCTCCAGCAGGAAGAGGCCACTGCGAGGCTCGAACGCTCCGACCTCGGCAACGATGTGGAGGTTGTCCCTGGTCCCGACGCTCGACCCGCGACCCTGGAGATTCAGGTCGTAGAAGTTGACGTCGCGGAACTGGAAGGAGGGGCCGGGGGCTGCGACCGTCTCGCTGTAGTCCCCGGCGTAGATGAGGAAATCGAAGCGCGTGTCGTAGTTCCCGTGCGGAGCCGTATACGCCACGTTGCCGTCGAACTCGATAGTCCTGCCCTCGTAGTTCTTCGCGAACGCCTGGCTCAGGTTGTAGTCCTCGCCCTTGGTCAAGAGCGTCTTGAGGTCCGGGTTGTTCTCGACCGTCAAGACCTCGTCGGTCACTGGTGTGGACGACTCGGTCTCTGTCGCGGTCGGCTCTTCCGAAGGCTCCTGGGATGGGGAGGTGGCTGTTTCGCTCGGTGTCTGGCTCACACCCTCGGACGACGATGCCGTGGCTTCGTCGGGGACATCATCGCCCTGGAGTGCGACGATGCCGCCGACGACCGCAATGGCCACGACGGCGACGGCTGCCAAGGCCGCGACCAGACCCCACGGCGTCGGCTTCTTCACTCGGCGAAACGTCATCTCCGTGCGCAACCGTCCCTGGTCACGAGTGTGAAGTTCCCACCCGGCGCTCTGCATCTTCTTGACCGTGCTGGACTCGCGGCCTCGGATGACCTTCATGGACTGGTACCGGTACTGCGCGTCGCCGCTGTCGGACATCTCGCCTGCTCCCGTCTGCGCGCAGTCGTCGCCGAGCGCGGTTGGATAGTAGGCGGACCCGGCGGTCGCAACGACATCGCCAGGCGCGGCCCGCCACACGGGCGAGCGAACCGGCACCACGGTTGGCGGTCGCTAGGGTCGCGACCGTGACTCCAAACCCTCGGCAGGCGGCAGCGATGACCCTCACGTTCGCAGCGATCATGGCCAGTGCGGGGATCGAGCCCGCCGAGACCTTGGTCATCCGGCACGCCTACGTGCCCCTACACAGGGACGGCAGCCCAGGCATCCATGCCGACTCCTCCGACGACGAACTCCTGGCCTACACCCGCGTGCAGTCGATCAGCGCGCGCACCTTCCCAAAAGCCCCGCCCCGAGTGTGGGTCGTGTTCCTACCTGAGGGTGGCGACCGCGCCCGGCTGTGGCGGGTGGTGATCAACCATGGCGAGATCGAGCGCAACGACGAGACCCGCACCTTCAACCTGAAGGTCTCGGATGAGATGAGTGACCTTCGGAACCGATTGGTCATCGCCTGGCGCTCACCCCGCACGTGGCGGGTCAACGCGAGCACGGCCGCGCCGTACCAGGTGATGGAGATTGCCGACGCCCAGCCGGTGCGGTTCCCGGGGTTCGACGCGCTCGTCCTGGGACACCCCCAACTCCAAGCCGTCGTCCGGGAGCACAGGTACGCCACCTGGCGCACTGCCCTCTCCTCGGTCGGCGGGATCTACCTCATCACCGACACTCGCGACGGCAGGCACTACGTCGGCAAGGCCGACGGCGCAGAAAACATCTTGCAGCGCTGGACGGCCTACGCGACCAACGGGCACGGCGGCAACGTGGAACTACGTGGACTGGACCCGTCCAGTTTCAGGTTCTCAGTGCTGCGGGTGTTCGACCCAACAACTCCTGAGCCGGTCATCAACGCAGCAGAGAGCCACTTCAAGAACGCACTCGACTCCCGCCGTCATGGTTTGAACCGCTGACCGAGTAGCCCCGCCTCCGCCGAAGCCGAGGTGGCCAACAAGTGCTACCGAGGTCGCCTGGCTGGACAGCCAAGCCGATGTCCCCGTCCGTACACCGGCATGACCGGTCATGGGCAGAACCGGATCGCCGCAGCGCTCGCCATCTGCACCATGCGATTGGATCGGGCTGCCCTGAGCCCCACCGATCATTGGGCGCGCCTCAGGGTTGCCGGGCGGGCCCCTTGGCTGCGTTGATGGTCTGCGCGTGCGCGTCGATATCTGGCCCCGTGAAGAGGCGGTGGAACGCTTCGTCGAGCACTCTGGCACCGTCCAACACCTCGATAGTGGTCAGATCCGAGTCTTCATGTGTTCCTGCGTTCCCGAGCCACTTGACTGCGAAGAGCAGGTCGGCGACCGGGGGACGATTGGGGTCGGCGTTCCGCCACTCCTTGATGCGTTCGTGAGCGTTACGGAACTGTCCGGTTGAGCGGGTCGCCGAGATGCCTTCGGAGGTCAGGAAGCGCTCCACCGTGGCGCGTAGCGCGGTTGCGGCAAGGCCGGGATCTGCGAAGAGCACGCGAGATGCGCGCAGTACGCCCTCTCGGACCTCCTCGGGAGCCGACTTTGGGATCGGCATCATCAACATGGGCGGGTGCAAATGCGTGACGGTGTAGTACGAGGAGTAGGGGATGCCTTGGTACTCGAACTCGTCGTCGCGCGTGGACTTCTGGGAGTAGTCCACGCGGTAGTCCCCGGTGCCGTGCACGGCCTGCTGGCATTCGGGGTTCTCACACTGCCCGCGCACGACGAACGTGCCGGAGATCCACTCTGGCTCGAAGGCGGGGTGGCTGCGCGCCGAGGCTGAACCGTGGCCTTCGTCCTCGATGGGCGACGAGAACCCGATGTACCCCGTCTGGCAGTTGGGGCACTCTGGACGGGGCCATGGCTGCCCGGACTCGATGGTCTTGGCGAGGCCGGAGAGGGCGGGGTCCACTGGCATGCCTGGAGCGTAAACGCCGAACGGGTGCGTGCGCTGGGTTGTCAGGCGGTGAACAGCAGACGACGGCAAGCCAGGCCCCCGCTGGTGCGGTCCCGGAGGAACCACCGCCGTCCTCAGAGCGTTCTCGGCAGATGAGTGCGCCCCATTGGAGCAGGGGCACAACTAGTTAGGCAGGAATCACCTGCATGTGTCGGTAGAGCGTCGACCGGCTCCATCCCACGAGCCGGGCCGCATCGGCGGCAGGCAGCCCATCCTCAGCCATGGCCCGCCGCGCCATCCTTACCTTCGCCCCGACCTCGACGGGGTCGGGGGCTGGGCGTCCGAAGCGCACTCCCCTTCGGCGCGCACTGTCCATCCCAGCCTGCACGCGAGCCCTGATGAGGTCGCGCTCGAATTGCGCGCAACTGCACAACAAGTTCAGCAGGAGCCGACCATGAGGAGTGTCGGGGTCGATGCCGTCCGAGATTGAACGAACCGCGACGCCGCGCTCTATCAGTGACTCGACCGTCGAGACGACATCTACGAGGCTTCGCCCAAGGCGGTCGATACGCCAGACGACCAGGGTCGAGTTCGGCCCACAGTGGGCGAGCGCCTGGGAGAGTCCCGGACGTGACGCCGCGACTGAGGCACCTGAGATGGTGTCGGTGAAGATGTTGGAGGGCTCTACGCCTGCGGCTATGAGGGCATCAATCTGCAGGTCATGACGTTGGTGCTCTCCGGAACTCACTCGTGCGTAGCCAACGAGATGGCGTGGTGCGTCATCGTTCATGTGCCGACTCTCCCTCAGCCCACCGACACTATTGGGACACGTTGCGGGACGGTCTCCCGGCGGACTACAGACTGCACCAAGTCACCAGGCGTACGCCGCGTAAGTCGTCGTGTGCTGGCGTGATGTCGTCGTTCACTCTGCACCTCGCGAGTAGAGAACGTGATTCGTGATGAGGTCTCGGACCTCCACGACGTCCCTCATTGCAATGGGGTTTGTGTGCACATGCCAGGTGCTGGACTTTCCCCCACCGACTCGTCCGAGGTGGCGCACCCACTGCTTGTCGTAGTTCTTCTGCCGAGGAGCCCATCGATTCCAGGGCTGTGCCCCTACGTCCACGGCAATGCGCACGGCCCGCTTCTCCTGGGGTAGCCCGTGGTCATCACCGCTACCCGGACGGTCCTCGCTGGTGAGCCACACAACGGAGGGAGAGCCCGCCTCGATCTGGACAAACCCTCGACTGAGAAGCACCTCCACCTCTTCTAAGTCGGTCGGGGGGCGGAGGTTGGGAACCGTGGTCCGGATGACGCCCTCGCGGAGAATGGAGTCGGCCCATTCCGCGCGGGTGTAGTGGTAAAGGTGCTGGGCTCTAGCCGCAGGTCGGCCCGGGCTGAGGTTTCGCTTCTGCTTCATTTGAACTCCTGGTCTCGTGACCGCCGGATGGCGGGACAACCAAAAGTCTCGGTCCGGAGTAGGACAGGACGCCTTGGACGGATCTTTCTCGGGGTTTGCCGTGGACGGCTTCTGGAGTCACCGGAGCCGCTGCGTCCTCGACCATCACCGTGCTGAGGACCAGCCGCGCGACGGTAGACAAAGTCGTTCAGGTCAAGGCCGCTGTGGAGCCGCTGCTGACTCCGTGACGTCGACCGGTTAACCTGCGCGTTCGCTGTCGAATTCGCCTGCGAGTGCCAAGGCAAACCCCGGACGAACGGCGCATCTTCTCTTGAAGTCATGACGACCCCACCTACCTCCACCCGTGCGGCTGTGTCTACACATGTAGACACAGACTCTGCGTGCGCCCCGCTTTCGTTTGAGGCAGCCCGCCATCTCACCGATGCCATCCGGATCACAGTGAGTGCATTACATGTTCTCGTTCACCGCGCATACGTTGGGAAGGCGCACCTCGCACTCGGTTATGGGCGCTGGGCCGACTATGTGGGTAGCGAGTTCGACGGGATGAGCCGCGCCCGCTCGTACCAATTGCTCGGTCAGCACGAAGTCATCGCGGTGCTCAGCGAGGCCGCTGGCACGGACGTGAGCGACGTGGTGACCGAGAAGGCTGCTCGCGACATCAAGCACCGTCTTGACCTGGTCGCCACAGAAGTAGCGGAACACAGCACCGGCCTTACAGACCGCGACCAGGTGTTGACTGTGGTCGCCGAGGTGCTCAACGTGACCCGTCGAGCAGACGCCGACTCGCTCAACCGCATGCCGAGCATGGCTCAACTGCGAGCGAGCCAAGGGAGGGGCACATCGAGCGATCTCTGGTACACGCCACGAACCGCAGTTGCCCCATTACTGGGAATTCTCCCCCCACCTCCGCTACGCGTCTGGGCCCACGCCGATGTGCGAGGTCGTTCCCACATCGTTGACGTCCTAGAAGAGGCGGGATACGAGGTCGTCTGCTCGGACTTGAGCACGGGCCAGGACTTCTTTTCCTTCACGCGCGCAGATGTTGAGGCGATGGAGGTGGATGTCGCGATAACCAATCCCCCCTACTCGGTGCGCCGCCTTTGGCTGTCGCACTTGGTCGACCTGGGCATTCCATTCGCGGTGCTCGTGCCAGAGACCGGAGTGGGCGAGTGGGCTTTTGCACCTCTGCGGGCGGCCGGTGCCGAAGCCGGAATGCTGCTCCTGAACCGACGAATCGCCTACTCCCAGCGCTGGGACGCCAAGCCTTTGGGAAACCCTCCGTTCAGCAGCGGGTGGATTTGCCGTGGAATGCTCCCGCCAGGCCAGCAACTGGTGTTCGGTGAGGTCCCAGCGTCCTTCTGAACCAGTTCGCCATCAATTACCTCGCCCGAGGCATACGCGGCTCGACGGGGCGCTCGCTCGCTTTCCAGTCCGGGTCGAAGAACTGGCTGAGGGCCTCGCGGGCGTCCTGACCAACCATGGAGTCGTGCACGTAAACCTGACCTGTCAAGGAGGGGTCTGCGTGGCCCATCTGATGACGCGCTGCTTCCATACCCAGTTCGCGCTCGACCACCGTCGCGACTGCCTTTCGGAGCGAGTGGGGTGTCGTCCCTTGAAGCGGCGTGCCCTTGAGGGCCTTGCGGAGCCGTGACCGAATGTTGGCTGGCTGAAGCCAGGTGCCCCTCGCTGAAGCGAAGACGGTCTCGTCGGCGCGGGGTATACAGCCCTTTTCCAGCACACGACTCCGTCGCGCACGGAGCATGCCTGCTACGAAGTCCGGAAGGAACAATGTGAGGTCGGGCTCGTCCTGGTCAAGCCGGCGACCTCGATTGAGTCGACGTCGCGAGAGTCGTTCTTGCGACGTAGAGATCGGTACATGGGGAGACCGTCGCGTGACTCAATCAGAGTTCCGCAAACCACGACGTACGGAACGTCGGCATCTAGGTGAAGGTCGCACCACCGGACGGCGAGGGCCTCGCCGATGCGACACCCCGTCCCGAGCACGAAGTCGACCACTTCGGCTAGGTCCTTGTTCTGCATCCGGCCCTTGTGCGACTTCCTAGTGGCTTCAGGAGTGATGAGCGTCCGCAACGTCCGTGCGCGGTCGACACTGAGCCGCTGCGTTGACTTGGCTCTGCGCTTGGGACTCGCGACGGCCGTCATCGGGTTGCCCTGGATGGCCCCGTCTTTGACAGCGAGGTCGAACATCTGGCTCAGGACGGTACGAGCCTGCTTGGTCGAGAGCCCCTTGGCCTCCAAGCCGCTGAGCCACGACTCAAGGGCTCCTCGCGTGCACTCGGTTAACTTCAGGTCCGGGATTCCACCCGCACGCTTGACCACCCTCCACTCGCCTCCCGCGAGAGTCTTCCTCTCACCGAGAATGGTCGTGCGAATGGTGACTTCCATCTGACGCAGCGAGGACGGCTGTAATGGGCCTTCCGCCCGCGCCAAGCCCGTCGCGCGACGATGCGCCAGCCAATAGTGGGCGAGTCGCTCAACCGTCCACGAGGGCTGGATAGTGGCCGACGTCGTCGCGGTCGGCCGTGCAGCCAGGGCCCGATCGAGGGCACGCTCCGCCTTCCCCTTCGTGTCAGCCGAGCGGCTCATCTCCTTGTACTCGCCAGTCGGCAGGCGGTAGCGGACACGAGCAGTAACCCAACCGACCTCAGACTGTTTTGGCCGAGGCTCGTTGCGAAGACGCGTCCGAGTCTCCGAGAGAGTCCCATCAGATGCCGCAACCTCGACGGGCTTCGAGTAGTACTCGAACCACTTGGTTCCGTGGCTGCCTGGCTCCAAAGCCTCGCGCGCCATCAGGAGGCCATCCACTCGCGCGAAGTCCAAGCCTGCTCATCGAGCCAGTCGTCGACATCTTCCCGGCGGTAGCGGATGACACCCCGCTGAAGCCGGATGAATGCGGGACCGACGCGAAGCGAGCGCCAGTTGGACAACGTTTTGGTGCTGATCTGGAGGTACTCGGAGAGCGCCTCAGGATGAAGAAGTTGGCCCATTGGGGTCACCTCTCTCTGGGAGATGCCGGGACCCACTGTCCCAGCGACTGTTCTCGTTATCGGCTGCTTTGGGGGCCGACCGGGGGTCACCGGGTGATGTGGGTTGAACACGGGGTCGTCGCACAGGCCACCGGCCCGTAGTTGACCCGCGAGGTAGTCGCCGTAGATGGACGGGGCGTGGCATGCGCGCTCTCGGACGTGTCGGAATTGCTCGCATCAGGGCCACACCCCTCCGGCCGAGCCGCTGCCGCTCGCACCCTTCGACACGTCCCAACTCCGGCCTCCCGAGGTCGACGAGCATCACGCAAGGCACCGACATCTCGGCAGGACACGTCCGGGCGCGCAGGACCGCGCCGCCAAGCCAAGTCAAGTCAAGTCAGCCATGCCCAGCAGCAACCGGCCTTCTCCGACACGTTCCGTTCGGGCCCTGTCTGTCGGGACGTGTCGGGAACCTGCCGATAACTCAGGGGACCAACGGGCGGGCTTCGAACGAACGCAGTCTCCGACGACTCTCATCGGCAGAGCACCGAGAGAACGTCGGTCAAGACATTTGGATCGAACTTGAGGGCCGACCCCTCCCCTAGCGCCCGGCAAGCACAACCACCATCTGCAAGGAGTAGCAGTGAACTTGTTCAACCAAACTTGGCAGCGGACGCCTGGGCCATTCGAGCCCATCGAGGTCCGACGCATCGCCGAGCGGGCGATTCTGGGGCGGCTTGGTGACGCGTACGCCGCTGAGTACGGACTCATCGGCTGTCTTCGACACGTCCACAATGTGGGTGACCAGACCGCCGCCGTCCACCTCAACTCCGGCGGGAACGCGGCCGCCGTTGCCGAAGCATTCATGCACGAGGGGTACGCAGTCTGGCGCGGGACACGTCCCGACTGCGGAGTCGTTCTCATCGTTTCCAGGTCCGCCCGAATCATCGACACGAACGACCAGGTGCGTCGGTACGCCGTCGACCTTGCCACCCGCACTGGACGCCCATTGGGGGACATCCTTGACGCTTGGCGCGGTTTCAAACGCTATTGGGACGAGCCGCTGACGTCCTCGAACTGGGACAACTACCGGCCCGCAATGTCCACGTGCCCTGATCATCACACCGGCTCAGCGAGCGAGTGGTTCATCTCGTTCCACCAGCGCTGGCTTCCAGCAGGACTTTCAGTTGCACTCGCCACCCACGGCCTCACCGCTGGACAAGCCTTCAGTGTGCACGCCGAGGTGATGGAGACACCCGGCTTCGCGCATGCCCGTCGGGCACTCGAAACTGGGAGCAACCCCTCGGCCGCTGTGCTGCGGCTCGTGTCTTCCTGGCGCTGGCACGTTGCCCGCGCAGCACAGGGTCTGACAAGTGTGGACCGCCTCAACCTCCAGGCCATCGACGACGACTGGGTGACCAACCTGAGCGGCCCGTCGAACGGCTGGACCCCCTGCCAAGCGGTCACCGACGAGATTCGCGCCGCGTGGGCGATGCTCGCCGCCCTCAAGCCAGCCGACGGAAAAGAGACGGGCCGGGCGTCCACCACAGACACTCGGCCCAGCGACGCATCTCCTGCAGCCGTGTCCGAAAGGCAGCACCACCGATGAAGACCATCGAAACCCGTCCCCATGTCCGCCTCGCCGCAGACTGGACCGCCGACCCGGACGTCCTCTCCATTGACCCGCTCGACCGGGCGCTTGCCGTGTACGTCTACCACGGCTACCTGGCCGCCAGCCGTCGCGACGAAGCGTTCGGGTCGGTCCGCAAGGCCAAGAAGGTGCTGCGCGCGATCCTCGCTGGCATCTCCGGCGACCCTGACCATCTCATCAGCGTCTTGGTCGAAGCCGACCTCGCCGAGTACGACGCTGCCGCCGACATCTTGAACCTCACCCAGTGGGCCGAATGGCAGCAGACCGAGGAGGAAGTCACCGTCGGTCAGCAGCGCCGCTCCGCGAAGGCCAAGGCTGCCGCTGACAAGCGCTGGGCTGCCGAGCGAGCCCGCACGACCACCATCGAGACCACAGGGACCAGCGCCGTCGATGCTCCGAGCATGCTCGGAGCATGCGCCGAGAATGCTCAGCCATGCTCGGACATGCAAGAAGAGAAGCAGAAGCGAAATGAACTTGAATGTGAAGTAGAAGGCGAAGCAGCGGCGGCCCAGAACCCGCCGACGCCGACGACCAGCGTCGACACCACAGGCCCGGCTGCTGCTCTAGTCGATGCTCTCTGGACTGACCACGCCAAGCAGGAACGGCACGAGCGCGGCCTCCCAGTCCTCAGCAGGTCTCAGGGTGAGTCGCTGCTCGCTGCTGTCGTCGGAATGCTCGCTGACACTTCGCTGCCCGAGTGGGCGCTACGCGAGGCCGTAGACGGCGCTCTGCGTGGCGGGAAGAGCCCAGCGGCCTACGCCAAGGACGTCGCCCGGAAGAAGGCACAGGAGGCCGCCAGCGGCCCGTCGGCCTCCAGTACTCCAGCGCGGGTGTCCGGCCGGGCGGCGGTGCCGTCACTGCCGGGCGTGACTCGCGCACCCAGCCGCGTCAAGACCGCGTAACCCCCCAGACCCCACCTCCGAAAGGCACCATCATCATGTCTCAGAACACCGCCCTCGCTGCGCTGCTCGCCAACGTCACCACCAGCCCCGACACCACCGACGGGTCTGCTGAGGAGTTCCCCGCAGGCCGCGCGGTACGCGCAGGACACCCCGACAGCGCACCCGACGGACCCACCGCCGCCGCATGGCTCGCCATGACCGGCGACGAGATCGACGCCCTCGACGACAAGCCCCTGATGGCGCGCATTGTTCGGTTTCGTCACGAAACCGAGAAGGGCAAGACCCGGCCGGTGGTCGTATACACCCCCGACCCCGAAGACGCAGAGGTCACCGCACGGCTCATCGCAGAGAACCGGGCCAAGAACCTCCGCAACAGCCTCGGCGCGAAGTACGACACCGCCTTCCTCAACTCCCCCATGCCCGGACAGGAAGCCGTCTACGAGCGGCTCGTGGCCTGGGCGACGAACCCTCGACCGGACACGCTGGTGCTTTGGGGCACGGTCGGCACCGGGAAGACCCATGCCGCCGCCGCCGCCACGGGTGTCGCTGTGTCAGGCACGGGTCAGGTGCCGACACTGGTGACGTGGGAGGACCTGGCTGACGCGTGGATGCCCGGGGACAACGTGTCCGACGACCTCATGGCCCGCCGAAGCCGCACCCGAGGCAAGGTACGGGACGCGCAGGTACTCATCATCGACGACATGTACCGCCGCAAGCCGTCGGAATACACGAGCGCCGAACTGGCGGCATTGCTCGCAAACCGCCAGGGCTCGGGTCGCCTCACGATCATCACCACGAACGTCGCCTCGCTCGACACCCCCGAAGGCGAGGATTTCGTCGCGGCCTACCCGTTCGCCGAGCGGGTCATGGACCGACTCATGGACGCGGAGAACATCCACCTCACTGGTGCGTCGCTGCGAGGCCGCCACGCCTGACGACAGCACCGGCGGACAAACCGCCCCGACACCAGTAGCGACCTGATGCCGGGGCGGCTTCGTTTCCGTCTCCTCGGATGGTTCCGCCGAGGCGGGCTGGGATAGGTCACACGTCCACGTCTCGCTGGAAGAGCCGGATGACACCGAGGTCGGCCAGTGAACCCAGCATGTCCTCCGGAGTGAGCGGGTCAATCACCCACACACGGTTTGAGCCACCCAGCGGCAGCGGCTGTTCGACCCATGGTTCGTATCCGGTGGACACCACCACGAGAGGCACGTCTGCGGTCCAGCACGGGTGACCGAAGAGGTCCTCGTGGAGGCCCTTCGGCTGGGTGATGCGGACCTGGAACAGCATGGCCTTCTCCGGCTCGGTGAGCCGGTCCCACCGCTTGTCGCACTGAGCATCGTGGATCTGCTCGGCCTGCACGACGACGGACAGCCGCATCGCAGCCTTTACCCGTGCAATCAGCCGTGCCTGCTGGTCGGTCTCGTCCAGATATGCGGGGTCACCGATGAGTGCGGACACGGCTTCCTCGGGGTCTTCGCACCAGCACTGCAGCCAGCCGCCGCTGTATTGCACCATCATCGGAAACGCCTTGCCCGTGTCAGGGTTGATGGGCGGTGTCGGCGGCTTCTCGGAGGCGGTGGTGTTGCGGGTGATGGTGAACGTCATGCGTGCTCCTGGTGCGTGCGAATCCGGACCGTACGTCCGACCACCGACAGACCTCCCCCCGCGCCGATGTCACGGAGTCCAGTAGGGGAATGCCCGGTTCGGGTGGCACACCCCGGCTCGCACGGCTGCGTACCCGTGTCTCACCGAGGCAAGAAGTCGTCACGCGCCGTTTCAGCAGGTCAGACCCGGTTCCGGGGTTCACACCAAACACCCCTCCCCGACTCCGACCACGGGGTGACTAAGAGTGGTGTCAGCACCGGTTCGGCGTCGGTGCTCTGTGACACTGGATTACTGGACCTCGTTAGTGCATGGGTATGAACGCGACGGCGCACCTGTCCCCCATCCGCACAACGGTCGACCTCCCCCGGCCCCTCCATCGGTCGGTGCGGCACCTCTGCCTCGATGAGCGGATGTCCTACACCGCGCTCGTGCAGATTCTGCTTAGCGAAGCGGTACGCCTGGGCAAAGCCCGAGATTCGGTGTCCGAGTCGTTCGATCCGGTGGTAGCGGTGGCGGCTCGTGACCGCCAGTGGCAGGCGTTCCTCTCCGGTAAGGGACCGCACCCGTTGTCCGGCGGCGTGTGATGGGGATGCGTGTCAGCGGCGTGTCCAAGCCGCGTTCCCTCAAGCCCCGCCGTCCAATGACCTGCCTCGACCGTGTCTTCATAGTGAGCACTGCGGGAGCCGTCATCGTCTGCCTCAGTCAGGGCGAAGTCCTGCTCGCTGGGTTCCTCGCCGTCATCGTGGTCCCCTTCCTGGTCGGAGACCGGTAGTGGTTCACGGGTTCCCCGGGGTGTCCACATATGTAGACACGCCGCATGCCGGGCGGGGCTTCTGAGCGGGTAAACGCAGGCACAGAAAGCGACCAGGGATGGACGTCCAAGTCCGTCGTGACCTGTCAGGGCGGTGCCCCAATCTATGGACACAACGTTCTCCCCGGCACCGAAGTCCGGGGGGACCTCACCCTGAGAGGACTCACCTGATGGTGCGCCTGCCGATTACCCCCGACAACATCTATCTTGCCGACAACGGGCGCTGGACGTGGTGCGGTGTCGACGTCACCGACCACCCGTTCTGGTGGTTGTGCGCCGACTGTGGACTCTCCTATGAGGAGACCATTGCCGTGAAGACGGCCGCCTCCGATTGCGGACTGTCTGCTTGTCCGGCGTGCAAGGTCAAGGCGGCCCTCTGCTCAGTGAGCGGATGCTGGGACGCGATCCGAGCGGAATGGGAGTGCGAGTGCGGAGCCGTTACGAAAATCTGCCGTCAGCACGTGGACTTCATGTCCGACGAGTTGAGCCGCTGCGGACCCGCTGCCTTCACTACCGTCACCCTCCTTCGCGGCGCATAGTTCCGGTCGTCCGGGGCTGAGACTTACCCGTTCAGTCGTGTACCAGGTGGCTCGCTTGGTGCTGACTGAATCGGTTCGCGGTGTGCACGTTGTGAGCCGCACAGGGGCGACCGTCGAGCACTTCAACGGCTTCGGTCATCGATGCCCAGGGGGACGGCCGCCCGGCACGCACGAAGCCGCTGTCGTCCACGATGATGTGGCCCCACTCGAACAGGGCGTCGCAGCCAAGCGAGCACGCGAGCATCGCCGAGCCCCGAAAGTCGAGACGTTCGGCGTCGTCGAGGTGGCGTCTGGGCACGATATGGGCAGCGACGAGCACGTGCTGGGGCAGGAGGCGACCACAGAGGGCGCAGGGGGCCTCTGAGCGCCCGGCCAGCAGGTGGCGGCGTAAATGGGCCTGCTCGCGTCGTACGCGGCTCACAGCCATGGTGTCGGTCGAGTCGAGGTCGAGCACCGAGTCGGGCATGCCGAGCAGCACCGGCTCCTCCCTTACGCCAGGGAGGACCACGGTCCCAGCAGCGTTAAGGAGTGCGTTCGCCTCGTCCTCCCTGAGCCGGGCTACATACAACTGCCGGGGTGTCCCGTTCCTGTCGAGCGGCCCTGGTGTGCCGTGGCTGATGAGCGCGGCGATGTCACGGAAGTGGAGGCTCAAGCCGGTCTGTTGGACGTCCACCTCGACCAGCCAGCCCTCGTCACCGTCCCCAGGTCGCATCCGGTACCCCTCGGGGCGGGTAGCGGGTCGCCAGGGCGTACGTACGACCGAGACCGCACGCAGATATTGGTTGGCGTAGTGGAGCACTACGTCGCCCACCCGCATCTCCTTGAGCAGCCGCCGATCCGGCAGGTCCCTGCCCTTCTTCGGCAGGCTCCACAACGTCTGTTGCTCGATGGCGACGTCGTGGTTGTAGCCCTGGCTGACCCACCAGAACTGGCGGTGTCCTCCGATTGAGTCGAGCCGCTCGCCCTGCTCAGGGTGACCGTTCTCGCGGGCCCGGTACGCGCAGTCCGCACAGGGGGTGAGGTTCGCCATCTGCTGGTCGGTGGCCAGCCGGGCAGGGTCACCGACGAGGCTGCCGTCATCGTTGCGGTACCAGTGCTCGCAGTCGGCAAAGTGGCGACGTTCGATAGAGCGGCCGTTCGGGAGCCCGGTGCTCCGGTCGACGGGATCCTTGACCCACTCGACTGTCGGGTAGCCGTAGGTGGTCACTCAGACCCCGTCTCGTACTGGGCGTTGTACTCCTCGACGTCGAGCCTCATCCGACGGGCGATGTAGTCGAGGTAGCGCAGCGAGGTTAGGTACCACTCTGTTCCGGCCTTCACATTGACCTGCTGGAAGTGGTCGGCCGCCCGAAGGGCCTCGTGGAACTCACGTTCCGCTGCAGCAGACGCGTCCACGGGGTAGATGCGCCGGAGCACCGGGTCCTCGGGCAGTCCGACCCACCTTGCGTCACGCACTCGGTTGTACGCATCGACCGAGGAGTGTCCGACCTTGTAGAGCGTGTGGCCGCGCTTCTGGTCGACCGGGTAGTTCAGGTAGTGCGGGAGGCTCCACACGTACACGCCAGGCCGTCCGGCCGCCTCGGCGCGCTTGGACGTCTCGACCGCCGTTTCGGTCTCCTCCGCGACCGCCGAGGTGTCCTCAGCGCGGGAGGTAATCAGAGCCTCCTGATCCTGCAACTCTGCCCGGAGGCTCGGTGAGAGGTTCGGGTTCTTCAGCCACTTGCGGACCCGGCGGGCGGCGGTAGTCGCCATGCTCGGCGCAGTGGGGACCTCACCGTCTCGCAGCACCCGGACGAGCATCCGGTAGATAGAAACCCACCCCGTGGTGACCGTGCCCTCGCGCTCGGCCATCTGCTGGGGCGTCAACCCCTCCTGCTCGTACGCCCACAGGTGGCCGAGGACCGACGTGTCCTCCGCCAGCAGAGCCTCGACCTCGACCCGACGGTCGTAGGCGGGCACACCAGGAGATGGAATGTCGGTCATGCCCTCAGTCTGGAGGACTGTGACGCCCCCACCACTGTCATTAACGGCTTCACTCGCACAGAGCGCACACACCCGTCGTTGACAGTTCCATGGAGTGGATGGGGCAGACCGGAAGAGCGACCGGCTCGGTCTTTCGCCGGCGAGCCTTGCGAGCCGCGACCTGCGGGGTAAGCGCAGCGACGCCGCCGTCGGCCGGGAGGTCTTCCGCGTAGGCCCGGTAGCAGAGGAGGCGATGTTCAGCGGCGAGTAGGTCCACATCGGCGTCAGGATCCGACGCGACGGACTTCGGAGCCTTGGCGTAGCCCGGGCCGATGGTGCCGTCTTGATGAACGCAAAGCGCCGTGAGTGGGGGATCGCCCCGCTGGGTCGCCTCGACGGCGACGTTCTCCAAGAGCCTGCCGATCCAGTAGTCCAGGCGCTGTGCCGTCGTTATGCCCGACACCTCCTGAACCTCAGAAGCCAACTCTTTGTAGGTGATGACCGAGTGGTAGCGGCGGGCGGTGGTCAGAAGAGTGTCGCGAGCGACAACCGTCCAGGCAGCAATGGCTACGGCCTGGCTGACCTTCGTTCCGTTCGCATCGACCGGCATGTCAGGCCCCTTCGATGATGTCCAGAGGCGGGAGCGCATCGACAATCTTGTTGGTCTCGACAGAAACCGTCACCACGCGTGCCATGAGGTCGAGGATGTAACGCGGGTCGCCGACCTCGCGGGACCAATCGTTGGGATCGTTGACGATGCCCGAAGCCTTGTCGCGCTTCACGTAGTAGCGATCGATCATCCACTCGATTGCCGACCGTGAGCCGAGCATGTACCGGAAGGCGTCCTCGGGGACGCCCCGCAACGTGATGCGGTCGTTGTAGTGGATGACCGAGCGGTCATGGCGCTCCCCGGCTGCCTTCTGCTCCGCGCTGGCCTTACCAAGAGACATCTTCTTTGTTCCCACCGAGAAGAAGGCGTACGGATCACCAACGGGCTGACACTCCAAGCCGTCCAACGGGTATGGATGCACCGCCTCGTAGCCAATGTGCAGGTTGGACAGCGCGCGACCAGCAGTCGCATAACCCTTGAAGTCGCGCACCATCGGGATGCGCGGAAGCATCTTTTTGAGGTCGGCCGCATAGGTCTCACGATAGGGGGGCGAGTGCAGGAGACCGTAGATGTAGAAGAAGATGTCGTCCTTGCTCACCTTCAGGCCGGGGTACGCAGCCAGGAATCTCTTGAGTGCGTCGTCGGTGATGTTGTCGACCTTGCGGTGACCATCGATCACCTCCCCCTCGCCATCAATTGCAAGCATGCCCGAGTCCTCCTCGACAGCCTCGTACCGCCAGCGCGGGAAGAACTGGCCACCTTGACCGAAGAAGTTGACATCCGTGATTGCGTTGGAAGCCAGGCAGCAAAAGGGAAGAGGTGTGCCGCCGACGTTGAGGTGATAGCCGAGATTGCGAGAACCGGTCTCAGGGAACACCCGTGGCAATTGCCCACGGATGTGATTGAGCCCCGCGTCGTAGTACAGGGACTGAGAGAAGAAGGGCCGGTAGTTTGCTCGCCCGACGTGTGACGGCTCGAAGTTGATTCGACGCCCTGACGCGAGCCGGTTCTTGAGGCTCAAGGTCCACGAGATCCGGGTCGGGTCCAGGTCTATAAAGTCCGCCACAAGGTCCTTGGCCTTTTTGCGCGACGGCCGACCCGCGAGATGCTCCTGGAACGCGGCGACCTGCTCGTTGTATGCCGTGACAGTCAAGGAGACGTTGCGGCGAAGAACTTCACCTGACGAGTTGTAGACCCACGCGTCGCGGCCACTCTCGAGCCCGCGAGTATATGTCCCGAAGACTGTTGCACCCTCAAGGTCTTCGCCGTGCTTCGCGCCAAGCGGCAGGAACGCCTGATACGAGTCGTTGCGCTGAGTGAGCCAATCTCCATGAGCATTCGCATTGATCTGCCTCGTGTCGAGACCGAGCACCGACTCGGCGTCGGCGACCGCTCTGACCTTCTGACCTGCGCTCAGGTAGTCGGCTACCTGGGCGTACCGAATCGACGCCTGGCCGTCGCGACTGGGGTTCTTTACAAACAGGACGATCGCGATAGTTGCACGGGAACCACCCTTCGAGTTCCTTATCTCAGTGCCGTCGTGACGCCAGCCCCCGAACTCGAATACGGGTCGACCTTCTTTTCGGCCCTCCTCGCCCCCAACTCGGCCGTTACCTCGTAGGTTGAAGACGTAAATGGAGGTGAAATCGGCGGCCAGCGCCTTTCGCATCCCATCGGCGGTGTTTGAGTCAAGGAATCCGCCATTCGTGATGTAGGCGATGAGTCCCCTGTCCTTGATACGAAGGGTGGCCCATTTGATTGCTCGAATATACGAGTCAAACATCGAGTTGTTGCCGCCGCGCTGGCGCTCGGACATGTAGTCCTGTCGTAGAGCGTCGTCCAGAGAGGGGTACTTCTCATTTTGGTTGTTGTCATTCGCGCTGTCCTGGCCGGAAGAGTACGGCGGGTTGCCCACGATGACCGTGATCGGCAACTGCTTAAGCGCTTCGAGGCGGGCGTTGTTCTCGGGGAACACGTTCAGGTCTGGCCGGTCGTCAGGTTCCCAAGACTGGAAGGTGTCCGTGAGAATGAGTCCGGGAAAGTCCTGAGGGTCGCCCGACAGGTCAGCGTAGGTGGTCTCGATATTGACGGCGGCGATGTAGTACGCGAGTAGCAAGATCTCGTTGGCGTGCAACTCCATGGCGTACTTGCGGGCGAGGTCATGCGGCTCTATGAGACCGGACTGGAGGAGTCGGACCATGAAGGTGCCTGTCCCGGTGAAACCATCAAGGACGTGAACACCTTCATCGGTGAGGCCCTGGCCGAACTCGGCGCGGAGCACGGAGTCGGCTGACTTCAAGATGAAGTCGACAATTTCGACCGGTGTGTAGACGATTCCCAACTTGTCGACGGTCTTCTTGAATGCCGTGGCAAAGAACTTGTCGTACAACTCGATCAGGATGCGCTGGCGGCCCTCCGCGTTGTCGACGCCCTCGACGCGGCGGCGGACAGATGCGTAGAAGTTCTCCAACGTCTGGTTCTCGCTGCCGAGGTTGTGTTCGTCGAGCGAGGCAAGCATCAACTCCATGGTCTGGGCAACAGGATTCTTGGCGGCGAAGTCGTACCCGACGAAGAGTGCGTCGAAAATTGGCCGGGTGACGAGGTGTTGGGCGAGCATCTCGATGGCCTCGTCGCTGGTGATGTTGTCGTTGAGGTTGCCGCGCAGTCCGGCTAGGAAGACCTCGAACTCCTTGGCCTGGCTTGACTTGGGATCGGTCAGCAGGCCCCTGATGCGCGTGATGTGGGCCTGAGCGATGTCGGAGACATCCTTGGCCCAGGTCTCCCAGTAGCGCCGCTCGCCGACCTTCTGGACGATTCGGGCGTACATGGCGTCGCGGAAGCCTTCGAAGCCGAAGTCGAGCGCCAGTTGCCCGCTCTTTTCGTTCTCCTGCTTTGACGTGGGGTCGTCGGGCGAGACCGGCTCGTCGTGCGGCGTGACGTTGTCGATTACGAGGCGGTCGGGCTTGTGCTTGTTGAGTTCGATTTGGTTAACGAGCGCCTGAAAGCGCTCGTCGTGGGACCGGAGCGCCTGAAGGACCTGCCACACCACCTTGTAGCGCTCGTTGTCTCGCAGCGCCTCTTCAGGTGTGACCCCGGAGGGTACGACGATGGGAAGGACGATGTAGCCGAGTTCCTTGCCGGGGGCCTTGCGCATGACACGGCCAACCGACTGGACCACGTCGACCTGTGAGCCACGCGGAGTCAAGAAGATCACCGCGTCTAAAGAGGGAACGTCGACGCCTTCGGAGAGGCAGCGGGCGTTACTCAGGACGCGGCACACGTCCTCCGGGGTGGACTCCTTGAGCCAGGCGAGGTGCATGTTGCGTTCGTGGATGCCCATGGTCCCGTCGACGTGGGCGGCCTCGACACGCAGCCGGTTCGTCGGACCCTGTCCGGACTCGTCTTGCAGGGCCCGGTCGACGATGGCGGGGAAAGACAGAGCGGCGGCCTTGGAGGCGCGGATGTCCTTGGCGAACGCCACGGCCGTCTTCATCGGCTTGAGGCGGGTGCTCTCGGTCTCCTGATCGGCCGAGCCGTAGTGCTTGGCAAGGCCGTTCCAGCAGCCGATCAACTTCGCGGCATCCCCGAGTGCGATTTCCCCGCCAGTCGCCATCGCACTCTGGAAGTTCTCGGCGACGTACTGCTCTTCCACGGCGAGGACAAGGACCTTGTAGTCGGTGAGCAGGTCGGCCTCGACGGCGTCACCGAAGCCGAGGCGGTGGAACTCCGACCCGTACAGAGTCTCGTCGCCCATGTCCGCGAGAACGGCGTCGGCATCGGACGCCTTGCGCTTGACGTCGTCCCCGAAGACGCGAGGTGTCGCCGTCATGTAGAGCCGTTTTGCAGCCTTGAGGTAGTCGCCGTTGTGGACCTTGGTGAAGGCCGACTCGTCGCCGCCCGCGAGGGTGACGCCGGTGGTCCGGTGCGCTTCGTCGCAGATGATGAGGTCGAAATCGTCCAAACCGAGGTTCTGTGCCTGGGCGATGACGTCGATGGACTGGTAGGTCGAGAAAACGACTGTCATCCGCTCCTTGGCGTACTTGCCGACCGACATCCGCTCAGCCAGTGTCTGGGCATCAGTGGTGGCCGGTTCGGTGAGGTCGATAGTCGGCATGTCGGCGTCGTCGGTGTTGACCTTGCGGCCGACGCGGACATCCGAACAGACCGCGAAGGGGCGGATGTCGACCTCGGTGTTCGCCATCCACTCACGCAGGCTCTGGGAGAGCAACTGGATGGACGGGACTAGGAACAGGACACGTCCACCGGCCCCGACGAGTTCCTCGGCGATCTTCAGCGAGGTGTAGGTCTTGCCTGTTCCGCAGGCCATGATGAGTTTGCCCCGGTCGAGCGTCCGGAAGCCGTCGAAGACATCGTGGAGTGCCCGCTCCTGATGCGGTCGCAGCGCCTTCTTGCCGGTGGAGACCAGCACCTCGGGCGTGGTCCATGAGTACTGAGCCCAGTCGAAGGCCGACTCATCCAGCCAGGCGATGTCCACTCGCTGAACCGGGACGGCTTGATGGGCGAGGGTTTCGGAGGCGTTCGAGGACCACGACTTTGCCGTGTCGAAGATGTAGCGGCGCGTGAACTCCTTGCCACCCGAGGCCGACAGGAACGAGTCGATGTCGCCCTTGGCGACCGTGGAGCCAGGCGCGTAGAACTTGCACTGGATGGCCGCGTAACCATTGTCGTCGCGCAGCGCGGCGACCAGGTCGATGCCGGTGTCCGTACGTCCCTCGCGACCCGGCCACTCGGTCCACAGCCACACGTCGGAGAACCGGTTCGCCCACTCGGGGTCGTTGAGCAGGTAGGTCTTGATGAGCCGTTCGAACTTGTCGCCCTTGTCGCGCTCATCGAGCGCCTGGGCGCGGAGGTCGCCGAGTACCTCGTAAATCGTCGCCGTCACGCCACGGAGTTTGCCCTATTGGCAGTCCATTCCGGTGTCCATACAGACCTTGCAAGCGGCACGGCTACCTCTTTCGCGCGCGCGGGCCTGCTCCGAACCGGTCCGAGCAAGATCACATTTGCTGCAGATGCTCTCCCGCGCTGGTCAGCGTGAGGCTGCTCGACACACGTCTCAATCACCGGGCTATCACCGGAAAAGGCAAGCATCGACCAACCATCGGGTCGTCCCCGAGCACGTTTCCGCAGTTCAGGGACCATTTTTGGAGCCGCCTGTCGGAATCGAACCGACGACCTATTCATTACGAGTGAATCGCTCTACCGACTGAGCTAAGGCGGCGCGCTGCCCGGCGTACTGGGTCTCTCGTCGAGGACCCGCCGGGCAACCCGCCGAAGTATACGGAGCGCCTGGGCCCGGGGCGAAATGCAGAAACCGGGTCGAGTGCGCACGCGGCTGTTGCGCCGCAGCCGGTGCGCACTCGACCCGGTGGGCCGTGTCGGACGCCGTGTCGTCAGGCGGCGGTCAGGGTCCGCGTCTCGGAGGGGGCAGCCTTGCCGGTGGTCCAGGTCTGGTCGGCACCGCACCAGCAGGCGAAGGCGATCTCGATGCCGTGGTCGGTGTTGGCCATCGAGACGATCTGGCTCGCGAAGACGAGCGAGCGCTTCTGGCAGGACGTGCAGTAGTGGTCGAACATCGGTGACCTCCTCCGGTCTCCTCGGCTGGTGCCACCATCCTGACGTGATCCAACCGATAGGGGTAGCCTCACTATCCAATCTGACCCCTAGGGAGTTCCTATGCTTTCCCTGCACCAGCTGCGGTGCTTCCTGGCGACGTACGAGCTCGGGAGCCTGACGGCCGCCGCCGAGGAGCTCGGCTACGCACAGCCCTCGGTCTCCGAGCAGATCCGCACGCTCGAGCGGTCGTTGGGCGTCGAGCTCTTCCATCGCGTCGGCCGGGGGGTCGTCCCGAGCGACGCGGCCGACTCGCTGCGTCCCTACGCCGAGCAGGCGCTGGGCGCGGCCGAGGAGGGACGTCGGGCGGTGCGTGCGGTCACCGAGCTGGAGACGGGGACCGTGCGGTTCGGCATCTTCGGCATCGCCCGCCTCTACACCAGCGCCACCCTGGTGGCCGACGTGCTCGAGCGGTATCCCGGCGTGCGTGTGGAGCTGATCGGGCAGAACTCGACCGAGGTGCTGGAGGACCTCCGTCGCGGGCGCATCGAGGCCGCGATGGTCGCCGCCCCCCAGACCAGCGAGGGGCTGGCGGTCACGCCCGTCGCCCGCGACGAGCTGGTCTACTGCAGCGCCGACCCGGCGCGCCTGGCCACTCCGGTCACGGCCAAGCGGCTGGCCGAGGCCGACCTGGTGATGCCCGACACCACGTGGCGGGCGGTCGACTCGACCAGGGTCGCGCTGCGCCGCTGGTTGCACGAGTCCGGCCACAATCCCCGCACCCGCATCGAGGTCGAGGACGTCGAGACCGCTGTCGAGGTGATGGGGCGCGGGCTCGCCGACACGGTGCTCCCCAAGGGAGCCGCAAGGGAGCTCCTTCCCCGCCTGGCACCGGGTGCCGGGTGGGCAAGTCTGCGACCACGCATGTACGACACGTTCGCGATCGTGCACCGCACCAACGCCCGGCTCTCGCCCGCGGCGCGGCTGATGATCGAGCTCGCCACGGCGCGCATCCGCGAGGTCAGCGAACCGATCTCGTGACCGAGCCGGGTCACCGGGGCTTGTTCTTGTCCCGGTCCTTGATCTTGCCGATCTTGCCGGGCTCGACCTTGCCGGACTGGCACTCGAGTCCGTCCTGGGGCACCTCGCCCCAGATGAGGTAGTTCTCGACGGCCAGGTCGACGCACTGACTGCCGACGTCGTAGCCCGTGTGCCCGTCGCCCTCGCGGCTGATGAGCACGCCGGACTCGAGCTGGTCCGCCAGCGTGACGGACCACTCGTACGGCGTCGCGGGGTCCCGGGTCGTCCCGACCACGATGATCGGGGCCGCTCCCTCGGCCCTGATCTCGGGAGCCGGCTCCGCGGCCTTGGCCTTCCACGCGCGGCACGAGGTCGTCATCCAGGCGAAGGTGCGTCCGAAGGTCGGCGAGGCCTCCTCGAACCGGGGCACCAGCGCCGGGACGTCGGCGGGCTCCACGGCCGAGGGGTCATCGAGGCAGCCGATCGCGTAGAACGCGGCGTCGGAGTTGTCGGCGGGCTTCTTGGCGTTGTCGAGGGGCTCGAAGTTGGCCGACAACCAGAGCAGGTCCTCGCCGTTGCCGTCGGCAGCCTCCGTCAGCGCCTCGGCCAGCGGCGGCCAGAACTGCCTCAAGTAGAGCGAGTGGGTGATGGCGTTGAAGACGTGCACCCTGGTGAGCGGAATGCCGTAGGGCCGCAGCGGCGAGGTCTCGCCCTGATCCAGGAAGGCCCGGATCCGCTGCACTCCCGCGTCGACGGAGTCGCCGAGGGCACAATCGTCCAGCTTGATGCAGTAGTCGACGAAGGCGCGCAACGCCGTCTCGAAGCCCGCCGCCTGCCCCAGCAGCAGCTCCTCGTGGGCCAACGTCACGTCGAGACCGCCGTCGAGGATGAAGCGCCCGACCTTCTCGGGGAACAGCTCGGCATACATCGCGCCGAGCTTGGTCCCGTAGGAGGCGCCGTAGTAGTTCATCCGCTCCTGCCCGAGCGCCGCGCGCAGCACGTCCATGTCGCGGGCCGCCTCGACGGTGGTGACGTGGCCGGCAACCCCGCCGGACAGCTCGGCGCAGCCCGACGCCATCCGCTCGGTCCAACGCGTGAAGCTCGCGACCTCCGCAGGATCGTCCGGGTCAGGATCGGCGGGGTAGAAGTCCGCCAGGTCCTTCTCCCGCACGCACGTGACCGGCGCGCTGCCTGCCGTGCCGCGCGGGTCGAACCCGATGATCTCGAAGTTGCGCAGCACCGGCTTGCCCAGCACCTGCCGAGCGCTGGCGGCGAACTCGACGCCCGAGACGCCGGGCCCGCCTGGGTTGACCACGAGCGGGCCGAGCTGGCCCGACGAGGGGACCCGGAGCACGGACAGCTCGATGACCCGTCCCTTCGGCTTCGCGTAGTCCAGCGGCACCTTCAGGGAGGTGCAGTCATAGCCCTTCTGGCAGACGTCCCACTCCAGCGCCTGGGTGTAGAAGCGCTCGAGCGCCGGCTCCGGCGGCACCCGGACGCTGGCGTCGGGGATCTCCGAGGCTCCGAACGGGTTGGTGGGCCGACCGTCCTTGCCGATGCCGGGGCCGAGCTGCGCGGTCCTGTCGATCCGGCCACCGGCGAAGGCGAAACCGCCGACCACCAGAGCGGCCAGCACGACGAACACCGCGACCGGGTGAGGACGGCTCACCGACAGATTGAAACATTCTCTTGTCGGGTAGGGAGCGACTTGGCGCGGGTCGACCGGTCAGCACTCGAGCCCGTCATCAGGCACCGTCCCGTCCACGAGATAGGCCTCCACCGCCTCATCGACGCAGTCGTTGCCGGAGTTGTAGCCCGTGTGGCCATCGCCGTCGCGCGAGACCAGGACGCCGGAGTCGAGCTGGTCGGCGAGCGCGGTGGCCCATTCGTACGGCGTCGCCGGGTCGCGCGTCGTACCGACCACGACGATGGGTGCGGCCCCCTCGGCCTTGATCTCGGGCGCCGGCTCGACTGCTTCGAGGTCCCACCCGCCACAGTTGGTCAGCGCCCACGCGAAGACGCGTCCGAAGGTCGGCGAGACCTCCTCCAGCGCCGGCACGCGGTCGGGAATCTCGGCCGGCTCGATCGACCTCGGGTCGTCCAGGCAGCTGATCGCGTAGAAGGCTTCCTGCGAGTTGTTCTCGTATCCACCTGGTCCGCGCGAGGCGTAGGCGTCGGCGAGCAGACCGAGCGTCATCCCGTTGCCGTCGAAGGCCTGCTTGAGGGCACCGCTCAGGACGTACCAGTAGTCGCGGACGTAGAGCGGGGTGACGATGCCGTAGAACGCGCGCCCCACGGTCAGCTCCCGGTCGCCGCCAGGGATCGGCTGGGCGTCGACCTCGTCGAGGAAGTCGCGGATCCGCTGGAGCCCCTCCTCGACGGAGTCGCCGAGGAAGCAGTCGGAGGTCTCCTCGACGCAGTTGGCGACGTAGGCCTCCAGCGCGGTCTGGAAGCCGCCGGCCTGGCCGACGGCGTACTGCTCCAGCGTCAGGGTCGGGTCGACCGCGCCGTCGAGCACCAGCCGCCCGACCCGCTCCGGGTAGAGCTCGGCGTACGTGGCACCGAGCTTGGTGCCGTAGGAGGCCCCGAGGTAGTCGAGGCTCTCCTCGCCCAGCGCAGCGCGCAGCACGTCCATGTCGCGGGCTGCCTCGACGGTCGACACGTGGCCGGCGACCTCGCCCGAGAGCTCGTCGCACCCCTCGCCGAAGCGGTCCGTCCACTCTGCGTAGGTGTCGGCCTCAGCCGGGGTGTCGGGGTCGGGGTCCTGGGCGAGGTAGGCGTCGAGGTCGGCGTCGCTGAGGCAGTCGACCGGGCTGCTGTCGCCGGTGCCGCGGGGGTCGAAGCCGACGATGTCGTAGGCGTCCAGGAGCGGCCTGCGGAGCACCGACTCGGCCTGGGCGGCGTAGTCGGTGCCGGGGGCTCCGGGGCCGCCGGGGTTGACCACCAGCGAGCCGATGCGGTCCCCGGAGGCGGGCACGCGCAGGAGCGCGACGTCGATGGTGTCACCGGCCGGAGCGCTGTAGTCGAGGGGCACCTCGAGCGTCGCGCACTCGTACCCGGACTCGCACGACTCCCAGTCCAGTGACTGGGAGTAGAACGGCGCCAGCGCAGGATCGGGAGGTTCGGTCACCGACGCGTCCGGGGTGGGCGTCGCGTCGTCCGAGGGCCCGGTCGACGGCGCGGAGGACTCGCCTGCCACGGGCCCGAGGTCGCCGCCGCGGTCCACCGCGCGCACGGCCACCGCGAAGCCGACGACCAACAGCGCTGCGATGACGGCGAAGACCACGACGGGGACGACCCAGCGGCGCTGGCGCGGCGGCACCTGGGTCGAGCTCATCGGTCTCCCCCTTTGTCCAGGCGCAACCCCATCATCATCGCCTCCAGGGCCAAGGCCGGCTGGACGTTGAACTCGAGCATCTGCTCGCGCGCGGCGAAGATGGTGTCGATGCGGCGGAGGTTGTCGTCGGGGCTGGTACGCCGCGCGAGCTCGGTGATCTCGCCGCGCATCTCCTCGTTGACCAGCGCCGTGGTGGCGCGGGTGGCGAGCGCGATCGCGTCACGGTAGACCGACACCAGGTCCATGAGTCCTCGGTCGACGACGTCGAGGTGGCGCCGCTTGGCTCGGGTCTTCTGGCCCCTCTCCAGCGCGGCGACGGCGGGGGCGTACTCCCGCGGGCGGCGGCCGCGCTCGAAGACGCCGTAGGCCGTGTCGAGGTCGGCCTTCTCGCGGGCGTCGAGATCGGTCGTGATCGCCGCCGACTCCTCCTGCGTGGTCTCGACGAGATTGGCCGCGGCGGTCATGCAGGCGCCGATCGAGGTGAGCCGGGACGGGAGGCCGACGACCTCGCGTCGCCGGTTGCGGGTGTCCTCGTCGCGGGCCAGCGCGCGGGCGCGGCCGATGTGCCCCTGGCTGGCCCGTGCGGCGTACGCCGCCAACGCCTCGGTCACCCCGTCGCGCCGCACGAGGAAGGCGGCGACGTCGGCAGCCGTGGGCGTGGTGAGCGCCAGGTGGCGGCAGCGCGACCTGATGGTCGGCAGGACGTCCTCGGTCGTCGGGGCGCACAGCAGCCACACGGTGCGGTCGGTCGGCTCCTCGATCGCCTTGAGCAGCGCGTTGCAGGCCTGGTCGGTGAGCCGGTCGGCGTCCTCGACGACGAGCACCTGCCAGCGGGCACCGATCGGCGCGAGGGCGGCGCGACGCACGAGCTCGCGGACGTCGTCGACGCCGATCGAGAGCTTCTCGGTGCGGACCACGGTGACGTCGGCATGGGTCCGCGCGAGCACGGTGCGGCACGCGTGGCACTCGCCGCACCCGCCGGCGGCGCCCCCCGCATCGGCTGTGCGCTCGCACTGCAACGCCGCGGCGAACGCGATCGCCGCGTTGGAGCGGCCCGAGCCGGGCGGCCCGGTGAAGAGCCAGGTGTGCGTCATGCCCTGGCCGCCCACCGCCCGGCGCAGGACCTTGATCACGTGCGGCTGGCCGACCAGCTCGTCCCAGACGGTCACGTCGCCACCCGCTCGGCCTGGGCCAGGAACGGGCGCGTCCGCTCGCGCACCGCCGCGCTGATGTCGGCGACGGGCAGGCGGGCGTCGAGGACGAGGTAGTGGTCCGGGTCCGCGTCAGCCATCGCCAGGAACCCCGCGCGGACCCGCTCGTGGAACTCCATGGACTCCCCCTCGATGCGGTCGCGCTCCTCGAAGCGGCCGAGCCCCGACGTGGGTGCGAGGTCGAGCAGCACGGTCAGGTGCGGCCGGAGGTCGTGGGTGGCCCACCGCGCCACCCACTCGACGTCGCTCAGCTGCAGCGCTCGGCCGGCACCCTGGTAGGCCAGCGTGGAGTCGACGTAGCGGTCGGTGATCACCACCTCACCGCGCTCGAGCGCGGGAAGCACCACCGTCTCGACGTGCTCGGCCTTGTCGGCGGCGTAGAGCAGCGACTCGGTGCGATCGGCCAGCGCTCCCGTCTCCGGGCTCAGCACGATGGACCGCAGCAGCCGGCCGACTGGGGTGTCGCCGGGCTCGAAGGTCAGCAGCGGTCGGAAGCCCTCGGCACGCACCCACTCCGCGAGCGCGTGGGACTGGGTCGACTTGCCCGACCCGTCACCGCCCTCGAAGCAGACGAAGACCCCGGACGCGGTGAAGCGGCCCGGGAACGCAGGCGGCTCGGCGCGGTGGGCGGACAGCGTGGGCTCCTTCGCAGGTGTGGACCGAGTCCGGTCAAGGGCGGTCTGGGCCGGTCGGCGCCAGGCTGGCGCCGTACGACGCTCGGGGACGACGCTACGAGGTAGCACCGACGCCCGTCATCCGGGGTTCCACACGCGACTTCACCCACAGGGATGGGACGCGTGGGGGACGGAGGTAACTGTTCGTCGACAGGTCTGGTCGAAGCCTTGAAAGCACGGCCAGCGGGTGTGAGGGTGTGGATCTCGGGAAGTGCGCCGGCGGGGGGTTGGCGCGCGCACGGGGGAATGAGGGGAAACCATGGCGAACGCGTTCGTCCGAGTGTCCGGTCGGGTGGGACCGCGCCGGCGGCGTGCCCTCGCCCTCGTCCCGCTGGCGCTGATCGCCGGCGCCTGGACCCAGTCCTCGGCGCCTGCCGCCCCCGTGCTGGCCGCCGCGCCGGCACCGGCTCCGATCGCCGTCGAGCCGAGCCCTCTTCCGGTCGTCCGCCAGCCCGCCAGCGTCTCGCGGCCGACCGAGTCCGTCGCGACCTCTCCGCTCGTCCGCGACGCAGTGGTCACCGAGGTCGGCTCGGCCTCCGACATCCCGACCGTCGCCCAGGCCGCCTACCAGCGCGCCGAGGCGGTCCTCGCCTCGGCCGCACCCCGCTGCCAGCTGACGTGGGAGCTCGTCGCCGCCGTCGGGCGGGTCGAGTCCGACCACGGTCGGCACGACGGCTCGCGGCTGACCGCCAAGGGCGTCGCGCGCCCGCACATCCTCGGGCCGCGGCTCGACGGCCGGAACCGCACAGCCCGGCTGCGCGACACCGACGCCGGTCTGCTCGACGGCGACAAGGGCTACGACCGCGCGGTGGGGCCGATGCAGTTCGTCCCGTCCACCTGGGCCGTGGTCGGCGTCGACGCCGACGGCGACGGACGCCGCAACCCCCAGGACATCGACGACGCCGCCCTGGCGTCCGCCGTCTACCTCTGCTCCGGCGGCGAGGACCTGTCGACCGAGGAGGGCCTGCGGTCCGCGATCCACCGCTACAACCACAGCGACTCCTACGTCGACCTCGTCCTCCGGGTGATGGCGGCCTACGAGGCCTCGCGGAGCGCGACGGTCGCCTTCACCTCGCAGGCTGTCCTCGCGCCCGGCTTCGACCTGCCCCGCGCCACCCTTCCTCGTGAAGCCGTCGACCCCGGCGCCGACCCCGACGACCACGGGTGGACGGACCCGAAGTCCCCCGACGATCCGCGTGGCCCCAAGCCACCCGACGACCCCAAGGGGCCGAAGCAGCCGGCCGACCCGAAGGACCCAGGCGACCCGGCTCCGGCTCCCTCGCCCGCTCCGGCACCGGAACCCGCGCCCGCACCGGCTCCTGCGCCCGCCCCGGCTCCAGCGCCCGCCCCGGCTCCAGCGCCCGCTCCGGCTCCTGCGCCCGCTCCGGCACCCAGCCCCACGCCGACACCGACGCCCACGCCGACCCCTGAGCCGACGCCCGAGCCGGTCCCGGTCGACCCCGCCGCTGCCTGTGCCGCCCTCGGTCACGTCGACGACCCGGCTGTCGCCGACGACTCCTACGACCGGTGCGTGGCGGCGTACGCCGGCGTCGCCGACGCCTGCCGCAACGCGAACCTCGTCGACGACCCGGAGGCCACCAACGACCCCTACGACCAGTGCGTGGTCTCGGGCCTGCCGCCCGTGACGCCGACCGAGCCGGTCGGTGACCCGACCAGCGGCGGCTCGGCGCCCGAGAGTCCGGCGAGCACCGAGAACCCCGAGAGCACCGAGCCCACGACGCCCGCCGGCTGAGCGGCTCGCTCAGGACTTCTTCGCGGCAGCCTTCTTGGCGGTCTTCTTCGCCGTCTTCTTGGTCGTCTTCTTGGCCGTCGCCTTCTTGGTGGTCCGCTTGGCCGTCTTCTTCGCCGGGCCGCGCTCGCGACGCTCGGCGAGCAGCTCTGCGGCCCGCTCGAGCGTGATCGACTCGACGGTGTCGTCCTTGCGCAGGGTCGCGTTGTACTCGCCGTCGGTGACGTACTCACCGAAGCGACCGGCCTTGACCACGACCGGCTGGCCCGACACCGGGTCGTTGCCGAGCTCCTTGAGCGGCGCGGCCGCCGCAGCTCGCCCCCGTTGCTTGGGCTGGGCATAGATCGCCAGCGCCTCGTCGAGGGTGATGTCGAAGATCTGGTCCTCGGTCGTGAGCGACCGCGAGTCGGTGCCCTTCTTGAGGTAGGGCCCGTAGCGGCCGTTCTGCGCGGTGATCTCGACGCCCTCTGCGTCCGTACCGACCACGCGCGGTAGCGACAGCAGCTTGAGCGCGTCGGCCAGGGACACCGTCTCCATCGTCATCGACTTGAAGAGCGAGCCGGTGCGGGCCTTCGCCGACTTGGGCGCGTCCTCGGGCAGCACCTCGGTGACGTAGGGGCCGAAGCGACCGCTCTTGGCGACGACCGGCAGGCCGCTCTCCGGATGGGTGCCGAGCGGGATCTCCTCACCGGCGGGGTTGGCGAAGAGCTCGCGCGCCTTGGCCATCGTCAGCTCGTCAGGCGGCAGGTCCTCGGGGACGTTGGCACGCTTGGCTGCCGGGTTGCCGTCGTCGTCGGGACCCTCGAGGTAGGGGCCGTACTTGCCGACGCGCAGCACGATGCCGGCCTCAGGGTCCCCGATGGGGAAGGTCGCCAGCTCCTTGGCGTCGATGTCGCCGAGCCCGCTCACCAGCGGCTGGAGACCGGCCACCCGGTCGGAGCCGTAGTAGAACTCGCGCAGCTCAGAGACGCGGTCCTTGCGGCCGGCGGCGATGTCGTCGAGGACGTCCTCCATCCCCGCGGTGAACTCGTAGGAGACCAGGCGGGGGAAGTGCTCCTCCAGCAGCCTGGTCACCGAGAACGCCAGCCAGGCGGGCACCAGGGCGGTGCCCTTCTTGTAGACGTAGCCGCGGTTGAGGATCGTCCCGATGATCGAGGCGTACGTCGACGGGCGGCCGATCTCGCGGTCCTCGAGCTCCTTGATGAGGGTCGCCTCGGTGTACCGCGCAGGGGGCTTGGTCTCGTGGCCCAGCGCGTTGAGCGACGCAGCCGAGACGCTGTCGCCCTCGGCGACGTTGGGCAGCCTGGTCTCGGCATCGTCCCGGCGCTTCGACTGGTCGTCGATGTCCTCGACGTAGGCCTTGAGGAACCCGTGGAAGGTGATCGTGCGGCCGCTGGCCGAGAACACCACGTCGCGCCCGTCGGCCGCGGCGCCACCGAGCCGGATGGTCACGGAGTTGCCGGTCGCGTCCTTCATCTGCGAAGCGACCGTGCGCATCCAGATCAGCTCGTAGAGCCGGAACTGGTCTCCGGTCAGCCCGGTCTGCGCGGGAGTGTTGAACGCCTCGCCTGCGGGGCGGATCGCCTCGTGCGCCTCCTGGGCGTTCTTGACCTTGCCGGCGTAGGTGCGCGGGGCGTCCGGCAGGTACTCCGCCCCGTAGAGCTCGCGCACCTGCGTCCGAGCCGCCGCGACCGCGGCGTCCGAGAGCGTCGTGGAGTCGGTGCGCATGTAGGTGATGTGGCCGTTCTCGTAGAGACGCTGGGCCACCGACATCGTGGTGGAGGCGCTCATGCCGAGCTTGCGCGAGGCCTCCTGCTGGAGGGTGGTGGTGCGGAACGGCGCGTAGGGCTGGCGGCGGTAAGGCTTGGACTCGACCGAGCGGACGGCGTACGACGTGTCGGCGAGCGCGGCGACCAGCGACTCGGCGGCGGCGCGGTCGAGGTGGACACGAGCACGCTTCTCGGAGGAGCCTGTCGAGACCTTGATCTGGCCGTCCTGGCCGAAGTCGGAGCCGCCGGCCACGCGCACGTCGTCGATGCTGTGCAGGCGCGCCGGGAACATCCGCTGCTCGTGCTTGGCGCCGGCGTCGAAGGTGCCCTCGAGGTCCCAGTAGGACGCCACACGGAACGCCATCCGCTCGCGCTCGCGATCGACGACCAGCCGGGTCGCGACCGACTGGACCCGACCGGCCGAGAGGCCGGACATCACCTTGCGCCACAGCACCGGCGAGACCTCGTAGCCGTAGAGGCGGTCGAGGATGCGGCGGGTCTCCTGCGCCTCGACGAGGTCGTCGATGATCTCGCGGGGGTTGGCCACGGCGGCGAGGATCGCCGGCTTGGTGATCTCGTGGAAGACCATCCGGCGCACGGGGATGCCCTTGGGCTTGAGCTCGTCGAGGAGGTGCCAGGCGATGGCCTCGCCCTCGCGGTCCTCGTCGGTGGCGAGGAAGAGCTCGTCGGCGTCCTTCAGTAGGCCCTTGAGCTTGGCGATCTGGCTGCGCTTGTCACGCGGGACGACGTAGTAGGGCGCGAAGTCGTTGTCGACGTCGACGGCCAGCCGTCCCCAGGGCTTGTCCTTGATCTTCGCCGGGGTGTCGGCAGCCGACTGCGGGAGGTCGCGGATGTGGCCCACCGATGCCTCCACGACGTAGTCCTTCCCGAGGAAGCCGCCCAGCATCTGGGCCTTCCTGGGGGACTCGACGATCACCAGCTTGTGTGCCACGGACGCGAACTTCCTCTTCTCGTGCTGCTCGGACGCGCTCTCGGCGCGGACTCAAGGGGACTGTACGGCCGCTCACGGTAGCGCGTGCCACCCGGCCCGACGGCCGGGTCCGCCCTGAGGGTGGGCCAGGACGGCCCACCTCACGTCCACAACCAACCGTGACCCGGCCTTCTTCCACAGCCTCCCGTCGCGGACCCCTCGTCTCGTCGGCGCCGGGCAGCAGCCTCGAGCTCCCCGACCGAGGAGGCTGTCTTTGTCAGATCCCACCCACCACCCGGAACCCGCTCACCCGATCCCCGTCCAGTGGCCGAGGATCACCCTGGCCTGGCTGGACGGCCTGGTCGGCGGCCGCGCCGAGCTGCTCGCGCTGCGCGACGAGGACCCGCCTCCGATGTTCCAGGCGCTGGCCGACGAGGCAGAGGGGCTGGCCTTCGATGCCCTGGCCGACGAGGTCGACAGAGCCGCCGAGCTGCTCCAGGACGCGGAGGTCGCCGACGCGCTGGACCGAGCCATGGCGACCTTCTGGTTCCTGCGGCCGGCTGGCCTGAGGGTGAGCGGTGGCGATCGCTCGCGCGATCTCGCCGGCGGGCTCGTGTGGGTGGTCGGCAAGGCCAACGGCGTGTTCGACGCGAGGCGGCGCCAGACCGACCTCCAGCGGGCGCTCGGACTGAGGCGGCCGCTGCGTGGGCCCGGGGCCGGTGTCGCCCGCGTCGTCGGCCGTGCACGACCCGTCGTCGCGCCACGGCCGGCCGGCGCCCCCGACCTGATGGGGTTCGGCCGGTCGTCGCTCCTGACGCCGACCACACGACGGGTCGTCATCGCCTGGCGCGACCGCGCGCTCGAGGCGCTCGAGGTGCCCTGGTGATGTCGGGGGTGATGTCGCTGGTGATGTCGGGGGTGGTCAGGCGACGCCCAGGAAGCCCGCCGCCGCCAGCTTCCGCACGCGCGGCAGCAGCTCGGCCGCCAGCTCCCCGGCATCGCGGTCCAGCAGCTGCGCCAGGGCGGCGACGATCTGCCCGACCGTCAGGTCCCCGTCGCAGGCGCCGACCAGGGCCGCCTCGGCGGTGGTGGCCTGCTCGGCGCGGCGCAGCCCGAGCTGCCGGCGCAGCACGATGGTCTCGGGGTCCGCCGCTCCCGGGGCCCCGCGCGTCTCCTGCACGACGTCCGGGCGGGTGACCAGCCGCAGGCCACGCAACGCCTCGTCTTCGTCGTCGGGCAGGGCGGCCTGGTCACGCGCCCACTCGCCGACCGCAGGGGCGATCGGCTGCTCGACGTCGTAGGGCCAGTGGAGCAGCTCGCGTCGCGGCTGCCCTGGCTTCTCGTGCCTGCGCAGGTTGATCCAGCCGAAGCCGATGGCCTCGACCTGCTCGGCGTCGAACCACGCCAGCCACTCGTCATAGCGGCGCATCCCCTCGACACCGCCGTGTCGGCCGGCGTCCTTGAGCCACAGCTCGACGTACGCCGCCGGGTCGAGGGTCTCGCGCTGCACGACCAGCGCGTCGCAGTCGTCGTCGATCCAGCCGGCCAGCCGCTCGTCCCACGGCGTGTCCCGGGCGATCACCCAGTTGGCGAGCACCTGGCACCAGCCCCCTGGCGCCAGGTGGCGCGGAGCGGTGCGCACCACGTGCTCCACGACGGCGTCGCCGGGCAGCCCGGAGTCGCGATAGACGAGCCGCTCCTCGGTCGCCGGCGAGATGACGAAGGGCGGGTTGGTGGTGACCAGGTCGAAGGTCTCCCCAGCCACCGGCTCGAAGAACGACCCGTCCCGCACGTCCACCTGCCCTGCCGCGACCTCGTTGAGCGCGAGGTTGAAGCGGGTCACCCAGAGTGCGCGGGGGTTCACGTCGGTGGCGACGACGTGATCGGCGTGGGTCGTCAGGTGGAGCGCCTGCACCCCGCACCCGGTGCCCAGGTCGAGCGCGCGGCCGACCGGCTCGCGGATCGTCAGCTGTGCCAGCGAGGTGGCCGCCGGGCTGATCCCGAGCACGTGGCTCGCTCCGACCTGCTGTGGCGCACCGTCGAGGCCGGGGGTCAGGTCGCTGACGACCCAGAGGTCGCGCCCGTCGGCAGCGTAAGGCCGGACGTCGAGGCGAGCCGCGACCTCGTCCCCGCCCTGGTCGACGAACCCCTCGGCAGCGAGCTCTCCGACCAGTCCGGGCAGGGCCCGTTCCACCTGCGCGTGCGGCACCCGCGACTGGAGCAGGAAGAGCCGGGTCAGCGTGGCGAGCGGCGACCCTTCAGCCGTGCGCCTCAGGCCAGGAGTGGTCTCGTTGCGGCCGAGCGCGGCGTGCGCCTCGGGCCCGAGCAGCTCCGCCACCGCGTCGTAGGTGAAGTCCGCGGCGACGAGCGCGTCTCGCAGGCGATCAGGCAGGTCGGGCACGGCTCCACCTTCGTGAAATGCCGAACCGGCGCCAAGTCCGGAAGGACTCGGCGCCGGCTCGTCGAGCGGAACGCCTCAGGCCGACGCGGTGGTCGTGGCCGGAGCGTCGTCGCTGATGGAGATCTCGCGCTGCTTGGAGATGTAGACCGCGACCACGATGATCGCCACCGCCACGAGGGCGATGATGATCCGGACCGGGTCGTTCTGGTCGTCGCCGATGCTCAACGACACGACGGCGCTGGCGATCAGCAGCGAGACCAGGTTCATCACCTTGATCAGCGGGTTGATCGCCGGGCCGGCGGTGTCCTTGAAGGGGTCGCCGACGGTGTCACCGATGACGGTGGCCTCGTGGGCAGGCGAGCCCTTGCCGCCGTGGTTGCCGTCCTCGACGAGCTTCTTGGCGTTGTCCCAGGCTCCACCCGCGTTGGCGAGGAAGACGGCCATCAGCGTGCCGGTGCCGATCGCTCCGGCGAGGAAGCCCGCCAGCGCGGTGACGCCGAGGCCGAAGCCGACGGCGACGGGGGCGAGCACGGCCAGGATGCCCGGCGTGATCAGCTCACGCAGCGAGTCCTTGGTGACGATGTCGACGACCTTGCCGTACTCCGGCCGGCCGGTGCCCTCCATGATCCCGGGGATCTCGCGGAACTGGCGGCGAACCTCGTAGACCACCGCGCCGGCCGCCCGGCCGACGGCGTTGATCGCCAGCCCGGAGAAGAGGAACACCACGGCCGCACCGAGCAGCACGCCGACGAGGACGCCGGGGTTGAAGACGGTGAAGTCCAGGACGTCGTTGGAGCCCGAGTCGACGTAGGCCTCGAAGACCGACGTCGAGTAGGAGCCGAAGAGCGCGGTCGCCGCGAGCACGGCCGTGGCGATCGCGATGCCCTTGGTGATCGCCTTGGTGGTGTTGCCGACCGCGTCGAGCTCGGTGAGGATCAGCGCGCCCTCCTCGCTCACGTCGCCGGACATCTCGGCGATGCCCTGCGCGTTGTCGGAGACCGGGCCGAAGGTGTCCATCGCGACGATGACGCCGACGGTGGTCAGCAGGCCACAGCCCGCCAGGGCCACCGCGAACAGCGAGACGGTGAGCGTCGCGCCACCCAGCAGGAAGGCACCGAAGACGGCCGCGCCGATCACCAGCGTGGTGTAGACGGCGGACTCGAAGCCGACCGACAGGCCGGACAGGATGACCGTCGCGGGACCGGTGAGCGAGGTCTTGCCGACGTCCTTGACCGGCTTGTACTCGGTGCCGGTGAAGTAGCCGGTGAGCGCCAGGATGCCGGCGGCCATCACGATGCCGATGACGACGGCGGCCGAGGCGATCAGCCTCGGGTCGCCCTCGGCCGTGGCCATGTCGACGCCGGTGATGTTGTCGAACCCGGCGAAGCTGTCGGGCAGGTAGAGGTAGGAGAGCACGATCGAGCCGACGGCACCGACAGCAGCCGAGATGTAGAACGCCCGGTTGATCGTCTTCAGGCCGTTCTCACCCGTGCGCGGCTTGGTGATGTAGACGCCGAGCACGGCGGTCAGCGCGCCGATCGCGGGGATGAGCAGCGGGTAGACGAGGCCCTCGTTGCCGAAGGCCTGCGAGCCGAGGATCAGCGCCGCGACCAGGGTCACGGCGTAGGACTCGAACAGGTCGGCGGCCATGCCGGCGCAGTCGCCGACGTTGTCACCCACGTTGTCGGCGATGGTGGCGGCGTTGCGCGGGTCGTCCTCGGGGATGCCCTGCTCGACCTTGCCGACCAGGTCGGCACCCACGTCGGCGGCCTTGGTGAAGATGCCGCCGCCGACCCGCATGAACATGGCGAGGAGGGCGGCGCCGAAGCCGAAGCCCTCGAGCACGTGCGCGGCCTCGTTGCTGAAGATCAGCACCACGAGGCTGGCGCCCAGCAGACCCAGGCCCACGGTCGCCATGCCGACGAAGGCGCCGGTGCGGAACCCGATGACCATGGCAGGGTTGCGGCCCTCGGAGTTGGCCGCGGCGGCGACGCGCAGGTTGGCGCGCACCGCGAGCGACATGCCGAGGTAGCCGATGGCGGCCGAGAAGCCGGCGCCCAACAAGAAGAAGATGGACCGTCCGATCCGGACGGCCGCGTCGTCAGCCGGCAGCGCCAGCAGGACGAAGAAGGCCACTGCGGCGAAGACGCCCAGCGTGCGGAACTGACGGGTGAGGTAGGCGTTGGCACCCTCTTGCACGGCTTGGGCGATGTTCTTCATGTTGTCGGTGCCTTCACCTGCGGCAAGAACCTGCTGGCGGAACATCGCGGCCATCCCGAGCGCGCCGAGCGCGATCAGGAGGACGACGATGACCAGCGTGAGATTGCCCCCGGTGAGGTCCGGCTCCACGACGGCGGGAAGGATCCCGGTCATGTGTGTCCTCCTGGGAAATGATGCTCATCGATGAACGCCGGGAGTCTACGCATCAGGACCCCTGCGGCCGCACTCGGGTGTGAGTGAACGCACGGGTCACACCCCGAGGGGTGATCGCCGGGTTCAGGAGGTGGAGTCGGCTGGGCGGGACTCAGCTCACCGGCTCGGGCCCGAGCGCGTCCTCGGCCGAGCGGTGGATCACGAACACCTTCGCGAGACCCGTGATGCGGAAGATCTTGAGCAGCCGCTCCTGGTTGCACACGAGCTGGAGCGACCCGGCGTTGGCACGGACCTTCTTGAGCCCGCCGACGAGGACGCCGAGGCCGGTGGAGTCGAGGAACTCGACCGCCTCCATGTCGACCACGAGGTGGTAGCGGCCTTCGCCGACCAGCTCGGTGATCTTGTCGCGCAGCTTGGGCGCGGTGTAGACGTCGATCTCGCCGCCGACGGACACGATGGTCGTCCCTTCGACCTCGCGCGTAGCCAGTGTCAGATCCACGTCTGCTCCTCAGGGCACCTGGCGTCCGGTGCCACCCCATCCTTCATGGCTCAGCCTCGGGGCCTTCCGGACCCTCGGCGGCGCCTCTTTGGCCGGGTGGCGCCTGCCCCCGAAATGCTGCCAGAGGTATCAAACCATGCCCCGGACGCCTCTGCAGAAAACCTGTCACAACCCGGGTCGCGCACGATGTCGGTCGAGTTTGCGACACTCGAGGGCGTGCAGCGCATCGCCACCCGCCCGACTGCCGCCGTCGCGCGCAGCGGCCGCGTCGTCGACCGGCTGGCCATGGGGGCGGACCGCGCCGGGCGTCTGCGCCACGTCGAGGTGCTGGCGGCCCGCGGCGCGGTCGAGGAGCACTGGCCCGATTGGGCGGCACCCGATGTCGTCGCGGCCTTCCGCGCCCACGGCGTCGCACGCCCGTGGCGGCACCAGGTCGTGGCTGCTGAGGCGGCCCGAGCCGGGCAGCACGTGGTCCTCGCGACCGGCACCGCGTCGGGCAAGTCGCTCGCCTACCAGCTCCCGGCCCTGACCGCGGTCCGCGAGGGTCGGCGCGATCGCGCCCAACGCGGCGCGTCCGTGCTCTACCTGGCTCCCACGAAGGCGCTCGCCCACGACCAGCTCGCCTCCCTGCGCGGGCTCGGGCTCGACGTCCGCGTCACGACCCACGACGGCGACAGCAGCCGTGACGAGCGGGACTGGTCGCGCGACTTCGGGGAGTACGTCCTCACCAACCCGGACATGCTCCACCGTTCGATGCTCCCGGGACACCGCCACTGGGCGGGCTTCTGGGCGTCGCTAACCTACGTCGTCGTCGACGAGTGCCACCACTACCGCGGCGTCTTCGGCGCGCACGTGGCGCAGGTGCTGCGCCGGCTGCGGCGGGTGGCCGCACTGCACGGGTCCGCACCCACCTTCGTGCTCGCGTCCGCGACCGTCGCCGAGCCCGAGGTCGCGGCCCGCCGCCTGACCGGGCACGACGTGCTCGCGGTGACGGCCGACCACTCACCACGCGGCGAGGTCACGCTGGCCCTCTGGGAGCCGCCGTTCGTCTCCTACCTCGGCGAGCACGGCGCGCCCGTACGCCGCGCGGCATCGTCCGAGACCGCCGACCTGCTCGCCGACCTGGTCGTCGACGACGTGCGGACCCTCGCCTTCGTCCGATCGCGTCGCGGTGTCGAGCAGGTGGCCGCCACGGCGGCCCGGCTGGTCGACGAGGTCGAGCCGGGTCTGGGCGCGCGGGTCGCGGCGTACCGGGGGGGCTACCTCCCCGAGGAGCGCCGCGCCATCGAGGCCGACCTGCGGGAGGGACGGCTCACCGGTCTGGCGGCGACCAACGCGCTGGAGCTCGGCATCGACGTGCACGGGCTCGACGCCGTGCTGCTGGCGGGCTACCCCGGCACCCGGGCCGGCTTCTGGCAGCAGGTCGGCCGTGCCGGTCGCGGCGGCACGGACGCCCTCGGCGTGCTGGTGGCTCGCGACGACCCGCTGGACACCTACCTCGTGCACCACCCGGAGGCGCTCTTCGACCGCCCCGTCGAGGCCACCGTCTTCGACCCCGACAACCCGCACGTCCTGCGCCCGCACCTGTGTGCCGCCGCGCACGAGCAGCCGCTGACCGCCGGCGACCTCGACCTGTTCGGCCCCGGCGCGGGCGAGTGCGTCGACGAGCTGGTCGCAGCCGGCCTGCTGAGGCGTCGTGCACAGGGGTGGTTCTGGACGGACCGCCGCCGACCAAGCGATCTCACCGACATCCGGTCCACAGGTGGCAGCCCGGTCCAGCTGATCGAGGCCGAGACCGGCCGGGTCGTCGGCACCGTCGACGCCGGCGGTTCCCACGCCACCGCCCACGCCGGCGCGATATACGTCCACCGTGGCGAGGCCTGGCACGTGGAGTCGCTCGACCTCGAGCAGCGGGTCGCGGTGATGCGGTCGGCCCGCGTCGACTACAGCACGACGGCGCGCGAGGTGGTCGACATCGCCATCGCCGACGTCCGCGAGTCACGGTCCCTCGGGGCTGCCGAGCTGAGCGTCGGGACCGTCGAGGTGACCCACCAGGTGGTGTCCTTCCTCCGGCGCCGGGTCCCCAGTGGCGAGGTGATCGGCGAGGAGCCTCTCGACCTTCCGCCACGCACCCTGGTCACGACGGCGGTCTGGTGGACGGTGCCCGACGACGTGCTCGACGAGGCGGGACTCGCCGCCAGCGACCTCCCCGGTGCCGCCCACGCCGCCGAGCACTGCTCGATCGGGCTGCTCCCCCTCTTCGCCACCTGCGACCGGTGGGACATCGGTGGCGTCTCGACCGCTCGCCACCCGGACACGGGTCGCCTCACCGTCTTCGTCTACGACGGTCACCCTGGCGGGGCAGGCTTCTCCGAGCGGGGGTACGCCGTCGCGCTCGACTGGCTGAGCGCCACCCGCGAGACCATCGCCTCCTGCGAGTGCCCTGATGGGTGCCCGTCGTGCATCCAGTCACCCAAGTGCGGCAACCAGAACAACCCCCTCGACAAGGCCGGCGCGGTTCGGCTGCTCGACGCGTTGCTGGCCGTGCCAGCCTGCCTTCCTGCGGCGGGCTAGCCGCTAGCCTGCGGTCATGGTCATCCTCGGTCTGCTTCTCATCGGCGCGGGCGCCATCGCGATCCTGTCGGCCCTCTTCGTGAGCGAGGGCCGCGGTGAGCTGCTCGGCATCGACATGCCCATCCTCGCCGTCTTCCTCGTCGGCGTCGGCGCCGGCGCCGCGATCCTGTGGGGCTACACCATCCTCAAGTACGGCGCCAAGCGCGAGCTCCGCGCCAGGCGCGAGCGCAAGGAGCTCAACGAGCTCTCGGCCAAGCTCGAGAAGGCCGACGAGGACCGCAAGCGCGACGACGAGTCGCTGTAGTGCCCCGACCGCGCCACTAGGCCCCGGACCCCGCCCGGGCGCGTCCCTCGACCCGACCGACCCAGTCGCGCCAGCGCGGCCCGGTGATCAGGGTGGTCACGAGCACCTCCGTGCCGACCGACGTGCAGGTCGACAGCGTCGCTGCATTGGCTGCGGCGATGGTCGCCGCCACCGCGCAGCCATCACCTCCGCGGCCGAGCTCCACCGCGCCCGCGAGCGCCGCAAGGTCGGCGGCGGCTTGGGCACGGCGATGGTCGACCACCAACGACGCAGTCATCCCCAGGACTGACGTCAACAGGGCCAGCACACCGACCATGACCACCGCCAGGAGCGAGGCCGCTCCTCGCTCGCTGGCTCCTCGCTCGTTGGGTCCTCGCTCGCCGGCTCCTCGCTTGCCGGGTTGGACGCGAATCACGGGTCCTCCTCGACCAACGCCGTCGCCTCCGCGCTCAGCATCAGGTCGGGCAGCAGCGACCCGGCCGGGCCGCGGTCGCCCGCCGGCGCGGCGACGCTGACCACCACCTGGCCGTCACCGCCGGGGGCGATGGTGAACCTCGCGCCCTCGGGCGCCACCCGTCGCCCGACCTCGAGCGCGGCCTCCTGGTCGTCCCCCCTGGCGACCGCCCTGGCCACCTCGCGGGCGGCATCGACCAGGCGCAGCTGCGTGCCCCCGAGCGCCAGCAGCCAGGCCAGCGCGCAGGTCACGACGACGAGCATCGGCAGGGCCATCGCCAGCTCGGCCGTCACCGCGCCGCGCTCGTCGCGCCTGCTGCGCGCCCGCCCGACGCCCGGTCGAGGCCGTGCCACGGTCAGCCGATCCCGAGCAGGTCGAGCACGTGGTCGAAGAGCGTGGTCAGCAACGTGTCGCCGAAACCTCCGGTGAGCATCTTGTAGAGCAGCCCGGCCAACCCGGCCCCGGCAGCCGTGCCGACGGCGTACTCCGCGGTCGTGATCCCCCGCTCGTCGAGCACCCGTCGGGATCGATCAGTAGCTCCATGACGCATGGTGTCTCCCAGTCCGGACGGGTCGGGCGCCCGTCCTGGAGACGAGCCTGGATCAGTCCGCGGACGCGGACGTTGCCCGGAGCGGCCCGCTGTGGAGAGCCGCGCGCAGCCCGGTCCTGTGGACGTGGCCGGGGCCGTCGTTCAGCGCGTCACCTCGGCAAACAGGCCGGCGACCAGCGGCACGATGCCCAGCAGCAGGAAGGACGGCAGCAGGCACAGGCCCAACGGCAGCGCGGCCCGGACGCCGACCGCGCGGGCCCGGTCCTCGCGCTCGGCTCGGTGGCGATCGGCGAGATCCCGGGCGAGCCGTTCGACGGCCTCGGCGACCGGAGCACCCGAGCGGCTGGCCCTCGCGAGGGTCCGGCCGAGCGGGGCCAGCACCGGGTCGTCCCCGAGTGCCTCCCAGACGGAGACGGGATCGAGCCCCAGGGCGAGCCTGGCTCGCACCCCGTCGAGGCGCTCGGCCGCCGCGCCGGGGAGCGCGGCGGCCACGACGAGCACGGCCGACTCGGGCGGTGCGCCGCCGCGCAGCACGGACCCGAGCAGGAGCACGAGGTGCGGCAGCTGCGCCGCCGCCTCCTCGCGTCGGCGTCGAGCGTGCGGGTCCTCGCTGCGCCGGACCGCGCGCAGGCACAGGGCGACGACGACGGGACCGGCGACCAGGCCTGCCCCACCGCCGAGGAACACGGTCGCACCCAGGCCGGCTGCCAGGCTGAGCGGCCAGGCAAGAACGTGCGCCAGACCCCGCTCCGGCGTTCGGACGTCGTCGCGGCCTGGGTCGGCCACCCACGGGCGGCGGGGTGGCCCGACCGGCCCTGGCGCGGCCAGCGCGCCCGCGCACGCCGCCGTGAGGGAGGCGAGCACGGTCCACGCGGTCATGTGGCGTCCCCGGTCAGGACCTCGATCCACCAGAGGCCGGCGAGACCGAGGCTGAGACCTCCTGCCAGGCAGGCGAGGCCGGGTGTCGTCGTCAACAGGAACTCCCAGGGCGAGCCACCCGTGCCGGCGCCGAGCGTGAGCGCGGCGACCGGCAGCGCAGCGACCAGTCGAGCAGTGGCCCGCGCCGACGCCAGCTCACCGGCGACCATCCGGGCGGTCTGCTCCTCGGCGCGCAGGCGTCCCGCGACGCGCTCGACGGTGTCGGCCAGCCCGGCACCGCTGCGGTGGGCGACCTGCCACCCTGCGGCCAGCAACGCCAGGTCACGGCGGCCCGGCTCCGTCGCCGCCGCCCTGAGCGCACCGGGCACGTCGCCACCGAGCGCGAACGCCTCCGCCACCGGGCGCAGTGCCGCACAACACTCGGCCGCGCGCTGCAACGCCGACCCCGGCGGCAGGCCGGCGGACAGCTCGGCGCCCAACAGCTCGCAGGTCTCGCGGACCTCCGCGGCGGCGAGGACCATCGCCAACCGGGCTGAGCGGCGTCTCCAGAGGCCGGTGCCGATCCACCCCGCGGCGAGCCCGATGCCGGCGAGCACCACGGCAGCACCCGGGAGGAGCGCCGTCCCGGCCAGCAGGCCAGCACCGCCACAGGCCAGACGTCGCACGCGTGATGCGCCGTACCGAGCTGACGAACCCCGGCTCGGTCCGCTCCCGGTCGCCGGCGGCGGCCAAGCGAGCCAGACCGCTGCCACCGCGGCGAGCGCCGCCAGTCCGGCGAGACTCACCGTTCGAGCCGGACGCCGAGGACGTCGGCCGCCGGCCCGGCTCTGCTCCGGGAGCCTTCGAACACCACGGCGGTCTGCATGGACACCAGGCCGTCGTCGCCACGCAGCGGGACCGCCACCTCGCGCAGCCGCCGCTGTCCGTCCCGGCCCCGGTCCAGGTGGATGACGCAGTCGAGCGCGGCGGCGAACTGGCTGTGCGCAGCGGCCCGTGGAAGCCCCGCTGCGAGCGCGAGCGCCTCGATCCTGGCGGGCACGTCGGCCGCCGAGTTGGCGTGGACGGTGCCGCAGCCGCCCTCGTGGCCGGTGTTGAGCGCGGCGAGGAGATCGGTCACCTCGGCGCCCCGGACCTCGCCCACCACGAGCCGGTCAGGACGCATCCGGAGGGCCTGACGCACCAGGTCGCGGACGGACACCTCCCCCGCGGACTCCACGTTGGGCGGGCGCGCCTCGAGGGTGACCACGTGCGCGTGGTCGGGGTCCAGCTCGGCCGAGTCCTCCACCAGCACCAGCCGCTCGGCGGGATCGACCAGACCGAGCAGGGTGGCGAGCAGCGTGGTCTTGCCCGAGCCGGTGCCGCCGCTCACCAGGAACGCGAGACGTGCCTTCACCAGGTCCCTGAGCAGCCGGGCACCCGACTGCGGCACCGATCCCGACGCGACCAGGTCGTCGATGCCGAATGAGCGGCGGCTGGGCACTCGCAACGACAGGCAGGTGCCGCGTCGGGCGACCGGGGCCAGGACCGCGTGCAGGCGGGTGCCGTCACGCAGGCGCACGTCGACGAACGGGGTGGCGTCGTCGAGCCGGCGCCCACCGGCGGCGGCGAGACGTTGGGCCAGGCGGCGTACGGCATCGTCGTCGGCGAAGGCAACGTCGACACGCTCGAGTCCGTCGCCGCGGTCGACGTAGACGTGATGGGGACCGTTGACCAGCACGTCGGTCACGCCCGGCGCAGTGACCAGCGGCTCGAGCAGCCCCGCTCCCACCACCTCGCCGCGCAACGCGTCGAGGACTGCCAGCACAGTGGCGTCGCCGACCGGCCGCCCCTCTTGCCGCAGGGCCATCGCGACCCGGGCCGGGGTCAGCTCACCGGGCTCTCTGCTGAGCCGCAAGCGGACCGACTCGACGGCGTCGCGCACGTCGCCCGGTCCCATCGGTGAGCGGCCTGCGCCGCTCATGCCGCGAGGCCCGGGGTCGCCAACAGGTCGAGCACCTCCGCTGCCGCGAGCGCCAACGGACCGCGTGACGAGCGCACCGGCCCGAGGCCCAGGTCGATCGACTCGGCGAGCCGCCGCTGGTCGCGCATCCACAACGCCCCGGGGACGCCGGTGGCCCGCTCGATCTCTCCCACGGGTAGGCCGTCACCGCGGACCAGCAACCGCGCCGGCCCGAGGCGCCGCATCCGGCGGACCTGCCGCGCCGCCGACGACACCCCCGTGATCGTCGGGACCGTCACCACGACCAGGAGGTCGCACCGTGACACCAGCTCGTCGACGACGGGGTCGGCCGCGCGGGGCAGGTCGACCACGACGACGTCGTGACCGCGCCGGGCAGCCGACATCGCCTCCCGGGCCGCGAACGCCTGCAGGCTGCCGACCTGGCCAGGCGCCCAGGTGAGCACCCCGAGACCGGCGCGGCGCGGGACCGCGTCGTGCAGCGACCTCGAGCTGAGCCGGCCGGTGGTCTGCTGGAGGGCGTCCCAGCGGATGCCCTCCTGGAGGTCGAGCCCCAGGACGCGATCGAGACCCGGGCCGTGCGGGTCGAGGTCGAGCACGAGGGCGTGGCCGGAGCGGGAGGCCACCTGGCCGAGCGCGCACGCGAAGGTGGTGGCTCCCGCCCCGCCCGAACCGCCCACGATCCCGACGGTCAGCCCGCGGGCCGGCGCGTGGTCACCCGCGTCGGTGAGCAGCTCCACCAGCCAGGCCTCCGAGCGCGGCAGCTCGGCCACCGACTCGGCGCCGAGGGTGAGCGCCAGCCCGAAGAGGTCGCTGGGCGGCGCCGTGTCGCGGACCAGCACGTGCACGGCGTCGCGCCGGGGAGGGCGCAACGCGGCCAGCGCCGGCGCCAGGTCGGCGCCGACCAGGACCACCGACGCGGCCGACCACCGCGCCAGGGCCTGCGCGACGCCCTCGCAGACCTCGGTGCCGACTCCGGCAGCGGCGGCCAGCCGCAGGACGGAGTCGGACAGCGAAGGGTCGGTGGTGACGACCAGCGGAGTGCCCATGACGGCACGCTGTCGCAGCTCGCCCTCATCCAGGAGCCACCGTCGGCGCGACTGTGGACGACTCGGCGACCGGCCCTCTTGTGGACGCGGAGCGGGCCGCCTCGCCACTGCGTCCCCGCAGCAGCACCCTCGCTCTCCTACGATGGCGGGCGTGGCCGCGGACGATCAGCTGAGGACCACGACGGGCGCGGCCTTCTTCGACCTCGACAAGACGATCATCGCCAAGTCGAGCTCGTTGGCCTTCAGCAAGCCCTTCCAGGCCGGCGGCCTCATCTCCCGCGGGGCGTTGCTGCGCTCGGCGTACGCGCAGTTCGTCTTCTTCGTCGGCGGCGCCGACCACGACCAGATGGAGAAGATGCGGCAGTTCATGTCGCAGCTGGTCGCCGGCTGGGACGTCGCGACCGTGCGCGAGATCGTCGCCGACACCCTCCACAACATCGTCGACCCCCTGGTCTTCGACGAGGCGGTCTCGCTCATCGAGGAACACAAGCTCGCGGGCCGCAACGTCGTCGTCGTCTCGGCGTCCGGCGCCGAGGTCGTCGGACCCATCGCAGACATGCTCGGTGCCGACCTGGTCATCGCGACCCGGCTGGAGATCGTCGACGGCCGCTACACCGGCGAGATCGACTACTACGCCTACGCCGAGGAGAAGGCACGCGCGATCGTCGCGCTTGCCGAGGAGACGGGGTACGACCTCGACGACTCCTACGCCTACAGCGACTCCATCACCGACGTGCACATGCTCGAGGTGGTCGGCCACCCACACGCGGTCAACCCCGACAAGGAGCTGCGCAAGGTCGCGGTGTCCCGGGGGTGGCCGATCCTGGTCTTCAGCAAGCCGGTGGCCCTCAGGTCTCGGGTCACGCTGCCCTCGCGGCCGACACTGACCGCCCTCGCCGTGGGTGGCGCGGTCGCGGTGGGTGGGGTCGTGTGGGCCGGTGTACGCCGGCGCCGCCCCACCACGTGACCGGTCTGCGGACACGACACGCGGACCCACACCCGGCGGGCGAAGTCAACCCTTGAAGGTGCCCCTGGATCGGCGTACAAACGAGAGCAAGAAGTGAAGAGCGAGCACGTGAGCCGGGTACCCACGCGGCGATCCACCCTTCCTACAGGGCGCTGGTCAACGGGAAGCTCCCGGGGCCACAACTTGAGAGATGCACGCCTGGTAGCCATCGGCGTCACGTGTCAGCGGCGGCATCCGGATCCCCTGCGAATCGGATGCCGTCCGCATGTCCGCTCCCGGACAGCACCGGGCTGAGCTCGGCGCTCAACGTGTAGGCCTCCGCCGTGTAGAGCAGCCACGCATGCACCCCGGCCGGCCCGCCGTCGCGGTAGCCGCGCAGGTTCGACTCGTACGCCGCCCGCAGCGACAGGTGCGCGGCCTCCGGGACGACCAGCGACTTCTCGTCCACGCCTCGCGCCACGAGCACCAGCCGCTCGGCGGACCGCGCCACGATCCCCTCGTGGCTGCCGAACGCCCCCGACGTCGCGAGCTCGGCGTGCACCACGGCGGCGACGAGGAGCGCCGGGCCCGCAGCAGGGTCCGCGAGCAGGGAGCCGAGCGACTGCAGGCGCTCGGCGCCGGCCGCGTCGGCCGGGCGTCCCGCAAGCTCGACGGCGCCGGTCGCCGCGGCCAGCGCGTGCAGCCGGGCCAGCGCCTGGAGCGGCTGCCTGCGCAGCATCGGCGCGAGCGAGAGCAGGTGGGTCGAGACCCTGAGGGCGTCCTGCGCGACCGCGTCACCGGCGCCGGACCGCACCTCCTCCAGCGTGGAGGCCGACCCGGCCAGCACCGCGTTCGCGTGCGCGCCCCGCAGCAGCGACTCCGCGGTCGTCCCCGGGGTGGTCCGGCGGAGCCCGCGGTCACGCAGGACCACGTCGATCCCGTCGCGCGCGGCGGCGTACCCCGACCCGACGCCCTCGAGGGCGGCGAGGCGGCCGAGCGGGCCGTCAGGTCGTGAGGTCACCGGCACAGGTTAGGCGGACTGATCGGACGACGTCCGATCGACAGGTAGCGTGCGAGGTCATGGACGAGCAGGAGCCGACCCAGGGTCAGCGCTGGGCGAATTCGTTCGGTGCCGTGGCGGCGGCGTACGAACGCGGCCGGCCCACCTACCCCGCCGACGCGGTGCGCTGGCTGGTCGGTCGCGAGGCGGCGACCGTGCTGGAGCTCGGTGCCGGCACCGGAAAGCTGACGGCCGAGCTGGTCGCGCAGGGGCACGACGTCTTGGCGACCGAGCCCGACGAGCAGATGCTGGAACGCCTGGAGGCCAACGTGAGAGGCGCGCGGACCGCCCTGGCCTCGGCGGAGGACCTCCCTGCCGGCGACCGCTCGGTCGATGTCGTGATCGCGGCGCAGGCGTTCCACTGGTTCGACCACGAGGTCGCGCTGCCCGAGATCGCCCGGGTGCTCAAGCCGGGCGGCGCCCTCGCCCTCGTCTGGAACCACCGCGACGACAGGATCCCCTGGGTACGCCGGCTCGGCGACCTCATCGGCACCCAGGAGCAGCTCTCCGAGCCGGCCGGGGTGATCGCGGACTCCGGCTGCTTCGAACCCACGGAGCACAAGACGTTCAAGCACTGGCAGGAGATCAACCGCGACTCCCTCGTCGACCTGGTGCTGTCCCGGTCCAACGTGTCGACGTTGCCCGACGACGAGCGCGAGGCGAAGCTGGCGGCGGTCCTCGAGTTCTACGACGACTTCGGGCGGGGGTACGACGGCATGCAGCTGCCCTACGTCACGCACTGCTTCCGCGCGCCGGTCGTGGACCGGCTGGCCGGACGAACCGACGGCGACGACCTCGAGGAGTCGGGGCCGCCGACCGACGGCGGCGACAGCGACGTGCTGCTGATCGACTTCAGGTGAGACGGGCGGGCGACGCACCGGGTCTCGTGACTTTGGTTGCTGCGCAACCTCCTCGACCACCGGCCGAAATGAGAATCGCCGCCGCGGTGAGTTCGAGCCTCACCACGACGACGATCTGTTGGAGTTAGCCCCCCGGCGCTCTCAACTGCCTGTCGGCGGGTCAACTATAGGTTTGCCGCCGAACGCTCTGCGTGCTGGTCTAGATCAGTTTCTGTAAAGAATCCGCCATTCGGCTGCGATCGCCGGCAAAACCGGAGCCAGCGGTCGCGCGAGCCAGGGCCGCACCCCCTTGGGGAGGGAGGAGCGGCCGTTCGGTCGGGCTAGCGTGGCCCCCATACGGGCAACCTTCGGACAACCTGGCCGCGATAGGTTCGAAGGACAGCCCGTCCTCGAGTCGTACGCCCCCAGGAGCACGCATGCCTGACAGCGAGACCCTCTCCAACCTGATGAGCGAGAACCGGAGGTTCGAGCCCCCGGCCGAGCTCGCGGCCGACGCCAACGTCAAGGCCGAGGCCTACGACCGGGCGGCGGCCGACCGGCTGGCGTTCTGGGCCGAGGCGGCCGAGCGTCTCGACTGGGGCCAGAAGTGGGACGAGGTGCTCGACTGGTCCGACCCGCCCTTCGCGAAGTGGTTCGTGGGCGGCACCCTCAACGCCGCGGTCAACTGCGTCGACCGGCACGTCGCCGCCGGCGACGGCGACAAGGTCGCGCTGCACTGGGTGGGTGAGCCGGAGGGTGACACCCGCGACCTGACCTACGCCGACCTCAAGGACGAGGTGTGCCGGGCCGCCAACGCGCTCACCGAGCTCGGGGTGCGCAAGGGCGACCGGGTCGCGATCTACATGCCGATGATCCCGGAGACCGTGGTCGCCATGCTTGCGTGCGCGCGGCTCGGCGCGCCGCACACCGTGGTCTTCGGAGGCTTCTCGGCCGACGCGCTGGCCACGCGCATCGCCGACTGCCAGGCCAAGGTCGTCGTCACCGCCGACGGCGGCTACCGCCGCGGCAACCCCTCGGCGCTCAAGCCCGCCGTCGACGAAGCCTGCGAGAAGGCCGCGGAGAACGGGCAGACCGTCGAGAAGGTGCTCGTGGTCCGGCGTACCGGCCAGGACCTGGGCGAGTCGGGCTGGGACGACGACCGCGACGTGTGGTGGCACGACGTCGTCGCCTCCGCGTCCTCCGAGCACGAGGCCGAGCAGCACGACAGCGAGCACCCGCTGTACGTCATGTACACCTCGGGGACCACCGGCAAGCCCAAGGGCATCCTGCACACGACCGGCGGCTACCTCACGGGCACGGCCTACACCCACTGGAGCGTCTTCGACCTCAAGCCCGGGACCGACGTCTACTGGTGCACCGCCGACGTGGGGTGGGTGACGGGGCACTCCTACCTGGTCTACGGGCCGCTGGCCAACGGCGCGACGCAGGTGATGTACGAAGGCACGCCCGACAGCCCGCACAAGGGCCGCTGGTGGGAGATCGTCGAGAAGTACGGCGTCACCATCTTCTACACCGCGCCGACCGCGATCCGGACGTTCATGAAGTGGGGCGACGAGCACCCCGGGAAGTTCGACCTGTCGTCGATCCGCGTGCTGGGCTCGGTGGGCGAGCCGATCAACCCGGAGGCCTACATCTGGTACCGCGAGACGATCGGCGCAGGGAAGGTCCCCGTCGTCGACACCTGGTGGCAGACCGAGACCGGCCAGATCATGATCTCACCGCTGCCGGGCGTGACCGCCGGAAAGCCGGGGTCGGCGATGAAGGCGCTGCCGGGCGTCTCGGCCGACGTGGTGACCGAGGCGGGCGAGTCGGTGCCCAACGGGTCGGGCGGCTACCTCGTGCTCACCGAGCCGTGGCCGGCGATGCTCCGCACGCTGTGGGGCGACGACGAGAGGTTCAAGGAGACCTACTGGGCCAAGTACGCCGAACAGGGCTTCTACTTCGCCGGCGACGGCGCCAAGAAGGACGACGACGGCGACCTCTGGATGCTCGGCCGCGTGGACGACGTCATGAACGTCTCGGGCCACCGCCTGTCCACGACCGAGATCGAGTCGGCCCTTGTCTCGCACCCCAAGGTCGCCGAGGCGGCCGTCGTGGGCGCCACCGACGACATGACCGGTCAGGCCGTCGTCGCGTTCGTGATCCTGCGCGAGTCCGCCGTCGAGGAGGCGGACGAGGAGGGCGAGGGCGAGGAGCTCGTCCAGGAGCTGCGCCAGCACGTCGCCAAGGAGATCGGCGCGATCGCCAAGCCGCGGCAGATCATGATCGTGCCCGAGCTGCCCAAGACGCGGTCGGGCAAGATCATGCGACGCCTCCTGCGCGACGTCGCCGAGCACCGCGAGGTCGGCGACGTCACCACCCTTGCCGACTCGACGGTGATGGACCTGATCAAGCAGAAGGAAGGCACGGGGGCGTCGGACGACTGAGCCGCCCTGAGCCCACTACCCTCGCTCCGTGGCCCACACACGGTCCGGGGGGACCCGGGCGCTGATCCTGTCGGGCCTTGTCCTCGGCATGCTCGTGCCGCCGCCCGCGTCCGGTGCCGTTGAGGTCTGTCTCGGCAGTGAGGCCACGATCACCGCCGTCGCCAACACCTCGGTCCGCGGCACAGAGGGCGACGACGTGATCGTCGTGCCCCGTGGTTCGACCGGAGGGGTCGACGCCCTCGGCGGGAGCGACGTGATCTGCCTGGTCGACGGTCCGGCAGCCCCTGGTCCCGTCGGTGACGTGACCACGTTCGTCGTGTTCGGCGGCCCCGGTGACGACACGATCGTCAACCTGGTGACCCACCCCTACAGCTCGCTCACGATCCTGCCTGGCAGCGGCCGGGACGTGGTGCACGGCGGCGCCGAGGGCGAGCTCGTCAACGCCGGTGACCCCTCGGGAGGACCGGACGGCGACGTCGAGGCCGACGAGCTGCGGCTGGGTGGCGGCGACGACTCGCTCATCACCGGTGCGCGCGGGTACCCCAACCCCGACGTCGTCGACCTCGGTCCCGGCGACGACTCGGTCGTGTACGCCGGCACCGGCACCGCTCCGGGCGGGCTGCTCGACGGCGGCACGGGTGTCGACGTGCTGCGGCCGTCTTCGCTGGACCTCGTCGACCCGCCCGCGGAGCCGGTGGCACCCGGGCGGGTGACGTTCGACAACCGCGCGGGACGGTCGTGGGTCGACGGCGCGGCGTACCTCCAGTGGACGGGGTTCGAGGAGTTCGAGCTCCACGAGTTCCGCAAGAGCCGGCTGCGCTTCACCGGGTCGTCGGTGGACGAGACCCTCTGGCTGGGTGAGGGCCGTCAACGTGTCGACCTCGGCGGTGGCGACGACGTGGTGTCCAACTCGGGACGGCTGTTCCCGAGCGGCCGGGTGCTGGGTGGGCCCGGCGACGACACGCTGCGGGTCTCGGTCTGGGACACGGCGGAGGTCGATCTGCGCGCCCGGCTGCGGACGACCTACCGCCACCGCAAGGTCAACGCTCAGGTGCGCGGGTTCGAGGTCGCCGAGGTCAGCGCCACGGTCGCTCAGGTGCGCGGCACGAACCGCCCCGAGACGATCCGGGTCGCGGCGTACCGCTCCTCTGTGTCGGCAGGTGGTGGCCGTGACGTCGTCGAGCTGTCGCTGCGGATGATCGTCCGGCAGGGCAAGCGTCGCTCGCTCGCCCGCGGCGGCCCGGGCAGTGACCGCCTGGTCGGCACCAATCGCGACGACGTGCTGCTCGGTGGTGCGGGCCGCGACACGGCCCTCGGGGGCGGGGGCCGCGACCGCTGCGACGCCGAGGTGCGCCGCAGCTGCTAGGGCGCCTCTTTTCGGCTTGCCCGGCTCACCTGGGGTGCGAGCCTGTCCCTGGTGGGTACGACGGTAGGGTCGGCCTGGTCGAACTGGCCCGCCAGGCGCAGGAAGGACGAGCATGCCCATCGAACCGGTCAAGGACACCGATCCGACGATCGGACGTCTCGTCACCGACGCGACCCGTGACATCTCCTCCCTGATCAACAAGGAGATCCAGCTCGCCAAGTCCGAGCTCAAGATCAGCGTCAAGGCCGGCGGCGCCGGTCTCGGGCTCTTCGCCGCGGCGGGCTTCCTCGTCCTGCTGGCGATCATCATGTTCTCGATCGCCCTGGCCTTCTTCATCCACTGGAACGGCTCCGGCCTCGACCTGCACTGGGCCTTCCTCATCGTCTTCGGCTTCTACCTCCTGGTCGCCGCCCTGCTCGGGTTCGTCGGCTACCGCAAGGTCCGGCAGGTGCGCCCGCCGGAGCGCGCCATCGAGCAGGCGCAGGAGACCAAGCGGGCGCTGAGCAAGCGCGGCTGACGCGTCAGGACACGCACTCGCCGGTGTCGACCGGGTCGCTGCTGGTCAGCCCGATCGCGGCGCTCTCCGCGATCTGGTCGGACGTGAGGGCGTAGCCGGTCTCGGCGTCGGTCACGGACGCCGCGAACACCATGCCGAGCACGTCGCCGCCCGACGACACGACCGGCCCACCCGAGTTGCCGGGGCGGATCTCACCGCGCAGCGAGTAGACCTCGCGCAGCACCGAGCCGTCGCCGTAGATGTCGGGCGAGCGCAGCCGCTGCACCGACCGGATCCGGCCGGTCCCGACGTCGTAGGGCCCGTCCTGGGGGTAGCCGAGGATCGCCAACCCCTGCTTGGGCTCGGCGGTCTCGCGGTCGATGCGCAGCACCGGCCGATCCCCGTCGTCGAGGGCGAGCACGGCCACGTCCAGCTGGGAGTCGTAGAGGACCACGCGCGCCTCGACGGTGCTGTCGTCGATGATCACCTCCGGCCGGTCGACACCCGCGACGACGTGGGCATTGGTGAGGAGCCGGTCGTCGGCGTAGAGGAAGCCGCTGCCCTCGACCCCGCGCCCGCAGCTGTTGGTGCTGCGCACCTTGAGCACGCTGGCCTCCGCGGCCTCGACGTCGGGGTCGGTGAGCAGGCGCTGCGGGCCGGGCGAGACCTCGACGATCCGCTCGGGCGCGAACGGCTCGAGGTAGCGGGGGAAGAACGTCGTCCCGACCACGTTGTCGAACGCCCGCAGCAGCTGGGCCGAGCCGTTGGGCAGGGAGGCGTCCACCCGGGCCAGCACGGCGGACTCGCGCACCAACGGGGTCACGCCGCCCAGCCGCGAGCCCGAGATCGCCACCCCCAGGGCCCAGGCCACCAGCAGCACCGCGAGAGCGCTCAGCACCGCGCCGCCCACCGCGTCGACGGCCCGGATCGGCTGCCAGGTGATCGAGTCGCGGATGCGCGCGCCGGCGTACTGCAGGAGCGCCTGGCCGATGCTCGCCGAGACGATCACGATGAACAGCGCACCGAGAGAGACCCACAGCGACGGGTCTGCGTCACCCAGCGCCAGCGGCGCCAGCCAGATGCCGAACAGGCCGCCCAGCAGCAGGCCGGCGGTCGCGAACGCGCCCGTCACGAAACCTTGCCAGTAGCCCGACAACGCGTAGGCGAGAACCACCAGGACCAGCAACCAGTCCAAGAGGTTCATTCGGGTCCTCGGGTGTGCGCGGGTCAGGTCTCGGGGGCGGGACGGGGCGGCGGCAGGGGGCGGTCCACACCTTGCAGCATGTAGGCCGGGACGTCACGCACCTCGCTGGCGTCCCACTGCCTGGTCCAGCCCAGGAAGTCGAAGAGGCGGGTGATGATCCCGGCAGTGAAGCCCCAGAGGACGACGTCCTTGTCGGGTCCGATCATGAAGGCGGGCGTGGTCCACTCGCCGCGCGGCGAGCGGACCGTGAAGCGGTGGGCGGGATCGAGCAGCTCCTCGATCGGCGCGACGATCACGGCGTGCACCTCGTCCGGGTCGACCACGTCGACGGGGGTCGGCTCGTGCCACCAGCCGAGCACCGTGGTCACCGCGAAGTTGCTGGGCGGCAGCCACAGCTCGGGCAGCTCGGCGAACACGTGGACGCCGGTCGGGTCGAGACCGGTCTCCTCCCACGCCTCACGCAGGGCGGCCTCCACGTGGGTCTCGTCGCCGTCGACCGAACCGCCGGGGAACGACACCTGGCCGGGGTGGGACCGCATGTGGTGGGCGCGCTCGGTGAGCAGGAGGTAGCCCTCCTCCCGGGTCTCACCGCCGAAGAGCATCAGGACGGCGCCACGGCGCGCGTCACTGCCGGGCGGCGGCACGAAGCGGGACAGCTCACCCGCCGAGATCCCGGCCGCCCCGTCGGCGACCGGCCGCAGCCAGCCGGGCAGCCCGGGCACTGCGGCCGGCTCGCTCACAGGTCGGTCCCGAGGTGCTCGTTGACGGACGCCTCGATCTCGTCGACGGACTCGAACGCCTGGTAGGCGATGTAGGCGACCTCGCCGTCCTCGTCGACGTACACCTGGATGGGGAGCGCCTGGACGTGGGGCAGGGGCTCGGCGCCGTTGAGGTCGCCGACCTCGTCGAGCAGCAGCCGGTAGGTCACCCCGGTCTCGGCGACGAGGTCCTCCGCGCTGCCGAGATTGGTCTCCTGGAAGTCGATGCCGACCACGGCGACCTCGTCGCCGTGCTTCTGGTGGAACTGCTCGAGGAGCGGCATCTCGTGCCGGCAGCTCGTGCACCACGAGGCCCAGAGGTTGACCAGCATCGGACCCTCGAGGCTGCGCAGCCCGACCGTCTTGTCGCCGTCGACCTCGGGCAGCGCGAGGTCGGGCAGCGGCTGCCGGTCGCCGGTCATCGTGCACCCGGAGAGCAGCAGGCTCCCCGTCGCCACCGCCGCGACGACTGCTCTCACGCGCGGCCCTCCGTGCGCAGCAGCTTGGCGGCCTCGACCGGGTCGGTCGGCCCCTCGCCGTACGCCGGGCACCACCGTGCCACCGGGCAGGCACCGCACGCGGGCTTCTGGGCGTGGCAGCAGCGGCGGCCGTGCCAGATCAGGTGGTGGCTGAGCATGACCCAGTCCTTCTTGGGGAACAACGCCCCCACGGCGTGCTCGGCCTTGACCGGGTCGGTCTCGTCGGTGAAGCCGAACCGTCGGCTCAACCGGCCGAAGTGCGTGTCGACGGTGATGCCGGGGATGCCGAAGGCGTTGCCCAGCACCACGTTGGCGGTCTTGCGGCCGACTCCCGGCAGGGTGACCAGCTGGTCGAGGGTGCGCGGCACCTCGCCGTCGTAGCGCTCGACCAGCGCGGCGCTCAGCTTGAGCAGCGCCTCGGTCTTGGCCCGGAAGAAACCGAGCGGGCCGATGATGCCCTCGAGCGAGGCGCGGTCGGCGGCCGCCAGCGCGGCGGGGGTGGGGTACGCCGAGAACAGGGTCGGACGGACCGCGTTGACCCGCTTGTCGGTCGTCTGCGCGCTCAGCACGGTGACGACCAGGAGCTGGAAGGCGTCGTCGAAGTCGAGCTCGCACCTGGCGTCGGGGTAGGTCTCCCCCAGGACGCGGTCGATCTTGCGGGCCCGGCGCACGAGGGTCGTGGGGGGTGCGACGGGTGCCGGTGCTGCCTTCTTGGGGGCAGTCTGGGCGGCTTTCCTGGGCACGGTGCCAGCGTACGGGCCGCCCCCGACGTACCCCCTCGTCGCCAGGAACGAAGTCCGGTGACCTGTGATCCAAACCACTGGCTAAGATCAGCGCGACGATCATCGAAGATGTGGAGGATCCGGCGTGGACACCACCGTTCTCCGTCAGGCGACGCTCTTCAGCGCCCTCGACGACGAGGCCGCGACCGCGCTTGGCGCCTCGATGGGCGAGGCCAGGCTGCGCCGCGGCGAGGTGCTCTTCCACGAGGGCGACTCCGGAGACAAGCTCTACATCGTCACCGAGGGCAAGGTGAAGCTCGGCCGCACCTCCTCCGACGGCCGTGAGAACCTCCTGGCGATCCTCGGTCCCGGTCAGATGTTCGGCGAGCTCTCGCTCTTCGACCCCGGCCCCCGGTCGGCGACCGTCACCGCCGTCACCGACACCGTCTTCGCCTCGCTCTCCCACGAGGACCTCTTGCGCTGGCTCGAGGGCCGCCCCACCGTCGCGCGCGGGCTGCTCGCCCAGATCGCCGGTCGGCTCCGCAAGGCCAACGACGTCAACGCCGACCTGGTCTTCTCCGACGTGCCCGGCCGGGTCGCCAAGGCCCTGCTCGACCTAGCCGACCGCTTCGGCCGCACCGCCGACGACGGGGTGCACGTGCACCACGACCTCACCCAGGAAGAGCTCGCCCAGCTCGTCGGCGCCTCTCGCGAGACCGTCAACAAGGCGCTGGCCGACTTCGCCTCGCGCGGCTGGCTGCGGCTGGAGCCGCGGTCCGTCGTGATCATGGACGTCGAGAGACTGGCCCGCCGAGCTCGCTGACTTGGCCCTCGCGGCCCCTCGACTTGGCCCTCGCGGCCCCTCGACTTGGCCCTCGCGGCACTGTTGTCCACAGGCCGCAGACGTCACGGTGTAGAACCGCTCCGCCGGGGTCAGAAGCAGGGCATGTACGCGCTGCCCTCGACACCCTTCACGGCCGCGACCTCCGGGCTGACCCGCAAGCAGCTGAGGCGCGCGGTCGCCATGCGCGAGGTGCGGCGTCCCCTTCGGGGCGTCTACCTCGCCGCGTCCGTCGAGCTCAGCGAGCTGGTCAGGGCGTGGATCCACGGGGTCGACTGCCTGCGGTACGCCGAGCTCGACGCGATGCCTCCGATCGAGAGCTGCGTGCTTCCCGGGCGCGAGCCGACGCAGCGCGTCGAGGTCCTCGGCCGCACCCGGGACCTGCGGCCGGAGGACATGATGACCGTCGGCGGCGTCCGGGTCACGACGCCGCTGAGGACGGCGGCGGACCTCCTGTGCGCGCTGCCGCGCCGGGAGGCGTTGGCGGCTGCCGACGCCCTGGCCCGTCTGCACGGCTTCGACGCCGCCGACCTCAACCGGCTGCTGGTCCGCTACTTCCGACGTCGCGGGGTGGTGCAGGCGCGCGAGCTCGCCGGTCTCGTCGACGCGCGCTCGGAGTCGTCGGGCGAGTCGTGGGCCCGGCTCGAGATCATCGACCGAAACCTCCCCGCGCCGGTCCCGCAGCACTGGGTGCTGGTCGACGGCGTCGCGACGTACCGTCTGGACCTGGCCTATCCAAGAGCCCGGATCGCGATCGAGTACGACGGCGAGGCCCACCACAGCTCGACAGAGGACCGAGCCCGGGACGCCGCGAGGCGAGCCTGGCTTCGCGCCCGGGGGTGGACGATCATCGTGCTCACGAAGGCCTCCTTCTCGGAGGCGGCGGCCAACGCCTGGACCCGTCAGCTGCGCCAGCTCCTCGTCGGCTGATCTAGGCCGGGACAAGTGCCAGCGGACGGGGCCCGGAGGGCCAACTCGAAAGGCCCGGAGGGCCAACTCGAAAGGCCCGGGGAGCCAACTCAACCACGCAGGTAGTCGAGCTGGGCTCGGACCGACAGCTCGGCGGCGCCCCAGAGGACCGGGTCGACGTCGGCGTACACGAGCTCGACGACGGCGCGCGGCAGGTCCTCCGGGTGGTGGGCGGGATCTGCCGGGACGTCGAGCGTGCGGAGCGCCTCGCGCACCTGCTCGAGCCGCTGACGGCGGTGCGCGAGGTAGTGGTCGAGGACGGCGAGGGCGTCGCCCAGCACCGGGCCGTGGCCCGGCCAGACCACGTCGACCTCGTGGGCCTCGGCCAGCGCGTGGAGACGGTCGAGGGAGTCGAGGTAGGCGCCGAGCTTGCCGTCGGGGTGGGCGACCACGGTGGTGCCGCGGCCGAGGACCGTGTCGCCGGTGAGCACCGCGCGGTCCGGGGCGTCGGCGCGCACCACGAACGACAACGAGTCGGCGGTGTGCCCCGGCGTCCCCACCACCGCCAGCTCCAGGCCGTCGACCGCGACCACGTCGCCGTCGTGAAGACCCTCGGTGCCGAGCCGGTACGCCGGGTCGAGGGCCCGCACGCCGCAGCCGACGAGCTCGGCGAAGCGTCGCGCCCCCTCGGAGTGGTCGAGGTGGTGGTGGGTCAGCAGTACCGTGGCCACGTGCCCGGGGCCACCGGCCGCCTCGGCGACCGCAGCCAGGTGGGCCTCCGACGACGGGCCGGGGTCGACCACGACCGAACGCACTGCATCGACGGGGCCGGGCGCGCGCAGCACCCAGGTGTTGGTGCCGTCGAGCGTCATCGGGCCGGCGTTGTCGGCGAGCACGCAGGTGGCGACCGTGCCGAACGTGCCCCCGGTCCAGGCGTCCCCGCTCGTGCTGGTCATGCTTGCTGCCGGGCCGCCAGGCGGGCGTCGTACTCCGGCGGCGTCGAGAGGTACGGCGCCTCCCCGTCGACCAGCGTCGGCATGAACATCTCGACCACCCGGTCGTGGGAGGAGTCGAGCACGGCTCGGGGCTCGGGGTGGGTCGAGAGGTCGAGGAGGGTGAGGTACGTCGGTGGCATCAACCCGATGGTGCCGGCGTCGCTGAGGTCCAAGGCCCGGTCGGGGGTCAGCCAGGTGACTTCGTCGGACTCGCTCGACACGTCGCGGGTGCGTTGCCCGGCAGGGAGCTCGGCCACGAAGAACCAGGTGCGGAACCGCCGCGGCTCGAACTCCGGCGTCGTCCAGGCGCTCCACGCCCCGAGGAGGTCGGTGCGCAGGACGAGGCCCCGTCCGGCGAGGAAGTCGGTCAGCGACAGCTCGCGCGACTCCAGGGCGACCCGGTCGGCCTCCCAGTCGTCACCGGTGGTGTCGGCGACGACCGCGTCTGGCGACGGCCCGGCGAGCAGCACGCCGGACTCCTCGAAGGTCTCGCGCACCGCGGCACAGACGAGGGCGCCGGCCATCGACGCGTCGGCGCCGAGCCGCTGCGCCCACTCGTCGCGAGACGGTCCCGCCCAGGCCACCGAGGCGTCGAAGTCACGAGCGTCGACACCGCCCCCGGGAAAGACGCACATGCCGCCGGCGAAGGCCATCGAGGTCTGCCGGCGCAAGAGGTAGACCTGCGGCCCGTCCTGGCCGGGCCGTAGGAGCACCACGGTCGCGGCGTCCCGCGGCTCGGCGGGCTCCCGCCGCCCGGCGGCGTACTCACGCGCCTTGGCGACCAGACCCGGCGGCAGCGGCGGGCGCACGGGACGGGACGTCAAACGGCGACGATCAGCTCGACCTCGACGGGCGCGTCGAGCGGCAGCGCTGCGACCCCCACCGCCGACCGGGCGTGCACGCCGGCGTCGCCGAACACCTCACCGAGGAACTCCGAGGCGCCGTTGGCGATCTTGGGCTGCCCCGTGAAGTCGGGAGTGGAGGCGACGAAGACGACGACCTTGACGATGCGCTTGATGTCGGAGAGCTCACCGACCTGCGTCTTGATGGCGGCCAGGGCGTTGAGGGCGCACTGCCGGGCGGCGGCGTACCCGTCTTCCTCCGACACGGCCCCGCCGACCTTGCCCGGCGTCATCAGCTGGCCGTCCTTCATGGGCAGCTGACCGGACGTGAACACGCGGTCGCCGTCACGCACGGCGGGCTGGTAGACCGCCACCGGCGGCACCACGTCGGGGACGGTGATGCCGAGCTCGGCCAGCTTGTCTTCAGGGGACGTCATCTCTCAGCCCTCCAGGGGACGCTTGAAGTAACCGACCAGGTTCTCCGGGTTCATGCCCGGCGCGATCTGCACCAGCTCCCACCCGTCGGAGCCGAAGTTGTCGAGGATCTGCTTCGCAGCGTGCGTCAGGATCGGCGCCGTCAGGTACTCCCACTTGGTCATGGACCGACCTTAGTGGGCGTCGCCGAGCGCCGGTCGAGGGTGACCGGCCTTCTGCGGGTGCGGCGTCTCGCCACGCGCCAGCATGGCGACCATCTCGGCGATCTTGCGGGCCCGGCTCTCCGCGCGCTTCATGCTCTCGACACGGTGGATCACCGCGAACCGGTTGGCGCTCGTGAGCACGTCGTACATGGCCTGGGCGTCGGGCTCCGCCGCGATCGCCGCGGCGAGGTCGTCGGGTGCCTGCCGGGTCGCCGGCCCGGCGTACGCCGCGTCCCAGCGGCCGTCGGCGCGAGCGGCCTCGACGGCGGCCCGGCCCGCTTCGGTCATCCGGCCCTGCTCCTCGAGCTTCGCGACCAGCGCGACGTTGCGCAGGGACCACGCGCCCTTGGGGCGTCGCGGCGTGACGCGCACGGTGTAGCTGCCCTCGTCGCGCTTGCCTGCCTGCCCGTCGATCCAGCCGAAGCACAGCAGCTCCTCGACGGCGCTCGCCCAGGTCACGGTGGTGTCCGCGCCGCCCTTCTTGGTCAGCACCAGGCGTACGCCGGGCGACGTCGCGTGGTGCTCCTCGAGCCACGCCCGCAGTCCAGCGGGGTCGGCCACGAGGAGCTCGGGAAGCTCGATCGCCATGCGCGCGACGTTAGCCGCCAGCGCCGACACGACCGCAGGTGCTCACTTCTTGACGACCACCTGCGCGTTCGCCGAGGAGCCCTCGGTGGTCGCGTTGCCCTGGTAGCTGCTCGTGAGCGTGTACGTACCGGCCTTGAGCCCGTTGACCGGGACGATGGCGACACCGAGGACCAGGGTGACCGTCGTCGTGGTCGACCCGTAGGTCACCGTCACCTTGCCGGTGGCCGGCAGCCCCGACTCCGTGGTGACCGCGATGAGGGCGCTCCAGGGCTTCGACGGCTTGACGGTCGTGGGTGCCAGGAGTGTGGTGCGTGACGCCTGGCGGACGCTGAGCTGGCGGCTCGGTGACGTCGACCCGACCTGGTTGGCGGTCGACGGCTCGAAGGCCGTCGGTGGCGTGTCCGTCGTCGTGACCAGGAGCCAGGTCGCCTTCCGGCACCGCAGGGGCTTCGCCTACGTCTGGCGCCCGGGACAGTACGTCGACAACGACGCTCCCGCAGTGCTGTCCATCGCTTTGCCGCACGCGCCTGGCTCGCGGAGGCGTACGCGACTGCGAGATGACAGACGCCGGTGCACCGTGTCCATCACGCCAGTGAGGTTCGCGTCAAGCGCTGGCGGTTGAGGGCAACGGCGACAGCCAGCGCGACGAGCGCGACGACCCACAGGTTGAGCTCAGCCCACACCCAGTGCCGGTCCGGGGCCGACGACGCCAAGGCTGCGACTGTCGCGTCGACGACGAGAGTGGCGGCGATCCCCACGACGAAGGCACACACCCCCGCAGCGAGGCGCAGCCAGATGTTTGCGCGGCCGGTGACGGCGACGCCGAGGGCGACGACCGCAACGACGAAGAAGACGAGACCGGCGAAGAAGAACGGCCCTTCGAGCGCGCTCTTGCCGAGACCGCCGGCGATTCCGATGGCGACAGCCTTGGCCGTCCAGGTGCTGGCGGCGGCGACCGCGGCCACCAGTGCGATGTGTCGAGATTTCATGCTCCAACGATGGCGATCCGTCGGGCGGAGTGCGTCCCTCTCGAGAGTGACGTGCGACGACTTCTCGGCCTCTAGTCTCGATGCATGCCCCGCTCGGCTGTCGCGATCGCGCTCCTGTTGACGGCAGTTCTGGCACCCGTTGCCGCGGTGGCCCGCGGGTGGGACTGGTACGTCGGCGGCCCGTTGATGGTGCTGCTGCCGGTCATCGGCGGGTACGCAGCCGGCGCTTGGCTGCCAAGGAGATGGTCCGTGGCCGGCGTTGTCGGAGCCGCCGCGATCCTCGTCGCGGTCAATCAGGCTCGTGGCGACCTCTACCACTGGATCGACGACATGGTCTTCTTCCTCGTCGTCGTCGGTGGGCCTGCGGCAGCCGGGGCGGCGGTGACCAGGCGAGCGCGTCAGGTACGCCGGTTGCGGCGACTGCAGGCTGAGCTGGAGGAGCTCGAACGAATCGACGTGGCGGCGGCCCGGCTCGACGAGCAGAGCAGGGTCATCGCAGAGGTCCACGCCGGGATCGCCGAGCAGATCGCGGCGATCGCGATCCGCGCCGAGGGAGCGCGGCGGGCGGCGGACGTCACCGCCTTGGCGGCCATCGAGAGTGAAGCGCGTTCCGTCCTCGACCGTCTGCGGGACGCGCTCGGCTCCATGCGTGCCTCCGACGCACCGCCCCCGACCCCGTCGGCGGTCCCAGCGCGCCCAGCACTCGGACCGACCGTGCTCGACGTGCTGGTTCCCGCGGGTCTGGGCATCGCGATGGCGGTCGAGACAACGGTCAGCTCGGACGCACGCGGCCCCGCGTGGGCCAACGCCCTGGCCGCGCTGGCGGTGGCGGCCCCGCTGGTTGCGCGTCGGAGTCACCCGATCGCGGCGACCGCCGCCTCGGCGGCCGCCGGAGTCGTGCTGAGCGCCTTCCTCACGCCGGTCCCTGCGACGGTCACCGGCGTCGCGCTGCTCACCGTCATGTTGTACGGCGTCGGCGCGTGGTGCCGTCGCTGGTGGTGGATCCTCGGCTGGGTGATCGGCGCATCGGGAACGGTGGCGATGGAGTGGGTCTCGGGCCCGAGCTCCGAGGCCGCGGGTGGGGACGACGAGTGGATCATCCTGTTCTGGACCGTGGGAGCCGTCGCCGTCGGGCGCATCACCGCAGGCTGGCAGGAGCGCGTGCGACAGACCGAGGACGTGGTCGCTGCGCTCGAGTCGGGTCGCGGCGCCGCCGTACGGCTCGCGGTGGCGCGGGAGCGTGAAGCCCTTGCCAGCGAGCTGCACGACACGGTGGCTCACGCGATGACGGTCGTGTGCCTGCAGGCCGGGGCACAGCAGCGGGTCGGCGGCAGGCAGGACGAGGCGCTGCAGGTGGTGGCCACCGTGGCCGAGAGGAGTCTGGTCGAGCTGCGCGAGGGACTGGAAGCCATGGAGAGTGCGGAGAATCCGCTCGACCGGTCGCGCATAGCGGCACTGGGCAGGCGGGTCGGCGTTGATCTCCACGTCAGCGCCGACGAGGCAGGATCGGGCCCGGCGGCCGCTCTCGCGCACCGGGTCATCCGGGAAGCCATCGTCAATGTCGCCCGGCACGCACCCGGAGCGTCGGCGTCCGTGCGCGTCCACCGAAGCGGGAACGACCTGTCCATCGAGGTCGTCGACGACGGCACTTCCGAGGGAGCGACCCTGACGGGGACCGGCACGGGCTTGCGAGGGCTCGCCGAGACCCTCGAGACCACGGGAGGCAAGCTCGAATGGGGGCAGCGGGAGGCAGGCGGCTTCCGGGTCGCCGCGCTCATCCCTCAGGAGCGGCGATGACGTCGATACTGCTGGCCGACGACCAAGAGCTGGTCCGCACCGGCCTGCGCATGATCTTGGAGGCCGAGGAGGACTTCCAGGTGGTGGGAGAGGCGGCGGACGGGCACGAGGCAGTGGAGCTTGCCCGCGCGCTGCGACCACAGGTCGTGCTGATGGACATCCGCATGCCCGGCCTCGACGGCATCGAAGCGACCCGGCGGATCGCCGCGAGCCAAGGAGATCCGCGCATCGTCATGCTGACGACGTTCGACCGGTCGCAGCTGGTGTACGACTCCCTGACCGCCGGCGCGAGCGGGTTCCTGCTCAAGGACGCACCGAGTCAGCAGCTCGTCGCCGGCGTGCGAGCCATCGCCCGCGGTGAAGAGCTGCTCGCACCGAGCATCACGCGGCGCCTGATCGAGGAGTTCACGCGGGCGGGCCGTAGCGGACCGCCGCGCGGCTACGAGTCGCTCACCGACCGCGAGGCAGAGGTGCTTGTCCTCGTCGCTCGGGGAAGGTCCAACGCCGAGATCGCCGAGGAGCTCTTCGTCAGCGTCCAGACGGTCAAGACCCACGTCGCCCGCGTGCTCGCCAAGCTGGGGCTGCGTGACCGCGTCCAGGCCGTCGTGCTGGCCTACGAGCACGGTTTGGTCCGCCCGCGCGAGTAGCCGGGCGAGGGTCGCCCCGGCGCTCTGCGACGATGTCGCGCGTGGGCTGGGAGTCGCTGGACCGGTGGGGCGACGACGTCGTCCGCGTCGAACCGCTCGTCGGCGGAAGCGCGAACGACGTGTGGAGCGTGCGCCTCGACGGGCGTCTCGTGGTCGCCCGTTCGGGATCCAGGAGCGACGCCGATCTCCATTGGGAGACCGAGCTCCTGCGCCACCTCGACCGGGAGGGTCTGCCGGTGCCGGTGCCGATCCCCACCTCGGACGGGCGGCTCTTCGCTGACGGCCTGGTGGTGATGACGTACGTCGAGGGCGAGCCGCCGACCACGGAGAGCGACTGGAGGCGCGTGGCCGACACGCTTCGCCGGCTGCACACGCTGACCCAGGGCTGGCCGCAACGGCCGGGCTGGCGATCGTCGACCGACCTGCTGCACACCACGACCGGGACGAAGGTCGCCCTCGACGCGATGCCGCCCGAGGCGGTGGCCCGCTGCCGGGCGGCGTGGGCACGTCTCGTCGGACGCCAGACCTGCGTGGTGCACGGCAATCCCGCCAACCCCGGCAACGTCCTGGTGACCGCAGACCGCGTCACGATGATCGACTGGGACGAGGCCCACGTCGACGTGCCCGACCTCGACCTGGCCCTTCCCCACAACGCCGCCGGCCTCGACGACGACGCGCACGACGTCGCCGCGCAAGCAGCAGCCGCTTGGGAAGCCGCCGTGTGCTGGAAGGACGAGTACGCCGTGCGGCGGCTGGCCGAGGTCCGAGCGGTCTGAGCCGCACCGGATGCCGGGGCTGTGCTGTTGTCCGTCCGGCTGGGACACTCGCTCCATGTCGTTGACCGTCGTCGGCGCCGGCCTCGGACGCACCGGGACGAGCTCGCTCCAAGACGCACTCGGCATCCCCGTCCCCGACATCGCGTTCCCGCATGCGAACACTTATGAGGACTTCCAGAAGACATGAAGCGAATCTCCGTCGTGGGCAGCTCGGGCTCCGGCAAGACGGAAGTCGCTCGCCGGTTGGCGAAGGCCCTTGATGCCCCCTACGTCGAGCTCGACGCCCTCTTCTGGGGACCAGGCTGGACTCCGGCGACAGGCGCCGAGCTCTCGGAGAAGATCAACGCCGCGACCGTCGGCGACACCTGGGTCGTTGACGGCAACTACTGGAGCAAGGTCGGGCCTCAGGTCTGGACCAAGGCCGATACGGTCGTCTGGGTGAGCCCGCAGCGCTGGCTGGCGATCTGGCAGTCCCTGACGCGCACTGTGCGGCGGGCGGCGACCGGGCAAGAGCTGTGGAACGGCAACCGAGAGAGCTGGGGCAGTCTCATGTTCTGGCGCGGCGAGAAGTCGATCCTGTGGTGGGCATGGACAACCCATCGGCGGACCCAGGAGCGGTACGCCGCGGCCATGTCGGACCCGAAGTGGAACCACCTCACGTTCCACCGCCTTCGAGCTCGCCGAGAGATCGAGCTCTTCTTCGCCAACCTCGGCCCGCTCGATCACGACGACGGCTGAGCCGACGCCCTGAGTCCGGCCGCGGGGCGTCTAGGCCTCTTGCTGGAGACCCCTGCGGCGGACGTGCACAGGCCCGATCGCGGCGGCCACGACCACGAGGACCAGGAGGGCGATCCCGACGGCAGGCGAGAACGCTCCGGTCTGGACGCAGCCCGAGTCAGTCGCGAGTTCCGGACCACCCCCCTGGCCGAAGGACGAGGTGTAGCAGTAGCCGCTGGACTCGCGCGTGATCAGCCATGCCCCGACGAAGGCGCCGAACCAACCGCCTGGGAACACGAGTGTCCCGATCACCTTGTCGCGTCGCGTGAGCACCGGATCGGACCAAAGCAGCCCCACGCCATGGAGCCAGCCCACTAGCGGGATCAGTGATCCCAGGCTCAGCCAACGGGCGATCGCACGCACCTCTCGTGCGCGGTCCGCCTGTCGCGCCGCCGCGTCGTCGGTCGCCGCGGCCCGAGTCACATGCTGCAACTGACACTCCTGCTGTAGAGGCCGGTCGCCCCGCCGCGGACCTGCATGCACTTGGAGATCCCACCGATCCAGAAGCTCCAACTGTGGGTGGTCACTCCGCGCACCTCCCAACCGACGTTGCGGGTGCTCTTGGTGTTGCCCTGATAGCTCAGACCCGAGCCCGATCCCCCGACGTTGCTGATGCTGTAGGAAGTGATCGACCCCTTGCTCCCGCACCAGTTGAGCGTCATCCACGAGTTCGCGATCGACGCGCCGTAGAGAGTCCAGTTGGTGTAGTAGTAGTGCGACCAGCAGCCGCCGGCCACGACTGCCGTGAGCGTGGCCGCCTTCGTCTTCGGAGGCTTGAGCCCCAGCTCCTGGGCCGCTGAGGGCGTAAGGGCGACGGTCCTTCCACTCTCGGTGGAGGGCGCGACAGCCTCCGCGACCATGGTCCGCACCTCCTCCTGCTCGGCGGAAGGAAGCGCCGCGAACGCGGCTTCGGGATCATCGCTGGACACGATCTCCACGACGTCGTCCTGGGTCACTTCCTCGGTGGGTGCTGAGGCCTGCGCGATCGTGGGACTGAGGACGAATGAGAGGACGAGGACGAGCAAGGCCGTGAGCCGACGCATGGGCGAGTTCTCCGATCAGGTCCGAGTGGGTCGGCGTAGGCCACAGATGGTTGAGTCAGAACCATTGCCCACCCCTCGCGAGGCGTCAAACAACTGAGCACAGCTGGACGAAATCACCCCTAAGGTCTCGTCATGGACACCCGCGACGCCGCTGACGACCGCAAGAAGTCCGACGGCCGGGGGCCGTTCGAGAAGTTCGTCGAGGCGGTGAACCAGCAGGTCAGCCGGGCGCCGTTCTTCGTCGTCTGCCTCGGCATCGTCGTCGCGTGGCTGGCGAGCTATCCGCTGTTCAGCAGCGGCAAGAACTGGCAGTACGTCATCCACACCGTCTCGAGCGTGATCTCGCTCCTGCTGCTCGTGCTCCTGGAGAACGCCGGCCGGCGCTCGCAGGAGAGCGTGCACGAGAAGCTCAACGTCCTGGCCGAGGGCATGGCCGCGCTGATGAAGTCGGAGGGCCGCGACGACCCGGCGCTTCGCGAGGCCGAGCAGAAGCTCAACGAGGCGATCGGCCTCGAGGAGCGGCACTGATCCGGGCAGACCTCCTCAGCGCAGCGGAGGCTCGGTCTTCTCGCGCACCTCGTCCTCGGTGACGCCGGGGGCGAGCTCGACCAGCTTGAGCGCACGTTCGCCGAGGGTGCCGGACGCGGCGACCTCGCCGGTCTCGGGGTCGATCACGTCGATGACGGCGAGGTCGGTGATGATCCGCTGCACCACGCGCAGGCCGGTGTAGGGGAGGTCGCACTCCTCGAGGATCTTCAGCGACCCGTCCTTGGCGACGTGCTCCATCAGCACGATCACCCGCTTGGCGCCGTGGACCAGGTCCATCGCGCCGCCCATGCCCTTCACCATCTTGCCGGGGATCATCCAGTTGGCGATGTCGCCGTTGCGCGAGACCTGCATCGCGCCGAGGATCGCGGCGTCGATCTTGCCGCCGCGGATCATCCCGAACGACGTGGCGGAGTCGAAGAACGACGCCCCCGGACGGACGGTGACCGTCTCCTTGCCGGCATTGATCAGGTCGGCGTCGACGTCGTCGTCGTAGGGGTAGGCACCGACGCCGAGGATGCCGTTCTCCGACTGCAGCACCAGCTCGACGTCGTCGGCGACGTAGTTGGGCACCAGGGTCGGCAACCCGATGCCGAGGTTGACGTAGGACCCGTCGGTCAGCTCGGACGCCGCCCGCGCGGCCATCTCTTCACGGCTCCACCCCTTCTGCTCGGGCATGTCAGGCCTCCCCACCAGCAGCACGGACGGTGCGCTTCTCGATCCGCTTGTCCGCGGCCTGCTCCGGTGTCAGCGGCAGCACCCGCTGCACGTAGACCCCCGGCGTGTGCACCGAGTCGGGGTCCAGCTCGCCCGGCTCGACCAGGTGCTCCACCTCGGCGATGGTGATCCGGCCGCACATCGCCGCGAGCGGGTTGAAGTTGCGTGCCGACTGGCGGAACACGAGGTTGCCGTGCCGGTCGCCCTTCCAGGCCCGCACCAGCCCGAAGTCCGCGACGATGGCGTTCTCGAGCACGAACTGCTTCTCGCCCTCGGCGGTGGGGAAGGTGCGCACCTCCTTGGGCGGGGACGCCACGACCACGTTGCCGGCGTCGTCGTACCTCCACGGCAGGCCTCCCTCGGCCACCTGGGTGCCGACGCCGGTCGCGGTGAAGAACGCCGGGATCCCCGAGCCACCCGCACGCATCCGCTCGGCGAGCGTCCCCTGCGGAGTCAGCTCGACCTCGAGCTCGCCGGAGAGGTACTGCCGGGCGAACTCCTTGTTCTCCCCGACGTACGACGAGATCATCCGGCGCAGCCGCTTCGCCATCAGCAACCGGCCCAGCCCCCACTCGTCGACGCCGCAGTTGTTGGACACGGCCTCGAGGTCCTCGACGCCCGCGTCGAGCACCGCGTCGATGAGCACCGACGGCACCCCGCACAACCCGAAGCCGCCCACGGACAGCGTCGCGCCGTCCTGGACGTCGGCGACCGCCTCCGCCGCGCTCGCGACCACCTTGTCCATGCCAGACCTCCTGAGTGCCCTCCGATTACGCGGCGATCCTAGGGTGTCGGCGCACCTCAGGGCGCGCTCAGTAGTCTGGCGCGATGGCTGACAGGCGCGGAGCGCGACTCCACGTCGTCACCGGCAAGGGCGGCACCGGCAAGTCCACGGTCGCGGCCGCGCTCGCCCTCGCCCTGGCCTCCGACGGCCACCAGGTGCTGCTCTGCGAGGTCGAGGGCCGCCAAGGCATCGCCCGCATGTTCGACGTCGACCCGCTGCCCTACGAGGAGCGGCGCATCGCGACGGGCCTCACCGTGGGCTCGGGTCCGCCGCCCGGTGCCGTCCACGCGCTGCACATCGATGCGGAGTCCGCCCTGCTGGAGTACCTCGCGATGTACTACCGGCTCGGCCGCGCCGGCCGGGCGCTCGACCGCTTCGGGGTCATCGAGTTCGCCACGACGATCGCCCCCGGCGTCCGCGACGTGCTGCTGACCGGCAAGGTCTACGAGGCGGCACGCCGCAACGGTCAGGCTCCCAAGGGGTCCGGACGGCGGTACGACGCCGTGGTGCTCGACGCCCCGCCGACCGGCCGCATCGCGCAGTTCCTCGGCGTCAACCAGGAGCTCGCCGGTCTCGCCAAGATGGGCCCGATCAAGAGCCAGGCCGACAGCATCATGGCGCTCTTCCGCTCCGACGGGACCCGTGTGCACCTGGTGACGGTGCTCGAGGAGATGCCGGTGCAGGAGACGGTCGACGGGATCACTCAGCTGCGCGAGGCGCGGCTGCCGGTCGGCAGCGTGCTGGTCAACATGGTGCGCCCGCGCGACCTCGACGCCGACGACCTCGCGGCTGCCCGCGCCGGCGAGATCGACGTCGAGGCGGTGCGCGCCGATCTCACCAGCGTGGGCGTGGACACCGACGACGAGCTCCTGGACTCGCTGCTGGCCGAGGCTCGCGACCACGCCGAGCGACGCGCCCTCGAGGACGCGCAGCGGGAGGTGGTCGACCGTCTCGGCGTGCCGACGTACGACCTGCCGCGCCTGGCCTCGGGGATCGACGTCGGCGCCCTCTACGAGCTCGCCGCCCTGCTCAAGAAGCAGGGGGCCGCATGAACGCCCGCAAGGCCCGGCCGCGCGTGGGCCCGCTCGCGTCCATCCCGTCGGACGCCCCGCCCCTCGACGTCGACGCGCTGCTCGACGACCGGAGCACGGGGATCATCGTCTGCTGCGGCTCGGGCGGGGTCGGCAAGACCACCACCTCGGCGGCCCTGGCCCTGCGCGCAGCCGAGCGAGGTCGCAAGGTCGTGGTGCTCACCATCGACCCGGCTCGGCGACTGGCTCAGTCGATGGGGATCGAGGAGCTCGACAACACCCCGCGGCCGGTCTCCGGGGTCCGCAAGCCGAGGGGCGGGGAGCGCGGCTCCCTCGACGCCATGATGCTCGACATGAAGCGCACCTTCGACGAGGTCGTCGAGAGCCAGGCCACTCCTGAGAAGGCGCAGCAGATCCTGCAGAACCCCTTCTACATCGCCCTGTCGAGCTCCTTCGCCGGCACCCAGGAGTACATGGCCATGGAGAAGCTGGGGCAGATCCACCGGCAGGCCCAGGCCGACGGCAGCTACGACCTGATCGTGGTCGACACGCCACCGTCACGCTCGGCGCTGGACTTCCTCGACGCACCGGAACGCCTGTCGAGCTTCCTCGACGGCCGGTTCATCCGGCTGATCCTGGCCCCTGCCCGGGGTCCGGCCAGGCTGATGACGGCCGGCCTGAGCGTGGTCACCAACGCCCTCACCAAGGTGCTGGGCGCCCAGGTGCTGCGTGACATGCAGACGTTCGTGGCGGCGTTCGACACGCTCTTCGGTGGCTTCCGGGCCCGCGCGGACAAGACGTTCGCGCTCCTCCAGGCCGAGGGCACGGCGTTCTTGGTGGTGGCGGCGCCCGAGGCGGACGCGCTGCGCGAGGCGGCGTACTTCGTGGAGCGCCTGGGCGAGGACCGGATGCCGCTGGCCGGACTCGTGGTGAACAGGGCCAGCTCGCCGCCGGCGGACGCGCTCAGCGAGGACGAGGCCCGCGCCGCCGCTGCGCGCCTCGAGAGGGTGCGCGGGGCCCGGGCCGACTCGGCGTCACGGACCGCCGGACTGCTGCGCCTGCACGCCGACCGCAGCCGACTCGTCGCGCGCGAGGCGCTCGAGCGACGCCGCTTCGCAGCCGCGCACCCCGACGTACCGACCGTCGTGGTGCCCGCGCTGGCCAGCGACGTGCACGACCTCGCCGGGCTGCGGCAGGTAGGGGCACTGCTAGCCGGTCAGTGACCTGCCGACCGGCCTCAGCGGCTGGCTAGAGAGAGGCAGGCAGCTTGCCGGCGCTGTTGCGGGCGGTCTCGAGGACCGCACGCCACGAGGCGCTGGGGTGACGGCGGAGCAGCGCGCGGCGCTCCCGCTCGGTCATGCCGCCCCACACACCCCACTCGATCTGGTTGTCGAGGGCCTCGGCGAGGCACTCCGTGCGCACGGGGCAGCCGCTGCACAGCTGCTTGGCCTTGTTCTGCTCGGCGCCGCGGACGAAGAGCTCGTCCGGGTTTGCCTCTCGGCACGCGGCCGCGGGGGCCCAGTCTTCAACCCACATGTTGTATCCCCATATTCATCTCGGTCGGCGGTTGTCCCCATGACACCCACTCGAGAGACGGCCTCTTCGGCCTGAAGTAAAAGGTAAAGACACAACGAGTCGGCCAACAGCCCCGTAACGGCCCTTTCGCATAGTCCGAACGGACTATGCCCGGCTAGCCGCATCGCCTCACGGGGAGATACCCGCCGATGCACCCGTCGGACACCGGATTTCGTGTCGGATGGGTCCGCTCCCGTACTCTGGAGGCCATGTCATCCGCGCCGCCGCCCGCGATGGAGCCCTCGGGAGAACGGCTCTCCGCCGGCCGGATCCTCTCGCACCTCGCCGTCATGGTCGCCGTCGCCGGCGTCATGGGCGTCGTGGTCGCCGGCCTGGCCATCCCCTTCGCTGGTGCGCTCGGCATCGGAGCGCGCGGCGTCGCCAAGTCGATCGAGGACCTGCCCGCCGAGCTCGAGACCGAGGACCTGGCGCAGAAGACGCAGATCGTCGACTCCGCGGGCAACGTCATCGCAACCCTCTACGACGAGAACCGCATCAGCGTCCCGCTGTCGCAGATCTCGCGCAACATGACCAAGGCGATCGTCGCGATCGAGGACTACCGCTTCTACCAGCACGGCGCCCTCGACCTGAAGGGCACCTTGCGCGCCCTGATCACCAACCAGGCGAGCGCCGGCGTCGTCCAGGGCGGTTCGTCGATCACCCAGCAGCTGGTGAAGCTGACGCTGGTCGACCAGGCCGACACCGCCAAGGAGCGCCGGGCGGCCACCGACGACACCTACGCTCGCAAGCTGCAGGAGCTGCGCTACGCGATCGCCGTCGAGCAGAACTACGACAAGGACTGGATCCTCGAGCGCTACCTCAACATCGCCTACTTCGGCGACGGCGCCTACGGCATCCAGGCGGCGGCCAAGCACTACTTCAACACCAACGCCAAGGACCTCAACCTCCAGCAGGGGGCGACGCTCGCGGGCCTGGTGAAGAACCCCACCGGCTACGACCCGACCAACGCACCCGACCGCGCCCTGGCCCGACGCAACGTCGTCCTCGACCGGATGGCCGAGCTCAACGTCATCCCCCAGGAGAAGGCCGACAAGGTCAAGGAGCGCAAGCTCGGCCTCGACGTCACCCGCACCGACAACGGCTGCGTCAACTCCACGGCCCCCTTCTTCTGCGACTACGTCGTGCGCTACCTCATGCGGGACCCCCAGCTCGGCAAGACCGCCGAGGAGCGCAAGAACCTCCTCCGCTCCGGCGGCCTGACGATCCGCACCACCGTCGACCTCGAGATGCAGGCCGCGGCCGACGCCTCGGTGAAGAACCACGTGAACCAGACCGACAGCGCCATCGGCGGGCTCGCCATGGTGGAGCCGCGCACCGGCAACGTGCGGGCGCTGGCCCAGTCGCGGCCGATGGGCACCGACAAGGCCGGCGGCCAGACCTTCCTCAACTACGTCGTCAACTCCAAGTACGGCGACTCGGCCGGCTTCCAGGCGGGCTCGACGTTCAAGGTGTTCGTGCTGGCCGCCGCGATCGAGCAGGGCATCCCCCTGAACAAGACGATCAGCTCTCCCGAGAACATCGTCCTGCGCAAGGAGGACTTCCTCGACTGCGACGGGCTGCCCTACGACTACGGCGAGTGGCCGGTGGGCAACTCGACGTCGTCCGGGACCATGGACATGTACACCGGCACCCGTGAGTCGGTGAACACCTTCTTCGCCCAGCTCGAGATGGAGACCGGCCTCTGCGAGCCCTTCAAGCTCGCCAAGGACATGGGCATCGAGCTGACCTCACCCAACGGCGAGGGCGGCGTCCCGCCCGAGCGGGTCGCGTCGTTCACGCTCGGCGTCGCCGACACCAGCCCGCTCGAGATGGCCGAGGCGTACGCCACCTTCGCCGGACGTGGACTGCACTGCCCGGCCCGGCCGGTCACCACGATCGAGGACTCGCAGGGCAACGAGATCCGCGACTACCCCACCGACTGCCGGCAGGTGCTGCCCGGGCCCGTCGCCGACGCCGTGAACGACATCCTGCGCGGCGTCCAGGAGCCGGGCGGCTTCGGCTACAGCGCCGGCCTCGCCCTCCAGCAGCCGTCGGCCGGCAAGACCGGCACGATCAACAGCAACCGGGCCGTGTGGTTCGTCGGCTACACCCCCAACCTCGCAACCGCGTCGATGATCGCCGGCGCCGACATCAACGGGAACCCGATCACGCTCAACGGCCAGACGGTCGGCGGGAGCTACGTGACCGAGGCGTTCGGTTCGACGCTCGCCGGCCCGATGTGGGGCGACGCCATGAAGGCCATCCAGGCCAAGCTGCCCGACGAGAACTTCGTCCCGCCGAGCGGGCTCGACCTGGTCGGCATCCAGACGTCCATCCCCGACCTGGGCGGGCTCAGTGTCGAGGCCGCGCGCGACCAGCTGGAGGAGCTCGGCTTCGGCGTGACCGTCGCCGGCTACGTGCACTCGGAGTACCCCGTCGACACCGTCGCCTACACCTTCCCCGCCGCAGGTGACTCGCTCAACAGCGGTGACACCGTCACGATCTACCAGTCCGACGGCGTCCCGCCCAAGAGCGGTGACGGTGACGGTGGCGGCGACGGCGGTGGCGGCGGTGGCGGCGGTGGCGGCGGTGGCGGCGGTGGCGGCGGTGGCGGCGGTGGCGGCAACGACGGCCCGGGCAATGGGAACGGCAACGGCAACGGCGGCGGAAACGGGAACGGGAACGGCGGGGGCCACGGCAACGGCTAGCTCCACTGGTCGAGGACGTCGCGCAGCGACCGTCACGAGACAGTGAGGCGAAAGCAGCCTCAGCCGAGCTGTCGGCGTACCTCCGCGGCGACGGCGGACCCGTCGGCACGACCCTTGACCTGAGGCTGCACGACGCCCATCACCTTGCCCATCGCGCGCATGCCTTCCCCGGCGGCACCGGTCTGCTCGACGGCGGCGGTGACGATCGCGGCGACCTCGGCGTCGCTCAGGGGCGCGGGCAGGTACTCGGCGATGACCGCTGCCTCCGCCTCCTCCTTCGCCGCCATCTCGGGCCGGTTGCCCTCGGCGAACGCGGTCGCCGCCTCGCGTCGCTTCTTGGCCTCGCTGGAGAGCACGGTGAGCACGTCGTCGTCGGTGAGCTCGCGGGCCTCCTTGCCGGCCACCTCGGCGTTGGTGATGGCGGTGAGCACCATGCGCAGCGTGGAGGAACGGACCTCGTCGCGCGCCTTCATCGCGGTGGTGAGGTCGGCACGGAGTCGGTCCTTCAGAGCGGCCATTTCTCCATTCTGCCCACCCTGCCCCTCCTCGTGCCGCTCAGGGGTGAGGTCGACGTGGGGCGTCGTGTGAAAGCCTGAACGCGTGGGTCGTCGAGGGGTCGCCAAAGCCGCGGGCGTGACGCTGGGCAAGGTGGTGGGCAAGGTGGTGGGCGCGGGGGCCGCCGCCGGGACCGCGCTGACGGCGTACGCCCTGTGGGAGGCGCGGCAGTTCACCCTCCGCGAGGTCACCGTGCCGCTTCTTCCGGCCGGTCACGCGCCCCTGCGCGTCCTCCACCTCTCCGACGTGCACCTCACGCCCGGCCAGACCCGCAAGCAGGAGTGGGTGCGGGCGCTGGCCGACCTGCGGCCGGACCTCGTCATCAGCACCGGCGACAACCTCGCCCACCGCGATGCAGTGCAACCCGTGCTCGATGCGTACGACGGCCTGCTCGACGCTCCGGGCGTCTTCGTGTTCGGCTCCAACGACTACTACGAACCCACGATGCGCAACCCGCTCCGCTACCTCCTGCCCGACGACGGCGAGCGGAACATCACGGCACCGCAGCTCCCGTGGCCGGACCTCCAGCTGGCGTTCCTCGAGCAGGGTTGGATCGATCTCACCAACCGCTTCGGCGCTCTCGACGTGGGCGACACGAGGTTCGCGTTCGCGGGCGTGGACGACCCGCACCTCTCCCGCGACGACCTCGCCGCGGTGGCCGGACCCGCCGACGACACGGCCGACGTACGGGTCGGGGTCACCCATGCGCCGTACCTGCGGGTGCTCGACCAGTTCGCGCGCGACGGGTACGACGCCGTCATCGCCGGGCACACCCATGGCGGACAGGTCTGCCTCCCCGGCGTCGGTGCCCTCACCACCAACTGCGACCTCGACAACGCCCGCGCCAAAGGCCTGCACCGGCACCCTGCGGACTCCCGGCCGGGCGACCCCGGCTCGTCCTGGCTGCACGTCTCGGCGGGGGTGGGCACGTCGCCGTACGCCCGGATCAGGGTCGCCTGCCGTCCCGAGGCGACCCTGCTCACGCTGGTCCCCACCGCCTGATCGCACGCCGGTTCCGCCCGCTGCTACCGATTGGGGAGGCCCCCGGCCGCTCCGGTATGCTCACCGAGGCCTCGGGCTGTGGCGCAGCTTGGTAGCGCGCCTCGTTCGGGACGAGGAGGCCGCAGGTTCAAATCCTGTCAGCCCGACCATGTGATGTCTCAGGACATCGCGGACAGCCGGACCTGCGAACGCAGGTCCGGCTGTCGCTCATTTGGGGTGAACACAGATCAACACCAGACCTGGACCTGACCAGAGCCGCCCGCCAGGGCTGACCGCCAGCCCCAGAGCGACAACGCGGTTCCAACCTTCGCGCGTGCTGGATGCGTCTTGTAGCTGGGGACAAGACGTGCTCTTGTCGGTCAAGACGATCGAGGATGCTCATGGCGCAGCGAGGTCCAGGGGACGCCGCAGCCTTCACCGAGTTCATGTCGGGAAGGTCCGCGAGCCTGTTCCGGACGGCGTACCTGATCGTCGGTGACCACCAGCTGGCCCAGGACCTGCTGCAGGAGTCGCTGATCAAGACCTACCTGGCCTGGCCGAGGCTCCGCGACGTCGGCAACGCGGAGGCCTACACGCGCAAGGCCATCGTGACGACAGCGATCTCGTGGCGGCGGCGCCGGTCGTTCCACGAACGGCCTTCGGACGTGCAGCTCGATGCGACCGAACCCGACCCCGGCGAGGCGGTCACGACCCACACCTCGGTGGTGGCGCAGCTGCGCACCCTTCCGGCGCGGCAGCGCGCAGCCGTCGTGCTGCGCTACTACGAGGACCTCTCCGAGGCGCAGACCGCGGCGCTCATGGGTTGCTCGGTCGGCACGGTCAAGAGCCAGGTCTCCACCGGCCTGCACAAGCTGCGCGACCGCCTGGGCGCCGGGTTCCTCGACGCGCCCCCCAACGACGAGACGGTGACCCCATGACGGACACGCTCCGGGACCTCCTACGGATGGACGCTGCTGGCGTGGAGATCCCCGTCTTCGACCCGCACGAGGTGATCGGGCGCGCCGAACGGCGCCGGCGTCGTCACCGAGTGGCCGGCGCGCTGGCAGCTGTCTCGGCCGTCGCGGCGGTCGCCATCGCCGGCGCCGTGCTGGGCAGCGGCGAACCACGATCCGTGGGTCCTGCGGACGTTCCGTCGCACGGGCCTCGAGCCGAAGCGCCGAGGTCTCGCCCGATCGTCTGGAGCGACGACCTCGATCGCGGTCGCGTCGGCACCCTGCACGTGGGCGACCAGACCGTCGACATCGGCCAGGAGCTGACCTCGGTCCTCGACTGGTCCATGTCCGTGACCGACGCCGGGGCGGTGTACGCGCACGATGACGGCAGCGTCTGGTTCACCGACGGCGACCGACCGACCAGGATCGCCCGGAAGGCCTGCGCCGTCGCAGCGGGAGCAGCACGCGACCTAGGCCTGGCGACCGGGAACACCGGCGCACTGGTCGCGTGGTTCGACTGCGAGCCCGGGTCTCGAGGCGACCTGGTCGTCTACGACACCGCAGCGGACCACGAGGTGGTGCGCCACCGGGTCCCGTGGTGCGACGCCACGGCCGCGCCGATTCACCTGCCGGCGTCCGGTTCGGCCTGCCTGCCCGACGCCCTGGTCGGTGACCATGTGTACTTCACCCACCTCCAGGACGGGCAGGACGCGCAGACCACACGCCAGTTCCGCTACGACCTGACGAGCGGCCTGGTGGAGCCGTCCGGCCAGGCGGCGTACCGCGAGGACCTCCGTGGCCGTGCTCGCACCCTCGTGGTGGGGGCGAGCGGGCTGGACGGCACACCGAGCGAGGCCAGGGGGGTCGCCGGCGGATTCTCCTTCCGTCCGGCCGGGAGACGCTTGGTTCCCGTCGAGCACGTCGACGTGGGAGAGGTGGGCGCCGAGACCCGGGTCTTCGACGGTGCCACCGCACGTCCCGTGGAGCTGCGGCTGCCCGAGGGCTACCAGCCGACACCCGCCGACGTCCCGGTGTCGTTCTTCATCTTCGAGTGGCTCGACGACGACACCGTCGCGCTCGCTGAGAGCGGCTTCAGCACCGTCGGTGACGTCCTTGTGTGCCACCTCTCCGACGGTCGTTGCCGATCCGCGCTCACCGGTGCTGGAATCGTCCCGGGCATGCCTCTCCCGGGCTGACTGCAAGACCAAGGAGTCGCCATCAAGGTCCTGCTCGAGCATCGTTCACAGTCGGCCATCCGCCGACTGCTCATGGCCGAGCCCGAGCCAGGTTCGATGCTGCCGCCCGACGCGGTCGAGGCGGCCGCCCACCTGATCGGCGCCGACGTGTTCGGCGTCTTCGAGGCAGACGAGACGGGATGCTGCCTGAGAGCCATCACGTACCCGGAGCAGGGACTCCAGGACCCGCAGGTGTGCGACAGCGCGTTGCCGGTCGGGGTCGTGCACGACGCCGCCCAGCACGACGACGACCGGGAAGCCCCGCACTTCGGACTGCGCGACATCCTGTGGCTGGGGGTGCCGACGGGCTCGGGGACGGTGGTCCAGCTCGCGTACGACCGCCGTCAGCACGTCTTCACCGAGCAGGACGTCGCCGTGCTCACCCTCGTGGAGCCCGCGATCCGGCGGCTCGTGCGCGGCTGCGCGACACCCGCCCCTCCCACCGTGCTGACGCTGTCCGAGCGCAGGGTGCTCCACCTGGTGTCGACGGGCGCGTCGAACCGTGAGGTCGCCGAGGAGCTGGTGATCACCGTGCACACCGTCCGCAAGCACCTCGAGCACGCGTACCGAAAGCTCGGTGTCACCAACCGCACCGCGGCCGCCCTGGCCCTCCGCTCAGGGTCCTGACCGCGGCAGATTCGCCGATCGGCGAATATCCGCCGGGCGGCGGCGCTGGAACCGTGATGTCCGTTCAGGACTCACCGGCTCTAGGAGAAGACATGTCCAGGTTCGCCATCGGCGCCGCGGCCGTTGCAGCGGTGCTCGCCTCGCTTCCCGCCGCTGCGCAAGCCACCCCGTCGGGCACTTCCTGCCCCGGCGGCGCCAGCGATTTCGTCCTCTGGGACGTCACCGCCGAGCCCTACGGGGTGGACAACCTCGTCGACGAGAGTGGGAACGCCGATGGCTGGGCGTGTGCGAAGCCCATCTACGTCGTGACCGACGACGAGGGCAACCCCTTCCAGATCTACAACTTCCTCGACAACAAGTTCCAACCCCAGGGTTGACCGGCACGGACCTGGCAGACTCGGCAGATGGCCGAGAAGGACGAGCCCTCGCTGGAGCTGCCCTCACTACGGCTGAGGAGACGCTCCCGCCCGGCGCCGTCGGACCCGGCGCCCTCGGACTTGGCGCCCTCGGACCCGGCGCCCTCGGACCCAACGTCCTCGGACCCGGCGCCCTCGGACCCGACGTCCTCGGCCCCGTTGTCGCGGCGACTCGAGCTCCCGGCTTCCCTCGGAGCGGCGCTGACCGGACTCTTGGTCGGCGCGGCCGCGGTCGGGCTCGTCCGAGCGGGTCAGTCGGCGTGCGAGGCGATGTCCGGCACGTCGTCGTGCGGCGGTGGCCCGGGCCTGCTGGTGCTGGTCGTGATCGTGGTGTTGCTGGCGGGGGTCGGCGCGGGCCTGTTGCGGGTGCTCGGCGTACCCCACCCCGGCAGCACCAGCACCCTCGCCGTGGGTCTCGCCACCGTGGTGACCCTGCTGCTCTGGGTCGACGCGCTGTTCGAGGTCAGCGGTGCGGTCCTCGCCGCCCTCACCGTCCTGGTGGCGTACGTCGTCGCCCAGGCCGTGACCTCGGCATCCGACGGGTAACGCGCCGACACATGCGCTTCTGCCCCGATATATGGGGCCAGAAGCGTAAGTCAGGGCGCGTTACCCACAGAACCCCGCGCCTCACAGACGAGCGGCGACCAGCTCGGCGATCTGGACGGCGTTGAGCGCGGCGCCCTTGCGGAGGTTGTCGTTGCTGACGAAGAGGGCCAGGCCGCGACCGCCGGGGACGCCCTCGTCCTGGCGGATCCGGCCGACGTACGACGGGTCGTTGCCGGCCGCCTGCAGCGGGTTCGGGACGTCGCTGAGCTCGACGCCCGGCGCGGAAGCGAGCAGCTCGGTGGCGCGGGCCACCGACAGCGGACGCGCGAACTCGGCGTTGATCGCCAGCGAGTGACCGGTGAAGACCGGCACGCGCACGCAGATGCCCGAGACCGGCAGGTCGGGGAGGCCGAGGATCTTGCGCGACTCGAAGCGCAGCTTCTGCTCCTCGTCGGTCTCGCCGAGTCCGTCGTCGACGATCGAGCCGGCCATCGGGAGCACGTTGTAGGCGATGGTGCGGGCGTACTTCACCGGGTCGGGGAAGGTCACCGCCTCGCCGTCGTACGCCAGCTCGGGCGCCTTGTCGCCCGCGGCCGCCACCTGCGAGGCGAGCTCCTCGACACCGGCGACGCCGGACCCGGAGACGGCTTGGTACGTCGACGCGATGAGCCGGACCAGCTCGGCCTCGTCGTGCAGCGCCTTGAGGACCGGCATCGCGGCCATGGTCGTGCAGTTGGGGTTGGCGATGATGCCCTTGACGGCGTTGGCGATCTCGCCGGGGTTGACCTCGGAGACGACCAAGGGGACGTCGGGGTCGCGGCGCCAGGCCGAGGAGTTGTCGACGACTGTCGCCCCGGCCGCGGCGAAGACCGGCGCCAGCGCCCGCGAGGTGGTCGCGCCCGCCGAGAAGATCGCGATGTCGAGGCCGCTCGGATCAGCGGTGGCGGCGTCCTCCACGACGACCTCGGCGTCCTTCCAGGGCAAGGTCGTGCCGGCCGACCGGGCCGAGGCGAAGAAGCGGATCTCGGAGAGCGGGAAGTCGCGCTCGGCCAGGATCTGCCGCATCGCGACGCCGACCTGGCCGGTGGCACCGACCACACCGAGACGCACTCCGCCGGAAGCGTGGCGGCTCATCGGCCGGTCCCGCCGTACACGACGGCCTCGACCTCGGTCGAGTCGAGGTCGAAGGCGGTGTGCGTCGCCTGGACCGCGGCATCGACGAGCGACTCGTCGACGATCACGGAGATGCGGATCTCGGAGGTGGAGATCATCTCGATGTTGACGCCGGCCGAAGCCAGGGCCGCGAAGAACCTCGCCGTGATGCCGGGGTGCGAGCGCATGCCGGCCCCGATGAGCGAGACCTTGCCCACCTGGTCGTCGTACAGCAGCTTCTCGTAGCCCACCTCGTCGCGGATCCGCGCCAGCGCGCCCATCGCGGTCTGGCCGTCGTCGCGCGGCAGCGTGAAGGAGATGTCGGTGAGTCCGGTGGCGGCGGCGGAGACGTTCTGCACGACCATGTCGATGTTGACCTCGACCGAGGCCAGCGCCTCGAAGATCCGGGCCGCCTCGCCCACCTTGTCGGGGACGCCGACCACCGTGATCTTGGCTTCGCTCCGGTCGTGGGCGACGCCGGCGATGATGGCCTGTTCCATGGTCTCGTCCTCTGCGGGGTCGGGCACGATCCAGGTGCCTTCCTTCTGGGAGAAGGAGGACCTGACGTGCACGGGCATCTGGTAGCGGCGGGCGTACTCCACGCACCGCAGGTGCAGGATCTTGGCGCCGCTGGCCGCCATCTCGAGCATCTCCTCGTAGGAGACGCGGTCGAGCTTGCGGGCGGTCGGCACGATCCGGGGATCGGCGGTGAAGACGCCGTCGACGTCGCTGTAGATCTCGCAGACCTCCGCGCCCAGCGCCGCTGCCAGCGCGACGGCGGTGGTGTCGGAGGCGCCGCGGCCGAGGGTGGTGATGTCCTTGGTGTCCTGCGAGACGCCCTGGAAGCCCGCCACGATCGCGATCGAGCCGTCGGCCAGGGCCTGCTCGATGCGGCCGGGCGTGATGTCGATGATCTTGGCCTTGCCGTGCGCCGAGTCGGTGATCACACCCGCCTGCGAGCCGGTGAACGAGCGCGCCTTGTGGCCCAGCTGGGCGATCGCCATCGCCAGCAGCGCCATGGAGATGCGCTCGCCCGCGGTGAGCAACATGTCGAGCTCACGCGGAGGCGGCAGCGGCGTCACCTGCTGCGCCAGGTCGCGCAGCTCGTCGGTCGTGTCGCCCATCGCCGAGACGACCACGACGACGTCGTGTCCGGCCTTGCGGGTGGCCACGATGCGTTGCGCCACCCTCTTGATGCCGGCCGCGTCGGCGACGGACGAGCCGCCGTACTTCTGCACGACAGTGGTCTTCGAGCTCACGATCCGTCCTCATACGGCTCAGCGGCGAAGGCGCCACGCTGCGCCACGACGAACCTCGAGTCTACCCGGAGACGGCGTCGCCCCCCGCGCACCGACCGGTGGTCGAACTCCGTCCTGGAGCTCAGCGGGCCGGGCTGTCCTCGGCCAGCATCTCCTCGGCCACGGCGACCTGGTCGGAGTCGAGGTCGACGTCGACGTCGAGGCGGTCGTGCGCGACCACCGAGAGCAGGGCGTTGAGGGCGGCGCCGGCAAGGTTGCCCCAGGAGGAGACGTAGGAGAACTGCCACCACCACAGGGCCTCGTCGACGTTGCCCAGACGGTAGTGCCGCAGGCCGTTCTCGAGGTCGCTGGCGATGCTCGTGAGGTCGTCGGAGAGCTGGCTCTCGACCACCTCGGGCACGTAGGGGTCGAAGACGAAGCCGTAGGTGTCGATGTTGCCGAGCAGGTCGGCCAGGCGCAGCCGCATCGCGTCGAGGTCGGCGTCGGGGCCGACGTCGGGCTGGTACTCCTGGTGGGGCGTGAAGTCCTGGAGCGCCCCCAGCCGCGCTCCGGCGAGCAGCACCTGGCTGATCTCGAGGAGCAGCAACGAGATGGCCCGGCCGCCGTCGGTCTCGCGGGCGATCGCCCGCAGGGCGAGCAGGAAGCTCTCGACCTGGTCGGCGATCTGCTGGGCGAACTCCGCGGTCTCCGCGTCGATGGCAGGGTCGCCGAGCGCACGCTCGGGAACCTGCATGTCGTCGGTCATTCGGCCGACCTCCTTCCAGCGAACGCGCGGCCCAGGGTGACCTCGTCGGCGTACTCCAGGTCGCCTCCGACCGGAAGTCCACTGGCGAGCCTGGTCACCCGGATCTCCAGGGGTTTGAGCATACGGGTGAGGTAGGTCGCGGTCGCCTCGCCCTCCAGGTTGGGGTCGGTCGCGAGGATCACCTCGGTGAGCTGGGAGTCGGCGAGCCGGGTCATCAGCTCGCGGATGTGCAGCTGCTCGGGGCCGATGCCCTCGATCGGCGAGATCGCGCCGCCCAGCACGTGGTAGCGCCCCCGGAACTCGCGCGTCCGTTCGATGGCCACGACGTCCTTGTACTCCTCGACCACGCACAGCACGGTCTGGTCGCGCCGGGGGTCGGCGCAGATCCGGCAGAGGTCGGCCTCGGAGACGTTGAAGCAGACCGAGCAGAACTTCACCCTCGCCTTCACCTCGACGAGGACGTCGGCGAGCCGGCGTACGTCGACGGGATCGGCCTGCAGCAGGTGGAACGCGATGCGCTGCGCACCCTTGGGGCCTACGCCCGGCAGCCGGCCGAGCTCGTCGATGAGGTCCTGGACGATGCCTTCGTACACGGGTTCTTACTGTCCCGACGGCCCGGAAGGCCCCGGAGGAAGGCCGAACCCGACCGGCCCGGCACCCTCGCCGCCGACGCCCGGGCCCATCAGCCCGGTCGCGCCGAAGGGGTTCATCTGCTCGCCCACGAGGTCGTCGGCCTTGGCCTTCGCGTCGCGGTAGGCCGCGACGATCAGGTCGCCCAGCTCCTCGAGCGACTCGTCGTCGCTGCCGTCGACCACACCCTGCTTGATGGTGATCGCCTTGAGCTCGCCGGTGCCGGTGAGCGTCACCTTCACCGTGCCGCCGCCGACCTCGCCCTCGACCGTGGTGTCGGCGAGGCGGTCCTGGGCGCTGGCCAGCTGCTCCTGGAGCTGTTGGGCCTGCTGGAGCAGGGCGTTCATGTCGAAGCCGCCTGCGCCGAGGGACTCGAACGGGTTCTGGCTCATGGTGTGGTCCTTGTCGGAGGTGGTGGCTGGGGCGGGTCAGGAATGGGGGATCTCGTCGATGATCTCGGCCCCGAGCTCGCGCTTGAGGAGCTCGGTGGTGTCGAGGCCGTCGGTGTCGAGGTCGGGGTCGTCGGGGTGGGACACATCATCGTCTGCCACGGGCGACCGGGCCTCGGGCGCGCCGTCGGGTGCGGACCCGGTCGGGCGAGTCTGCTGGATCGCCTCCCGGGCCGCGGCGACGGCGACGGGGTCGGTCTGCCGGGCGGGCTCGTCGCGGGCCCAGTCGGGCGGCCCGTCCGGGGCTGCCGGGGACGCGGCCACGGGCTCCGCGGACCCCGGGTCCGGGGCAGCGGCCGGCGCGGGCTGGGTGGCGGGCTGGGTGGCCGGCTGGGTGGCCGGCTGGGTGGCCGGCGGCGCAGGGGTGACGGCCTCGGGCGGAGGCGACGTGGGCGCCTGCGCGGCGGGGTCGACCAGGGTGTCGATCTTCCAGTCGGCCCCGACCACCTCGATCGCCGCCTGGCGCAGGATCTCGTCGCAGCCGCCGCTGAGGAAGGAGTCGCGCGCACCGACGGTGTTGAAGCCGAGCGTGAGCACGTTGCCCTCGACGGAGAGCACCTGGGCGTTCTGGGTCAGGTGGATCCAGGCGACGCGACGCCGGAGCTTGGTCGCCTCGACGATGTCCGGCCACAGCCGGCGTACGTCGACCAGAGCCAGCCCTGCCGCGGGACCTGTGGTCGCGGGAGCGCTGGCCACGGAGGTGGTGGGCGGTGGGCCCGTGGGCGCCGGGGCTTCGGGAGCGGGGGTCGGCACGACAACGGGCTGCTGCTGCGCCGCGGGTGGCTCCTCTCGGACCGGTGGTGGCGCGGTGGAGGTCGTCGGCGGTGGCTCGACCGCGGCCGGCGGCGGCGCGGCGACGCTCGGGTTGACCGTCGCCGGGGCGCCGGCGATGGCCACCCGGCGCTCGAGGCGGTCGAGCCGCGCGAGCAACCCGTCGGTGGAGTGGTCGGCGCCGGGCAGCAGCACGCGGGCGCAGACGAGCTCGAGCAGCAGCCGGGGCGCGGTGGCCCCGCGCATCTCGGTCAGCCCGCTGGCCACGAGGTCGGCGGCCCGGCTGAGCTCGACCCCGCCGAAGCGCGCGGCCTGCGCGACCAGCCGCTCGCCCTGGTCCTCCGAGACGTCGATCAGCCCGGTCGCGGGGGCGTCCGGCACGGCCGCGACGATCACCAGGTCGCGCAGCCGGCGCAGGAGGTCCTCGGCGAAGCGGCGCGGGTCCTGACCGGTCTCGATGACCTTGTCGACCACCCCGAACACCGTCGCGCCGTCCCCCGCCGCGAACGCGTCGACGACCTCGTCGAGCAGGTTGTCAGGCGTGTAGCCCAGCAGGCCGGTCGCGAGCTGATGGGTCACGCCCTCGCTCCCGGCGCCGCCCATCAGCTGGTCGAGCACCGAGAGGGTGTCCCGGGCCGAGCCCGCGCCCGCCCGGACGACGAGCGGCAGCGCGGCCGGCTCGATCGGGACGCCTTCCTTCTCGCAGAGGTCGGAGAGATAGGCCGACAGCAGGCGCGGCGGGATCAGCCGGAACGGGTAGTGGTGGGTGCGCGACCGGATCGTCGGCAGCACCTTCTCCGGCTCGGTGGTGGCGAAGATGAACCGCAGGTGTGGCGGCGGCTCCTCGACGAGCTTGAGCAGCGCGTTGAAGCCTTGCGAGGAGACCATGTGGGCCTCGTCGATGATGTAGACCTTGTAGCGGCTGCGCACCGGCGCGAAGAACGCCTTCTCCCGCAGGTCGCGCGCGTCGTCGACGCCTCCGTGCGAGGCCGCGTCGATCTCGATCACGTCGATCGAGCCGGGACCGCCGCGCGCCATGTCGCGGCAGCTGTCGCACTCGCCGCACGGGTCGGCCACCGGCGCCAGTTCGCAGTTGAGGGCCCGGGCCAGGATCCGCGCCGAGGTCGTCTTGCCGCAGCCGCGCGGGCCGGAGAAGAGGTAGGCGTGGTTCACCCGGTTGTTGGCGAGCGCGGCGCGGAGCGGCTCGGTGACGTGCTCCTGACCGATCACCTCGGCGAACGTCTCGGGCCGGTAGCGGCGGTACAGCGCGAGGGGTGACTCCACGTCTGCACCCTAACCAGCGGCCCCGACACCCGACAGGCCGCCAACAGCACGACGCGACGTGTGGGCCACGCAGAGACGAAAGGGCCCCCCGCGTACCCGACAGAGCTCGCCTGCCCTTGCTGCCTTCCGGCCCTGGGGGATTCAGCGGGATGTCGCCACGCGGGGGGTTGGCCGCAGTCTAGGCGAGGCGTCGGCGGGGCCCCAAAGCCGGTCGGCGGTCCACCGATTTCCCGGCCCCCGACCCCCCCAGGTAGCCTCCTGCGCGGAGGATTCGCCTAGTGGCCTATGGCGCTCGCTTGGAAAGCGGGTTGGGTTAACAGCCCTCAGGGGTTCGAATCCCCTATCCTCCGCCAGGAGCGATCTGCTCGAACTCGCGAGGTTCCTTACCTCCGAGAGGCCGAGGGCGTCGCTCAAGGACACGACTGAGCCCTGGTCGGCAGAACGCCTCGCGTTCCTGCCCGCCGGGGCTCTTTCGTATGTGGTGCGCGCCTCCTCCATCACCGGTTCGCGAGCTGCTCGACCACCGGCGGGTGGATCATCCACACGTTGGGCTCCCAGTACGACGCCAGATCAGCCTCGCGGTCGACGCTCAACGGCGCCAGTCCCTCGGGGAAGACGTAGGTGCCCGAGGCGGGGAAGGCCAGGCCGGTCCACGACTCCCACTCGGCGACCGTGCCGGTGATCCGCAGCGAGTCCGGGAGCGGGGTCGAGACCCGCGCGCCGAGCCGCTCGTGCACCCTCATCCACGGATCGAGCAGCTGGCCGTCGTCGCGCCGCCAGGCGACGTACTGCTCGATGGGGGTGATCGGGTAGCGGTCCTTCATCGACGGGCGCACCGGCGCGACCAGGTGGGTCAGGCCCTCGCGCCCGGCGAGCGTGCGCATCGCGCCGAGGATCTCGGCGGCCAGGCCGCGCAGCCGGCCGCCGCGAGGCGTCTCCGCCGCGAGCGCGCACAGGGTGTTGGGAGGAGGTGTGCCCCGGAAGGGCTCGAAGACGAGGCGCAGCGCCTCGTCGAAGCTCGGAGGGAGCGTCGCGTCCTCGCCGTCCCAGTAGAACGCGCCGGTGTGGCCCTCAGCCACGACCTCGTCGGCGTCGTCGTCGTAGAGCACGAACTGCAGCTGCGGGATCTCCTGGTCCAGGCGCGGCCACAGCTCGTTGAGCACGTCGCCGTGCAGGTTGTACTCCGGCCACACGTCGGCCGACTCGATGCCGCGCTCCCAGAGGTCGGGGCGCTCGGCCGCGGTGTGGAGGCTCAGGGCTCGTTCGGGCACGACCGGCATCCTCACAGGCCGCTGCGGCGGCGCGCCAGCAGCGGCCGCAGCAGCGCCGCGATCGCCAGAGCCGCTCCGCCGATCAGGCCCAACCAGACGGCGTTGCGGCGGGTCTCGGCGAGCCGGTCCTCGGGCGGGACCGGGGCCTGCGCGCGGGGGTTGCGGTCCGGCTCCTCGGCGTTGGTGGCCACCTCTCCGGACGCCGCCGGCTGGAGCGGCCGGCTCAGCGCCTCGTCGGGTTGCACGACCCCGGCGCCCGTGAGGTTGTCGGGCACCAGCGGCGCGCCGTCGGCGGTCTGCACGAGGCGGGAGACGACCTGGCGGGCGGACTGGCGTGGGTACGCCGCCCGCAGCACCGCGACGACCCCCGCGACCTCGGCGGCGGCCCAGGACGTCGCTATGGACGGCAGCACGCAGGTGCCGCCGTTGACGCCGGCGGTCACGGCGCCGTACGTCGGCGCGGCCACGTCGATCGCGCTGCTCTGGAGGATCGACGACCGGGGGTCCGCCTCCGCCCCCGGCGCGCCGCCAGCGGTGGCGCTCACGGCCAGCACACCGTCGTACCCCGCAGGGAAGACCAGCCCCGCGGCGTCCTCGCCCGTGCGCAGCTCGCCGAGCTCGTCGAAGAGGGGCTGACCCTCCACCGGCCGGTTGCCGCTGCCCGCCACGACCACGACGTCGGCGTCCAGCACGGCCCTGATCGCCTCCTCCAGCTGGCGGCTCGGCCCGACCACCAGGGCGACCGTGACCACGCCGATGTCGAGACGCTCGGCGTTGTCGGCCACCCAGCGCAGGCCGGCCGCGACCCGCGGCGTCTCGACGCCGACCTGACCCTCGCCGGGCTCGGCGCTGTCGTAGACCCGGACGTCGACGACCTCGGCCCCGGGCGCGAAGCCCACCGGCAGCGGCTCGGGGGCGGCCGTGCGGCGGGGTCCCGCGACGAGTCCAGCGACGGCGGTCCCGTGGTAGTCACCGAGCTCCGCCTCGACCCCGCCGAGGCTGAAGGAGACCCGCTCGACGACCGGGACCTGCGCGCCCGCGGCGACCCCGGAGTCGACGACCGCGACCCGCACCCCGGCCCCGGGGGTCTCCCCCCGCCGAGCGAGCCGGGCCCACGCTTCCGGCATGTCGATCAGGTCGAACGGCGTGCTCGGCGACGTCGAGTCGACGGGCCCGTCGTCGACCCCGATCTGGGAGCAGTCGACATCGGCCAGAGCCTTGGGCGTCGCGGACGCCGGCGCGGCTCCCACGCACACCGCGCCCAAGCAGACGGCGGCGAGCGCTACTCGCACGACGTGGCCCCGTCGTCCCGCGTCGGCGGGCACAACGCGGCGTCCTGGCTCAGCGCCACACCGGGCCGGAAGAGCTGCACCCACGTGTCGGGGACGACGGGTGGCGCGACGCCGGCATACCCGAGCTGGTCGGCGGCGACCCCGACGAGGCGGTAGGCCAGCCCCTTGGCGTCCATGAGGAACGGCGACCCGTCGGTCACATCGTCCGGGTCGTCCGGGTCGTCCGGCTCGTCCCAGTCTCCGGAGAGCACGTAGGCGCCGCGGCCCGCGTCGACGCGGATGGACGTGGTGTCCGCGGCGACGTCGGCTGCCGAGGCGTTGCCCGTGGGGTCGGCGGCCACGTGCACCCGGGGCGCCTCGCCGGGCCGCGCGTCGAGCTGGGCGCACTGCTCCCCCAGCACCGGTTCGAGGAGGCCGCCGGGCCAGTGCGCGTCGGCGTACGTCGCAGGCCCGCGCTCGACGTTGACCGACCCGTCGACCGCGACCACCCGCGGCTCCTCGGGCAGGTTGGTGTACACCGCCAGCGCGAACTCGTCGAGGTCGACGGGGTGGTCGGGTCCGAGCAGCAGCGCGCCGCCGTCGTGCGTCACGACGTCACCGACCCGCGCATCGCCGGGCAGGCCGGACGACGCGGTGGCGTACGAAGCCGGCCGACCCACGTCACCCAGGCCGAGCGTGCCGATCGCGAGATCGCCGCCGGTCGGGAAGAGACCGAGGTAGGTCTCGCTGACTTCGGTGGCGTACGCGCCGGCCTGGAGACCGAGCGCCGTGAGCATGTTGTCGCGGGCGCCGGCTTGACGCGGCAGGAGGTAGCGGTAGGCGCTCGGCGTCTCGCTGCCCGAGGGTCTGGCCTGGGCGAGGAGGTAGAAGCGGCCGCCCTCGCGGACGACCGACCCGGCGCCGGCGGCCGCGCGCACCGCGGGCTCCTCGGAGACATCGAGCCGAAGCCCCGTGGTCGGTCCGGTGCACACGGTCCAGCCTGACCCGATCAGCCGCCCGGCGCCGGGTGGGCTCGCGGGCGCCCCGAGGATGCCGATGTCGCTGCCGACGATCTCCTCCTCGATGGCCGACTGGGCGATGATCGTCGGCTCCACCTCGCTGCCGAGGATCAGCTTGGCCGAGGTGTTGTTGATGACGGGACGGACGACCACGGGCGGACCCTCGTCGGTGATGACATAGGGAGCGCCGGTCTCCTTGGAGACGAACAGTCCAGGCTGGGCCCAGTCGTCGGGCGTCTTCTTGGTGAAGATGCCGGCGATCGCGGCACCGGCGATCAGCAGCACGGCGAGGGCCGCGCCCCCGACGATGACCCGGGCCGGCCTGGCCGGCTCGACCTCGCGTCCGCCCGGCGCGCCCGACACGAACGCCGTGACCAGCCGACGGCGGCTGAAGGAGTGCGCCTCGACGAGGTCGCGCTTGGTGGCCATCTGCCGCCCTACGCCCGGATGTACTCGAAGATGCCCGTCGCGACGACGACGAGAGGCAGCAACGAGAGCAGGCAGACCGACTCGACGAGGTCACCCAGCCGCCCGCGGCGGATCGACGGTGACGCCGGCAGCAGGGTCAGGGCGAGCAGCACCGCGCCGGTCGAGGCGAGCGCGACCGCGGTCGTGGGACGCCAGTCGGGGTGCAGCCACAGCACGGCGACGGCCGTGACGGCCAGCCCCAGGACCCCGGCGGTGAGGCCGACCAGGACCTCGGCGCCGGTGCGGTACTGCCGGGTGCGCAGCATCACGACCAGGCAGCACACGACGGACAGCAGCGTGCCCGCCAGGCCGAGCGAGACCGCGATCGGGCCGATGAGCACGAGCAGCAGGCCGACCGTCGCGGAGATCGCGACGAGGATCTCGTGGGCCGTGCGCGCGTCCGCCGCCACCTGGACGGCGTCGATCTCGTCGGGATCGGCGGTGATGTCGGCATCGCTGAAGAGCTGGTCGACCTTCGTGCCGGTGGCGCCCAGCGCCATCCACGGGAAGACGCTGCCGGCGATGACGACCAGCACCAAGGTCGCCGTCAGCACCTCGGCGTAGCCGACGTCCGCCGCGCGGAGCACCAACCCCGTCGCGAGGAAGACCGCACCCACGACGACCGGCGGGATCATCAGCGTGCGCCCGTCACCGAGCCCGATCAGGCAGACCAGGCCCGCCAGGATGACCCCCACGGCGGCGTACACCACGGGCCGGTCGAAGAGGTCGCCCGAAGGCGCGAGCATCAGCCCCGCGACCACGGCGTAGCCGCAGCCCATCCAGGCCACCGCCACCGCTGCCTCGGTCTCGCGCTGCGCGCGGGAGAGGACGATCGCCCCGGTCACCAGGCCGGCGGCGACCAGGCCGGCCGCGACCGCGGCGAGGGGGCTGTCCTGGATCAGCAGCGCCACCGCTCCGAGCGCGAGCAGCAGCGCGGCCGCGGTGAGGGCGGTACGCCGCCCCGACGCCGGCTGCCAGGGCTTGAGGTCGCGCTCGACCACGTCGGTCATCGCCTCGACCACGTCGTCGTAGACCCGCGGGACCTCGTCGTCGACGCCCGCGGTCACGGTGATCAGCCCGCCGTCCTCGACGCCCTGGATCACCAGGCCGGCATCGCCCGCGAGCGTCCGGCCGTCCGCCGTCACGAGGTGGTAGCCGCCGTAGACCGTCGCGCCGTCCAGCAGCCCCACGCTGCGGGCCAGCTCGGGCACCAGCTCCGCCACCGGGACGGCGCCCGGGAGCACGAGGTCGACCCGCCGCGATCCGGACGCGACGGTCACCCGCAACAGGCTGGAGGCGCCCGATGCGCCTGACCCAGCCGGCCCGGCCGGTCCCGATCCCACTGGCAGGGCCTGGCTCATCGGCACCTGTTCCCCATCACGTCCTCATTCACGGCCCGAAATCCGTACGCGCGAACGCTACCGCCCGAGCCTCAGCCGATGACGCCGGGCGCGGCACCGTCGTCGTCGATCCACTCGCTGGTCTCGGCGATGGAGTCCAGCCGTTCACGACGCGCGTCCTCGTCGTCCTCGCTGCGTCGGCCGTTGCGACCGACGGCTGCGCTGCCCTTGAGGGGGGCCTTGCCGGAGCTCTTGCCCGCGACGCCGCGACCACCAGCGGCAGCGGCACGGCCGCCCGCACGGCCGCCGGACTTGGCACCACCACGAACGGCGCCACGGCCGCTCGCGCCGGCACCGGCACCACGGGCAGTCGAGCCCGCGGCGGCACCGGTTCCGCGACCGAGCGCGCCCGAGGCGCTGGTGCGGCTGCTGGCTCCGAGGGCGTTGGGGGCCGCCCCGCGGGGAACGCCCACACCGCTGACGGCACCGCCCGTCGCGCCACGGATCGCGCCGGTGAGTCCGCCTGCCACCGCGCCGCCGGCGAGGCCGGCACCGAGCGCGCCGGCCGCAGGACCGGGCAGACCCGGTGTGACGGCGTGGCCGGGCAGGCTGCCCGTCGTCGAGGGGATCGGCGCCGGGGCCGAGGGCGTGCTCGGGCCCAAGGGGCCGCCCGGGTGCGGAGCAGAGGGCGGCAGTGACGGGTGCGGGTCGTGCGGCGTCGGCGTCGGGAACGGCTCTGGCAGGTCGTCGGGGTCACGGGGGTCGTCCGGGTCCCGCTGGTCCTCCGGGTCACGCGGGTCGTCGGGGTCCCGCGGGCCGTCGGGATCACGCTGACCGTCCGGGTCACGCGGGTCGGACACGGGGATGCCGTCACCGGGCGGCCGCGTGCCGCCACCACCGGGGACGCCGCCGCCACCGCCTCCAGCCCCACCGGCTCCGCCACCGGCACCACCGACGGGCTCCGGTGCGTAGGGGTCGGGCGGTGCGCCCATGCCGTGCACCTCGGAAAGGGCGACGGCCGACAGGTAGTACTGCTTGTCGACCTTCTTCAGCGCCTCGCCGAACGCCGTCTCGCGCTGGGTGGCCTCGGCGGCGTACGCGTCGGACTTGCCGTTGTGGTCGAGCTTCTGCTGCTCCTCGGTCCGGGAGTCGTTCGGGTCGTACTGGAAGGGGCCGGGGTCGGTCTTGGTCGCCGGGTTGTCGTTGAGGACCCGCTCGGCCTCCCAGAACTCGTTGGCCGCGTCGGAGAGGGCCCGGCCGGACTTGTCGAGGTCGGCCTGCTGCTGCTCCATCTTGTCGGCGAGCCGGAGGAAGGCCTCCTTGGCCGCGTCGGGGGTGCGGCCGGTGATGCCGTAGTCGGCCAGCTTGGGCGCGACGTCGCGAAGTCCGTCCATGACCCAGTTGACGTTGAGGCCCTGGTAGGTCCAGTCGAGTGACTTGCCGATCGCGGGGTTGAAGTCGGCGCGGTTGAGGGCGGCGCGCAACCGCTGCTCGTTGGGTCCCATCAGGCTTCCTCACTCCCTGGCCCGCTCCCTGGGTCGCCGGCGGTGTGGCTGGCGTGCTCCCGGCCGCGCCGACGAGCGTCGTCCAGGCCGGGCAGGTAGGACTGCTCGGTCAGGTTGTCGATCGCGGTGCGGTACTTCGTGAACGCCGCCATGCTGATGCCGTCGACGTCGTCGAACGCGGACTGGGCGCTCTCGAGGTTGGTGTAGAAGGTGTCGATGCACTCGATGACGGACTTGACCGTCTCGAGCATCACGCTGTGCGCCTTCTCGTGATGGCTGTGCAGCATCGGCGAGTGGTCGAAGTCGCCGAACTCGGGCATGGATCCCCCGATGGTGGCGAAGTCACCGGTCTCCAGCGAGTCGCGGAGCATGATCAGGTTGCTCCGCAGGCTCGACATCGCATCCATGTTCCACTGGATGTCGTCGGCCAGCATGACGTTTCCTCCTGCAGGGACTCCCCCGAGTCGTGCTCTTGGGGTGGTGCTGTCGTAGACGCCCGAACAGGGCCGGCGGCGCGCAGTCGTCGTAGGTGAACACGAGACCGGCCGCCGACCCTGACCGGATCAGAAGTCGAAGCTCGCAGCGTTCTTCAGGTCGACGGCTCGGAACTCGGCGTTGGAGTTGTAGACGGTCTGACCGGACTTGTCGAGCAGGTCCTTCATCTCGGTCATCGCGAAGTCCCACGTCTGCTTCATCTCGGCGAAGGCGACCTTCGTCTCGCCGTCCCACTGGTTGACGAGCGGCTGCAGGTCGCCGATCAGGTCGTCGAGGACGCGGTCGATCGAGTCCACGATGCGCTTCATGCCGACCGAGGCGTTCTCGAGGGCGGCGTGGTCGACCCGGAGGCCGTCGAGCTTTCCGTCGAAGGTCATTGGTCTCTCTTCTCTGTGTCAGATCTGGTCACGTGAGGTCTGGTGGGGGTGAGGGCCGGCGACTCAGAAGTCGCGCACGCCCTCCATCTGGTTGCGGATCGAGGCGACGTTGGAGGCGCTGGTCTCGTCGGAGGTGGTCAGCGACTTCTCGGTCTGGCTCAGGCTGGCCTCGAACTTCTCCAGCGTCTGGACGATCGCGCCCTGCTTCTCGTCCCACGCTGTGTTGAGGACACCGAACGCGATGGCCCCGTCACCGCCCCACTTGCCGTTCAGCTGGTTGATCTCGCCCTGCAGCTCGTTGCTCAGGCGACGCAGCTCGACCTTGGCCTCGGCGAGGAGCTGCTCGGTGGTCTTGAGGGTTCCCTCGCCGAATCCCACGCGGTTCTGGCTCATTGGATGCTCACTTCCTTGTCCCCGGTGGATTCGCCGAGGGGCTCGTTGACACCTGTGCGTTGTCACTTGCGTGCGTGTCCGACCGCGTTCCCGAGACGTGGGATCCGACTACCGGACAACGCTGGTCTACCCGGCTCGTCGCGGGCCAAACCTCGGATGCGCGCGGCTGTGGAAACCAGCCGTGGCGCGGGGTGGACCCCCCATCAGCCCGGTCAGCTCGAAGGACCGTTGGCCGAGGTGAGCTCCCAGAGCGCCAGGAACAACCCCGACGACACGATGATGCTGGCCAGCGCGAAGGCACCGGCCACGGACTCCGCGACCTCCGCGCGCCGTGACCACCAGGCAGACCGCCAGCCGCGGCCGGTGGCGACCGCGGCCACCAGGAGCACAGCGGCGACGACGCCGGCACCAACGGCGACGAGCGCCAGACGGCCCTGCGCGAGGCCGAGAAGGAGCTGCCCGGCGAGCACGATCCAGCAGTAGAGACCGGCGACGCGGAGCAACGAGCGCGGGGCAGCATGCCGATAGCTCCGCGCGACGAGGAGCAGCGACGCCCCCACGAAGAACACCATCGAACGCGCGCCGATCCGGTCGATGTCGCCGGCGGCAGTGGTCAACAGCTGCGGCACGGCCACGACGACGATCGCGGCGATCGCGGCGCACGCCGCCGTGGTGGTCCGGGCGGCGCGACCGGCGACGGCGGCGACGCCGGCGAACGAGACGACGGTGCGGCCCCGGCGGCCCCGGCGGCCCCGCGGCACCTCGCGGGCCGACCAGGCCGACGCCGCCAGCCGCTCGAGGTCGATGAGGTGGTGGTCGGGCACGTCGACGGCGAGCAGCGGCACCGACCTGCTCGCGAGCATCGCGACCAGCAGCAGGACCGACCACACGACCGCCGGCGCAACCCCGAGCAACGCCCCCAGAGCAGGCACGACGAAGGCAGTGCCTCCGGCCACGATCCAGACGAGGAGGCCCTCGTCCGGTCCTGCCGCCACTGCGCGAGCCACTCCCGCGGTCACCGCGGCCGCCAGCGCCGCGCCACCGATGATCGCCGGGAGGTGCAGAGGGTCCGGGTCCCACAGCAACGCGTACGCCGCCGCGCCGGCGAAGACAGGTGCCGTCACCGCCCTCAGCGGTGCCAGGCGGCCCACCGGCAGGACACCGGCGACGGCGGCACCGAGCAGCACCAGCACGACCGGGGTGGTGAGGTCGGCCGAGCCGGACGGCGCCAGCAGCCAGCCGGCCAGCGCCGCAGCGGCGGCCGCGGTGACGAACCAGCCGACGGCCAGCGGCCCGGGTGCATCCTCGGGACCGCGCACAGGGGTGCGCGCTGACGGGTGGCCGACGGGCGGACGCTGGGCGCCCGTGGTGGCGACGAGCACCGTGCCGGTCCCGATCCCGCCCTCCGAGAGGACCAGGTCGGGCGGCAGCGACGCGCCGGTGCTGGTGAAGAGCAGCGGGACGGTGCCGAGCCCGGACCGCTCGGCGTACTCCCTGGCGACGTCCCACGTGGACGCGCCGCCCGGGACGACGAGGTCGAGGACGCCCAGCGGGCCGTGCACGCTGAGTGCGACCGCGCCGTGGCTGGAGACCGCGGGCGGAAAGGCGTCGGGCACGCGCCTCGCCCCCTCCGAGAGTTCCGATCTGACCGTGCAGGTGATTGAGCCGGCCCCAGCAGGGTAGTCGCTGTCAGGGGTCCCGCTTAGGCTGACGGTCTCTCGGTCCGGCGGCCGGGGCTGGCAGACACCGACCACTCGGGGGATCGATGAGCACGACGTTGCGGGGCACGCGCCACGACGAGCCCGAGCTCCCCACCGGTCGCATCCAGCTCCAGCCGCCGCCGCAGATCGACCAGGCGGAGGGCGCCGGCGGCGTCCTCATGAACGCCATCCCGATGCTCGGCAGCCTCGGGTCGATCGTGCTCGTCGCCACCATGGGCGGCGGGCAGAACGGCGGTCGCAGCTACATCGCCGCCGGCATGTTCCTCTTCGCGACGCTGGGCTTCATCGTGGTCCAGATCGACCGGCAGCGGAAGCAGCGGACGCAGCAGGTGACCGGCTCGCGGACCGAGTACCTCCGCTACCTCGCCGGAGTCCGCAAGATCGCCCGCGACTCGGCCGACCAGCAGCGCCGGGCCCTCACGTGGCACCACCCGGACCCCACGGCGCTGCCCGCCCTCGCCGAGGAGCGGTCCCGGGTATGGGAGCACACGTCCAACGACACCGGATTCCTGCACGTGCGCTACGGCCTCTGCGCGCAGCCGCTGTCGATCGACCTCGTGCCACCCGACAGCACCCCGATCGACCAGGTCGACCCGGCAGCGGCCTCGGCGCTGCACCGCCTGCTCGTGGTGCACCGCATCCAGCCCCACCTGCCCGCCAGCATCGACCTGCGTGCGTTCGACGGGATCGAGGTGTGCGGGCCCGAGGAGCAGGCGCGCGCGCTGGCCCGCGCGCTGGTGTGCTCGGCCACCGCCTTCCACTCGCCGAGCAACCTGATCGTGGCGGTGCTCTGCGACGAGCAGCACCTCGCCCACTGGGACTGGATCAAGTGGCTCCCCCACGCCCAGAGCGCCCAGCTGAGCGATGCCGTCGGACCCACGCGCATGGTGACCACCCAGCTCGCCGACCTGGCGACCATGCTGCCGCCCGACCTGAGCGACCGGCCGCGGTTCGGCGCGGACGAGCGGCCGGCCACCCCGCACATCCTCCTGGTCGTCGACGGTGCCACGCTGCCGCCGGGCAACCACGTCATCCCTCCCGACGGCCTGCACGGCGTCACGCTCATCGACCTGCCCACCCGGTGGGACCAGCTCGACGACTCATCGCGGCTGCGCCTGGAGATCGAGGATCCCGAGCTGGACGCCGGTGCCGCCGCCCGGCTGGTCGGTCACCCGAGCAAGGTCGCGATCCAGGCGCTGCGCGTGCGCGAGGCCCCGGTCCTCGCACTAGGCGACCAGTGCGACCTGGCGACCGCCGAGGCGTTCGCGCGCCGGCTCACCCCGCTGCACACGGTCTCGGCGGGCGCGACCTCGGACGAGACCCCGAGCGAGATCACCGGACCGTCCGACTTCATGGACCTGCTCGGGCTCGGCGACGTGCACCACTTCGACCCGTCCGCAGCCTGGCGCACCCGACCCGCCCGCGACCGGCTGCGGGTGCCCATCGGCCTCGGCGAGGGCGGCGGCTTGGTGCACCTGGACATCAAGGAGTCCGCCCAGCAGGGCATGGGGCCGCACGGCCTCGTCATCGGCGCCACGGGGTCGGGCAAGTCCGAGTTCCTGCGCACGCTGGTGCTGGGCCTCGCGCTGACCCACTCGCCCGAGCAGCTCAACATGGTGCTGGTCGACTTCAAGGGCGGCGCGACCTTCGCGGGCATCGCCGACATGCCCCACGTCTCGGCCGTCATCACCAACCTGGCCCAGGAGCTCACCCTCGTCGACCGCATGCAGGACGCACTGTCCGGTGAGATGGTGCGCCGCCAGGAGCTCCTCCGCGAGGCCGGCAACTACGCCTCGATCCGCGACTACGAGCGCGCCCGCGCGGCGGGCGAGCCGCTGGCACCCATGCCGTCGCTGTTCCTCGTGGTCGACGAGTTCTCCGAGATGCTGTCGGCGAAGCCCGAGTTCATCGACCTCTTCGTCGCCGTCGGCCGACTGGGCCGCTCGCTCGGTCTGCACCTGCTGCTCGCCTCGCAGCGGCTCGAGGAGGGCCGGCTGCGCGGCCTGGAGTCGCACCTGTCGTACCGCATCGGTCTGCGCACCTTCAGCGCCCAGGAGTCCCGCTCGGTGCTCGGCGTGCCCGACGCCTACGAGCTGCCGTCCGTGCCCGGGCTCGGCTACCTCAAGCCCGATCCGACGACGTTGCAGAAGTTCAAGGCCGCCTACGTCTCGGGGCCTCCGGCCACCAACCGTCCCCGGGTGCGTCGCGACGAGGGCGGACACGTGCAGGGGATCTTGCCCTTCACCATCGCCGAGGTGCAGACCATCGAGTCCCCGGACCCCGGGGAACCGGAGCCCGTGGTCGCGGAGCAGCCGGTCCAGCAGGGCGAGGGGCCGACCCTCCTCGACGTGGCCGTCTCACAGATGGTCGGCCAAGGACCGCCGGCCCACCAGGTCTGGCTGCCCCCGCTCGACGTCCCCGACACCCTCGACGACCTGATGCCCGACCTCGTCGACGACCCCGAGCTCGGGCTCGTCTCGCCACACTGGCGGGCGATGGGTGCCCTCACCATCCCGCTCGGTACTGTCGACCGTCCGCGCGAGCAGCGACGCGACACCCTGACCATCAGCCTCACCGGCGCCGGTGGTCACGTGACCGTCGTCGGTGGTCCCCGCAGCGGCAAGAGCACGCTGCTGCGCACCATGGTCACCAGCCTGTCGCTGACCAGCACCCCGCAGGAGTCGCAGTTCTTCGTGCTCGACTTCGGCGGCGGCACGTTCGCGCCGCTGGCCCGGCTCCCCCACGTCGCCGGGGTCGGCACGCGGTCCGAGCCCGACGTCGTACGCCGGATCATCGCCGAGGTGACCGGCGTGGTCGACCGACGCGAGGCCTACTTCCGCGAGCAGGGCATCGACTCGATCGAGACCTACCGCTCGCGCCGCAGGCAGGGTCGTGCCGACGACGGCTTCGGCGACGTCTTCCTGGTCGTCGACGGGTGGAGCACGCTGCGCGCCGACTTCGACGACCTGGAGCTCGAGCTGCAGCAGCTGGCCGCGCGCGGCCTCACCTTCGGACTGCACGTGGTCGCCGCCGCCGGACGGTGGGCCGATTACCGCGCCGCGATGCGCGACGTCTTCGGCACCAAGCTCGAGCTCCGCCTCGGCGACCCGGTGGACTCCGAAGTGGACCGTAAGGTCGCCGCGCTGGTGCCGACGGGCCGGCCGGGCCGTGGTCTGGTCCCGGGCAAGCTGCACTTCCTCGGCGCGTTGCCGCGCGTCGACGGGGACCCCTCGCCCGATTCCGTCGGCGACGGCGTCGACGACCTGGTCAAGCGCAGCGACGCCGCCTGGCGCGGCCCGCGCGGACCCAAGCTGCGGCTGCTCCCCGAGCTCATCACGCTCGACGCGGTGCGCGCCCAAGCGGTGGAGCAGCGCCTCGACGACCGCCGGTTGCTGCTCGGCGTCGACGAGAAGGAGCTGGCCCCGATCGGTCTCGACATGGACCTCGAGCCGCACCTCCTCGTCTACGGCGACAGCCAGTCCGGCAAGAGCGCGCTGCTGCGCACGCTGATCCGCGAGATCACCCGCAGCCGCACCAACAAGCAGGCCCAGCTGGTCGTGGTCGACTACCGCCGCTCCCTGCTCGGCGAGATCCCCGAGGACTACCAGCTCAACTACCTCACCTCCGCCGCGCAGGCCCAGCCTGCGCTGCGCGACCTGGCGACCTACCTCGAGAGCCGGATCCCCGGTCCCGACGTCACCCCCGACCAGCTGCGCAACCGGTCGTGGTGGACCGGGGCGGAGGCGTTCGTGATCGTCGACGACTACGACCTCGTCGCGACCCAGCAGAGCTCACCGCTGGCCGTCCTCCAGCCGCTGATGGCGCAGGCCCGCGACGTCGGCCTGCACGTGATCGTCGCCCGCCGCTCCGGTGGCGCCTCGCGAGCGGCGTACGAGTCGGTCATCCAGTCCCTGCGCGACCTGGCGATGCCCGGCATCCTGCTCTCCGGCTCGCCCGAGGAGGGCCCGATCCTCGGCAAGCTGCGCCCGCAGCACAGCGCCCCCGGCCGTGGCCGGATGCTGTCGCGCTCGCGCGGCCTCGACGTGCTTCAGGTCGCCTGGACCGATCCCAAGCTGTAGGCCACCTGCTCTCCCGGCCCACCCGGCTGTCCGCACTGTCCCCGCCCCCGCCGCCCCCCGCCGCCCCCCGCCGCCCCCCGCCGACAACAACCGCGCAATTGCTGAGTTATGGCCGTCATGTGGGGCCTCGAAGCGGCAACAGCCGTTCAATTGCGCCGTTGTTGTCGGCGGGTGTGGGCCGCCCGCTCGTGGCGGCAACAACCGCACAATTGATGGGTTTTGGCTGTCCGTGCCGGCCAACGGCGACAACAACTCAGCAATTGCGCGGAAGTGGTCCTGACTCGACGGCCCGGACAGCTACCGACGACCCGACCCGAACATCCCGCGCGCGATCTCGCGGGCGGCAGTGCGCATGAAGTCCTTGAAGGCGCCGGACTGGACGACGTCCTTGACGACGCCCCCATCGCGTGACCCGTCGTCCTCCTGTCGGCGCGAGGTCGTGCGCGAGCGCGCCTTGGCCTCCTTCTCGGCGGCGGCACGGTCGAGCTTGGCCTGGCGCTGTTGCTCGGCGTACGCCGCGTCCTCGGCGGCCTTGCGGGCGCCCTCCTCGAGCTTGGCCGCGAGCTTCTCGCGGGCGGACTCGCGGTCGATCGGCTCGGCGTACTTGGCGTAGCGGGGGCTGGCCTTCACGGCGGCGCCCATCGCGGCGGCGTCGGCGGGGGCCATCAGCGACTCGGGTGCGCGCAGGCGGGTCCAGGCGACCGGGGTCGGGGCGCCGCGTTCGTTCATGACGGTGACGACGGCCTCGCCGATGCCGAGGCTGGTGATGACCTCGCCGAGGTCGTCGTACCCGCTGGTGGGATAGGTGTTCACGGTCGCCTTCAGCGCCTTGGCGTCGTTGGGCGTGTGCGAGCGCAGCTGGTGCTGGACCCGCGAGCCGAGCTGAGCGAGCACGTCGTCGGGGACGTCGGTCGGGCTCTGGGTCACGAAGAAGACGCCGACGCCCTTCGAGCGGATCAGCCGCACGGTCTGGGCGATCTGGTCGAGGAACGACTTCGACGCGTCGTTGAAGAGCAGGTGCGCCTCGTCGAAGAAGAAGACGAGCTTGGGACGGTCGATGTCGCCGACCTCGGGCAGGTCGTGGAAGAGGTCGGCGAGGAGCCACATCAGGAAGGTCGAGAAGACCGCCGGCCGGTCCTGGAGGTTGGGCAGCTCGACCAGCGAGATCAGGCCCTTGCCCTCGGGCGTCACCTGCAGGAAGTCCGCCGACTCGAACTCCGGCTCGCCGAAGAAGGCGTCGGCTCCCTGGTCCTGGAAGGCGATCAGCTCGCGGAGGATCACGCCGGCGGTGGCGGTCGAGAGCCCGCCCAGGCTCTTGAGGTCGACCTTGCCCTCGTCGGAGGTGAGGTGGCCGACCACCGCCCGCAGGTCCGCGAGGTCGAGCAGCGGCAGCCCGAACTTGTCGGCGTAGTGGAAGATCAGGCCGAGGCTCGACTCCTGCGTGTCGTTGAGGCCGAGCACCTTGCTGAGCAGCACCGGCCCGAACGCGCTCATCGTCACCCGCAGAGGGATCCCGGTGCCCTCCCCGCCGAGCGCGTAGAACTCGGTCGGGAAGCCGGTCGCCGTCCAGGTCTGCCCCACCGACGCGGCACGCGAGGAGATCTTCTCGCCGCCCTCACCCGGGACGCTGAGCCCGGACAGGTCGCCCTTGATGTCGGCGGCGAAGACGGGTACGCCGGCCGCGCTGAGCTGCTCGGCCATCAGCTGGAGCGTCTTCGTCTTGCCCGTTCCGGTCGCGCCGGCGACCAGGCCGTGGCGGTTGAGCATCGCGAGCGGGATGCGGATGGGGACGCCGCCGAGGTCGTTCGCGTTGAGCATCAGTCCGCCGAGCTCGAGAGCCGCGCCCTCGAACTGGTAGCCCGCAGCCACCGCCGCGGTGAGCGCGTCCAGCTCCTCGGCAGGAGCGGAGGCCTCGGCGGGAGCGGGGGCCTCGGCGGGAGCGGGAGGCTCGGCGGGAGCGGGGGGCTCGGCTGGGGTGGCTGCCTCGACGGGCGGCTCCGAGCTGGCGTCCGGCGGCGGCGTGGTGTCGCTCATGGGGCGAGCCTAGGAGGTTGCTGGACGATCGGCGCGCAGCGGATCGGATCGTTCGGCAGCCTCTCGCAGCCCGTGGTCGGCCCGAGTCGGAGGCTCTGGACGGTTGGCTAAGGTACCCGCATGGTCCGGGAGAGCGAGCTCCACGGAGGAGGGACCCGCTGATGGTGCGCGGCATCCGCTCCACCCTGACGCTCGTCTTCCTGGTCGCGCTGCTCGTCGGTGCCGTCATCTGGGGCTGGGGCGCCGCGACGAAGCCGCTTCCCCAGACCCAGGACGAGCCGCTCTGCGAGGAAGTCGCCGTCGAGGCGGGGCAGCGCGTCTACCCCGACCAGGTCGCGGTCAGCATCTTCAACGCCAGCTCGCGCGCGGGACTCGCGGGCCGGACGACCGAGCTCTTCCTCGACAGCGGCTTCGGTGAGGGCGACAGCGGCAACGCCCCGACCGGGACCGAGGTGGCGTACGCCCAGATCTGGGCGAGTGATCCCAAGAGCCCAGCGGTGCGCCTCGTGAAGAGCTACCTCGGCCCGCGCGCGACCATCACCGAGGGCGACCAGCTCGGGGTCGGTGTGGTGGTGGTCGTCGGCGAGGAGTTCGAGGAGCTCGTCAAGGGAAAGAAGTCGGTCAAGGCCGCGGCGGACGGGTTCGTCTGCAGCCCTCCCGGCACCACCGACTGAGCAGAACGGACCCGGCCCAGCCGCAGCCGCGACCCGTCACTCGTCGAGCCAGGCGGCCAGCCGTCCGCCCACCGCGACCTGACGCAGCCGGATCTCGGTCGACTCGCGCTGCTTGCGGGGCGTGACGACGACGAGGTCGTCACCGGTGCGCAGCGCCGTGCGCGGCTCGGGCACGAGTGCGCGGCCGCCCCTGATCACCAACGAGACCGACGCCCCTGTCGGGAGGCGCAGCTCGCCGACCTCGACCCCGTGCATCTTCGAGCCGGGGCTGATGGTGACCTGGAGCAGGTCGGCGGCGACCTTCTCGAGGGGCGCCGCCTCGACCTCGAGGCCGCGCGGCTCGCTGCTCAGCGCGACGCCCAGCCACCGCGCTACGAACGGGAGGGTGGGCCCGGTCAACAGGGTGTAGATCACGACCATCACGAAGACCAGGTCGAAGAGCCGCTCGGCGCCGTCGACGTCGGCCGCCAGCGCGATCGTCGTCAGGACGATCGGGACCGCGCCGCGGAGCCCGGCCCAGGACAGGAAGGCGTACTCGCGCCAGGGCATCGGCTGGACGACCGTGCTCACCAGCACCGAGAGCGGCCGGGCCACGAACGTGAGGATCAGGCCGGCCACCACGGCGAGACCGACGATCTCGGGGGTGATCCGACCGGGCGAGAGCAGCAGGCCGAGCATCACGAACAGCCCGATCTGCGCCAACCAGGCGATCCCCTCGGCGAAGGACCGGGAGGCCAGCCGGTGCGGGAGCTCGCTGTTGCCGAGCACGAGGGCGGCGACGTAGATGGCGGCGAACCCGCTGCCGTGCACGGCCGCCGCGGCGCCGTACGCCAGGAACGCCAGGCAGAGCACCGCGATCGGGTAGAGGCCCGAGGCGGGCAGCGCGATGCGCCGCAGGATCCACGCGCCGCCGAAGCCGAAGAGGAGGCCGGACAGCACGCCGACAGCGAGCTCGAAGCCGACGGTGCCCACCATCTCGGCGATGCTCTTCTCCTGCAGCGCGCCTGACGACACGAGCGTGACCAGGACGACGGTCGGCGCGTCGTTGAGTCCCGACTCGGCCTCGAGCGACCCGACCAGCCGTCGTGGCAGCGGGATCGCGCGCAGCACCGAGAACACCGCTGCGGCGTCCGTCGGCGACGTCACCGCACCGAGCAGGATCGCGAGCTCCCAGGACAACCCGAGCAGGAAGTGCGACCCGACCGCCACCACGGTCACGGACACCGCGACGCCCAGCGTGGCCAGCGAGACGCCCAATGGCATCGCGGGGCGCGCCTCGGACCAGCTCGTCGTCAGACCACCTTCGGCGAGGATCACGGCCAGCGCCGCGAAGCCGAGCGCGTGCGCCAGCTGGGCATCCTCGAAGTTGATGCCGAACCCGGACTCCCCCAGCGCAACCCCCATCAGCAGGTAGATCAGCAGGCTTGGCAGGCCGGCGCGGGTCGAGGCCCGCACGGCCAGGATGGCGAGGAAGGTGACTGCCGCGCCGACCAGCACGAACTCGTCGAGCTGGTGGGCGTCGAACGTCACGAGCACCTCGTCGGGGTGGGCGGTGGGCCAGGGAAACGGGGTGGAGGGCCGATCGTATCGGCGTTTGCGGCAGCGGTTCTCCACAGCCCGTGCGGGCGGACGTTTGTCCACAGAGCCGTTCGGGCAGGACGCGTGCCGACGCACCTCGCTCCGAGGGCACCCAGGAGGCAATTTGTACGGCGACGCGGACGCGATCAGGGCCCTGGCCCGACGGCTCGACGAGCAGGGCTGCGACATCATCGACGAGGCCGGTCGCCTGGTCGCCCTGGCGGAGGCGTGCGGGTGGTCGGGGCTGGCGGCCGACGCCATGCGTCGCCGCAACCAGGTCCGGGCAGCCGCGCTGCACAGGACCGCAACGCGTCACGAGGACGCGGCGGCGGCGCTGCGGCGGCACGCCCGTGAGGTCGAGAACCGCCTCGAGCTGATCGCGGCCGCCGAGCGCCAGGTCTCCACCTGGCTCGACGAGGTCGGCGACCTGGTCGGCGGGTTCGTGCCGCCCTCGCCAGGGCATCGGAACTGGCTCGACGTCGACCTCCCCGTGCCGACCACCGTGCCGACCGCGTGAGCGGGGCAGACGAGGCCGTCACGATCAGTGAGGTCGTCGGCGGGAGCAACGGCTTGGCGGTGTCGCACGAGGAGGCGCGCGGCCTCGCCGCGGCGTACGACGAAGCCGGTGACCGGCTGCGCGCCTGGGCGCTGACCGGCGCGCGGGTCCTGGCCGACGGCGACCTGCTGGCGTCAGCGGTGCTGGCGCCGGTGAGCTTCGCCGAGGCCGAGGCAGCCGTGCTGCTGGCCACCACCGGGCCGGACGGCGCGCTGGCCGAGTCGCTGGGCTGGGAGGCGGACGCGCTGCTGATCCGGGCGTGCGTGGCGGCGTTCGAGCGCACCGACCAGGCCGTCGCCCTCGCCTTCCACCTCGTCGACCAGCAGGTGGGGCGCGCCCTCGGTGCGGGGTTGGGGCGGTCCGCGCCGACGGCGCTGGCCGCGGGTGCCCTCGCGTACGCGACGTACCTCACCCTGACCCCGGACGAGCAGCGCGCCCTCCGCGCGGCCGCGGCGGGGGGATCGAGGGCGCTGCAGGCGTGGTTGTCGCGCCACCCGTGGATCGTCGAGCACCTCGCCTCGGGAGGAGGTGGGCTGGTCGACGGCTTGTGGGCGGGCGCGACCGGGCAGCTGGTGCTCGGGCCGGACGGCCAGCCGCTCCCGCACCTCACGACGAGCGCGGCCGCGGAGGTGCTGGCCGGCTTCTACCCCGGCGACGGCGACGCTGACGTGGTCCGGCGCGACGACCTGCTCGCGCACGGGTCGGCGGCCCCGCCCGTGCCGTCGGACCTGGCCGCGATGCTGACGCACCTGCGCGAGGTCAGCCTGCTCTCGACGGGTTCGACCTCCCCCGGCAACGGGACGATCGAGGTGCAGACGATCACTGGACCGGACGGCCCGCGGCACGTCGTCTACCTTCCCGGCACCGACGACATGCTCACGACACCCTGGTCGCGCGACGCCGACGTCCGCGACCTGCCCACGAACTTCGCCGCCGTCGGCGGCGCCGACACCACATACGCCGATGGGATCCTCGAGGCGATGGCGGACGCCGGGATCCGCCCCGGTGAACCGGTCGCGCTCGTCGGCCACTCGCAGGGCGGCATCATGGCCGCCTGGCTGGCCGCGCACCAGGACACGTACGCCGTGTCCGCGGTCGTCACCGCCGGCTCGCCGGTCGCCGGCATGGGCCCCTACCCCGACGGCATGCAGATGCTGTCGCTGGAGAGCTCGGCGGACGTCGTGCCCCTCCTCGACGGAGACCCGAATCCCGACACCCCTCAGCACGTGACGGTCGTCTTCGACGACCCCGGCGTCGATGCGAGCGCGAACCCGGTCGTGGACGCGCACGACCTGGCTCGCTACGTCGAAGGAGCGGCGGCCGCGGGCGACAGCGACGACCCCTCGATCAGGGACGCGCTGCGACGCCTGAGCGAAGCGGGCTTCCTCGGCAGCGACGACCCCGCGCGCAGCCAGGTGCTGCAGATATCCCGCCGATGAGACAGCGAGCCGGCCACGTCACACCGGACTCGGGGTTTAGGGGAGCCCAGGGCGGGGAAGGCGTGCCTCGGAACCTCACCCGGCCGCAACCACGGGTGAGCCGCGGAGGAGCCGCGGACGTGGGACTTCGAGGAGTGAGCCGATGTACGGCGACACCAGCGTGATGCGCAAGCGCGCAGCCCAGCTGCGCGAGCAGGGCGTCGACATCGCGGCGACCGCCGACGGGCTCGTGGCCCAGGCCGACGGGATCTCCTGGACCGGCCGGGCGGCCGACGCGATGCGCACGCGGGTGCGCGAGCGGGCCGCGCACCTGAAGGAGGCGGCGGCGCTGCACGAGACCGCCGCCGACTCGCTGGGTCGTCACCTGGCGGAGGTGGACCGTCTCAAGGAGACGATCGCCGGGATCGAGCAGAGGGCCGCCTCGCTGGGCGCCGACGACGAGACGTCGGCGGCATTCGTCCGGCCCCAACGCGGCCACAAGGACTGGCTCGATGTGAGCCTGCCCGGACTGTGAGTCCGCCGTGATCGTGGCCGGACAGCACCCTCCCCTGACCCCACACCAGACTGCGAGCGCACCCTGATGGCGACCGTCGACCTGACCACCCCCATACCGGCTCCGGACACCCTCCTCGAAGCGCTGCCGCGCCGCGTGACCCTGACCCTTTCGGAGCTGCAGACCGCTGCCCGCCTCGCCGGCGACGCGCCGCTGCCGTTCGACCTCACCGCACCCGGGCCGGGCGCGCTCGAGGACCGGATGGGTCAGAGCCGCGGCTCGATCGAGGACACGGCGTACGTCGCCGCCCTCGGCACCCTGCACGATCCGATCGAGTCGCTGACCAGGCGCGGACTGCTGGACGGAGACACCCTTGACCCTGGGCTTGACCCTGGGCTTGACCCTGGGCTTGACCCTGGGCTTGACCATGGGCTCGCCGGGGCCATCGGGCTGCTCGCCACGCCCGAGGTCGCCCTCGACCTCGAGGTGCGCGTCGAGCAGGTGCAGGCCAAGGCCTGGCACCGCGAGGCCGGAGGCGCGGTCGCGACCCTGGCCACCGTGGACGGGATCGTCTTCGAGCTCGCGTGGTACGACGCCCCGCAGTGGCCCCACGAGCTTGCCCGGGCCGCCGTCGTGCCGGAGGACGTGCCACTGACCACCTCCGCGTTCCCGTGGATGGTCGACCTGCCGTTCGACCTCGCCAGCGGCGCTGCCGAGGCGTTGCGCACCGGCCGCGGCGACCTGTTGCCGGTGCTGGTCTCGCAGCACTCCGGCGGCATCGTCGACGGCGACGGGCAACCGGTGCCCGACCTGGATGTCCAGACGATGCTGCCGGCGCTCTTCGACGAGACACGCGGCCGGCTGCGGGCGATGGTCACCGACCTCTCGTCCGGAGCGGCCTCGGTGGTGGGCGTGGTCTCGTGGGTGCTGCTCGCCGACGGCTGGCGCGCGCTGCGCCCGCACCAACACGGCGACGAGCCGCGCGTCGAGGTCAGCGCCGTGGCGCCCGAGGACCTCGCCGCCGAGCTGGCGCCGGTGCTGGCGGAGGTGACCCGATGACCGAACGCATCGACACCGTGTCGGTCCACGACACGTTCGAACCAGGCGATCCGGAGGCCGCACGGTCCGCCGCAGGCGCTGCCACGGGCGACAAGTACGACCGGCTCCTGCAGCTGGCCGCCGGCTTCGACGCCGCAGGCGAGGACATGCGCGCCCGGGCGCAGCTGGGCGAGACCGTGCTGCGCGACGACGACGTCGCCGCCTCCGAAGAGCTGTCCCCACGGACCTACGCGCAGCTCGAGGAGGACGTGCGCCATGCGACCACCGGCAAGCACGGGCTGCTCGCCCGGTCGGTCGAGCTCGACGCGGACGCCCTGATGATCCGCGCCACCGTGCTGACCTACCGCTGGATCGACGACCTGCAGGAGGCGGCGTACAAGACGCTCGGCGCGATCGCCGGGCGCGCGATCGGCTACCTCGCGCCCGAGGTCGAGCTGGGAGGCGCCATCGTCTCGGCCGGCCTGATCGAGACCGACGCGCTCGACCGCGACGGCGTCGCGGCGTACATCGACGAGCTCGCCAAGAACAACCCCGACCTCCTCGAGCACGTCCAGAGCGGAGGCGGCGGTCTGCTCGAGAGCCTCCAGATGCGCTCCCTGCTGACCGCGGGCGTGCTCGCCGGTGCCTCGGGGGGCGACGCGGGCCGCGGCGGTCTCCGCGCGGTCGGCGCCGAGCCGCTCGCCGCCGACGCAGCCGCCGCGCTGCGCGACGTGGCCGGCGACTTCACCGTCGCCCCGGTCTCGGTGACGCCCGCCCTGCCCACCGACACTGTCGCGCCACCTCGCAACGTCGAGGCGCTGATGTCCGCGCTGTCCGGCGCCGAGCGCGGCATCACCGTGAGCAAGGTCGGCGTCGACCGCTACATCGCCTACCTCCCCGGTCCGATCGAGGCCGGCGAGGGACGGCTGCGCCTGGTCGGGGGCGACCACTCCTCCTACACCTCCCAGGTCGTCGCCGCGGTCGAGCGTGCGGTCGCGAACGGCGGAGAGGGCGTGGCCCGCGTGATGCTGGTCGGCTCGGCGCAGGGAGGCGTCAGCGCCGCGGAGGTCGCGGCGACCGTTCGCTCCGAGGCCTTCGTCGTCGAACAGGTGGTCACCGCGGGAGCCCCCGGATCGCAGGTCCACGACATCCCCGAGTCGACGCGGGTGCTCTCGCTCGAGGACCGCGCCGATCCGGTGGCGCTGCTCGGCTCCTTGATCAACGCGAAGGTCGCCAACCGGCTGACCGTGGTGTTCGACGCCGCCGCGGACGGAGCCGAGCCCGGCAGGATGTCCTACGTCGCCGGCGGTCGCGCAGCCGACCAGGCGGGCCATCCGGAGCTGCGCGCGGAGATCTCGCGCCTGCAGGAGCTGGGCTACCTCGCCGGCTGAGGTGGTTGGGCGACCCACGTAGCGTCGGGGCCGTGTCCGCACTCCAGCGGGTCAGGCAGCTGTTCGGCCGGGTGCCGGACCACCCTTGGGTGGTCCTCGCCCTCGTCGTGGGCGGTGTCGTCGCGCTTCGCGCCCCCGGTGCCGGAGGTCTGGCCTATCCCGACGAGGGCGGGCTGTTGCTGGTGGCCGACCAGCTCCACGACGGACCTCAGCTCTACGGGCGCCTCTTCGTGGACCGCCCACCCGGCCTGGTGGCGGTGTACGCCGTCGGCAACCTGCTCGGCGGGATCGAGGCGGTCCGCTGGATCGGCATCGTGCTCGTGGTCGTGCTCGTCGGGGCCGCGTCCCTGCTGGGCCGGCTCGTCGGGTCGCGCCAGGCCGGGATCTGGACCGGGATCGCGGCCGCGGCGCTGGCGTGCAATCCGCTGCTGGGCACGAGGTCGATCAACGCCGAGCTGGTGGGAGCGCCGCTGACCGTGCTCGGCGTCCTCGTCACCGTCGCCGCCGTACGCCGCCCGCCGGGCTGGTCGCGAGCGCTCCTGCTCGTCCTGGCCGGGCTGCTCGGGAGCGCGGCCCTGATGGTGAAGCAGAACCTCGCCGACACCGTGGTGTTCGGGACCGTGCTGCTCGCGGTGCTCGGGCTGACCCGCGCCTGGCCCGCGCGCCAGGTGCTGACGGCGTACGCCTGGGCAGCGCTCGGGCTCGCTGTTCCCTGGTTGGTGACGGCTGCCTGGGTCGTCATCGACGGTCCCGGCCTGCGGGTGCTGTGGGACACGCTGTACGCCTTCCGGGTGACGGCATCGGCGGTGATCGCCGACCAGGACGCGAGCGCGCCGACGCGACGGCTGCTGACCTTGCCGTTCCTCGGGCTGGTGAGCGGGCTGCTGATGATCGTCGGAGTCGGCTCCTGGAGGTTGCGCCGACGACTCGCGGCGCGCGACCCCGTGGTCGTCGCGGGTCTGGCGATGCTGGCGGCCGAGGTCGCCGGGGTGCTGCTGGGCGGCAGCTATTGGTCGCACTACCTGGTCGGCCTGCTGCCGGGTGCGGTGCTCTGGATGGCCCTGCTGGTCAACGGTCCTCGCGGTCGGGTCCGCGTGCTCGTGGCCACCGTCGGGGTCGCGCTCGGGTCGACGCTCGTGTCGTCAGCGGTCGCGGTCATCCCCGCCACGCCCGGCGACCGCTCCGACGAGGCCGCCCTGGTGGCCTGGCTGGACAGCGCCGCGCGCCCCGGCGACACCGGCGCGGTCACGTGGGGACACCCGCAGCTGCTGGAGGCCAGCGGCCTGCTGCCTCGGTCGCCGCTGATCTGGAGCCTGCCGCAGCGCACCCTCGACCCCGACCTGCACCGCTTCAAGAAGATGCTGTCGGGACGTCGCGCCCCGACGTGGGTGCTGGTCTGGAACCCCGTCGACAGCTGGGACCTCGACGTCGGCGGCAAGGCCACGCTCACGCTGATCGCGCACTACCGCTTCATCCGCTACGTGTGCGACGTGGGCGTCTACGTGCGGCGCGACGTGGTTCGGGTGCTCCCGCCGATGCCGACACGCTGCGTCGACTGATCGCCGGCGGCGTCAGCCCGCCAGCACGAGGTCGACGGCACGCACGTGGTCGTCCTCGTCGACGTAGAGACGCACGGCGGCGTACGACGAGCAGTCGCCGCCGCCCCCGCGGGTGATGGTGACGCCGCGCAGGCCGGCCAGGTCGGCCGGCAGGTCCTGCTGCTCCACGCAGGGCGCGCCCGGCGGCTCCTCGGTGAAGGCCGGCCGGCGACCCAGGTCGTCCACCGCATCGAGAGCCGAGAACGGACAGGCCCGGTCGGCGTACCCACCCGGCGGGCAGAGCTGCCAACGGCTGCGCAGACGCAGGTCTCCGAAGGCGAGCCGGCGCTGGTGGTGGCCTCTGACGTAGAGGTCGACCGGACCGCCGCTCGGCGGCAGCGGCCGCGCACCCTCGGCGAAGTCGACGAACAGGCCGGCGATCCGGGCCAGGTCCTCCGGGGCGTCGGTCGTGGTCACGGCCGGGGTGTCGGCGCCGGGCGGCGGGGAGCTGGAGGAGTCGTCGGGACGGCTGGGTGAGCCGTCCCCGAGGAGGGCTTGCGGCAGCATGATGAGCAGAGCGACCAGACCGGCGACGACGACCGCCGCTCCCCCGCGGATGAGGTCCATGCCTGGCAAGACGTACGAGCGGCCCAGCTGGTTGCCTCATCGGGCGCGTCGCTACCGGATCGAGACCTGAGCAAGCAGCGCAGGTGGCATCGAGGCCCGGCTACCGGCGGAAGGCGACGTCCTCGTCGAAGGCCGCACGCATCCGCAGGTCGGTGCGCGGATCGGCGGGAGCACAGCAGGACTGCAGCGTCACCCGGCCCAGCAGCGAACCGGCCACCAGGGCCACGACCGGGAGCACCACCAGCACGGCGATCACGTACTGCACGTGGCCAGTGTGCACGCGATCGGCCCCGAGCGCGAGGACTCGTCACCAGTTGGGCGGGCAGGCGGCGTACGCCCCGATGCGCCTGTCGGGCGGACGCGAAGGAGCCGGAGCCCCCCGGTAAGAGGTCTCCGGCTCCCCGGTCTGCGCGCCGTCCCCCCGGACCGGCGCGAAGACCGGCCCTACTCGACGATCGCCTGGCGGACCAGGTCGAGCCCGTCGACGACCCGCGGCGGCTCGATGTGTCCCGGCGTGTGGACCGGGTCATCTGCCGGAGCGGGACCGGCGGTTGCCGTGCCGCAGGCGGTGGCGGCGATGACCAGCAGGACGCCGGCCGCGGCGGTCTTCAGTGTGGTGATGGTGTTCATGAGCTGGTTCCCCCGTTGGTTGATACGTGCGGTCGAGATCAGTTGTTGGCGCAGACGGCCCAGCCGAAGATGCCCATCTGAGAGCTCCCGGTGTTCTTGGCCTCGACCCACCAGCCGATCCCGCCGTCCATGGGCGCGGACTCGCGGATGCTGAGGTTGGCCGGGACCTGGCTGGAGATGCCGCCACCCAGGACCTTCTTGTCCCCCGGACAGGCGACCGCCCACGCTGCGGCCGAGCCGCCCTGGACGGTCTCGCCGGCGACGACGTACTCGAGGCCGCTGACGCCGCCGACCGGGCCCTGCGGACCCTGCGGACCCTGCGGGCCCTGCGGGCCCTGGGCACCCGGCGCGCCCGTGGCTCCCGTCGCACCCTTGGGACCAGCAGGCCCCTGTGCGCCCTCGGGACCCTCGGGACCCGCCGGGCCGCGAGGACCGGCGATCGAGCCCGAGAAGTCGTCCTTGGTGAGCGAGCCGTTGCGGACGTCCTTGCCCGTGATCGACTCGTTCTTGATCTGTTTGCCGGTGAGGAGCTGGGCGGCCGCCTCGGCTCCGGCCGTGGCGGTGCTGCCGACGACGAGCGCCGCGGCGATCATCAGGACCGTGCGGACGCGCGGCCCGTTCATCGGCAGCTTCTTGGTGCTGTTGAGCTTCATTGGTGGTCTCCCCCGTGGTGGTGGTGCTGGATGGGTGGTGGTCGGTCAGCGGCGGTTCGCCGTGACGATGCGGTACTCCCAGTCGAGGACGACACCGTCGCCGTCCTCCGTGGACCGGTCGTAGCCCTCGGCGAGCGCGATCAGGTCGGCTCGCAGCGCGGCCCGGCCCACCTCGTCGAGACGGCCGGCGGCGGCGTACGTCGGGCCGTAGTAGGTGAGGAACAGGTCGGCGAAGCCCGCGGCCGAGCCGAAGCGCTGCGTCACGGTCGCGGTGACCGACGCGACGTCGGTGACGTCGTCCCCCAGCAGCTCGGCGACGACGGTCTCTGTGCCCCACCGGGTGGCGGGCATCGCACCGGCCGGCGGCGCGACGTGCTGGCCGACGGTCTTGAGGATCGCGCCGACGAAGCCCTCAGGCGTCCAGCTGGCCAGGCCGATGCGGCCTCCGGACCGGGTGACCCGGACCAGCTCCTGGGCGGCCTGAGCGTGGTCGGCGGCGAACATGACGCCGATCGCGGAGAGCACGACGTCGAACGACCCGTCGGCGTACGGCAGGTTCTCGGCGTCGGCCTCGTCGAAGCCGATCTCGAGGTCCTCGGCCTCGGCCCGGCGGCGCGCGATGTCGAGCAGCCCCGGCACGTAGTCCATGCCGGTCGCGACGGCGGCGCGCCGTGCGGCGGCGAGGGCCACGTGACCGGTCCCGGTCGCGACGTCGAGGACGCGCTGCCCGGGAGCGATGCCGACGTGGTCGACCAGGTGCTCGGAGACCGGCACGGTGATCGCGGCGATCTTGTTGTAGTCGCCGCTGCTCCAGACCTTCTGCTGCTTGTCGCGGAGCTCGAGGTACGAAGCCGTGTTGGTGGTGATCGTCATGGTGGTGCCTTTCGTGGTGCCTCGTGTGGTGTGCGTCGACCCGAGCGGGAGGACGCGTCGGTGTGGTGTGGAGACCGCGACGGAGATGTGCTCCTGCCGGACCCCGGCCAGGCGCATCGCCTCCGCGACGTGCTCGGCCGAGGCGGCCTCGACGAGCAGGAAGCACGTGTCGTCCTCGGGCACGAAGATCGACCGCACGCACTCCACCGGCCGGCCCTGGCGGGTCAGCTCGGTGCAGGCGCTCTCCGCCCGGGCAGCGGACTGCTGCGCGGCGGCACGGTCACCCTGGGCGACGTAGAGCTCGACGAGGTACTCGGTCATGGCTCAACGTTCGGGCCCGGGACTGGGTCGTCGAAACTACGGACGACCCGAGGATCCGACCCCGGCGACCCCAGGATCCGGGACGCCCACGGCGACAACAACCACGCAATTGTGCGGATGTTGCCGCTCACGAGTCCCGTGGCCGACAACAACCGCGCAATTGAACGGATGTGGCCTCACGGGTCGCGGCTCAGGCTCCGTCGAGCTCCTGGAGGGCGGCGGCGAGCTGGGGCCGGCCCCGGATGCCGAGCTTGGCGTAGGTGTTGCGGAGGTGGAACTCCACGGTGTTGACGGTCACGACCAGCGTGCGGGCGATCTGCTTGTTGGCCAGGCCTTCGACGGCGAGGTCGGCGACCCGGCGCTCGGTGGGGGTGAGGCCGCCCTCGGCGGCCGGACGCCGGGCGCCGGAGCGCTCGAGCTCGGCACGCACGTCGGCGACCCAGCCCGGAGAGCCGAGCCTCTCGAAGGCTGCCGCGGCGCGCTCGAGGGTGTCGCGGGCGGCGCCCCACTTCTTGGCGCGCCGCTGGGCCCGCCCGAGAGCGAGCAGCGTGCGCGCCTCGTCGAAGCACAGCCCGAGGGCCTGGTACGCCGCCGCGGCCTCGACCAGGGCGGCGGCGTGCTCGTCGGCGTACCCGTCGGCGTGGATCGCGACCAGCGCCGCCGACCGCTGGGCTCCCACCCGCGCCCACGGGTGGTCCTGGTCCTCCGCGAGCTCGGCCAGCTGGGCGACGACGGCCGAGGCGGCGTCGTACGACCCCAGCTCGAGCAGCGCCTCGACCAGGTCGGGGGCGACCGGGAACGCGCCCGGATCGAGCACGCCCTCACGCTGGTTGTGCTCCCACACGGTGGTGAGCCGACGCGCCGCCTCCTCGGGGTCCTTCGCGAGCAGCGCCGTGACCCCGAGGGCGCGGGACGCCTCGAGCCGGTCCCAGCCGACGCCCTGCTCCTCGGCCTGGGAGTCCGCCCGGCCGCCCCAGAGGAGCGCGTCCTCGACGTCGCCGCGGCCCATGGCCAGCAGCGCCCGGCAGCGCTCGTACATCGGCCAGTGCAGCAGGTCGTCGTCGGTGGACGCAGCCCACTCGATCATCAGCCGCTCCACGGCAGGCCAGTCTCCGGCGCGCAGCTCCAGCTCGACGAGGTGCAGGCGGGCGAGCGCGTGCGGGGACGGCTCGCCCCACAGCTCGGTGCGCTCCATGAACGCCTCGAGGAACGCGCGCCCCTGCTCGATCTCCCCGCGCCAGACGCGGCGTTGCCCGGCCACGCGCTGGGGGTAGCGCGCGAGGTAGCCCCGGTGGCCCGCCAGCTCCTCGAACCTCTCGACCAGGTGGTCGACCGGCTGGCCGCGCAGCGCCTGGGTCCAGGACCGCGTGTAGAGCGCCAGCCGCTGGTCCTCGGCGTCGCCGTCCTCGCTGTCGGCGACGGCCTCGGCTGCGAGCCGGTCGGACTCGGCGATGTCGCGCACCTGGATGACCGCGACGTTCTCGGCGAGGAACGACTGCGCCCGTCCGCGGCAGGGCTGGATGTCCCCGGCCTCCTCGAGGGCCTTGGCGTGCAGCGCGGTGATCTCGGCGTTGCCGTTCACGACGCCACCAGTGAGGAGGTGGTAGCCGAGCACCCGGGACCCACCGGCCGGGAGCGACGCCACGCGCGGGCCGAGCAGGTCGGTCAGCCGCTGCTTCTCGCCCGCGTCGTGGAGGTGCCGGCTCACCGTGAGCAGCCGGTCGTACGCCGGCACGTCGGGCGGCGTGAGCCGCCACGCGTGCGAGGCGAGGTCGACGCCGAGCCGAGTAGCGCCACGCGCCGCCGCCTGCTCGGCGGCGCTCTCGATGCGGGCGGCCAGCTCCTCGTCGGGCTCCTCGGTGGCCAGGGCGAGGTGCAGGGCCGCGAGCTCCTCGTCGGCGACCAGCTCGGCCAAGCGACGGTGCAGGCCGCGCTTCTCCTCGTCGGACGCCCGGCGAACGGCCACCTCGGCGAGCAGCGGGTGCGAGGCGCGGACCTTCTCCCCGTCGACGGCGACCACGCCGGCCTCGATCGCGCGGTCCAGCAGCTCGGGGCCGGCCAGCTCGCGCAGCTGGGTCACCCGCACGTCGGCGCCCAGCGCCAGGGCCAGGAGCACGCGGCGTACGTCGTCGTCGAGGTCGGCGACCCGGAGGCCGAGCAGGTCCTCGACCTCGTCGGGGAGCGGGATCTCGTCGCCGAACGACTGCTCAGGCACCGACTGGGGACCGCGCCGCACCAGGCTGCGGCCCACCTCGAGCGCGAAGAGCGGGTTGCCGGCAGTCACGTCGTAGACGCGACGCAGCACGTGGTGGGGCAGGCGCAGACCGAGCCGCGTCGCCAGCAGCTGGCGGGTAGCGCCGAGGCTGAGCGTGCCGACGGCCACGTGCGCGAGCCGCTCGATCGGGATCGCCCGCTCGACGTCGGGCCGCCGCCCGGGACGGCGCGCCAGCAGGAATACGACGGGCTCGGCGACCAGCCGCTTCGCGGCGTACACGAGCGCTTCGCCGGAGCCGAGGTCGAGCCACTGGAGGTCGTCGACCGCGACCACCACCGGGCCCGCGGCGGCGAGCGCGCGCAGCGCCGACAGGACGGCGAGGGAGATGACCTGCGGTTCCGGCGGGGCGCCGGTGGGCTCGGCACGGTAGAGCGCCACCTCGAGGGCTCTCAGCTGCGGGGCCGGGATGCTCGCGAGCTGCTCGCTGGTCACCCCGTCGAAGAGGTCGATCAGGCCCGCGAACGGGAACTCCGCCTCGGCTCCGCTGCCGCGCGCCACGAGGACGCGGAAGCCGCGCTCCCTCGCGCTCGCGACGCCGTGGTCAAGGAGGCTGGTCTTGCCGACCCCCGGCGGGCCCTCGAGCACCAGCGCGGCCGCCGGCGGGACGCTCCCGAGGAGCACCTCGATGGCCTCGCTCTCGGCCTCCCGTGCGACCAGGCCGGTTCGGGTCCCGTTGTGAGCACCGGCGGAGCCGCCGGTGTCGGCCCACGACGCAGCGATGGGCGCTTCAGCGTCCATGGTCGCCCGTGCCATGCAGGGATGTTCGCAGCGTTCGGGGCTCCCCGTCTCTAGGGTTTTCAGCGTATCGCCACGCCTCAGTCGCCGGGAATGATGCCTTGGAAACGATTGAATGACTGTTCAATCAGTGGCATCCTGCCTTCCATGTCGCTCGATGCCGCCGCCATCAACCCCTCAGCCGCCAAGGCCGGAACCTCCGAGTCGGCGGGGTCCGCGTCGACGGGCGACCTGCCCGACCGCGCGCAGTACGTCGTCGTGGGCGGCGGAGTCGTCGGCACGTCGATCGCCTACCACCTCGCCATGCTGGGGGCGACGGACGTGGTGCTGCTCGAGCGCAAGCAGCTGACCTCCGGCACCACCTGGCACGCCGCCGGCGAGATCGTGTCCGGAGGCACCACGGAGGACGCGCTCTGGATGGCCCGGTACTCCGCCGAGCTCTACGCCCGCCTGGAGGCGGAGACCGGCCTGGCCACCGGCTTCCGCCAGTGCGGCTACCTCCAGCTCGCCACCACCCAGCGCGCCGACGAGAGCCTGCGCCGCGAGACGGCGTACATGCGCTCGGTCGGGATGACGAAGGAGGTGCTCTCGCCGCGCGAGGTCGCCGACCTGGTGCCGCTCATGCGCACCGACGACATCGTGCACGGCTTCTGGACCCCCGACGAGGGTCGCGCCAACCCGGTCGACGTGACGATGTCGATGGCCAAGGGCGCGCGGATGCGCGGCGCGCGGATCTTCGAGGACACCGAGGTCACCGACTTCCTCCTCGAGGGTCGTCGTGTCGTCAGGGTTCGTACGCCGCGCGGCGACATCGCCTGCGAGAAGGTCGTCATCGCCGCGGGCCTGTGGGGCCGCGAGCTGGCCGCCAAGGCCGGCGTCACCGTGCCCCTCCAGGCCGCCGAGCACTACTACCTGCTCACCGAGCCGATCGAGGGCGTCACGCCCGAGTCGGTGCCGGTGATCGAGGACGGCGAGGCCTACGGCTACTACCGCGAGGAGGGTGGCGGCCTGCTGGTCGGGATGTTCGAGCCGGTCGGCAAGGCGTGGGCCCTCGACGGCGTCCCGCGCGACAGCGCGTTCGCGGTGCTGCCCCCCGACTGGGACCGGATGGCGCCGTTCCTCGAGGTCGCGATGAAGCGCTTCCCGGCGCTCGAGAACGCCGGCATCCGCACGCTCTTCTGCGGACCCGAGAGCTTCACCGACGACCTCTCGCCGATGCTGGGCGAGTCGCCCGAGGTGGACGGCCTCTACTTGTCCTGCGGCCTCAACTCGGTCGGCATCCTGTCCGGCGGCGGGCTCGGCCACATGATGGCGCAGTGGCTCATCGAGGAGCACCCGCCCCTCGACCTCACCGGGTTCGGGGTCGACCGCACCCACGAGTTCCAGGCCACCCGGCTGTTCCGCGAGCAGCGCACGGTCGAGCGGCTCGGCTTCCTGCTCAACGACCTGTCCTGGCCGAACGCCCAGAACACGCGCGGACGCGACGTACGCCGGTCGCCGTACCACGCCCACCACGTCGCCGACGGCGCGCACTTCGTGGCCACCAGCGGGTGGGAGTACCCCGACTACTTCGCCGGCGCCGGGGTGGAGCCCACGGTCGAGTGGGGCTTCGAGCGCGGCGAGGCCTTCGAGCGCACCCGCGAGGAGCACCTGCACGCCCGCGACAACCTGGCGATCTTCGACCTGTCGCTGATGTCGCACCACCTGGTGCAGGGCCCGCACTCGATGGCCGTGCTCAACCGCGTCTGCGCCAACAACGTCGACACCCCGGTCGGCCGGATCGTCTACACGCAGTGGCTCGACGAGCGCGGCGGCATCATCGCCGACGTCACGGTCACCAGGCTGGCCGAGGACGAGTACGTCGTCGTCAGCGGCGACAACATCCACCGCCGCGTGCCGGCGTGGATCCGCCGCCAGACCCGCGACGACGAGTTCGTCGTGGTCACCGACGTGACCGGCGCCTACTCCCTGCTGTCGGTCCAGGGGCCGCGCTCGCGGGAGGTGCTGCAGGCGCTGAGCCCGGACGACTTCTCGGACGAGGCGTTCCCCTACCTCTCCGCACGCAAGGTCGAGCTCGGCTACACGCCCCTGTGGGCGCTGCGGGTGACGTACGTCGGCGAGCTGGGCTGGGACCTGCTCGTGCCCACGGAGTTCGGCGCGACGCTCTACGACCAGCTGCGCGACTCCGCTGCGTCGGTCACCGGCACCTTCCGGCCGACCGGTGTCGGCGCGCTCGACACGATGCGGCTGGAGAAGGCGTTCCGCGACATGGGCCACGACATCGACTCGACCGACACCCCGCTCGAGGCGGGTCTCGGCTTCGCCGTCGCGTGGGACAAGCCCGGCGGCTTCGTCGGTCGTGACGCGCTGCTCAAGCAGAAGGAGTCCGGCCCGCTGACCAGCCGCCTGGTCAACGTGCTGCTCGGCTCGCCCGACTTCGACCTGATCGGCGACGAGCCGATCTACTGGGACGGCCAGCCCGTCGGCGTCGTCCGCAGTGGTGCCTTCGGCCACTCCCTCGGCGCCGCCGTCGGCATCGCCGACGTCAGCCGGGACGAGGGCTTCACCGCCGCCGACCTGGCCGCGGGCTCCTTCGAGATCGACGTCGCCGGCACCCGTGTCCCGACGCAGGTCTCGCTCAGGCCGTTCTTCGACCCGGAGCGGTCCCGCATCCTGCGCTGAGCGTGACGACGGTGATGGTCGAAGATCACACGTCATGGCTCTTGGATCGTTCCAATTTCTTGGTCAGACTGGTGACATGCGCCTGATCGACGAGCTCGACACCCTGCACGCCTCCTACGTCCGCGCCATCAACGTCGCCGTTGCCGACGACGACCTGGCCCGCGCCGAGCGCCTGGCCGAGGAGTACGACCACGACGCCATCCAGCTGATCGCCGAGCGCGAGGGCAAGACGCACCTGCTGCCGATCCGCCGCCCCCAGCTCGCCGACTCGTCGCTGCGTCGACTCGTGCGGAGCCTGCGCGCCGGCCGCGCCGCCTGACCACGGACCCGCTCCTGAGACGCCAAGACGCCGACGACCCTCAGGTCCCCGGCGTCCCGTGGCGGTGACGGAGGGATTTGAACCCTCGGTGGACTTGCGCCCACAAACGCTTTCGAGGCGTTCTCCTTAGGCCGCTCGGACACGTCACCGCCGGTGAGGCTACCGGAGCCGATGGGTGGCGAAGAAATCGTCTAGCAGGGCCGAGGTCTCCTCGGCGAGCACACCGGGGACCACCTCGGGCCGGTGGTTGAGGCGGCGGTCGCGCACCACGTCCCAGAGGCTGCCGACCGCGCCGGCCTTGGCGTCGTACGCGCCGAAGACCAGGCGCTCGACCCGGGCGAGGACGATCGCGCCGGCGCACATCGTGCACGGCTCGAGCGTGACCACCAGGGTGCAGCCGTCGAGGCGCCACTCGCCGCGGGACGCCGCGGCGGCGCGCAGGGCGACGACCTCCGCGTGGCCCGTGGGGTCGCCGGCGGCCTCCCGGATGTTGCGGCCGGTGCCGATCACCGAACCGTCCGCGTCGAGGACGACGGCGCCGATCGGCACGTCGTCGGTGTCGAGGGCGCCGCGCGCCTCGTCGAGGGCGGCCCGCATCGGCGCCTCCCAGTCCCTCTGGTTCATGCAGCCGTCATGCAGACGTCAGTCCGACCGCCTCGTCGAACATCTCGCCGAAGCCGAGCCGCCGGGCGACGTCCGAGAGCACCTCGTCCGGGAACGCCTCGTCGTCGTCGAGCAGCTCGCCCATCTCGTCGGCGTGCAGCCCGAGGTCGCCGAGGATGTCGAGGTCGCCGGCCGGCACCTGGTCGTCGTCCTCCTCGGGGTAGGGCAGGCCCAGCTGCTCGACGGCCGACCGAGCGATCTCCCACTCGTCGGCGGCGGTGACGTCGGAGAGGAGGATGCGCACGTTGGCGCCCGCGACCCGCACGATCAGGAAGAAGTCCTCGTCGACCGCCACCAGCGCGAGTGCGCCGACCTCCCCGGGAAAGCGTCGTAGAGCTGTCGTCAGGGCCTCGACGTCCTCGGCCAGCGAGTGCGCGATCTCGCGCACCTGCCACTGGCCGTCCTCGCGGTAAGCGGCCAGCGCGAAGTCGATCCCCTCGATGTCATCGGGGGTTCCGGCGGTCCCGCTCGGGGTGGGCACGTCCCCAGGGTGGCACGGGGCGCAGGCAACGCCAACCCTGTTAGCCCGAGGCGATGGCCAGGGCTACTAGGGTGCGGCCCATGCGCACGCTCGTCGTCGACCACCCGCTCGTCGCCCACAAGCTCACCGCCCTGCGCGACGAGAACACCGATTCGCCGACGTTCCGTCGGCTCGCCGACCAGCTCGTGACCCTGCTGGCGTACGAAGCCACCCGCGACGTCCGGGTCGCGCCGTTCGACATCGTGACACCCGTCGCCCCGACCACCGGCGTGAAGCTCTCGGAGCCGCGACCGCTCGTCGTCCCGATCCTGCGCGCCGGGTTGGGCATGCTCGAGGGCATGATGCGGCTGCTGCCGACTGCCGAGGTGGGCTTCCTCGGCATGGTCCGCGACGAGGAGACGCTCAAGGCGTCGACGTACGCCGAGCGCCTGCCCGACGACCTGTCGGGCCGCCAGTGCTACGTGCTCGACCCGATGCTCGCCACCGGTGGCACGCTCGCCGCCGCGATCCGCTTCCTCGTCGACCGCGGCGCAGACGACATCACCGCGATCTGCCTGCTCGCCGCCCCCGAGGGCTGCGACCGCCTCGAAAAGGGCCTCGAGGGCATCGACGTGCCCGTCACCATCGTCACCGCGGCCATGGACGAGAAGCTCAACGACAAGGGCTACATCGTGCCCGGGCTCGGCGACGCGGGCGACCGCCTCTACGGCATCGTCTGAGGGCCGCCGAGAAGGGTCCGTCAAGTCGGCGTGCTAGAGGGCCTTGACCGCCGAGAGCAGCTTGTTCATCGAGTCCTTGGCGTCGCCGAAGAGGAGCTGGGTGCGCTCGTCGAAGAGCAGCTCGTTCTCGATGCCGGCGAAGCCGGGGCGCATGGAGCGCTTCATGAAGATCACGGACTTGGCCTGGTCGGCGTTGAGGATCGGCATGCCGTAGATCGGGGCACCCGGACTCGTCTTGGCGGCCGGGTTGACGACGTCGTTGGCGCCGACGACGAGGACCACGTCGGCGTCCTTGAACTCGCCGTTGATCTCGTCCATCTCCTTGAGCTCCTCGTAGGGCACCTGGGCCTCCGCGAGCAGCACGTTCATGTGGCCGGGCATCCGGCCGGCGACGGGGTGGATCGCGTAGTCGACGAGACCGCCGCGCTCGTTGAGCAGGTCGACGAGCTCGCGCAGCGCGTGCTGGGCCTGGGCGACCGCGAGGCCGTAACCGGGCACGATGATCACACGGTCGGCGTACGCCAGCATGATGGCCGCGTCCTCGGGGGTGGCCGAACGGACCGGGCGGTCGGAGGCCTCGCCGCCGCCGAGCGTCGAACCGCCCTTGAGGGCGCCGAACAGGATGTTGGCGACCGAGCGCCCCATGGCCGAGGCCATCAGCAACGTGAGGAACGTGCCGGACGCGCCGACGAGCGTGCCGGCCACGAGCAGCAGCGTGTTGGACAGCACGTAGCCGCCGGCGGCGACGGTCAGGCCGGTGAAGGCGTTGAGCAGCGAGATGACGATGGGGACGTCGGCGCCGCCGACGGGCAGCACGAGCAGCACGCCGACCAGCAGGCCGACCAGGCCGATCGCGATGCCGAGACCGACCGTGGGATCACGCACGACCAGGACGCTCAGCACCACCACGGCGATCAGGGAGCCGCCGAAGGCCACCGGGAAGCCCGGGAAGGTGACCGGGCGCGAGGTCATCAGGTCCTGCAGCTTGGCGAAGGTGATCGCGGAGCCAGCGAAGGAGATGGCACCGACCGCGATCGTGAACGCGGTCGCGACCAGGTTGAACGTCGGGGCGCCGGCCCCGATCTCGTCCAGCTCGAGGAGGGCGACCAGCGAGGCGGCGCCACCGCCGACACCGTTGAAGAGCGCCACCATCTGCGGCATCTGGGTCATCTGCACGCGTCGCGCGCCGACGACGCCGGCCACCGTGCCGACCGCGATCGCGGCCAGCATCGGGACGACGTTCTGCAGGTCCTCGAGGTAGAAGAACGGAAGCGCACACGCGACCACGGCAGCCGCGGCGCCGATGAGGTTGCCCGCGCGCGCCGTCTTGGGTCCCGACAGCCCCTTGAGAGCGAGGATGAACGCGACCGCGCAGATGAGGTAGATCAGCTGCGCCCAGGTGGGGATGGAGCTCACGCGGCTGCTCCGTCCTGGTTCACGGGCTTGGCGGGAGCCTTGCGGCGGGTGAACATCTGCAGCATCCGGTCGGTCACCACGAAGCCGCCGACCATGTTGACGGTCGCGAGCACGATCGCGATCAAACCGACGACCAGCGCGATGCCGTCGGCGTGGGCGGTGACGATGATCGCGCCCAGCAGGATCACGCCGTGGATGGCGTTGGCGCCGGACATCAGCGGTGTGTGCAACGTCGAGGAGACCTTGGAGATCACCTCGATGCCGACGAACACGCTGAGCACGAACACGGTCAGCCAGGCGATCTCGTTCACGCGGAGGTCTCCGATCCTTCAAGCGCTTCACGTGTGGGCGCGTGCCGGATCTCCCCGGCGTGGGTGACGCAGGAGCCGGCGACGATCTCGTCGTCGAAGTCGGGGGCGAAGAGCGGTTCGCCCTCCTTGGCCGTCATCAGCGTCAGGATGTTGACGATGTTCTGCGCATAGAGGCGGGACGCCGGGCCGGGCATCTGCGACGGCACGTTGCGCCCGCCCCAGACCTGGGCGTGGCCGATCCGGACGACCTCGCCCGCCACCGAGCCTTCGACGTTGCCCCCGGTCTCGGCGGCCAGGTCGACCACGACCGAGCCCGGCCGCATCTGCTCCACCATCGCCGAGGTCACCAGCATCGGCGCCTGCCGGCCGGGGACGGCAGCCGTGGTGATCAGCCCGTCGGCAGCGGCGATGTGCGGGGCGAGCAGGTCGCGCTGCCGGGCCGCGCGGTCCTCCGTCATCTCACGGGCGTAGCCGCCGGCGCCCTCGAGCGTCTCGAGCTCGAGGTCGATCGCCTTGGCGCCCATCGAGCGGATCTCCTCGGCGGCCGCCGCGCGGACGTCGTACGCCGACACGACCGCGCCGAGCCGCCGAGCCGTCGCGATCGCCTGCAGCCCGGCGACACCCGCGCCGAGCACCACGACCTTCGCGGGCTGGATGGTGCCGGCGGCGGTCATGTTCTGCGGGAAGAACCGGCGCAGCATGCCCGCCGCGACGATGGCGCAGCGGTAGCCCGCGACCAGCGCCTGCGAGGACAGCGCGTCCATCGACTGGGCCCGGCTGATGCGCGGCACCAGCTCCATCGCGAACGACGTGACGCCGGTGTCGCGCAGGTCGGCGACCAGTCCCAGCTCGGTCGAGACCGGCAGGAACGACACCGTCGCCGTGCCCTGCTTGAGCAGGCGGATCGTCGCGATGTCGAGCGGCTGCACCGAGACGACCACGTCGGCGGACGACAGGTCATCCTCGATGATGGCGCCCGACTCGACGTACTCCTCGTCGGAGCTCAGCGACCCCACGCCCGCACCCGGCTGGACGGCCACCTCGTAGCCGAGCCCGGTCAGCTTGCCCACCAGCTCGGGCACCAGCGCGACGCGCATCTCTCCGTCACGTGTCTCTCTCGCGACTGCGATCCTCACGGTGGGCAACCTATGCCACATGACCGACCACTGGGCGACTGACCTGCGGGGAATGGCCGATCAGCCGATCGCGCGCAGGCCTACAACAGGTCGTGATCGACGGCCCAGGCTGCTGCGGCCGCCCTGGACGTCACCCCGAGCCGGCTGCGGATGTTGGCCACGTGGCGGTGCACGGTGTGCGCGCTGATCACCAGCTCCGCGGCGATCTCGGCGTCCGTGCGGCCGGCGGCGACCAGGCGCAGCACCTCGCGCTCGCGGGCGGAGAGGGTCGGGTCGAGGGCGGTACGTCGCGGCGGCTGCGCCGCCGGCGCCCGGCCCGCGAGGAAGGTCTCGACCGCGTCGACCACGGCACCGCTGTCGCCTCGCCAGGGGAAGTGCTCGTCGCCCACGAGCTCGACGAAGGTCGCCCGCCGGATCCGCTCCGCCAGGTCGCGCCCGAGCGCGAAGGGGATCGCGCCGTCGTGGCGCCGGTGCAGCACCAAGGTCGGGGCGGAGACCGCTGCGACGGCGTCGGAAGCATCGAGCGCGTAGACCGCCCGCAGCGCCGCGACCGCGCCCTCCCGCGACGCAGACCGTCGCTGGAACGCCGCGAAGGCCTGCCGGTCGCGCGCATTGGCGCTCGGCATGAAGACCTCGCTGAGCACCCGCGATCCCAGACCCCAGTGCTGCCCAACCAGGGCCAGCATCGACTCCCGGGCGGCCGGGGCGGCGATGTCGACGCCGCGCACGTAGCCGCCATAGAGGATGAGGCGGTCGACCCGGTCGGGCTCGCGGGCGGCGTACGTCGTGGCGACGGGACATCCGGAAGAGGCGCCGAACAGGTGCACCCGCTCCCCCGGCCGCGCGGCCTCCCCGACGACCCCGGCCAGCACGGCGACCTCCTCGTCGCGGTCGGCAGGCGCCGGTCCCCGGTCGGAGAGCCCCGCCCCGGGACGGTCGTAGCGGACCACGCGCGTCGTGCGCGCGAGGCGGCGTACGAACGCACGGAAGGCGGGGTCGGCCCAGTCGAGCTCGAGATGGCTCGACCACCAGCCGCCGATGACGAGCAACGGACCCGAACCGACCGAGGACCAGGCCACGGACCGGCCGCCGATGTCGGCGTGCCGGACGACCTGGTCCTCGGCAGAGTCCCCAAGGGTGTCCCCGGAGGTGTTCTCGGGTGCGTCCTCCAGCGCAGGCACCCTCGCGAGTCTAGGGACCTCGATCGCGAGTGGGCTCACTTCCCGACCGAGTAGAAGCGCCACATCGGGTGCTCCAGCGCGGGCAGGTGCTCGGCGCCGGCGAAGCCGGCCTCGCGCACCCAGCGCTGCAGGGTGCCGACCCGCAGGACGGTGCCGTTGACGACGCGATCCGACTCGGCCCACGTCGCGGGCAGGCAGTGCAGCACGCTCATCGCGTACTGGCTGCGTTCCACGCGCTCGGCCGGAGAGGGCATCGCGTCCTCCTGCACGTGGTCGGCGACCAGGACCGCACCGCCGTCGGCGAGCAGGTCGTGGAAGCCGGTCAGCGCGGCGATCGGCTCCCCCATGTCGTGCAGGGCCTCGAACACCGTCACGAGGACGACGTCGTCCCCGGCGACCCGCCGGAGCAGATCGGTGTCCGCGGCGTTGCCGTGCAACACCTGGATCCGTGCCGAGAGCCCGGCGGCCTCGACGTGGCGACGTGCGATCTCGGCGGACTCCTCGTCGAGGTCGATCGCGACGACGCGAGCGTTCGGGAAGGCGGTGGCCAGGGCGATGGACGACCAGCCCTCGCCGCAACCTGCGTCGACGATCACGCCGCCACGGTCGAGGCGATCGGCCAGGCCGGCGCTCTCGACCCAGCTGCGCGCCAGGTGCAGGTACGCCGGCTTGTTCGTCGCCGACAGGCCGAACCGCAGCTCGTCGCCGAACTCGCCGTAGTCGACGCCCGTGCCAGCGGTGTACGCCTCGGCCACGGCCGGCAGCGTCTGCGCGACGCCGAGCAGCAGCGAGCCGAGCGCCCCGACGAAGGCGAGGCTGTCGTGGTCCGCCAGGACCGCGACGCGGGCGGGCGACAGCACGAAGGTGCGCTCGCCGGTCCGGAAGTCGGTCTCGACGACGTCGACGAAGCCGGCGGCAGCCTGCTGGTCGAGCCACTCCTCGGCGTACCGTCGCGCGATGCCGGCCTTCGCCGCGAGGGTGTCCGCCGAGAGCGGGCCGGTCGCGACGATGTCGTAGAGGCCGAGCCGACGGCCGAGCTCGACGGTCAGGACCTCGACGGCTCCGGTGAACTGGTCGGAGATCCTCGTCGCGAGGAGGACGGCGCGCTGCTCGTCGGTCAGCTCGGCTGTCTGGTTGGTCTGGGTGATGCTCATGATGCTGCTTCTCTTCCTTGGTTCGTGACGGTTGTCGACGGTTTCGATGGTTGGTGCTGCTGCCTCAGCCCCAGCGCCCGGCGATCCGGGCGAGGCGCTGGTGCTTCACCTCGACCCAGACCGCGTGGGCGGACGCGACGACCGCGCCGTCCTCGTCGAGCAGGGCCGAGGAGGTCTTGTGGGAGCGGTGGCCGGACCCGAGGGTCCAACCGACCGCGATGAGGGGCTCGCCCACGGCGATCTCGCGCCTGCGGTGGGCGGCGATCGAGCCGAGCAGGGCGATCCTGCCCTCGTCGAGCAGGTGCGCGGGATAGCTGACGCAGTCGAGTGCGCCCCACACCGACGCAGGTGTGGCTAGGCCGTCGACCGAGAACCACGAGGGCGGGTCGTAGGGGGCCGCCAGGATGCCCGGGTGGCCGGCGAGCGGACCCGGCGTGACGCGCAGCCCGCCGACGCGCTCAGGTCCGCAGACGACGCAGTCCGACAGGGTGTGCCGAACGCCGCGGAACGGGTGGTTCCGTCTGGCCTCCTCGGCCTGCGCGTACGTCGGGCGGGCGGGCGGCTCCACCACGAACGGACCGCTCCGCTCGACGGTCGCGACGGTCTCGAGGCCGTCCATGACGGCGTACCAGTCCGGCGTCCACCCGACGCCGAAGCGCGTCGCCAGCGGAACCGGACGCCGCAGCGTCACCTTCGCGGTGCCGCCGGTGAGGACGGCGAACGTGCCCGCCGCGAAGCCGCCGTTGGCGGCCTTGCGGGGGCCGTTCATCGTGATGTCGAGCGCCAGACCGGGCTGGGTCGCGACGCCGGTCGACTTGTTCGGGACAGTGGTCGTGGTCATGCCCCAAGTGCAGCGTCAGCAAGCCCTCTGCCACATCGCCGGAACCGGCCAACCGCGATGGCCGGATCCGGCCACTCGGGGGTCGGGCTCAGTCGAGACGGGACATCGGGAAGGTCTCGACCACTTCGTAGCGCGGTCGCTTGCGCGGACCCTCACCGAGGTACGACGCCACCAGCGCGAGCTCGCGCGCCTGCCAGGTGGGTCCGGCGTACGCATCGAGGACCTCGACCCACTCGGTCACCCCGGTCGGCCGGCCCATGCGCGCGACCGTGAGGTGGGGCCGGAACCGCTGGCCGTCGACGTCGATGCCGGCCTTGCTCGCGGCTGCCCTCGCCCCCGTCGCCGCCCTGTCGAGCTCGGTGCGCGCGACGTCGTCGAGCTCGAGACCGGCCCAGAGGACGCGCGCCTTCGCGACGTTCGGAAAGGCGCCGCCGCCCGCGATGCGGGTGGGGAAGGCGTGCCGCTTGCGGGCCGCCCGCGTCAGGCGCTCGACCAGGTCGTCGAGCTGCCGGTCCTCGACCTGCTCGAGGAAGGCGAGAGTGACGTGGATCTGCTCCCGGAGGGTCCACCGGAACGCGGCGGCATCTCGTCGTACTGACAAGAAGTCGTCGAGGTGCTCCAGCGCCTCCTCAGGAGGCACGACCGCCACGAACATGCGCACGGCCCGGACGCTACAGAGTCGTCCCCACGACGGAGCCGATGCCGTAGGTGATCGCCATGGCCAGCAGGCCACCCGCCACGTTGCGTACGACGGCGCGCTGGGCGCCGCCGTACCCGAACTTCGCGCTCGCCCAGCCCGTCAGCGCCAGCGCGAGGGCCACGGCGACGACGGTGACGCCGATCCGCAGACCGACCGGCACCAGCACGATCATCAGCAGCGGCAGCAGCGCGCCGACGGTGAACGACAGCATCGATGCCCACGCCGCGGTCCAGGGGTTGGTGAGGTCGTCGGGGTCGATGCCGAGCTCGGCCTCGGCGTGGGCGCGCAGGGCATCGTGCTCGGTGAGCTCGCGGGCGACCTGGAGCGCGAGGTTCTCGCTCAGGCCCTTGTCGCGGTAGATGCCCGCCAGCTCGGCGAGCTCCTCCTCCGGGTCCTCGCGCAGCTCGCGTCGCTCCTTCTCAAGGAGGGCCTGCTCGGAGTCGCGCTGGGTGGAGACGGAGACGTACTCGCCGGCCGCCATGCTCAACGCACCCGCCGCGAGCCCGGCGACGCCGGCCAGCAGGATCGTGCCGCGCTCGCTGGTCGCCGCCGCCACGCCCATCACGATGCCGGCGGTCGAGACGATTCCGTCGTTGGCGCCGAGCACGCCGGCACGCAACCAGTTGAGCCGATTGTTGATCCCGTCCTCGTGCGGTTCGTCGGCGTGCGGGCCGATGTCTGCAACTTCAGGCTCGACGCTCACAACCCCATGTTTCCTTGGGCTTTCGGCTCACGCAACGAAGGCAAGGCTGGCCTCTCACCGATTCTCGTGACCTACAGCCCCAGGTCGCGGCCGATGAGCTCCTTCATGATCTCGTTGGAGCCGGCCCAGATCTTCGTGACGCGGGCGTCGCGCCAGGCGCGGGCGACGCGGTACTCGTTCATGAAGCCGTAGCCGCCGTGGAGCTGGACGCAGTGGTCGAGCACGTCGTTCTGCACCTGCGCGGTCCACCACTTCGCCTTGGCGGCGTCGATGGCGGTCAGGTCGCCGTCGTTGTGGGCGAGCACGCACTGGTCGACGTACGCCTGGGTCACCTCGACCCGGGTGAAGAGGTCGGCGAGGAGGAACTTGTTGTGCTGGAAGGCGCCGACCGGCTGACCGAAGGCCTTGCGCTCCTTGGTGTAGGCCAGCGTCTCGTCGAGGATCTGGCGGGCGTGGGCCAGGTTGGTGACGGCCGAGCCGAGCCGCTCCTGCGGCAGCCACGTCATCATGTGGATGAACCCCTGGTCGACCTCGCCGATCACGTCGGCCGACGAGACGCGGACGTCCTCCATGAAGAGCTCGGCGGTGTCGGACTCCTCCTGCCCGACCTTGTCGAGCTTTCGGCCGCGCGAGAAGCCGGGCTTGTCGGTCTCGACGCCGAAGAGCGTGATGCCCTTGGCCTTCTTCTCCGGCGACGTGCGCGCGGCGATCACGACGAGGTCGGCGGAGTAGCCGTTGGTGATGAAGGTCTTGGACCCGTTGAGCACCCAGTCGTCGCCGTCGCGGACGGCGGTGGTCTTGAGGGCGGCGAGGTCGGAGCCGCCGGACGGCTCGGTCATCCCGATGGCGGTGACGATCTCGCCGGAGCAGAAGCCGGGGAGCCAGCGCTGCTTCTGCTCGTCGGTGGTGAGCTCGACGAGGTACGGCGCCACGATGTCGCCGTGGATCCCGAAGCACGACGGCAGCGTCATGTTGACCTTCGCGAGCTCCTCGGTGAGCACCGCGACGAACCTGTAGTCACCTGCCTCGGCACCGCCGTACTGCTCAGGCACGTGCAGGCCGTGCAGGCCGGCCTTGCCGGCCGCCAGCCACAGCTCGCGGGGGAGCCCCTTGGCGGACAGGTGCTCCTCGAGGTGCGGCACCACCTCCCTGTCGAGGAACTCCTTCACCGACTGGCGGAAGGCCTCGTGGTCCTCGTCGTAGATCGTGCGCTTCATGTCCGCGATACTACTGCTCGGTAATTTGGGGTCGTCCCGTATTCAAGCGGGTACGGCACCCGGTGTTAGTTTGATCGTTCCAATACCGAGGAGATCGACCGTGCAGATCTGGCCAGGAGCCGCCTACCCGCTGGGTGCGACGTTCGACGGAAGCGGCACCAACTTCGCGATCTTCAGCGAGGCCGCCGAGAAGGTCGAGCTGTGTCTCTTCGACAACGGGGACACGCCTGGCGCGTTCCCCACCGAGACGCGCATCGAGCTGACCGAGGTCGACGCCTACGTCTGGCACTGCTACCTGCCGCACGTGCAGCCCGGGCAGCGCTACGGCTTCCGCGTCCACGGCGAGTACGCCCCCGACCGCGGGGTGCGCTGCAACCCCAACAAGCTGCTGCTCGACCCCTACGCCAAGGCGACCTGGGGCGCCATCGACTGGAACCAGTCGCTGTTCGGCTACGACTTCGGCGACGAGGACTCGCGTAACGACGAGGACTCCGCCGAGCACATGGTGCTGGGCGTCGTGATCAACCCGTTCTTCGACTGGGAGGGCGACCGCCGCCTCGCGATCCCCTACAACGAGACCATCATCTACGAAGCCCACGTCAAGGGCCTGACCGAGCTTCACCCCGACGTGCCCGAGGACCTGCGCGGCACGTACGCCGGCCTGGCCCACCCGGCCATCACCAGTCACCTGACCCAGCTCGGCGTGACGGCCATCGAGCTGATGCCGGTGCACGAGTTCGTCCAGGACAGCACCCTGCTCGACAAGGGGCTGCGCAACTACTGGGGCTACAACACGCTCTCGTTCTTCGCGCCGCACGCCGACTACGCCACCAGTGCGAGCGACCCGACCCTGCGCGGCCAGCAGGTGCAGGAGTTCAAGTCGATGGTCAAGACGATGCACGCCGCCGGCATCGAGGTCATCCTCGACGTGGTCTACAACCACACCGCGGAGGGCAACCACCTCGGGCCGACGCTGAGCTTCAAGGGCATCGACAACGCGGCGTACTACCGGCTCATGGAGGACGACCCGCGCTACTACATGGACTACACCGGCACGGGCAACAGCCTGAACGTCCGGCACCCGCACTCCCTGCAGCTGATCATGGACTCGCTGCGCTACTGGGTCACCGAGATGCACGTCGACGGCTTCCGCTTCGACCTGGCGTCCGCGCTGGCGCGCGAGTTCTACGACGTCGACAGGCTGTCGACGTTCTTCGAGCTCGTGCAGCAGGACCCGGTGGTCAGCCAGGTGAAGCTGATCGCCGAGCCGTGGGACGTCGGGCCTGGTGGCTACCAGGTCGGCAACTTCCCGCCGCAGTGGACCGAGTGGAACGGCGCCTACCGCGACACGGTGCGCGACTTCTGGCGTGGCGAGCCGTCGCTGGGTGAGTTCGCCAGCCGCCTCGCGGGGTCCTCCGACCTCTACGAGCACTCAGGCCGACGTCCGGTCGCGAGCATCAACTTCGTGACCGCGCACGACGGGTTCACCCTGCGTGACCTGGTGTCCTACAACGAGAAGCGCAACGACGCCAACGGCGAGGACAACAACGACGGCGAGAGCCACAACCGCTCGTGGAACCACGGCGTCGAGGGACCGACCGACGACCCCAAGATCCTCGGGCTGCGGGCTCGCGCCCAACGCAACTTCATCACGACGCTGCTGCTCAGCCAGGGCGTGCCGATGCTCCTGCACGGCGACGAGCTCGGACGCACCCAGGACGGCAACAACAACACCTACGCCCAGGACTCCGAGATCAGCTGGGTGCACTGGGACAAGGTCGACCGTCCCCTGATCGACTTCACGGCCGCCGTGGCCCGCCTGCGCAAGGGGCACCCGACCTTCCATCGCAAGCGGTTCTTCACCGGCAACACCGTGCGCACCGGCGACGGTGCGCGCCTCAACGACATCGTCTGGCTGCACGAGGAGGGCCGGCCCATGGAGGGCGACGACTGGTCTGCCGAGGACGCCCGCTTCGTCGGCATGTACCTCAACGGCCACGGCATCGCCGGCACCGACGCCTTCGGCAACGCCATCGTCGACGACCACTTCCTCCTCTACTTCAACGGCGGTGACCAGGCGGTCGAGGTGACGCTGCCGCCCGAGGAGTACTCCGCCGCGTGGGGCGTCGTCATCGACACGGCCGGAGCGACTGCCGACGACGCCGCGCGCGCTGCCGGTGAGGTCCTCGCGGTCGAGGGTCGCAGCGTGGTGGTGCTGCGCGAGTACGCCGAGCCCGAGGCCGCCCCCGACCACTCCGTCGCCGCCTCGGTCGCTGCCCTCGTCGAGGAGAACAAGCCGGCTTCTCGGCAGCCGCGCCGATGAGCCGGCCGGCACCGACGAGCACGTACCGCCTCCAGATCACCGAGGACTTCGACCTGGTGGCGGCGGCCGGCGTGCTGTCGTACCTCCACGACCTCGGTGTCGACTGGGTCTACCTCTCGCCCCTCCTGGCTGCCGAGGCCGACAGCGAGCACGGCTACGACGTCGCCGACCACACCAGGATCGACCCCGCCCGCGGCGGCGTCGCGGGCCTCGCCGCGGTCTCGGCCGAGGCGCGGCGGCTCGGGATGGGCGTCCTGGTCGACATCGTGCCCAACCACGTCGGCGTCGCCGACCCGGCCGGCAACGCCTGGTGGTGGAGCGTCCTCACCCACGGGCCCGCGTCGCCGTACGCCGACGCCTTCGACATCGACTGGGCGGCCGGTGGGGGACGGCTGCGGATCCCGGTGCTGGGTGACGACGACGCGCCGGCGACCCTCGGAGGTCCGGTGGGCAACCTGCGGGTCGAGGCCGGCCAGCTGCGCTACCACGACCACGCCTTCCCGCTGGCTCCCGGCTCCGCCGACGACTACGACCCCGACCAGCCGGACGGGGTCGACGCCGACGCGATCCACGCGCGGCAGCACTACGAGCTGGTCAGCTGGCGCCTCGCCGACTCCGGCCTCAACTACCGCCGCTTCTTCGCGGTCAGCTCGCTCGCGGCCGTGCGGGTCGAGGAGCGCGAGTGGTTCGACAAGACCCACGCGGCGATCGGTCAGTGGTTCGCCGACGGGCTCGTCGACGGCCTGCGCGTCGACCACCCCGACGGGCTGCGTGACCCGGCGGCGTACCTCGACGACCTCGCCGAGCTCACCGGCGGCGCCTACGTCCTGGTCGAGAAGATCCTGGAGCCCGGCGAGCGCCTGCAGGCCTCGTGGGCGACCGCCGGCACCACCGGGTACGACGTACTCGCGCTGGTCGACCGCGTGCTCACCGACCCGGCCGGAGAAGCGCCTCTCACCGCCCTCGACGACCGGCTGCGCGGAGCGCCTGTCGACTGGCACGCGCTCGTCCACGACAACAAGCGGCGCATCGCCGACGGGATCCTGCGCGCCGAGGTCCTGCGCATCGGACGCGAGCTGCGCGTGGCGTTGCCCGACGCGCCCGCCGACGTCGACGACGCGGTCGCCGAGCTGCTGGCGTGCTTCCCGGTCTACCGCTCCTACCTCCCGGACGGCCGCGAGCACCTCGACGAGGCGTTTGCCGGCGCGCGTGAGCACCGTCCCGACCTGGCCGCGACGCTCGACCTGCTCGCCCCGGTGCTCGCGGACCCGACCGCGCCGCCGGCGCTGCGCTTCCAGCAGACCAGCGGCATGGTGATGGCCAAGGGTGTCGAGGACACGTCGTTCTACCAGTGGTCCCGGCTGACCTCTCTCAACGAGGTCGGCGGCGACCCGTCGATCTTCTCGACCCCCGTCGACGAGTTCCACGACGCCATGGCCGAGCGGCAGCGCGACTGGCCGGTCGCGATGACGACGCTCTCGACCCACGACACCAAGCGTGGCGAGGACGTCCGCGCCCGGATCACCGTCCTGGCCGAGCTTCCCGAGGTGTGGGAGGCCGCGCTCGACGAGCTGCTGCGACTCGTGCCGCTGCCTGACCCCGGCTTCGGATCCCTGCTCTGGCAGGCGATCCTCGGTGCCTGGCCCAGCGACGGCAGGACCGACGACCTGCGCGCCCGGTTGCACGGCTACGCCGAGAAGGCCATGCGCGAGGCCGGGGACCGCACCACGTGGACCGACCCCGACACGGCGTACGAGGAGGCCGTGCACCGCGCCGTCGACGCTGCCTTCGACGACAAGGGTGTACGCCGCGTGCTCGACGACCTGCTCGACCGTCTCGAAGGTCCCGGCCGCTCGAACTCCCTGGCGGCCAAGCTCCTCGCCCTGACGATGCCGGGCGTGCCCGACGTCTATCAGGGCAGCGAGCTGCTCGAGCAGAGCCTCGTCGACCCCGACAACCGGCGCCCGGTCGACTTCGAGGCCCTCGCCGACCGGCTCGGGTCCGACGACCTGCCGGCCAAGCTGGCCGTCACGTCCGCCGCGCTGCGCCTGCGCAGCAACGAGCCCGACCTGTTCGCGTCCTACACACCTCTCGAGGCCATCGGTGCGGCCGCCGCCCACGCCGTCGCCTTCGACCGCGGCGGCGCGATCACCGTCGCGACCAGGCTCCCTGTCGGCCTCGAGGCCCGCGGCGGCTGGGGCGACACGACCATCTCGCTGCCCCCTGGTGACTGGGTGGACGCCATCACCGGCGAGTCGATGCGGGACGAGCTTCGGCTCGCTGACCTGCTGACCGAGCTGCCCGTGGCCCTGCTGCGCCGCCTCGCGCCGGCCGACGAACCGATGCCGGTGACGCGCGGACGCTTCGACGTCTGGGCGCCGACGCCGCAACGGGTCCGGCTCCAGGTCGGCGACGACGTCGTCGACATGGCCAAGGGCGCCGACGACTGGTGGCGGCCGACCGGCCGGGTGCCGGACGGCGAGGTCGACTACGGCTACCTCCTCGACGACGACCCCGATCCGCGCCCGGACCCGAGGTCCCGCTGGCAGCCGCGCGGGGTGCACGCACCGTCCCGCACGTTCGACCCGACGGCGTACGCCTGGCAGGACCACGCCTGGACCGGGCGCCAGCTGGCCGGCGCGGTCATCTACGAGCTGCACGTCGGCACCTTCACCCCCGAGGGCACGCTCGACGCCGCCCTCGGCAAGCTCGACCACCTCAAGAGCATCGGCGTCGACCTGGTCGAGCTGATGCCGGTCAACGCGGTCAACGGCGAGCACAACTGGGGCTACGACGGCGTGCTCTGGTCCGCGGTCCACGAGGCGTACGGCGGCCCCGCGGCGTACCAGCGCTTCGTCGACGGGTGCCACGGGGCCGGTCTCGGCGTGGTGCAGGACGTCGTCTACAACCACCTCGGGCCGAGCGGGAACTACCTCCCGCTCTTCGGGCCCTACCTCAAGGAGGGACGCTCGACCTGGGGCGACCTGGTCAACCTGGACGGCGACGGCTCGGCGCAGGTCCGGCGACTGATCCTCGACAACGTGCGGATGTGGTTCGAGGAGTTCCACGTCGACGGGCTCCGGCTGGACGCCGTGCACGCGCTGCTCGACGAGTCACCGGTGCACCTGCTCGAGGAGATGGCGGTCGAGACCGCCTCGCTGTCGGCGCACCTGCGCCGGCCGCTGACGCTGATCGCCGAGTCCGACCTCAACGACCCCAGGCTGGTGACCCCACGCGAGGCCGGCGGCTACGGCCTCGACGCCCAGTGGAGCGACGACTTCCACCACGCCGTGCACGTCGCCCTGACCGGCGAGACCGAGGGCTACTACGAGGACTTCGCCCCGCTCGGGGCGCTCGCCAAGGTGCTGGAGAAGGGGTTCTTCCACGACGGGACGTGGTCGTCCTTCCGCGGCCGTGCGCACGGCGTCCCGATCGACGTCGAGCGGATGCCCGCGTGGCGGCTGGTGGTCTGCAGCCAGAACCACGACCAGGTCGGCAACCGGGCCCGTGGCGACCGGCTCACCGAGAGCCTCGATGACGACCTGCTGGTCTGCGCCGCGATGCTGACCATCTGCTCACCCTTCACGCCGATGCTCTTCCAGGGTGAGGAGTGGGCGGCCACGTCGCCGTTCCAGTTCTTCACCTCGCACCCCGAACCCGACCTCGGCCTGGCGGTCGCCGAAGGACGCATCGACGAGTTCGCCCGGATGGGCTGGGACCCGGCCACCGTCCCGGATCCGCAGGACCCGGCGACGTACGACCGGTCCAACCTCGACTGGTCCGAGGTCGCCTACGGGCGCCACGCCGTCGTCCTCGAGGCCTACCAGCGCCTGGCCGCCCTGCGCCGGTCGTTGCCCGAGCTCACCGACCCCGACCTGCGCACGGTCTCGTGCGTGGTCGACGAGGAGGGCCGCGTGCTGACGATGCGCAGGCGCGGTGTGGTCGTCGCGGTCAACGTCGGGGACGAGGACCAGACGATCGACCTGGGCCCGGGCAGGCACGAGCTGCGGTTCACGACGCCGACCCCGGCGACGGTCGACGGAAGCGCTCTCCGCCTACCGCCGCACTCCGGGGCCGTCGTCGCTCACTGACCGGTCGAGGACCGCCTGGTCAGGACTCGCAGCCGGCCGCCGTCGTCCCGGCGGTGCAGGTGTCCGGACCCTGGCCGCCGTCCATCGCGGTGGTCCCGGTCGCGTCCTCGTTGACCAGCTCGTCGCTGCCACGACCGCCGACCATGGTGACGGCGTCGACGCTCGGGTCGTTCCAGTTGGTGAGGGTGTCGCCGCCGTTGCCGCCGTCGAGGGTGGTGGTGCCGGCGTACTGGTTGAGCACGTCCCGGCCCTGGCCGCCGTCGGCCCAGCCGCCGGACCAGACGTTGATGACGTCCTTGCCCTGGTTGCCGTGCAACGTGCTGCCGGTCGTCGGGAAGTCGGAGCTGTCCAGCACGTCGTCGCCCTGGTTGCCGTAGAGCACGTCGTCGCCGCTGTTGGAGGCGGCGTCGCAGCAGCCGCCGACGCCGCCGTCGATCAGGTCGTCGCCCTGCTCGCCGAAGATCCGGTCGTTGCCGCCGTGACCCGACAGGGTGTCGTCGCCGGTGCCGCCGCAGATCACGTCGTCGCCGAGGTCGCCGACGACTGTGTCGTCACCCTGGAGGCCGACGATCACGTCCGGCCCGGTCGTGCCGGTGAGCGTGTCGTCGCCCTTGGTGCCGACGATGGTGGCCGTGAGGCCGTCGCAGGTCGGCGCCTTCGGCGCCGCGACCGCGGTGCCGGCTGGGGCAGCCAGCGCCACGGCGGCGAGGGTGGTCAGGACGAGGGAGCGCATCGTCATCGCGATGTCCTTCCGGACGGTGGCTGCGAGCTGATCCAGCCGGGCAGCCGATGTGGATGGCCGCGGACGGCCGTGGGGGGATCTCCAGGATAGATACTTAAGTCGTAGCGGGCTACCGATCGCGCCGGGCTTTGCCTTCGGGCGAGGGGCAGGCACTCTCGGGCGACTGGATATCGTGGTCGAGATGTCGACGCCGGTGGTGGTGATGGGCGTCTCCGGGTCCGGCAAGTCGACGGTCACGGCGGCGCTGGCGCAGCGACTCCGCGTGCCCTTCGCCGACGGCGACGACCTGCACCCCGAGGCCAACATCGCGAAGATGTCACGCGGCGAGGCCCTCGACGACGGCGACCGCTTCCCGTGGCTCGAGGCCGTCGGCCGGTGGCTCGCCGACCACGAGCACGGTGGTGTGATCGCGTGCTCGGCCCTGCGTCGCACGTACCGCGACCAGCTCCGACGGCACGTCGCGGACGTGCTCTTCGTCCACCTCGACGGCTCGCCGGAGATCTTCCAGCGCCGACAGGCCGGCCGGTCGGGGCACTTCATGCCCCCGTCTCTGCTGGCGTCGCAGCTCGCGACCCTCGAGCCGCTGGAGCCCGACGAGCACGGTCTCGTCATCGACGTCGACCAGTCCGTCGACGCCATCGTCGATCAGTTCATGACGAGTGACCGTCCCTGACGACGGCCGCTTCTCCGAGCGCCTGAGCCGGCCGAACGTCGGAGATCCTCAACCCAGCAGGTCGTCGACCCAGGCGGGCACGAGCTCGGACGCCTGGCCCTGCCGGGCCTCGGAGAAGTACGCCGTCCCCTCGGACGGCTCGAGGTTGAGCTCGAGCGTGCGCGCACCGAAGGCGTTGGCCAGCTGCACGAAGCCGGCAGCGGGGTAGACCGCGCCCGACGTACCGACCGAGACGAAGAGGTCCGCGCGCAGCAGGGCCGCCTCGATCTCGTCCATGCGGTAGGGGATCTCGCCGAACCACACGATGTCGGGTCGCAGGGTGGCCTTCCCGCAGCCGGGGCAGAGCGGGCCGTCCCGGAGCGGGTCCGCCCACCGGTGCCGCTCGCCACAGCCCGTGCACCAGGCCGACAGCAGCTCCCCGTGCATGTGCACCACGCGGGTGGACCCGGCGCGCTCGTGCAGGTCGTCGACGTTCTGCGTGACGACCAGCAGGTCGTCGCCGTACGCCGCCTCGAGCCGGGCCAGCGCGAGGTGCGCCGGGTTGGGCTCGACCCGGCGCAGGAACGCCCGTCTGGCGTCGTAGAAGTCCTGCACGACCGCAGGCTGGCGGGCGAACGCCTGCGGCGTCGCGACGTCCTCGACCCGGTGGCCCTCCCAGAGCCCGTCGGTCGCGCGGAAGGTCGGCACACCACTCTCCGCGGAGATACCTGCCCCGGTGAGGACGACGATCCGCGCGGGGCGGTCGGGGACGACGGGACCGTGCATGTCGACGCCGCTGGCCTCAGGCGCTCTTGAAGTCGTAGTTGATCATCAGCCCGTCGACCTCGGTCACCTCGACGTTGACGACGGTGTCGCCCTGGTCGCTGGACAGGTCGCAGACGAGCTTCTGGCCCACCTCGCCTACCAGGTCGTCCTCGCACGTGGTCTCCACGCCGGTGTAGCCGCCGCCCTGCATCTCGACGGTCTGCGAGATCGCGCCGGCCACGTCCTCGGCGTACACGAACGGCGTCAGGACCATGCCCAGGTCGTCGGCCTCGATGTCGGTGACGACGGCGCGCACGCCCACGTGGTCGTCGCCGTTGGTGACCTTGCAGTCCTGGGTGCCGTCCGCGACCGCCTCGAGGTCTCCCTCGCAGTCGGTCGCCAGCTCGTCCTCGGGGTCGTCGGGCTCGAAGCTGTCGTTGATGTGCGCCTCAAGCTGACCCTGGCTCAGGTCCTTGCCTCGCGGGACCTCCGGCTCGCCGCCGCAGCCCACCAGGGCCAGCGATGCGACAGCGGTCACCAGGACCGCGGCGTACGTCGACGGGTTCTGGCGGCGGAGAAGGGGGCGGCTCATGACGCATCGAAACTACACGCGCGCCGAGACCGCCCAGGAATCCTGAGGGGATCGAAGGTGTGGGCGCACGACCGCCCGGACAAGGCGGCGCCGGAGGACGGCGCTGAGGTGGTCCAGCGGTGGAACGAGGAACTGCGGGCGCTCGGGTACGTCGATCCACACCACTCCGTGCGGCCCGGTCTCTCCGAATCGGCGACGTCGATCGCGAGGCCGCAGTCGAGCTCGTGCTGTCGCGACTCGGCCCGAAGAGGTCGGCGTGGAACACGGCCGACGTCCGGGGACAGGTCGAGACAACGGACAGGGCGGCCCTATCCCTTGGCACCTAATACAGGACATTCGCCACGACCATCTACGCGCTCAAGGCGAGACCGTCGACCACGCTCATGTCGCCATCGGGGACTCGACCGGTGCCGCGGCGGCGTACGTCACCATGACCAGAGGCCGACAGAGCAACGTCGCCCACCTCGTCACAGAGTCGGTCGACGACCCCCGCAGGTGTCGACGCGTCACGGCTTCCGCGTCTACGTCGCCCTCTGCGCGTTCGCAGGGCTGCGGAAGGGCGAGGCGGCCGGAGTCCAGGTCGGCGACATCGACTTCGCGCACCGCGGCTGACGGTGTCGCGGCAGTTGCAGCGGGACGGCTCGACCTTCGTCGCTCGGCTGCCGAAGTACGGATCCGGGCGGGTGGTCCACCGGCCTGACGAGCTGGTGGAGATGCTCCGCCTGCACATCGAGAGGTTCTTGCCCGAGGAGCCGCCGCCGGACGCGTGGCTGTTCACCGTCGGCGACGGGCCGATGTACGACAACGACATCGACTGGCGGTGGCGAGCGACCCGGACCTCAGCCGGCCTGCCAAAGGTGCGGCTGCACGATCCGCGGCGCTTCTAAGCGTCGGACTGATCGCTGCCGGCTGCGACGTCGTCACCGTCCAGCGGGCGCTCGGGCACTCCTCGGCGACCACCACGCTGAACACCTACAGCCATCTGTGGCCGACTGCTGAGGACAGGACGCGGGCTGCAGCAGCAGATCTAGTGAACCGGGCTGTCTGTTTGTCGCTTAATAAGTGACAAACGGACAGGAGTCGGCCTATCCTTGGCACTTAATATAGGACATAACGACATGCCGGCTCTCTTCACCACCCCAGACCCAGATCTCGAGGACCAGCAGTTCATCGCCGAGATCCACGCCTTCCGCGCCTCGCTCGCCGACTTCCTTCGCGTGCCCAAGCGTTGGAACGGCCTACTTCGCCGCACGACGACGGCCCGAGCGATCCGAGGCTCCAACACCATCGAGGGGTACACGGTCAGCGACGAGGACGCCGTCGCCGCGGTCGATGACGAGCCGCCGCTGAGCGCGGACGAGGCCACCTGGATGGAGATCCTCGCGTACCGGCGCGTGCTGACGTATGTGCTCAACGTGGCGACCGAGCCGGGCTTCGTGATCGACGAGGCGGTCCTTCGGTCCATGCACTTCATGCTGCTCGACCACGACCTCACGAAGACGCCGGGGCGGTACCGCACCAACGAGATCTTCGTCCGCGACGACAAGCGCGGGGTCAACGTGTACGAGGGCCCCGACGGGGGTCTGGTGCCTGAGCTGATGCGCGCCCTCTCGCAGTCGCTCGCCATACCGAGTCCCGACGACCCGCTGGTGCGGGGCGCCATGGCGCACCTGAACCTCGTCATGATCCACCCGTTTCGCGACGGCAACGGGCGCATGGCTCGTGCCTTGCAAACCATGGTGCTGGCACAAGACCAGGTCGTGGAGCCGACCTTCTCCAGCATCGAGGAGTGGCTCGGCAACAACACGCAGGACTACTACGACGTCCTCGCGGCCACCGGACGCGGATCCTGGCACCCGGACAACGACGCGACCCTCTGGGTGAAGTTCAATCTGCGGGCGCACCATATGCAGGCACAGACGATGCGCCGCCGATTCGATGAGGCCGAGACACAGTGGCGCAGAATCGATGAGCTCATTAGCGAACACCGACTGAACGACCGGATCGGCGCCGCTCTCTTCGATGCCCTCCTCGGGCTTAGGGTGACGCGGCCGTCGTACGTGAAGCTCACCGAGCTCGACGAACGCACCGCGACTAGAGATCTCGTAAACGCGGCCGAGCTCGGGCTCTTGGACGCTCGCGGCGAGCGTCGGGGGCGCCACTACGTCGCCGGCGAGCCACTTCGGAAGATCCGGGAACAGCTTCGGGCCGAGAGGAAGCCGCTTGAGGACCCGTATCCGACACTCACCGGTGAGATCCGTCGCGCACTACCGTAGTTCGGGCAGACCCATGCGCGCAAAGGCGCCACTCAAGCGCCCGCTTCTGCCCGGTCGCCGTGACCTCTCGGCATAGGTCGGACGTCGCTGGTAAGACAGCGACATGAGGTCGAACTGTGCTTTGTACGTGGACGCCGGCTACCTGCTTGCCTCGGCCGCGACCCGAGTCACCGGGACGTCACTCCGCAACGGCATCCATGTCGAGTATCGGGCGCTGATACAGGCGCTGGTCGACCAGGCTGAGCAAGTTTCGGGCCTCCCGCTGCTCCGTGTCCACTGGTACGACTCCGCAAAGGACGGGGTACCGGATCCTCAGCAGGAGCGGATCGGCGAGCTGCCCAAGGTGAAGTTGCGCCTCGGTCGCTTTGGCGTCGATGGGCAGCAGAAAAGCGTGGACCTGCGGATCGGGCTGGACCTCGTTGCGCATGCGCGGAACGACGCCGCCGATGTCTTCTTCCTCGTCTCTGGCGACGATGACCTTACCGAGGCGGCAATCCGACGGTTACCGCCGGTGGCGTAGGCAGTGATGGTACGGCTCGCGGTTTCTCGACACGCATCACCGTGCTGTCTACCTTGCTGGGCGAGAGGGTCACCAGCTCGTCTGCTGCTCGGAGCAGGTGCCTGCTCACGCCGTGCGGACGATCATCCGGGTTCGGCACCGCAAGCACGATTACCTGAACGCCGTGGACCTGTGCCTCCTCGACCGGTGCCTGGCCAAGTGCGGGATCCAAGTGTTGATGAGCGACCTGTTCGGAGTAGAGGGCACCAAGCTGCTGGATCGGCTCGACCTCCCGGCCGCGTACACGGCCCGGATCGGGTCGTTGCGCCGGATCATGGACGACCTGGACTTAATGGACGACCTGGACTTCGAGGTCGAGGTGTTTGAGAACCTCACCCGAGGCCGGCCAACACGCTTGACCGGCCCCGCCCCTTCAGGGATGACCTGCGGAAATGCAACGACTCAGTAGTACCAGGGGTAGGGCGACCAGTCGGGCTCACGCTTCTCCAGGAACTGGTCGCGGCCCTCTTGGGCCTCGTCGGTCATGTAGGCCAGCCGCGTGGTCTCGCCGGCGAAGAGCTGCTGGCCGACGAGGCCGTCGTCGATGAGGTTGAAGGAGTACTTCAGCATCCGCTGGGCGGTCGGGCTCTTGCCGTTGATGAAGGCGCCCCACTCGAGACCGACCCGCTCGAGGTCGGCGTGCGGGACGGCGCGGTTGACGGCTCCCATGCGCACGGCGTCGTCGGCGGAGTACTCCTGGCCGAGGAAGAAGATCTCGCGGGCGATCTTCTGGCCGACCTGACGGGCGAGGTACGCCGACCCGAAGCCGCCGTCGAAGGACCCGACGTCGGCGTCGGTCTGCTTGAAGCGCGCGTGCTCGGCGCTGGCCAGCGACAGGTCGCACACGACGTGCAGCGAGTGGCCACCGCCGGCCGCCCAGCCGTTGACCAGGCAGACGACGATCTTGGGCATGAAGCGGATCAGCCGCTGGCACTCGAGGATGTGCAGCCTGGCCAGCCGCGCCTTGTCGATCTGGTTGGGCGGGGCGCCTGCGTCGTCGTGCCCGTCGGTCTCGTACTGGTAGCCCGCCCGGCCGCGGATCCGCTGGTCGCCGCCGGTGCAGAAGGCGCGCTTGCCGTTCTTGTCGCTCGGCCCGTTGCCGGTGAGCAGCACGCAGCCGACGTCGGCCGACGTACGCGCGTGCTCGAGGGCGCGCAGCAGCTCGTCGACGGTGTGCGGGCGGAAGGCGTTGAGGACGTCGGGACGGTCGAAGGCGATCCGGACCGTGCCGTGCGCGCCGCTCGACTTCCGGGCGCGGTGGTAGGTGAGATCGGTGAGGTCCTCGAAGCCGGGCACGTCGTCCCACGCGTCCGGGTCGAACGTCTCCGACACGCCCTCGATGGCAGTCATGGGCCGCACGCTACCGGCGGCGGAATCCCGATGGCCCGGCCGGTGTTCCCCTGACATGACGGTCTTGGAAGGCGAGTACGAGCCGAGCACCTGGGACTGGGTGCACGACCAGGTCGACACCTACGAACGGACGGGCGGCCGCGAGGCCAACCTGCTGCGCGGTCGGCCCGAGTGGCCCATCGTCGTGATCACCTCACGCGGAGCCAAGTCCGGCAAGCTGCGCAAGAACCCTGTGATGCGGGTGGAGAAGGACGGCGTGTACGCCGCGGTGGCGTCGAAGGGCGGCGACCCCACCCACCCGGTCTGGTACTACAACTTCCTCGCGCACCCCGTCGTCCAGCTGCAGGACGGGCCGGAGCCGCACCTCTACCGCGCCCGGCTCGTCGAAGGCGCCGAGCGCGCCGAGTGGTGGGAGCGGTCCGTCGCGCAGTACGCGCCGTACGCGTCGTACCAGGAGAAGACCGACCGTGAGATCCCGGTGTTCCTGCTCGAGCGCATCGAGGACGACGCGGAGCTGAGCGCGTAGCCAGAGTCGGTGGTCGAGGAGGTCGCGGAGGTCGCGGAGCGACCGTCACAAGACCCCTGACTCACGAGCTTCCCCACAGCTCGTGCGGGTGCCGGCCTGGTCGGTAGCCGTGTGCCTCGGCCAGGTGCGCGGCCTCACGGAAGCCGGCCGCGAGCTTGGTCGGCTCGTGCGCGTCGCTGCCGAAGGACACCGCGGCGCCGCCGGCGTCGCGCCACCACCGCAGCAGCGGCTCCGCGTGCGGCAGTCGCGTGTTGAGCTCGAGCGCGCGCCCTGAGACGGCGGTCGCTTTCAAGGCAGCACGGAACTCTTCCTCGAAGTCCCCGATGTCGAAGGGACCTGACGACTCCGGCCACCAGCGCGCCGGGAAGTCGACGTGGGCCAGCACCTCGAAGCGGGTGTCGGCGCGTACGAGCTCGACGATCTCGGCCAGGTAGTCGCGCACGACCATGGCGGGGTCCTGCTCGACGTACAGCGCCGGGGGCTCACCGAAGCCGTCACGCATGGGCAGGCAGTGCAAGGACCCGAGGACCCGGTCGAACGACGCCCGGGCGAGCAGGTCGTCGAGCATCGGGCCGTGCCGGTGCGGCTCGCCCAGCTCGAGGCCGGTGAGGATGCGCAGCTGGGGGAAGCGGTCGCGGCACTCCGCCACCGAGGCGAGGTAGCCGTCCACGTCGAACGGCGGCGGCGTCAGCTGCCCCTCGCGGGTGAGCACGACGACCGGGTGGTCGGGCGCGTCGACCGCCAGCGCCGCGACGACCTCGTCGGGCACCACGGTCGGTGTGATGTCGACGTGCTCGGTGAACGCCAGGGCGGGCAGCCCGATCGCGACCGCCCGCTCGCAGGTCGCGACCATGTCGCCGCCGGGGGCGTCCCACGACCACTGGGTGTGCACGTGGCTGTCGACGGGCAGGTCGGCCGGGAGGCTCACGGGTCCACCCTGGCACCTCGAGGCGTCCGGACGGTCCATGATGTGGCCGTGATGTGCCCGTGACGGCGACCGCCGGCGAGACCGGGGTGCCCCGGCCCTCCGCGCTCGACGAGCCCACCAGCGCCCCGCCGGCCCCCTGGGTCGGCGCGCTGACGCTGGTCAACCTCGCGATCTTCTCCGGCTGGTTCGGGCCGATCCAGGTGCTGCTCGCGGAGCAGGCGCGCGAGCTCTCACCGGACCACAAGGAGGCCGTGCTGTCGGTGGTCCTGCTGGCGGGCGCCGTCGTCTCGACCATCAGCAACCCGGTGTTCGGTGCGTTCTCCGACCGCACCACCCTGCGGATGGGCCGGCGGCTGCCGTGGGTGCTCGGTGGCGCGGCCGGCGGAGCCGCGTCGCTGCTCGTGCTCGCGGTCGCACCGAACGTCGCCGTCATGGTGGTCGCCTGGTGCGGCGCGCAGATCGCCATCAACGCGATGTACGCCGCGGTGACCGCCGCCGTGCCCGACCAGGTGCCGGTCGGGCGGCGGGGCCTGGTCGGCGGCTTCCTGGCGATCGCGCAGACGCTCGGGATCCTCGTCGGCGTCGGGATCGCAGGGGCGACCGGGAGCATCGCGCTCGGGTACGTCGCCACCGCGGCTCTGCTCGTGCTGCTCGTGGTGCCGTACGCCGTCGGCTCCCGCGACGTGGCGCTCCCCGAGGGGCACCATCCCCCGCCGTTCTCGCTGGTCGGACTGTTCAGGTCGTTCTGGATCTCTCCACGTGACCACCCGGACTTCGCCTGGGCTTGGGTCACCCGGTTCCTGGTCAACTTCGGCAACGCGGTCGGGACGCTCTACCTCCTCTACTACGTCACCGACGGTCTCGGCTTCAGCGACGACGACGGCGCCGGTCGGGTGCTGGTGCTCACGGGCCTGTACGCCGGCACGACCGTGGTCACCACGGCGGTCTTCGGCCACTGGAGCGACCGGATCGGCAAGCGCAAGATCTTCGTGATCTGGTCCGGGATGTGCGCCGCCGTGGCCGCGCTGATCCTGGCCGTCCCGCAGACCTGGCCGTCGGCGGTGGTGGCCGCCGTCGTGCTCGGCTGCTCCTACGGCATCTACACCGCGGTCGACTTCGCGCTGATCACCCAGGTGCTGCCGGACGCCGTCGACCGGGCCAAGGACCTCGGCGTCATCAACATCGCCAACGCCCTGCCGCAGGTCTTCGCCCCGGCCCTGGCCGGTCTGCTGCTCACCGTCGTCGAAGCGCTCGGGGGCAGCGTCGCCACCCGCGGCGACGCCTGGTCCCTCGGCTACGGCCTGCTCTACGGCGTCTCCGCCGTCGCCTCCGTGCTCGGCTCCGTCCTGGTCACCCGCATCCGCTCCGTGCCCTAGGCCTCCTGCCGGGCGACCGTCGTACGCCGGGCCAGGTAGGCGACCGCGAAGCCGAGGACGAGGGCGGCGAGGACACCGAGGTTGGCGAACGCCCAGGCGCCGTCCTTGCCGCCGAGCCCGAGCGGCTCGAGCAGGTAGCCCTGCCAGTTGTTCCACGACGCGTCGTCGGAGAACGTGTTGATCACCAGTCCCCAGCCGATCAGCGAGACGGCGACCAGGGTGCCGACAGAGACCCAGTCGACGGCGCCGTACCGGCCGCGCGCGTCGAAGAGCGCGTCGTCGTCGTAGTCGCGCTTGCGCAGCGCGATGTCGGCGATCATGATCCCCGCCCACCCGGCCAACGGGACACCGAGCGTGATCAGGAAGCTCTGGAACGGGTTGATGAAGTTCTCTGCGAAGAAGACGACGTAGATCGTCCCGATCGTCAGGATGACGCCGTCGATGAACGCCGCCGCGGGGCGCGGGATGCGTACGCCGAGCGAGAGCAGGGTCAGGCCGGAGGAGTAGATGCCCAGCACCGCTCCGCTGACCAGGGCGAGGACGGCGGCCAGCAGGAAGGGCACCAGGAACCACGTGGGCAGCAGGGTCGCGAGCGTGCCGATCGGGTCGGCGGCGACGCCGTCGAGGATCTCTGCGGACGAGCCCGCGAGTGCGAGCCCGAAGCACACCAGGAGGACGGGGGCGAGCGCGCCGCCGAAGGTGTTCCAGAAGACGATGCCGCCGTTGGCGGCGTCACGCCGCTGGTAGCGCGACCAGTCCGCGGCGATGTTGATCCAGCCGAGGCCGAAGCCGGTCATCACCATGACCAGGGCACCGATCACGGACTGGGTCGAGCCGGACGGGATGGCGCTCACGGCGTCCCAGTCGACGTCGTCGACCGTCATCAGGATGTAGACGATCGACACCGCGCCCGTGAGCCAGGTCAGGACCGCCTGCATCCGCATGATCAGGTGGTAGCCCGCGACGCTGGCCGACACGATGAGAGCCGCCACCACGGCCGCCGCGACGATCTTGGTCCCCGTGCCGCCGCCCCAGCCCAGCCGGTCGAAGACGGTCGCCGTCGCGAGGACGGCGAGGATCGACAGGAACGTCTCCCACCCGATCGAGACCAGCCACGAGAGCACGCCGGGCAGCTTCTGCCCGTTCACCCCGAAGGCGGCACGGCTCAGGATCATCGTCGGCGCCGAGCCGCGCTTGCCGGCGATCGCGATGATCCCGCACAGCAGGAACGACACGACGATGCCGACCACGGCGACGAGCACGCCCTGCCAGAAGGAGATGCCGAAGTAGAGGATGAAGGCGGCGTAGCTGAGCCCGAAGACCGACACGTTGGCCGCGAACCACGGCCAGAACAGGTCGACGGGGCGGGCGGTCCGCTCGGACTCGGCGATGATCTCGATGCCGGTGGTCTCGATGCCGGCCCGGCGTGCGCCAGTGACATCGGTCGGGCGGGTGGTGTCGGTCATCCGCGTGCTCCTTCGGTGATCCCCTCGGTCAGGAGGGCAGCCAGCAGTGGCCCCAGCCGTGCGGCGGTCGACTCCGCGGCTCTCACGACCTCGCGCGGGTCGGTGACGTCGCCGCCGCCCTCGATGGCCGTGACCGTCGAGAAGCCGACCACCTCCATCGAACACTCTCGTGCCGCGATCGCTTCCGGCACCGTCGACATGCCGACCATGTCGCCACCCACCCGGCGCATCCACTCCGCCTCGGCGGCGGTGTTGTAGTGCGGGCCGACGAGCTGCGCGTAGACGCCCTCGGTGAGGCCGGCATCCAGACGCCGGGCGATCGACCGCAGCCGGGGCGACCAGGCGTCGGTGAGATCGACGAAGGTCGCACCCTCGACAGGCGAGGTGGCGGTCAGGTTGAGGTGGTCGCTGATCAGCACCGGCTGGCCGATCTCCCAGTCCGGCCGCAGCGACCCGTTGGCGTTGGTGAGCAGGACGAGTCTGACCCCGAGAGCGGCAGCGGTCCGTACGCCGTGCACGACCGGCCTCGGTCCGTGGCCCTCGTAGAGATGGGTGCGCCCGGACTGCACCAGCACCGCGCGACCACCGAGGTCGAACACCAGCAGCTCGCCGCGATGGCCTTCCGCGACCGGCGCCCGGAAGTGCGGGACGTCGGACGCGCGGAGGCGCAGCACCGGCTCGCCCCACGACTCGACGGCCGGTCCCCAACCGGAGCCCAGGACGACGAGGGCGACGTACGCCGCCTGGCCGGTCTGCTCGGCGAGGTGTGCCGCCGCCTCGCGCGCTTGGTCGAAGGCGCTGGGTCCCGTCGGTGACACGGGCTCAGGATCGACTGATCGACGCGGCCAGGGCAACCAGGTGGGCGAGCCGGGCCAGCTCGCTGTCGAGGAACTCGGGCCCGCCATCGCGCCCCAACACGACGAGCCCGTCGTCGCCGAGCGGGGCTCCGCAGTGCAGGGTCACCCCGTCCTCGCCGGACGCGGGCAGCCGGTCGGCGGTCTTGAGCTCGGTCCACCCGATGGTGCGCGGCGCGGCGTCGGTGGCCATCAGCACGCGCCCCCCGCCGTCCGAGCGCTGCAACCGGGCCGCCCAGTCGACCCGGAACGTCACCGGCAGCAGCCCCACGAGGGTGTCCAGAGCAGACGCCGGATCAGCGGTCAGCTCCTCGACCACCTCGAGGTCGAGGAAGAGGTTGCCGCCGGCGGCGTACCTGCTGATCCAGATCACCTCGACGCCCTCGAGCGACTGGCAGGCCGAGACCACCGAGTCGGGCATCGCACCGGGTGCCATCTCGAGGAGCACGTCGTCGACGGCCGTCCCGTCGTGGCGCTTCTCGACGATCTCGATCGCCTCGATGTCGCCGCCCGCCTCACCGATCGCGGTCGCGACGCGGCCCAGGGAGCCCGGGACGTCGGGCAGCGCGACGCGCAGCAGGAACGGCATGACGTGGGGTCTCCTCGGGTGGGGTCGGCTCCACGCTAACCGTCGCGTGTTTCGGCGACATGACCGGCGTCCACCCGTCGGTCCGTGCCGGTGAGATCCCCCGGCTGACCGGGGAGTCTCATCACGAAAGCCCGGTCACCACGCCCTCGTCGTCGACGTCGATGTGGGCCGAGGCGGGGACCTTCGGCAGGCCCGGCATCGTCATGATGTCGCCGGTCACCAGCACGATGAAGCCCGCACCAGCGGAGAGCCGCACCTCGCGCACGTCGATGGTGTGGCCCGACGGCGCGCCGATCGCCTTGGGGTCGGTGGAGAAGGAGTACTGCGTCTTCGCCACGCACACCGGCAGGCCGGCGAACCCGTCCGCCGCGATCTGCGCCAGCTGCTTGCGGGCCTTGGCCGCGAAGGTGATCCCGGCGGCGCCGTACAGCTTGGTGGCCAGTGCCGTGGCCTTCTCCTCGACGGTGGACTCGTCGGGGTAGGCGAACCGGAAGTTGGGCGCGCCCTCCTTGAGCTCGTCGAGCACGCCCCACGCGAGCGCCTCGGCACCCGCGCCGCCGTCGACGAAGTGGGTCGCCGGGAACGCCTGGAAGCCCAGCGCTTGGGTGAGGTCGCGCAGCAGCTGGATCTCCGCGTCGGTGTCGGTGGGGAACCGGTTGATCGCCACGACCGCCGGGAGCCCGAAGACGTTGCGCAGGTTGTTGAGGTGGCGCTCGATGTTGACGAAGCCGCGGCGCAGCGCGTCGGTGTCCTCCTTCTGGAGGTCGGGCAATGCGACGCCGCCGTGGAACTTCAGCGCGCGGACAGTGGCCACCACGACGACCGCGTCGGGACGCATGCCGGACTTGCGGCACTTGATGTCGATGAACTTCTCCGCGCCGAGGTCGGAGCCGAAGCCCGCCTCGGTCACGACGATGTCGGCCAGCTTGAGCGCCGTCCGCGTCGCGATCACGGAGTTGCAGCCGTGGGCGATGTTGGCGAACGGTCCCCCGTGCACGAAGACCGGTGAGTGCTCGAGGGTCTGCACCAGGTTGGGCGCCATCGCGTTCTTGAGCAGGACAGCGATCGCGCCCTCGGCACCGAGGTCGGCGGCGGTGACCGGCTGCTTGGTCCCGCGCGTGTGCGCGACGACGATCCGGGCGACCCGGCGCTTGAGGTCCGACAGCGACTCGGACAGGCAGAAGATCGCCATCAGCTCCGAGGCGACGACGATGTCGAAGCCGTCCTCGCGCGGGTAGCCGTTGGCAGTGCCACCCAGGCCGACGACCAGATGGCGCAGGGCGCGGTCGTTGAGGTCGACCACGCGCTTCCAGGTGATGGACCGGACGTCGATGTCGAGCGCGTTGCCGTGGTGGACGTGGTTGTCGATCAGCGCGGACAGGAGGTTGTTGGCCGCCGCGATCGCCGCGAAGTCGCCGGTGAAGTGCAGGTTGATGTCGGTCATCGGGACGACCTGCGCGTAGCCGCCACCGGCCGCGCCGCCCTTCATCCCGAAGACTGGACCCATCGAGGGCTCGCGCAGCGCACCGCACGAGCGCTGGCCGATGCGGCGCAGCGCGTCGGTCAGCCCGACGGTGGTCGTGGTCTTGCCCTCGCCCGCGGGGGTCGGCGAGATGGCGGTGACCAGCACCAGCTTTCCGTCGGGCCGGTCGGCCAGGGTGCTGATGTAGCCGAGGTCGATCTTGGCCTTGTCGTGCCCGTAGGGCACCAGGACCGAGGCGTCGTCGATGCCGAGCATCGAGCTGGCGATCTCGGAGATGGGCTTCAGGGTCGCGGCGTTCGCGATCTCCCCGTCGGACAGCATCAGGTGGGTCTCCTCCCCTTCAGCGTCACTCCTCTTTGACTGATCGGTTGATCAAACCGAGAAGTGACCCAGGGCACAGTACGGGAGCACGTGCCCGCCGTCGATGGGTCGAAGGCCACCGCGAGCCAGGCGTCCTCTAGGGGGCGTCCTGAAGGCGCTGCCGCAGGCCGGACGCGCGTACGGCGCGGCGCTCGACGGCCGCGCGGACCTCGGCCTCGGTGCCGACCACCCGCACCAGGCCACGTGCCCGGGTGATCGCGGTGTAGAAGAGCTCGCGGGTCAGCAGCCGGGAGTCCTCCGGCGGCATCAGCACCGTCACCTCGTCGGCCTGGCTGCCCTGGCTCTTGTGGATGGTCATCGCGTGCATCGTCTCGACGTCGCCGAGTCGGCCGGGGGCGACCTCGACGGGGCCCGAGGTCGCCTCGAGGGCCGCCCGCAGCCCGGCGCCCCGGCGTACGGCGACACCGGCATCACCGTTGTAGAGGCCCAGGCCGTAGTCGTTGGCGGTGACCAGCACAGGGCGTCCGGGGTACCACGCCGACCAGATCCCGACCCCGGTCTCCTCGCTGATCCAGCGCTCGGACAGGCGGTTCCAGTGGTGGACGCCGCGGCTGCCGTCGCGGTGGGCGCAGAGCAGCCGGTGGCCATCGAGCAGCCGCAGCGCGGTCGGGGCGTCGCCCTGCTCGGCGGCACCGCGCAGCGCGAGCATCCGCGGCAGCAGGGCCTCGCGCAGGTGGGGAACGGGATCGGCGTCCTCGACGAGGACGACGTGCTCACCGCCTGCCCGGAGCAGGTCGATCACGGCATCGGCGTCGCCGCGGCGCACGGCTGCCGCGAGCGTGCGGATCGACTCGCCGAAGCGGTGCGAGGTGGACAGCGCCGCGATCCGCGTGTCGGACCGAGCGCCCAGACCCTCGACCAGGTCGGCCAGCACGGCCCCGGCCTCGACCGAGGTCAGCTGGTCGGGGTCGCCCACGAGGATGAGCCGGCTCTCCGGCCGCACCGCCTCCAACAGCCGGGCCATCATCGTCAGCGAGACCATCGAGGTCTCGTCGACGACGACCACGTCGTGCGGCAGTCGGTTGTCGCGGTGGTGCCGGAACCTCGTGGAGGAGTCGGGCCGCGAGCCCAGCAGCCGGTGCAGCGTCACCGACCGGAGATCGCCGAGCCGGTCGCGGTCGACGGAGGGAAGCCGCTCGACCTCGTCACGCACCGCCTGGTGCAGGCGCGCCGCCGCCTTGCCCGTCGGCGCGGCCAGCGCGATCCGCAACGGCGGGTCGCCCGCGACCTGGGTCTGCTCGGCCAGCAGCGCCAGCAGCGCCGCGACCGTGGTGGTCTTGCCGGTGCCTGGGCCGCCCGTGAGGACGGTGGTGCGCTGGGAGAGCGCGATCGCCGCGGCTGCCCGCTGCTCGTCGTACCCCTCGTGCGGGAAGACCCGAGCCAGCCCCGCGTCGAGGGTGGCGCTCGCGTCGGTGCTCAACGCGGGCAACGGCGGCCGGCCCAGCAGGTCGGCGCAGACCTGTTGCTCCTCACGCCAGTAACGGTCGAGGTAGAGCATCCGCCCGCCCTCGATCCGCAGCACGCGGGGCTCTCCCGCGAGCGCGCTGGCCGTCACCGCCTCGACCCACTCGGGGCCACTCGGCCAGGCCAGCTCCTCGGCCCCGGTGTCGCCGGCCACGGTGTGGAGGTCCACGCACACGGAGCCGGCGCGTACGGCGCGGGCGGCTACCGCGACCGCGAGCGCGACCCGCTCGTCGTCGTCGCCGGCCAGCGACGTCAGCCGTCGAGCCACGTGCACGTCGGCGGCCTCGAGGACGCCTGCCGCGTTGAAGTCTGCGAGCAGCCCGGTCGCTCCCAGGGCGAGCCGGGCGTCGTGCGGGTCGTCCACGCCCAAGGCCGTCATGTCGCGAGCCTTCCGTCGAGCAGGTCGGACAGCGCGACCACCAGCGCGGCTGGCGGCCGCCAGCCGAGCACGCCCGCCGGGTGTCCGTCGGTGAGCGGGGTGTCAGGACCGCACATGCCGCGGAGGTAGAGGTAGAGCACGCCGGCGAGGTGGCGGGCGGGGTCGTAGCCGGGCTGGCGCCAGCGCAGGTAGCGGTGCACGACCGCGGCATAGAGGAGGGCCTGAAGGGGATAGTCGGAGTGCAGCATCGACTCGACCATGCGGTCAGGCGAGTAGTGCGCCGTGGTCAGCGGCTGGCCCTGCTCGCCGAGATGGTTGGTCTTGTAGTCGACGACGAGATAGCGGCTGTCGCCCCGCTGGTCCGGGTCAGGGACGCGGAGCACCACGTCGATGGAGCCGGTCAGGTAGCCCCGCAGCGGCTGGTCACCCAAACCGGGCTCGAGCAGCCGGTCGGCGTAGGCACGGAAGGGGTCAGCGGCGTCGAGGTGGGTGACGAGCAGCCGGCCAACGTCGGCCAGCGTGACGTCGGTCCCCGATCGGACGTCGCCGCCGGCGAGCGGGATCTCGAAGTCGAGCTCGCGCAGCCGGTCGCCGAACCCGATGTCACCGAGCGTGAGCCCCGCAGCGAACGGTCCGAGCGGCGTGTGGTGCAGGGGCACCAGCGCCTCGGCGATCGCGTCGGCGGAGGCGTCGACGGGCCACCACGGCAGCTGGTCGGTGACGTGCCGGGTGAGCTCGGCGAGCAGGTCGCCGGCGTGCGGGTCGGCCCCCTCGAGAACCGCGTGGACGAGCGACCCGAAGGTCGCGCTCGAGGGGAGGTCGGTCATCGGCGAGACCAGGTCGCCGTCTGCTGACGACGATCCGGTGGCCGCATCGGCGGACGGTTCGCCGAGGGCCAGGTCGGTCGCCTCGTCGTCGAGCGGGGTGTCCTCGGGCTCGCTCGACGTGCCGATGCTCGGCTCGGCGGCGCGGACCAGTCCGGAGTAGGACGTGCGCGTCCAGGTCACGTCGATCGGCCGCGCGAACCGTCGTACGCCCAACCCTTGCGGCGACGCCACCGCCAAGGGCGCGTCCGCGCCGAGAACGGCCGACTCCTCGACGACCGGTCCGCCCTCGGCCTCCCAACGCCGGAACACCGCCAGCGCCTCGAGGTCGGTGACCTTCGGCTCGCACCGGTCGGGGACCGCCGCCGCGTCACGCACCCGGCCGCGCAACAGCCGGGACAGCCCGCCGTTGGGCTCGTCCCAGGTCGGGGCCCACCAGGCCACGACCTGCGACTGCGCGCGGGTCAGCGCGACGTAGGTGAGCCGGATGTCGTCGCCGGCGACCTCGCTGCGGGCCAGGGCCTCGATCTCACGGAAGCCGGCCCGACCCTTGCCGCCGATGTCGAGGCAGCGCTCCCCCGCGGTCACGAGGTCGCGGTGGAAGAGCAGGTTGTCGCGCTCGGGGATGTTGCGGTTGAAGGCGAAGGGGAGATAGACGATGGGGTACTGCAGCCCCTTGCTCACCCACACGGTCATCACCTGGACCGCCGCCGCGTCGGAGTCGAGACGACGGTTGCGCTCGGTCGTGCGGCGCTTGTCGCTGCACTGGACCCGCAGCCAGTCGAGGATGGCCGGTTGACCGAGCCGCTCGCGCTGTGCCGTCTCGTGCAGCACCTGGGCCACGTGGGCGAGGTCGGTGAGGTGGCGTTCGCCGCCCTGCCAGCCGAGGATCCGCCGACCCAGCCCGGCGACCTGGGCGGCCTCGAAGACGGCGGCCAGGCCACGCTCGCGGGCATGGTCGGACCAGACCCGCAGGGTGTCGGCGATCCGGTCGGTGAGCTCGTCGCCCCCCTCGGCGATGCTCTGGGCGGTCTCGCCGAAGAACATCGTCGTCGCGGCCGCGCGCACCAGCCCGCTGCGGTGCGGCTGCTCGAACGCCTCGAGGAGGCGCAACCAGTCGCCGGCCGCGACCGAGGCGAAGACGTCGGTGTCACCGGTGTAGACCGCCGGGATGCCCGCGTCGGCGAGCGCGTCGCGACACACCCGCGCGTCGCGGTGCGCCTCGACGATCACGGCGATGTCGCCTGCGCCCACCGGGCGGCCGTCGTACGTCGCGTCGCCGGCCAGCAGCCTGCGGATGTCGGCCGCGAGGTCGCGGGCGATGTGCTCGCGGGCCACGTCCATCTGGATCGTGCGGGTGCCGGAGAGGCCGAACTTCTCGCGGGTCACGACGCGCAGGCGGAAGGGGTGCGTCTGCGGGCCACCGGCCAGGCGGTGCTCCTGCCGGTGCGCCTCGATGGGGCGGACGACGATGTCCTCGTGGCCGAGCGCGGCGCCGCGCATCACGACCTGGAGGCGGTCGACCAGCGGCTTGTCGCTGCGCCGGTTGGTGTCGAGGGTCTGCCGGCTGGTGGCGGCCTCGCGGGCGCGGAGGTAGGTGGCGATGTCGCCGCCCCGGAACGCATAGATCGCCTGCTTGGGGTCGCCGATCAGGACGACGGTCGCGTGGCCGACGAACGCGTGCTCCACCACCTGCCACTGCACCGGGTCGGTGTCCTGGAACTCGTCGACCATCACCACGCGCCAGCGCCGGCGCATCCGGTCGGCCGCCGGCGAGTCGGGGACGGCGAGCGCGGCCGCCAGCCGGGTCAGCAGGTCGTCGTAGCCGAGCACCCCGAGTCGGCGCTTGCGCCGCTCGAGCTCGGTCAGCACGTCACGGGCGAAGCCGACGCGCACGGCGGCCGTCGTGCCGGGCTCGGGCTCCTCGGGAGTCAGCGTCGTGTGGGGGTTGGCCACCACCTCGCGGGCCAGGACCAGGGCGGCGTCGCGCGTCAGCACCGGGGCGTCGCGGTCGTGGCCGAAGCGGCGGAGGTAGAGGTCGTCGACGACCTCGGCCACCAGCTCGTCGAGGCTCTCCACGAGGGTGACGCCCGAGTCGGAGTCACCGGCGACGCCGAGGGAGGCCAGCACCAACCGGCAGAACTGGTGGGTCGTCGCGATGGTGGCGGCGTCGAAGCCCGCCAGCGCGTCGCGGACGCGGTGTCGCCGCTCGGTCAGCTCGGCCTCGGTGCCGTTGGCGAGGTGGCGCAGGAGCTCGTCGTCACCAGCCCTGGCAGGGTCGGACGGGTCGTCGAGGACCCGCGCTGCCGCCACGAGCTGGTCGCGCACCCGCTCGCGCAGCTCCTGGCTCGCTGCCCGACCGAAGGTGATGAGGAGCATCTCGTCCAGCCGCGCGGCGCCCTCCGCGACGAAGCGGGTCACCAGCCCGGCGAGCGCGTAGGTCTTGCCGGTGCCGGCGCTGGCCTCCAGCACGGTCGTGCTGGCTGTCGTGGGCAACGCGCCGAGCAGGTCGAAGGACTGCAGGCTGCTCACCGGCCCACTCGCAGCGCCGTTCACAGGGCTCCCCGCTCGCAGCGCAGCAACGGCAGCCACACCCGGGCCGCCCAGGCGCCGAGGCGCGTCGACTCGCCCTCGACCTTCTCGTCGGGCCGGGGGGTGCCGAGCAACACCGACAGCGGGGCGTGCTGGCCCCACACCCGCACCTGCGCGGGGTCGGCGTCCTCGCCCGGGTAGCGGCCGCTGCGCCAGCGCTTCTCGGCCGCCGGCAGCGGGTCGTCCCCGATGTGTCGCGCGGACGCCCACGCGAACGAGGTCTTCACGGGCAGGGGCAGCGGCTCGCGACGGCCTGCGTCGTAGACCGCCACGAGGTCGCGCAGCAGCACGTCGGGCGCCTGGTCGGCAGGCCCGATCAGCCGCTGCGCGGCCGAGGCCCCGCGCGGCGGGCGGCCGATGACCAGGGCGGTCCAGTTGTGGTCGGGGCGGCCGGCGCCGAGGGCGAGCAGCCTGAGCCAGGCCTCGATCAGGTGCTTGCCGTCGAGCCTGGAGTAGCCGACCGACACCAGCCGATCGGCGTAGACCGGGCCGACAGTGCCGGTCAGCCGGCGCCCACCGCCCAGGTCCACGTCGACGTCGTAGGTCGCGGGCGCGACCTGCCGGTGCGTCAGCGCCGCCATCGCGAGCGCCATCGCCTGCTCGCGGACCTGCTGCGCCTTGCGCCAGCCGAGCTGCCCAGGCGGCAGCGCGCCGCGGCGCCACTCGAGCTCGAGCGCCTGGTCGGGATGGACCATCCGGAGCATGTCCGCCAGCATCCGGTCGCCCACGCCCCAGGCCTCGAGCTGGTCGATCTCGACCGGCATGGCGTCGGAGACGCCGTCGACCTCCCACGGGAGGGTGATGTCGAGCGCCCGGAAGAAGCCCTTCACGGGGTCCTTGAAGAAGGCGACGAGCTCGTCGAGGGACACGTCCGCCGGCGGCGGAGCGGCCAGGCGCTCGGCGAGGAAGTCGGGTCGACGCGGTCGCGACCTGGCCACGGCCTCGGCAGCGGGCAGCAGGGTGGGGTCGAAGGTGAACGGCCCGTCGCTGCCGAGGGCACCCGGCGTCACGTTGCGGACGTCGAACGGCTGGAGCGGGTGGCGTACGACGACGCGCTCGCGCACCGGCGCGGAGGTGGTGAGGTCGAGGGCGTCGAGGATCTCGCCCAGAGGCACCGCGGGCGGCCGAGCCTGACCCGAGTGCTCGTCGGCGCCGGTGTAAGTGATGACGAGCGTCTCGGTCGCGGCGCCGATCGCGTCGAGGAGCAGCTGCCGGTCCTCGGAGCGGATGTCGCGCTCACCGGTCAGCGGCTGCCGCGCCAGCACGTCGTCGCCGTCGGCGAGGCCCACCCGGGGGAAGATGCCGTCGTCGAGCCCGACCAGGCAGACGACCCGGTGTGGCACCGAGCGCATCGGCACCATCGTGCAGACCGTGAGCGTGCCTGTGCGGAAGTTGGCCCGCGTGGGGCGGCCCGCCAGGTGGTCGGCCAGGAGCGCGCGCACGTCGGGGAGCCGCATCGGCAGGTCCGCACGGTCGCCTGCGTCGGTGAGCACGTGCGCCAGCTCGCGCTGCACCTGCGCCACCTGCCACTGGTCGTCACGGTCGACGTCGGTCAGCACGGCCACCCCCTCGCGCAGCGCGCCGATCCAGGACCGCAGCGGGTGGGTGCCGGTCAGCCGACCACAGACGGCGGCCAGCCGGTCGACGTACTCCGCCAGGCGGCCGGCCAGGTCGACCCGGTTGCTGCCCACGTCGTCGAGAGGGAGCGTCGTGCCCAGCCAGGCGCGGGCGTCGTCGGACACCGCGACCCCGGCGAGCACCCGGTCGACGCCGAACTCCCAGGTGTTGTGGACGATCCCCTCCAGCCCGTAGGGCTGGCGGTGGGCACGGTCGAACCCCCACCGCACCCCGGCCTCGCGCACCCAGTCGGTGACGGCGTCGAGGTCGTCGTCGCTGAACCCGAACCGGCGCCGCACCGGCTCGGCCTGGGCGAGGTCGAGCACCTGGCTCGCCGGCGCGCGGCCGCCCGCCAGGTCGAGGAGCGCGGCCGCCACCGAGAGGAGCGGGTTGGTCTGGGTGAGCGCGCGGTCGGCGAGGCGGACCCGCAACCGGTGAGCGGGGTGACCACCTTCGACCACGTCACCGAGCCCGAACCCCGCGGTGATCAGGGGCGCGTAGGTCTCGATGTCGGGGCACATCACGAGGATGTCGCGGGGCTCCAGCGTCGGGTCGTCCTGAAGCAGGCCGAGCAGCACCTCGCGGACGACGTCGACCTGCCGGGCCGCGCCGTGGCAGCTGTGCACCTGGACCGACCGGTCGCCGGGCGCCAGCACCCGCCCCTCCGGCCGCAACGCGTCGGCGCGCAGGTCGTCCTGCAACCACCCGAGCAGCGTCGCAGGCGGGGTCGGGCCGCGATGGTGGTGGTCCCGCGCGGACAGGGTGCCGAGGCCCCGCTGCAGCTCGCGCAGGTCGCGGCCGAGGGTGGCGAGCAGCGGGTGTCCGACGAGCCGGTGTCCGACGTCCTCCCGCCGAGGGACGGCGCCGACCAGCCCCGACGCCGCCTGCCACTGCGGGTCGCTCGGATGGGGCAGCCACACGTGCAGGTCGTGGTGGGTGGACAGCGCGCCGAGCAGGTCGAGGTCGGTCACCGACAGCCGGGTGTGCCCGAAGAGGGAGACGCGCGGTGGCAGCTCGGCCGGCCCCTCTCGAAGCCGGGTGACGGCCGCGGTGTGCCGCGCGAGGGGGGTGGGCGCCGCCACCCGCTCGGCCAGGGCTCGCCACAGAGGCGGTTGCCACGCCAGATCGGGATCCAGGTCTGCGCCGGCGCCGTCGGTCGCATGGCCCTCGGACCAGTCGGCCAGCACGCGCGGGCGCTGCGCGGCGTACGAAGCGAAGAGGCCCGCCAGCCGCCTGGCGACGGAGTAGCGACGCCCCCGCCGCAGCTCGGCCTCGTCACCCTCGAGCCGATGCCCCAGGTGAGCCGCCAGGCTTCCTGCCCACGGCTCGTCGAGACTGGCGTCGAGGGTCTGCAGCAGCGGCCAGGCCAGCGCGTCGGGAGCCCAAGGGTCCTCGTCGGTCGTCCCGGTGAGCTCGGCCACCAGGGAGCGCGGGTTGCGGAACTCGACGCCCGCGCACACCCCGTCACCCGCAGAGCCGGCACCCAGCACGTGGGAGAGCCGCTGGCTCAACCACCGCTCGACGCCCTTGGCCGGCACCAGCACGAGCTCCTGGGCGAACGGGTCGTCCAACGGCGTCGACAGCATCACGCCCAACGCGTCGGCGAGCACGTCGTTGCGCGGCGCGCGGTGCAGGTGGAGTGTCATCGCGGCTCACCCTAGGCGGGACCGCCGACGTTGGCCGCTGTCAGGCGAGCAGCGTCGGCATCAGCGTGCGCGCACGCTGATGGATGGTCGAGAGCGCGGTCTCGTCACCGACGATGTGGCCGAGCAGGGCCTTCTCGAAGATGCCGTCGAGGACGGCGTACGTCGTGCCGGGGTCGTACGCCAGCTCGCCGCCGGCGAGCTCGGCATAGCGCGACACCACCCGCCACACCATCTGCTCGAGAGTGTCGTCGATCTCCAGGACCGCCTCGCGCAGCTCGGGCTCGAACATGGACTGGGTGCGCAGGTCGTACCAGAGCCGATGCATCGGCGCCTCGTCGGTCAGCGTCTCCACGAGCTTGTCCGCGAAGGCGTCGGCCAACCCTTCTGCGGTCGTCGACTCCTCGACGATGGCGTCGTACCGCGTCACGCACCGGGCCTTGTAGTGGCGCACGCAGTAGACGATCAGCTCGACCTTGTTGGCGAAGTAGTAGTGCACGACGCCGTGGGAGAACTCGGAGTTCTGCGCGATCTCACGCAGGCTCGTGCGCGCGTAGCCCAGCTCACCGAGGGTCGTCAGCGCCGACTCGGCCAGCTGGTCGCGCCGCTGACCGTGCTTGTCTGCGGGATCGCGACGACCCTGGCGAGTGGCGCTGGCAGCGGGCACGGGCGACATCGTACGGCGAACGGCCGATTCGGTAACGCCGCGCCGGGTGCGCTCGAGTCGCTGTAGCGGGACCTGAGCGTCCGCGCCGCGGCGTCACCCGCGGACGACGACGACCAGGTCCCCACCGTCGACCGGTTGTACGGCGGTGAGCGCGACCCGCTCGACCGTGCCGGCGACGGGCGTGGTGATCGAGGCCTCCATCTTCATCGCCTCGATCGTCGCGACGGTGTCGCCGGCCGCGACCTGCTGGCCCTTCTCGACCACCACGGTGACGGTGCCCTGGAAGGGCGCGGCGACCTGGCCCACGTCGGAGGGGTCGGCCTTCTCGGCCGTCGCCACCGCGGACGCGACGCTCCGGTCGCGGACGCTGAGCGGCCGCAGCTGGCCGTTGATGGTGCACATCACGGTGCGGAAACCGCGCTCGTCGGGCTCGCTGACGGCGTCGAGGCCGAGCAGGAGGGTGACGCCCTCGCCGAGGGTGACGGTGTGCTCGGCGCCGGCCCGCAGGCCGTAGAGGTAGTCGAGGGTGGCGAGCACCGAGACGTCGCCATACGTCTCGCGAGACTCCAGGAACTCCCGCGTGGGCCCGGGGAAGAGCAAGGTGTTGAGGGTCGCGCGCCTGTCGTCGCGCAGCCCTGCCTCCTGGTCGTCGGTCAGGACCGCGACGGGCTTCTTCCACGAGCGGCCCTCGAGGGCCTTGGTGCGGAACGGCTCCGGCCAACCCCCGGGCGGGTCCCCGAGCTCGCCGTTGAGGAAGCCGATGACCGAGTCGGGGATGTCGAACTTGCCAGGGTTGTCGGCGAACTCGGCCGGGTCGGCGCCGACCGCGACGAGGTGCAGGGCCAGGTCGCCGACGACCTTGGACGACGGCGTCACCTTCACGACGTTGCCGAGGATGTCGTTGGCGGCGGCGTACATGTCCTCGATCTGCTCGAACTTCTCGCCGAGGCCCAGCGCGATCGCCTGCTGGCGCAGGTTGGACAGCTGCCCGCCGGGGATCTCGTGGGTGTAGACCCGGCCGGTCGGCGACGCGAGCCCGGACTCGAAGGGTGCGTACACGCGACGCGTCGCCTCCCAGTAGGGCTCGAGCGCGCAGACCGCCTCGAGGTCGAGCCCGGTCTCGCGGTCGGAGTGGTCGGTCGCGGCGACGAGGGCCGACAGGGCCGGCTGCGACGTTGTTCCGGCCATGGACGCGGTCGCGGCGTCGACGGCGTCGACCCCTGCGTCGATGGCGGCGAGCAGGGTCGCGAGCTGACCACCCGGGGTGTCGTGGGTGTGCAGGTGCACCGGCAGGTCGAAGTTCTCGCGCAGCGCGCTGACCAGGCGGCGGGCAGCAGGCGCCCGCAGCAGGCCCGCCATGTCCTTGATGGCCAGCACGTCGGCACCGGCGTGGACGATGCGCTCGGCGAGGGCGAGGTAGTAGTCGAGCGTGTAGAGCGTCTCGCCCGGGTCGGAGAGGTCGCCGGTGTAGCAGAGGGCGACCTCCGCGACCGACGTACCGGTGGCCCGTACGGCGTCGATGGCAGGGCGCATCTGGTTGACGTCGTTGAGCGCGTCGAAGATCCGGAAGACGTCGATGCCGGTCTGTGCGGCCTCGGCGACGAAGGCGTCGGTGACCTGGTTGGGGTACGGCGTGTAGCCCACCGTGTTGCGGCCACGCAGCAGCATCTGCAGGCAGATGTTCGGCACCGCTTGGCGCAGCGCCGCCAGCCGCTCCCACGGGTCCTCGGACAAGAACCTCAGCGCGACGTCGTACGTCGCCCCGCCCCACGCCTCGAGCGACCACAGCTGGGGCGTCGTGCGCGCCACGTGTCCGGCGACCCCGAGCAGGTCACGGGTGCGGACGCGGGTGGCGAGCAGCGACTGGTGGGCGTCGCGGAAGGTCGTGTCGGTGACGGCGACGTCGGTGCGCTCGCGCAGCGCGCGGGCGAAGGCCACCGGCCCGAGCTCGAGGAGCTGCTGGCGTGAGCCGTCGGGCACGGGGTCGCTGAGCTCGAGCGGCGGGAGCTTGGAGACGGGGTCGAGGCTGACCGGCGCGGGCCCGTGCGGCTGGTTGACGGTGACGTCGGCGAGATAGCTGAGCAGCTTGGTGCCCCGGTCGCCGGACGAGCGCGCGGTCAGCAGCTGCGGGTGGGTCTCGATGAACGACGTGGTGACGTTGCCCGCGGCGAAGTCGGGGTCGTCGAGGACCGCCGCCAGGAACGCGATGTTGGTGGAGACGCCACGGATCCGGAACTCCGCCACCGCCCGCCGGGCGCGCGCGACCGCGATCGGGAACGTCCGCCCGCGGCAGGTGAGCTTGGCCAGCATCGAATCGAAGTGGGCGCTGACCTCGGCGCCGGTGTACGTCGTGCCGCCGTCGAGGCGGACGCCGGCCCCGCCGGGAGAGCGGTACGTCGTGATCCGGCCCGTGTCGGGACGGAACCCGTTGGCGGGGTCCTCGGTGGTGATGCGGCACTGCAGGGCGGCGCCCCGCAGCTGGATCGCGTCCTGGCTGAGACCGAGGTCGGCCAGCGTCTCGCCGGACGCGATGCGCATCTGCGACTGCACGAGGTCGACGTCGGTGACCTCCTCGGTCACGGTGTGCTCGACCTGGATGCGCGGGTTCATCTCGATGAAGACGTAGTTGCCGGCGGGGTCGAGCAGGAACTCGACGGTGCCGGCGTTCTTGTAGCCGATCTCCTTGGCGAAGCGCACCGCGTCGGCGCACATGCGGTCGCGGAGCGCGGGGTCCAGGTTGGGCGCGGGCGCGATCTCGACGACCTTCTGGTGCCGACGCTGCACCGAGCAGTCCCGCTCGAAGAGGTGGAGGACGCCCTCGTCAGGACCGGCGCCGGTGCCGTCGGCGAGGATCTGCACCTCGATGTGGCGGGGGTCGACGACGGCCTGCTCGATGAAGACGGTGGGGTCTCCGAAGGCCGCCTCCGCCTCGCGCATGCAGGTCTCGACGGCCTCGCGGAGAGCTCCCGGCTCGTCGACCTTCCGCATGCCGCGGCCACCGCCGCCCGCCACGGCCTTCACGAAGAGCGGGTAGGGCATCGCGGCCGCCGAGGCGATCAGCGCGTCGGCGTCGGTGCCCGGCGCGACGCTGGCCAGGGTCGGCACGCCGGCAGCCTTCGCGGCGGCGATCGCGCGGGCCTTGTTGCCGGTCAGGGTGAGCACGTCTGCGGACGGTCCGATGAAGGTGATGCCGGCGTTGGCGCATGCCTCCGCGAGCTTGGGGTTCTCGCTCAGGAAGCCGTAGCCGGGGTAGATCGCGTCGACGCCCGCTCGGACGGCGACTGCCACGATCGCGTCGGCGTCGAGGTAGGCCCGGACCGGGTGACCGCGATCGCCGATCTGATAGGCCTCGTCGGCCTTGAGCCGGTGCTCGGACCAGCGGTCCTCGTAGGGGAAGATCGCCACTGTCCGCGCGCCGAGCTCGAAGGCCGCCCGGAAGGCCCTGATGGCGATCTCGCCGCGGTTGGCCACGAGAACTTTCGAGAACACGGGCGGGCTCCCTTGGTGGCGTGGTGGTGGGCGCGGGGGTCGAGACGGGGCTTGAGGGGATCAGCCTAGGCAACGCCGCGCCCGGCGGCGTACGTCCGTCCGAGTGCTGGGTGCGCTGTCGTGCGTGGTTGGTCCATCAACAGCGGAGCCGGCAGGAACCCCGTCGCTCACAGCCCGCGCAGGCGCAGCACCACACCGGCGTGGTCGGAGGGCCACAGGCCGGTGGCGGGGTCGCGGTCGGACAGCTGGTCGCCGACCACCTGGCCGCGGTCGACGCCGAGCCCGTCGCCGGAGGCGGTCCGCGCCAGGACCAGGTCGATGCGGTGGTCGAACCTGGCGGCGCTGGTGTCCTTCACCCGCTCGGACAGCCCTGAGGTCCACCCCTCGGAGGCCGGCGCCCACTCGAGCCACTGGTCGGTGAGACCGCCGGCGCCGACGAGCAGGTCGTACGGCGCGTTGTGCGGCACCGTGTCGGTCGGCTTGGTCGAGCCGTTGAGCGGGTCGGTGTTGCAGTCGCAGACGAAGACCACGGTCCGGTCGTCGGGCAGGGCGCCGACGAGCTCCGAGGCCTGGGCGAGCGCGAGGTCCGAAGAGAACGCCTCGAAGTGGCTGTTCACGAAGCGGAACCGCTCGGCTCCGAGCCGCACGTCGACCCACTGGAAGCCGCGGTCGAACCGCATCTGCTTGCCGGCCACGGTGACGGCCAGGTTGTGCGCGAACACCCGGTCGCCCTCACCGGTCACGCGGAGCCCGTTGTCGGTGCGCGCGAGGATCACGTCGCGCATCGTCAGGCGCACGTCGCGAGGCTGGACCAGTGCTCCAGTGCTCGGGTTGATGCCGAAGGACGGCGCCTCGACGTCGGCTCGGTCGCCGACGCTGACGGCGGCGTACGACGCCCCGCGCGCGGCCAGCTCGTCGAGCAGCATCTGGAGGAAGTCGTAGTCGACCGTCTGCGCGTCGAGCTCACCGACGCGGTCGAGCTGGAGCGGACCGGACCGCCAGAGCGCGACCTCCTGCAGGCCCACCAGGTCGGGCGCGGCCGCGACGATCTCGTCGGCGAGCAGGCCGGCGCGCACGCCGAAGTCGGTCTCGTCGACGATCCCCCGCGTCACGTGGGTCGCGGTGGCCAACGCGGCCACGATCTCTGGGAGCGTCTTGCCCTGCGCCTGCGCGACCAACGCGGCCTCGACGGGCCTGTTGATGTTGGCTCCGAGGTAGAGGTTGCGGGTCATCACCGTGACGGGCTTGCCCGGCGGGTTCCCCTTGGGTGCCGCCGTCGCGGGCGCGGCGAGCAGGGGGACGGCGAGCAGGACGGATGCGGCAGCAGTCAGGAGCCGGCTCACGGAGAGGCGCATAGGGACACCTTGCGCCACGCTCCTGCCCGAAGTCCACGGGTACCCGGCTCCTCGACATCGGCCTACGCTCCCGACATGAGCGAGGGCCAGGGACAGGTTCGACAGCTGCGCGTGGTCGTGGAGGCCGAGGACTTCGAGCAGGCCGCGCAGTTCTACCGCGACGAGCTCGGCCTCGAGGTCGAGCTCGACCTCGAGAGCGAGGGCGGGGCGCACGTGCTCATCCTGCACGCCGGACGGGCCACCCTCGAGCTGTCCAACCCGGCGCAGGTCGCCCTGATCGACGACGTGGAGGTGGGCAGGCGGGTGAGCCCGCACATCCGCCTGGCCTTCGAGGTGGTCGACGCCGACGCCACCACGAAGAGGCTGGCGCAGGCCGGTGCCGACGTCATCGCGGAGCCCACGCGGACGCCGTGGGACTCCGTCAACGCCCGGCTCGCGGCCCCCGCCGGGTTGCAGCTGACGCTCTTCGAGGAGCTCAGCGACTGAGCGCGTCCCCCAGCGCCACGAGCAACCGGTCGACGTCGGTCTCGTCGGTGTACGCCGACAGCCCGACGCGCATGCCGCCCTCGTCACCGAGCCCGAGGTGGCGCGACGCCTCCAACGCGTAGAAGTTGTCGGCGGGCGCGACCACGCCGCGCTCGGCCAGGCTGGCGCTGACCTCGTGCGCGTCGATGCCGTCGAAGGTGAGCAGCGCCGTCGGCGTACGCCGCGCCGGGCGGCCGTGCACGGTCACGCGCTCCAGAGCGCCGAGACCTTCGAGCAGCCGCGCCATCAGCGCGCGCTCGTGCGACTCGACCGCTGACATGCCGAGCGACTCGGCGACCTCGACGGCCGCGCGCACTCCGGCGAGCAGCTCGTAGGGCAGCGTCCCGAGCTCGAACCGCTCCGGGACGACGTTCGTCGAGGGCAGCAGCTTGTCCGGGTGCATCGACTCGAGACGCTCGGGGGTCGAGGCGAGCACGCCCAGGTGCGGGCCGAAGAACTTGTAGGGAGAGCAGACCAGGAAGTCGGCGCCGAAGCCGTGGAAGTCGAGCGGGGCGTGCGGGGCGAGGTGCACGGCATCGACATACATGAGCGCGTCGACCGCGTGGGCCGCCGCTGAGATCGCCGGGAGGTCCGGTCGCGTCCCGAGCAGGTTGGACGCCGCGGTCACCGCGACCAGCCGGGTCCGCTCCGAGAGGAGCGGGGCGATGTCGTCGAGCTCGCAGGTGGTGGTGTCGAAGCCGAGCCAGCGCACGGTGGCCCCTGCCCGCTCGGCCGCGATCACCCAGGGGCGGACGTCGCCGTCGTGGTCGAGCCGAGTCAGCACGATCTCGTCGCCAGGGCCCCACTCGCGAGCGAGGATCCGCGCGACGTCCATCGTGATGGCCGTCATCGATCGGCCGAACACGATGCCGCGCGGGTCACCCAGACCGGTGAAGCGCGCCATCGCCGCCCGCGCACCCAGCGTGATCTCGTCGGCCAGCCGATCGGGGGCGGTCAGACTTCCTCGCTGGCACAGCCCCGACCGCATCGCGGTGGCCACCGCGTCCGCGACCGACGCGGGCGTCAGCGACCCACCCGGTCCGTCGAACCTGGCGAGCCCGGCCGAGGGACCCTCCACCAGCGCCGGGAACTCCTTGCGCACTGCCGCCACGTCGTAGGTCATGACCGCCATGTTGTCAGGGTCGTCAGGGCCGGGACTCACTCGTCCCGGTCACCGAAGTCGACGTTCACTGTCTCGAAGCCCTTGTGGCGCTGCGCCTGGGCGTACGCCGTGTAGGCCCGCCGGTCGGCGTCGGTGAGCTGGACGGCGTCGGTGAACGGCGTCAGCAGCGCACGAGGCCACAGCCGCCGCTCGAGGACGACGTTGAGCTCGACGCCAAGCAGTCCCATGACCGAGGCGAGGAAGAGCAGCGCCATCAGACCGAGCACGACGCCGAACGTCTGGTTCAGGGCAGAGGCGTTGGCGAGGACCCGGCCGACATAGATCGCCCCGCCGACCTGCAGCAGGTGCCAGAGGGTGGCGGTGAGCAGCGCGCCCGGCAGGGCCTTGCGCGTCCCAGGTGCGCGGGCGGCGCCGAGCCGGTGCAGCACGGCGAGGAAGGCGGCGACGACCAGGACGCTCGCCAGCCGGGCCAGCCACCGCAGCGGGGACGCCTCGAACGCCCCGATCACGCTGGTGCTGCTGACCAGCACCGACAGCGTGGTCAGCCCCAGGATCGAGAGGCCGCCGATGGTGACCACGAGCAGGCTGCGCAACCGCAGCAGGAAGGGATTGGGCCGGCTGTTGCGCGGCACCCCCCACGCGATGTTGAGCGCGTTCTGCACCGCCGAGCCGAGCCCGATGGCGCCGTACAGCGCGGCGATCGTGGCGATCACGACGGTGGAGGTGGAGCCGCGCAGCCCCTCGGGCGTGCGGAACTGGTCGCCGATGATGGGGAACTGGCTCAACGCCGAGTCGAGCACGCGCTGCTGCAGCTGGGGGTCACCCTGCAGCACGAAGCCCAGGATCGAGCTGCCCAGCAGCAGCAGCGGGAAGATGGCGAAGAGCGCGTAGTAGGTGACGATCACCGACAAGTACGTCGCCTGGTCGTCGACGTACTTGTAGACCACCGCGATCGGCAGCCCGAGCGCGGACCAGCGCCGCTGGGCGCGGTCCACCGGGCCGATCCGGGGACCGGACACCGTCCCCTCGTCATCGGTCACCTGTCCAGGGTGACAGGCGGGTCTCTACGGGCAGTAGCCGTAGTCGCCCGTCTTCCACGGAGTGAACTTCACCGCGTTCTGGGAGATCGAGTAGGTGCCCATCACGGTCGTGCCCTGAAGGACGCTGTAGTTGACGGTGACGTCGTAGCTGCTGGGGCTCTTGTCGGTCAGGAACCGCACCAGCATCGTGCCGCCCGACGCGGGGATCGAGGACGTCAACGGCTCGGCCGGTGACGTGGCAACGCCCCCGACGATCAGGCTGTCGCCCCGGAAGGAGTAGCCGGGCCCTCCGGGGGAGGTCAGCGTGAGGGGCAGGTTGTAGTAGTAGACGTTGCCGCCCGTCGTGCTGCCCTTGCCCGGGCACTTGGTCCCGGCGGCGAGCGTCGCCAGCGGCACGATGTAGGAGACGGCGGCGTACGCCGGGGCCGCCACGCTCACCATCACGGCCGGAGCCGCCCACGCGGCACCTCGCGCCACCGTGCGTCTGCTGACCTGCGCCATCGCGTCCTCCACCTCGAGCGGGCCCGCCCGGGGTGCGGTGCCTCGCCACGTCTCGCGGTCCGCCTAGGTGCGGCGCGACCGACGAGGAAAATGTTAATGAACCGGTGGCCAGAATTTGTGGGTTCTGGGTCTCGATTAGTACGAAAGTCTTAAATTGCGCCTGCCCGACCATCCCGGTCCAGAAGGCTCCGGTGGCGTCCGTTGAGCGGCCAAGGCCGGTGGGACGCCACACCCGCTCGGCGGTCACAACTACGCTCGCCGCATGCGGCTCCTCGCGATGGGCCCGGTGGCCGTCCTGGCCACGTTGACCCTCGCCGCGTGCACGACGGAAGGCGCCGATCCGGGCCGCACGCCGGCCGCGGAGCCGCCGACCGCGTCGACCATCACCCCGTCGACAGGCAGCGTCACTCCCGCTCCGTCGTCGTCGGCCGAGCCACCCCAGACCGCGCCGACCTCGACCTTCAAGCTTGCCCTCGCCGGCGACGTGCACTTCGAGGGCGTCCTCCGCGACCGCCTGGACGACCCGGCCACGGCTCTCGCCCCCGTCGCCGAGGCGCTCATCGCGCCGGACCTCGCCGTGGTCAACCTCGAGACCTCGGTCGGGTCCGGCGGTCGGCCGGAGCCCGGGAAGCGGTTCACCTTCCAGGCCCCGCCGTCGGCGTTCGCCGCCCTCGCCGCCGCAGGCGTCGACATCGCGTCGATGGCCAACAACCACGCGCTCGACCACGGTCGCGCGCCGCTGCGAGGCACCTTCGCCGCGATCGCGCGGGCACGCATCGCGGATCCTCCGTTGCAGGTCGTCGGCCTCGGCCGGGACGCCGCCGAGGCGTTCGCCCCCGCCGTGGTCGACGTGCACGGGACCGCCGTCGCCGTCATCGGCACGACCGTGGCCGGCGCCGACCCGACGGCCGACCCCACGGGACAGTGGGCGGCGACCCCCACCTCCGCAGGCACGGCCGACGCCCTGGACCCCGCCCGGCTGCTGCGCGCGGTCCGTCGCGCCGACAGAGGCGCCGACGTCGTCGTGATCTACGCCCACTGGGGCATCCAGGGCCAGCGCTGCCCCAGCGTCGAGCAGCGCGAGCTCGCCGCGGACCTGGCCGAGGCCGGCGCCGACATCGTCATCGGGAGCCACGCCCACGTCCTCCAGGGGGACGGCCTGCTTCAGGCTCGCGGCCGCGACCCCTACGTCGCCTACGGCCTGGGCAACTTCGCCTGGTACACCCAGAATCCCGCCACCGCTGCAACCGGGATCCTGACCCTCACCGTCCGGCCGCCCGCGGAACGAGCCGGACGGGCCTTAGTCGTCCGTGCCGACTGGCTGCGCCTGAGGATCGGCAGCGACGGCCTACCCCGACCGCTCCCGGTCGACGAGAGTGCTGTGGTCGCCGGAGAGCGCGCGGACCTGCGCACGTGCGCGGGCCTGCGCCGCCTCCGGGATCAGAAGGTGGACGGGTAGAGCCCTGCGATGTCGCACGACCCGGGTAGGCGAACCCCCGGGGGCGGACTGGTCGGGCGTGAGGAACCGTGCCCGACAACCATGCCATTTGTGACTAACGTCGATGTTAGTATCATCTCTGTTAGTCACTTCGGTGAAACTCCTTCCGGAGCCAAGTGGGGAGACCCATGTTCATCGGCCGCAACGAGCAGCTCGCCGTGCTCGACGAGCTCCTCGAGGGCCTCCAGACGCGCAATGACCGAAAGCCTGGTCACGCCATCCTCATCCGGGGCCGACGCCGCGTCGGGAAGTCGCGCCTCGTGGAGGAGTTCGTGCAGAGGGCGAATGTGCCGCACCTGTTCTACGCGGCGGCGGGACGGACGGTGGAGGAAGAGCTTCGCCTCTTCGTGGCTGAGGTCCTTGCGTCGGACCTACCCGAGGCAGACTCCTTCAGGGGCGTCACCTTCGAGACCTGGGACACGGCTCTGCGGTTCCTCGTCTCGGCGCTGCCCGAGGACGGGGCGAGCATCGTGGTCATCGACGATCTCCCCTACCTCATCGACAAGGACCCAGGCTTCGAGGGGACGCTGCAGACGGTCTTCGACCGTTTCCTCTCGCCCCAGCGGGTGCTTCTGGTCGGCATCGGGTCGGACCTGGCCATGATGGAGATGCTGAACGACTACGGGCGCCCGTTCCATCAGCGCGCGACCGAGATGATCGTTCCTCCGCTCTCGCCAGCCGAGGTCGCCGAGATGCTCGAGCTGCCTGCGGCCGAGGCGATGGACGCGTACCTCGTCAGCGGCGGTCTACCGCTCATCCTCGCTGAGTGGAAGCCCGGCTGGACGATGTGGGAGTACTTGGAGTGGGCCCTCCAACGGCCCACGTCGGCGCTCCTGGTCTCGGCTGAGCGGGCGCTCGCTGCCGAATTCCCGACCGAGGCGCAGGCCAGGCTGGTGCTTTCGACCATCGGCGGCGCCGGAGAACGGACTTTCACGACCATCGGCCAGCGGGCCGGCATCCAGGCCACCCAGGTGACTCGGGCGACGAAGCTCCTCGGCGAGAAGCGAATGGTCGACGCCGTGCGCCCACTGTCGACGAGGAAGTCATCGGAGACCCGCTACCGGGTCGCCGACCCCTACCTGCGGTTCTGGCTGTCGTTCATCGAACCCCAGATGCCGCGGATCGAACGCGGTGGAGGGCTGGAGGTCCTCGAGCGCATCCGGGAGGGCTGGTCGTCGTGGAGTGGTCGGGCGATCGAGCCGGTCATCCACGAGGCCCTGGACAGGCTCCGCCTTCCGCTGGGGCCGAAGGCCGCCGCCGGGGTCGTCGGCGGGTACTGGACGCGCACCAACGACGTCGAGATCGACGTGGTCATCGCCGACCGACCCGAGGTGGCGAAGCAGATCTACGCGGTGGGGTCGATCAAGTGGAAGGGCGAGCGGCCCTTCGACGGCCACGACCTGGGCGAGCTGCTCAAGCACCGCGGACAGTTGCCCGGCGCCGACGGGACGACGCCGCTCGTCGCAGTCACTCGGTCCGGCTACACCGCGGGAACGGTGCCCGACCTGCATGTTCTCGGACCAGAGGACCTCCTCGAAGCGTGGCGGCGCAGGTAGCAGCGCCTGCCGTAATACCAACCACTCGGACGCCCATCTGGCCCCAGACCCAGAAACACAAAACCGGACCCCGATCCGGGGTCCGGCCTGTCCGGGATCTCTTGAGAGATCACACTGCGCGCCTGTAGGGATTCGAACCCCAAACCTTCTGATCCGTAGTCAGATGCTCTATCCGTTGAGCTACAGGCGCTCGGCCCCGCGAACGACGGTGAACGACCCGCGCAGGACTGGTCGAGGATAGCCGACCCCGTCAGGGGCGGCGAAATCGCAGGGGCGGGCGCGGGACGGTCCTCACGACGTGATCCCGGCCACACACCCTGGATCGATCCAATATGTGGACCGCAGTTGCGCAGGTAGCCTCGCGCAATCCGGGCACGGCGGAGCCTCACGCTCACCGCCGGTCCCCCGGTCGAAGTCACCGAGCACGGCACCGGCAATGACGCCGAGCGAAACCCTGCACCGCCCGTCGCGAGAGGGACCCACGACGCACATGACCGCCGACACGCACACCCGAGACTCCGTCGAGGGCGCCAACCTCAGCGACCGGCCGTCACCGACGACCCACCCGGGCATCGCCGAGTTCGTCGCCGAGACCGCCGCACTGACCAAGCCCGAGCGCGTCCAGTGGGTGACGGGCTCACCCGAGGAGTGGACCGAGCTCACCGACGCGCTGGTCGCGACGGGCACCTTCACCCGGCTCAACCCAGCGCTGAAGCCCAACTCCTTCTACGCCGCGTCCGACCCCATCGACGTCGCCCGGGTCGAGGACCGCACCTACATCTGCTCGGTCGACGAGAAGGACTGCGGGCCCACCAACAACTGGATGGACCCGCAGGAGATGAAGACCCTGATGCGGGGTCTCTACGACGGCTGCATGCGCGGCCGGACGATGTACGTCGTCCCGTTCGTGATGGGCCACCTCGAGGCGGAGAAGCCGATGTTCGGCGTCGAGATCACCGACTCGGCGTACGTCGTGGTCTCGATGCTGGTGATGGCGCGCTCCGGCACCCACGTGCTCAAGCGGATCGAGGAGCTCGAGGCCGCCGGCGAGAGCCCGCAGTGGGTGCCCGCGCTGCACTCCGTCGGCATGCCGCTCGAGCCGGGGCAGGCCGACGTCGCCTGGCCGTGCAACGAGACCAAGTACATCGTGCAGTTCCCCGAGGAGCGGGCCATCTGGTCGTTCGGCTCGGGCTACGGCGGCAACGCGTTGCTGGGCAAGAAGTGCTACGCCCTGCGCATCGCGAGCGTGATGGCGCGCGACGAGGGCTGGCTCGCCGAGCACATGCTGATCCTCAAGCTCACCAGCCCGCAGGGCGTGGTGAAGTTCATCGCCGCGGCCTTCCCGTCGGCGTGCGGCAAGACCAACCTCGCCATGCTCCGACCGACCATCCCGGGCTGGAAGGTCGAGACCCTGGGCGACGACATCGCCTGGATGCGGGTCGGCGAGGACGGCCGCCTGTGGGCGGTCAACCCGGAGTACGGCTTCTTCGGGGTCGCGCCCGGCACCAACCAGAAGACCAACCCCAACGCGATGGACACCATCGACAAGGGCAACTCGGTCTTCACCAACGTCGCGCTCACCGAGGACGGCGACATCTGGTGGGAGGGCCTGGAGAACACCCCGGCCAAGGCCACGTCGTGGAAGGGCGAGCCCTGGACGCCCGACAGCGAGGAGCTGTCGAGCCACCCCAACAGCCGCTACTGCACCCCGATCAAGCAGTGCGACATCCTCGCGGCGGAGTACGACGACCCACGCGGCGTCCCGATCGACGCGATCCTCTTCGGTGGGCGCCGTCGAACGACGGTGCCGCTGGTCTTCGAGGCCCGCGACTGGACCCACGGCACCTTCCTCGGCGCCACCCTCTCGTCGGAGACCACCGCCGCCGCAGTCGGCCAGGTCGGGGTGGTGCGCCGAGACCCGATGGCGATGCTGCCGTTCATCGGCTACAACGCCGGTCACTACTTCAACCACTGGATCACCGTCGGCAAGGAGAACGACGCGGCCAAGCTGCCGAAGATCTTCTACGTCAACTGGTTCCGCCGCGATGAAGACGGTGGCTTCCTGTGGCCCGGGTTCGGCGAGAACTCCCGCGTGCTCAAGTGGGTCGTGGAGCGCATGGAGGGCCAGGCTGACGCCGTCGAGACGCCCATCGGCTACGTCCCTACGGTCGACAGCCTCGACGTGGAAGGGCTCGACATGACCCGCGACGCGGTGGAGGCCGCACTGGCCGTCGACGCCGAGGAGTGGCAGGCCGAGCTTCCCCAGATCCAGGAGTGGTTCGAGAAGTTCGGCGACGACCTGCCGGCCGTGCTGTGGACCGAGCTCGACGGGCTCCGAGCCCGTCTGGACGTGCCTTCCGGAGGCTGAGCCGCGCGCACTGCGACCCGAAGGGTCTCGCCCGGATGTCCGGGTGGGACCCTTCGTCGTCTGACACAGTTGTGTGCAGCCCGTCAGCCAGAAGGAGGTCGCGTGTCCGAGTTCAGCCCGGAGGACCGTGCGGTCTTCTCCGACGCGGCGGCTGACCTGTACGAGGAGGCCGTCGAGACCGACGGCATCGCGGCCGACGACCCACGGCTGAAGAAGCGCAGCGACGTGCGGCCGGCCTTCGACCTGCTCCTCGAGCTGGGCCTGCTGCTGCACGACCCGGACGCCAAGCGCTACCGCCCCGTCGACCCCGCCTCGGTGCAGGCGCGCGTCGTCGCGCCGATGAGCCAGAAGGGCGCCGAGCTCATCAACGAGTCGGCCCAGTGGGCGCAGAGCTTCGGTGCGCTGGCGCAGGCCTGGCGGCGCTCCCCCGCGGCAAGTCGCGGCCCGATGACCGAGCTCCGCGGGCTCGACACGATCAACAGCTACATCGTCTCCGTGGTGGCCGGCGCGGAGACCGAGCTGCTGACCGCTCAGCCGCAAGCGACCCGGACCGCCGCGGCTGTGGCCAAAGCAGCAGAGCGCGACATCGCCGCCCTCGATCGTGGCCTCAAGATGCGCACCCTCTATCAGCACTCCGCCCGGCGGATGGCCGCCACCCACAAGTACGTCCTCGCGGTCGAGCGGCGTGGGGCCGAGGTGCGCACCCTCGACGAGTTCTTCAACCGTTTGATCGTGGTCGACCGTCGGATCGCGATCATCCCCGGCTCGTCGGGGCCGCTGGCCATGGCGATCCGCGAGCCGATGATCGTGGAGTACCTCGTCGACCTCTTCGAGCGGCACTGGGAGCGGGCCCGCCCCTACATCAACCGCGAGCAGAAGCTGATGCGCGAGGTCGCCAAGGAGCAGCGGGCCATGACCATCCGGATGCTCATCGAGGGACACGCGGACCCGGCCAGCGCCAAGCGGCTCGGCGTCAGCCCCCGCACGTATGCCGGCTACATCTCCGACCTCAAGGTGGAGTACGACGCCGAGACCAGGTTCCAGCTCGGCTACACCATGGGGCGCCTGGGCGTGGCCGGCGAGGAGGACGAGGACGACGACGAGGGTCCCGCGGCTCGCGGGGCTTGAGCGCAGCGCCGAATCCGCGACGGGGGAAACCCCTCCGAAATCGCCACGAGGGCAGAGACGATGTCTCTGCCCTCGGGCAACTGAGACGCGCCGGGGGGATGGCTACCGAGTCCGCAAAGGTGGGGGGGTGCGGTACTCGTCCGTCTCAGGGGATCTTCAGTTGTGTCCGTTAAGTCTGGTGATCTCGGTTACTTGATGGCCGTCTTGGTCCATCCGGTGTCGCGGGCGTCTGCCGGGCTCGCCGTGAGAGCGAGGCCACTGACGGCCAGGATGCTGGTAACCAGAGCGATAGTTGCGCGCCGTGCGAAGTTCATTGCTGGTGATCCCTCCACTATTCATGTGTCAAGGAGACCCTTGCTGGTGAGTCTTCCTGAGCGAGCGACCCTTGCTGGTGAGCCCCTCGCGATAACTAGTCTGGGGCTAGTCAGACCCCACTTGTTGCAAAACGTTTCCTCAGAAACTTGCATTGCATTTTCTTGCAATTTTGGCGCGCCGACTTGCTTGGCGTGGGGGGGTCCCGTAGAGGCCCGAGGTACTCCAACGACGAAGTGTCCAGGTCGGAGAACCCGCAGGTCAAGAGGCAGTGTAAAGAGATTCCTTTACAGAAGGCGCCCCATGGTCAAGCGCCTGGTGTGGACTTCTGTGGCTGGTGGGGCCGCACCGCAGCCGCGCGGGTTGTAGGCAAAACGCCGCGGGGACGGACCCGAGCACGTGCAGGGGCCCCCGCCACCTGAGGTGACGGGGGCCCTGGTGCGGAGGCGGCGGGATTTGAACCCGCGAGAGGTTTAACCCTCAACCCGCTTAGCAGGCGGGCGCCATAAACCGGACTAGGCGACGCCTCCCTGTGTGTGCGCACAGTCGCCCGGAAGGGCGGGGACAGGCTACTAGGGCAGCCGGGGGCGGACCGAATCGGACCTACTTCCAACGCGCGCCGCCGGCCGCCTCCAGCCGCGTCACCACGTCCTCGGTGAGCGCGTCGGGTGAGGCCGCGACGACCTCGACCGGGATGGTGGTCGTCCGGCCGTCGCGCAGCCGGAGCACCAGGCACCGCGAGCCCGCGACGTGCTGGCGTGTCGCGTCGACGACGTCGGCCCACCGGGCGCTGGACACACCGACGCCGCGCACGAAGCGCACGCGGTAGCCGAGCTCGTCCAGGTGGACGACCCGGGCCCGGGTGCCGGCGTACCAGGCGACGAGGGCGGCGCCCAGGACCCCGAGCCCGGCCACGACCAGGAGCGCCAGCGGATCGAGGCCGGCGGCCACGACGAGGACGGTGACCACGAAGACGAGCAAGCCCACCACGGCGAGGGTCAGGCCGACGAGCCTGGCCGCGAGCGCGGGTGCGACGCGGTAGTCGGACGGCGGTCGGGTGTCCACGTCCGCATTCAACACACGGCGTCGGCGGGCTGGCCAATCGGCTCTTGTGCCGGCCGTTCCACGGGTTCAGACTCGCCCTACCCCAAGATTCTCGGCCCCATCTCGGCCCGTCGGAGGCCGCCCGTGACCACCAGCCGCACCGCCCTGCGAGACCTCAGTGCCGTGCTCGAGTCTGCGCGCCGCTCGACGTCCGGCGCCACGACGGGCTCGGGCACCTGGCGCTGGACGGTGCGCCAGCGCCTCGCGGGCGTGCGCGACCTGCTGGTCAACCAGTCGACCTGGCACGAGGACAGCTGGCTCGCGGCACGGGGCGGCGCGATGCTCCGCGAGCGCAACGCCCTGCTCGCCCGGGTGTCGGCTCTCGGGGCGCGCGTGCTCCAGGATGCCGACGTCGCGGCCCTCGACAGGGACCTGCGACGTCTGGTCGTCGATGTCGCGCATCACCTGCAGAGACTGCACGACCTCGCCTACGACGAGGTCGAGTACGAGCTCGGCGGCTCGGAGTAGCGCACGTCGCCCGGACCGGGGTCGCCACCTACACTCGGGCGGTGCCGGCCGCGTGATCAGCGGGCGCCGGCTCGGAGGGGTGCCGGAGTGGCCGATCGGAACCGCCTTGAAAGCGGTCGCTGGCAGAGATGTCAGCCGCGGGTTCGAATCCCGCCCCCTCTGCCAACGAAACTTCCCTACTGACGAAGGACGAGCAGGACGTCGCCCTCCTGGACGACGTCGCCGGTGGCGACCTTGACCTCGGTGACCTCGCCGGGAAGCTCGGCGATGACAGGGATCTCCATCTTCATCGACTCGAGCAGGCAGACGGTGTCGCCCACCGCGACCCGGTCGCCGGGTCCGACCGAGACGGTCAGCACGTTGGCCACCATCTCCGCGACGATCTCGTGCCCGTGCCTCGACGCCATGACTCGGACGTTACCGGCCGGGGCGACGGGTCACAGCAACGGCTGCGTGCGGCCGGCCTCGGGCCGCAGCGCGGCTGCTTCCTCCTCGCGCGCGGCCCGGCGGCCGCCGGTGCCTCCCAGCAGCAGGTCGACCCTGATGACCAGGACGCCGATGACCAGCCCGGCGAGGAGGGAGTAGACGCTGGTCAGGGTGGCGTTCACCAGGGTCAGCCGCGGATCGGCGAGCAGGTGCGCGACGGGCACCAGCCCGACCACCCCGAACGCGCACGCCCACCAGCCCTGACGGCGCCGCGCCCGCATGTGACAGCCCCAGAGCAGCATGGGCACGCCGAGCAGCGACGGCATGGCGCGGGGGAAGCCGCCGATGTGCTCCTCGCTCCAGGCGGCGACGTCGAGGACCCAGCCCACGAAGCCGGGGGTGCCGTAGAGGCGGAGCAGCTCGGCGTACGCCAGTCCGAGCGCCAGGAGCGCAGCACCGCCGACGAGGATCACCGCGCCCCGGCGACCCAGGCCGTGGAGCCCCGCGCCGAGCCGGTAGACGAGGGTGATGACCAGCACCAGGGCCAGAGCGAGGGTCGTGTACTCGAACCGACCCAGGGCGATCAACGGGTGCAGACCGACCGCTGCGACCGCGCCGACGGCTGCCACCACTCCGGCGCCGACCACCTCCCGCGCGGCACGGGCGATGGTGACGGCGGGCTTGGTGAGCATCACGCCCAGCACGGCGCTGAGCGAGGTGATCAGGACGGCAGCCCCCGAGCGCAGCGAGTCCTGGTCGGTCACCAGGACGGCGACGCCGATCACCAGGGCGAGGAGGCCGAACACGACGGGGCGTCCGCCCGTGCGCACCGCCAGGGCCCACACGTACGCGACGCCGATGGCCACGGCCCCACCGGTCGAGGCCACCTCGGGGGCCAGGTCGAGCGCGGCGGCCAGGATCGCCAGCAGGCCTGTAAGCACGACCGCGCACCAAGCGGTGACCGAGACCGGACCGCGCAGCACCCGGCCGACCGCGGGCCGGCGCGACGGACGGCTCGCGGCCCGTCGGCCGCCCCGTCGGGCGCCCCGTCGGTCGTCCCGTCGGTCGTCCCGTCGGCCGCCCCGGCGGGCGACCCGGGGCCGCCTCGACGTCTCCGGGGGGAAGGGGTCCGACACGGGCAGGAAGGCTACAACCGCCGGTTGGCGAGGCTCGGGTTGGTACGACGTGCGCGGTCGAGCCCGTCGCGGGTGAGGTCGGCGCGCAGCACCGTGGGACCGGGGCCGGCCTCCGCGAGCACGTCGCCAAGCGGGTCGACCACGAGCGAGTGACCGGTGTAGCGGCCGGCGGGCTGCCCCACGGCGAGGACGTAGACGGTGTTCTCGATCGCGCGGGCCCGCGCCAGCGTCCGCCAGTGGTCGGCCTTGCGCTCGCCGGAGACCCACGCGGCGGGCACCACGAGCACCTCCGCGCCGGCGTCGACCACCCGCCTCGCCAGCTCGGGGAAGCGCAGGTCGTAACAGGTCATCAGGCCGACCCGGAAGCCGCGGACGTCCACGACGACGAGCTCCGGCTCCCCGGGGCTGACCCGGTCGGACTCGCGGAAACCGAAGGAGTCGTAGAGGTGGATCTTGCGGTACTCCGCGTCCGCCTCGCCCCGCACGACCAGCGTGTTGAACGGCCGGGCGGGGTCCTCGGACCCCTCGAACATCCCGGCGACCACGGTCGTGTCGTGCTCCTTGGCCGCACTGGCCACGGCCTCCGCGAACGGACCGTCGACGGTCTCGGCGTACGGCGCCAGGTCGGACCCCGGCTCGCCGAAGTCGCGCTGGAAGGCCTCGGGGAAGACCACGAGGTCGGTGTCGTCGGGCGTCAGCGCGGCCACCGCGGTGCGGTTCTCGGCCGGGTCGAGGCTGGCGGCATGCTGCACCAGCGCCACACGGAGTGGATGGGACGGATCGGTCACGGTCCCAACCTACGATCCCCACCTACGATCCCCCCCTACGATCCCCCCCTACGCTCACGGCATGGCGACGGCGAGCACCCCGACCGGGCAGCAGCCCGGACCGCGCAGCGGGTATGCCGCCGTCGTCCTCTCCGGCGGGACCGGGCGGCGACTCGGCGGCGCCGACAAGGCGCTGCTCGAGCTGGACGGCGGCACGCTCCTGGGGCGAGCGCTGGCGGCGGTCGCGGGCGCCGACGAGGTGATCGTGGTGGGACAGCCGGCCGCGACGGCGTACCCCGTCCACTTCGTGGTCGAGGACCCACCGGGCGGCGGTCCTGCGGCGGGCCTGCTCGCCGGCCTCGGCGCCCTCGGTGACAGGCACGCCCTGGTCGTCGTGCTCGCCGTCGACATGCCCTACGTCGGCGCCGCGACCGTGGCCCGCCTGCTCGAGGCGCTGGGCCCGGACGCGGACGGGGCCTTCCTCGCCGATCCGCACGGACGCCGCCAGCTCGCGGGCGTCGTGCGACCGGAACGGCTGAAGGTGCCTGACGACCCGCACGGGCTGCCGATGCACCGGCTGCTCGGCTCTCTGACGCTCGTCCTGGTCCCTCCCACCGGCCAGGAGGCGCTGGACGTCGACACCTGGGACGACGTGAGGGACTTGCGGGGCCTACGCTCCCCGTAGGACGGTGATCGCGTGAACCTGCACGACTGGATCGACGAGCTCTGTGACGTCCTCGACGTCGAGGCCGAAGTCGACGAGGCCCTGGTGCTGGACCTCGCGCGGGACGCCGCCCACAACGTGGAGCGCCGGGCGGCACCCATCACGACGTACCTCCTCGGCTACGCCGCGGGTCGTGCCGACGCGAACCCCGTCGCCATCGAGGCCCTCGCGGCGAAGGCGACGACGCTGGCCCTCGAGTGGGACCGGCCCGCCGACGCCCCCGACCCCGACGACATCGACGACGACGTGCCGGACGACAGCGTCGTCGACCACACCGACGACGAGTTCGACGACTGACGTGTGGGCCGTCGTCGCCGCCGACCCCGGCGGCCCTGAGGTGCTGTCCCTGGCCGAGGTGGACGACGCCGTCGCCGGACCGGACGAGGTCCTGCTGCGAGTCGCGGCCGCCGGGATCAACCGCGCCGACCTGCTCCAGCGGCAGGGGCACTACCCGCCGCCGCCCGGCGCCTCGCCCTTGATGGGGCTTGAGTGCAGCGGCACGGTGGAGGCCCTCGGCGCGGAGGTCTCCGGGTGGTCGGTCGGCGACGAGGTGTGCGCGCTGCTCTCCGGCGGCGGGTACGCCGAGCTGGTCGCGGTGCCGGCCGGGCAGCTCCTCCCGATCCCCGCCGGTGTCGACCTCGTCACGGCGGCCGCGCTGCCCGAGGCGGCGGCCACGGTGTGGTCCAACCTCTTCATGGTCGCCCGACTGCAGGAGGGCGAGACGCTCCTCGTGCACGGCGGCGCCGGCGGCATCGGGTCGTTCGCGATCCAGCTGGCATCCCGGCTGGGGGTCCGCGTGCTGGCCACCGCCGGCTCGCCGGACAAGCTCGGGCTGTGCCGGGAGCTGGGTGCGGACACCGCGATCTCCTACCGCGACCAGGACTTCGTCGAGGAGGTCGAACGGGCGACCGAGGGGCGCGGCGTCGACGTCGTGCTCGACAACATGGGCGCGGCGTACCTGCAGCGCAACATCGCCGCTCTCGCCCGCAACGGCCGCGTCGTCGTGATCGGGATGCAGGGGGGCCGCAAGACCGAGCTCGACCTGGGTGGGCTGTTCGCCAAGAACGGCACCCTGTCGGCGATCCTCCTGCGCCCTCGGCCGGTCGCCGAGAAGGCCGCGATCTGCGCCGAGGTCGTGGAGCGGGTCTGGCCGCTGGTGGCCGACGGACGCATCGTCCCGAGGGTGCACGCGACGTACCCCTTCGCCGAGGCAGCCGCGGCGCATGCCGACATGGAGAGCGGCACCCACACCGGCAAGATCCTGCTCACCGCCCCGTAGGGTCGGGGCATGACACAGAACGGTCCCGAGCCCGGTCACGACGACGAGACCACGGTCGTCATCGTCGGTCCCGACGGACAGCCGGTCGCGCGGGTGCCGGCCAGCGCCCTGGCCGCCATGAGCGACGGCAGGCAGGACGACGGCGAGCCTGATGACGGGGGCGGCGCCACCCACTTGACCGACCTGGTCGAGCAGCCCGCGAAGGTGATGCGGATCGGCAGCATGATCCGTCAGCTGCTCGAGGAGGTGAAGGCGGCTCCGCTCGACGAGGCCAGCCGCAACCGTCTCAAGGAGATCCACCAGGCCTCCATCAAGGAGCTGGAGAGCGGCCTCGCGCCCGAGCTCGTCGAGGAGCTCGAGCGGCTGTCGCTGCCCTTCACCGAGGAGGGCGTGCCGTCCGAGGGCGAGCTCCGGATCGCGCAGGCCCAGCTCGTCGGCTGGCTCGAGGGGCTCTTCCACGGCATCCAGACCGCGATCTACGCCCAGCAGATGTCGGCCCGCGCCCAGCTGGAGCAGATGCGCCGCCAGCTGCCCGCCGGCTCCGGGATGGCGGGCCAGCAGCCCGGCCAGCACCAGGGGCAACGACCTCAGCCGGACGCCCCCGCCGACGGTCCCGCGCAGCCGGGCTCGTCCGGGATGTACCTCTAGGAGTTCGGCAACGCCGCGCTGGGTTCGGTAACGGGTCAGGCGCGACGCGAGCGCGCGAACCGCACCAGCACCAGCCCGAGCAGACCGACGATCACCAGCGCCGCGCCGGGCGCCGCCGCGCGCGTGACGCTGCCCGGCGCGGAGGTGTCCAGCGGCGTCAGCTCCACGGGTGGCCGCTCGTCATCGGGTACGACGGCGCGGCCGTCGCCGAGCTCGGCGACCACCTCGCTCTCGAACGACGTGGTCAGCGGGCGCGAGCCGCCGCACTTGGCCGCCTGGAAGCCGTTCTCCCGGGCCTTGGCGAAGAAGACGAACTCCGTGCCCGGCTCGATGTCACCGAGCCCGCAGGCAGACTCGGCGCGCGGGGAGGACACCCGGACGGTGTCGGTCACCACGGTGCCGTCCTCCTGCCAGACCGTCTCCACGTCGACGACGTGCACGACCTGGCGCTGGGCCCGGCCACCGCCACCAGCACCGCCGCCGCCCTCGGGCTCGGCGTTGCGGCTCTCGCGCACCGTCCCGCTGAAGACGGCGTCCGCGGCCGTGGCGTGGTCCCCGAGCGTCTTGTCCTGGCAGGTGCAGGCGGCCTGCGCGGGCGAGAGCCCCGCGAGGACGAGCGTGGTGCCCAGCAGCACGGCGAGCGCGAGTCCCGCGGCGAGTCGAGACGCCAGCCGAGACGCGAACCTGCCGACCATGCCCGCCACCCTACGCAGAGGGAGGCGCAAGCCCGAAGATCGCGGCGAGCGTGACCGCGACCCCGTCCTCGTCGTGGTGGGGTGCGACGTGGTCGGCGGCCGCCAGCACGGTCGGGTGCGCGTTGGCGACGGCGTACGACGTCCCGGCCCACTCGAGCATCGGCAGGTCGTTGGGCATGTCGCCGAACGCGACGACGTCGGACCCGGCCACGCCGAGCTCGTGAGCGACGATGGCCAACGTCGACGCCTTGGTCACGCCGGGTGCGCTGATCTCGAGCAGCGAGGAGTCCGAGGACCAGGTGACGACCGCGAGGCCGCCGACGGCGTCGGCAGCGAGGTCCCAGAACTCCTGCGGCGCGAGCTCCTCGTGGCGGGCCAGCAGCTTGATCGTGGCGACGCCGACGATCTCCTCGAGGGCGCCGCGCGGGCTGCCGTCGGGGACGGGGTACCGCTCCACGTAGTCGGTCTCCAGCGCCATGCCCCCGGTCCTCTCGACGGCGAAGGTCGAGCCGGGGACGCGCTCCCTGATCGCGCGCGCCACCGCGAGCACCGCCTCACGGTCGAACGCACGCTCGGACCAGGCCCGGTGCCCGTGGACGTCCCAGACCAGCGCGCCGTTGGAGACGATCGCGAGACCGTGCTCGCCCACGTGCTCGAAGACCTCCTCGGTCCAGCGCAGCGGCCTTCCGGTGACGAAGACGAGAGGGGTGCCGGCGTCCTCGAGCGCCGTCAGCACCTCACGCGTGTACGCCGACACGGACCCGTCCGAGCGCACCAGCGTGCCGTCGAGGTCGGTGGCCACCAGCCGTGGCAGCCCGGTCTGCGCCTGCCCCGTCACGGGTCGCGGACCCGCAGCGTGACGGTGAGCTCGTCGTCCTCGTCGACCTGCTCGGCCAGCCGGACCGCCTTCTTGACCGGCAGCACGAAGCAACCCGAGTCGCTGTCGGGAAAGACGCTGGTGTCCCAGGACGAGCCGCCCGCCACGGCCGAGACCCGCACCGACCCGAAGCCCCTAGGCGGCCCGGTGCGCGAGTCCCGGATCTCCTCGCTGAGCTCGCGCGGCACGGTCACGAAGAACCAGGCGCCACCGTCGCCGCTCTGCTCACGGGCCCGCCACTGCCACAGCGGCGCCGTGAAGGTCACCTGCGTGCTCACAGCGACTCGGGCGCCCTCAGCTCGGCGTGCCGGTCGGGCTCCTCGGCGGGTCCGGGCGGGAACCACCGGGAGATCTCGACCGCGGCGCCGTCGTCGTAGACGCTGTCGGTGACCGCGTCCGCCGCTGCGATCACCTCCTCGACCGCCTGCCCCATCGCGACCCCGCGGCCGGCCCAGGCCAGCATCTCGATGTCGTTGCGCCCGTCGCCGATGGCGAGCACGTCGGCCGCCGCCACACCGAGACGCTCACAGACGTGCTCGAGCCCGGACGCCTTGCTGACGCCCATCGGCGCCAGGTCGAGCCACGCGGTCCACCCGACGACGTAGTCGGTGCCGTGCAGCCCGAGGCGCCCGGCCAGCTCGACGAAGTCCTCGGCCGTCGCATCGGGATCGCGAATGATGACGCGGCTCACCGGCTTGGCGACCATCTGGTGCACGGAGGTGATGAACTGCACCCCGCTCAGCTCACCGTGCGGGAAGGGCTTGCTGACGCGGTAGCCCCGGCCACGCTCCTCGATCGCCACGCGGGCCTTGGGGTGGTGCCTCAGCACCGCCTCGACGGCCGGCGCGGCATCGAAGGTGACCTCGTGCACGATCTCGACCGGGGCGTAGCGGAACACCACCGCGCCGTTCGAGGCGACGACCCAGAGCCGGTCCTCGCCGTCACGGGGCAGCCCGAAGAGGTCGGCGATGCGGGTCATGCCGTGCGGCGACCGCCCGCTGGCCAGCACGATGTGGGCGCCGGCGTCGTAGGCGCGGTGCACGGCGGCGTACACCTCGTCGGGAATGACCTCGTAGGTCTGGCCCGCCCCCTCCATCCACTTGAGCAGCGTGCCGTCGATGTCGAGCGCGACCAGCCCAGGTCTCCAGCCGGGCGTCCCATCGCTCATGGGCGCAGGCTATCGGCGCGGGTGGACAGCGCGTCGACGCGAGGGGGCCCGTCCCACCCTCGCGGATGAACGATCGGCGGCGGCCGGGCGGCATAATCCGGGCACGTGACTGAACGCAAGCGGCTGCTGCCCCTGATCTGGGCAGCGCTCTGCGCCGGCGCCTTCGCGATCCTTGCCGTCCTGGTCACTCGCGACCGGTCGCCCCTCGACTCCTTCGACCAGATCGGCAAGGCCGGCGAGGACTGGGCCGACGACCACACGGTGCTCGTCGACATCCTGCACTGGGTCGAGATCCTCTTCGGCGGCGCGGCGATCGCGGTCATCACGGTGCTGCTCGCGGTCATCCTGCTGGCCCGACGGCACCGACGGGCGATGGTCTTCGTCGCCGTCGTGATGATCATGCAAGGGCTGCTGACCACCGCCCTGAAGGTGACCCTCGGCCGCAACCGCCCCGACTGGCAGACCGTCGACCTCGACGCACTGACCACCCGCTCGTTCCCGAGCGGTCACGCCGCTTCCATCGCGGCGTACGTCGGCGTGCTCATCGTCCTGACCTGGATCTTCGTCCGCCGCTCGAGCATGCGGCGGGGCATCATCGTGGCCCTCCTGCTGGTCTGGTTGACGGTGTGCCTCGATCGCGTGCTGCTCGGCCGGCACTACCCGACCGACGTCATCGCCGGGTCGCTGCTCGGCGCCGCCATCGTGCTGGTGGCCATGGTCGTCATCGACCCCTGGCCGCGCGGGCACGCGGAGAAGGTCGAGCCGCTCGCGATCGTCGTCCCGTCCTCGCGCCAGCTCGCCGTGGTCCTCAACCCCATCAAGGTCGAGGACGCCGCGCAGTTCCGCGCGACCGTCGAAGCGATGGCCAAGGAGTCGGGCTGGGGCACTCCCAGCTGGCACTACACGACCGTCGAGGACCCCGGCACCGGCATGGCCGAGGCGGCGTCGGTCGAGGGTGCCGACCTGGTGCTCGTCTGCGGCGGCGACGGGACCGTGCGTGAGGTCTGCGCCGAGCTCGCGGGCACCGGCATCCCCGTCGGGATCATCCCGGCCGGCACCGGCAACCTCCTGGCGCGCAACCTCGACATCCCGCTCTACCTCCGCTCGGCGATCGACGTCGCCCTCAACGGCCAGGACCGCGCCATCGACATGGTGGAGGTCGCCGGCGACGGGTTCGAGGACACCTTCTTCATGGTGATGGCCGGCATGGGTTTCGACGCCGCGATCATGGAAGGCGTCAACGAGGAGATCAAGGCCAGGGTCGGCTGGTTCGCCTACGTCATCTCCGGTGTGCGGTCGCTGATGTTCCCCGCGCAGCGCATCGAGATCTCCGTCGACGGCGGCGAGTTCACCCGGCACCGCGCCCGCACGGTCGTCGTCGGCAACGTCGGCTTCCTGCAGGCCGGAATGCCCCTCCTCCCCGACGCTGCCATCGACGACGGCCTCCTCGACATCGTGATCCTGCACCCGCGCAACTTCCTGTCCTGGATCCCGCTGGCGTGGCGGGTGCTGCTGAAGGTCAAGCACACCGACGAGCTGGTCGACCGCAAGGTCGGCGCCTCCGTCGTCATCCGCTCCGCCCAGGAGACCCCGCGCCAGCTCGACGGCGACTCGATCGGCCCGGGCCGCGAGCTGCGGATGAAGGTCGTGCACGGGCGGGTTTTGGTCCGTGTCCCCCGCTGAGTGGTTCAAGTCGGCCGTCGTCTACCAGGTCTACCCGCGCAGCTTCGCCGACTCCGACGGTGACGGCGTCGGAGACCTGGGCGGGATCATCGCCCACCTCGACCACCTGGCGCGGCTCGGCGTCGACGTCGTCTGGCTGAGCCCGGTGTACCGGTCGCCGATGGCCGACAACGGCTACGACATCTCCGACTACGACGACGTGGACCCCCTCTTCGGCACCCTCGACCAGCTCGACGAGCTGATCGCCGGCCTGCACGAGCGCGGCATCAAGCTGGTGATGGACCTCGTCGTCAACCACACCAGCTCCGCGCACGCGTGGTTCGTGGAGTCGCGCTCGTCGACCGACAACCCCAAGCGCGACTGGTACTGGTGGCGGCCGCCCCGCGCGGGCCACGAGGCCGGTACGCCGGGCGCCGAGCCGACCGGCTGGCAGTCGGTGTTCTCCGGGCCGGCGTGGACCCTCGACGAGCGGACGGGCGAGTACTACCTGCACATCTTCGCCGCCGAGCAGCCCGACCTGAACTGGGAGAACCCCGAGGTGCGACAGGCGGTCTACGCGATGATGCGTCGCTGGCTCGACCGCGGGGTCGACGGCTTCCGGATGGACGTCATCAACCTGATCTCCAAGACGGTCGGGCCTCCCGACGCGTCCGGACGGCCGACGCTGGTCGCCGACCCGGACGACGCGGCGTACCACGGCACGCCGCCGGTCCTGAACGGGCCGCGGATCCACGAGTTCCTCCAGGAGATGCACCGCGAGGTGTTCGCGGGGCGTCCCCCCGGGCTGCTCAACGTGGGCGAGACTCCCGGCTGTCCGATCGACGAGGCGGTCCTCTACACCGATCCCGCGCGCGGCGAGCTCGACATGGTCTTCCAGTTCGAGCACGTCGACCTCGACTCGGGTCCGCGCGGCAAGTGGGACATCGTGCCGATGACCGTGCGCGACCTCAAGGCCTCGCTGGCCCGCTGGCAGGAGGGCCTCGCCGAGGTCGGGTGGAACAGCCTCTACCTCGGCAACCACGACCAGCCCCGGGCGGTCAGCCGGTTCGGCTGCGACGACCCCGCCCATCGCGAGCAGTCCGCCAAGACGCTCGCCACGGTGCTGCACCTGCACCGGGGGACGCCGTACGTCTACCAGGGTGACGAGCTCGGCCTGCCCAACGTCGGCTACACCCGGCTCGACCAGCTGCGCGACCTCGAGTCGCTCAACCACCACGCTGCCGCAGTCGCCGCCGGCGAGGACCCGGCTGCGGTGATGGCCGCGCTCTCGGCCAAGGGCCGCGACAACGCCCGGGTGCCGATGCCGTGGGACTCCTCTCCCGGCGGCGGCTTCACGACGGGTACGTCGTGGCTCGACCCGCACCCCCTGGCCGGGTCGATCAACGCCGCGGCCCAGGTCGACGACCCGGACTCGGTCTTCACCCACCACCAGCGGCTGATCGCGCTCCGGCACGCGGAGCCCTGCGTCGCGCACGGGTCCTTCCGCCTGCTGCTCGCCGACCACGAGCAGCTGTGGTGCTTCCTGCGTGAGACTCCATCATCAGTTGGGGGCACTCGGTTGCTCGTCGTCGCCAACTGCTCGGCGGCCGACGGCGTCGTCCCCGACCTCTCCGAAATGGGCGGCTGGACGACCGCCGAGCCGCTGGTGCTCTCGGTGCCAGGCTCGACCGCCGGGCCGGCGGACCCGCTGGCTCCGTGGGAGTCGCGGGTCCACCGGCTCAGCTAGGCGGCAGTGCGAGCCACACGAAAGTGACCAAGAACCAGTCACCTCTTGTGGACGGGGCTGCCAGCCACACCATCCCGCCGAACAGGAACGGCAACGTAGCGCAGGCGTAAGCCAGGCGACGCCCAAGGGGCGTCGGGCGGTGAGTGTTGGGGCGGTCAGTCGGCCGCACACGATCTGCCACGACCAGAAGAGCCATGCAAAAGGCAGCCAGGGCTACCGCCACCTCAGTGCCTAGTTCGACCGGCGTAGATAGTTGACCTAGCGGCAATCCAGAGCATGTGCGGACCCCGTCGGCAGGACCAACGCGGGCCCTCAAGATCATGCGCGAGGCCCGCGCCTCGACCACCAGACGTATTCACCGATGGCAACCCCCAACGTCGTCGCCCCCCAGATGGTGGCGATCATCGCCCAATCCGGCTGTCCAGCGATCAAGGCGACGATCACCAGGGCTGCGGCAGTGCACCCAGACGTGAATGCGACCTTGCGCCAGTCTGCCGTCGGGTTCAACAACTCTCGGTCTTCCACCACAGCGGTGCGCCAATTCGCGAGAAGTGCAGCTCGACACACTTTCCGCTGCCTGCGGCCCCGTCGAAGCTCTTGACGAGGAGGTAGGCGTAGACGCTGACGTAGATCGCGCAGCCGCCGGCGATGACCGGCACCGGGATCTTGCTGCACACAGCGCCGGCCCACGTGAACGCTCCGACCAGTCCGGGGTTGGCGAACTTGGAGATCGCCACGGTCTCCGCCTTCGTGAACTTCACACAGGTCGCCGTCCACGCGTCGCAGGTGAAGACGCTCGGGTCGGCGAGGATCGGGTACGTCGCGCCGGAGTCGATGTGGTCGACGACCTGGACCAGGGCCCCGTCGGCGACCTCGAAGTGCGTGGGAACGTCAGCGCCGTTCGCGTCCTCGGCCCAGGGCGCGGGGATCGTGGCGAGGCTTCCGCCGCCCCCGTCGGCCACCTGCGCTCCCCCGTCCTCCGTCAGCTCGAGCCGCGCACCGTCGGGCACGTCGACCGGGAAGGCGTAGGTCTCAGGCGATTCTGCCCCACCGATGGCGACCACGAACTGGGTTCCTCCATCGGCCAGCGGGTTGACCGCGACCGAGGTGGCGTCGGCGTCGTTGGTGAAGATGCTGACCTCGTCGCGGACGACCGACGCCTCGGCGCCGGTCACCGGCAGGCCGATGCTCAGGCCCTCACCCTCAGGGCCGGGGCATCGGCATCCGATGCCGACGCGGCGGACTTGGGAGGGGCCGGGCTGGCGCCAGCGGGAGCCGGGCTCAGGCCCAGGAGGACCAGCGGCAGGACGAGGGCCGGAAGAGCCCGTCGTGCAAGTGCGTGCATGTCATGTGCTCACCATCTGGGGGCTGGGTTCACTGGTCGCCCGGGAGCAGATTGCAGCCCGAGGTCGCTGACCGTAGGGACCCACACGTGACCGGTCAAACAACTGAGCACAACTGACGAAGATTGGTCAGATTTCAGCTGGGACGGGCGGTGGCGATGGCCTCCTGCTCCTCGGGGCTGAGCTGCTGGTCGGAGGTCCACGACGAGACGGACTTGGCGTACGTGCGCGCGTCTGAGCGGCCGGCGATCGAGGTGAGGACGACGCCGTGTCCGGCCTGGTCGAGGAGCGCCACCGACCAGGAGAGGTGGCCGCCCATGTCGCCGAAGGCGTCGTACCGGACGACGGCGAGGTGCCGCAGTGCGTCGGCGCCCTCGGCGCGCAGCGCCGCGACCTCCTGGCGCAGGCCGTGCACGTCCTCGGGCAGCGCCTCGGCGCCGAGGCGGCGGCGCGCGCCGGCCTGGCGGCGCAGTGAGATCACCGAGAAGACGACCGCGACGACGGCGAGCACCAAGGCGAGCGAGGCGAGAGCGGTCGGCATACGCCGACCATAAGCAGGCGGACCGCCCACCCCTGGAGCGAAGCGCCGGGCACGTCGCCGGCTCGTGCCAAACTCGACGCCGTGACCGACGCCCCAGCCGGAGCCAGGCGGATCGCCTACCAAGGCGAGCCCGGCTCCAACTCCCACCTCGTCTGCACCCAGGCCTACCCCGACTGGGAGGCGGTGGCCTGCGCCTCCTTCGAGGACGTCTTCGCCGCGGTCGAGGGACACCAGGCCGACCTCGCCCTCATCCCGATCGACAACTCGCTGGCCGGCCGGGTGGCCGACATCCACCACTTCCTCCCGACCTCTGACCTGCACATCGTCGGCGAGCACTTCCTGCGCATCCGGTTCGCGCTGATGGTCCTGCCCGGTGCGACCACGGAGACGATCAAGACCGTGCACAGCCACGTGCACGCGCTCGGCCAGTGCCGGCGGGTGATCCGCGAGCTCGGCCTCCAGCCGGTCATCTCCGGCGACACCGCGGGTGCCGCGCGCGAGATCGCCGAGGCCGGCGACCCCACGCAGGCCGCGATCGCGCCGCCGCTGGCCGCCGAGATCTACGGCCTCGAGATCCTGGCCGACGACGTCGAGGACGAGGACCACAACACCACCCGGTTCGTCGTGCTCTCCCGCGACTTCGTCAAGGCGCCGCAGGGCAACGGACCGGTGGTGACGTCGTTCGTCTTCCACGTGCGCAACCTGCCCGCCGCGCTCTACAAGGCGCTCGGCGGTTTCGCGACCAACGGGGTCAACATGACCAAGCTCGAGAGCTACATGGAGGGCGGGCACTTCTCGGCCACCCAGTTCCTCGCGGAGGTCGACGGCCACCCCGACGACCTCGGCGTGCAGCGAGCCCTCGAGGAGCTGGCGTTCTTCACCACCGAAGTGAAGATCCTCGGCGTCTACGCCGCCGACCCGGAGCGCCGCACGTGACCGGCCGGCCCCGCCTCGGCGTCGTGCTGCGGCCCCAGATCGAGCCCGAGCGGTTCCGCGAGGCCGTACGCCGCTGCGACGCGGCCGGCGTCGACGACGTGTGGCTCTGGGAGGACTGCTTCCTCACCGGAGGCATCGCCGCCTCGACCGCCGCGCTGGCCTGGTCGGACAACGTGCGGGTCGGGCTCGGCCTGATGCCCGTCCCCTTCCGCAACCCCGCGCTCGCGGCGATGGAGATCGCGGCGGTGGCGCGGCTGTTCCCGGGCCGCTTCGCGCCCGCGGTCGGCCACGGCGTCCTCGACTGGATGAGCCAGACCGGCGTCCGGGCCGCCTCCCCGCTCACCTTGCTGCGCGAGCACGCCGGCGCCGTCCGCGCCCTGGTGCACGGCGAACGGGTCACCGTCGACGGCCGTTACGTCCACCTCGACGACGTCGCGCTCGACTGGCCGCCGGCCGTGGACGACACCCCTCCCCTGCTCTTCGGCGCCCGGGGCGACAAGACGCTGGCGTTGGCCGGCGAGCTCGCCGACGGCGTCGTGCTCGACGACGGTGACGACGACCACCAGGACCTGGACGGCGAGAGGCTGGCCCGCGCCGTCGGGGTCGCGCTCGAGGCGCGCGCGACGGGTCCGCTGTCGGACGAGCCGTTCGAGGTGGTCGCGTACGTCGGGCTCGGAGCCGACCCGGCCGAGCGGGCCCGCGAGCTGGTGGCGGCCGGTGCGACGACCCTGGCGTTCCAGCCCACCGGCGACGCCCCCGACCCGGCCGAGGCGCTCGCCGCCGTGGCGGCGGCCCGCAGGGCGACCGCCCCGCCCGACTGAGCCCGCCTGAGCCCCCTCACTCCGGAGGCCACGGCACGCGGTGCACCAGTGAGTGGTCGTGGTCGGTGATCCACAACCACCCGTCGGCGGCCGCGACGCTCCCGCTGCCGCCCCCGGTCCCGATGCGGGCGACCGCCCGTCCCGACGCGGCGTCGACGACCGTGACACCGGTCCACGTGCGGGACCAGACGAAGCCGTCGCTCGCCGCGATGTCGCCACCGTTGACCACCTGGTCCGACGTCGGGATCGCCGACACCTCGTCCGTGGCGGCGTCGACGCGGAACACGGTCCCGTCGACCTGGTCGAGGACCCAGGCCGCGCCGTACGCGAAGGTGAGGAAGCTCGGGACAACTCCGGTGTCCGCGTGCGAGAGCACCCTCCCGGTGTCGGGGTCGAGCCGCTGCACACCGTCGGTCGTGGTCACCCACAACGACCCCCACCCGTAGCGCAAGGCGCTGGGCTCGTCGGGCGTCGGCAGCGCCTTCAGGTCACCCGAGGCGGTGTCGACGCGCAGGATCCGGGGCCGGTCGCGGTCGACCAGGACCCAGGCGACCGCCTCGTCGGCGGCCACGGACGACTCCGGCACGGGTGGTGCCGGAAGCTCGACCCGGTCGACCAGGTCGCCGGTGCGGTCGTCGAAGACGAGGAGCAGGTTCGGCTCCAGTCCCGTGACCCACACCCGCCCCGGCGTGGCGTCGAGGGCCTGGACGACGGCCGACGCGAGGTGGATCCGATGGGTTATCTCGCCGGTCGCGGCGGCGTACCGCACCAGACCCGGCGGTACGCCGGTCACCCAGATCCCGCCCGCGGCCGCGATGGCGAAGTCGTTGTGGGGACCGGCCTCGATCGACTCCCCGCCCGCGTCCGCGACGCTCACCTCCACCGGGAGCTCGTTCCCCTGGGGCGTCGGCTCCGCCTCGGTGTCCGTGCCCGTGTCGGTGGTCGAGGACGTCGCCGTGTCCGTGGCCGAGGACGTCGGTGACGGCGGCTGCGCGGCCGGGCTGTCGGAGCAGGCCGCCAGCAGCAGCGCTCCGGCCAGCACGGCGGCGTACGCCCTCGTGACCCTCATCACCCCATCGGAGCACCAAGACGCCCACGCCACATCGGGGATTCCCCCGTGGTCTGGACCGCCCCACACAATGGGGCCGTGGATCTCGCCGTCATCGCCTTGACGTTCGGCGCGATCTTCGTCGTCGAGCTGCCCGACAAGACCTTCCTCGCGACCCTGGTCCTCTCCACCCGCTACCGGCCGCTCCTGGTGTGGATCGGCGTCGGTCTCGCCTTCGCGGTGCAGACGACGGTCGCCGTGCTGCTCGGGCACGCGGCGTCGTTCCTTCCCGACACCGCGGTCAAGGCGCTCGCGCTCGTGATGTTCCTGATCGGCGCGGTGATCCTCTTCCGCGAGGGACGCGCGCACCACCAGGCCGCAGAGGACGAGTTCGCCGACAAGGCGAAGCCGGCCCAGGGCTGGCGGGCGATCCTGGCCAGCTTCCTCGTGCTCTTCGCCGCCGAGTGGGGCGACCTCTCCCAGCTGCTGACGCTGACCCTGGTCGCGAGGTACGACGACCCGCGCAGCGTCTTCGTCGGCGCCCTCGGCGCACTGCTCATGGTCAGCGGCCTCGCCTGCCTGGTCGGGAGGGCGCTGCTGCGGTGGATCTCGCTGCACGTCCTGCACTACGTCGGAAGTGGCGTGTGTCTCGTCCTGGCTGCCGTAACGGCGTACGAGCTGCTCCGTTGATCCAGGCGTGACCGGCATCTTCGACGGCCTCTCGGCCAAGGACACCCGGCGGGTGCACGCCGCCGGCACCTCCGTGCGGCTGCCCCGGGACTGGTCGCCGATCCACGAGAGGACCCCCGCCGACAAGGCCTACATCCTGCTCGAAGGCGAGGCCTCGGTCCGGCGCGGCGGCCAGGAGGTCGCGCGGCTGGGACCCGGCGACGTCTTCGGCGAGGCCGGCCTGGTCAACCACAAGCTCCGCAACGCGTCGATCGTGACCACGACCCCGGTCCGGGCGTTGCACTTCACCGCCGAGCAGCTCGAGCGGCTCTGCGCCGACGTACCCGCCTTCCGGAGCGCGCTGGACCGCGCCGCGCAGGAGCGACTCGGCACCACGTAGTCACACCGTCGGGGCAGATCCTTGGGAGGGGACATGGCAGGCGAGCACGACGCGTTCGACGTGCGGGCGCTCGAGGAGACCGCCCTCGGGGCGCCGCTGCGCTTCACCCGGGTCGAGGTCGCCGACAAGGCCGGCGTCTCGCTCGACGTCGCCGAGGAGCTCTGGCAGCAGCTCGGCTTCCCCCACGCCGGCGACGACGACGTCGCCTTCACCGAGGAGGACGTCGAGGCGTTGTCGCGCACCCGTGAGCTGGTCGAGCTCGGGGTGCTCACGCCCGACAGCCAGGCCGCGCTGGTGCGCACCTGGGGACGCAGCTTCGCGCGGCTCGCCGAGTGGCAGGTCGCCCTGCTCACCCGGATCGCGGTCGAGGCGGAGGACCCGGCGTCGACGGTCGACGAGCTCACCGGTCAGGTGCTCCCCGCCGTCGAGCACCTCCAGTCCTACGTGTGGCGGCGCCACCTCGCCGGCGCCGTCGGTCGCCTTCTCGAGCAGGGCGGCGACACCTCCACGACGCTGGCCGTGGGATTCGTCGACATCGTCGGCTTCACCGGCCGCAGCCGGCAGCTGACCGAGGGCGAGCTGGTCGCCTGGGTCGAGCACTTCGAGGAGCACCTGACCCGGTCGGTCGTCGAGGCCGGCGGGCGGGTGATCAAGACGATCGGCGACGAGGTCCTCTTCGTCACCGACACCCCCGCCGCCGCGGCCGAGGTCGCGTTGATCGCGACCGAGCGCGGCGCCGACCCCGAGGACGAGTTCCCCCAGGTGCGCGCGGGGATCGCGTACGGCGGCGTGGTCAGCCGACTGGGCGACGTGCTCGGTCCGACAGTCAACGTCGCGGCCCGGCTGACCTCCATCGCGCGGCCAGGCACCGTCCTGGTCGACCGTGGAGCGCACGAGGCGCTCCTGGCGGTCGAGGCCGCGGACGACCCCGCACCGACCGAAGGTGAGCCGTCGAAGCTCGCGGCCCTGGTCGACCGGGCCGCCGAGGAGCTGGCCGACCTGGCGCCGTACTCCGAGGGCAGCGGGTTCAGCTTCCGCCGGGTGCCGCGCACGTCGGTGAAGGGGTACAAGCGCCTGGAGGCCTGGGCGGTCCGCCGCCCGAGCTGACCCCGGCGGAATTCCCCGTGCGGTCTCTAGGGGTGAGTGACCACGCAGGGGATCTCACCGGTCCCTCGCGAGTGCGGTCCTGGCGGCCGGACGTTAAGGTCCGAGCATGGTGAGCACCCCCGCCCCGGCAGACCCCGCCCGCCTCCACGGCGCCGACAGCGAGGTCGGCCGCCTGCAGACGGTGATGCTGCACCGGCCCGGACTCGAGCTGAAGCGGCTGACCCCGCGCAACAACGACCGGCTGCTCTTCGACGGGGTGCCGTGGGTGTCGCGCGCCCAGGACGAGCACGACGCGTTCGCGGCGGCGCTGCGTGAGCGGGACGTCGAGGTGCTCTACCTCACCGAGCTCCTCACCGAGACGTTCGCCGAGGCCGAGGCCCGCCACGAGGCGATCACGAAGGCGCTGGAGAGCCTGCACCTGGGCGACACCCTGCGGGGCTACCTCACTGGCCTGCTGCACGACGCCTCGCCGGAGGAGCTGACGACGTACCTCACCGCCGGCATCCGCAACGACGAGGTCGGCGGCGGTTTCGGGCTCGTCACCAGCCTGCTCGACAGCCACGACTTCCTGATCGACCCGCTGCCCAACCTGCTCTTCACCCGCGACTCCAGCGTCTGGGTGCGCGACCACGTCGCGGTCACCAGCCTGGCCATGCCGGCTCGCTCGCGGGAGACGCACCTGACCGAGCTGATCTACACCCGGCACCCCCGCTTCGTCGGCACCCCGCAGATCCACGGCTGGCACCACGAGCACGTCGAGGGCGGCGACGTGCTGCTGCTCGCGCCGGGCGTGATCGCGGTCGGGGTCGGGGAGCGTACGACGCCCGCCGGGGCTGAGCGCCTGGCCCGCCAGGTGTTCCACGCCGGCCTGGCGCACACCGTGCTCGCCGTGCCGATCGCCCAGGAGCGGGCGACCATGCACCTCGACACGGTCTGCACGATGGTCGACGTCGACAAGGTCGTGATGTACCCCAACGTCGCCCACCAGCTCCAGGCCTGGGCGGTGACGCTGGTCGGGAGTGCCGACACCAACGACGACACCGACCTCGAGCTGCACGTCGCCGACGCCGAGCCGTTCCTGGTGGCCGCGGCCAAGGCCATGCAGATCGACACGCTCCACCAGATCGACACCGGTCTCGACCCGGTCACCGCCGAGCGCGAGCAGTGGGACGACGGCAACAACACCCTCGCCCTCGCGCCCCGCGTGGCCGTGGCCTACGAACGCAACGACGAGACGAACGACCGGCTCGAGGAGTCCGGCATCGAGGTGGTCAAGATCGCCGGCTCCGAGCTGGGCTCGGGCCGCGGCGGCCCGCGCTGCATGAGCTGCCCGATCTCACGGGCACCGCTGGGCTCCTAACGGGTCGGTACTGCTGGATCTCGCAGGAGCCCGCCGGGACGTCGCACACGACGCGGCTTCGCGAGTCGCCCCGCTCGGCCTGGAGGTTCACCACGACGGTGTCGCCGGCCCGTCGCCTCCGTCGATCGCCGCAACGGAGACGCCGCTGTTGATACGCCTGGTCTATCCATCCCGCCGGATCAAGCGGCCCCACGCGGCGAGAAGCCGGCAAATGTAAAAACCCGGTCGTTGCTGACGGGGGAGGCAACAACGACCGGGCGACTCAAAACCTACGGGAAGGTGGAGCGTTGCACAACAGCCAGAGGGGGTTTGGCAAAGGATTCCCGGAGGCCGCCCGGGGTCGTCCGATTAGCGGATCGTGACCTGCCGGTTGGCGAGCCCGTTGCGGGCCGAACGCTCCTCCGGAGTGAGGGGCTCGGTGACGGCGAGGGCCTCGTCGAGGGCCTTGCGGAACGCCGCCGCGGGCTCCTCCAGCGCTGCCGCTCCGGTGCCGACAGGCAGGTCCCACACCGGCACCAGCAGGCCGTGGGCGCGGAACATGCCGACCAGGCGGGAGTCGGGCACGAGCTGGTCGCGACCCGCCGCATGGAGGCGGGCGAGGGCGTCGAACGCGTCGGCCTCGGGCTCGGGCAGCACCCAGCGCAGGTGCTCCTTGGTCGTGACGTCGGTCCAGTACGCCGCTTCGACGGACCCGAGCCGCGCGGTGGGTGCGGCGGAGTGGTCGGCCTGGTGCAGCGCCTCCTCCATCTCGGGCGTCTGCTCCTCCACGTCGGCGATCCAGAAGCCGAAGCCGTCATGCACGGTGATGTCCAGGCCGTCGCCGTTCCCCCCACTGACGACGAGGTCCTGCAGACGCGGCCCGGGACCCGGCGGGTCGGTCAGCCCGACGATCCCCGCCTCGGCGTCGAGGGCCTTGAGCAACACCGCGCCCAGGTCGCGCGCGGGGTCGCCGAAGCTGTGCTGGACCTGCAGCCCGAGCCAGATCGCCCCGGAGTCGCGCACCATCGCGGGAGCGGCGCCGGGGAGCAGCGTGCAGAGCAGCACCTCGCGGTCGGGGTGGTCCTTCAACGTCAGAGGGGCGCTCGCCGCCGGCACCAGCTCGCGCAGCGCCACGATGTCGCGCTCGCCGGGCAGCCCCTCGAACGGGCGGGCGACGTACACCTGCGCGCCACCGTCGGCCGCACCGTGGCAGTGCTTGTAGCGACGGCCCGAGCCGCACGGGCAGGGCTGGCGCGGACCGACCGCACCCTCGGCGGCGTCGGAGGCGGGCGTGCGGGTCTTGCTGCGGGAGCGCTTGGCCATGCGGGCGAAACTACCCGGGCTGCTCGAGCGTCCTGTCATCGAGGAGGCCGAGGATCATGCCGGGACGGTCGGTGATGACCGCCTTCACGCCGTAGCGCAGGCAGACATCCAGGTCGGCCTCGGTGTTGACCGTCCACACGTGGATGTCACGCCCGGTCGCGGCGAGGCGCTGCGCGAACACCGGCGTGTCCCGCAGCAGGTCGATGCCGGGCCCGAGGATCCAGTCGTCCCCGACCACCGGCTGCAACGCCGCCCAGTGGCGCTTCTTGTCGATCAGCATCACCAGCGGCACGCCCGGCGCCAACCGGCGCATCCGCTGGAGGGCGGTGTAGGAGAAGCTCATCACCCGCACCGGGGCGCCGGCTCCGTCCCAGCCGAACGCCGCCAGCGCCTCGGCCAGCCGCCTCTCGACGAGACCGGCGTACCGCGTGGGGTGCTTGGTCTCGATCGCCAGCTCGACGGACCGGTCGTAGTCGGCGACCACCTCGAGCAGCTTGCGCAGCGTGAGCACCCGGCCGAGCTCGAGGTCGAGGTCCTGCGCCTCGTCGTCGAGGTCGGCCCACGGGTTCTTCCACGACGCGAAGTCGAGCTGGTCGAGCTCGGCGAGCTCCATCGTCGACACGAGCCCGCGCGTGGACGCGGTGCGGAGCAGGTCGCGGTCGTGGACGCAGACCAGGTGCCCGTCGGCGGTCAGGCGCACGTCGCACTCGAGAGCCTCGGCCCCCTGGTCGAGGGCCTTCACGTAGGCGCCGAGCGTGTGCTCGGCCGTGTCATGGCTCGCGCCCCGGTGCGCGACGACCTGCGGTCGCATGGTCATGCCCGAACCCACGCCGCCCAGCATGACGGATCAGCCCGCACCCGTGGGTCAGCCGCGCGGGTCCACGCGCGGCGCGGAGGGAGATCTGTTCGCGCCCCTCGCCCGTAGTCCCGGGAGGACCGTTCACCGACGGAAGGAACCCGCATGTCCAGGTACTCGCTCAACCGTGTCATCCCGCTCGGGGTCGCCCTCATCGTGGCGGCCGCTGTCGTCTCCGGCGGCGTCGCCAGCGCCGGGAGCTCCGGACCCGGCGACGACCAGGGCAACCGCACCATCAGCGTCCAGCTCGACGGGTACGCCGAGACACCGCTCGCGCTCTCGACCTCCGGCGTCGGCACCTTCAAGATCCACGTCGACCGGGCCAACCAGACCATCGACTACGTGCTGTCGTACGACGCCCTCGAGGGCAGCGTCACCCAGTCGCACATCCACTTCGGTGCGGCCAGCCAGAGCGGTGGGATCGCGACCTTCCTCTGCAGCAACCTCGGCAACGGCCCGGCGGGCACCCAGGCCTGCCCGCCCGCACCGGCGACGATCTCGGGGACGTTGACGCCGGCCTCCGTCATCGGGCCGGGCGCCCAGGGCATCACGGCCGGCCAGTTCGACGAGCTGGTCGCGGCGATCAAGGCGCAGACGACGTACGTCAACGTGCACACCTCGCTCTACCCGACCGGGGAGATCCGCAGCCAGCTGGTCAACGGGCGCGGCTGACCGCGCCGACCCTCGGGGGCCGACGGGGAGCGGCCGCACAATGAGGAACGCGGTGTCCACCAGGTCGTGGTGGACACCGCGTCTCGGTGTCGACGCCGCTTCGGCGTCGTGTCGTGCCAAGGCTCAGGCGTCCCGGTGGAGGCGGGCGCCCAGGGCGTGCGCCCCGACGACCAGGCCGGCGGCGATCAGCACGATGTCCTTGAACACGTACTGCGCCGTCAGCGTGACGCCGTTGTCGAGGTAGAGCTCGCCCGGGAAGAGCACGAGCGGGGCCATGATGCCGCCCATCGCGGTGGCGAGGACGACCAGGCCCGTCTTCAGGAAGCGTCCCGACACGAGGGTCAGGCCGATGGTGACCTCCATGACCGCGGTGAGCAGGAGGGCGAAGTCGCCCGACACCATGCCGAAGGTGAGCTTCTCGACCGTGGCGATGGCGAGGTCCTCCGCCGGGCTGAAACCAGGGACGAGCTTGAAGGCGCCGAAGACCAGGAAGACCAGGCCGAGGCTGATCCGGAGCACCGGGATGCTGTAGGCCGTGAGCTTGCCGGCGAGGATCTCGACGGTCTGCTCGACGGGGTGGACGGGCTTCTGGGAGACGGGCTTCTGGGAGACGGGCTTCTGGGAGACGGGCTTCTGGGAGACTGGCTCGGCCGTCTTGGCCGGGCGGGTGGCGTACTGGGTGGACATCTGGGTGGTTCCTCTCGGGATGATTTCTGGTTGTTCCGACGAGGAACAACGCTCTCGGTTCTCGCAGCCCCTGCCATCGGCCAGCAAGCCGATCTCTGGGTGCCACCTGGGGCCAGGAACCGGTCGCGCGGCGTACGTCGTGCGACCTACGTGAGATCACCTATGCGGTCAGGAGCTGGCCCCTTCACGGCCCAAGGTCGTGCCATGACGACCTCGACGCCCGTGGTGTTCCTGCCCGGTGCCGAGACCTCGGTGGCGGCGTACGCCGAGGGGCGAGCGAGCCTGCGCGAGATCGTCGAGGGAGGGGAAGCGGCGCTGCCGGACCAGCCGTGCCACCTGGACGACCGCGGTCGCCTCCGTCACCTGCCGATGCTCAGCCACCCGGTGGTGCTGGCGGGACTGGCGACGCGGACGCTCATCCGGTGAGCACGGCCCGGGACGACACCCACCGGTGCGACGTGCGGTAGCCGAGCCGGTGGTAGATCCGCCGGGCGACGTCGTTGTCGGAGTACATCCCGAGCGTGACGACCGGTGAGTCCTGCAGGCCGCGCAACGTCATCGCGGCGGTCACGGCGGCGCCGTGTCCCTGACCGCGGTGGTCGGGGTGCGTGACGATCGCGCGCAGGTGCGGGGTGCCCGCCTGGGCGGTGCACAGCGCGCCCGCAGCCGCGAGCCGGTCGCCGCGGCGGACGCCGGCCCAGGCACGCACGTGCGGGTCACCGGGCCGCGCGTGCGCACGCGGACTGAAGGCGAGGAGCTCCTCGACCAGCGGCTCCTCGGCCGACGTCAGCCAGGCCACGCCGGTCGGGACCGGCGGCGGCGTGCTCGTCCACATCCACTCCCAGTGGCTGGGCTCGAGGACCTGCGCCGGTACGACGACGTCCGTGTCGGCCGGCACGCTGACCCGCAGCTCGGGACACCCCTCGCTTCGCAGGTGTGCCAGAGCCGCCGCCACCACGGCGTCGAGCGCCGGCCCAGCACCCAAGCAGGTGACGAACACCCCGTTGTCACGCTGGACCGCCACCGCGATCGCGTCGTCGGCACGCCACAGCCGGGCGGGCGCTTCCGGCCCGATCTGCCAACGCAGGAAGACGTCTTCGTGTGCGGCCTCGTCCTCGGCGAGTGGGCGCGGACCTTCGACGTGCATCTCGTCCAACCTAAAGGACAGGCGGTCGGAGCCGGCGACGTGGCACCCTCGGCCGGTGCCCGGCTACGTGCTCCGTCCTGCCGACTCCGACGACGTCGAGTTCCTGACCGACGTGGTCGTGGTGGTCACCAAGGACCAGGGGCGCTGGCCGGCCGAGCTCTGCGCGCCCGACGCCGAGGCCGAGTGGCGCGCCGGCTTCTCGGACTGGACGCGCGAGCAGCTGGGCGGAGACGTCGACGGCTCGACGACATCGGTCGTCCTGGTCGACGGCGATCGGGTCGGCCGGCACCGCGTCGTCCGCGCGCCCGATCACGTGGAGCTCGCGGGTGTCCAGCTCCTGCCGGCGCACCAGGGGCGGGGCATCGGCACGCAGGTCGTCCGGGACGTCCTGGCCGAGGCGCGCGACCGGGGGGTCCCGGCGCGGATCTCCGTCGAGCAGGACAACCCGCGGGCGCGGGCGCTCTACGAGCGGCTCGGCTTCACGGCGTACGGCGAGACCGAGCGCGACGTGCTGCTCGAGGCCCGCTGACCTCAGGGCGCGAGCCCGCGCGAGGCGAGGCAGCGCGCCGCCTGGGCATGGGCGGCACGCATCGCCACCGGCAGTGCGGCCCGGCCCAGCCGGGCGTCCAGGAAACCGGCGGCGAACGCGTCGCCGGCGCCGTTGGTGTCCACGACCTCGTCGACCGGGTCCACAGGCACGTGGAGGGTCTCGAGCGCGGTCATCGCCGTGGCGCCCTCCGCCCCCTGCGTGACGACGACCAACGAGGTGCCTCGCGCGACCTGCTCACGCATCCACGGCAGCGGGTCTGCCAGGCCGTCGGCGTTGAGGAAGAGCACGTCGGCGGCGGCGATCCAGTCGGCGTACCAAGGGTTCTCGCCGTCGAAGTCGTGGAGGTCGCAGACGATCGGGACCCCCGCCGCCTTGGCCTTGGTGAGGTAGGGGCGGGCGGCCTCGGCCAGGTCGATGCAGGCGTACGCCGACTCCGCCAGCGCCCGGTCGACCGCCGCGGCGTGCGCGTCGGTCACCTCGCCGGGCGTGTCCAGGAAGATCGAGACACGGTCGCCGCCGGACATCAGGTTGAGGTGCCGCTCGGTGCGCTCGGCCTGCTCGGCGAGCAGGTCGACGCCGGCCTCGCGCAGCACGCCCCCGATCCGCCTGCCCGGCTCGTCGTCGCCGAGGAAGGTCAGCAGCGTCACGTCGAGGCCGAGGGTTCGCAGGTTGAGCGCCTTGCCGGCCGACGTGCCGCCGACGGTCTCGTGGTGGCTGCGTGCGCTGAGGCTGTGGGGTCGCGGATCAGGCAGCGCGTCGACGTACACGAGGTGGTTCCAGGTCGCCGGCCCCGCCACGAAGACCCGCGTCATCAGGCCACGCCCGCCGTGAGGGCGACCAGCGCCGCAGCGGTCCGCAGCAGGTCCACGCGGCGCAGCCGCGCGAGCAGGGCCGGGTCCGGGTCTCGTCCCCTGCCGAGCCGGCCGTGCAGCGGGGCCGCACCGGCGGCCGTCGCGAGGCCGGCCACCGCCAGGGCTGCGACGGCCACGAGCCGTCGTGGACCGAGCCCGTCGACCAGCACGGCCCACCGGTCTGCCGTCATGCGTTCTCGCGCAGGTAGCGGCCGAAGTGCGGCACGGTGAAGGCGATCCGGCCGCGCTCGGCGGAGTAGATCAGCCCCTTCTTCAGCAGCGAGTCGCGGGCCGGTGAGAGCGACTGGGGCTTCTTGCCGAGGGAGGAGGCCACGTCGGAGGTGAGCACCGAGTCGTCGGGGGGCTGGTCGTCGGAGCGCCGGTCGCCGGCCTGGTCGCCGCCGGCAGCCGCCTCGGCAGCGACGTCGGCCATCGCGCGCAGGTAGTCGCGCTCCCCCGGCGTGGCCCGGTCGTAGCGCGAACCGAAGAAGCCGACCGCAAGCTCGGCCTCGGCCTCCGGGGCGGCCACGCCGACGTCGGCGACGTCGATCGGGGAGGTGGTGGCGCGGTCCCAGACGGCCTTGCCGTAGGCCTGGATGAAGTAGGGGTAGCCCCCGGTGGCGGCGTACATCGCCGCGAGCGCGTCGACAGACCAGGCGGCCTCCTCGTCCTCGGCGGGGACGCTGAGCGCGAGGTCGGCGGCGGCCCTCGGCAGTCGGTCGATGCGCTGGTAGCGGAACAGCCGCTCGGAGTAGGACTTGCTCGCGCTGAGCACCGCCGGAAGGTGCGGCAGCCCGGCACCGACGACGATCAGCGGCAACCCCGACTGGCTGATCTCGTGGCATGCCGCGCACAACGCGGACACGTCGTCGGGGCCGAGGTCCTGCATCTCGTCGATGAACACCGCGACGCCGCTCCCCCGGTCGGCCGCCAGCCCGCCGACGTCGGAGAGCAGCTCGACAAGGTCGATCTCGATGTCGCCCGAGTCGGCTCGGCCGCGGACCGCGGGCGCGTCGATGCCGGGGTTCCACTGGTCCTTGAGCCGGGCGCCGACGCCCGCCTCGCGCTGGGCGAAGGCCCGGATCACCCCGAGCACGTGGTCGGTCTCGTCGGGGCGGGGATGCCCGAGCTCGCGGACCGCCTGGTGCAGCGCCGACGCCAGCGGCCGGCGCAGGTGCTGGTCGGGGCGGGCCTCCAGCTTGCCGGTGCCCCAGTGCCGGCGTACGGCGGCCGAGCGCAGCGCGTTGAGCAGCACCGTCTTGCCGACCCCGCGCAGGCCGGTGAGGATCAACGACCGCTCGGGCCGCCCGCGCGCCACGCGCTGGAGCACGACGTCGAAGGCCTCGAGCTGCTCGTCACGGCCGGCCAGCTCGGGCGGACGCTGCCCGGCGCCGGGCGCATAGGGGTTGCGGACCGGGTCCATGCGCCCGACCGTATCCGCCGTATCCGGCTCTCTAGCGGATTCGCTAGACGACGCGCCGCTCCTCGCGGTCAGGCGGTGTCGGAGAGCGAGCCGCCGTCGGCAGGGGCCAGGCCCTTGGTGAGAGCGTGCACGAGCCCCGGCACCTCGTGGGCCTCGAGCCGGAACGACCCGACGCACAGGTTGGCCCGCCACAGCGAGATGACGACCATGCCGGCGTCGGCCAGGGCATCGGGCGAGTCGGCCACGTCGTGGTGCCAGGTGATCCGCAGCGCCCGGTCGGCGCCGCGCGGGTCGACGAAGATCGTCGTCTCCGTCGGGCGCCTGCTGGCCATGACCCATCCTCCCTCCTCCCGCCGGATCAGGGAAGGATTGCTGGCCCCGACTTTCCCCTGACGCCTCAGCACGATAAGTGACCACGAACGGCACGTCCCAGGTGCAGTTCACCCGTGCTTCTCGTGGTCAGGTATCGAATCGGGCGGGATGTCGGGGTGTGCAAATACACTGGCTCCGTGCCTGAGCTGCCCGAGGTGGAAGCACTGGCCCTCGACCTGAAGGGCCGGCTCACCGACCGTCCGATCACCCGGGTCGACCTGGCGGCGTTCAGCGCCCTCAAGACCTTCGACCCGCCGCTGCAGGCCCTGCACGGCACCCTGGTCGAGGACGTCACCAGGCACGGAAAGTTCCTCGACATCACCGCGAGCGGGCTGCACCTGATCGTGCACCTGGCCAGGGCCGGCTGGATCCGCTGGCGCGACGACGTGCCCAAGCTCCCGGCCCGCCCCAACAGCAAGAACCCGCTCGCGGCCCGGGTGGTCCTCGACGAGGACCCCCAGACAGACGGCGGGTCAGGCCTCACCCCAGGGCTCGACATCACCGAGGCCGGCACCAAGAAGTCGCTCGCCATCTACGTCGTCCGCGATCCGCTCGAGGTCGAGGGCATCGCCCGGCTCGGCCCCGACCCTCTCGACGAGTCGTTCACCATCGAGGTCCTCGACCAGATCCTGCAGGACGCCGGCCGCGCCCAGATCAAGGGCGTGCTGCGCCACCAGGGCACCATCGCCGGCATCGGCAACGCCTACTCCGACGAGCTGCTGCACGCGGCGCGGATGTCGCCGTTCAAGCCCGCCAACAGCCTGAGCGACGCCGAGCTGCAGACGTTGTACGACGCCATCCGCAACGTCCTCGGCGACGCGGTCGCGCGCTCGCGCGGTCTCGCCGCGAGCGAGCTCAAGGGCGAGAAGAAGTCCAACCTCGCCGTGCACGGCCGCACGGGCGAGAAGTGCCCGGTGTGCGGCGACACCGTGCGCGAGGTCAGCTTCGCCGACTCGAGCCTGCAGTACTGCGCGACCTGCCAGACCGGCGGCAAGCCCTTGGCCGACCGGCGGCTGAGCAGGTTGCTGAAGTAGGTCTCGACTCAGCTCGACCACCGGGGGCTCGACCACCGGGGGCTCGACCACCGGAGCCCGACCACCGGAGCCCGACCACCGGAGCCCGACCACCGGGGGCCCGACCACCGGGGGCCCGACCACCGGGGCCCGACTACCGGGGGCTCGACTACCGGGGGCTCGACCACCGGGGGCTCGACCAGCGCGGCTCGGGCAGCGCCAGCGCCGCGGGCAGTCGGGCCAGGTAGTCCGCGCGGTCGATCGCCACCGCGCCCAGCGACTCCAGGTGCGGGGTCAGCCACTGGACGTCCAGGAGCCGCTCCTCCGCGTGCTCGTCGCGCAGCCGGTCGACCAGCCCGAGCAGCGCCACCTTCGACGCGTCCCGCTCGTGGTGGAACATCGACTCCCCGGCGAACAGCCCGCCGACCGCGACGCCGTACAGCCCGCCCACCAGCCGACCGTCGCGCCACGCCTCGACGGAGTGCGCCCAGCCGAGGTCGAAGAGCCGGGTGTACGCCGCCAGGATCGTCTCGGAGATCCACCCACCAGGCCGCCGCGGGTCCGCACAGGCGTGCACCACGTCCACGAAGGCGGTGTCCACCCTCACCTCGAACCGCCCGACGGACTTCCGCAGCGACCGGGTGACCCGCAGCCCGTCGAGCGGCAGCACCCCGCGCTCGACCGGGCTGAACCACGCCATCGGGTCGCGGCGCCGCGGCCCCGACGGCATCGGGAAGAGGCCCTGCCGGTACGCCGCCAGCAGGGTGCCGGGCTCGAGGTCGGCCCCCATCGCCACCACGTCGTCGTCGGCCGGCCACGCGGACGCGGGCGGGAACGCCCACGGCGAGGGCCTCGGCTCGACCGGCATGCGCTCGACGCTAGCGTCCGAGCAGCGCCCGGCAGGTCCCGTGGTCCGACTCCGTAGGATCGGACCCATGGGTGTGAGGCACACGGTCGGCGCCGCACTGGCTCCTCGGATCAGCGAGATGGCGCCGGGGCTGACCTCGGCGTTCGTGCGCGAGGCGCTGCACCGCGCGATCGTGGGGGTCGGCCCGCTGAGCGGTGCCGTCGAGGGTGCCGAGAAGCAGCTCAAGGAGCAGCGCGGCGACGTCGACCGCGCCGTCCACGAGGTCATCGAGTTCCACGTGCGCCTCGCCGGCGCGCAGGGCTTCCTCACCAACATCGGCGGCCTGGTCACCGCCGCCGTCGCGATCCCGACCAACATCACCGGGCTGGCGCTGATCCAGTGCCGGATGATCGCCGGCATCGCGCACCTGCGCGGGTACGACGTGCACGACGGCCGCGTGCGCAACGCGATCCTCGTCGCCCTCCTCGGTGAGGACGAGATCGAGCAGATGATCAAGAAGAAGAAGCTCCCCGCGCCGCCGATGGCGATGGCGACCGCACCCGCGCACGACACCACGCTCGACCCGCTGATCTCCTCGACGGTCGCGACCAACCTGATCACCAAGGTCGCGGGCAAGCGCCTCGCCACCACCGTGGGGCGGCGGGTGCCGGTCGTCGGCGGCTTCATCGGCCTCGGGGCCGACGGCTTCGGGACGTGGCGGGCCGGCCGCTACGCCGACCGGGAGTTCCGCCCCCGCGCCGCCCGGTAGAGCCGCATGATCCTGCGTCCCGCGCCACTCGTCTCGAGGCCCCGGACCAGCTTGCGCCGGGCGATGAACGTCGGGCGCAGGTAGGCCCGGTCCAGCTCCTCACGCACCTGCTGCACCTCGTCGGCCAGGCGGGCCTCACCGCCGCGGAGCCGGGCGTTCTCGAGCAGCAGCGCCCGGATCGCGTCGACGGCGGCGCCCGCCACCGCACGCTCGGACGGAGTGTCGGGGTTGGTGCGCTTGGGGCCGGGCTCGGGCTCGGCGCCGACGAGGTCGGCGAGGTCGCCGATGACGTCGTACCCCCGCTTCTCGATCTCCTCGACCCACGACTGCTCGAGCTCGTGGACCCAGGGGTACTCGCTGGGTGGGAGCCGAAGCCGGGGTGACTTCTGCCGGCGCGACAGGGTCTGGTGGGCGAGCAGCTCGCGCACGAGGGGCCGGTAGTCGGCGGGGTCGAGGACCGAGTTGGCGGCCCGGTTGATCCGGCGCAGCAGCGCGGTCTCGGGGACGCCGAGCGACGGGTTGGCGCGCTCGGCGGTGAGGTCGAGGTCGATCCCGTCGAGCCCGAACGCAGTGCTGAACCGCTCCCACAGCAGACCCTGCGGCGACCCCTGCGGGGGCACGGTGACGATGTGCACACGATCGCGCGGGAGGTCGCTGCCCCAGCGGTCGAGGATGTCGGGCACCTCCTGCACGCCCCAGAACCACGCGCCGACACGGCTCTTGCGCTCGGGGTCGCGGATGCGCTCGAGGAAGCGCGCGAAGGTCAGCGGGCTGCGGTGCTTGACGTTCTCCTGCCACTCGGCGGGGATCTGGCGGACCAGGTCGCGCACCGACAGCACGACGTGCACCTCGACGCCCTGGTCGGCGCCGAGCGACGTCAGGGCCCGTCCCACCTGCGCCCGGGACGCGGTCGCCAGGATCTCGTGGCTGATGATCGCGGTGCCGGGGCAGGCGCGGACCTTGGCGGCGAGCCGGTCCCAGGCACCCACCGCCTCGGTCTCCAGGCCGCCCCAGGGCAGGCGCATCAGGTCCAGGGCCGCCAGGAAGTGGCCGTCGAAGCGGTCCGCGGGGTAGCACAGGCCGTGCTTGGCGAGGGTCTGGCGGTTGCGGAAGAGCACGTCCTGCAAGTAGGTCGTGCCGGTCTTGGGGGTGCCGACATGGACGATGACCTTGCGCACGCGCGGTCGCGTCATGTCGTCTCCTCCCGTCCCCCGGTGGCTGGCCCGGCTTCTGTGCCAACTTCCGGGCCAACTTCCGGGCCAACTTCCGGGCCCTCTGCTGGGCCTCCGGCAGAGTCTCCCCCAGAGTCTCCCGTCCTGCCGAGCAGGAGGGCGATCGCCACGGCCAGCACGTCGGCGTGGTCGACATGGGCCACGCCGCCAGGAGGGTACGCCGGCAGCAGCGCGTCGAGGCTGCCGACGACGGGATAACCGGCGCGGCGCAGCTTGTGGCGCATCCGGGCCGCTCGCTCCTCGACCCAGTCGCGGTGCTGGTCGGGGACGGTCAGCGGCGGTCCGCCGAAGCCGCGCAGCCGCGGGGCCAGCGTCTGGCGCAGCAGCTCCGCGCGCCGGTCGGGCACCACGAGGAGCCCCAGCACGGCCGCCACCCGACGGGCCAGGTCGACCGCCGGGGCGGAGAGCGGCACCGGCGTGGGCAGCCCCCGGCGTACGCCGGTGAGCCGGCCGACCTGCTGGGCGTCGAGCACGATCGTGACCCGCTCGGACGAGGTCCGCTCGGCCCAGCTGCGGGCCACCCGGGCCAGGTCGATGCGCGCAGCGAGCCGCTGGCGCGCCGCGAGGATGTCGAGCCAGCGCTCCCACGCCGGACCCCCTGTGTCGAGGGCGCGTGCCTCGAAGGCGTCGGCCAGCATGGTGTCGACGGCGCGCCCCACGACGAGGATGCGCGCCCGGGGTCCGCCTGGTGGCCGCCCGCGCGCGACCAGCTCCGCGCGCAGCGGGTCGGCCAGCACGGGGTCGCCGACGAGCCGGTAGTGACGTCGCCAGGGCCGCGGCAGCGGCGGCTCGGTCATGGTGGGTACCCCGGCGGCGACCACGTCGTCGGCGATCACGCTGGTGGCCAGGCGAACGAGCTCGTCGTCGGGCAGCAGCGAGGGGTCAACGGGCTGGGGGCCGAAGTCGGACGGCCGGGCGGCGCCGACGAGCTGCAGGTCGGTACGCCCGCGGCCGGCCGCGCTGGCGTCGAGCACCCGGGCGGCGAGGTCGGCGGGGACGCCGGCGGGCGCGGCCAGGTTGAGCCGCCGGAGCAGCTCGAGCTGCTGGGCGCCGGGGAGATGGCGACCGGCCCCGTCGGCTGCCGTCGACCAGGACGCCCACGGCGTCGTGCCTCCGTCGCGCAGGTGCGCGACCCAGCCCCACGCCCGGGACTCGTGCTCCCTCGTGCGCCCCTCCGTGTGCACGGTCGGGTCCTGCGTCACCGTCGCGACCGAACCCGCTCCACACCGGCGCGCACCCGGCCCAGGCCGGTCTTGTCCGGATCGGGACGCCGGGCCGCCTCCGCCGTCATCGCCGCCAGCGCGTCGACGGCGGCGTTGAACTTGAGCTTGTTGCGGACCCGGACGGGCTGCGCTCCCTCGGCGTCCGGGTCCGGGCGCACGGGACGCAGCTCCTCGACGTCGCCGATGACGTGGAGGCCGCTGGACCCGAGCCACTCGATCCAGCTCGCGGCCTGCTCCTCGGCCCAGTCGTAACGGTCCGGGGGCAGCCGCACCGGGATGCTGTCGCGGCTGGCGAGGTGCTCCTCGGCGAGGACCTTGCGGATCAGCTCGTCGAAGAGGGCCTCCCGCCGCGCCTTTCGACCCATGTGCTGGTTCAGCGCCCGGATGACCTCGGTCTCGGCCGCCCCCATCGACGGGTTGGCGCGTCGGCTCTCGGCCGGCGACCAGGCGGGGTCGATGGCCAGCGCCTCACACATGCGCCGCCACAGCAGGTCCCTCGGCTGACCGGGGTGCGGCACGGTGACCACGTGGATCCGGTCGGCCGGCACCGCGGCGCTCCAGCGCTCCAGCACCGTGGGCAGGTCGAAGGCGCGGAAGAACCAGTTGTGGCCCCGCTCGACACGGCTCAAAAACCTGCGCAGGGTCCACTTTCGGCCCTGCTTGATGCTCTCCTGCCACGCGGCCGGCAGCTGGCGGCCCAGGTCCCGCGAGGAGTAGACGACGTGGAGCTCGCCCCCCTCAGCACCGCCCAGCGCCTCGCCGAGCTCGCCGACGATCCGCTCGATGCGCTCGGGGGGTGCGGGCGCGAAGATCTCGTGGCTGACGACCACCGATCCGGAGGCCCGCCGGACCCGCTTGAGCAGCGTGTCCCAAGCACCCTCGGCGTGCCCCGGTGAGCCACCCCAGTCCTGGTCGAGCACGTCGAGCGCGGCTCGGAAGTGGAAGAGCGCCGGCGAGACGATCGGGGACGACGTCGGGAGGACCACGCCGTGCTTGCGCAGCGACGACGCGTTGCGTGTCAGCCGGTCCTGCACGTAGGTCGTGCCGGTCTTGGGTGCCCCGATGTGGAGGTACACCCGCCGGCCGTCGGTCACGCGGCCAAGTCTGCCGCAAGACTCCTCAGGCGAGCGCGCGGACCACCGCCGACGGGCTCTCGCGCCCGAGCCGCTCGGCCATCCAGACGCTCGAGGCCGCCAGCGAGGCGAGGTCGACGCCGTGCTCGATCCCGAGCCCGTCCAGCATCCACACCAGGTCCTCGGTCGCGAGGTTGCCGGTGGCGCTCTCGGCGTAGGGGCAGCCGCCCAGGCCGCCGGCGCTCGCGTCGTACGTCGTGATGCCGGCCTCGAGCCCGGCCAGCGTGTTGGCGAGCGCCTGGCCGTAGGTGTCATGGAAGTGCAGCGCCAACCGCTCGGCCGGCACGTCTGCGTCGGCGAACGCCGCGACGAGCGCCTTGACCCGGCCGGCGGTGCCGACGCCGATGGTGTCGCCGAGGCTGAGCTGTCCGGCGCCGAGGTCGAGGAGCCGCTTGCCGACGCGGACGACCTGCTCGATCGGGACCTCGCCCTCCCACGGGTCGCCGAAGCACATGGAGACGTAGGCCCGCACGTCCACCCCGGCGGCCAGCGCGCGGGTCACGACGGGCTCGAACATCGCGAACTGCTCGTCGAGGCTGCGGTTGAGGTTGCGCCGGGCGAAGGTCTCGGTGGCGCTGCCGAAGATCGCGACGTGCCGCAGCCCCAGCGCCAGAGCGCGGTCGAGCCCGCGCTCGTTGGGCACCAGCACCGGCAGCGCGACACCGTCGGGGCCGAGCCGGGTCATCAGCTCCTCGGCGTCGGCGAGCTGGGGCACCCACTTCGGGTGCACGAAGGAGGTCGCCTCGACGACCGGGAGCCCGGCGGCGACCAGGCGGCGCACGAACTCCTCCTTGACGTCGACGGGCACGATCGCCTTCTCGTTCTGCAGGCCGTCACGCGGGCCGACCTCGTAGATCGTCACCCGCTCGGGCAGTCCGGGGATGCGCACCGGAGCCGGTTGCCTGCCCGTCGCGCCCGCCATCAGTCGTCCGCCTGCACGGTGAAGAGGACCGCGCCCAGCGCGACCTGGTCGCCGACCGCCGCGCCGACCTGCGTCACGGTGCCGTCGAAGGGCGCGGTCAGCGCCAGCTCCATCTTCATCGCCTCCAGGGTGCCGAGCGGGTCGCCGGTCGTCACGCGCTGCCCTTCGGCGACGCGCACCGCGAGCACGGTGCCGGGCATCGGGGCGAGCATCGTCCCGTCTCCCACGGCGGGTCCGCGGTCGCCCATCACGTCGGGGCGCTCGAAGACGAACCGCTGCCCCTGCCAGGCGACCTCGGCCGTGTGCGGCTGGACGTTGACGACGGCGCTGACCCGGCGCCCGTCGACCAGGAGGGTGAGCACGTGGTCGGCGGCTCCCAGCTCGCGGACGTCGTAGGCCCTGGTCGAGGACGCGGTGCCGGTCGTGACCCGGCCGGCGGACCGGTCGACGACGACCAGCTCGTCCAGCTCGACCCGTTGGGGTGCCGGGGCGGCACCCAGCCGGAACCCGTCGGCCTGGAAGGGATGCCCGCCGTCGGCGAGCGAGGTGATCATCGCCTGCGTCCAGGCGACCAGGATCCTGGGCAGCTCGTCGTCGGGCGGCGACAGCGCCGGGCTGTCGCCCCTGTCGGCCCTGTCGAGCCAGGCCGTGTCGATCTCGTTGTCGCGGAACGCGTCGCTCGTCGCCAGCGCGCGGAGGAAGCCGGTGTTGGTGGTGAGGCCGAGGATGCTGGTCTCGTCGAGGGCGCGGACCAGCGCCTGACGGGCGCTCTCGCGGTCGGGACCATGCACGATCACCTTGCCGAGCATGGGGTCGTAGGACGTCGACACCACCTGGTTCGGCTCGAGGGCGTGGTCGTTGCGCGCGTGTGCCGACCAGCGCACGATCGACGCGGTCCCGGCCTGCGGCAGGAAGCCGCCGAAGGCGTCCTCGGCGTAGATGCGGGCCTCCATCGCGTGCCCGTGGATGCCGAGGTCGTCCTGACCGAACGACAGGGGCTCGCCGGCGGCGACGCGCAGCTGGTGCTCGACAAGGTCGAGACCCCCACAGATCGCCTCGGTCACCGGGTGCTCGACCTGGAGCCGGGTGTTCATCTCCAGGAAGTAGAACTCGCCCGTGCTGTTGTCGACGAGGAACTCGACGGTGCCGGCGTTGGTGTAGCCGACCGCTCGAGCCAGGGCGACCGCGCTCGACGTCAGCCGGTGCCGCAGCTCGGCGTCGACCGTCGGAGCGGGCGCCTCCTCGATGACCTTCTGGTGCCGGCGCTGGGCCGAGCAGTCGCGCTCGTAGAGGTGCACCACCGTGCCGTGGTGGTCGGCGAGCACCTGCACCTCGACGTGCCGGCCGCTCTCGACGTACTTCTCGAGCAGCAGCGTGTCGTCGCCGAACGCCGCCTTGGCCTCGCGGGCCGCGGCGAGCACGGCCTCGGCGTACGTCTCAGGCGTGCGCACGATGCGCATGCCCTTGCCGCCCCCACCGGCCGCGGCCTTCACCAGCACCGGGTAGGGCAGCTCGTAGCTCACGGAGGCTCGCGCGTCGGTCATGGAGTACGACGGCACGACCGGCACCCGGGCGGCGACCGCGATCTCCCGCGCGGCGTCCTTGCGGCCCATCCGCTCCATCACCTCGGCGGTCGGGCCGACGAGCACGAGCCCGGCCTTCTCCACGGCTTCGGCGAAGGCCGCGCGCTCGGACAGGAAGCCGTAGCCGGGGTGGATCGCTTGGGCGCCGCTGTCGACGGCTGCCGCGACGACCGCATCGATGTCGAGGTACGACGGGACCCGCACCGCCTCGTCCGCGGCCCGGGTGTGCGGCGCGGACGCGTCGGCATCGGTGAAGAGGGCGACGGTGCGGACGCCGAGGCGCGCGCAGGTGCGCATCACCCGGAGCGCGATCTCGCCGCGGTTGGCGATCAGGACGGTCTGGAGCCCGCCCGGTTGAGCGACCGAAGGGGGGTTGTAGTTGAGGTTCAAGACGACCGTTCCTTACATCCGGAAGATGCCGTAGGAGGGCTCGGCGACCGGAGCGTTGGCCGTCGCCGCGAGGCCCATGCCGAGCACCCGGCGGGTCTCGGCGGGGTCGATGACGCCGTCGTCCCAGAGCCGCGCGGTGGAGTAGTAGGGCGAGCCCTGGGTCTCGTACTGGTCGCGGATCGGCGCCATCAGCTCCTCGTCGTCCGGCCGGCCGGCGACGGTCGCGAGCACGGAGGCCGCCTGCTCGCCGCCCATCACCGAGATGCGCGCGTTGGGCCACATCCACAGGAAGCGCGGGTCGTAGGCCCGCCCGCACATGCCGTAGTTGCCCGCGCCGAAGGAGCCGCCGATGACGACGGTGAACTTCGGCACGACCGAGCACGCCACCGCGGTGACGAGCTTGGCGCCGTCGCGGGCGATGCCCTTGTTCTCGTACTCCTTGCCGACCATGAAGCCGGTGATGTTCTGCAGGAAGACCAGCGGGATGCCGCGCTGGTTGCACAGCTGCACGAAGTGCGCGCCCTTGAGCGCCGACTCGCTGAAGAGGATGCCGTTGTTGGCGACGATGCCGACCTCGTGGCCCCAGATACGGGCGAACCCGCACACCAGCGTCTCGGCGTACAGCTTCTTGAACTCGTGGAAGCGGCTGCCGTCGACGATCCGGCGGATCACCTCGCGCACGTCGTACGGCGTGCGGGTGTCGGCCGGCACGACGTCGTACAGGCTCTCGGGCGGCTCGTGCGGCTCCTCGACGTCCACGGGTCTCGACTGGGCTCGACCACCGACGGGCGGCAGCGTCTCCACGATCGAGCGCACGATCGCCAGCGCGTGCGCGTCGTCCTCGGCCAGGTGGTCGACGACCCCGGACGTGCGCGCATGCACGTCGCCACCGCCGAGCTCCTCGGCCGTCACGACCTCGCCGGTCGCGGCCTTCACCAGGGGAGGTCCGCCGAGGAAGATCGTGCCCTGGTTGCGCACGATCACGGTCTCGTCGGACATGGCCGGGACGTAGGCACCGCCGGCCGTGCAGGACCCCATCACCGACGCGATCTGCGGGATGCCCTTCGCCGACAGGTTGGCCTGGTTGAAGAAGATCCGGCCGAAGTGCTCGCGGTCGGGGAACACCTCGTCCTGCATCGGCAGGAAGGCCCCGCCCGAGTCGACGAGATAGAGGCAGGGCAGGTGGTTCTCGGCGGCGATGGTCTGCGCACGCAGGTGCTTCTTCACCGTCAGCGGGTAGTAGGTGCCGCCCTTGACCGTCGCGTCGTTGGCGACGACCACGCACTCGCGGCCCGCGACCCGCCCGATGCCGGTGACGATCGAGGCGGACGGCACGGCCCAGTCGTCGCCCCCCTCGAGGGTGGGGTCGCCGTACATGCCGTACGCCGCCAGCGGGCTCAGCTCCAGGAAGGGGCTCCCGGGATCGAGCAGCCGGTCGACGCGGTCGCGGACGAGGAGCTTGCCCCGATCGGTGTGCTTGCGGCGCGCGCTTTCGGAGCCGCCCCTGCGGGCCCGCTCGAGCTTCTCGCGCAGCTCGGCGACCAGCTCGACGAGGCCCTCGCCCTTGACCGGTCCGGTCGTGACACCCGACGTGACACTCATGGACACAAGGTTAACGTTCATTAACCACGGACGCTATCCTTCGACCATGGTAGGCCGCCGCGAGCAGATCCTGTCGACGGCGGCCGAGCTCTTCGCGAGGCGCGGGTTCCACGGCGTCAGCGTCGGCGACATCGGCGCGGCCGTGGGGGTCTCCGGGCCAGCGCTCTACAAGCACTTCGCCTCCAAGGAGGCCATCCTCGCGCAGATGCTGGTGCGCATCAGCGAGGAGCTGCTCGAGGGCGGCCGTCGGCGAGTCGCGGGAGCACCGGACGCCGCCGCAGCGGTCGCCGCCCTGGTCGACTGGCACGTCGACTTCGCGCTCCACAACCGTGCGCTCATCGTCGTGCAGGACCGCGACTGGCAGTCGCTCCCCGACTCCGACCGCGAGCGGGTGCGCGCGCTGCAGCGCGAGTACGTCGACGTGTGGGCCGGCGAGCTGCGGCGCCTGCACCCCGGGCTGCGCAACAAGAGCGGCGCCGAGCGGTCCCGCGCGATGGCGCACGTCGCCTTCGGACTGATCAACTCCACCCCGCACAGCCGGCTGCTCCCGGTCGAGCCGATGCGCGAGCTGCTGACCCGGATGGCGCTCGACGCGCTGGGCGTTCACTGAGCCCGGACGGCCGCGCCGCCCCACGTATCCTGCTTCGGTGACGAGACCGGGGGGACGCAGCATGGCCGTGATGGCCGTGGCGGCGGTCATCGGTCTCTCGGGCGGGGCCGTGACAGCCTTCTTCACCCAGCCGGAGGACCTCCCGGACCCGCTAGGCCTCGGCATCCCGATGGTCAACGTCGGCTGCACCGGCGAGGCGCTGATGATCGTCGGGCGTGGCAACGATGCTCGCGACCTTCGTGACTCGGTCGTCGACTTCGACGCCGAGGGTGCCCGCTACCTCGAGCCGGCGAAGTCCTGCGACACGGCGTACCCGCCCTACGAGGGTGCGCCGGCGACGTACGCCGTCTACCTGTCCGGCTACGCCGACACCGAGGCAGCCTGCACGGTGCGGATGCGCAACGATCACAAGAGCGACATGGTCACCGTGATGAGGGCCGGCAACACCGATGCAGTGATGTGCCCGTGCGAGCTCGATCGGACCTCGCTCCCCGAGATCGGCGGCGAGGGCTTGGACGTGACGACCGAGTCGGCGATGTGGACGTCGGCGTACCAGAACATGCTGATCAGGGCCGGATCCAAGATCCTCAACGACCCCAAGCAGGTGACCGGGCAGTTCGACAAGGTCACGCTCGACGCCACGCGCGCATTTCAAGCCGAGACCTTGCTGCCGCCCCTGGGCAAGGTCACCACCGACACCTGGGTGCAGCTGCGCAGCAAGGCCTGCCGCACCTACAACTACTGACCTCTCGGAGACACTCGTGACCACTTTCCCCAGTCCTCGACGCGTAGCCGTCCTCGCGTCCGGCGCCCTCCTGACCGCGGGCCTGCTGGTGCCGGCACCGGCGCTGGCCGGCGGCCTCACCGCAGCCAGCCCCTTGGCTCCCGCAGGCGGCAGCGTCGTCCTGGCCACCGATGCCGCCGGCAACGCCGCGGCCGCGTGGGTCGCCGGGGGTCAGGTGCAGGTGTCGCGGCGTACGACGGGCGCGCCGGCGTGGACGCCCGCGGCGACCGTCAGCGTGGCCGGTGTCGCGGCGAGCGACCCCGACGTGGCGATCGGTCCCGACGGGACGGTGGCGGTCGCCTGGGTCGGCGCCGCAGGCGGGGTGTCGCCCAACGTCGAGATCGCGATGCAGCCACCTGGAGGTGCCTGGGTCGCCGCCCGACGGGTCTCCGACAACGAGAACTGGACCGACAACGACCCGCAGGTCGAGGTCGGCCCGGCCGGGGTCGCGACCGTCGTGTGGGCGGCCAAGCAGAACGGCACGACCAAGACCGTCGTCCGGTCCAAGACCGCGGGACCCACCACGATCAGCACCCAGGTGCGGCTGAGCGCGGCCGACGTCGACGGCACCTTCTCTGGGCTGTCGCTCGACCAGAACCCCACCGGCGACACGGTCGCGGCGTGGCGGCTGGAGGGCGCCACCGGCTACGTCCAGGCGTCGCGGCGCCTGTCCGGCGGCGCGTGGTCGACGGCACCTGCCCTGGCCTCAGCGACCACCGTCGCCGACGCGACCTCCGTCGCCATCGACACCGCCGGCAACGCCACGGTCGGGTGGGCGGCGGGCGCGACCGAGGCCGCTGCGCTTCCCTACGTCGCCCAGTGGGCGCGCGCAGCCGGCTCGCCGGCTCTGCCCGCCGGACCCGTAAGCGCGACACCCGGACGCCAGGTCCAGGTCGCCCGCTCCGCCACCGGACTGGCAGCGGTGGCGTGGATCGACGGCAGCGGGATGCGGTACGCCGACGGGGTCTCCCCCGCGGTCGTCCTCGCCGGCGGCGTCATCGCGTCCTTCTCGCTCTCGTTGAGCAGCTCCGGTGCCGCCGCGGTGGCCTACACCCCCGCCGGGGGCGGCATCAGCCTCGCCACCCGAGCGGCGGCCGGGTCCGCGTGGTCGACGCTGGCGGTGCCCTCGGCAGCCGGGTCGGTGCCGGTCGTCTCCGCGCACGGGGCCGACGCCACCCTGGTCTGGCCGGAGGGCGGCTCCGGCGCGGTGCAGGCGCAGACCCTCGACAACAGCGCGCCGTACGCCGTCCACCTGACCGCGCCGATGAGCATGCTCAACAAGGGCAAGCTCATCCGCGCCGGCTGGATCGGGGCCGACACGTGGTCGCCGATCACCTACCAGGTCGAGCGCCAGGTCGGGACCTACCGCGCCCCCCTCGGGGGGCCCACCACCTGGGTGACGACCACCGCGATCGGCGGCTCGCTGACCGCGAAGCCCGGCGAGACCGTGTGCCTGCGAGTGCGCGGCACGGACCAGGGCGGCAACGCGAGCGCCTGGTCGGTCCCTCGCTGCGCGAGCGTGGCCGTCGACGACAAGACGCTGAAGCAGAAGAAGCTGAACCACAAGAGCGTCTGGAAGACGGTCAAGAAGGCCAAGGGCTCCTACTCGAAGACCTACACGCAGAGTTCCCGACGGGGCGCCACCCTGGCGCTGCGCGTCAAGGCGCGGCGGATCGCGCTGCTCGTCAGCACCGGGCGCGGCCACGGCTCGGTCAAGGTGTCGCTCGGCAAGGACAAGCTCGGCACCTACTCACTGGCGTCCTCGAAGGGTGCCCAGCAGGTGATCATCCCGGTGACGGTCTTCAGCAGCGCCCGCAAGGGCAGCCTGAAGATCGCCGTCACGACCAACGGCAAGCCGGTCCGGATCGACGGGGTGTACGCCGGCCCGGCCTAGTCGCCGACGTCCCGACGCGGGTCACCGGCCGCTGGCCGCTGGCCGCTGGCCGTCGTCCCGGGCGGCAACTTCCGCGCAATTGTGCGGTTGTTGTCGCGTTCTGCCCTCACGCGCGACAACATCTCAGCAATTGCGCGGGAGTTGCCGCCCCGGGACGCGGGGGTCGGCCGAGACTGGCTTGCCTAGAGCAGGTGGTCGATCGGCGCGCCGGCGGCCAGCAGCTGGAGGGCGCGGCGGGCCCTGAGGGCGGCGTCGTAGGCGATCTCGACGTCGTCGGGGGCCGAGTCCTGCTGGGGGGACGCCGAGCCGCGCGCATGGAGCCTGGCGAGCAGGTCGTCGCGCGGAAGCCCGCGCAGCCCGAGCAGCACGAACGGGTCGGCGTCGACCAGCCAGGCGAGCTGGTAGCCGACCGCGAGCGCGTGCCGGCAGGGGTCGAGCCAGGCGTCACAGGTGCAGCCCCAGGAGAACTCGCCGGAGTACGGCAGCAGCTCGACGCCCACCTCCTCGGCGTGCTCCACCAGGCGCAGCGGGAGGTCGCCGGCCAGCAGGGCCGCGATGCGCCCGGCCTCGGCGGCGACCAGGTCGACCAACGCGTCGAGCGCACGGTCGGGCAGCAGCTCGAGCGACCCGACGACCGCCGGCATCGTTTCCTCGCCGACCACCGTGCAGCCGATCGTCCCCCGGTCGACCGCGATCGGGCCGAGCCGGCCGGAGCGGGCCAGCGTGCGGGCGGCGCGCAGGTCCTCCTCGGCGTACGCCGACTCCTCGACGGCGCGGACCCACGCCTTGCCCCACCAGGTGCTGGCCCGCGCTGCGCCGCGGCGGGCGGCCTGGCGGCGGTGGATGGGACTCACTCGCCGACCTCGTCGGCCTCGTCGGCCTCGTCGGCCTCGTCGGCCTCGTCGGCCTCGTCGGGATCGTCGGGATCGTCGGGCCAGTCGTCCTGCGGGCGCAGGGTGACCAGGTCGCGCAGCTCGGCGTCGCTCAGCTCGGTCAGCGCCGTGAGCCCGCCGTCGGCGGCAAGCACGGAGTCGGCCAGCGCGCGCTTGCGGGTCAGCAGCTGCGCGATGCGCTCCTCGATGGTGCCGCGGGTGATCAGCTTGTGCACCTGGACCGGCCTGGTCTGGCCGATGCGGTAGGCCCGGTCGGTGGCCTGCTCCTCGACGGCGGGGTTCCACCAGCGGTCGACGTGGATGACGTGGTCGGCCCGGGTGAGGTTGAGCCCGGTGCCGCCGGCCTTCAGGGACAGCAGGAAGACGGGGACCTCGCCGGCCTGGAAGCGGGTCACCATCGCCTCGCGCTCGCCCACCGGCGTGCCGCCGTGCAGGAACTGGTGCGACACCCCCGCGCGGGTCAGGTGGGTCTCCAGCAGGCGGGCCATCGCGACGTACTGCGTGAAGACCAGGACGGCGCCGTCCTCGGCCACGACGGTGGAGACCAGCTCGTCGACGGCGTCGAGCTTCTGGGACCGGCCCGCCAGCCGGGGGCTGGCCTGCTTGAGGAACTGCGCCGGGTGGTTGCAGATCTGCTTCAGCCCGGTCAGCAGCGCCAGCACGAGACCACGCCGCTGGTCCTCGTCGGCACGCTCGATGCGCTCCATCGTGTCCTTCACGAAGGCTTCGTAGAGCACCACCTGCTCCCGCGTCAGCCCGAGCACGTGGTCGGTCTCGGTCTTGGGCGGCAGCTCGGGAGCGATGCCGGGGTCGGACTTGCGCCGGCGCAGCAGGAACGGCCCGATCAGCTCGGCGAACTGCCGCGCCTTGGTCGGCTCGAGCCCGGACTCGATCGGACCGGCCCACACCTTGCGGAAGGCGTTGCGGCTGCCGAGCAGCCCGGGCGTGGCCCAGTCGAGGATCGCCCACAGCTCGGTGAGGTCGTTCTCCACCGGCGTACCGGTCAGGGCGACGCGGGCCCGGCTCGGGACCGTGCGCAGCGCGCGGGCCGTCGCCGAGCGCGGGTTCTTGACGTGCTGCGCCTCGTCGGCGACCACGAGGTCCCAGCGCACCTCGCGCAGGGCCTCCGCCATGGGTCCGTCCGAGGCCAGGGTCGACCTGAGGGTCCCGTACGTCGTCAGCACGATGCCGTCGGTCAGGTCGCCGAGGTCGCGGGCGGACCCGTGGAAGCGGCGCACGGGCACGGTCGGGGCGAAGCGGCGCACCTCGGCCTCCCACGTGCCGAGCAGGGACGTCGGGCAGACGACGAGGGTGGGCCCGGTGAGCCCGGCCTCGCGCCGGTGCAGGTGCAGGGCGATCAGGGTGACGGTCTTGCCGAGGCCCATGTCGTCGGCGAGACAGGCACCCAGCCCCAGGCCGGTGAGCTCGGCCAGCCAGGTGAGCCCGTGGCGTTGGTAGTCGCGCAGCGTCGCCTGCAGGCCGGCCGGCGGCGCGACAGGCTCCCTGGTGGCGGCGGTGCGCAGCTGCTCGCGCACCTTCAGCAGCGAGGCGCCGACGATGACCTCGTGGTCGACGTCCTCGACCTCGACGACCCCGGACAGGGCCGCGGCGACCGCCTCGACCGGCCGCACGCTGCGGACCAGACGCTTCTTGGCCCGGCGGGCGACCGCCGGGTCGACCACCGTCCACTGGCCGCGCAGCCGGAGCAGCGGGCCGGTGGCCTGGGTGAGCCTGGTCATCTCCTCGGCCGTCAGCGGCTCGCCATGCAGCGCGACCTGCCACTGGAAGGCGAACAGGGCGCTCGTCCCGAGCAGCCCCTCGACCAGCTCGCCCTCGCGCGCACCGGAGCGCCGGTCGAGGGTCACGGTGGTCGTGAGATCGCGGCCCAGGCTGCGCGGCCACAGGACGTCGACGCCCCGGCGACGCAGCGCCTCGACCCCGTCGTCCAGGAGGCTGACCAGCTCGTCGGTGTCGAGGGTGAGCTGGTCGGGCACCGGTTGCTCGAGCAGCCGGTCGAGGACGGGCCACTCCTCCGCCGCCGCCCGGAGAGCGATGGTCGCGTGCACCCTGGCCCGGTCGCCGAAGCCGTGCTCCGCCGGCGGGCCCGTCCAGAGCACGGCGGCGTCGACGAGGTGGAGCGGGTCCTGCTCGTCCTGCACCTGCAGCACCAATCGGACCGAGCCCGCCACGAGCTCGTCCTCGTCGGCCTCGACGCGCAGGCTGAGGCCGACCAGCTGGGGTGGGTCGGCAGCCCCCTCAGCCGCTCCCCTCGCCGGGGCCAGCCGGCGACGCAGCGCGGGGGCGAGCTGCCGATGGGTGCTCGTGGGCGCGGCCCGCGGCAGCACGTCGGCCACCGCGTCGAGGAGCCGGCCCACCGTCACGCGCGCGGTCGCCGGCTCGAGCCCGCCCGCCACGGCGTCGTCGACGAGGCGCTCCACGGTGGCGGCCGCTTCGTCGTCGAGCTCTCCCGCGCGCCAGTGCGGCCCGCTCGCGCCCTGTTCGGGGCGTACCCGGCCCGCGGCGACCAGGCGCAGCCCGAGCAGGGTGGTCTCGGCGAAGAGACGCATGGACGGGGAGAGGTCGTCGCGCGCCTGCGCGCGAGCCAGGCCGGCGAGCGCGTCGCGGACCGGCAGCGTGACCGTGCGCCGCTCATCGACGACCTGGATCGAGCCCTGCCGCGGCGGGTCGGCGACCAGGAGGCTGGCCGTGCCCGAGGAGGGCAGCGCACCGCGATCGAGTCCCACCCGTCGTCCACCTCCCCGCCGCTCTCGTCCCCTGGCGCACCCTGGCGCACGCCGCGCACGCGTGACCGACTCGACGCTAACGCGGGGCACCGACGAATGGTTCCGATGCCGGATCCGCAAGAACTCCCGACGCCGCGCGCGTGGCCGTTAACGATTGGCCGGACGTCGGTGTCCGTCCCTACCCTTGCGGGTGTGACAACTGAGACCTCCACCGACGCCGGGAAGTCCGGCGAGACCACCACCTCGGCCTCGGGAGACGGGCTGGACCGCGACGTGCTCGTCGTCGCCGGTGTCGTCGTCCTCGGCGCCATCATGTCGATCCTCGACATCACCGTCGTCTCCGTGGCCCTGCAGACCTTCCAGAGCGTGTTCTCGGCGAACCCCGCCGAGGTCGCCTGGACGATGACGGGCTACACGCTGGCGCTCGCGAGCGTCATCCCGCTGACCGGCTGGGCAGCCGACCGGTTCGGCACCAAGCGGCTCTACCTGCTCGCCGTCGTGCTCTTCACCGCCGGCTCCGTGCTCTGCGCGACCGCGACGTCGCTGGAGATGCTGGTCGCGTTCCGGGTCGTCCAAGGACTCGGTGGCGGCATGCTGATGCCGCTGGGCATGACGATCCTGACCCGCGCCGCCGGCCCCGACCGCGTCGGCCGCGTGATGGCCGTGCTCGGCGTCCCGATGCTGCTCGGGCCGATCTTCGGCCCGATCCTCGGCGGCTGGCTCATCGACATCGCCTCGTGGCACTGGATCTTCCTGATCAACCTGCCGATCGGCATCGTCGCGCTGATCTACGCCGCGATGGTGCTGCCGACGGACAACGTCCAGCCGTCCGAGAGCTTCGACTGGCTGGGCATGGTGATGCTCTCGCCGGGTCTGGCGCTGTTCCTCTACGGCGTCTCCTCGATCCCCGAGGCCGGCGGCGTCGGTCACGCCAAGGTGCTGGTGCCCGCCGCAATCGGCCTGGTGCTGATCATCGCCTTCGTGCCGTGGGCGCTGGCCCGCCGCAACATCCACCCGTTGGTCGACCTGCGCCTGTTCGCCAACAAGGACATGACCATCGCCGTCGTCGCGATGATGCTCTTCGCTGTCGCGTTCTTCGGGTCGAGCCTGCTCTTCCCGCAGTACTTCCAGTTCATCCGCGGTGAGGACGCCCTCTCGGCCGGCTGGCTGATCGCGCCCCAGGGCTTCGGAGCGATGATCACGATGCCGATCGCGGGCATGCTCGCCGACCGCATCGGCCCCGGCAAGATCGTCCTCACCGGCATCGGCACGATCGTGGTCGGGATGGCCGCCTTCACCCAGCTCAGCGACACGACGTCCTACGCCGTCATCATCGGCGCGCTGTTCGTCATGGGCCTCGGCATGGGCGGCACGATGATGCCGATCATGTCCGCGGCGCTGGCCACGCTGAAGGACCACAGCATCGCCCGCGGCTCCACACTGATGAACATCACCCAGCAGATCGCGTCGTCCATCGGCTTCGCGCTGTTCTCCGTGCTGCTCACCAACGGCATCCAGGACGCCTCGGCCGCCGCCGGTGGCCCGACCCCGTCGGGTCTCGCCGGAGCCTTCGCCGACTCGTTCCTGGTCGCGGTGATCCTGGTCGCCGTCTGCCTGGTCCCGGCGCTCTTCCTCCCACGTCGCAAGGTCGCGCCGGTCGACCCCGCCGCGATGATGCATTGAGCCGAGTCGGCGGGTGAGCGTCAGCTCTCGACGGCGAGGGTGAGCGGAGAGACCTCGGTGGCGCCGGCCTGGAGCAGCGCGCGGGCGGCGAGGGTGAGGGTCCAGCCGGTGCCGACGAGGTCGTCGACGAGCAGGATCCGCCCGGAGACCGGGGCGTCGAGCGCGAAGCGCCGCGAGACGGCGGCCACCCGCTGGGCGGAGTTCATCGCGCCCTGGCCGGGGCGTACGTCGGGGTCCACGATCGCGAAGTGCGCGACGACCGGGACCCGGAGATAGCGCGAGAGCCCGTCGGCCAGGTCGCCCACCAGGGTCGGGCGGCGGGCCGACTCGATCGACACGATCGCGTCGACCCCGGGACGCCAGTCGGCGAGGACCGACACCATCGCGCGGGCCAGTCCATCGGGGACCGGTCCGTCGACGACGCGGCCGTCGCCGTCCACACGGAAGAGGTCGCGCAGCTGTTGGCCGTAGCCCAGGTCGGTGAGGCGGGCGACGGCCCGGCCCTGCGAGGGACGCTCCGCGATCTTGCCGGTGAGCGACACTCCGAGCGCCGAGAGCGCCTGGGGCCACAGCTTGCGCGGCTCGATGGGCACGCCGGGGCGCGAGAGCCGCTGTGCGGCCGCCGCCACGGAGTCCTCGGACACCTCGGCGCCGAGCGTCAGGCCGCCGCAGTTGTCGCAGCGCCCGCACCGCTCGCCGGCCTCGAGGTCCCAGTTGGCCTCGTCGTCGAGCTGGTCGCGCAGGAACCACATCCGGCAGCTGTCGGTGTCGAGGTAGGCCAGCATCGCGTCCTGCTCGCGCTTGCGCGCGGCCGCGAGGGCGGCGTAGCGCTCCTCGTCGTAGGTCCAGTCGGCGCCGGTGGCCTCCCACCCGCCCTGGACGCGGCGTACGGCGCCATCGACGTCGAGCACCTTGAGCATCTGCTCGAGCCGGGTGCGGTTGAGCTCGACCCGGGCCTCCAGGGCCGGCGTGCTGACGGGCCGGCCGGTCTCGGCCCCGACCTCGGCGAGGGTGGCCAGCGTCTGCCGCACCACCGGCTCGGGAGGAAACGCGAGCGAGGCGAAGTAGGCCCAGATGTCGCGGTCCTCCAGCGCGGGCAGCAGCACGACGCTGGCGCTGGTGCCCGGGGCGATGCCGCGCCCGGCCCGGCCGACCTGCTGGTAGTAGGCCACCGGTGACGCGGGCGCCCCGAGGTTGACCACGAAACCCAGTGCGGCGTCGAAGCCCATGCCGAGCGCGGACGTGGCCACCAGCGCCTTGACCCGCCCGTTGATCAGGTCGTCCTCGAGCGCGAGCCGCTCGGTCGTCTCGGTCTGGCCGGAGTACGCAGCCACGACGTGCCCGCGGCTGCGGAGGTAGTCGGCGACCTCCTGGGTGGCCGCGACGGTCAGGCAGTAGACGATCCCCGAGCCGGGCTGCTCGGCGAGGTGGTCGGCGAGCCAGGCGAGGCGCTGCTCGGCCGTGCGCAGCCGGACGACGCCAAGCTGCAGGGAGTCGCGGTCGAGCGACCCGCGCAGCACGAGCACGTCGGAGCCCAGGCTCTCCAGGCGCGCGCCCGGCTCGCCGCGCGCGACGAGCTGCTCGGCGACGTCGGCGGTCACCCGGGCGTTGGCGGTGGCGGTGGTCGCGAGCACGGGGATGCCTTCGGGCAGCTCGGCCAGGAGGGTGCGCAGCCGTCGGTAGTCCGGCCTGAAGTCGTGCCCCCAGTCGGAGATGCAGTGCGCCTCGTCGACGACCAGCAGCCCCGCCGACGCGGCCAGGCGGGGCAGCACCTCGTCGCGGAAGCCCGGGTTGTTGAGACGCTCCGGAGAGACGAGGAGGACGTCGACCTCGCCGGCTGCGATCGACGCGTGGACCTCTTGCCACTGCTCGTTGTTGGTGGAGTTGATGGTGACCGCCCGGATGCCCGCCCGCTGGGCGGCCGCGATCTGGTTGCGCATCAGCGCGAGCAGCGGCGACACGATCACCGTCGGACCCGCACCTTCCGCCCGCAGCAGCGCGGTGGCGACGAAGTAGACCGCCGACTTGCCCCAGCCGGTCCGCTGCACCACCAGGGCGCGCCGCCGACCGACGACGAGCGCCTCGATCGCCGCCCATTGGTCGTCGCGCAGCCGGGCGTCGTCGCGCCCCACCAGCGCACGGAGGTGCTCCTCGGCGGCTGGCCTCAGGTCGACGATCTGGGTCTGGGTCACCCCTCATCTCTACCAGCGCGTCCCGACACTCGACGCGGTCCTCCACAACGGTGCGAACCAATCCGCCCTGCCGTGCATCAGACTGAGCACCGGACCACGAGTCACCCATCCGTCATGCTCCCGACAGAGACCGAGGACGATCTCCCATGGCCACCCGTATCGCCGGCGTCGTCGCGGCGTCGGCCCTCGCGTGCGCACTGGTGTCGGCGACCTTCGGCACCTCCTACGCCGACGGCTTGCGCGCACCCGCGCAGAGCGTCGACGGCACCTGCTTCGGCGCGACGCCGACGGAGGAGCTCGAGATCGGTGAGGACTTCGTCGGCAGCGACGCGGTCGACGTCGTCATCGGCGGCGACCAGGTGCAGGGCATGGGCGGGAACGACCTGATCTGCGGGGCGACGTACGCCGACGGTGGAGAGGGCGACGACCGGATCGAGGTGCACGGCGTCGACACGGCGCTCGGCGGCCCCGGCGACGACGAGTTCGTCGCGCTCGCCGTGAGCGGCACCGACACCACCGGCGCCCGTCTCATCGGCGGCCCCGGCAACGACGTCTTCTGGGGCAGCACCCTGGCGGAGTCCGTCTTCGGTGGCGGCGGCGTCGACGTGGTCTGGGCCGGCGGTGGCGACGACGTGGTCAAGCTCGGTAGGGGAAACGACCAGGGCTTCGGCCAGATCGGCGACGACCTCTTCAAGGGCGGCGGCGGTGACGACGTGGTCGACGGCGGTCCGGGACTCGACCAGGTGAGGGGCGGAGCGGGCTCGAACCGCTGTCAGAACGTCGAGTCGCCGTCCGCCTGCCCCAACCGCTGAACGGACAAGTCGTTGCCAGGTCGTCCGGAAGTTGAGGATCGACGCACTTCACACCTTGAGGTGTAAGGCGACCCTTCACCTTTTACCCTCGGGCCATAACTTTTTTGACACATCCGGTTTTTACTTAAGCCGGCCTTTTTCCGTGCCAACCTCGGTCCATGACCAGTTATCTACGCCGCATCTCCCCCGTCATGGCGGTGGCCGTCCTGGCCCTCGTCGTCGCGATCTCCTCCTCGGCCACAGCCGCGCTGATGATCTCCGGAAAGCAGATCAAGGACCACAGCATCACCGGCAAGGACCTGAAGAAGAACGCCGTCAAGAGCAAGGCCATCAAGAACAGGACAGTGAAGGGCAAGGACCTGAAGAAGGGCGCCGTCAAGGGCTCGCACGTCGCCGACCACAGCCTCACGGGCGCCGACATCAGGAGCAACTCGATCACCAGCGAGCAGATCGCCGACGGCACTCTCACCTCGTCGGACATCAGCACGACGCTGCTCCAGACGATCAACAGCGGAGCCACCGGCTTCCAGGTCGTCACGGCGCAGTCGACAGGCCCCGTGCCGCTGCTGTCTCGCCGTTCCGTGTCGGCGAGCTGCCCGGCCGGCAAGGTCGCCATCAGCGCGAACTCCTACACCGAGAGCCCGCTGGACGCCCTGCCCGCCTCGCAGATCCAGCGCAACGGCAACAACGGCTTCACCGCCTCGGACGTGAACCCGATCACCGTGCTCGGCGCCGGTCCGCTCATCCTCCAGGTCACCTGCCTCTCGGCAGGCTGACGAACCCGCGATCCCTCGGAGGTCCCGCCGGGCCGACTCCCAGCGGGACCTGAGGGGTCCGATCTCCACGGGTTGTCCCCCCGCAAGGGCCGGGTGCCCCCGCAACCCACCGGCACCGGTGGTCGGGCATCCGGCCCACGACTTGCCCGGACGTCGTCCAACAGGGCGCGCCAGGGCATTCCCCCCGACAGCCGTCCTGCGCGCTCATCCGTCGCTCCGCGGGGTGTTGCGGCGCCGCTGGTCCAGCGGCGGCAGCGCGCAGGGCGGCGCTAACAGCGCGGCGCTAACAGGGCGGCGCTAACAGTTGAGGGCTACCAGATCCTGACCCGCTTGTCAGGGTCGAGCCAGAGGCCGTCGTCCGCAGTGGTCTCGAAGGCGTCGTGGAACTCGTCGAGGTTGCGCACGATGTTGGCGCGGAACTCCGGCGGGGAGTGCGGGTCGATGGTGAGGTACTGCTGCTCCTGCTCCGTACGCCGCTTCGTGCGCCAGACGTAGCTCCAGTTCATGAACAGCCTGCGGCTCTCGTCCTTGCTCGGCCGCCCGCCCTTCGCGATGGCGTACGCCTTGTGCGCGATCGTCAGCCCGCCGAGGTCGCCGATGTTCTCGCCCACGGTGAGCGAGCCGTTGACCTTCTCGCCCGGCAGGTTGCGCGGCTCGAACTCGTCGTACTGCTCGACCAGGGCCTTCGACTTCACCTCGAAGGCCGCCTTGTCGTCGGGAGTCCACCAGTCGTGGAGGTTGCCCGCGCCGTCGTACTGCGCGCCCTGGTCGTCGAAGCCGTGGCCGATCTCGTGACCGATCACCGCCCCGATGCCGCCGTAGTTCTCCGCCTCGTCCGCGTCGGCGTCGAAGAACGGCTTCTGCAGGATGCCGGCCGGGAAGCAGATCTCGTTGGTGCCGGGGTTGTAGTAGGCGTTCACGGTCTGCGGCAGCATCAGCCACTCGTCGCGGTCGACGGGGGCGCCGATCTTGGCGAGCTGACGGTCGGTCTCGAACGCCGCGGCGGCCGCGACGTTGCCGATCAGGTCGTCGCCGCGCACGTGCAGCCCGGAGTAGTCGCGGAACTCGTCGGGGTAGCCGATCTTGGGCCGGAAGGTGTCGAGCTTCTCGTAGGCCCGCTGCTTGGTCTCCTCGGTCATCCAGTCGAGCGCCGCGATCGACTCGCGGTACGCCGTCAGCAGGTTCGCGACCAGCTCGTCCATCAGCGCCTTCGAGCGCGGCGGGAAGTGGCGGGCGACGTACTCGCGCCCGACCGCCTCGCCGATCGCTCCCTCGACGAAGGCCACGCCGCGCTTCCAGCGCGCCCGCAGCTCGGGCGTCCCGTTGAGCGTGCGCCCGTAGAAGTCGAAGTTGGTCTCGACGAACGCGTCGGTGAGGTACGGCGCCGCGGAGCGCAGCACGCGCGACAGCATCCACGGCTTCCAGTCCTCGATGGGCACCTCGGCCAGCACGGTGGACAGGTGTGAGAAGAACGAGGGCTGCATGACGACCGACTCGGCGAGCGTCTTGCCGTCGCCGCCGAGGTTGGTGACGTACGCGGACCAGTCGAACTCCGGAGCGAGGTCACGCAGCTCGTCGAGGGTGAGCAGGTTGTAGGTCTTCTGCACGTCGCGCGTCTCGGAGCGCTCCCAGTGGCCGGCGGCCAGCTTGGTGTCGATGGCCAGCACGGTCGCGGCGGCCGCATCGGCGTCGCCGTCGTAGTCGGCCAGGCGCAGCAGGGCGGCGACGTAGGCGACGTACTTGTCGCGCATCTCGGCGAACTTGTCGTCGCGGTAGTAGGACTCGTCGGGCAGGCCGAGCCCGCCCTGGAAGAGATAGACGAGGTAGCGGTCGGAGTTCTTGCGGTCCATGTTGACGTAGGAGCCGAAGAGCCCGTGGCCGCCGATCCGCTCGAACTCGCCCAGGAACGCGGCCAGGTCGCGGACGTCACGCAGCGCCGCGACCGCGTTGACCAGCGGCTGCACCGGCCGGGTCCCGAGCCGCTCGATGGCGTCGGTGTTCATGAAGGAGTTGAAGAGGGCGGAGATCTTCTCGCGCTCCGTGCTGACCTCACCGGTCGGAGGGTCGCCGGCGAGGTCCTCGATGATGTGGTGCACCTGTTCCTCGGCGGTGTCGGCCAGCTGCACGAACGGACCCCAGCTGGACCGGTCCGACGGGATCTCCACAGTCTCCAGCCAGGTGCCGTTGACATGGCCGAACAGGTCGTCCTGAGGGCGGATGTCGAGGTTCATGCCCTCGCGGGCGTCGTCCAGGATGCTCACGGAGCGACCCTAACGCGGCGCAGTCAAGGCTTTCTGGTCCAGACCGGGAACTGGGTCAGCCCGCGTCGGTCTGCATGTCGTCACGCATCGGTGCCCGGGCCGACGGCCAGCACGACCTTGCCCATCGCGCGCCGGCCGTCGAGGACCTCGAGCGCCTCGGCCGCCCGCTCGTGCGGGTACGTCGCCCCGATCGGCGGGTCCACCACACCGCTGTCCCACCAGGGCAGCACGGCGTCCCACTGCTGCCGGAGGTAGCCCCGCCGGTTCAAGGCGTACGCGCCCCAGCCCACGCCCCTGACGTCGATGTTGTGCAGCAGCAGCCGGTTCACCCGGACCTCGGGGATGCCCTGCCCGGCCGCGAAACCGACCACCAGCAACCGGCCGAGCGGCGCCAGCACCCGGAGCGAGTCGGTGAAGACGTCTCCGCCCACCACGTCCACGACCACGTCGACACCTCGGCCGTCGGCAAGCCCGGCGACGGCGTCCTTGAACCCGTCGAGCAGCACCGTCTCGTCGGCGCCCGCGCCCCGTGCGACCGCGGCCTTCTCGTCGGTCGACACCACCGCGATCGTGCGAGCGCCCATCGCCTTGGCGACCTGGATCGTCGCGGTGCCGACGCCGCCGGCCGCGCCGTGCACCAGGACCGTCTCACCGGCCCGCAGGCCCGCTCGCTCGGCGAGCGCGAACTGCGCGGTGAGGTAGTTCATCGGGAGTGCCGCCGCGACGTCGTACGACATCGCGTCCGGCATCGGGAGCACCGACCCTGCCGGGACCGCGGCCAGCTCGGCCGCGGCGCCGTGGGGCACCACCGCCGCCACCCGGTCGCCCGCCGTCAGGCCGGACCCGTCCGGCGCGACGAGCACGTCCCCCGCGAGGTCGACGCCGATCGTGAAGGGCGGGTCGGGCCGCAGCTGGTAGAGCCCCTTGCTCAGCAGCAGGTCCGGGAACGACAACCCCACCGACCGGACCCGGACCAGCACCTCGCCGGGCCCCGGCTGCGGCTCCGGCACGTCCTGGACCTCGACGCCGGACGGACCGGTGGTGCGGACGACCTGGGCTGCACGCATGCGGTCAGGCTAGAGGGCCGTTCAGCTCGGGCGCACGAGGGCGTTGAGCTCGAAGTGCATCGGGTCGGTCCAGCTCCACCGGCCACCCCAGCCGAATCCCCAACGCTCGAAGATCGCGACGATCCGGCGGTCGATCTCGCCGACGGTGCCGCGCCGGTTGCCCGGCACGTTGAGGTCGAAGGCGAGGCCGAACGCGTGGTTGGACAGCGTGGTGGAGCCGGCGATGAAGCGGGGGTTGTAGCAGCCGGCGTACTCGTCGGGGTGGATCTCGGCGGCCAACCCCTGGCGCTGGATCTCCGTGAGCGCGGCCCGCAGCTGGGGGAAGATCGCCTTGTTGCAGGTCATCTGGCCGAGGATCGGCACTTCTTCGGTGGTGATGTGGCTGCTGACCCACGCCGGGTCCGGCGCGATCCGGCCCCCGTCGAGGACGGTGTAGGTGAAGGTCCCGACCACTGCGCCGACGGAGCCGCCCGTGAGGAGCGCCGTCTGGATCGACGCCGAGGTGTCGAGGCCGAGCTCGGCGGCGATGTCGAGGCGCTGCACGGACACGCCCTTCCCGACGACGTCCTGCACCTCCGGGCGGACCTTCGCGGGGTCGGTCAGGCGCGTGGAGATCAGCACCGCGTTGCCGGGGGTCATGTCGAGCGCCGCACCCCACTTCTCGTTGAGGACGACGTCGACCTGGGGCAGCTGGTCCGCCCGCGTGCCGACGTGCACCTCCGGCGCGTCGGCAGCCGAGCCCAGGCGCAGGTACCCCTCCTCGGTGCGCCTCCACAGCTTCGCCTCGATCGACAGCTCTCCGTCGGCGACGCGGTCCCACACCGTCCGGTCGTCGGCGAGCAGCGTGAAGTTGCGGTACGTCGCAGGGTCGACCGCTGCGACGTTGACGGCCCTGTTCTGGATGGTGACCTGGGCCAGGCTCAGCTGCTCGACCGCCGCGACCCCGTCCAGGTCGGCCAGCCGCTCGAGCGTCTCCGCATCGACGGTCTCCTGCCCGAACACGAGGAGGTCGGCGCTCCAGACCTGGCCCTCGCGGCGACCGGGCCGCTCGACGGCCATCGCCGGGTCGAGCGTGTCGCCGGTCGGCGCGAAGGACCCGCTGGTGGTCGGGACCGGCGACGAGGCCGACGGGGTCGGCTCGGACTCCGGCTGTTCGGGGTCGCGCCCGCAGCCCGCGACGAGGAGGGGCAGCAGCAGGGCCAGCACGAGCGTGCGGCGCGCGGACCCTCCCCCGATCGGCATCCTTCGACCGTACCGGGGGAGGCTCGTCGGTCAGCTCCGGAGCGCCTCGTTGAGCGCGGGCAGCACCTCGTGCATGTCGCCGATGACGGCGTACGTCGCCTTGGTCACCATCGGCGCCTCGGCATCGGTGTTGATCGCCAGGATCACCTTGGAGCTCGAGCAGCCCGCCCAGTGCTGGATCGCCCCGCTGATGCCGCAGGGGATGTAGACCTCCGGCGAGATGCGGGTGCCGGTCTGGCCCACCTGCTCGTGGTGCGGACGCCAGCCGAGGCTGGTGACCACTCGCGAGACACCGACGGTGCCGCCAAGGATCGCGGCGAGCTCGTCGACGTGGGTGAACCCGTCCGCGCCGCCCGCGCCGCGACCGGCGCCGACGACGATGCGCGCCTTCTTCAGGTCGCCGGTCTCCCCGGCCTCCCGAACGGCGGTGCTGCGCACCCGGGCCACCAGGTCGGCGTCCTTGACCTCGACGGACAGCGGCTTGACCGTGCCGGCTCCGGGAGTGTCGGCCGGGGCGGCCTCGACGGCGTGGCCCGCGACCGTGAAGACCGCCGGGCGTTCGTCGAGCTGCATCTCCTCCATCGCCTGACCACCGACCACCTGGCGGGTCACGACGAACGGCGCGAGACCGCCGAAGGACACGACGTTGGCGGCCATCGCGACGCCCTCGCGAGCGGCGACGTGCGCGATCACCTCGGTCTCTAGGGGGCCACCGCCGGACATCACGACGACCGAGCCGGCGGCCGCGCGCGCGGCCTGCACCGCGGCGGCGTACGCCGCGGCGGAGTAGCTCTCGAACGCCTCGCCGGTCGCCTGGTGGATGTCGCGGACGCCGTACGCCGCGAGCGTCGACACCTCGATGTCGCCGACGACCACGGCGTCGATGGCGATGCCGCCGCCGGCTGCGGCCAGCGTTCGGGCGAAGGTGAGGGCCTCGCGAGAGACCTCGGAGACCTCGGTGGTGCCGTCGGTCTCGCGTTCGACATAGACCAGGATCATCGGGAGAACACCCCCAGCTCGGCAAGGACCTTCTTGACGTTGTCGACAGCGGTCGCACCCTCACCCAGGATCTGCACCTGGTTGGGGGTCGGCGGAGGCAGCGTGAGCTTGACACGCTTGGCGCCGCGAGGCGAGGAGGACGCCGGCTGGCGCTCCTCGATGGCGATCTTCTTGGCCTTCATCCGGCCCGACACCGTCGGGTAGCGCGGCTCGACGCCGCCCTCGAGCACCGTCACCACGGCAGGGACCGGGAGCTCGTAGGTGTCGGTGCCCAGCGCACCCTCGGCGGTGACCGTGGCCACGCCGTCGGTCACTTCGACCACGCTCGCACCGGCCACCACGGGGCGGCCGAGGAGGTAGGCCAGCCGGATGCCGACCTGGAAGTCGCCGCTGTCGGCGGCGTCGTTGCCCAGCAGCACGAGGTCGTGCGACCGTCCCTCGGCCTCGTGGGCGCGTACGACGGCGGCGATCTCCTCGGCGACGTCGGACGGGCCGAGGCCCACCGGGTCGGCGACGACGTGGGTCGCGGCGGTGCAGCCGAGCGCCAGTGCGGAACGCAGTTGCTCGGCGGCGTCCTCGGTCCCGATGGTGACGACGCTCGCCTCCCCGCCGGTCGCCACGGCGATCTGCACGGCCAGCTCCAGGGCGCACAGCTCGTGGTTGCTGATCGTGAAGCCGACGAAGCGGCCGTCGACGCCCTGCGCGTCAGGCGTCAGTAGCACCTCGCCGGACGAGTCCGGGACGCGCTTGATCGCGACGAGCACGTTGCTCATGCGCGGATCCGCTCGTTGGCCGGGTCGAACAGGGAGGTGGCGTCGACGGAGCCGACGGTCACGGGGTAGAGCTCCTCCATGTAGGACACCGCGAGCTGGTTGCCGATCGAGGCCTGCTCCGGCGCCAGGTAGGCGAGCAGCACGTGCTTGCCCAGCGACGGCGCGGAGCCCGCGGAGGTGACGTAGGCACCGTGACCGTGGCCATCCACGATCCGCTCGCCCTCGCGGGTCAGGATCGGCTCCCCTCCGAGCATGTAGCGCTTGATGCCCGACTTCGAGGTGTGGTCGTCGACGGTCAACGTGCACAGCACGCTCTGCGGCGCGGACTCGCGCTGCTTGAGGTAGGCCTCCTTGCCGACGAAGTCGGCCGCCTTGACCTTCGGCCGCTGCATGCCGGCCTCGACGATCGAGCGCTCGCCGTCGAGCTCGGCGCCGAAGGCGCGGTAGCCCTTCTCGATGCGACCGGTGGTGCCGTAGACGCCGATGCCGACGGGGACGGCGCCATGCGGTGCGCCGGCCTCGTGCAGCACCTTCCAGAGACGGGCACCCTGCTCGATCGGGACGTAGAGCTCCCAGCCCAGCTCGCCGACGTAGGAGATCCGCGAGGCGAGGACGGGCAGCGCGTCCATCTCGATGGTGCGGCAGGAGCCGAAGCCGAAGCCCTCGTTCGACACGTCGTCGTCGGTGAGCGAGGCGACGATGTCGCGGGCCCGGGGCCCCCAGATGCCGATCGTGGTGTACGCCGACGTCAGGTCGGTCACCACCGCGCCACCTGAGCCCGCGGCAGTGCGGGCGGCGATGTCGGAGAACCACTTCCTGTCGACCATGCCGTGCGCACCGCCGGTGACCACACGGAAGTGGTCCTTGCCGAGGCGCATGACGGTGAGGTCGGAGACGAACCCGCCCTGCGCGTCGAGGACCGGGGTGTAGATGACCTTGCCGACGGCGACGTCGCACTGCGAGACGCACGCGGTCTGCACGGCGTCGAGGGCGCCGGCGCCCTGCACGTCGAAGATCGCGAACGCGGAGAGGTCGACGATGCCGGCGGCGTCGCGCATCTTGAGGTGCTCGGCGTTGATGATCGGCGACCACCAGCGCGCGTCCCACTCGTGCTCGCGGGGCATGACGGCGTCGCCGTACTCCTCCAGCAGGCCCTTGTTGGACTCGTACCAGAACGGGCGCTCCCAGCCGGCGGCCTCGAAGAACACCGCGCCCTGCTCGACCTGCTGCGCGTGCATCGGCGCGAGGCGCTGGTTGCGGTTGGACTCGTACTGCTCGGCCGGGTGGACGATGCCGTAGGTCTTGATGAACGCCTCGCTGGTGCGGGCCTTCACGTGGGCGCGGGTCTTCTGGTGGTCGTGGAAGCGCGCCGCGTCGGAGTGCGAGATGTCGATCTCGGAGTAGCCGTGGGTCATCTTCTCGGCGACGGCGCGGGCGGTGCCCGGGCCCTCCTTGATCCAGACGGCGGCGGCGGACCACAGACCCTTGACCTCGGGGAGCTCGCCGAGGATCGGCAGCCCGTCGGGGGTCAGCGAGAGCAGGCCGTTGATCGCGTAGCGGATCTCGGCACCCTCGGCGCCGAGCAGGTCGGGCATCAGCTCGAAGGCCTGCTCCAGCTGCGGGTCGAAGTCGGCCTCGGTGAAGGGCAGCTCGGTGGGCGAGAGCTTGGACTGCTCGATCGAGGGGATGTCCTCGGGGTCGTGCAGGATCGCCCGGTGCGCGTAGGAGCCGACCTCCATGTCGGCGCCGTGCTGGCGCTCGTAGCAGAGGGTGTCCATGTCCCGCACGATCGGGAAGGTGATCTCGCCCTCGGTCTCCGCCAGCTGGGGGCACGGACCGACGGAGATCATCTGGTGCACCGCCGGGGTGAGTGGGATGTGGGCGCCGGCCATCTTGGCGATCTTGGGGCTCCACACGCCGCAGGCGATGACGACGTGCTCGGCCTCGATGTCGCCCTTGTCGGTGCGCACCCGCGCGATGCGCCCGTCCTCGACGTCGAGGCCCTCGACCTCGACGTTGGGGACGACGGTGAGCGCACCGGCCTCCATGGCCCGCTCGCGCATGATCGTGCCGGCGCGCAGCGAGTCGACGACGCCGACGGTCGGGCACCAGAAGGCGCCGACGATCTGGTCCTTCTCGAGGAAGGGGACCTTCTCGACGACGAAGTCGGGGTCCACCAGGTGCGCCTCGATGCCCCACGACTTGGCGCTGGACATGCGGCGACGCAGCTCCTCCATGCGCTCCTCGGTGCGGGCCACCTCGAAGCCGCCGCTCTGGGTGAAGACGCCCATCTCCTTGTACTGCGCGACGGAGTCGGCGGTGAGGTGGGTGTTCTCCCGGGAGTGGTCCACCGGGAAGATGAAGTTGGACGCGTGCCCGGTGGAGCCGCCGGGGTTGGGCAGCGGGCCCTTGTCGATCTGCACGATGTCGCGCCAGCCGAGCTTGGACAGGTGGTAGACCAGCCCGTTGCCGACGATGCCCGCGCCGATCACGACGACCTTCGCCGAGGTGGGGACCTCCGCCATGGTGCAGCTCCGTTCTTTCAAGCACTCTGTTGCGTCATGTGCAACGTGTTGCGTAGTATGAAACTTCACGGACCAGTTTGCGCCATCCGCGCCGCACCGTCAAGCGCTCTATACGTGGTTATACGTGGCCGTGGGTATAACAAAGTATGTCGCGACGATCCGACGAGGAGGTGAGACCGTGACGAGCACCGCGTCCGGCGCCCGAGTGCCCCTGCCGAACCCCTACACGCCGGGGCAGGTGCCGCGCTTCCTCGCCGGCCGGCGCGAGGAGCTCGGACGGATCCGCGACCAGGTCGGCAGGGTCGCGACGTACGGCGAGACCGGCGGCCCGCTGCTCGTCTTCCACGCCCCCCGAGGGCTCGGGAAGACCTCGCTGCTGCGGGCCGCGCAGCGCGAGACCGCCGAGCTGGGCGTCGTCTCGGTGTGGGTCTCGTGCGTGCGCGGGACCCCCGTGCTGCCCGAGCTCGTGGCCGGGGTCGCCCGCAGCCTGGAGCGCGCCGAGGTCACCGCCGGTGCCACGTCCGGGGCGGAGGGCACGCGCTGGCGGGCCCGCCTCGACCGCATCGGTGTCGAGCTGGGCGTGGTCGGGCTGGCCGGCGTGCGCGTGTCCGCCGACCTGCGCGACGACGAGCCCCAGGACCCCTCACCGACGGCGCCGGTGACCGCGTTGGAGGACCTCCTGCACGACGCGGCCACGCTCGTACGCCGCCGCGGCGGCGCGGGCCTCCTCGTCCTGGTCGACGAGCTGCACGCCGCGCAGCGCGGCGAGCTGTCGCTGCTGCTCAACGCCCTGCAGAACCTCGACGGCCAGCGCGAGGACAACCCCCTGGCCGTGGTCACCGCCGGACTGCCCGTCACCCCCGAGGCGATCACCCGCGCAGCGACGTTCGGCGAGCGCTCCGCCTTCGTCGCGCTCGACCTGCTGGCCGACGCCGACGCCCGCGCAGCCGTCACGGGACCGGCCGACGCGCTCGGCGTCTCCTGGACCGTTCCCGCGCTCGACGCCGTCGTCGCCGAGTCGGGCGGCTACCCCTACTTCCTCCAGCTCCTGGGCAGCGCCGCGTGGGCGGCGGCCGCTCCGGCCGCGGGCGAGCGCATCGGCCTCGCCGACGTCCGCGCCGGCGTCCCGGCCGCCCAGGGCCAGATCACCGCCATGTACCGCGCCCGCTGGGGCTCGGCCACCCCCGGCGAGCAGGCCTTCCTCGCCGCCATGGCCGCCTCGGTGCCCGACGAGGGCAACGTCTCGCGCGCCCAGATCGCCGCCGCGCTGGGCCAGGACTCCCGCGCGATCTCGGTCCCGCGGGAGCGGCTCATCGACAAGGGCGTGATCGAGCCGGTCGGCCACGGGCTGGTGCGGTTCACCCTGCCTGGGTTCGCGGCGTTCGTACGCCGGCGCGGCGAGCCGTGAGCGCGGCCACAACCGTTCAATTGTCTGGTTGTTGCCCCTCCGGACGCCGAATCAGGGCCATAACCCAACAATTGAACGGTTGTGGCGCTCGTGGCTCGCTGCCAATGGCGCGGACCGGCGCCGGCTCCGAGGAGCCGACGCCGGTCCGGCGTGCTGTTCGGTGCTAGCGACTCACTGCAGCCAGGCGTCGACCTTGTCGCCGTTCTCGTCGATCCACTTCTGCGCAGCCTCCTCAGGCGACATCCCGTCGGCGGCGATGTAGCCCGCGACGACGTTCTGGTCCTCGTTGGTCCAGGTGAAGTTCTGCACCAGGGCCACTGCGGTGGAGTCGGACTCCGACCACTCCGTGCCGACGATCTTCTTCAGCTCGGTCTCGGGGTAGTCGCAGGCGACGGTGGCGGGGTCGTCCTGGCAGCCTTCCGTGTACGGCGGGAGCGCGACGCGCTGCATCGCGACCTCGGCGTTGAAGTACTGCGGCTCGTACCAGTAGCCGATGACCCACTCCTTGTTCTCCTCGGCCTTGCGGAACGCCTCGATCGAGGCGGCCTCCGACCCGGAGAAGACGACCTGGAAGTCCAGGTCGAGGTTGCTCACGATCGACTCGTCGAACTGGACGTACGACGGGTCGGCGCCGAGGAACTGGCCCTTGCCGCCGGACTCCGAGGTCGCGAACTCCGAGGCGTACTTGTTGAGGTTCTCCCAGTCGAGGATGTCCGGGTGCTCCTCGGCGAGCCACGGCGGGACGAACCAGCCGATGATGCCGACGTTGCCCTGCGGCCCGAAGTCGGTGGCGGTGCCGTCGCCCTCCTCGGCGAAGAACTTCTTCTCGAGGTCGGGGTGACCCCAGTCCTCGATGACGACGTCGACCTCGCCGGTGCCGAAGCCCTGCCAGGAGACGTCCTCCTTCAGCTCCTTGTAGTTGACCGTGCAGCCAAGCTCGGCCTTGGCGACCTCGCCGACGACGTAGGCGCTGGCCTCGTAGCCGACCCACGGGTTGACGGCCATGTTGAGGTCGCCGCACTCACCGCCGGCGTCGCCTGCTGCGTCCTCGTTGGCCTCGGTCTGGTCGTCGATCGAGCCCCCGCCACAGGCGGAGAGCACAAGGGTGGCGATGGCGGCGACTGCCCCCAGTCGCGCACCCCGGGTGCGGGCAGTTCTCATGGTGCGTGTCTCCTCATTCTCGGGTGTGCAATCACTTGGTGGCTTGTCGGTGGCTCGTGGAGAGCCGGTTCGGGAGCGGCCGGGTCGTCCGTCACCTGGGAGGACCGATGGGCAGGCGGATGTTGAACGCCCGCCGGGTCGTCGGACCGTCGTCGCGGCGTACGTCGGCGGCAGCGCGGGTGATCCGGTCGAGCATCACGCCGAGCAGCACGATGGTGATGCCGGCCGCGAGGCCCTTGCCCCAGGCCTCGCTGCGGGAGAAGCCGTAGACGACGTCGTAGCCGAGGGCGCCGGCGCCCACCAGGCCGCCGATGACGGTCATGGCGAGGACGTAGAGGAGGCCCTGGTTGGTGGCCAGCACCAAGGAGCCCTTGGCCATCGGCAGCTGGACCTTGGTGATCTCCTGCCAGGTGGTCTGACCGGTGGAGCGTCCCGCCTCGATGGTGGTCGGGGAGACGGCCTTGACGCCGTCGGCCACCAGCTTGATGGCGGCGGGGGCGGCGTACACGATGCCCGCGGTGATCGCGGTGAACCGCGAGGGGCCGAAGAGCGCGAGGACCGGGATCAGGTAGACGAACGGCGGGATCGTCTGACCGGCGTCCAGCAACGGCCGGATGCCGAGGTCGACGCGTCTGTCGCGGGCCATCCAGACCCCGAACACCAGTGCCAGGATCATGACCAGGACGGTCGCGACCAGCGTCATGTTGAGGGTCTTCATCGCGTCGTTCCACAGGTCGAAGTACCACATACCGGCCAGGCAGACGATCGTGCTGACGAGCGCGCGCACACCGCCGAAGACGAAGGCGAGGGCGGCGATGGCGATGAACGAGAGCCACCAGGGGGAGTCGGCGAGCAGCGCCTGCGTGCGGTTCAGGAACTGGTTGGTGATGAGGTCCTTGATCCACTCGGTCGCGCCGCCGAAGGTGTCGGTGAACCAGTCGACGCCGTCGCTCACGCCGCTCGCGACCTTGTCGCCGATGGTGTACGTCGGGAACTCCGCCAGGCTGACGTAGGTGCGGGAGAGGTAGATGCACACGAGCGCCACGACGGCGCCGCCGATGATCATCGCGCGACGGACGCGGACGTTGCCGCCGCCGCCGCGCGCGACCTTCTCGGCCCGCTCGCTGGCCGCCGTGGTCGTGCGGTCCAGCATGATCGCCATCACCACGATGAGGGCGCCGGGGACGAACGCCGTGCCCACGTCGTTGATGCGCAGTCCCGCGAGGACGGGCTTGCCGAGGCCGGGGCCGTTCACGAACGCCGCGAGGGTCGCCATCGAGAGCGCGGCCAGCGTGGTCTGGTTGAGGCCGACGATGATCGTCTTGCGGGCCATCGGGATCTGCACCTTGACCAGCCGCTGCCAGTAGGTCTGGCCGGCCGAGTCGGTCGCCTCGATGGTCGTCGTCGACACCTCGCGGATGCCGAAGCCCGCGATCCTGATGAGGGGCGGCAGCGCGTAGATCAGCGTCGACACCACCGCCGCGCTGGGGCCGATGCCGAAGAAGAGCACGATCGGCAGCAGGTAGACGAACGTCGGCATCGTCTGCATGAAGTCGAGGACCGGCGTGACGATCGCGTTGGCCCGCTTGTTGGTGCCGATCAGCACGCCGAGCGGGAGACCGATGACCACGGCGATGACCACCGAGATGCCGGTGATGATCAACAGGTCGAGGGAGTCCTGCCAGTAGCCGAAGACTCCGAAGGAGAGGAAGGAGCCCAGCACCAGCAGGGCGATGCGCCAGTTGGCGACCACGAGGCCGACGTACGTCGCGAGGGCGGTGACGCCCAGCCAGCCGATCTCCGGAACCGGCCTCGGGAAGCTCGGCAGCACGACCATCTTCTGCAGCCACTCGACCGCGCCGCGCAGGGCGTCGGCGATCGAGTTGGTGAACTGCATGACCGGGTTGGTGGCGCGCCCGGCGAGCAGGTCGTTCTGGAACTCGGTGAGCCGGTCGTGCAGGTCGGTGCGGGCCGTGCCGGGCAGCGCGAGGGTGTCGTTGCCCTTGGTGAGGGTCCACACGATGATCCAGACCGCCACGACCGCGGCCGCCGGGATCCACCGGCTGAGGCTCTGCCGCTCCGGGACCGGAGGCGCGGCGCCCGGTTCGACCGGCTTCGGGGCGGTGGGGGCCGGGGCGGTGGTGGTCACGACTCTTCCTCGGCCACGACGACGCGCATGATGTCGTCCTCGTCGATGACGCCGACCATCTTGTCGCCGTCCATCACCCGGATCGGGTGCTCCGAGGCGATCGCCGCGCGCGCGGCCTGCCGGACGATCGTGGTGATCGGCAGTGCGGGGCCTTCGAGCGACTCGCCCGGCCGCGGCTCGCGCATCACCCACTTCAGCGTGAGCACGTGCGACTTCGGCACCTCGGACACGAAGTCCTTGACGTAGTCGTCGGCCGGCCGGGCGACGACCTCGTCGGGCGAGCCGATCTGGACGATCGCGCCGTCGCGCATGATGAGGATGCGGTCGCCGAGCTTGAGGGCCTCGGCGAGGTCGTGGGTGATGAAGACCATCGTCTTGCCGAGCTCGCGGTGCAGCCGGATGACCTCGTTCTGCATGTCGCGCCGGATCAGTGGGTCGAGCGCCGAGAACGGCTCGTCGAAGAGCAGCATCTCGGGGTCGCCGGCAAGGGCCCGGGCCAGGCCGACGCGCTGCTGCATGCCGCCCGACAGCTGGTCGGGGTAGGACTTCTCGTAGCCCTTGAGGCCCACCAGCTCGACGATCTCCGAGGCCTTCTCACGGCGGTCCTTCTTGCTCACGCCGCGGACCTCGAGGCCGTAGGCCACGTTGTCGATGACCTGCCGGTGCGGCAGCAGGCCGAAGTGCTGGAAGACCATCGACACCTGGTGGCGGCGGATCTCGCGCAGCTTGCTCTCCGACGCGGCGGTGATGTCCTCGCCGTTGAGGGTCACCGTGCCCGACGTCGGCTCGATCAACCGCGTCAGGAGGCGCACCAGCGTCGACTTGCCCGAGCCCGACAGGCCCATGACGACGAAGACCTCGCCCGGAGCCACGTCGAACGACACGTCCTTGACGCCGACCACGTTGCCGGTCTTGGCCTTGAGCTCGGCGCGCGAGAGGTCGGCGTCCGGGGTGCCGATGATCTGGTCGGACCTGGGCCCGAAGATCTTCCACAGCGAGTCGACCTTGAGGGCGGAGTCGGTCGTGGGGGAGTCGGTCACGAGGGTGTCGGTCATGAGGAGGCCTCCTGGTGATGGTCACCGACCGCGTCGGCGGCCCACAGGGGCATGCCGGCGCCGTGCTTGTAGTAGGGCACCGTCGCGGCGGGCAGCGGCGTGTTGCCGAGGATCAGATCAGCGGCCTTCTCGGCCACCATCATCACCGGAGCGTAGATGTTGCCGTTGGTCACGTAGGGGAAGACCGAGGCGTCGACCACCCGCAGCCCCTCCACTCCGTGCACCTTCATGGTGAGCGGGTCGGTGACCGAGCCCTCCGTGGTGCCCATCTTGGCTGTGCACGACGGGTGCAGCGCCGTCTCGGCGTCCTCGCGGACCCAGTCGAGGATCTCCTCGTCGGTCTCGACCGACGGGCCGGGTGAGAGCTCGCCGTCGTTGTACGGCGCGAAGGCCGGCTGGTTGAGGATGTCGCGAGCCGTGCGGATCGCCTCCACCCACTCCTTGCGGTCCGTCGGCGTCGACAGGTAGTTGAAGACCATGCTCGGGTGCATCCGCGGGTCGGTGCTCTTGATCTTGATGTGGCCACGGGTGTCGGCGTACATCGGGCCGACGTGCACCTGGTAGCCGTGGCCCTCGGTCGGCGACGAGCCGTCATACCTGATCGCGATCGGCAGGAAGTGGAACATCAGGTTGGGCCAGGTCACCTCGTCGTTGCTGCGGCAGAAGCCACCGCCCTCGAAGTGGTTGGTGGCGCCGAGCCCCTTGTGGCGGAACAGCCAGTCGAAGGCGATCTGCGGGCGCCGGTGCCAGGCCAGGCCGGGCGCGATGGAGACTGGCTGCTTGGAGGCGTACTGGATGTAGACCTCGAGGTGGTCCTGCAGGTTGGCGCCGACTCCCTTGAGGTCGTGCACGACGGGGATGCCGAGGGGCCGCAGGAGGTCGGCGTCACCGACCCCGGAGAGCTGCATCAGCTGCGGCGTCGCGATCGCTCCCCCGCAGAGGATCACCTCGCCGGCCCGCACCGAGCGGCGTACGCCGCCGTGCCGGTAGTCCACGCCCACCGCCCGCTTGCCCTGGAAGCGGATGCCGGTGACGAAGGCGAGCGTCTCGACCTTGAGGTTGGAGCGGCGCATGATCGGGTGGAGGTAGGCGCGGGCCGCGGAGTAGCGCCGGCCGTTGCGGATGTTGCGGTCGAACCGCCCGAAGCCCTCCTGCCGGTAGCCGTTGACGTCGTCGGTCAGCGGATAGCCCGCCTCCTCGCAGGCCTTGAAGAAGGCGTCGAAGAGCGGGTTCTCGGCCGGGCCACGCTCGAGCACCAGAGGTCCGTCGCCGCCGCGCCAGGCATCGGGCGCCGGGCGCCCGTCGTCGTCGAGGCGGGTCTCCATCCGCTTGAAGTAGGGCAGGCAGTGCCGGAAGTCCCAGGTCTCCATGCCGTCGTCGGCGGCCCAGCGCTCGTAGTCCATCGGGTTGCCCCGCTGGAAGATCATCCCGTTGATGGAGCTGCTGCCGCCGAGCACCTTGCCGCGGGCGTGCACGATGCGGCGGCCCTTCATGTACGGCTCGGGGTCGGTCTTGTAACGCCAGTCGTAGAGCGGGTTGCCGATCGAGAAGGGGAGCGCGGCAGGCATGTGCACCAGCGGGTCGATGATGTAGTCGGAGCGTCCGGCCTCGAGCACCAGCACCGACGTACCGGGAGCGGCGCTCAACCGGTTGGCGATCGCCGACCCGGCCGAGCCGCCGCCGATGATCACGTAGTCGTAGGCCCGCTCAGCCATGGGCAGCACCGTTCTCCTCGTTGGCGTCGTCGTCACCGTCGGCCGAGGAGGAGCCGAACCACTCGGACGGCGCGGGCTTCAGGTTGCGCCAGATGTGCTTGGTCTCGCGGTACTCCTCGAGACCGGCCGCGCCGAGCTCGCGGCCGATGCCGGACTGCTTGTAGCCGCCCCACTCCGCCTGCGCGACGTAGGGGTGGTAGTCGTTGATCCACACCGTGCCCATCCGCATCCGGCGGGCGACCCGCTCCCCCTTCGACTCGTCGGAGGTCCACACGGCTCCCGCGAGGCCGTAGACGGAGTCGTTGGCCAGCCGGACCGCCTCCTCCTCGTCGCGGAAGGTCTCGATCGTGACGACCGGGCCGAAGGACTCCTCCTGGACGCACCGCATCGTGGTGTCGCAGTCGTCGAGGACGGTCGGCGGGAAGAAGTAGCCGTCGGCGAGGTCGCCCTCCGTGGCCCGGGCACCACCCACCAGCAGGCGGGCCCCCTCGGCGACCGCCATGTCGACGTACGCCGTCACCTTGTCGAGGTGCGCCTCGGAGATCAGCGCCCCGGTCTCCGCGTCGGCGTCGAACGGGCCGCCGAGGCGGATGGCCGCGGCGCGCTTCACGATCTCGGCGACCAGCTCGTCGTGCAGGCTCTCCTCGACCAGGAGCCGCGCCCCCGCGGAGCAGACCTGGCCGGAGTGGAGGAAGACGGCGGTCAGCGCGTTGTCGAGAGCCGCCTCACGGTCGGCGTCGGCGAAGACGATGTTGGGGTTCTTGCCGCCGAGCTCGAGGGCGATCTTCTTCACCGTCGCGGCGGAGTTGACCATCAGCCGCTTGCCGGTCTCGACACCGCCGGTGAAGGAGACCAGGTCGACGCGCGGGTCCGTGGAGAGCGGGGCACCCGCGTCGGCGCCGGCGCCGAGGACGAGGTTGGCGACGCCGGCCGGCACGCCGGCCTCCTCCAGCAGTCGCATCAGGTGGATCGCGGTGTGCGGGGTCAGCTCGCTCGGCTTGAGCACGAAGGTGTTGCCGGCGACCAGGCAGGGCGCGACCTTCCAGGCCACCTGCAGGAGCGGGTAGTTCCACGGCGTGATCAGCGCGCAGACGCCGATCGGCTCGTGCACGACCCGCGACTCCACGTCGTCACGACCCACGTCGACGCTGCGCTCGGACTCGCTGCGGGCCGACTCGCCGTAGTGGCGGAAGACGCTGGTGACGTCGTCGACGTCGTACTCGCCCTCGGCCAGGCGCTTGCCGGTGTCGAGGCTCTCCATGCGGGCGATGTCAGCCTTGTCGCGCTGCAGCAGGTCGGCGACCTTCAGCAGGACGTCGGCCCGCTCGGCGGTGGGGAGGTGCGGCCACGGTCCTTCGTCGAAGGCCTCACGTGCCGCCGCGATGGCTGCCTCGGTGTCAGCGGCGCTCGCCTCGTCGACGGTGCCGACGAGCGAGCCGTCTGCTGGGCAGCGGATCTCGCGGGTCCCGCCGGCCCGAGCCCTCACCCAGGAACCACCGATGTACAGCGACGACACTCGAACCCTCACCTCGGTTCCGTCTCAGCCTCAACCTAACCGGATTTGTTGCACATCAAGCAACCCGATGCTCCTGTCGCAACGCTCAACGCCTGAGCATGTGCCCTGGGCCACACCGAGTCAAGGCTCACCCTCCTCCAAGAATGTTGCGATGATGCAACGGTGCCGCCTGTCTTCGCGTTCGGTCTCGGCTGCCAGAAGGGCGGTACGTCGTGGCTGCACGCGTATCTCGCCGCCTCGCCGTCCTGCGACCCCGGGTTCCGCAAGGAGTATCACGTCTTCGATGGTCTGGACCTCCCGTCGGAGGCCTGGATGCGAGGCCGTGTCCTGCGTCGAGCGGCCTCAGCCGTTGAGGCGCTCCAAGAAGGGCGTCCCGCCAACGTCGACGCACTGCGGCAGGCCTCCTTCTACGCCGACCAGGAGACGTACTTCGACTACTTCGCCTCGCTCCTGGCCAGGCCAGGAGTGGACCTCACGGGCGACATCACCCCGTCGTACGCCCTGCTCTCGGCCGAGCGCTTGAGGTCCGTGGGCGCCGGCTTCGCCGAGCGCGGCATCGCCACGGTGCCGATCTTCCTCATGCGCGACCCGGTCGAGCGCATCTGGTCGATGGTGCGGATGAACCAGCAGCGTCGCCCCGACGACTTCCCCGGCCCGACCGAGGAGTGGGTGCGCCGGCTCTACACCCAGGACGACCACGCGCTGCGCACCCGCTACGACCTCACCCTCGCCGCGCTCTCCGAGTCGTTCCCGGCCGGGGATCCGTGGTTCGCGTTCTACGAGCGGCTCTTCGACCGCGACGTGCTCGCTGATCTCTGCGCGAGACTGGGCATCTCCTTCCACGAGCCCGAGCTGGGCCAGGTCGTCAACGCCTCCCCGAAGGGCTCGCCGCTGCCTGACGACCTCGTCGCCGAGATGGCCGCGCACTTCAGGTGCGTGTACGACACCGTCGCGGCCCGCTTCCCCGACGTCGACCTCGAGCACCTCTGGCCCAGCGCGAGACACCTGTGAGGGACCGCAAGCACCGACAGCAGCGCGCTCGCGAGGTTGGTTTGCCTGAGACGTCAGCCCGAGGGCTGTCTCAGCGATGTCCCCAGCCGAGGCGGTGGGAGACCTCGACGGCGGCCTCGACCAGCAGGTCGATCACCCGGGGCAGCCGCTCCTCGTCGAGGCGGAAGGTGGGACCGCTGACGCTCATCGAGGCGATCACGTCGCCGTGCGCGTTGCGGATCGGCGCCGCGACCGCGGTCAGGCCGACCTCCAGCTCGTCGACCGCGAGTGCGTAGCCGGTCTCCCGCACCTTCTCGAGCTCCTTGCGCAGCTCGCCCTTCTTGGTGATCGTCAGCGTGGTGTAGGCCGGCAGCGCGCCGAGGACGCGCGTCTGCTCCTCGGGCTCCAGCCAGCTGAGGAGCACCTTGCCGTTGCTGGTGGCGTGCAGCGGGATGTGCTGGCCGACCCAGTTGTGCGACTGGAGGGCGCTCGAGCCGGCGACCTGGTCGAGGTAGAGCGCCGAGTGGTCGGCGAGCACGGCGATGTTGACGGTCTCGTTGGTGTCGGCCGCGAGCTTGCGGCAGATCGACCGGGCCTCCTGCACCACGTCGAGGCGGGCCGTCGTCGCACCTGCCAGCCGCAGCAGCCCGACGCCGAGGCGGTACTTGCCGCGGTCCTCGGTCTGCTCGACGAGCCCGTGCCCCTCCAGGGTGGCGACCAACCGGAACGCAGTCGACTTGTGCACGTCGAGCCGTTGCGCCAGCTCGGTCACGCCCAGCTCACCGCTGCGGGCCAGCGTCTCCAGGATGCTCAGCGCCCGATCGACCGACTGGACCGCCCCGGCACCGTGGGAGCCGTTCGTCGCGCCGCCGGACCCGTTGCTCATGACGCAACCGTAGACCTCATGACGCAACGTGTCACCACGGGTCTGCTCCGTTGGTCGACCAGCGAGCGAAGCGAGCGGATAGTCGGGACCACTCGTCTCAGGTGAAGACCACAGTCCGGTGCCCGTTCATCAGCACCCGCGACTCGGCGTGCCAGCGCAGTGCACGCGAGAGCACCTGCGCCTCGACGTCGCGACCGGCCGCGACCAGCTGGTCCTGCTGGAGCCGGTGGTCGACCCGGAGCACGTCCTGCTCGATGATCGGGCCCTCGTCGAGGTCGGCGGTGACGTAGTGCGCGGTCGCGCCGATCAGCTTGACCCCGCGCTCGAAGGCCTGGTGGTAGGGCTTGGCGCCCTTGAAGCTCGGCAGGAAGGAGTGGTGGATGTTGATGATCCGCCCCGACCATCGTGTGCACAGGTCGTCGCTGAGGATCTGCATGTAGCGCGCCAGCACGATGAGATGGACGGCGTGCTCGTCGGCGAGCTCGGAGAGCTGGCGCTCGGCGGAGGCCTTCGTGGACGCGGTGACCGGGATGTGGTGGAAGGGCAGCTCGTAGATGTCGGCCAGGCGCTTGGCGTCCTGATGGTTGGACACGATCGCCGGGATCTCGATGTTGAGCGACCCAGTGGACCACCGGAAGAGCAGGTCGTTGAGGCAGTGCAGGTGCTGGGAGACCATGAGCAGGGTGCGGTAGGGGACGCCGGTGTCCCACAGCTCCCACTCCATCCCGAACTTCTCGGCCACCGCGACGAAGTCCTGGCGCAGCGCGACGGGGTCGAGCAGCCCGGACGTGGCCTCGAACCGCACCCTCATGAAGAAGCGGCGCGTCTGCAGGTCGTCGAAGTGCTGGCTCTCCACGATGTTGGCCGAGTGGCGCACCAGGAAGCCCGAGACCTCGTGGACGATGCCCGGGCGGTCGTCGCAGATGACCGTCAGCACGCACTCCCGCGCGGAGCCGCTCGTGCCACCGCCGTGCGGGTCACTGGGGCTGGCGAGCTCGTCAGGCATCAGTCACCCAGCTCGGCGCGGCGGCGGGTGACGTACTCGTCGAGCTCGGCGGCGATCGCGTCGTCGAGCGGCGGCGGCTCGTAGGCCTCGAGCTTGTCCTGGTAGATCTTCGTGGCGCGCGCCGCGGTGTCGAGACCACCGTTGCGGTTCCAGCGCTCGTAGTTCTCCGACGACGAGAGCAGCGGCCGGTAGAAGCAGGTCCGGAACCGCTCCATGGTGTGCATGGCGCCCAGGAAGTGCCCGCCGTGGCCGACCTCCTCGTGGGCGTCGAAGGCCATGGAGGCCTCGTCGATCTCCATCGGCGTGAACTCGTGCTGCAGCATCTGGAGCAGCTCGATGTCGACGATGAACTTCTCGAAACCGGCCACCAGGCCACCCTCGAGCCAGCCCGCGGAGTGCATCACCCAGTTGGCTCCGGCGAGGAACGTCGGCATCATCGTCATCAGCGCCTCGTAGCCGGCCTGGGCGTCGGGGACCTGCGAGGACGTCAGGCCGCCGCCGGTGCGGAACGGCAGGCCGAAGTGGCGGGCGATCTGACCGGTGCACAGCAGGCCGATGCCGGACTCCGGCGTGCCGAACGTCGGCGAGCCCGACTGCATGTCGATGTTGGACAGGAACGAGCCGAACACCGTCGGCGAGCCCGGCCGGATCAGCTGGGAGAGGGCGATGCCCGAGAGCGCCTCGGTGATCTGCTGCACGAGCGCGGCCGGGATGGTCACCGGCGACATCGCGCCCATGAGGATGAACGGGGTGAGCACGACGGCCTGGTTGGCCGCGGAGTACTCGAACTGCGCCTCGAGCATGCGGTCGTCCCAGCGCAGCGGCGAGTTGCAGTTGATCAGCGAGATCGTGGCCGGGGTCTCCTCGATGGCCTCGCGGGAACCGAAGAGGATCGACGACATCGCGATGGTGTCGGCAGCGTTGACGCCGGACACGACGTTGCCCATGTAGATCTTGTCGGTGAGCGTCTGCAGCGCCCGGATCATGTCGAGGTGCCGCGAGTCGAGCGGGGTGTCGTTGGGCTCGCAGACCACGCCGCCGGCGGAGTCGAGCACGGGGAACGACTGCGCGAGCTTGGCGAAGCGCTGGAAGTCGTCGAAGGTAGCGTCGCGGCGTACCTCCCCCTCGCGCACGAACGGCGGGCCGTAGACCGCGCTGAAGGCCATCGCGTCGCCGCCGATGTGCACGTTGTTCTCGGGGTTGCGGGCCTGGATGTCGAACTCGCGCGGCGCCTTGGCGACCTGCTCGAGCACGAAGTCGGGGTCGAGGAAGACCTTGTTGTCCTCGACCTTCTGGCCGTTCTTGCGGAACAGGTCGAGCGCACGGTCGTCCATGAACTCGACGCCGATCTCGGTGATGAGCCGGCGCCAGCCCTTGTCCAGCGTGGCCATCGCGTCCTCGGAGAGGATCTCGTAGCGGGGCATCTTGTTGCGGAACATCAGGGCTTCTCTCTCTCGCGCACTTGACCCTGTTCGATATCGGGCCTCATGATGTGGAACGACAGTTCCGTATCATGGAACGGTACGCTCGATCAGGTCAAGCAAGGTAGGTCACAGGTGAGCACGACGGGTGGAACGCAGGCGGTCGACCGGGCCGCCCTCCTCGTCGCGACCGTAGTCCGCGCCGACGAACCGGTCTCCTTCGCGGTCCTGGCCGAGGAGTGCGCGCTGCCCAAGTCGACGACGTCCCGCCTGCTCACCGCCCTCGAGCGCACCGAGCTGGTCGAGCGGGTCGAGACCGGCAGCTACGTCGCCGGCCGGCTCTTCGACCAGTACGCCGCCCGGCACGACCCCTGGGGCGACCTGACCCACCTGGCCCGCACCGTGCTCGAGACCCTCGGTGACGAGACCGGCGAGACCGTCAACCTCGGCGTCCCCCGCGGCGACCGGGTCCTGCACGTCGCGCAGGTCGACTCCCGCTTCCTGCTAGGGACGCAGGACTGGACCCAGGTCGACGTACCCCCGCACTCCTCCGCACTGGGCAAGGTCCTCTACGCCTTCGGCGCGCTGGAGGTGCCGCGGGTCCTGTCCGCGGTGACCGCGCACACCGAGACCGACGCCGCCCGGTTCGAGGAGGTGCTGGCCATGGTGCGTCGCCGCGGCTACGCCACCACCGTCGACGAGCTCGAGGTCGGCCTCACCGGGATCGCCGCTCCCGTGCGCGACCGGGCGGGGCGGGTCATCGCCGCTCTCGGCGTCTCCGGCCCCACCGCCCGCCTGGAGGAGCGCCTCGCTCCGATGGGCCGGCTGCTCATCACCCAGTCCGACAAACTCTCCACACTCTTAGGGAAGGCAGGAGCAGCATGAACGAGCAGGAGATCCTCCAAGGTCTTTACGACGAGACGTTGCTGGGCAACGCCCCGCGCGTCCTCGAGCTGACCCACGAGGCGCTCGCGTTGAACATGGAGCCCCAGAGCCTGCTCTTCGACGCGCTCATCCCTTCCCTCGAGGAGGTCGGCGCCCGCTTCGAGCGCGGCGACTTCTTCGTGCCCGAGATGCTCATCGCCGGTCGCGCGATGGCCGGCGCGATGGAGGTGCTCCGCCCGCTGCTCGCCGAGACCGGCGTCGAGACCGTCGGCAAGTTCCTCATGGGCACGGTCAAGGGCGACGTCCACGACATCGGCAAGAACCTCGTCAACATCATGCTCGAGGGCGCCGGCTTCGAGGTCATCGACCTCGGCGTGCAGGTCGCTCCCGAGAAGTTCGTCGCCGCGATCGAGGAGCACCAGCCCGACATCGTCGGCTTCTCGGCCTTCCTCACCACGACGATGCCGATGTTCAAGGCCAACATCAACTCGCTCCAGAAGGCCGGTCTGCGCGACCAGGTCATCGTGATGGTGGGCGGCGCCCCCGTCACCCAGGAGTACGCCGACGCCGTGGGCGCCGACGGGTACGCCGCCGACGCGTCGGCCTGCGTCAAGCGCGCCAAGGACCTGCTCTTCCAGAAGCGCTCCCTGGTGAACGCCTGATGGCCGCGTCTTCGGCGGTCGAGCCTGTCGAGACCCTCGAGACGGTCATCCGCTCCGAGACGAAGGAGGTCGTGATCGGCCACAACCGGCCCTTCACGGTCATCGGTGAGCGGATCAACCCCACCGGCCGCCGGATCTTCCAGGAGGCGCTGCGCGCCGGCGACCTGTCGGCGATCGAGAAGGACGTCAAGGCGCAGGTCGAGGGCGGCGCCGACGTCCTCGACTGCAACATGGGCGTGCCGCTGACCGACGAGGCCGAGCTGCTGGCCAAGGCGATCACCATGATCCAGGAGCTCACCGACCTGCCGATCTGCATCGACTCCTCCGTCGTGGAGGCGCTCGAGGCAGGCCTGTCGGTCTACAAGGGCCGCGCGCTGGTCAACTCGATCACCGCCGAGGACGACCGGATGGAGGCGATCCTCCCGCTGGTCAAGAAGTACGACGCCGCGGTGATCGCCCTGCCCAACGACCACGACGAGATCCCCATGGAGGCCGAGAAGCGCCTCCGCCTGGTCCAGAAGATCGTCGACGTGGCGACCAAGGAGTACGGCATCGCGATGGCCGACATCGTGATCGACCCGCTGGCCATGCCGATCGGCGCGGACACCTCGACCTCGCTGGTCACCCTGGAGTGCATGCGGGCCATCCGCGACACCTGGGGCCTGAACATGACGTGCGGCGCGTCCAACGTGTCGTTCGGCATGCCCGGCCGGCACGCCCTCAACGCGACGTACCTCCCGATCGCCATGGCAAACGGCCTGACCAGCGCGATCATGGACGCCCGCACCCCCGAGGTCGTCGAGGCGGTGCGCGCCGCCGACCTGATCCTGAACAACGACGACTGGGGCACGAACTGGATCGCGCGGCACCGGGCGAAGACGGCGGTCGCAGCGAGCTCGTGACCGACGACCTCCGCCGCGAAGGACTCATCGCCCCGGCCCCGGCGGCCCCGGGGTCCGAGGGAGCGGACGGCGCCGACCAGCTCGGCAGTCCGGCTCGCGTCGACCTGACGTTCTCTGTCGCGGGTGCGCCCGCGCCGCGGAGCATCCGCGTGCCACCGGGTGTCACCGTCTTCGACTCCGCGTCGTGGAACGGCATCGCCATCGACTCCACCTGCGGAGGCCACGGCACCTGCCACAAGTGCAAGATCCAGATCGACAACGTGGTCGGCTCCATCAATGGGCAGCGCCACGAGATCCCGGTGAGCCGGCACGACGCCAAGACCTTCACGCCCGACCAGCTCGCGGCGGGTTGGCGGCTGGCCTGCCTGGTCTCCGCGACGCGCGACCTCACCGTCGACGTGCCCCCGCTCACCACCCGGCCCAAGGCCGCCACCGTGGGCGTGGGTCGGCAGGTGATCCTGCGGCCGGGCCTGCAGAAGCGGTACGTCGAGCTCGCCGAGCCCACCCTGGCCGACCAGCGCACCGACCTGGTGCGGCTGCTCGACGCCATCGACGACCTCGAGCTCACCGTCGACCTGGCCGTGCTGCGCACCTTGCCGACCGTGCTGCGTCGCGACGACTTCAAGGTGACCGCCGTCATCAGCGACGAGGCGCTCATCGACGTCGAGGTCGGCGACACCTCCAAGATCCGCTACGCCATCGCCTACGACCTCGGCACCACCACCGTCGTGGCCACCCTGCTCGACCTCGAGACGGGCACGCCCGTCGCCGTCTCGTCGATGCTCAACAAGCAGCAGCCGTTCGGCGGCGACGTCATCACCCGCATCTCCGCCACGATGATGGACCCTGAGGCGCTGCCGCGCCTGCAGGAGGCCGCCGCCGCGACGCTGCGCGAGCTGGCGGCGGAGGTGTGCGCCGAGGGCGGCGTCGACCCCGGCCACGTCTACGAGGTCGCGATCGCCGGCAACGCCACGATGACCGCGCTGCTGCTGGGCATCGACCCCGAGCCGATCGGGGTGGCGCCGTTCGTCATGTCGACGGCCACGTTCCCGCCCGTGCCCGCCACGGAGCTCGGACTCGAGGTGCACCCGGGCGCGCGCGCGTTCCTGTTCCCCTCGCTCGGAGCGTACGTCGGCGGCGACATCGTCGCCGGCATGCTCGCCAGCGGCATCGACCGTGACAAGCGGACGCGGCTCTTCATCGACGTCGGCACCAACTGTGAGATCGTGCTCACCGACGGCGACCGCATCGTCTCCACGGCCGCGCCCGCCGGGCCCGCCTTCGAGGGCGGTGCGATCCGCTGCGGCATGCGGGCGGCCGACGGGGCCATCGAGGTCATCCGGCTGAGTGCCACGGACCTGCCCGACGGCGCCGAACCCGTGACCCTGCAGGTGATCGGCGACGTCGAGCCCAAGGGCCTGTGCGGCTCCGGCCTGGTCGATGCCGTCGCCGAGCTGGTCAAGGTCGGCGTCCTCGACTCCTCGGGCCGCTTCATCCCCGAGGAGCAGGCCAAGGAGGTCGCCCCGGCGTTGGCCGACCGGCTCACCCGGATCGGCGAGGAGCGCGTCTTCGTCCTCTATCGCCCCACGCCCGACGCGGAGCCCGGCGACTGCGTCGTGCTCTCGCAGCGCGACGTGCGCGAGCTGCAGTTCGCCAAGGCCGCGATCTCGACCGGGTGGTCGTTGCTGCTCACCGAGCTCGGCCTGGAGGCCGGTGACGTCCAGCAGGTGCTGCTGGCCGGGTCCTTCGGCTCCTACCTCTCCCCCGCCTCAGCCGTCCGGATCGGTCTGGTCCCCTCACTCCCGGTGCTGCGGATCGTCTCGGCCGGCAACGTCGCCGGCGAGGGCGCCAAGATGGCGCTCCTGTCGGTGCGTGAGCGGGCCGGGGCCATCGCCCTGCTCGAGGAGGTGACCTATGTCGAGCTCTCCGACCGGGCCGACTTCAACGACCGCTTCGTCGAGCAGCTCGCCTTCTGAGGCTGGGGAGCCAGCCCTCGAGTGGATCGCCGCCTCCCCGGTGGTCGAGGAGGTCGCGCAGCGACCGTCGGTTCCTGAGGAACCGAGGGACGAGGCGTCTCGAAGGGCACCAGACCCGGCGCGCAGCAGGACCGCGCTGGTCGCCTGCGGCGCGCTCGCCCAGCCGGCCGCGGAGATCGCGGCCCGGCGAGGCTGGTCGATGGACGTGCATCCGCTGCCGCCGCTGCTGCACAACCAGCCCCAGCTGATCGCCGACGAGGTACGCCGCCTGGTCGCCGAGCTGGGCGGCCGCGAACCGGCGTACGACAAGATCGCGATCGGGTACGCCGACTGCGGCACGTACGGCGCGCTCGACGCGGTCTGCGCCGAGCTCGGCCTCGAGCGGCTGCCGGGGCTGCACTGCTACGACGTCTTCGCCGGGCCCGACCGGCTGGCCAGGTTCTTCGAGGACCAGCCGGGGACCTACGTCTTCACCGACTTCCTGGTGCGGTCCTTCCACCGCACGGTCGTGCGTGAGCTTGGCCTGGACCGCTGGCCGGAGCTGCGGGAGGACTACTTCAAGAGCTACACGCGCGTGGTCTGGCTGGCCCAGGAGCCCGACGACGAGCTGCACGCCCTCGCCGAGCGGGCCGCGGAGATCCTCGGCCTCCCGCTGACCGTCGTCGACACGGGTCACGCCGGGCTCGAGAGAGCCCTGGCCGACCTCGTCAGCTAGCGGTCCTGCAGGCGCTTGATCAGGTCCTGGCGCCAGGTCTCGGTCTCGGCGACCTGGTTGAAGGTGTAGAGGTGCAGTCCCTCGACGAGCGCCTCGGGGTCGCCGAGGGTCGGGGCGCACTTGGCGAGGAAGCTCTCGCCGGTGAAGCCGCCGGGTGCGACCAGGCGGGTCATGAGCCCTTTCTGCTTGGACAGGAACCGCGTGGAGTCGCCGACGCCGATCTTGGTGGCCATGTTGAGCAGCTTGGCGCGGTCGATGGGGCCGGGCAGGCCGAGGTAGAGAGGCATGGTGATGCCGCGCAGGCGCAACCGGTGCAGCCAGTCCTTGATCAGGCCGGCGTCGAAGGTGAGATTGGAGATGACGTGGGTGGCGTGCTTGCGCTTGTCCCACATCGACTGCACGGTCAGGTCGTCGTGGATGGTCGGGTGCGACTCGGGATAGCCGGTGACGCCGACCTGCTCGAACGGCGAGCCGAGCGCGGTCAGGTCCTCGAGCAGGTCGAGGGCCTCCTTGTAGTCGCCGGCGGGAGAGGCGTCGCCGCCCGGCACGAAGATCTTGGTGATACCGGATTCCTTCAGTCGCGCGACGATCTCGCTGAGCTCGCTGCGGCCCGTGACCATCCGCGCGGCGATGTGCGGGATCGCGGTGTAGCCCTCGGCAGTGAACCGCTCGGCGAGGGTGAACGTCTCGTCCAGCGGCTTGGACGGCGACGCGGTCACGGTGACGGTGACGTCCTTGGGGACCGACGCGAGGACCTTCTCCTCGACCGTCTTGGTGGGCAGCACCTCGTAGCGTGCGGCGTCGAGCAGGCGCAGCGCCGTGACGGCGTCCTTCTTGCGGCCGAAGGGCTGGCGGATCAACGTGTTGCGCATCGTGCACCTTGTTTCGTCATACGCACCGGACAGGACGAGCCTAGGCCCCACCAGGGGTTCGGGACAATGGGGGCGTGACTACGTCGTCTGCTGGTTCATGATCTCCCTCGACCTCGCGTCCCGGCTGGCCGTGGCGAGGGCGGCAGCGGGCCAGGACTGGAGCCCGTCCGCCGGCGACCGGTTCCACATCCCCGACCGCGACATCGACCAGGTCTTCGTCATCAGCGACATGACCATCGAGACCGCGCAGCTGCCGTCGGGGTTGCTGATCCGCTTCAACGGCACCACCGAGTGGGCCCTCGACTCCATCGAGGCCGCCGAGGTGGTCTGGCTGCCGCGCGAGGAGCAGCTGCGCGCCATGCTGGGCGACCGGTTCGTCGCGCTCGCTGTCGCCGACGAGGGCTGGGCCGTCACCCTCGCCGACGGGAGCAGGTACGCCGACGCGGACCCCGAGTGCGCCTACGCGCTGGCGGTCCTCGCCGCGGGGTGACCGGCCGAGCTCCTCGCCGGATCCTGGCTCTTCTTGACGGATGCTTCCGCGTAGAACGTCCGGTCTCCCCGCTCAGGCGGGCAGGCTCTCCGGGTCTCCGAGCAGCCTCGGGTTCCTGATGAGCAGCCAGGAGAAGAGGCCACCGGCGGCCAGCATGACCGCGCAGACCAGCATCGCCTTGTCGAAGCCGGCGTCCAGCGCGACGGGGTCGGCGTACTCCTCCCCGGTGAGCCCGACCGCGAGCGGTAGCGCCGCGACGGCGAGGAGCGAGCCCGCGCGGGCGACGGCGTTGTTGACGCCGCTGGCGATGCCGGCGTGCCGGTCGGGTGCGGCCGCGAGCACCGTCGCGGTCAGGGTGGCGACCATCAGGGCGAGCCCGAGCCCGAAGAGGGTCAGGGGCGGCAGCACGTGGGTCCAGTACGACGCGTCGCGGCTCACGACGGTCAGCCAGAGGGCACCGAGCGCCATCATCATCGGACCGACGCTCATGGGGATGCGCGGACCGATCCGGCTGCCGAGCTTGCCGCCCTTGCCCGCCAGGAACAGCATGCAGATCGTGATCGGCAGGGTGCCGACACCGGCGCGGAGCGCGCTGTACCCGAGCCCGGTCTGCAGCTGCAGCACGAGGAAGAAGGAGATCGCGCCGAGGGCGGCGTACACCAGCAGCGTCATCAGGTTGGCGGCGCTGAAGATGCGGTCGCCGAAGAGCGTGAGCGGCAGCATCGGGTGCCGGGTGCGCGCCTCACGCAGCAGGAACGCGACCGCCGCGGCAACACCGACGGCCGCCGACCACCAGGCGGCGGTGCTGCCCCACTCGATGAGGGCGTAGGTCGTGCCGCCGAGGGCGAGGGCGCCGAAGACGGCGCCCAACGTGTCGAGCCCCGGGGTCGTGTCCGGGTTGCGCGTCTCGGGCACCCAACGCCTCGCGACGAGGATCGTCGCGGCCGCGAGCGGCACGTTGACCAGGAAGATCAGGCGCCAGGAGGCGTAGTCGATCAGGGCACCGCCGATGAAGGGGCCGACGGCGAAGAAGATCGAGCCGAGCCCCGACCAGGTGCCGATCGCCTGACCGCGGTCCTCAGGCCGGAACGCGCCCTGGATCATCGCGAGGCTGCCGGGCGTGAGCAGCGCCGACCCCGCGCCCTGCAGCAGGCGGGCGGCGATCAGCGTCTCGGGATTGGGTGCGATGCCGCACAACAGTGACGCCGACGCGAACCAGATCGTGCCGATCACGAAGATCCGCCGTCGCCCGAAGCGGTCGCCGAGCGACCCGCCGAGCAGGATGAAAGAGGCGAGGGTGAGCAGGTAGCCGTTGTTGATCCACACGAGCTCGGCCAGGCTGGCGTCGAGCTCGGTGCCGATGGTCCTGAGCGCGATGTTGACGACGCTGCCGTCGAGCATCGCGAGGCCGGAGCCGAGCACGGCGGCCAGCACGATCATCCGGCCTTGCTGAGTGGAGAGCTCGACGCTGCTCGTCGAACCCGTGGTCGTCACCTGCTCAGGTTAGTGGTGGTCGGCAACCAGTCAGGGCGCCGACGTACGCCGCTCCTCGGAGTCGTTGTGCAGCGTGGTGAGGATCGCGCGCAGGGTCGCCCACTTGCGCGGACCGAGCCGCTCCTGCCAGTCGGCCTCGATCGCGCTGATCACCTTCTCTGCCGCGACCACGGCGGCACGCCCGCGCCTGGTGGGCTTGAGGATGCGCACCCTCCGGTCGGCCGGGTCCCGCAGGCTCTCGACGAGACCGCGGTCCTCGAGGACGTTGGCGAACTCGCCCAGCGCCTGCTTGGTCATGCCGACGCGCTCGGCGAGGTCGGTGACCCTCATGCCGTCGGCCGGCATCAGGGACAGCATCCGGATGTGCGAGGCGCGGAGGCCGCGCGCGGCGGGCGGGCCCTCCCGTCCCGACATGCGGGCGTGCATGTCGCGGCGGAACCCGTCCATCACCAGGCCGAGCAGGCTGATGATGTGGTCGGGGAAATCGCCCTTGACCTCAGTCATAAGGCAACCTTACTATCAACGAGACAGTAAGGAAACCTGACCAACTGCCGACATGACAAGAGGCCCGAGGAGATCCGTTGGGACGGACACCTGACCAGCTCGGCCAGGCCAGGCCGTACTCGCTCGACGAGCTCCTCGGCGACGACCTGGAGCTCGACGAGCTGGTGACGCGGGCCCTCGGCCACGACGGTGCGGGCGCGACGTTCGAGGTCGTGGGCTACAGCTTCGGCTCGCCCGCGACAGGAGGGCTCTACCGGCTGCGCGGTCCCCAGGACCCGGGCTGGTCGATCTTCTGCAAGGTGCTGCAGCACCCGAAGCACTGGCCGGTGCTGCACCTGCTGCCGCCCTCGTCCCAGGAGCAGTTCCTGGCCGAGTTCCCCTGGCGCATCGAGCTCGACCTGTGGGAGCCGGCGGTGCTCGCGTCGCTGCCGGCCGGCGTGCGCGCCCCCGAGCTGCACCGTGTCATCGACCTCGGCGACGACCGGCTCGCCGTCTGGATGGAGGACGTCGAGGAGTCGGCGACGCCGTGGGACCTGGACCGCTACCGCCGGGCCGCCGAGCTGCTCGGCCGGTGGAACGCGCGCTCGCGGACCGCCGAGCTGCTCGGACCGTTCCCTCCCGGCTACGCATTAAGGATGTATGCCCAGGACGCCGTCGTCACACGTGGGCTCGGTCCTCTCGGCGACGACGAGCTGTGGTCCCACGCGTGGCTCGCGGGTCACGCCGACCTGCGGGCACGGCTGGTCGCGCTCGGCCAGCAGATCCCTGAGCTCCTCGACCGCCTCGACGCGCTGCCGCAGGCCATGCCGCACGGCGATGCGTCCCCGCAGAACCTGCTCGTCCCCGCGTCCGACCCGGGCACGTTCGTCGTGATCGACGTTGGCATGCGCACGCCGCACGCGCTGGGCTTCGACCTCGGCCAGCTGCTGGTCGGGCTCGTGCACGCGGGCACCGTCCCCGCGTCCGACCTGCCGGCGATCGCCGACGCGATCCTGCCGGCGTACGTCGCCGGGCTGGCCGCCGAGGGCGACCCGACGACGCCCGAGCAGGTCCGGGAGGGATTCGCGATCTCGGCGATGCTGCGCAGCGGCTTCGACTCGTTCCTCTACGACCTGCTCTCCGACCCGACCCCGGACAACGAGCACTGCTTTGCCGAGCGGGTTGCCCTCTGCCGCTTCCTCGCCGAGCAGCTGGCAGCGACGGAGGAGCTGGCAGCGTCGCGAGGTGAGGTCGAGCAGCCCCGCGACTGAGCCTGCGAAGTCGCGCAAGGGCGTGTCGAGACCCGGTGAGAGGAACGGCAACGGCAGGGACGCCTCAGGGTCTGAGCGCCCGCCCCGCCAGCCAGGCGATGTTCTCGGCGGTCTCCGCGGGAGGTCCGGACGGGTGGATGACGTGCGAGAGCACCGTGCGCACGACCATGTCGATGGCGGCATCGAGGTGGACGGCGTCGACGCCGACGGCGTACGCCGCCAGCCTGCCCGCCACGACCGCGTGAGCGGTGTGCACGAGCGCGTCCGACTCCGTGGTCAGCAGGGGGAGCAGGTCCGACTCGGCGCCGTACGCCGACGACACCACCGCCTGCAACAGCGCGTTGCGCTCCGCTTCGACCAGCACCTCGTTGACGGCGGCGCGGATCGCGTCGACCAGGTCGTCGGGGTGCTGGTCGAAAGCGCGGTCCACCGCGGCGAGGAAGGTCGCCAGCTCGCGCAGCACCATGGCCTCGGCGAGCGCGGGCTTCGAGCCCATCTCGTTGTAGACCGTCTGCCGGCTCACGCCGACCCGGTCGGCGAGCTTGCTCATCGTCACGTTGGCCCAACCGACCTCGCAGGTCAGCTCGGCGGCAGCGGCGACGACGCGTTCGTTCATGGTGCGCATCTGGGGGGAGGCGGTCACGACCTCGATCATATGGAGGCCTCGCTCACGGGCTCACGCGTCCACTCGATCGACGGGCACGAAGTCGCCCTTCTCCCGCACGCCGCAGTCGGGGCAGCACCAGTCGGCGGGCACGTCGGCCCACGCCGTCCCGGCCGCGAAGCCCTCGTGCTCGTCGCCGGCCTCGACCTCGTAGGTGTAGCCGCAGCCGGGACAGCGCGCGGCGAGCACCTCAGCCTCCTCGGTGGTCGAGGTGGCGGCGACCTCCTCGACCACCGGTGAGGTGGCGACCACCGGGGACTTGGCGTACCTCGCGAGCAGCTCCTCGCGCTTGGACGGTTGGAGGTTCGCTCGGGTCACGTCGCCGTCGAAGTGGCGCAGCACCCGCGGGTCCATCACGCGGCGCCACACCGGCGGCAGGATCGCGAGGACGATCATGCCGGCGTACCCGGTCGGCAGCACCGGCGACTCCTCGAAGTCGCGCAACGCCTGGTAGCGCCGGGTCGGGTTGGCGTGATGGTCGCTGTGCCGCTGCAGGTGGTAGAGCAGCACGTTGGTCGCGATGTTGTTGGAGTTCCACGAGTGTGACGGGTCCACGCGCTCGTAGCGCTGCCGGTCACCGACGCCCACCTTCTGCCGCAGCATCCCGTAGTGCTCCATGTAGTTGACGACCTCGAGCAGCGAGAAGCCGACGACCGCCTGGAGCACGAGGTACGGCGCGATGCCGGCGCCGAGCCAGGCGATCAGCGCACCCCACAGCACCGCGGTCATCAGCCAGGCGTTCAGCACGTCGTTGCCGAGGCGCCACGGGTGCTGCTTCCTGCGCGCGTAGCGACGCTTCTCCAGACGCCACGCCGACTTCAGGGAGCCCCACACCGTGCGCGGCCAGAACGCGTAGAAGGTCTCCCCGAGCCGGGCCGACGCGGGGTCCTCGGGTGTGGCGACCCGGACGTGGTGACCGCGGTTGTGCTCGATGTAGAAGTGGCCGTACGCCACTTGCGCCAGCGCGATCTTGGAGAGCCACCGCTCGTTCGCCTCGCGCTTGTGGCCGAGCTCGTGAGCGGTGTTGATGCCGATGCCGCCGATGCAGCCGATCGAGATGGCCAGGCCGAGCTTGTCGACGACGCTCAGGTCGACCCCGGCGGGGTTCTCGGCCAGGAGGTAGAACGCGCCGACGAAGCCGGCGTACTGGATCGGCAGGAAGAGGTAGGTGATCCAGCGGTAGTACTTGTCGTTCTCGAGCGCCTCGATCACGTCGTCGGGCGGGTTGGAGCGGTCGAGCCCGGCGATCAGGTCGATGGCGGGGACGATGCCGAGGATCACGATCGGGCCGAGCCAGAACCACACGCCCCAGCCCGTGACCGCGTGCATCCCGAAACCCACGAACGCCAGGCTGGGCACGACCAGTCCGATCAGCCAGAGGTAGCGCTTCTTGTCGCGCCAGGTGTCGGTCGATCCTGGCGGGACGGTGCTGTTGGCGACGGTGTCCTGGATGAGGGGGTCGGTCATGTGTTCCTCCGAGTAGCCGGTGGTCGAGCGAGGTCTCACCGGTGGTCGAACGAGGGCTCACCGGTGGTCGAGCGCAGTCGAGACCTTTACAACACCGTAGGAGTTGTACACCCACTTGACAAGAGGGTTGCATTTGTCAAGTGGCAGGATGCCGTGTGTGACGGGTCACCCCTTCGGCATCGACTTCGGCGGCACCGGCATCAAGGGCGCGCCGGTGGACCTCGACCAAGGCGACTTCGCCGAGGAGCGGGTGCGCTTCAAGACACCCTCGCCCGCGACGCCCGACGCGGTGGCCGAGGTGTTCGTCGAGCTGATCGGCGCCTTCGCCGACTCCGACGCCCCGGTCGGGGTGACCGTGCCCGGTGTCGTCCAGCACGGCGTCGTACGCTCCGCGGCCAACATCGACGAGGCCTGGATCGGCACCGACGCCGACGCGCTCTTCACCAAGGCCACTGGCCGCGACGTGCACGTCGTCAACGACGCGGACGCGGCGGGGCTGGCCGAGGTGAGGTACGGCGCCGCACGTGGCGTGCCGGGTCTGGTCATCGTGACCACGCTCGGCACCGGCATCGGGTCGGCGATGATCATGGACGGCAGGCTGGTGCCCAACTCCGAGCTCGGCCACCTCGAGATCGACGGCCACGACGCGGAGTCCCGCGCGGCCAACAGCGCCCGCGAGCGCGAGGAGCTCTCGTGGGAGGAGTGGGCGGAGCGGCTCGACCGCTACTACAGCAAGGTCGAGGCGCTCTTCTCCCCCGACCTCTTCGTCGTCGGCGGCGGGGTGAGCAAGCGCTCCGAGGAGTTCCTGCCGCTGCTCGACCTGCGGACCCGGATCATCCCCGCCACCCTGCTCAACCGCGCCGGCGTCGTGGGGGCCGCGCTGTACGCCTCGGAGTCGGCCAGCTAGGCGGTGTGGTCTCGACTCCGCTCGACCACCGGTGGTCGAGCAGCCACCGGTGGTCGAGCAGCGAGCGGAGCGAGCGGCCAGTCGAGACCCACCGGTGGTCGAGCAGCCACCGGTGGTCGAGCAGCGAGCGGAGCGAGCGGCTAGTCGAGACCCACCGGTGGTCGAGCAGCCACCGGTGGTCGAGCAGCGAGCGGAGCGAGCGGCTAGTCGAGACCCACCGGTGGTCGAGCAGCCACCGGTGGTCGAGCAGCCACCGGTGGTCGAGCAGCGAGCGGAGCGAGCGGCTAGTCGAGACCACCGCCCGGATGCGACTAGCTGTTCTCCTTGCGGAAGGTCGACGTCCCCCACCAGAGCGCCAGGACGAAGAGCACGACCGCCCAGCCGGTGCCCCAGAAGAGGCTGTTGCCGGGGAAGTCACCGCCGAAGCCGCCGCGCACGGCGTCGGTGATCCACCGGAACGGCATGAAGTCGCTGACCCGCTGGAGCCACTCGGGGCCGAGCGTCATCGGCAGCATGATCCCGCTGAGCAGCAGCACCGGCATCATCACCATGTTGATGACGGGCGCCATCACGTCCTCGGACTTGGTCGTCAACGCCAGCGCGTTGGAGGCGGCCGCGCACGCACCGCCCACCATGAGGGTCAGCGCCAGGCCGAAGACGATGCCGCCCGCGTCGCCGCGCATGCCCATCACCAGGCCCAGTCCGACCAGGATCAGCGCCTGCACCAGCAGCTGGGCCATGTCGCGCATCAGGCGCCCGGCGAGCAGCGCCACCCGCGACGCCGGCGTCACCCGCTCCGCCTCGACGACGCCCTCGCGCCACTCGGCGATCAGCCCGAAGCCGGCGAAGAACGCCCCGAACATGCCGAGCTGCACCAGCAGACCGGGCACCAGGAAGGTGAACTCGTTGTCCGGCGCCCCGGGGAACTGGCTCACGATCGGCTTGAGCAGCGGCCCGAAGAGGAAGAGGTAGAGCACCGGCTGCATGATCCCGATGAGCACCCACGCGGGGTTGCGGAGGTTCATCCGGATCTGGCGGCGGAAGACGACGAACGTCGACCGCCAGAAGCTCGGCTCGGCCAGGGTGACGCGACTGCGTCCGGTGCCGGCACTGCCGAGGGTGGGGTTGGTCGTCGACGTCGTCATGCCGGCACCCCTGTCTCCATCTCATCAGCCTTCTGCTCGTCGTCGTCCTGGTCACCGGCCTGCTCGGACTCGGCGTCGCGCAGCGACCGGCCGGTCAGGGTGAGGAACACGTCGTCGAGCGTCGGTCGGTGCACCTCGATCGAGTCGAGGGACACCCCGCCGGCCTCCAGGTCGCGCATCAGCCCGGGGATGGCGCGACCGGCACGCTCGACCCGGCCGCGGACGTGCCGACCGTCGACGTCGACGTCACCAGACAGCGTGCGCAGCCGCTCGACAGCCGGGGTCACCTGGTCGTCGCTCGAGACCTCGAGGATGACCAGGTCGCCGGCCACCTGCGACTTGAGGTTGTCACTGGTGTCGGACGCGACGATCCTGCCGCGGTCGATGATGACGATCCGGTCGCTGAGCGCGTCGGCCTCGTCGAGGTAGTGGGTGGTCAGGAAGACCGTCGCGCCGCGCTCGCTGCGCAGCTTGGCGATGTGCTCCCAGAGGTTGGCCCGCGCCTGCGGGTCCAGGCCGGTCGTCGGCTCGTCGAGGAAGACCAGCGTCGGGTCGTGGATCAGCCCCATCGCGATGTCGAGCCGGCGCTTCTGGCCGCCCGACATGTTCTTGGGCATCCGCTCCCACAGGCCCTCGAGCTGCAGCTCGTCGAAGAGCTGCTGGCCGCGGCGTACGGCGTCGGCCTTGGACATCCCGTACAGCATCCCGTGGTCCATGACCTCCTCACCCGCGCGGGCCGACGAGAACGTCGAGCCCGCCTGGGAGACGTAGCCGATCGAGCGGCGTACCTGCACCGCCTCCTCGACGATGTCGTAGCCGTTGACCGTGGCGGTGCCGGCCGTCGGACGCAGCAGCGTCACCAGCATCCGCAGGGTCGTGGTCTTGCCCGCCCCGTTGGGGCCGAGGAAGCCGACCACCTCGCCCTCGGCGACGTCGAGGTCGACGCCGTCGACGGCCTGGACGTCCTTCTTGTTCTTGCCCTGTCCGGTGTGGAAGGTCTGCACGAGTCCTCGTGCGGTGATCATGCGCTCCCCTGTCGTCGTTCCGAAGCATCGAGTGTTCAACGTTGAACACTCCGGTGTCAAACGATCCTCGTCGGATGTTCGTTCCCGGTCTTCGGACTCGCGCCGACAGCGAGAGTCATCGGTGGGGTCAGGACCAGGTGACCGTCGACTGGCTGCGCCACAGGTCGGCGAGGTCGGGGGTTGCCTCGACCTCGTCGGAGCGGTTCCACAGCGCGAGGTAGAGCGCGACCGACGGTGCGCGGAGCACCACGTCCGCCTCGTCGTCGCCGGCTTCGCGAGCGGAGGTACGCCGGGTGGTCACCGCCGGCCGGAGGCTCACGTCGAGGCGCCAGGACTCGTCGGCATCGGTCGGCACGACCAGCACGGTCGTCGGGTCCTCGCACCGCAGGCGCGAGTGGTTGCGGGTCAGGAAGCCGCCGAGCAGCTCGTCGATGCCGTCCCGGGCCAGCAGTGGATCGATCCACGTGTCGGCCGCGCGCGGCCGGCGACCGAGCGACGCGCTCAGGGCGTCGACGGCGTGCATCGTCGTCTCGTGGCACTGGCGCCGGGCCCAGAACCGTCGCGGCGGTGGGGCGTCGTTGAGGAACACGATCGTCCGCACGTCATCGTCGGCCGCCTCGATCGCGGCCACGACGCCCTCCGCGCCGGCGCGCAGCCACCCGATCGGGTCCGGGTGGTCCATCCCCTCGCGCTCGAAGGCCTCCGCCTCCACGCGCTCGCCGCGCAGCGACGCCGCCGCCCAGCGGTGCACCATCCCCTGGTGTGCGAGCAGGCGGCGTACGGTCCACTCCGGGCAGGTCGGCACCTCGGCCTCGAGCCCCGCGCGATCGGCGTGGGCGGCGAAGGCCGACACCGCAGCGCGTAGTCCGGCCAGGTGGTCGGACAAGGTCAGGGACGTGGGCACACCGGCGAGAGTGACACGTCAGCGGCCGAGAAGCGCGCGATATTTCTCCCGGTCCAGTGTCATCTGGTGCCCCGGATCGTCGGCCGGCGGCTGCCAGCCCCAGTCCTCGCCGGCCGCGAAACGCAGCCGTCCGGCCTTGATCTCGTCGATGGTCTCGCGCAGCCAACCCAGCTCGGCGATCGCGAGGTCCAGCCACAGCACCCAACCGCGCCGGGCGTGCGGCGGACCGTTCACCGGGTCGTCCTTGCCGCGCACGAACTCGTCCACCGCGCGCTCCAGCGCCGCCCGCCGGGCCACCAGGGCGCCGAGCACGTCGCGCCTGGGCAGCAGCGGCAGCAGCCCGAAGGCGATCGTGAACGCCGCCCGGTCGTAGGGATCGACCGTCTCCAGCGCCGCCAGCAGCGACCGCTCGAGCAGCGTGCGTCCCTCGGGCGTGACCTCGTAGACCGCAACCTCACGGGTGCCGTCGCGCAGGTCGGTGCGCGCGAGGAAACCTTCCGACGTCAGCGTCCCGAGCCCGTGGTAGATCGACCCGGGGTTGACGTTGGCCCACCTGTCGACCTGCCACGAGAGAAGCTCGCGGCGGATCTGGTAGCCGTTGACCGGCTCGAACATCGCCACGGCCCCGAGCAGGAGCATGCGGGTGTCGTGAGCGGCCATGGCGAGAGAGTACGACGGGCGCTTGACGGGCACTTCTCGCGCTCGGGGGGCAACACCCTGCCCGTCCAGACCGAGATGCCCCGGTCGATCGGGGAATCTCCCCACCCTTCAGTCGGCGGACTTCCCCGAGATCGCGGCCGCGACCCGCTTGGGCACGTCGGGGTGGAAGACGGACGGGATGATGAAGTTGGGGTTGAGCTCGTCGTCGCCGACCACGTGGGCGATGGCGTACGCCGCCCGCAGCAGCATGTCGGTGGTGATCTCGGAGGCGCGGGCGTCGAGCAGGCCGCGGAAGACGCCGGGGAAGGCCAGCACGTTGTTGATCTGGTTGGGGTAGTCGGAGCGGCCGCTGGCCACCACGGCGGCGTACTTCTCGGCCTCGGACGGGTCGACCTCGGGGTCGGGGTTGGCCAGGGCGAAGACGACCGACTGAGGGGCCATCTCCTTGATCCACTCGGGCTCGAGGATCTTGGGGGCCGAGACGCCGATGAAGACGTCGGCGCCCTGGAGGCCGTCGCGCAGCGTCCCGCGGACCTTGCGCGGGTTGGTACGCCGGGCGAGGTCGGCCTTCGCGGGGGCCAGCGACTCGTCGTCAACGCAGAGCAGACCCTCGATGTCGGAGACGACCACGTCGGTGGCGCCGCCCGCCATCAGCAGCGAGACGATCGCGGAGCCGGCGGCACCGCCGCCGGAGACGACGACGCGGGCGTCCTTCAGCTCCTTCTTCACGCAGCGCAGCGCGTTGGTGAGCGCGGCGAGGACGACGATCGCGGTGCCGTGCTGGTCGTCGTGGAAGACGGGGATGTCGAGCGACTTGCGCAGTCGCGCCTCGATCTCGAAGCACCGCGGCGCCGCGATGTCCTCGAGGTTGATGCCGCCGAAGCCCGGCGCGATCATCTCGACGGCCTTGACGATCTCGTCGGTGTCCTGGCTGGCCAGGCAGATCGGCCAGGCGTCGATGTTGGCGAACCGCTTGAACAGCGCCGCCTTGCCCTCCATGACCGGCAGCGCGGCCCCCGGACCGATGTTGCCGAGCCCGAGCACCGCCGACCCGTCGGTGACGACGGCGACGGAGTTGCCCTTGACCGTCAGGCGCGAGACGTCGGCGGGGTTGTTGTACAGCGCCATGCTCACCCGCCCGACGCCGGGCGTGTAGGCCATCGACAGGTCGTCGCGGTTCTTGAGCGGCACCTTGGAGTTGACCTCGATCTTGCCGCCGATGTGCAGCAGGAAGGTCCGATCGCTGACCTTGTAGACCTCGACGCTCGGCACCACGTCGACCGCGGCGACCAGCTTCTCGGAGTGTTCGGAGTCGCTGGCCGAGCAGGTGACGTCGAGGACCAGCCGGTCATGGCGCGACTCGGTGACGTCGATCGCGGTCACGATCCCGCCCGCGTGGCTGATCGCGGTCGCCACGGCCCCGACGATCCCGTGGTCGGGCGCCGTGTGCAGACGCATGGTGATGGAGTACGACGACGCGGTCACCGACATGTCGGCCACCTTGTCCCGGCTGCCGGGTTACGAGCAAGTAATGGTCGAAACGGTCGTGGGTTGCGGTTCGCCCTCGTCTCACTGCTTCGTGACGTCGCGTAGCGGCGCGGTGGGACGACAGCCGACCTCAGCCGGCGAGCGCGGCCTCGACGTCGCCGGCGAGCTTGGCGGGCTCGGTCGTCGGCGCGTAGCGCTTGATGACCTGGCCGTCGCGGCCGACCAGGAACTTGGCGAAGTTCCACTTGATCTTGTCGCCGAGCACGCCGGTCTTCTCGGAGCGCAACCACTGGAACAGCGGGTGGGCGTCGTCGCCGTTGACGTCGATCTTGGCGAACATCGGGAAGGTGACGCCGTAGTTCCGCTCGCAGAAGCTCGCGATCTCCGCCTCGTCGCCCGGCTCCTGATGGCCGAACTGGTCGCACGGGAAGCCGAGGACGGTGAAGCCGCGCGGGGCGAAGGAGTCGTAGAGCTCCTGGAGGCCTTGGTACTGCGGGGTCAGCCCGCACTCCGACGCGGTGTTGACCACCAGGACGACCTGGCCGTCGTAGTCCGCCAGATCGATCTCGCGACCGTCGAGCGAGGTCGCCTTGAAGTCCCCGAGAGTCGTCGGCATGCCTCCATCGTGACATCCGCACGGTGACGGTCCCGAATCCCGGGACCCGGTCCGGCTCAGACCAGCAGCCGCCCGCGGGCGGTCGCGCGCTCGCCGGGACCGGCCAGCACGGCGCGTCCGTCGAGCACCACCACCACCCGGCGGCGACCGGCGAGCAGCAGGACGTCGTGGTCGGTGACCTCGACGACGTCGCCGGTCACCTCGATGACGCCGGTGTCGTCCTCGTCGACGACGGCGGGCTCACCCGACGACGTACGCACGTCGCCGACCGCCTCGAGGCGCAGCAGCTCGGGCCTGCCGAACCGTCCGAACCGCCACAGCACGAAGAGGAAGCCGAGGAGCAGCAGATCGGCAACCAGGGTGAACCACAGCCCGGCGTACGCCGTGACCTGGCCGGCGGCCCGCGAGGTCAGCGGCTGGCCGTCGAGGACCCGGACACCGATCCGTTGCGCGGAGACGGCCTCGTCGTACGCCTCGCGGGTGACCTCACGGTTCTGCTCGAGGAGGGCATCGTCGGTGCCGTCGCGGACCGCGGACTCGGGGAGCCGGTAGCGGATCCAGTAGGCCGGGTCCGACTCGTCGCCGAGCACCTCGTCCTCGACGACCGTGGCCGTGACCTGCTCGCCGCTGCTCTGCACGCGGTAGCGGGTCCAGGTCGAGTGGGCCAGCGGCAAGTTGAGGAAGAGGACGAGCAGCACCAGGACGAGGCGCGACTTGGTCCGGCGGCTCACGCGGCGAACCCTACGGGCCGCAGGTCACGAGCCCGTCACAAAGCGCGTCATGGAGCGCGTCATGCAGCGCGCGTCACAGGCGTAACAGAGATGTCACCCGGGCGACCAGGGATTCCATCGTCTTGGGGAGGGCGTGATCGACGTCGACCTCGAGCGCTGGGAGGCCCGCCGCACCGAGACGACGGTGCGCTTCGCCTCCCGGGTGAGCGCGCTGCTCGCGTCTCGGCCCGACCTGCGCGGCATCTCGCCACTGGCCGACTCGGTCGAGGAAGCCGTGCGCTGGGCGGTCTGACCCCGCGGTGACCCGGTCGTCGAGACCCACCCGCCGGGGTGGAACGATTGCGCCATGACCTCCGGCGGACGCATCGAGATCACGGGTCTGACCAAGCGCTTCGGCTCCTTCGTGGCCGTCGACGACCTGACCTTCACCGTCGAGCCGGGTCGCATCACGGGCTTCCTGGGGCCCAACGGCGCCGGCAAGACGACCACGTTGCGGATGCTGCTCGGGCTGGTCAGTCCGACGTCAGGCAGCGCGACCATCGACGGCACGGCGTACCAGGACCTGGCCGACCCCTTGGGGACCGTCGGGGCCGCCCTCGAGGCGACCAACTTCCACCCGGGCCGCTCGGGTCGCGACCACCTGCGCGTGCTCGCGACCGCCGCCGGCATCCCCATCGCCCGCGTCGACGAGATGCTGGAGATGACCGGTATCCCCGCCTTCGCGCGCCGCCGCGCCGGCACCTACTCGTTGGGCATGCGGCAGCGGCTCGCCCTCGCCGCCGCCCTGCTCGGCGACCCGGGCGTGCTCATCCTCGACGAGCCCGCCAACGGGCTCGATCCCGAGGGCATCCACTGGCTGCGCGGCTTCCTGCGTCACCTGAGCACCGACCAGCACAAGACGATCCTGGTCTCCAGCCACCTCCTCCAGGAAGTCGAGCAGACCGTCGACGACGTCGTGATCATCGCCAACGGCGTCCTGGTCAAGCAGGGCGCGATGGCCGACATGCGCGGCGGCGGTGGTGCGGTCGTGCGCACGCCGGACCCCGCCCGCCTCTCCGAGGCGCTGGCCGGCCGCGGGCTGACGGCCACGCCCGGCAGTGACGGCGAGCTCGTCGTCGGCACCGAAGACCTGCGGCTGGTGGGCGAGGCCGCCCACGAGGCCGGGCTCCCTGTGTGGCAGCTGAGCCGCAAGGCGGCCGACCTCGAGGAGCTCTTCCTCGAGCTCACCTCGGGGACCAACCGCAACCTCGGGCCCGGCCCGACCGAAGGAGTGGCGTGATGCTGGCGAGCGTGCACGCGGAGCTGTTGAAGTTCTTCACCACCCGCCTGTGGTGGGGGATGGCGATCGGCGTCTTCGTGCTCGGCGCGGGGCTGTCGTTGCTGTTCGGCATCCTCTACACCTCCGAGTCGCTGCTGGAGACCGCAAGTGGGCCGGGCGGAGTGCCGACCGGCGACGCGACTCAGATCGCCAACAGCGTCTACACCGGCGGTCTCGGCTTCGCCTACTTGCTGCTCCTGTGCATCGGGGTGCTCAGCATCGGCATGGAGTACCGCCACAAGACGATCACCTCCACGTTCCTCACCGTGCCCAAGCGGGCCCGGGCGATGCTCGCGAAGGTGCTCGCGCTCCTCGTGATCGGCGGCGGCTACGGACTGCTCAGCCTGGTCGGCTCGGTTTCTGTGGGAGCGCTGGTGCTCAACCTGCGCGGCGAGGACCCCTTCCCGTCGACGGAGATCCTGCGCACGCTGGCCCTCTCGCTGCTGGTGCTCGGCCTGTGGGCGCTCATCGGCCTCGGGCTCGGCATCCTGATCCCCAACCAGGTCGCCGCGCTGATGATCGGCGTCGGGGTGGCGTGGATCGTCGAGCCGGTGCTGGGCTTCGCCATCAAGGCCACCGACTTCGGACGTGAGCACGTCGCGCCCTACCTGCCCTCCGAGGCGACGCAGGCGGTGGTCAACACCGTGCGGTCCTCGCCCGACGACGTCCGGTTGTCGTGGTACGCCGCCGCGCTGGTGCTCGCCGGCTGGGCTGCCCTGGCCGCGGGGCCGGGCATCCTGCGCGCCCTCCGCCAGGACGTGTCCTAGTCGGCCCTCGGCGTCAGCCCACGGCGGGCGGACGAGGCTCGGCGGCGTACTCGCCCGGCGTGAGGCCGGTGACCTTGCGGAAGTCGCGGGTCAGGTGCGCCTGGTCGGCGTACCCGAGGTCGGCGGCCACGCCCGCGAGGTCGGGTGTCCCGTCGCGCGCGAGCCGCTCGGCCACCTCCTGGAGCCGCCGCCGCTGGACCAGCCACTTGGGGCCGATGCCGATACGACGGGAGCACAGCCGCTGCAGGGTCCGCTCGCTCATGCCGAGGCCGTCGGCGAGCTGGTCCACCCTCAGCAGGTCGGAGTCGTCCTCGACGCGCTGCAGCAGGTCGTTGACCAGCAGGCCCTCCTCGTCGACCGGCAGCAGCGCCCGGAGCGTCGCCTCGACGAGCGCGACCGCTCGCTGGCGGGCGGCGGCGTCGCCGGGGTCGCGGCCCATGACCTCGCGCAGCGCCGGCACCAGACCGCTGTCGTGCACAGCGGCGACCGTGCTCGCGTCCACGACGGTGTCCAGCAGCTCGCGCACCGGTCGCCCGGTGAGCAGGAAGCCGGCCGCGGGCTGGAAGAGGACGCCGACCGCCCAGCCCGAACCGGCCAGCCGCTGGGTCGAGAGGCCGGTGCGCGGGCCGCTGAGGACGGCGTTCTCCGGACCGACCACGAGGACCGGCACGGGGTACTGCAGCACCCGCTGCACGGTCTCGCGGTCGTCGGCCAGGTCCCAGACCGGCAGCCAGTGCCGGCGTACGAGCGTCGCGAGGTCCTCGGAGGGCTCGTAGCGGTGGATCGGCGGGCTGAAACCCTGCGCGTCCCGCAGGTGGGCGGGCACCTCCGGGTCGATCGGCCGGGCGGGCACGTGTCGGATTCTTTCAATCGCGACCTAGGCCCGCCAGGCAGGGTGGCGGGTGTCGGGGTGGCGGGGTGGCGGGACACGCGGATCGAGACCGAGATGGACGACCTCGAGCGCAGCGTCGACACCCTGGGTGACAACCTCTACTCGCAGGGCGCGTGCAAGCCGGCGATCCCGGCGTCGCCAGGGGCGCCGCGGCAGGAGCGGCTGCTCGCGCGGATGGGGCGTACGCTCGCTGACTAGCCGAGCGAGGGAGCACCCGTGAGCACGACGAACCACCTGCTGGAGCAGCTCGAACCCGTCGTCGCTGAGAACCTCGACCGCCACCTGGGCATGGCGCAGGAGTGGCACCCGCACGACTACGTGCCGTGGAGCGAGGGTCGCGACTTCGCCTTCCTGGGCGGGGAGGACTGGGCGCCGGAGCAGTCGAGGCTGTCCGAGACCGCCAAGGCCGCGATGATCACCAACCTGCTCACCGAGGACAACCTGCCGTCGTACCACCGCGAGATCGCCACCCGGTTCGGTCGCGACGGGGCCTGGGGCACCTGGGTCGGACGCTGGACGGCCGAGGAGAACAGGCACGGCATCGCCATGCGCGACTACCTCGTCGTCACCCGCGGCGTGGACCCGGTCGAGCTCGAGCGCGCCCGGATGGACTACATGACGTCCGGCTACGACTCCGGCGACAAGACGTCGTTGGAGGCCGTGACCTACGTGTCCTTCCAGGAGCTCGCCACCCGGGTCTCGCACCGCAACACCGGCAAGGTGACCCAGGACCCGATCGCCGACCGGATGCTCGCCCGCATCTCCAAGGACGAGAACCTGCACATGGTCTTCTACCGCAACATCGTCGCGGCGGCGTTGGAGATCGCCCCCGACGAGACCATGCGGGCGATCGCCGACGAGGTCATCGGCTTCGAGATGCCCGGCGCGACCATGGCCGGTTTCCGGCGCAGCTCGATGATCATCGCCAAGGCCGGCATCTACGACCTCCGGCTGCACCACGACGACGTGATCATGCCGATCCTGCGGCACTGGGAGATCTTCGACCGCGACAACTTCACCAGCGTGGGCGAGCAGGCCCGCGACGAGCTCGCGGCCTTCTTGGAGGGTCTCGACGCCCAGGCGACGCGCTTCGTGGAGCGCCGGGCCGAGAGCCGCGCCCGCACCGCAGCCAAGTCCGACACGGACGAGACGCCCGACATCGCCTCATGAGGCGCGGCCTGCTCGGCACGCAGACGGGCGCGCCTCAGCTGTTGGTCGACGGCTGCTCGTCGTCCCCGTCGGACATCCCGCCGCCGAAATGGCCACCCATGGGACCGCCGAGGTCGAACGGGCCGCCACCCATCATGAGGCCACCTGGTCCGCCGATGACGCCCTCGTCGTAGGCCTTCAGCACCGACGCCTCGTCGGCCTCGGTGAGCGTGCCGTCCTCGACGGCGGCGTCCAGGCGCTCGACCAGGTCGGCCCTGGCCTCCTCGCGCACGTCGGCGAGACGCTCCTCGAGCGCTGCCTGGAAGTCGGCGTTGATCTCCTCGAGCGCAGCCTCGACGTCGGCCTTGTCGACATCGAGGGCTTCGGCGAGAGCGGTCGCGAAGGCGTCCTGGCGCTCCTCGATCTCGGCCTCGGTCGGCGGGGCGGGCCGCTCGCCTTGCTCCCGGTCCTCGCGGAACCTGTCGCGGAACTTGTCGCGGAACTCAGGGCCGTACTCCTCACGAACGTCGTCGAGCGCGTCCTCGACCTCGTCCTGGTCGACGCCGAGCTCCTCGGCCAACCGCTCGGCCAGGTCTTCGCCGAGGAGCCCGCCGGCCCGGAAGAGCCCGCGCTCACCCGGCCCAGCGCGGCCATCGTCGTCGGCGGTCGCGACCGCGATGCCGCCGGCCGTCAGGCCGAGGGCGGCGATGCCGCCCGCGACGCCGACGCGCACCCACGTCTTGCGCCGGTTGCCGACCGACGGTGGCGGCGCGGCGTAGGAGTAAGCCAGCGGCTCGGGCGTCGCCTGGTTCGGGTCACGGGTCGGCTCGGTGTCCATGACGACACGGTGGACCGCGAACCTGTCAGGAGCCTGTGGCCCGGCAAGGGAGGGCCTGGGTCTTGCAGGATCTTAGTGTTAGTGACTAACATTCACCCGTGACTACTGGCCGCTCAGCCCGCACCCGGGCGCTCCTCCAGGAGACCGCCCTCGGCCTGTTCGCCGAGCAGGGCTACGACGAGACCACGGTCGAGCAGATCGCCCGCGCGGCCGGCGTCAGCCACATGACGTTCTTCCGCCACTTCGCGACCAAGGACGCGGTCGTCCTCGACGACGGCTTCGACCCGGCCATCGCCGGGGCCGTCGCCGCCACGGAGGCCTCACTCCCCCCGCTCACCAGGGTGTGCGACGGACTGCGCGCCGCGCTCGACCACGTCGACGTCCCCGCGGACGACGTACGACGGCGGGTCCGGATCGCCTCGCAGCACCCAACCCTTCGCATGGGCATGTACGCGAACACCGAGGCGACCCGCGAAGCGATCGTCGGAGTGCTGCGCGAGGACGGCGCCGACGAGCTCGCTGCGCGGGTCGCCGCGGCCGCCGTCCTGGCCGCCCTCACCGTGGCCCTGCAGGAGTGGTCCCTCTCCGATGACAAGACGCCGATGAGCTCCCGCTTGCGCGCCGCCCTCGCCGTGGTCGACGGAGAGGCGCTGTGAGCGCGCTGGAGCTCCGCCGACTCAGCCACCGGTTCCGCGACCTGCCGGTGCTCGGCGGCGTCGACCTGCAGGTGGCTCCGGGTGAGGTGCATGCCTTGATCGGTTTCAACGGCGCCGGCAAGTCCACCCTCATGCGCGCGGCCCTGGGCATGCTGCGACCCGACGACGGCACGGTGCGTCTGTTCGGCGTGCCGGTCGCCGACGCCGACGCCGACGTCTGGAGCCGTGTCGGCCACTTCATCGACACGCCCTTCGCCTACCCCGAGCTGACCGTGCGCGAGAACTTGTGGGCGGCGGCCCGACTGCATGGTGTCCCGAGCAGCAGGGTCGGACCGACGGTGGACCACGTCGTCGCCGCGCTCGAGCTCGCGCCCTGGGCCCGGCGACGCGCGGGCACGCTCTCGCTGGGCAACCGGCAGCGGGTCGGACTGGCCAGCGCGTTGGCGCACCGTCCGCGGCTGCTGGTGCTCGACGAGCCGACCAACGCTCTCGACCCGTCAGGCGTGGCGCTGTTGCGGGAGCTGCTGCTCGGCGTCGCGCGCGACGGCGGGGCCGTGCTGGTCTCCAGCCATCACCTCGACGAGGTGGCCAGGATCGCCGACCGCGTCAGCGTCATCCACGCCGGTGCGATCGTCGGGGAGCTCGACCCGCACGGCGTCGACCTGGAGCGCGCGTTCTTCAGGATGGTGCACGCCGCCGACCAGGCCGCGAGAGACGTGGCCGAACCACACAGCAAGGAGGCGGTCACGTGAGCCCGGCGTACGACGTGGAGGTGCTCAAGCTGCGGCGATCGCGCGTGGTGCTCGTCGCCACGCTCGCGCTGGCACTGGTGCCCGCCGCCATGGCGCGGGGGTTCCTCGCTGCGGCCGAGCGCGGCGGCAACGACCCCGCGACCCTGAAGGCCCAGGCCATGCTCCCGGGCGACGGCTGGACGGGATACCTGGGCGGCCTGGTGCAGATCTACGCCACCGCCGGCGTGCTGGGCGTCGGCATCGTGGTCGGGTGGTGCTTCGGACGCGAGTACGCCGACCGCACCGTGGTGTCGCTCTACGCCTCCGCGACGCCCCGCTACGCGGTGACGCGCGCCAAGCTGGTCCTGCTCACCCTCTGGGCGACGGGGGTCGGTCTCGCCGCGGTGTCCTTCACCGGGCTGCTCGGGCTGGCGACCGGGCTCGGGATGCCCAGCGACGGCGAGAGGCAGACGGTCGCCCGGGTGCTGGTCCTGGCCGTGATGTCCGGGCTGCTCGCCCTCCCGGTGGCGCTCGCCGCCAGCATCGGCCGCGGCTACCTGGCAGCCGTCGGCGCGCTGCTCGTCCTCGTCGTGCTGGCCCAGGTCGCCACGATCGTCTCCGCCGGTGGGTGGTGGCCGTGGTCGGTGCCCGCGGTGTGGGCGATGGGTGACCAGGCCGGCATGCCGGCGGTCCCACCAGCCCGCTTGCTCGTCGTGCCGGCCGTCGCGCTCGCCGCCTCCGCCGTCACGGTGCGGTGGTGGCGGCACGCCGAGGTGGTCTGACCCCGGGCGCCGCCCCCTTGCGGCCTCGGCGTGACCGGTCTGCGCCAGGTCGAGTGCTCAGGTGGTCGCCATGGCAGCGACCTGAGCACTCGACCTCCCAAACGGCGAAGGGCCCCGAGGTCGATGACCCGGGGCCCTTCGGCTGGTGCGCGAGGGGGGAGTTGAACCCCCACGTCCTTTCGGACACACGGACCTGAACCGTGCGCGTCTGCCTATTCCGCCACTCGCGCGAGAAGCGGGCTCAGGGTATCCCAGCGACTTCGGGGGTCCCAAGTCGCCGTGGCGGTCGCCTCGCCGGGTCTCGTGACGGCCGTCGCACGACCTCCTCGACCGCCGATCTCGCTCGTCCCCGACCACCGGGGCACCGGTGCGGGTGCCAGGCGGGACGGGGCACCCCCGATAGCATCGGGACGACTCGGGGGAGGGTCCTGCGACGGCACCTGCCGATCGACGTACGGACCCGACCTGGACTGGATCGGACCGGACGAGCGGAGGAGGTGGCGTCGTGGGTGTCCTGCAGAGCTTCGAGCGTCGCCTGGAGAACATGATCTCGGGCGTCTTCGCGAGGGCGTTCCGCAGCGCCGTCCAGCCGGTCGAGATCTCCGCGGCCCTGCAGCGCGAGGTCGACAACAACGCGCAGATCCTCAGCCGTGACCGCCGCCTGGTGCCCAACGACTTCCACGTCGAGCTGTCCCACACCGACCTCGAACGGTTGGCGCCGTACGACAACGCGATGGCCAAGGACATGAGCGCCGCGCTGGAGCAGTACGCCGAGCAGCAGAGCTATGTCTTCCCGGGTCCCGTCGCGATCCACTACGAGGCCGCCGAGGACCTGTCCACCGGCCGGTTCCGCATCCGGAGCAAGGCCACCGCCAGCGTGACCGGCGAAGAGACCTACGACACCGGCATGATCAGGACGACCCGGGCCTACCTCGACGTCAACGGATCCCGCCACCCGCTGCGGCCGCCGGGGATCATCGTCGGCCGCGGCTCCGAGGCGCACGTGCGCATCAACGACCCGGGAGTGAGCCGTCAGCACGCGGAGTTCGCCGTCGCGATGACCCGCGACGGTGCGCTGCGGCTCAACGTGCGTGACCTGGGCTCGACCAACGGCATCACCGTCGACGGCCACCGGGTCACCAACGTCGCCGTCGGCGACGGCAGCCAGGTGACCATCGGCAAGACCACGATGACCGTGGTGGTCACCGAGTCCGGACAGGCAGGCGACGCCGATGTCTGAGCTGACGCTGCTGCTGATCCGCTTCGCCTACCTCGCGATCCTCTGGATCTTCGTCCTCTCCGCGATCTCGGTGATCCGCTCCGACATGTTCGGCGCCCGCGTCCCCGAGGCTGCTCGCGGTGCCGCCGGTCCCGCGCCGCGCAAGGCCGGCAGGGCCGCCAAGCCGGGCCGCCGCCGCGGTGCGCCCACGCACGTCCTGGTGGTCGAGGGCGGCAACGCCGGCGAGCGCGCCGAGCTCGACGAGGCGCCGCTGCTCATCGGCCGCGGCAACGACGCCGCGATCCGGCTGGACGACGACTACGTCTCGACCCGGCACGCCCGCATCGCCGCCTCAGGCGACCAGTGGTTCGTGGAGGACCTCGGCTCGACCAACGGCACGTACGTCGGCACGGCCCGCATCACCCAGCCGACCACCATCTCCCTCGGCACCCAGGTCCGCATCGGCAAGACCATCCTCGAGCTCAGGAAATAGCGTTGCCTGATCTCAAGCTCGTCTTCTCGGCGATCTCGGACGTCGGCCGAGTGCGCAAGGACAACCAGGACTCCGGGTACGCCGGTCCCTGGCTGCTCGCCGTCGCCGACGGGGTGGGCGGTGCGGCGCGCGGCGACCTCGCCTCGGCGACGGCCATCCAGGAGATCCGCAAGCTCGACGCCCCTCCGCCCGAGGCCCACGACGAGGAAGCCGCTTCCGAGGCGGCTCTCGCCCAGGTGGCGGGCTCCCTGCACCGCGCGCACGACCGCATCGGCGAGCTGGTCGACCAGGACTCCTCCCTCAACGGCACCAGCACCACCGCGATCGTGGCGCTCTTCGACGGGCAGCGGCTCGCCTTCGGCCACGTCGGCGACAGCCGGGCCTACCTTCTCCACGAGGGCGTGCTGAACCAGGTCACGACCGACCACACCTTCGTCCAGACCCTCATCGACGACGGGCGGATCACGCCGGAGGAGGCGCGGACCCACCCGCACAAGAACCTCATCCTCAAGGCGATCGACAGCGTCCACGAGGTCGAGCCCGACCTGTTCCACGTCGACCTCGTGCCGGGCGACCGCGTGCTGCTCTGCAGCGACGGCGTGCTCTCCCTCACCGACGCGCGGATCGCCGACATCCTCGGCAGCGGCAACCCCGACTACGCCGCGGTCGAGCTGGTCCGCGCCGCGCTCGAGGCCGGGTCCAACGACAACGTCACCGCCATCGTCGCGGAGGCGGTCCCGGCCGACGCGCCGACCGAGGGCGACGACGACCAGCCGCCCGCCCCGTTGCTCGTCGGCTCCGCAGCCGACCTGCCGCGCCGCGGCCGCAGCAGCCTGGGCGCGGGCGGGCGGGGTGGGCTTGGGGTGGGCAGCTTGTTCCGCGGCCACCGCGCGGGCGACACGGGCGAGCTCGAGCCCGTCCAGGCCGAGATCCCTGAAGGCGTCGGCTACGCCATCGCGGCCGACCCGGTGGACCCCGAGCAGGTGCGCTACGCGCCCCGTCCGCCCGAGCGCTTCGCGTGGCTGCGCCGGTTCCTCGTCCTCGCCGTGCTCGTCGGCCTGGTCTGGATCGGCGCGGCGATCGCGTGGGGATGGAGCCAGGACCAGTACTACGTCGGCTCCGGGACCGACGCCGACGGCAACGACGTGGTGATGATCTACCGCGGCCTCAACGCCGACCTGCCCGGTGTCGACCTCTCGCACCCCTACGAGTCGACCAACGTGTCGCTGGACCTGCTCTCGGAGTACCAGGCCGGCCAGGTGCGCGAAGGCATCGACGCCGACTCCTACGACGACGCCAAGCAGACGGTCGAGAACCTCGCCGACACCCAGGAGACACCGCCGACGGACCCCGCCGGGGAGTCTGTCCAGGACGGCGCCTCATGACCCAGCAGCAGGGCGCGCTGATGGGGTTCGTGCACCGCCGCCGTCGCGGGGCCGAGCTCTTCCTGCTCGTGCTCGCGCTCGCCGTCGGGGTGGGGGCGTACGCCGCGGTCGGGCTCGGCGTCCAGGGTGAGGTGCCGGCCGGCATCGTCGGGTACGGCGGCTGGCTGGCCGCCCTGATCGTCGCCGCGCACATCGTGGTGCGCATCGTGGCGCCGTACGCCGACCCCGTGCTGCTCCCCGTCGTCGCCGCCCTCAACGGGCTCGGGCTCGCGGTCATCCACCGCCTCGACCTGGCCTACGAGAACATCCCCGACAAGCAGCACGATTTCGCCCAGCAGCAGCTCACCTGGATGTCGCTCGGCGTCGTGCTCTTCATCCTCACGCTCATCGTGCTGCGCGACCACCGCACCCTGCAGCGCTTCACCTACACCGCCGGCCTGGGTGCGATCCTCCTGCTCCTGCTGCCGCTCCTGCCGGGACTCGGCACGACCGTCAACGGCGCCCGCATCTGGATCAGCCTGGGGCCCTTCAGCTTCCAGCCCGGCGAGGTCGCCAAGGTGCTCCTCGTCGTCGCCTTCGCCGGCTACCTCGTCGTCCACCGCGACGCCCTCGCGCTCGCGGGACGCCGGCTGCTCTTCATCGACCTGCCCCGCGGCCGTGACCTGGGCCCGATCCTCGCGATGTGGCTGGTCAGCCTGGGCGTCCTGGTCTTCCAGCGCGACCTGGGCTCCTCGCTGCTCTTCTTCGGGCTCTTCCTGGTGATGCTCTACGTCGCCACCGAGCGTCCTGGTTGGCTGCTGGTCGGCTCGCTGCTCTTCGCAGCGGGTGCGTTCCTCGGCTACCTGCAGTTCAGCCACGTCCGGACGCGCGTGGACATCTGGCTCGACCCGATGCGCTACTTCGACGACACGCCCGGCAGCGGCCAGCTGGTCGAGTCGATGTTCGGCATGGGCTGGGGCGGTCTCGTCGGCCGCGGCTTCGGCGGCGGCCAGCCGCAACGGATCCCCTACGCCGAGTCCGACTTCATCATCGGCGCCATCGGCGAGGAGCTCGGCCTCACCGGCGTCATCGCGGTGGTCCTGCTCTACGGCATCATCGTCGAGCGCGCGCTGCGCGCGGCGCTGGTGTGCCGCGACGGGTTCGGCAAGCTCCTGGCCGTCGGTCTCGGCAGCGTCTTCGCCCTCCAGGTCTTCGTTGTCATCGGCGGGGTCACCCGGCTCATCCCGCTGACCGGTCTCACCACGCCGTTCCTCTCCTACGGTGGCTCGTCCCTGGTCGCCAACTGGGTGATCGTCGCCCTGCTGCTGCGCATCTCCGACCAGGCCCGCCGCCCGGTCCCGGCGCTCGACGGCGACGACGCCGACGTCGAGACGACGCAGGTGATCAAGCTGTGAACAAACCCATCCGCACCATCAGCGTCTTCTGCCTGGTCCTCTTCCTGGCACTCATGGCCAACGCCACCTACCTCCAGTACGTCCAGGCCGGCGAGCTCAACGACAACCCACGCAACCGGCGCATCATCGAGGCGGCGTACTCCCGTGAGCGCGGCGCGATCCTCGTCGGTCGCGAGACCATCGCGGAGAGCAGGCCGGTCGACGACCGCTACAAGTTCCAGCGGGTCTACACCCAGCCGTTCAAGTACGCACCGATCACCGGCGCCTTCACCTACTTCACCCAGACCGGCCTCGAGCGCTCCCAGAACTCCGTGCTCTCCGGCGACGACGAGCGGCTCTTCGTGACGCAGCTGGTCGACCTGGCCGGCAACGCCTCCCCCAAGGGCGGGTCGGTGCAGCTCACCATCGACCCCGCTGCCCAGACCGCTGCGTGGGAGGGTCTCCAGGCCCTCGGGGCCGGCACCGAGGGCGCGGTCGTCGCGATCGAGCCGTCCACCGGCAAGATCCTCGCGATGGCGTCGTCGCCGAGCTATGACCCCAACCTGCTGGCCTCGCACGACTTCGCCGCGGTGATCGAGGAGCAGAAGCGCCTCGAGGCCGACGAACGGGAGCCGCTGGTCAACCGGGCGATCCGGACCACGCTGCCTCCTGGCTCCACCTTCAAGCTGGTGACCGCGGCGGCCGCGATCGAGAACGGGCTCTACACCACCGCGGACGCGATGGTGCCCGGCGGCGCGAGCTATCAGCTGCCTGAGAGCGACAGCGTCATCGACAACGGCGGCCGCGACTGCGGCACCCGCAGGATCCCGTTCACCCAGGCCCTCGAGAACTCCTGCAACACCTCGTTCCTGGCCATCGCCGACGAGCTCGGCGCGGAGAAGATGCACGCCCAGGCCGAGGCGTTCGGCTTCAACAGCGTGTACCTCGACGACCTCCCGCTGCAGGCCGAGTCGCGCTACCCCGCCGGCATGGACCGCCCCCAGACCGCGCTGTCGGGCATCGGCCAGTTCGAGGTGGCGGCCACCCCGCTCCAGATGGCCATGGTCGCGGCGGGCATCGCCAACGGCGGCATCGTGATGAAGCCCTACCTCGTCGACGAGGTGACCTCGCCCGAGCTCGACGTGCTCGACAAGACCGAGCCGCGCGAGCTGTCCAAGGCCGTCGAGCCGGCCACCGCCGCCGAGCTCACCCGGATGATGGTCAACACCGTCAACGAGGGCACCGCCACCAACGCGCAGATCCCGGGCATCGCCGTCGCCGGCAAGACCGGCACCGCGGAGAGCGCGGAGGACCGGCCGCCGTACGCCTGGTTCGTGGCGTTCGCGCCCGCGCTCGACCCGGAGGTGGCCGTCGCCGTGCTCGTGGAGGCCAGCGCCAACCCCCAGCCCGAGATCGGCGGCAACCTGCTGGGTGCCCCGATCGCCAAGTCCGTGATGGAGGCGGTTCTTCGATGAGTGACTCCACGAGTGGGCCCACGCAGGGGCGAGGCCCGACCGTGGTCGGTGGACGCTACGAGCTCGGCGAGCTGCTGGGTCGCGGCGGCATGGCCGAGGTGCGCAAGGGGGTCGACAAGCGGCTCGGCCGCGCGGTGGCGGTGAAGCGGCTGCGCACCGACCTCGCCAGCGACGCGACGTTCCAGGCCCGCTTCCGCCGGGAGGCGCAGTCGTCGGCCTCGCTCAACCATCCCGCGATCGTCGCCGTCTACGACACCGGCGAGGAGATGGCGACCGACGGCACCGACGTCGCACAGCCCTACATCGTCATGGAGTACGTCGCCGGGCGCACCCTGCGCGAGATCCTCAAGGAGGGTCGCAAGATCCTCCCCGAGCGTGCCCTCGAGATCACCTCCGGCGTGCTGTCCGCGCTCGACTACAGCCACCGCGCGGGCATCATCCACCGCGACATCAAGCCGGGCAACGTGATGCTGACCCCGTCGGGCGACGTGAAGGTGATGGACTTCGGCATCGCCCGCGCGGTCTCCGACGCCTCGACGTCGATGACGCAGACCGCTGCCGTCGTCGGCACCGCGCAGTACCTCTCCCCCGAGCAGGCCCGTGGCGAGACCGTCGACTCGCGCTCCGACGTCTACTCCACCGGCTGCCTCCTCTACGAGCTGCTCACCGGCCGGCCGCCGTTCGTCGGCGACTCCCCCGTGGCCGTCGCCTACCAGCACGTGCGGGAGCCCGCGCAGCCTCCGTCGGACTACGACACCGAGGTCACGCCCGAGATGGACGCCATCGTGATGAAGGCGCTGGCCAAGCGGGTCGAGGACCGCTACCAGTCGGCCGCGGCGATGCGCAACGACATCGAGCGCTACCTCACCGGCCGCCCGGTGCAGGCGCCGGTCGTGCCGACCTCGATGACGACCGTGTTGCCCACCACGCCGTCCGACGACCGGACCCGCACCTCGACGGGGCCGGCCGTCCCGCCGCCCTACGTGCCGCACGAGGGCGGACCGCGGGGGCAGTACGACGACATCGACGACTACGACCCGCGCGACCAGCGCAGCCGGGCGCCGATGTACTTCCTCGTCGGCTTCCTCGTCGTGGCGCTGCTCGCCGGCGCGGCGTACCTCATGCAGAACTTCCTCTTCGAGCAACCCCCGGAGGAGGTGCGGGTGCCCAACCTGATCGGCCTCACCCAGGCGCAGGCGGAGGACGCGGTCCTCGACGCAGGGCTGATCGTCGGCGACGTGAGCTACGAGCCCAACGAGGACGCCAAGGAGGACGAGGTCATCTCGCAGCAGCCCGACCGCGACTCCTTCGCGGCGCCCGACTCCGAGGTCGACTTCGTGGTCTCCAGCGGCAAGCCGATGGTGGCAGTCCCGTCGGTCGTCGGGCAGCAGCGCGAGGCTGCCCGTGGCGCGCTCACAGGAGCGAACCTGCGGGTGAAGATGCAGCAGGAGGAGTCCGACGAGCCCCAGGGCCAGGTGCTGCGCACCGAGCCGGCAGCAGGCCAGGAGGTGCCGGAGGGCACGGTCGTCACGGTCTTCTTCTCCGACGGCCCCGAGAACGTCCCTGATGTCGTGGGCATGACCCAAGGGGAGGCGACCCGCGCGCTGCGCGACGCCGGCTTCGAGGTGCAGGTCACCAGCACGACCGACACCACCGAGGAGAAGGGCACCGTCGTCCAGCAGAACCCGGCGTCGGGCAACCCCGCCGCGAAGGGCACGTCGGTGCTGATCGTGGTGTCGGCCTACGAGCCCCCGCCGCCGACCGCGAGTCCCACCGAGTCCCCCACGGTCCCCACGGAGTCCCCCTCGCCGGGTGCGTCCCCGTCGATCGGCCAGACACCTTGAGCCGGGCGTCTTCCACACCTGAGGACAATGTTGTGGACGAGTTACACCCGTGTAGTTCTCCACAGACTTATGCACACCTGTGCAAACAGGCCGGCGGTCGGGCAGCGAGCGCCGCCCCCGGTGGTCGAGCCGCGACCGCTGCGGGCCGGTGGTCGAGCAGCGAGCGCCGCCCCCGGTGGTCGAGCAGCGAGCGCAGCGAGCGATCAGTCGAGACCACCCTTGGCGTCCCTGCCGGCGGCGGTCACCTCACCGGGTCTCGACACCGCCCCTGATCGCGGGTTCGCAAGCTCACCCGCGGGGGCTGCTCGACCTGACTGCGCGACGCCGACCGCTCGTTACTCGCGATCGGCTGCTTCGTCACTCCCAGCGGGTCGCGAAGGTGAAGCCCACCGCCATGAAGGCGATGCCGACCACGAGGTTGTAGTTGCCGAGGTCGTTGAGGACCGGGATCGGCGGGTTGGGGTCGTCGCTGACGACGTAGTACGTGCAGATCCAGATCAGCCCGATGAGGAAGCAGCCGAGCATCCCGACCACGACGCCGCGGCCGCGGCCGAGCGGGGTCGAGGGGTGCGCGGTCAGCGCGAGCCCGATGAACACGAGGGCGAAGCCGCCGACGTAGTTCCAGTTGAAGCCCTTCCAGTCGGTCAGGGTCTCGAAGAGCTTCGGACCGCCCGCCTCCGGGGCGGGGATGATCGAGGGGTCGACGCGGACGACGAGGTAGTAGTAGGCGATCCACGCAATGCCAAGGGCCATCAGCACGAGCGCGATCACGAAGCGGACGGAGAAGGTCGGACCCGCCGTGGGGTCGCGGTACTCCTTCGAAGAGTCGGTCCTGGCCACGTGCACTCCTGCATCTCGGTGTGACGCGCCGCCCATCCGTGATCGTGGACGGCGCCGGTCTAGCCTAAGGGTCGTGTCCGTGCCGATGAGTGATGGGCCCGTCGGCGGTCCCGCAGACAACCCGCCCAGCCCAGCCAGCCCGCCCGCTTGGCGCTGGCGGCTGCCCGGCCCGTGGCGCGTCGGCACCGCGCTGGTGCTGCTCATGGGGTCGGTGCTGCTCATCGTCAGCGAGAACAGCAGCGGCGGCACCGACCTGCGGCCCGGCCGCTACAACGACCTCGCCTCCCTGGTGAACAACGAGAGCCGTCGGGTCAAGGCCCAGCAGGAGCAGGTCGCCGCCCTCACCGCCGAGGTCGAGACCCTCACCGCCGGGGTGCAGAACGAGGAGGCCGACGAGACCCGGCGCCAGGCCGACCAGCTCCGCGGGGCGGCCGGCCTCGAGCCGGTGAACGGGCCGGGGGTCACCGTGACGCTGTCCGACGCCCCCATCGAGGACATCAACGCGCTCTCGACCGACGACCTCAACCCGTTCGTCGTGCACCAGCAGGACATCCAGGCGGTCGTCAACGCGCTCTGGAGCGGTGGCGCCACCGCCGTGACGGTGCAGGGTCAGCGGGTGATCAGCACCACCGGCATCAAGTGCGAGGGCAACTCGGTCACGCTGCAGGGAGTGCCCTACCCGCAGCCCTACGTCATCGCCGCCGTCGGTGACCAGACCGCGCTGTTCCAGGCCCTGCAGGACGACCCGGTCGTCCAGGGCTACCAGGTCGACGCGGCCGACCCCGAGATCAGCGTCGGCTGGGAGCTCACCCTCGAGAACCTCGTCCAGGCACCGGCGTACGACGGTCTGCTCGACCTGGCCTACGCCGAGGCGATCAACTAGCCCGGACCAAACCCGTCCCGCTCTGGGGCTAGAGCGTGGCGCTGCGCAGCACGATCGCCAGCACGGTCAGCAGCACCACCGCGCTCACGCCCACCGTCTGCACGAGGGTGCGTCTCTCGCGTGGCGCGTAGACGAGGATCGCGCCGATCACCAGCCCGCCGAGCAGGCCGCCGAGGTGACCCTGCCAGGAGATGCCGGGGAACGTGAACGTGATGACGACGTTGAGGCCGAGCCACATCAGGATGCCGCGGACGTCGCCGCGCACCTTGTAGGCGATGACCAGCAGCGCGCCCATCAGGCCGAAGATGGCACCGGACGCTCCGCGGGTGCCGGCGGCCATGTCGGAGAACCAGTAGACGGTGGCCGACGCGGTCAGCGCCGAGCCGAGGTAGAGGGCAAGGAAGCGGGAGCGGCCCAGCACCGCCTCGAGCTGCGGGCCGAGGAACCACAGGGCCAGCATGTTGAAGCCGATGTGCCAGACCTCGACGTGGGTGAACGCGGACGTGATCAGCTGCCAGTAGGCGCCGTCGTCCACACCGGGGATCCAGTCCAGGGCGGCCCCGCCCGTGCGGCAGACCGCCTCAGTGGTGATGCCCGGGTAGTAGGAGCCGTCCGGCGCCTGGCAACGCCCGTTGGGCGTGAGCGCGAAGGCGTCGAGCAGCCGGCTCCCGTTGCCGCCGGTGACGTTGATGGCCACCCAGACCAGCGCGTTGAGCCCCATCAGCACCATCGAGGTCAGCGCCGGGTTGCCGGACCGGGTGCCGCCGTACGCCGTGCGGCCGGAGCGGGTGGACTTCGCGCCCTCTGCGACGCACTGCGGGCACTGGAAGCCGACCGCCGCGTCACGCATGCAGTCCGGGCAGATCGAACGGCCACAGCGCTGGCAGGCGATGTAGGTCTCGCGGTCGGGGTGCCGGTAGCAGGTGGGCACCCCGGTGGGTGGTCGGCCCGACGGCGTCGCTTCAGTCATCGGCCCGACCCCTCCGAGCAGCCTCCACCGTCGTGCGGGTCAGGCCCGGTCGATCTGGACCGACTCGATGACGACCTCGTCGCGGGGCCGGTCACCGGCAGCGGTGGGCGACGCGGCGATCGCGTCGACGACGTCGCGCGAGGCCTGGTCGGCGACCTCGCCGAAGATGGTGTGCTTGCGGTCGAGCCACGGGGTGGCGCCCACGGTGACGAAGAACTGCGAGCCGTTGGTGCCGGGGCCGGCGTTGGCCATCGCGAGCAGGTAGGGCTTGTCGAAGCGCAGCTCGGGGTGGATCTCGTCGTCGAACGTGTAGCCCGGGCCGCCCATGCCCTTTCCGAGCGGGCAGCCGCCCTGGATCATGAAGCCGCTGATGACCCGGTGGAACACGAGCCCGTCGTAGTAGGGCACACCGGAGCGTCCGGCGTCGTCCTTGTAGTCCTTGGTGCCCTCGGCAAGTCCGACGAAGTTGTCGACGGTCTTGGGGGCGTGGTTCGGGAAGAGGTTGATGACGATGTCTCCCCGGTTGGTCTTCAGGGTCGCCTTGAGGTCCGACATCAGGTGCCTTTCACGTTCGGGGTCACACACGGGGTCACGCACGGATCACGTGTGGGTCAGTGAGCACGCCGATCCTCCCATGCCACCCGAAATCGCCGACGAGGTACGCCGACTCCCGTGGGCGTCCGCCCCACCCCTGCGGGTGGGACCCTGGTCCGGGTGAGTCCGACGTGGTGAGATGGGTACGGAGATGTCGTACGGAGTCCCGTTCAGCCTCCGACCGTTGAGAGGAACCCACCATGCCGAGGCCCTTCGCCAAGAAGAAGACGTTCATCGACCACGCCACCGACTTCGCGGAGTCTGCGCTGGAGTCGCTGGAGTCGGCCTTCGACCAGGCCAAGGAGGCTGCCGGGCCGGCGATCGCCGACGCCCGCGAGCGCGCCGTACCCCTGCTGCAGGACGCGCGCGATCGCGCCGTGCCCTTGCTCCACGACGCGCGTGAGACGGCCGCCGAGAAGGCCCACACCGGCGCTGCTGCCGCGAAGGCCGCCGCCCTCGCAGGCGCTGCTGCTGCCGCCGAGCAGGCCGCCCAGGGCCGGGAGCTGGCCGCAACCAAGCTGGCCGAGGTGAAGGGCGAGCCCGAGCCCAAGGGCGGCGGCAAGCTGAAGAAGCTCTTCTTCTTCGGTGCCCTTGCCGCCATCGGCGGGCTGCTCTTCCGCAAGCTGCGCAACAGCACCGCGGAGGAGGACAACTGGCAGTCGTCCTACGTGCCCCCGCCGCCGCCGACCCCCACGCCCTCCCCGGCCGACGGGCTGGCCGACCCGCTGACCGATCCGCTCCCGGGACAGGCCGAGACCGACGACCAGGGCGGTGCGGGCCCGGACGAGGCCCTCTCCGACGCGACGGACACCCCGCACGAGGCGACCACGCCCGACGAGCCCGCCGAGGTCGTCGAGATCGACGGCGAGGCGTCCAAGAAGTAGCGCCCGACCCTTCGGTAACGCCCCGTCAGGGTTGCTCCCGCCCCGCTATAGCGGGGCAGGAGCGATGCTGGCGGGGCGTTACCCGTGGTCGGCGGGGCGTTACCCGTGGTCAGCGGGGCGTTACCCGTGGTCGGCGGGGCGTTACCCGTGGTCGGGGGGCGTTACCCGTCGTCAGCGCCGACGGGAGCGCGGCGGCAACGGCGTCGGCGCGTGGTCGGTGATCCACGCGTCGATGCGCTCCCACCAGCCGAACAGCCACTCGATCCGCTGCTCGCGATCGTGGGGGATCTCGGCGCGCGGCACCGTCCACCAACGCATGATGATCCGCTTGTCCATCGGGAGCTCGCGCCACAGGTCGCCGACGGTGAGCAGGTGGTCGAGACCGGTGTGCGCGACGAGGACCACGTCCGCGTCGGGGGCCCCGTCCAGGGCGGCGATGAAGCCGCCCGGGCGGGGCGCGAGCACGTTGGTCATCTGCTCGGCCCGCTGGGCCATCCGCTCGAGGCCGAGCTTGCGCAGCCGCTGGATGCCGCGCTCGCGCCGGCCGGGGGTGAAGTTGCCGCCCTCGGGGAAGATGACGAACGCGTCGTTGTGGTCGAGACCACTGGCCAGCCCGGTGATCTGGCTCTCGAGGTCCTCGCCGGCGGCAGGGTTGGGCGAGATGAAGCGCGCCGGGATCCGGTTCAGGATCACGTCGATGGCCGGGTCCCACTGCAGCGTGTCCTTGAGCACCACCCGGGGCTCGCGCGCGTAGTCGTGCATCAGGGCGTACATCAAGATGAACGAGTCGCCCGGCCCGGCGTGCCGGCAGCAGACCAGCAGCGGCCGGCCGGGGTGCGCGTCTGGTGTGGGTCCTGCGGTCTCGATGGCGAGGTTGAGCACCCGCCGGGCCTCGCGGAAGAAGACCGACAACGTGCCCTGCACCAGGTCGTAGTGGATGCCCTCCCAGTACGGCGTCCGGATCCGCCGCCCGAAGCCGGAGGCCAGCCAGTAGCCGAACAGGATCACCAGCAGCACCGACTCGACGGTGAGGTAGCCGATGAGCAGCCACAGCAGGCGCAGCGCCCGCCAGCGTCCCGGGAGCCGCGGCGACAGGGCGGCAGCGGCGATCAACCACAGCGGAGCAGTCACCCAGACCAGTGCGGTGATCAGCAGGACGGCGGGCGCGACCACGATCCTGCGCAGGAGGCGGGGTCCTGTCACGGCGCTCCGCTCTCGGTCGGGCCGGCGTCGAGGTGGGCCAGCGTGGCGGCGTACGTCGCGTCGATCTTGTCCACCACTCGGCTGAAGTCGCGGTAGGCGAAGAGCGAGTCGTCGCGGGCGGACGTGCCGGCCGCCGGCAGCACGTGGACCTCCACGTCGGGGTGGAGCTCTCGGACCTCGGCCAGCTCGCGGTGGAAGCGGTGCCGCCGGGCGATCTCGAAGGACACCCGCGCCACCTGCCAGGGCTTGGTCGGCACGGTGAGCGGCCGGTCGATGCGGCCGACCTGGAGAACGAAGACGCGGGTGGCGCCGAGCAGGACCGCGCGCCCGAGGGGGATCGAGTTCACGATGCCGCCGTCGAGGTAGTGCTCGTCGCCGACCCGGGCCGGCGGGAGCAGACCGGGTACGGCGGCGCTCGCGACGACCGCGTCCACGACCGGACCAGTGTCGAACCAGTGCTCGGCCGCGCGCTCGATGCTGGCCGCACAGACCTGGAAGCGCACCGGCAGGTCCTCGAAGGTGGCGTCGCCGAGCTCGTCGCGCAGCCGGTTCTTCAGGAAGCTGGCCGAGTAGATGTGGGTGCGGGTGGACACCGCCCGGCGTACGGTCTTGAGCGGTCGCTCGCCGTACACCTCGCGGGTCTGGCCCGCCTCGCGCCACAGCTCCACGAGCCGGTCGATCACCGCGGGAGTCGGGTCGCCGGCCACCAGCGCCCCGTTGAGCGCCCCCACGCTGGTGCCGAGGACCAGCTCCGGCGTGATCCCCCGCTCGAAGAGCGCCTTGAGCATGCCGACCTCGACGGCGCCCAGCACGCCGCCTCCCCCGAGCACGAACGCGGTCGTCATGGGTCGATCCAATCGGTAGTTGACCACGAATGGCACCGGTACGCGGGGCTCAACTGGTGCCTTTCGTGGTCAGCTGTCCGGGAACTCGGCGCGGACCCGCTTGGTCGCGCGATGCTCGGCCCAGAAGGACACGATCGGGATGGTGCCGGAGACCAGGGTGACCAACGTGAAGGGCAGGTCCCAGCGGGCCTTGCGCGACAGGATGAAGGCCATCAGCACGAAGATCATGTAGAGCCAGCCGTGCGCGACGCCGAGGTACGCCGAGATGTCGCTGCCGAGCTGCCAGGCGTCGCCACCCTTGGGGAGCGCGTCGGGAAAGAGCAGGTAGCCGTAGTGGAGCGGCAGCCCCACCAGGACCAGCACGATGAGCAGGAGCCCGACGATCGTGGCCATCACGCGATAGCGGAGGAGGGCGCCTTTCACGGCTCCGAGGGTACGGCGTCCTCGGCGGCCCCCTCCTCAGTGGGCTCGTCCGCCGGGGGGTCCGTCTCCGGGTCCGTCTCTGGGTCCGTCTCTGGATCCGTCTCTGGGACTGCCGCCACGTCCCGCACGTGCCGCCACCAGATGAAGGCCGCGAAGAGCCCGAACACCCACCACTCGATCGCGTACAGCAGGTTGCGCAGCGCCGTGAACCGCGACGGCGACGGCAGCTGCTCCACGTCGGCCTCGGTCAGCCCCTCGGTGCCGGGCTGTCCGGCCAGCGCGACGGCGTACCCCGAGTAGAGGTCGCCGTCGACCTCCTGGGCGACCTCGGGGATCGGCACGGTCGCGTCGCTCGGCTGGAGCCGCGCGACCAGGGTGGCGTCGCCCTCGGGCGCCGGGGGGCGCACGGCGTCTCCGGCAAGTGCCCCGCGGACGACGGGGAGCACCGAGCCTGTCTCCCTGTCGACGAACGGTGTCACCACCCACGTGGTCGCGCCCGGCGCTGCCACCAGGAAGGTCTCCGCGGGAAGCCACGTGCCAGTGATCTCGACGGGCCGCCCCAGGGCCCTCTCCGGGAAGGCCTCGTCGGGGCCGAACGCGTCGGCCAGGGGCACGGGGGCGAGCTCGGTGAGGTCCGCGGCCTCCGCGGCCCGCCGCTCCTGCCACGCCTCCAGCTGCCACCAGCCGAGCAGTCCGGCGCTGGCGACCAGCACGACGGCCAGGACGTGCGCCCACCACTCCCGGGGCGCCAGCGCACGCCGGTACGACGAGCTGGCGGCGGACATGCGTCCAGTGTCCCAGTGAGTCAGCCGGGTGCCCTCAGCTCGGGGACAGCGCGGTCTGCTTGATGACCCATTCCCACATCAGCTCGCGCTCGACGTCGCCGGTGCGGGTCGTGGGCAGCAGGTGCGTGGGGCGAGGCCGACGGTCGTGCCAGAGCCGGCCCGTCTCCTCAGGATCGGCTCCGGCCAGCCACACCGTCGTGTCGGCGCCGTCCTCGGCGTCGCGCAGGAACGGGCGGGTCAGCCGGCGGAACGCGGGCAGCGACGAGTCCAGCCCGGGCGTGTCCGCCCAGCCGGGGTGCGTCGCGTCGACCCGGATCCTCTTGTTGCTCCAGCGCCGCAGCAGCACCGGCAGCAACTCGACCTGCGCGCGCTTGCTGCGGGCGTACGCCGTCGTCGGGGAGTACTCGCCCTGGAGGTACTCCGGATCGTCCGCACGCAGGCGCTGGCCGTACATGCCGCCAGACGTCACCAGGACGACTCGCCCGCCGGTCATCCGGGGGCTGAGCAGGTCGGTCATCAGCACCGGCCCGAGCACGTGAAGCGCCATGGTCTGCTCGTGTCCCTGAGCGGACTCGGTCCGCTGCGGCGGCATCGCGCCCGCGTTGTGCACCAGCACGTCCACCCTCTCCACACCGTCGACGTCGAGCTGCTCGGCGAAGCGGCGTACGTCGTCGAGGTCGGAGCCGTCGCAGGTCGCCACCGACACCTGGGCGCCAGGCACGGCCCGCTCGAGCTCGCGGGCGGTGGCCGCGCCCTTGCCGGCGTCGCGCACGACCAGGACGACCCGGGCGCCGAGCCTGGCCAGACCCTCGGCCGTGGCGGTGCCCAGGCCGGAGGAGGCACCTGTCACCAGGCCCGTGCGTCCCACCAGCGCACCGGGCGCGGGGTCGGCCGGCCACGTCGGGAGCCGGCGGCGTACCGCGGAGCCCACCTTGGTGAACCCGGGGGCGACGGTGCGGTCGAGCAGCGTGTCGATCCCCGAGGAGACGGCATCCGGAAGGGGCATGCCGTCCACGCTAGCCAGGCGGGACAATGGCCGACATGGAGCGACCGGCCGTCGGCCAAGTGGTGACCGTCTTCCGCAACCGGCTGCGCGGCGAGGCGCTCGAGGCGTACGCCGCCGAGCTGGAGGTGGTCGCAGCGCTGGCACGCTCGATGCCGGGCTTCGTGGAGACCAAGACCTTCACCGCCGAGGACGGCGAGCGCGCGACGATCGTGACGTTCGCCGACCCCGACTCGCACCGCGGCTGGCGTGACCACCCGCGCCACCAGGAGGCGCAGCGCCACGGCATCGCGGACTACTACTCGACGTACTCCATCGCGGTGGGCGCCACGTCCTACGCCAGCTCGTTCGTCCGCGGGCAGGACCAGGGCGGGCAGGACCAGGGCGGGCAGGACCAGAGCGGGCAGGACTAGGGCGGGCTCGATCCGCGGGCCTCCTCCTGCGCCACCAGCTCGTCGAGGTCGGTCAGCCGGTCGAGTCCCTTGACCGCCCGCGCCATCCGGTGGTTGCCCTCGAGGCGCTCGCGGTGCCGGTCGAGGAACCACCAGTAGCCGGCGGTGAAGGGGCACGCGTCCTCGCCGACCCGCACCCGCGGGTTCAGCTCGCACGACGAGCAGTGGTCGCTCATCTTGTCGATGTAGGCACCACCCGAGGTGTAGGGCTTGGTCGCCAGCATTCCGCCGTCGGCGTGCTGCGACATCCCGATCACGTTGGGCACCATCACCCAGTCGTAGCCGTCGACGAAGCTGCGGTGGAACCAGTCGGTCACCTGGTCGGGGGCCCAGCCGCGCTGGAGCGCATAGCTGCCCAGCACCATCAGTCGCGGGATGTGGTGCACCCAGCCGCGCTCGGCGACCGAGTCCAAGGTGTGGCTCAGGCAGCGGGCCCGGGTCGTCGACCCATCGAGGCCGGCGAACCAGTCCGGCAGCTTGCGGCGGTGGGAGAGGTGGTTGCGCCGCCGGTAGTCCTCGCCGAAGTGCCAGTAGAGGTGCCACACGTAGTCGCGCCAGCCCATCACCTGGCGGACGAAACCCTCGACGGACGCGAGCGGCGCCGAGCCGGATCGGTACGCCGCCTCGGCGCGGTCGACCACCTCGCGCGGGTCCAGCAGCCCGAGGTTCATCGGCGCGCTGATCACCGAGTGCGCCATCCACGGGTCGCCCTCGAGGATCGCGTCCTCGTGCGACCCGAACTGCGGCAGCCGGTGCTCGACGAAGTGGTCGAGCACCGCGAGCGCCTCGGCGCGGGTGGCGGCGAACAGCCGCGGGCCGTCCCTGCCGACGAAAGCCACGTCGCCGTCGGCCTCCCAGCGGTCGAGGTCGTCGCGCACCTGGGAGTCGATCTCGTCCTCGACCGGCCACGGCGGCTCTGCGACTCCCAACTTCGAGGCGCCCTTGGGTGGCGGCTCACGGTTGTCCTTGTCGTAGTTCCACCGTCCCCCGGCAGGCTCGCCGTCGCCCTCCATGAGCACCCCGGTGCGACGGCGCGCGTCGCGGTAGAAGTCCTCCATGAGCAGGCGCTTGCCGTCGCGCCCCTGCGCCCACTGGCCGAAGTCGGCACGGCTGGTGACGAAGCCGCGCGCGGGGAGCCGGTCGACGTCGAGCCCCTCGTCGGCGAGCCGGGTGACCAGGCGGACCGCGGCGTACGACGTCGGCTGCACCACCTCGATCCGGTCCGCCTGGCGACGGCGCGGGCGCCTGCGCAGCACCTCGGCGTACGTCGACGAGTGCACGTAGGTGATCCGCCCAGCACCTTCTCCAGCCAGCTCGGCGGCTCGGTGGCGCATGGCGCTCAGGACCAGGTGCGCCTTCGCGCGATGAAATCGCCTCCTCGCGAAGACGCGCCGCGACTCGACCATGAGGACGGGGCCTTCGTGGTCGTCGAGGAAGTGCGGACCGAGCTGGTCACCGAACAGCCAGCGCGTGGTCATCTAGAGCCCGGTCGGCTCGTCGAAGGGGACGACCTCGTTGCAGACCGCGAACGGCAGCTGACCGGTCAGGGTGAGGGTGGCCGCCGCCTGCGGATCCTCGACCTGGAAGCCCAGCCGGCCCGAGGTCGGCTCGACGGCAGGCTCGGCGGCGTACGCATCGAGCGGTCCGACGCTCCCGGTGACCGGCCAGTCGCGCACCAGGTCGCCGCGCTCGAAGAGGTCGTCGCGATCCGGACCCAGCCAGGCGGTGCCGATCGCGTCGCCGTAGGTGATCGCGAACGCGTCCAGCGCGTCGAGGTCGGTGATGTCGTGCTGGGCGAGCAGCGCGTCCTGGTCCTCGAAGGACGCGTCCGGACCGAGGGCTTCGTCGAGAGGGAGGCAGCCGCGGTGGAGGTACGTCGTCTCCTCGGGCGCCGCAGCCAGGTCCACCAGCGTCGGGTCGCTGGCCCACACCAACCCCTCGACCGTTCCCTCGGTGACCAGGTGCTGGTCCGCGTCGACGGTGGCGCCGGCCAGCTCGCCCACGGCTGCGTCGACGGCGTCCTGCACCGCGGCCATGTCGAGGTCCGGTCTCATCCTCAGGGCGTACCCACTTCCCGCCTCCCCGCTCCAGCGCGCCTCCCAGTCGACGTCGTCCTGGGTGAAGCCGTGGTCGAGCATCAGCGCGCTGTTGTCGTCCAGCAGCAGTCCGTCGGTGAGCAGGACCGCCTCCCGCTCGGCTTTCGTCCAGAACGCGGTCCGGTCGCTCATCAGGTCGGTGCTGGTGAGGTCGGGAACCCCGAACCGGGCCCGGATCGCGTCCCAGTCGGTCACCGTGACCACCTCGGCGCCGCGCGGGACGACGGTCAGCGCCTGCTCGACCGCGCTGCCCTCGGGCAGCTCGTCGGGCACCGGCAGCGTCGGGCTGGGCTGAGCCACGTGCCGCGGCGTCTTGCCATCGTCATCGCCGCGGATCAGCAGCAACACGACCATTGCGGCGGCCAGCACCACGACGGTGCCGACCAGCAGCGGTGCGACTCGGCGGCTCACCCGCACACGCTAGCGAGAGGCGTCAGATCATCCAGATCACACTTGGTGGAGCCTAGGGGACTCGAACCCCTAACCCCCTGCTTGCAAAGCAGGTGCGCTACCAATTGCGCCAAGGCCCCGTGACGGTGCTGCTGGGTGGAGCTGGTGCCGCCAGGTTGTACGCACGTGCGTACGACCTGAAAGGACTAGCGGCCCTCGACCGAGTCCGTCGCCTCTGCCCACAGCGCCTGCTCGGCCTTGCCCTCGTCCATCTTCTTCTTGGCGAAGGCGACACCGGCGGCGGCGAGGGCGACGAGGAGCAGCTTCTTCATGTGGGCCTAAGAGGACTTGAACCTCTGACCTCTTCCTTATCAGGGAAGCGCTCTAACCGTCTGAGCTATAGGCCCGGGTGGTGCAGGGTTGGTGCCGGGCGACCGCGAGGCCGCCGACGGGCGAGATTACCGTAGCGTCGCGGACGCGAACAAAACGAGCGCCGGTGGTCGAGCAGCGAGCGAAGCGAGCGATCACGCCGGTGGTCGAGCAGCGAGCGAAGCGAGCGATCACGCCGGTGGTCGAGCAGCGAGCGAAGCGAGCGATCACGCCGGTGGTCGAGCAGCGAGCGAAGCGAGCGATCAGACGGTATGACGTGACCGCCTCGGAGTGAGGGGGTTGTGGGCCGGGGCCTCTCACATGCATGAACGTGGGTTGTCGGGCAGGAGTGGCCTGCTCGACCTATCCACAGGCATAGGAGGCCCCGGTGTTCACTGAGCGTACGAGCGTTGGACTCGATGTGCACGCACGGTCTGTTGTCGCGACCGCGATCGACACCACGACCGGTGAGCTGTTCAAGGAGCGGCTGATCCCGTCGAACGAGATCGTTCTCGACTGGCTCGCCAGGCTGCCAGGCCCGGTCGCGGTCACCTACGAAGCAGGACCGACCGGATTCGGCCTGGCCCGCGCCCTGACCACGGCAGGGATCCGGTGCGAGGTCGCCGCCCCGTCGAAGCTGGCCCGCCCGGCTGGGGACCGCGTGAAGACCGACGCTCGCGACGCGCTGCAGTTGGCGAAGCTGTTGCGCAACGACGACATCACCAGCGTCCGGGTCCCGACCATCACCCAGGAAGCAGCCCGCGACCTGGTCCGAGCCCGCGAGGATGTCCGCGGTGACCTGATGCGGGCCCGGCACCGGGTCTCGAAGCTGCTGCTGCGCCACGGCCACGTCTACTACGGCGGCAAGACCTGGTCAGCCAAGCACCACGCCTGGCTGCACCGGATCCAGTTCGACGACCTC
>NZ_BAAAQQ010000014.1:0-380879 GCF_039531755.1 Nocardioides bigeumensis
CAGCACACCCAGTGCCGGCGGCGCCTCACCATGCCCTCTTGACAACCAAGGGCTACATATCAGCCGATCGTCACCGTGACCTCGTTGGAGGCGGCCCCCGAGTCGGTGTCGGCCATGCGGAACTTGTTCTCGCCGGTCTGGCCGGTCTGGATGTACGTCGTGAACTGGCCGCCGCTCACCTGCGCCGTCACCGGGAAGTCGCGCCAGCTGCCGCCCTCGAACCGCTGCACCTGGAGGATCGCGCCGTCGCCCCCGGCATAGCTGCCGCTCAGGTCGATCTGCTGCATCGGCGCGACAGACGTCTGCCCGGCCTGGAGCACGATCCCGGTCTGCGCCTGAGGTGACCCGGTCGAGCCAGGGGTCTCCTCCTCGCCCGGGGCGAGACTGACCAGCGGGCCGGTCGCGGTCTCCTTCTTGGTGGGCTTGGGGAGGTACATCGACGCGTCGCCCGCTTCGGGGTCGCTGGCCTCGCCGGAGCCGCCGGAGCCCAGACCCAGTCCCTTGGTGACGACCAGCGTCCCGGCGCCGAACAGCAGCCCGATCGCGACCGCCACCCCGACGAGCGCGGCCAGCCCGTGAAGGATCGGGTGCTCGTTGCGGGTGGTCACGTCGCCATTGTCCCGGTCGCGGCGACCGATCCCAAACCGTCCGAACGCGCCACCGATCCACGCTCCCGTCCACAGGCGCGCAGGCCATGGGTTTCAGGACCGGGTCTCCGGACGACATTCCGGGGCATGACGACTGACCCCGATGCCGCTGCCCTCCACATCGACGACGACCGGCTCCGGCGTACGTCGGCCCGGCTCGACCTGCTCTCCCGCGAGCTGGCCGCCGTCGCCGATCCGCGCGAGCCCGACGTCGGACAGCACCTCATGGTCGACGGACGGCTCGCGATCCCCGTGTCGCAGCCCGCGCACCAGCTCGCCGACCTGCTCGGCGCGCTCGCCGGCGCCCTGGTCGCCTCCGCACGTGGCGCCGGGGCCGTCGACGGCGACGTCGCCGCGTGGTCGCGGCTGCTCTCGTGGGAGCTGCGGTGATCCCAATGCAGCTGCCCGGGCAGCTCCCAGGGCAGCCCCCACGGCAGCGCAGCCTCGAGTCGCGCTCGCTGTGGCTGCACGGCGACCCGCAGGCGTGCCGCGACTCCGCCGCGGACGTCCACGCGCTCGGAGTGGTGCTGGACGAGGTCGCGGAACGGCTGCTCGCCCACCGCGACCTCGACGGGTCCGGCCGCTGGGCGGCGGCCTACGGCGCTCGCTGCCGTCAGGGCGTCGACCTGGCCGACGACCTGGTCGCCCGCTGCCGGGCCGTCGCGGCCGCCCTCCTCGACGCGGCCGGGCTGCTCGACCGGGCCGCCGCCGACCTCGACGAGGTCCGCGGCCGCGCCGGGGCGCACGGGCTCCTGGAGGACAACCGGCTGGCGGCGCCGGCGCCGGACGCCGCGCGCGCCGACTGGGACGCCTGGCGGCACTGCGACGAGCTGGTCACCTCGGTCCGGTCCGCTGAGCGCGAGGCCCGGCACGGTCTCGAACGGGCGCTGGAGGTGACCGCGTGATCGCGCTGCCGCCGACGTGGCGGCACACGTCGGACCCGGACCGGGGCGTGCTCGTCGCGGCCCGCGGGCCCGTGGCGGGGGCCACGGGGGTGGTCCCGTTGGTGCGCCTCGAGGTGAGCCCGGTGACGGGCACCCTGCCCGCCTGGCGAGCACGTGACCTGCGCGCCGTCGCGAGCCGACGGGCGGACTTCGAGCTGGAGGAAGAGGAAGACTACGAGCTCGGGGACCACGCCGTGTCGTACCGGCGCTTCGGCTACCGCCGCGGCGACGACGACCTGACGTGCGAGCAGTGGGCGTGGCTCGTCGACCGGTGCGGCTACACGCTCACCGGGACCGTGGGGCGCGACGACTACGGCGACTACAGCGGGCTGTTCGAGGCGGTCGCGTCGTCGTTCTCGCCACTGGCCTCACCTCTGGCCTCACCTCTGGCCTCACCTCGAGATGCCCTCAGCTCGCGCTCGGCGACGGCGTGCGGGTCGGTGCGCTCGTCGTAGTCCCAGAAGTCGCGCAACCACAGCGCGGTGCCGGCCACGCCGACGATGCAGGCCAAGCCGCCACTGGCGATCGAGCCGCGCACGGTCCACAGGTCGGCGACGAGGCCGGAGCGCACCTGGCCGCCGAGCGGGCCGAGCGAGTAGGACAACATCTCGATGCCCGCGAGACGGCCGCGCATCTGCTCGGGGATGGTCTGGTTCCACACGGTGCCGCGGAAGACCGCCGAGATCATGTCGGCGGCGCCCGACAGCGCGAGGAAGAGGGCGACCAGCCAGATGCTCGGCATCACCCCGGCCAGCGCGATCATCAAGCCGTACGCCGCGGCGGCCACCACGATCGCGCGACCGTGGTGGTGCACCCGTGAGGTCCACCCCGAGAGCGCGGTGGCGACGAGCGCCCCGATGGTCTCGGCGGTGTAGAGCAGACCCAGCAGCTCAGGTCGCGCGAAGACCTCGGCGGCCAGGGCCGGGAAGAGCACCACCGGCATCGCGAAGAGCATCGCGGCCAGGTCGACGACGTAGGTGCCGAGCAGGTCGCGTCGGCGCAGGGCGTAGCGCATCCCCTCGGCGATCCCCGCCAGCGACGGCGGGGTCGTCTCGGCGATGTGCGGGTAGGGCCGCATCGCGACGTACATCAGCGTCGCGACGAGGAGTGCGCAGATGTCGACGACGAAGCACCAGCCGATGCCGACGTAGGCCACCAGCAGGCCACCGATCGCGGGACCGACGAGCACGCCGATCTGCATGCCGAGGCTGGTCAGCGCCTGCCCCGCGGGGATCTGGTCGTGCTTGACCGTGCGTGGCATCAGCGCCTCGCGCGACGGACGCTGGAGGGCCGAGGACGAGGTGAGCAGGCCGGCGACGGCGAAGATGACCACCAGGCTCGGGTCGTCGCGGAACGCGTTGACCGCCAGGATCGCGGTGAAGGCGGCCTGGGCGATGCCCGTGCCGATGAGCAGGCGCCGCCGGTCGACGTGGTCGGCCAGCGCGCCGCCGTACAGACCGAAGACGATGAGCGGCACCAGCTCGACCAGGGCCACCGCGCCGACCGCGAAGTTGGAGCCGGTCAGGTCGTAGATCTGGAACGGGATGGCGACGTAGGACACCATGCCGCCGAGGTAGAACACCGTGCCGGCGATGAAGAGCAGCCGGAAGTCGCGGGACTCCCGCAACGGCCGGGTGTCCATCCGCATCGCCCGGAAACGCTCGCCCCAGGTCGACTTCATCGGCAGGTCACGAGCGACGATGCTAGACGCGAGTGACGCGCACCTTCGCCCCATTTCGCGGGACGCTGGTGATGTTGCGGACCTTGGGCGCGTCAGCCCCCTCAGTGCGCACGTCGACCGCGGCGAAGATCTCGCGCAGCACGGCGACGCCTTCCATCAGGGAGAAGCCGGCGCCGATGCAGCGACGCACGCCACCACCGAACGGGATCCAGGTGTTGGTGGGTGGCTGCGCGCCCAGGAAGCGCGCCGGCCGGTAGGCGCCCGGTTCGGGATGGTTGTCCTCGCGGGCGTGGGTGAGCAGGATCGACGGCCCGACCGTCGCTCCTCGGGGCAGGTCGTGGCCGCCGACCGTCGTGGGTCGCGTCAGCGTGCGCACCACCATCGGGATCACCGGGTGCAGCCGCATCGACTCCTTGAGCGCGGCCTCGAGCCAGTCGTCGTCGCGCGTGCGTGCGGCGTCGCGGGCCCGCTCGCGCAGCACCGGGTCGCGGCCCACCTCGTAGAGCGTCCAGGCCAGCGCGGTCGCGGTGGTCTCGTGGCCCGCCAGCAGGAGGGTGATGAGCTGGTCGCGCAGCTCCTCGTCGCTCAGCCGGTCGTCGCCGTCGGCGACCGTGATCAGCCGCGAGAGGACGTCGGTGCGCTCGCCGAGGTCGGAGGCTCCGCGGCGCTCGGCGATCTCGGCGTAGACGAGGCGGTCCAGCGCGACGGCGTTCTCGACGGTCCGCCTCCACGGCCCGATCCGCTGGAGCCAGGGATAGCTCCAGCCGAGCAGGATGTACGGCTCGATGTCGACGGTCCGGTTGACCCGCGGCCGCAGCGCGGCCAGCCGGCCCTCGTCGGTCACGCCGAAGACGACGCGCAGGATCACCTCCAGGGTCAGCGCGTTCATCCTGGCCAGCGACGCGAAGGCCTCGCCGTCACGCCACCGGGCGACCTCGGCACGTGCCACCTCGGTGACGAGTCCCTCGTAGCCGCGCAGGGCCTGGCCGTGGAAGGCGGGCATCAGCAGGCGGCGGGCGCGCTTGTGCTCGGCACCGTCCTGCAGCAGCAGCGAGTGCTCCCCCATGACCGGCCCGAGGATCGCGTTGCCCTTGCCCGCGTGGAAGACGTCCGGGTCTCCGGCGAAGATCTCCTTGGCGTGCTCGGGCCTGGTGAAGAGCACGAGCGGTCGCCGCCCGGGCACCGTGCGGATCGTGAAGACGTCGCCGTAGCGCCGGTGCATCGCCGGGACGAAGCGGTGCCGGAACCTCAGGAGCCCCACGGTCTGCGCGAGCGCCGGCCAGCGCGGGCCGGGCGGCAGGCCGGTCGCCTCGACGCGCGGAAGGGCGCGCCCTCCGAAGGGGCGCATCTTGTTGAAGCGGCGGTCGGCGAGCCGGGCGACCATGTCGACGGGGTCGGCCATCTCGACATGCTACGAGGACGTGCGCGGGTCCACTCGGGTGATGTCGACCACCTCGTGCCGCGGCACCTGGTCGGTGCGGCCCCCGCGGCCGGCCTGGCAGGTCAGTGCCGCCGGCGCCGTCGCGAAGGTGGTCCGCACGGCCACGGCGTAGACGGCGTCGCCGGCCGCGCCTGCCACCGCGAAGCCGGCTGTCACCGTGTCGCCGTGGCGCTCCGGCCGCCCCCGCAGCGTGACCGCGTCGAACCGGTCCTCCTCCAGGAGACGGCGCAGGTGGATCTCCGCGGCCTGGACGGGCATCGCCCGGGTCGAGCGGCCGCGGAGGTGATCGAGGTCGAGTCGGCCCTCGGCCGTCGCGGCCGCCACGGCCACGGCGGACTCGGGGTCGAGCCGGCCGTAGTAGAGGCCGTGCGGGAGCACGACGAGGTTGCCCGCGAACCGGTCGCCGCCGATGTGGGAGCACTCCCACGTGCGCTCGGGCTCGACCTCCGACAGGGCCAGCGCGACGGGCCTGCCGCGCTCGGCACAGCAAGCGTCATGGCGGCCGTGCGTGCAGACGGCGTACACCGGGCCCTCGACCCGCTCGAGACCCAGGCTCTCGCCGGCCCGCAGCCTCGTGAGGTCGAGGTCGAGCACCGCCTCGAGGTCGGGCAGCACGGCCGTCTCGGCCCAGCCGTGGGTGGCCGAGGCCGCCAGCACGCGCACCCCGCCCTGGGTCGCGCGGCCGCGTCCGGATCTGCGGACGAGGAGCGGGCGCACCCCCGCGCTGGTGGCGTGCCGCTTCAGAGCAGGGCCCAGCGCGGCAGGGAGACGGCTGTCGCGGAAGGCGTCCTCACCCCAGGATCCGGCGTGCTCGAGGAGGAGGTACGCCGCCACCGTCGACGCCGTCCCGGCCAGGTCGTCGCCGCGGGACAGGCTGTCGGCGGCGCAGCGCCAGGCCGGTGCCTGCGTCACCGGACGATCTCGAGCAGTCCCTCGCGCACGAGGCGGCGGCAGAGGACCAGCCGCGACTGCTCGTCGAGCATCGACAGGTCCGCCGGAGCGAGCTCGCGGCGTCCGCGCAGGTCCTCGAGCGCGGGGCGCAACCAGGCCGGCGCCTCGAGCACCCGATCGCCCAGCAGCAGCTTGATGCGGTCGGGAGCAGACGCCGCCGCGACCACGCACGGCTTTCCTGGTCTCCGCCGGAGGATGGTGTGGTCAGCGAGGTCGCGGACGCCGAGCACGTCGTGGAGCGCTCCGCGCTGGCGGGTCGGACGGGTGGTCAGGAAGCGCTCGGCCTCCGCGTCGACCACCGCCTCGGGCGCCAGACGAGCAAGCCGGTCGGCCAGGCTGCGCAGCTGGTCGACCAGGGGCTCGGCCAGCAGCGCCGGCTCGTCGAGCCAGCCTGCCGGGAGGTGCTCGTCGGGCACCTCGGCCACCAGCCGGTCGACCGTGCGCCGGAGCAGGCCGCGCCAGGTGAGCTGGTTGACGCCGAGCGTGACGTGCAGCGACGCGCCGTCCTGGGCGCGGGCGGAGTGCGGGGTGCCGGTCGGCAGGTACAGCGAGAGCCCGGGCTCCAGCTGGACTTCTTCCTTCTCGAGCCCACCCGCCGCCGTGTGCACCTCCCACAGCTTGGTGCCGTAGGTCTGGAAGACGAACACGTCGTGGGTGTCGCTGTGCACGGCGAAACCCTGCGAGCCCGGCGGCGTGAGGTAGGCGTTGGCCTGGCACGGGTGCCCCAGCTCGGCCTCGAGGTCGGCGACCAGCTCGGTCAGCGGCGGCCAGTAGCGGTGCAACCCCTGGAGGACGACGGTCGCACCGCCGTCGAAGAGGGCGGCGACCTTGCGAGCGTCGACGAGGCCGGTGAGCGGCCGGCCGGCCAGCGTCGCCGAGCGGGTGTACGACGACTCCGGCAGCACGCTGCCGTCCTGGGCGATCCGGATCGCCGGGGTCCGGATGGCCGTCTCGGTCAGCAGGCGGTCGACGTCGTCGAGCGACAGCTTGCCGACCAGCAGCGCGGGGTCGGTGCGGTGCAGGTGCACGCGTGACGCCCAGACCTTCGCGAGGAAGGTCTGGGCGTCGCCGCTGAGCAGATCGAGCGCGCTCAGGACAGGTGTCCGTCAGGCGTCGGTGCCGTCGGCGTCCCCGCCGTCGGACCCGTCGCTGTCGCTGGCGTCGCCGTCGGTGGTGTCGGTCGAGTCGCCGTCGGTGCCGTCGGCGTCCCCGCCGTCGGTGCCGTCGGCATCTCCGCCGAGGCCGCCGTCGGCAGCGCCGCCGGTGGTCATGTCGTCGTCGTTGAGGGGCTCTTGGGGCGTGGTGGTCATGCGGTCCTCCTCGAGATGGGGTGCAACGGTCCGCTCGTCAGTGTGTCGAGCGAGTCGAGGAATGGGTACCCGACGGGAGGTTGTCTCAACCTGCGGCGGCGCGCGCGGCCTTCACCGGCGGGTACCACGTGAGGTAGAGGCTCAGGCCGGTGTAGTAGACGAGGTAGGCCACCGACGCCGCCACCACGAGCTCGTTGGGGTCGGGCAGGCCGGCGACGATGACGGCGTACGCCGCGAACCACAGGCCGGTCAGCACGAAGGTGACCTGCCACATCGGCTCGGTGCGCGACGGGTAGACGTACTTGATCGGCACGAAGACCAGGATGATCAGCACGACGATCAGCCAGGCGGTCACGGTCGTGCCGAGCCCGGTCGCGATGACGTAGAAGGCCAAGATGTTCCAGTAGCTCGGGAAGCCGAGGAAGAAGTGGTCGTCGGTCTTGGCGTCGCTGCGACAGAACTGGTAGCAGGACGCCAGCAGCGGCGCGCACGCGAGGATGCCGCCGAGGGCACCGCCGGGGAGGTAGCCGTTGGACCACAGCAGCGCCATCGGCGCCAGGGTGTAGGTCATGTAGTCGACGATGTTGTCGAGCAGCGCCCCGTCGAAGGACGGCATCACCCGCTTCACGTGGAAACGGCGGGCCAGCATGCCGTCGGTCCCGTCGACGACCATGGCCGCGAGGAAGAGCCACAGGACGGTCTCGACCTCGCCCTTGTAGGAGTAGTGCACCATCAGCAGGGCCAGCACCGAGCCGGTCGCGGTGTAGACGTGGACGCTCGCGGCCGCCAACCGTTGTCGGCGTTGCCAGGTCGACTCAGGCGCGGGCCCGGTCTCCGTGGCGTCCATGGGCGACCACACTAGAGGGTGGGGCGCGGGGCAGACCTACTCAGCCGAGCAGCTGGCGCCTCCGCGCCACGGCCGCGGCCTCGGTGCGCGACGCGGCGCCGAGCTTGCCGAGGATGTTGGACACGTGTACCGACACCGTCTTGGTGCTGATGAAGAGCTGCTTGCCGATCTCGCCGTTGCTGCGGCCCTCGGCGACCAACGCGATGATCTCCCGCTCGCGTGGGGTGAGGACGTCGGCGCCGGCGGGGACGGTGCGGGGGCCGGTCGAGCCGAGCGCCGTCAGCTCGTCGAGCAGCGGCTGGGCGCCGAGCTGGTGCGCGGTCTCCCGGGCGAGGTCGCCGGCCTCGCGGGCGCCCGCGGTGTCGCCGGTGGCGCGGAGGATGCCGGACAGCCGGGCCCGCACGCGAGCGAGCTCGAACGGGTGCGTGAACTCCGTGAACGCCTGCTCGGTGGTCCGCCACGCACTGACCAGCTCGTCCTCGGTGGGCGGGTCGACCTGCGCGACCCAGCGCCAGCGCAGCCACTCCGCGTCGAGCCGCTCGGCCCAGGCGACGGCCTCGGGCCCGAACTTGAACCCCGCCTCGCGGTGGAAGTCGTAGACCTTGCGGCCCTCATCGCGCAGCAGCTGGGCGTCGGCGTGGCGGGCGGCACGCTCCTCAGCACTCATGGTCGCGGCGGCGGTGCCGTGCACGCCCAACGTGAGCGTGGCCAGCCGCAGGCGGGCCTGGAAGAGGTCGCGCCAGGCGCCGCTCAGGGCGGCGACGATGGCGTGGTAGGACTCCAGCGCGCCGTCGGCGTCGGCGGCGTGCTCGTGGACCTCGAGCTCGGCGGAGACGCCCCAGATGCCGATCAGGCCCTCGCGGCCCCAGAACGGGCGCTGCGCCCGGCTCAGCTCGAGCACGCCGGGCTCTCCGCGGGCGGCGTCGATCTGGAGGCAGACGGCGTGGAACATCAGCTCGTAGTCGTGCGGCGGCGACTGGCCGGTGACGTCCATGAGCACGTAGGCCTCGTCCCAGTGGCCGGCCGCGTACTCCGCCGCGCCCTGCATGAAGCGGGCCGTTCCGGCGAAGGGCGACCACGGGGTGCCGGCGTCGACGCCGCGCGCGTGGGCGCGCCCGAAGGCGGCCACGGCCTCGGCGTGGTCGGCCCGGTCCTGGTGGAGCCGGCCGAGGAGGTACAGACCCCGCATCTCGGCGTTGACCGCCCCCGTGGACCTGGCCTGGGCGATGACGTCCTCGAGCGCCGCCTTGATGTCGTCGGAGTGCTGCTCGCGGTCGAGCCCGACCAGCGTGGTGAGGATGTCGGTGACCAGTCGCGGCATGTCGAGCCGCTCGGCCAGGGCCAGCCCCTCGAGCCCGGCCTGGCGGGCGGCCTCGGTGTTGCGGTACGCCGCCAGGACCCGCGCCTGCAGGGCGAGCGCCTTGGCGCGGGCACGGGGGTGGTCGTCGCCCAGCAGCAGCACCGCCTCGGCGGCGTGCACGCGCGGGTCCTCCTCGGTGTCGAGGATGACCAGCGAGCCCGCGAGCGCGCCGAGCAGCTGGCCGCGGGCCAGGGCGGGTGCGTCGGCGGGGAGTGCGTCGAGCTGCTCGCGCACGACCGCGGCGGCCTTGGCGACGTGGCCGGCGGCGACCAGCGCGTCGGAGGTCTTGGTGACGAGGTCCGGGACGTCGAGGTCGGTGAGGTCGCCGACCGCGGGGTCGGTGACGAGGGTCAGCGCCTGGCGGTAGTGGTGGGCCGCTTCGTCGGGCCCGCCGACGCGCATCGCCTCGTCCCCGGCCTCGATCGAGGCGACGAGCGCGGTGCGGTGGTCCTGGCCCAGGCGCGCGTGCCGCGCGAGCTCCGCGGAGGAGCCGGGCAGCCGGCCGGACTGCAGGACGTCGGCGTAGCGGGCATGCATGCGCACCCGCTCGCCCGGCAGGAGGTCGTCGTAGACCGCCTCGGCGAGCAGCGCGTGCCGGAAGGCGTAGCGGTCACTGGTGCCGGGCACGAGCAGGTTGGACTCGACCAGCGTGCGCACCGCGGCGTCGAGCTCGGCCGGAGCCAGGTCGCACACCTGGGCCAGCAGCTCGTGCCCGACCTGGCGGCCGGCGACCGAGGCGATGCGCACGACCTCGCGGGCCTTGTCGTCGAGGCGGTCGACGCGCACGAGCAGCAGGTCGGCGAGGTCGCCGGGCACCGAGCCGCCGGAGAAGTGCAGCGCGCCCACGAGCTCCTCGACGAAGAACGCGTTGCCGTCGGCGCGCGACACCACGTCGGCGAGGTCGCTCTCGCGGAGCGGCTCGGGGTGCAGCCGGCGGACCAGGCGGCGTGCGTCGGCGTCGGAGAGCGGCTCGAGCTGGAGCCGGCCGACGCCGGGGAGCCGCGCCCACTCCCCGACCTGGCGGCGCAGCGGGTGCCGGCGGTGCAGGTCGTCGGAGCGGTAGGACACGACCAGCCCGACGCGGTGGGCGAACGGGCGGGTGAACAGGAAGCTGAGGATGTCGCGGGTGGACTGGTCGGCCCAGTGGGCGTCCTCGATCACGACGAGGAGCGGTGCGGCCTCAGCGGCCGCCTCGAGGAGGGCGTGGACGGCCTCGAACAGCTCACCACGGGTGAGCATGGAGTCGTCGCCGGCGGCGTCGCTGCGCATCCGGCGGCCGGCCCGGAGGCGGCCCAGCGCGGGGTGCAGCTCGACGGTGGCGGCGACGACCTCGGGGGTCTCGGCGGCCAGCCGGCCCAGGATCTCGGTGAAGGGAAGGTAGGGCAGCGCGCTGTCGGCCAGGTCGAGGCTGTGACCGGCGGCCACCTGCCAACCGTGCTCGAACGCGCGGTCGCGGAGCTCGGTGAGGAGGCGGGTCTTGCCGAGGCCGGCGTCGCCGCCGAGGAGGACGACCGTGTCGGCCGCGGCCGCACGCTCGGGGGACGCGCCGATGCCGAGCCGGGTGATCAGCTCACCCAGCTCGGCATCTCGTCCGACGAGGTCGGGACAGCGCAGGGACGGCACGGACCCCATCATCGCGCCCGGCACCGACGAGCGCCCGTCGTTAAGGGCGCCGGTGGGGGCGGCGAGGGTGGTCACCGGGCTGCGGCGACGGTGCCACCGACGCCGGAGAGACCCGGGCGGGACCCTGCGGTGAGGCGGCGGCCCGGCCGCGCGAGGGCCTTGAGGCCCTGGCGGCGCGGGGTGTAGCCCTGCGAGATGCGCTGCTGGCGGTACTCGACCTCGGCGGTCATGGAGCGATCGATCGTGAACATGTCGGTTTCCCTTCTGGGTGGACCCCTTGTCGGGGTGTGAGAAGAGATTCCGTCGCTGAGGTAGCCGGCCACATCGGAGGAGCTCCCTATGTTGCGTCGGCGCCCACCTCAGACGGCACGTAGGCGCCTACCTCAGACGGTCGCGCCGGCTACCTCAGAAGGCCTCCCACCTGCGAAGACGCCGGAGATGAGGTGGACGCCGGGCCGATAGGCCAGATGGATGTGCGACGGGGCGTCGAGGAGCACCAGATCGGCTCGCTTGCCGGGCGCGAGGACGCCGACGTCGTCGCGGGCCAGCGCATCGGCGCCGCCCTTCGTGGCGGCGTACAAGGCCTCCGAGGGGCTCATCCGCATCTCGCGGACCGCCAAGGCGATGCACAGCGGCATCGACGAGGTGTAGCTCGAGCCGGGGTTGCAGTCGCTGGCGATCGCGACCCGGACGCCGGCGTCGATCAGCCGCCGCGCGTCCGGGTAGGGCTGGCGCGTCGAGAACTCCACACCGGGGAGCAGCGTGGCGATGGTGCCGGAGTCCCGCAGCGCGGCGACGTCGTCGTCGGTCAGGTAGGTGCAGTGGTCGACGGCGACCAGGCCGCGCTCGGCGGCCAGCCGCACCCCCGGGCCGGGACCCAGCTGGTTGGCGTGCAAGCGGCCGCGAAGGCCCCTCGCCGCGCCCGCGTCGAGGATCGCGCGGGCCTGGTCCTCGTCGAACGCGCCGGTCTCGCAGAAGACGTCGATCCAGGACGCGTAGGGCGCCGCGGCGTCGAGCATCGGGCCGGTGACGAGGTCGACGTACGCCGCCGGGTCGCCCGCGTGCTCCGGCGGGACCACGTGGGCGCCGAGGAACGTCGTCTCGTCGGTGAACTGGCGGGCGACGGCCAGCGACCGCGCTTCGTCGTGGACGGTGAGGCCGTAGCCGCTCTTGATCTCCACCGTGGTCGTGCCGTTGCGGCGCATCTCGGCGACGAGCCGGGCCACGTTGTGGGTGAGCTGCTCGTCGGTGGCCGCGCGGGTCGCGGCGACGGTCGTGCGGATCCCGCCGGCGGTGTAGGGCGCACCGGTCATCCTGGCGGCGAACTCCTGGGCGCGGTCGCCGGCGAAGACCAGGTGGGAGTGGCTGTCGACGAACCCGGGGATCGCGGCCCGGCCGCCGGCGTCGACGTACGCATCGGCCTCCGGCGCGTCGGCGGCCCGGCCCACCCAGGCGACGCGATCGCCCTCGAGGACGACGGCGGCGTCCTCGACGAGACCGAGCAGGCCGTCGCGCTGGTCCCACCCGGGATCGTTGGTGGTCAGCTCGCCGATGTGGGTGACCAGGGTGGAGGTGGTCATGTCCCCCCTCCTCTCCACAGTGCTCCGATCGTCTCGTCGAGCTCTCGCCCGATCTGCTCGTCGTCCGCCTGCGTGTAGACGATCCGCCCGTCGACCATCACCTGCGTGACATCGGCGGCGGTCGCGGCGAAGACAGCAGTGTGCTCGTCGGCCCCCGTGCCGGCAGTCCGCGGGCTGCGGGTGTCGATCGTGACCAGGTCCGCAGGGGCACCGACCTCCAGGCGGCCGCCGCGGGTGCCGACGTCCAGGAGCTCGGCGCCGGTCCAGTGGCCGCGCTCGCGGGTCGCCAGGCGCTCGTCCATCTCGAGGCCGCGGAGCTCCTCGAAGGGGTCGACCACCGCGTGGCTGTCGCTCCCGATGCTGACCCGGCAGCCCGCGTCGTGCAGCCGCCTGGCCGGGCCGATGCCGTCGGCGAGGTCGCGCTCGGTCGTGGGGGTGATGCAGACGTTGGTGCGGCTCGTCCCCAGCAGGTCGATGTCCTCGTCGGTGAGGTGGGTGGCGTGGACGACCGTGGTGCCAGGCCCCAGGAGGCCCTCGTCGTGCAGCAGCCGGGTCGGGGTGACGCCGTACGCCTCGAGGCACTCGTCGTTCTCGCGCGGCTGCTCGGAGAGGTGCACGTGCAGGGGGTCCCGGCCGCGGAAGACGTGCAGCTGGTCGCGCGGCACCGCGCGCACCGAGTGGATGGCGGCGCCGACTCGATGGTCGAGCCTGTCGAGACCGGCACGGGTCGCCCACTGCCGCGCGGTCCCGTCGCTGAAGCGGATCTGGGCGCCCTCGGGTGGCGCGCCGAAGCCGCTGCTGAGGTAGCAGGTGTCGAGCAGCGTGATCCGGATGCCGGCCTCGGCTGCCGCAGCTCGGAGCGCCTCGCCCATGGCGTTGGCCTCGGCGTACTGCGAGCCGTCCGGCCGGTGGTGCAGGTAGTGGAACTCCCCCACGTGCGTGTAGCCCGCGGCCACCATCTCCCGGTAGGCCGCGCGCGCCAGCCCGAAGTACGACTCGGGGTGCAGCCGCCCCGCCACGGCGTACATCTGCTCCCGCCACGTCCAGAACGTGCCCCGCTCGCGCTGCGTGCGCCCCCGCAGCGCCCGGTGGAACGCGTGGCTGTGGTCGTTCACCAGCCCGGGGATCGTCAGGCCGGGGACGACACTCGGTGGTCGAGGAGGTTGCGAAGCAACCGTCACGAGACCCGGTGAGTCGACAGCGGCGATCACCCCGTCCTCGACCGTCACGAGCACGTCGTCGCGGACCGCGCCGTCGACCCACGCCCGCTCGAGGAGGTACGCCGTCGCGCTGCTCAACTCGGGCCGGCCAGCCGCTCGAGCGTGTCGGCCAGCGCGGAGACGCCGACCAGGCAGTCGGGCATCTCGGCGTGCTCGCTGGGCGCGTGGCTGACGCCTGTGGGGTTGCGCACGAAGAGCATCGCGGTCGGGACGCCGGCCGCGGCGATGATGCCGGCGTCGTGGCCGGCCTGCGTCGGGATCACCGGCCAGTCGCCGCCCTCGTGGTCGCCGGCGATCCGGGCCGCGAGGTCGGCGTCGAAGGACACCGCGCTGGTGACCGACTCTTCGGAGACCTCGACGGCGGTGCCGTCGCGTTCGGCCCGCTCGCCTGCCTGGCGGCTGATCACCTCCACGAGGTCGCTCAGCGCGGCGTCGGAGTCGCAGCGCGCGTCCAACCAGGCGGTCACCCGCGACGGGACCGCGTTGGTGCCGTTGGGCTCGGCCTCGACGCGACCGAAGGTGGCCCGCTGCCCAGCCAGCCGCGCCTGCTTGTTGGCGGCCAGTGCCGTCATGGCGTAGGTCAGCATCGGGTCGTGCCGGTCCTCCATGCGCGTCGTCCCCGCGTGGTTGGCCTCACCCTTGAACTCGAAGCGGTAGCGCCCGTGCGGCCAGATCTCGCTGGCCACGCCGATCGGCTCGCCGCGGTCGACGAGGTCGCGGCCCTGCTCGACGTGCAGCTCGACGAAGCAGGCGATCCGCTCGGCGAGGTCCGCGCGCGGCCCGATGTCGCCCGGGTCGAGACCGGCGCCGGCGAGGGCGTCGGGTAGCGCGACGCCCTGGCGGTCGCGCAGCTCGCGGGCAGCCGCCCAGTCGAGGGCGCCGACCGCGAGCCTCGAGCCCAGGCAGGCCCTGCCGAACCGCGACCCCTCCTCCTCGGCGAAGACCGACAGGCCGAGCGGCCGCGCCGGCACGAAGCCGCGCTCGCGCAGCAGGTCGACCGCGGCGAGGGCGGAGACCACACCCAGCGGGCCGTCGTACGCACCGCCGTCGCGCACCGAGTCCAGGTGCGAACCGGTGAGCACTCCGGGGCCGGTCACACCGTCCGGCGCCCACCACGCGATGACGTTGCCGACCCCGTCGATCTCGACGTCGAGCCCGCGCCGCTCCGCCTCGCCGACGAACCAGGCTCGCAGCTCGTTGTCCGCACTGGTCCACGGCTGGCGGAAGTAGCCGCCCGTCCGCGCCGAGCGGCCGACCTGCGCCAGCTCGCCCCACATCCGCTCGAAGCCCACGGGGTCAGTCCATCGGTCGCCCGCCATCGCGGCAACCGCCCGCGCCGACACCTGGTCTGGGATCCGAGACAACACTGGCCGAGGAAGTCGCGAAGCGACTGTCACGAGACCCCCGGTCCAATCGGTTCGCCCCTCCCCCGGACGAGCGGGCCGAGCAGGTCGGCCAGCAAGGCGCCGGCGTGCGTGCCGATGCACAGGCTGGCGAAGGTGCGCAGCGCGTCGCCGATCGCGGCGCCCTCCAGCGTGGAGAGGGCGACCAGGCCGACGGTCCCGGGCACCAGGAGCAGGAACGCCGGGAGGAACAGCACCGCCGCCGGAACGAGTCGGGTGCGCTGCTCGACCAGGCGGCCGACGATGAACAACACCCCTGCCGTGATCCCCGTGGCCAGCACCCCGCCGACTGCCGGCGTGGCGACCGTGAGCATCGCGTAGGTGCTGCTCATCACCACCACGGTGAGCAGGGTGAGGCGGATGCCGGAGCCGAACGCCAGCCCGAGCCCGACGGCCAGCAGCACGACCGCGACCCACGACAGGCCCACCGGCGGGAGCGACCCCCAGCCCGTCGCGGTCGAGGTCACATCACGCGCGTCTCCGACGAGGGCGGCGGATCCCCGGTCGAGACGAAGCCCGGTCAGGGCAGCACCCGCCGCGATGCCGGCCGACATGAACCCGAGGACGACCAGCCCGTAGGCCAGCCGCGCCGAGCCGGTGATCACGTCACCGGCGGTCAGCTCCAGCAGCGCGTTGGTGATCAGGGCGCCCGGCACCAGGATCGCCACCGGCGCGCAGACCGCGAAGAGCGGGACCGCCCCCAGGTCGAGCGCCGACGCGAGGGCCCCCACCACTGACGTGGCGACCAGCGCCGTGACGAACGGCGCGATCGCGGCCGCGCCGCGCCGGGACCCCGCCCAGGCGGTCAGCACCCCGACCATGCCGCCCACACAGGCGGCCGCGACCACCGCCCACCACGGGCAGCGCAGGAGGGCGGCCAGGGCTCCGGCGACCACGAGGTTGCCGGCGACCCACTGGCTGCGGGCGTGACGGCGAACGTACGCCCGGATCGTCGCGATCTCCTCGCCCACGGCCTCGAGCCCGACCCGGCCGTCCTCGAGCGACCCGACCAGCCGGTTGGCCTGCGCCGCCTGGTGGAGGGTGAGCTCCTGCTCCGCCGCGTTGACCGCGGTCGACCGGCCGGTGTCGACGTCGTTGACCAGCACCATCTGCGGGAGCACCCCGATCGCGAGACCGCCCACGCCGGTCGCAGCGGCCACCCGCTCGAGCGCGGTGCGCACGTCGACCACCGAGGCGCCCGTGTCGAGCAGCAGCGCGCCGAGGCGGCCCAGAACGAGCTGCGGCGGATCGGTCACGGCGGCCACCGTAGTGCGCGCCAGGCATGATCCGCCTATGGAGTTCCGCGACGTCGTGCGCCGCCGCCGCATGGTCAGGAGGTACGCCGACCGCCCGGTCGACCGCGAGGTCGTCGACCGCGCCCTAGCCCATGCGACCCACGCCCCCAGCGCGGGCTTCAGCCAAGGCTGGGGCTTCCTCGTCCTGGATGAACGAGCAGACGTGGACGCGTTCTGGGAGGCGACGACCGACCCCGGCGGGGAGCCGGACTCCTGGCTGCGCGGGATGCGCACCGCCCCGGTCGTGATCGTGCCGTGCAGCAGCAAGGCGGCGTACCTCGACCGCTACGCCGAGCCCGACAAGGGCTGGACCGACCGCGACGAGGCCCGGTGGCCGGTGCCGTTCTGGCACCTCGACACCGCGATGGCGACGCTGCTGATCCTGCTGACCGCGACCGACGAGGGACTCGGAGCCTGCTACTTCGGCATCCCCCCGGAGCACGAGACGCGCGTGCGCGAGCGCTTCGCCATCCCGGCCGCCTTCGACCCGATCGGGGCGATCACCCTCGGTCACCGGGTCCCGGACGCCGGCGCCAAGGGCTCCGCCGCGACCCGGCCCCGGCGAGACCCGGCCGAGGTGATCCACCGCGGGCGCTGGTCGTGACGGCTTAGCCTGACGCCATGACCACGCCCGGCGAGCCCACCGACCCGTACGGCCCGCCTCCTGAAGGCCAACCTCCCTACGGCCAGGCTCCCTACGGCCAGCCGCCGTACGGCCAGGCTCCCTACGGCCAGGCTCCCTTCGGCCAGGCTCCGCATGGGCAGCCTGCCTACGGGCCACCGCCCGGCGGATACCCGGCCCCGTGGATCCCGGACGCGATGGCCCCCTACGGGCGACACCCGGTGACGGGGGCGCCGTACTCCGACAAGTCCAAGGTCGTGGCCGGTGTGCTCCAGCTGGTGCTGCCGTTCGGGGTCGGGCGCTTCTACATGGGCGACACCCGGACCGGCATCCTCCAGCTCGTCGTCGCGGTCCTCACCTGCGGGATCGGCGGCCTCTGGTCCTTCATCGACGGGATCCTCATCCTGACGGGCAACCCCGTCGACGCCTACCAGCGCCCGCTGCGCGGCTGAGCCGACCGGTCGATGGTGTCGCCGGGCCCGGAGATCGCCGACTACGACGGAGGAGACGCCCAGGGCGGGCCGGTGCTGCTCGGCTCGTGATCCGGGCGCCGGCGCCCGCTGCGAGAATGAGCGCGTGCGTCGTGCCGCAGGTCTCCTTCTTGCGGTCACGGTGGCCATGGTGCTGGCGGACTCGGCGGTCGTGACGCTGGCGCTGCCCGACATCCTCCGCCACCTCGACACGTCGGTCGCCCAGGTCGCATGGGTGCTGATCTCCTTCAACCTCGTGCTGGGCCTGGTCGCCGTCCCGACGGCCGTGGTCGCGAGCCGGGCCGATGCGCGGATCACGGGCGCGCTCGGCATCGCGGTGTTCGCAGGGGCGTCCGCCTGGTGCGCCGCGGCGCCGTCCATCGAGGTGCTGATCACCGCGCGGTGCCTGCAGGCGCTCGGCGGCGCGCTCGCGCTGGTCGGTTGTCTCGAGCTGCTGATGGCGGTGTACGGCGAGCGTCGCGGCATCGCCACCTGGGTGACCGCCGGGGTGATCGGCACCGCCACGGGTCCGGTGGCCGGAGGGCTGCTCACCCAGGCCATCTCCTGGCAGTCGATCTTCGTGGTGCAGGTGCCCGTCGCGGCGCTGGCGGTACCGGCGGCCCTGACGGTCCGCGCGGGGGTGCGCTGCAGCCCGGGGCAGGTCCGGCACCTCCCGTCCGTGCGCTCCAACGTGACGCTCGCCCTGGCGTCGGCGGCCCTGACGGCGGCGTTGTTCCTGCTCGTCCTGCTGCTCGTGGACGGGTGGCGGCACTCGCCGGCGACCGCGGCGCTGACGGTGTCCGTCGTCCCGGTCGCTGCTCTCGCCGCCAGGCCGATCGTCCGGTTGCTGCGGACGCCGCCGCAGGTCGAGATCGCCGTCGGCTGCTTCCTCGTGGCCGGCGGACTCAGCGGGCTCGCGCTGCTGCCCGCGGCCGAGCTCGCCTGGACCGTGGCGCCGCAAGCACTAGTGGGTCTCGGGCTCGGCCTGACCGTCGACCAGCTCACCGCGCAGGCGATGCACCTGCGCGAGCCGCGGGTGGAGCACGCCAGCTGGACCATCGGGGCCAGGCACCTGGGCGTCGTCGTCGGGCTGGCGATCCTCACGCCGATCTTCGTCGGCGATCTCGAGGACGCGCAGGTGCCCGCCCAGGAGGCGATCACCGCCCTGGTCCTCGACGCGCCGCTGACCGCGCAGGACAAGGTGGATCTCGCCAAGGCGCTCGGCTCCGAGCTCGCGAACCAAGAGGGTCGGGTGCCCGACCTCCACCGAGCCTTCGTCACCACCGACTTCGAGCCCGAGGCCCGGGCCGCCGCGGCCGAGCTGGAGCGCGACCTCGACGACCAGCTGGAGCGCGCGGTCACGCGCGCCTTCCGCGACTCCTTCCTGGCGGGGGCCGGTCTCGCGCTCCTGGCTCTGCTGGCGGCGGCGGTGCCCCCGTGGCGGAGGTCGGCATGACCACGATCGCCCGCGCCGCCGGCCTGCCGGCGCTCGCGCTGGGCCTGGTGGGCGCGGTGCTCGCCGTCCAGGTCGCGCACGGTGGCGGGACCTACGAGCCCCTCCGGCCAGCGGACCCCTGCGCCGAACGGGCCGTGTCCTCGCAGTCGGCTGGGATCGAGGGCCTCACGGAGACGCTCGTGCTGATCGGCATCGACGGCGCCGCCTGCACGCTGGGGGTCAACCGCGAGGCACTCACGCTGGAGCTCGCCCAGGGCGGTGAGCCGTCCGACGAGGTGATCGGGGCGCTGCGCCAGGGGCTTCTCGACGCCGTGGGACGGATGAAGGCCGACGGCACGCTGCCCCCGGCCTCCGAGCTCGTCGACGAGGCGCTCGAGACGGCGGACCTCAACAGCATCTTGGAGTCCCTGATCCGGCGGCTGCCGGACTCCGTCGTCGACGCGGCGCTGAAGACCGACGACGTGCTGACCCGCACGATCGAGGACCTCGATCTCCGCGACGTGCTCGAGGACGTCGACGACCAGGGCGCCCTGAACCGGCAGGTCGAGGCGGCGGTCAGCCAGGCCGTCCGGGACTCCCTGGTCGACCGGGTCCGCAACCTCCTCTGAGGCTCAGCGCAGAAGCAGGAGGACGGTGCGCGCGATGCCCAGCACCGGCCCGAACGGCAGTGCGAAGCCGATCCAGAAGACCATCTCCACGGGCAGCAGCGCGTAGGCCAGCACCGGCGCCGACGACCAGCCCGCGACCAGCAGCACGCCCGCGATCACCTCCGCGACGCAGACGAGGACGAAGGCGGCGAGCAGGCCGGTGCTGGTCCTCAGACCGACGCTCTCGAACGGTCCGCCGGCGTACGTCGGGAAGCCCATGAACGTCCAGACCTCCCCGGTCTGGCGGAAGTGCCGGATGCCGAGGACTCCCGGCAACCCGAAACCCAGGCCCAGCAGGATCGACGTCAGCCCAGCCGCGATCTGCATGTGCACCTCCCTGTCGCGATGATCCTCCCGCGCGAGTACGACGACGCCAACTGGTCGGTGCCGGGCGACGTCGAGCGCTCGGTCGAGGGCGTGCTGGTCGTGGGCGCGGGCATCGAGGCCAGCGCCGCCGAGGACCGGTCGCTGCAGTGGCTGCTGTGGACCCAGGACGACACACTGGGCCGATGAGCGATCCGCAGGCAGCATCGGCGTTCTTCGAGACCGAGCGGCTGGTCGTCCGCCCGTTCCGGCCGGCTGACGCGGCGCCGTTCGCGGCGTACCGCGCCGACCCGGACGTCGCCCGCTACCAGAGCTGGAGCGACTACACGATCGCAGAGGCCCGAGCGCTCGTCGCGTCCCTCGAGGGAGAACAGCCCGGCACACCCGGTGACTGGTTCCAGCTCGCCATCGAGGTGCGGGCCACCGGCACGCTGGTCGGCGACCTCGCCCTGCACGTCGATGCCGACGAGCCACGTCAGGCCGAGATCGGCTTCACCCTCGACCCCGGCCACCAAGGCTGGGGCTACGCCACAGAGGCGCTGACGGCGTACCTCGACTGGCTCTTCGGCAGCCTGCAGCTGCACCGGGTCATCGCCATCACCGACGCCCTCAACCTGTCGGCGCAAGCGCTGCTCACCCGGGTCGGCTTCCGGCAGGAGGCGCACTTCGTCGACAACATCTTCTTCAAGGGCGCGTGGGGCAGCGAGCACCTCTACGCGCGGTTGGACAGTGAAGGCGCAAACAGCTGCCCCCATGTTCCCACTTGATGGACTTGAAGTGGACTACTTATAGCGGAATAGTGGCTTCTTCGCTCCCGTGGCCAGGCGCAGACCACCGACGAGCGGCCGTGGCGGCAGCGCCTCCAGCCCTCCAGCCCATGCGTACGACGAGGCCGCACTCACCTCCGTCGTCGCCAGCCGGCTGCTTCGGCGCCAGGGTCTAGTGGTCCTGGCGCCGATCTACGTCGTCCGTCGATGCTGCTCAGCCGTCGCCGCCCTGTTCCTGCTCGCGCTTGCGCCGCTCGGCCTCGTGGCGACGGCGCTGCTCCTCGGCACGGGCACGCACCTGACGCAGGAACGCCTCGTCCTTCTCCGGATCGGCGGCGGCAGCGCGGCCCGGGCGGTCGTACTCGGGGAAGGCGGGCTGCTGCCGCTCGTACGCCGACCGCGGACCACCAGCGCCTGCAGGCCGCCCGGCGACGAGCCAGCCGATAGAGCCGACCAACGGGAAGAGCAGGACGATGAGCAGCCACCAGAGCTTCGGCAGGTAGCGGATGCGATCTTCGCCGGACTGGATCACGTCGACCAGGCTGAAGACCCAGAGCGCGAAGGTGACGACCCCGAAGAGCAGCTGCATCTTGAGCACGCCGCAGTCTGTCCCGATGGCGACGCCGATGTGAAGGACCTTTGTCTCGACTTCGGTGTGTCGGCACCCCGACACAGCGATTTCGTCTTGTGTCAGCGCGCGTACGGTCCGGTGGTCCAGCAGCGAGGAAGGTGGTCATCAAGCCAACCGGAACCCGAGAAAGCAGGTCAGATCATGAACATCTTCGACCCCACCGCCGCCATGGTCCTGCTCGTCGTCGTCTCGGTCGTCACCTGCCTCGGGGTGGCCTTGACCGCGGTGACCGTCGGCCGTGACTTCATCGCCAGGCGTCCCGCGCGCACCGCCACCCAGCGCCCCGCCACCTCGTACCCCGCCGGCGTCGCCGCCGCACACTGATCTCCACACTTCCGACTGGGCCCGGGTCATCGACCCGGGCCCAGTCGCATCTCGTCGCATTTCCCGGGGTCGCGCACTAGGTTGCGCACGTGTCGCAGGACCGGGTCGTCGCCAAGCTCCAGGCCCTGGTGCGCATCGCGACCGTCTCCGACCGCGATCCGGCGCAGGTCGACCGGGCGGCGTTCGACGACCTGCTCGCCGAGCTCGAGCGCCAGTTCCCGCTCCTTCACGACCGCCTCGAGCTGACCCGCGTCGCGACGCACGGGCTGCTCTTCCACTGGTCCGGACGCGCCCAGGAGCGGCCCGTCGTCCTCATGGGCCACCTCGACGTCGTCCCGGTCGACGACACGGCCCCCTGGCGACACCCCGCCTTCGGCGGCGACATCGTCGACGGCGAGCTCTGGGGCCGCGGCACGCTCGACGACAAGGGCTGCGTCGTGGGCATCTGCGAGGCCGTCGAGCGGCTGCTCGAGCAGGACTTCACGCCGGCGCAGGACGTGTGGCTCTCCTTCGGGTGCGACGAGGAAGTCTCAGGAGGAGCGGCCCGCATGGCGGTCGAGGAGCTCGAGCGACGCGGCGTCCGCCCCTGGTTCGTGCTCGACGAAGGTGGCGCTGTCGCCCACGGCGCCTTCCCTGGCGTCAAGCCGCCGGTCGCCGTCATCGGGGTCACCGAGAAGGGCGTCACCTCGCTGCTGCTCACGGCGCAGGGCCGCGGCGGGCACGCCTCGACGCCGGCCCGCAACGGGCCGACCGCGCGGATCGCCCGCGCGATCAACCGGCTGGAGAAGGCGCCGTTCCCCTCGAGCCTGCCCGCGCCGACCCGCGAGCTGATGACCCGGCTCGCGCCGCACGCGCCTGTGGCGCTCCGCCCGCTGATGGGCAACGCCGAGCGCTTGGCCCCGCTGCTGACCCGGGCGCTCGTCGCCGCCGGCCCCGAGTCGGCTGCGATGACCCGTACGACGCTGGCCGCCACGACCCTGTCCGGCTCACCGGCACTCAACGTGATCGCCTCGCGCGCCACCGCCGGCCTCAACCTCCGGATCCTGGTCGGCGACTCCGTCGACGGCGTGATCGCCCACGTGCGCAAGACGATCCGTGACAAGACCATCGACATCGAGGTGGTCGAGGCCAACGAGCCGAGCCCGCTGTCGCCCTACGACGGCGACGAGGCGTTCGACCTCCTCGCCGCCACCATCGCGGCCGACTTCCCGGACGCGGTCGTGTCGCCCTACGTGATGATGGCCGCCACCGACTCGCGGTTCTTCACCGGGATCTGCGAGCGGGTCTACCGGTTCGCGCCGTTCCGGATGAGCAAGGCCCAGCGCGAGGCGATCCACTCCTACGACGAGCGCATCGGCGTCGACGACTTCGTCGCAGGCGTGGACTGGTACCAGCACCTGATCGAGGGTCTCGACCACCGAACGGAGCCCGCGTGAGCACACCCACGACGCAGGTCAGGCCCGTGCACGGCCTCGTCGCCGTCGTCGGCTTCCTCGTCATGGTCGAGGTCGCCAGCGGCGTCCTGCAGGGCTACTACACGCCGATCTACCCGCAGATCGCCGACCATCTCTCGATCCCCGAGGGCGACGTCAACTGGTTCGAGGCCGCCCAGCTGATCGTCTCGGCGCTGTGCATCCCGATCCTGGCGCGACTGGGCGACCTCATCGGGCACAAGAAGGTCCTGCTGCTCTCGACGGCGGTCACCGCGTTGGGCTCGTGGATCCTGGCGTTCGCGCCGTCCTTCACGACGTTCCTGATCGGCTGGGCGGTCCAAGGTGCGTACGTCGTGTGGCTGCCGCTCGAGATCGCGATCATCCACCGGCGTACCCGCGACTCCGGCCGCCAGGAGCTCCTCACCCGCCGGGGAGCTGCCGTGCTGGTCGGGGCCCTCGAGCTAGCGGTCATCATCGGCGCCCTGACCAGCGGCCTGCTCGTCGACACCACGGGCATGAACGTCATCCTCGCGCTCCCCGCGATCGTGGTGACGGCGGTCTTCTTCGTCGTCCTGTTCGGCATCGAGGACGCTCGCGGCGAGTCGACCGGAGGCATCGACTGGGCGGGCCTCGGCCTGGTGACACTGGCGATCGGGCTCGTGATGGCCGGCATGGTGCTGATCCGTGTCGACGGCCCCGACAGCCTCGTCGCCTGGCTCGTCGTGCTGGTGGGGCTCGCGGCGTTCGTGCCGTTCGTGCGCTACGAGCTCGGCCTCGCCGAGCCGATCGTGGACGTTCGACTGCTCGCGAAGCCGGCTCAGTGGCCGGTCCAGCTCACGGCCTTCCTCTTCGGCATCCCCGTGCTGGGCGGGCAGATCCCGTTGTCGACGTACGCCCAGGCCGACCCGGACGTGCGGGGCTACGGGCTGGGAGCGGACTCGGCCTTCATCTCCACGCTGATCGGGGTCTACGTCATCACCCTCGCGATCGGCGCCTTCACGCTCCCGCTCACGTCGCGATGGCTGGGCGTACGCCGGGCCCTGGTCGTGGCGTGTGCACTGGTGGGACTGGGCTACCTCCTGTGGCTGCCCTTCCACGACACGACGCTGCAGGCGCTGCTCAACATGGGCATCGCGGGGTTGGGCTCGGGGGCGCTCGTGGCCGCCCTCCCCGCGGCCGCGGCTGCTGCCGCCCCGCCCGACCGCACCGGCATCGCGACCGGCATGACCAACGGCACCAAGACCCTCGGCGGGGCGATCGCGTCAGCCATCTTCGCGATCGCCCTGGCGGCCACCGGCTCGCTCGACGCGGCCGGCGAGCAGGTCGCTCCCCTGTCGGGCTACCTCACCGTCTGGGCGGTGTGCTCGGGTGCCGGGTTCCTCGCAGCGCTGGCGCTGCTCGCCGCGCCGAAGCACGCGTTCTCCGACCGTCCGCTCGAGGTGGGCTGACCCACCAGGGCGCGGCCGACGTACGGTGGAGGCATGGCCGAGAAGTCACCGGCTCCCGACCGGCAGCCCCCGCGAGACCCGCGCACGGGCAAGTCCGCGGCGTACCAGCGAATGCAGCAGCAGGCGAAGTGGGTCGAGCTGCAGGTGCAGCAGGCCCAGCAACGCGGCGACTTCGACGACCTCCCCGGGTTCGGCAAGCCGCTGGAGGACCTGGGCACGCAGCACGACCCGGACTGGTGGGTGAAGAAGCTCGTCGAGCGTGAGCAGATCACCGGCGTGCTGCCCCCGGCGCTGCAGCTGCGCACCGATGACGCGCAGCTGGACGGCAAGCTGGACCGCGTCACCACCGAGCGAGAGGTGCGTGCCGAGCTCGACGACTTCAACGACCGCGTCCGCAAGGCCCGGATCCAGCCACTTGGTGGTCCGCCGATGATCACCAAGGAGCGCGACGTGGACGCCGAGGTCGAGCGCTGGAAGGGGCGCCGGGCCGCACGGCACGAGGCTCAGCGGGCCGCGGTCGCCCAGCGTGAGACCCACGAGAGGGCCAGACGGCGCCGGCGGTTCCGCAAGGGCTGAGGCTTAGGTCATACCGCTCGGCAGCCGTACGACGGTACGTTCCGCCGCATGCGATCCGCCAAGGACTTCTTCCGTCCGCTCGCCGTCGGGGCTCCCGAGCCGCTGCGCGAGATCCCCGCGAGGCCGAGCCGCGCGATCCACTTCTTCGACCCGAGCAACGAGAAGATGGCGGCCAAGGTGCCCCAGCTCGTCGGCAAGGTCGACGTCTTGCTGGGCAACCTCGAGGACGCCGTCAAGGCGGACCGCAAGGAGGCCGCGCGCGCTGGTCTCGTCGAGATCGCGAAGGCCAACGAGTTCGGGCCCACCCAGCTGTGGACCCGCGTCAACTCCCTCGACAGCCCCTGGGTGCTCGACGACCTGACCACCCTGGTGTCCGAGATCGGCGACAAGCTCGACGTCATCATGGTCCCGAAGGTCGAGGGCGCCGACGACATCCACTACGTCGACCGGCTGCTCGCCCAGCTCGAGGCGAAGGCAGGTCTCGACCGGCCGCTCCTGGTGCACGCGATCCTCGAGACCGCGCGCGGCGTGGCCAACGTCGAGGAGATCTGCGGCGCCAGCCCGCGCATGCAGGGGCTCTCCCTCGGGCCCGCCGACCTCGCCGCCGACCGGCGCATGAAGACGACCCGGGTGGGCGGCGGTCACCCCGGCTACCTCGTCCGCGAGGACCCGGTGCGCGACTCCGACGGCTCCGACCAGCAGCGGTCGACGTACCAGCAGGACCTGTGGCACTACACGATCGCGCGGATGGTCGACGCGTGCGCGATGCACGGCATGTACCCCTACTACGGGCCGTTCGGCGACATCGCCGACACGCTCGCGTGCGAGGACCAGTTCCGCAACGCCTTCCTGCTCGGGTGTGTGGGCGCGTGGTCCCTGCACCCGTCGCAGATCGAGATCGCCCGCAAGGTCTTCTCCCCGAGCGTCGAGGACGTCGCGCACGCACGCCGCGTCGTCGCCGCCATGGGTGACGGCACCGGCGCGGTGATGCTCGACGGCAAGATGGAGGACGACGCCTCGCTGAAGCAGTGCCTCGTGATGGTCCGGCTCGCCGAGGAGCTCGCAGCGATCGACCCCGAGCTCAAGGCCGCCTACGCCGAGGTCCCGGACGGGATCGACGCGTGACCGCCGAGGACCCAGGGCTCCGCCCACGTCGGTCGGTGCTCTATCTCCCTGCATCCAACGAGCGCGCGCTGGAGAAGGCCAAGACCTTGCCGGCCGACGCGCTGATCCTCGATCTCGAGGACGCGGTCGCCCCCGACGCCAAGCCGGCCGCCCGAGAGGCCGCCTGTGCGGCCGCCCGCTCGGGCGACTACGGCGACCGCGAGCTGACGATCCGGATCAACGCGGCCGGCACCCAGTGGCACGACGACGACCTCGCGGCGGTCAGCGCGGCGGGTCCGGACGCGATCGTCGTGCCGAAGGTCGACTCGGCCGACGCCGTGCGCGCCCTCGTGGCGGCCATGGAGGCGCTCGGCGCACCGGAGCACACCAAGCTCTGGGCGATGGTCGAGACGCCGCGCGCGATGCTGCACGCCGAGGAGATCGGCGCCGCCTCCGAGCGGCTGACGGTGTTCGTGATGGGCACCAACGACCTGGCCAAGGAGCTGTTCGCCGAGCACGTCCCGGGTCGGGCACCGCTGCTCACCGGTCTCTCGCTGGCGCTGCTGGCGGCGCGAGCCACCGGCACGGCCATCCTCGATGGGGTCTTCAACGATGTGAAGGACACCGAGGGCTTTCTCGCCGAGTGCCGCCAGGGACGCGAGCTCGGCTTCGACGGCAAGACCCTCATCCACCCCGGCCAGGTGGAGGCCGCCAACCGGGCGTTCGCCCCGAGCGAGGCCGCCGTCGCCGACGCGCGCGGGATCGTCGAGGCCTGGGAGGCGGGGCGCGGTGCCGGAGTGGTGACCTACAACGGACGCATGGTCGAGCGCCTGCACGTGGACACCGCCGAGCGCACGCTCGCGCTGCACGAGGCGATCAGCTCGCGTTCGTGAACACGCGGCGGACGGGGGCAGCTCCGCTCCGCTGTGACAACATCGCGGCGTGACCTCCGAGGTGACCCGCAGCGGCCCGTCGACCCAGGCCGTCGACCGGGGGGCCGTGGTGCGGCTGCTGCTCTCGAGCTCGCTGATGCTCTTCCTGGAGCTCGCGCTGATCCGCTGGCTGGGCGCCAACGTCGTCCACCTCAGCTACTTCTCCAACTTCGTGCTCCTGGGGTCCTTCCTCGGCATCGGCGCGGGCTTCCTGATCAGCCGGAAGTCCTGGTCCATCTGGCCGGTGTCGCTCCCTTTGCTGACCGCGCTCGTCGTCGGCGTGCTGCAGTTCCCCGTGACGATCGAGCGCCAGGGCTCCGACGTCATCTACTTCACGTCTCTCGCCGTCAGCGGTCCGCCCGCTTGGTTGGCGCTGCCCGTGGTGTTCCTCATCGTCGCTGTCGTCCTGGCCGGGCCGGCCGAGCTCGTCGGCCAGTGCTTCGGACGTCTCGTCCCGCTGACGGCGTACCGCTACGACCTCATCGGCTCGCTGACCGGCATCACCGCGTTCAGCCTGCTGAGCTTCTTGCGGGCCCCCTCGGTCGTCTGGGGCGTCGTCGCCTGTCTCCTCTACGTCGCGCTCTGGCGCGGCATCCGCGGAAAGGCCGTGGCCGCGGTGTGCTCGGCCATCGTGGTCGGCATGCTCCTCGTCGAGTCGGTCGCGGCCGGCGTCAGCTGGTCGCCGTACTACAAGATCCAGACCGAGGACGTGGACCAGCCTGACAACGGCTTCCTCCTGATCAAGGCCAACGGGGTCCCGCACCAGCTGATGGCGCCGGCCGAGTGGAAGATGAACCTCGGAGAGCAGATCTACCAGACGCCGTACCTCCGGACGCCGACGAACCGGCTGGAGGACGTGCTCATCGTGGGCGCGGGCTCAGGCTCCGACGTGGCCATCGCGCTGAGCAAGGGCGCGGGGCACGTCGACGCTGTCGACATCGACCCCCGCATCCTCGAGATCGGAGAGGAGAAGAACCTCGACAGGCCGTACCAGAGCGAGCAGGTGACCGAGCACGCCAACGACGGGCGGGCCTTCCTCCAGGGACTCGGCGACAAGGAGTACGACCTCATCCTCTTCGCGCTGCCGGACTCACTGACGTTGGTGAGCGGCGCGTCCCAGATCCGGCTCGAGTCGTTCCTCTTCACCGAGGAGGCCATGCGGTCCGTCCGCGATCACCTCAAGCCCGACGGCGCGTTCGCGATGTACAACTACTACCGCGAGACCTGGCTGATAGACCGGCTGGCCGGCACCGCCGCCGACGTCTTCGGACACCCGCCCTGCGTGGACACCTTCGCCGGCGCGCAGGCGGTCATCACCGTCGCTGTGGTCGAGCAGTTCCAGACGTGCGAGACGGTGTGGTCGCCGACGGGCGACGTCATCGAGCCCGCCACCGACGACGCGCCGTTCCTCTACTTCAAGGGCGACTCGTTCCCACCCCTCTACATCGTGACCCTGCTCGGCATCCTCTTCGCTTCTTTTCTCGCGGTGCGAGTCCTGGGCGGACCGATCAGCCAGATGCGGCCGTACGCCGACCTCTTCTTCATGGGCGCGGCGTTCCTGCTGCTGGAGACCAAGAACGTCGCGACCTTCGCCCTGCTCTTCGGCACGACCTGGTTCGTCAACGCACTGGTCTTCGCGGGCGTCCTGGTCGTGGTGCTGGCGGCGGTCGAGACGACCAGGCGGTTCCGAACTCCACCGCTGCCGGTGGTGTTCGCAGCGATCGCGGCGTCGTTGGCCTTTGCGTGGTTGGTCAAGCCCGGCTGGCTGCTGTACCTGCCGTTCTGGCCGCGGCTGCTGGCGGCAACCCTCGTCGCCTTCCTGCCGATCTACCTCGCCAACGTCGCCTTCGCCAAGAGGTTCGCCGAGTCCTCTGACTCGCAGTCGGCGTTCGCGATCAACCTGCTCGGCGCGATCGTCGGCGGCTGCCTGGAGTACGCCGCGCTGCTCACCGGCTACAACAACCTGCTGCTGGTGACGGGACTGCTCTACCTGGTGGCCTTCCTGCTCGTGCCGAAGACCGGCCTGCGCACCGCCTGACCCAGCTGCTCCACCAGTTCATCGCGGTCCTCGTGGCCGGCCCGGGCCTCGCCTGGTCGGTCCCGCAGCCTGGGCCTACACCGACATGGGCTGGCGGATCGAGTCGTCGGCGCCCGCCCGGGCTCGATACCTGACCACGAAAGGCACCTTCTGGCGCGACCTGGATGGTGCTTCTCGTGGTCAAGTAGCGAGAGGGACTTCACCAACGGATGAGCTCACCGACCCGGCCCGCGCGGATGAGCCGAGCGTCCAGCGACTCCTGAGCCCGCCACCACGGCGGCTGCCTCAACGTCCAGCGGCGCGGTACCTCGAGGACGCGAGCCCGCGACCTCGCCGCGTGGATCCGTCGCGCGACCATGTCCCTGTCGCGGAGGTCTCCACCGACGACGGTGAAGTACTCGAGTCCGTGCTCGCGGTACCGCTGCTCGCGCTCGACGTCCTTGCGGTGCCGGTCCCGGTCCTTGTGATCCACGCCGTCGTACTCACCGACGACGCCCAGGCAAGGGTCGAGGAGGTCAGGAATGCCCAGCAGGTTGCCCCTGAGGTCGAAGACCGGCTGGTTGACGACGGGGTACGGCAGTCCCGAATCCAGGATCCAGACAAGCTTCAGCCGCGTCTCCTGCGGTGAGCGACTGTCGTCGCCGGCGAGCGTGAGGGCCTCGCGGACGAGGGGGATCCCTTCCCAGCCTTGTCGGTGAGAGGTGTACAGCGTCATCAGCCAGGACGACGTCAGCCCTGCCGCTGCGGCCATCTCCATCGCGACGACCGCGGAGCGGAGGTCGCTGAATCGCATCTCATCGAACAACGCACGCTGGACCGTCGCGCACCTGATGCCGGCGACGATCTCCTGCTCCTGCGCCCCGATCTTGTGGCGGCGCCAATCGGCACCCTTGGGATAGCGGCCCGTCAGACGGATGAGCGGCACCTCCCGCTGTCGCCCACCTGCGGTCAGCCCGTCGAAGTACCGAGCCCCATGCCAGCGCAGCACGGCCCAACCGGTGACCACGCCACCACGCTCGACCTTGACCGCCTGCTCGAGGATCCGTTGCTCGACGCAAGTGGGAGCCGCCCTCGCGTCGACGTACCAACCGTGTCCGGTCGACCGCCACTTGCGGCTGCGCGCTTGGCTGCGGGTCGGCCCCGCGACCCCTGCCGGATCGAGCCGGACCGGACGGATCAGACCGACGGGCCGCTCACACCTCGGCTGCCACAGAAGTTCGTGCACGAACGCAGGCTGCGACGCGCGCCGTCCTTGCGACGTCCGCAGCGGCCGTCCCTGTGGACGGGTGGCGCATGAGGCCGGCTGTGGACACCTGGTGGGCCGGGATACCTGACCACGAAAAGCGCAATCCTCAGTCGATCGGAAGGTGCCTTTCGTGGTCAGGTAACTCCAAGGGCGGGACTACTCCGCCATCGGGATGCGGACGCCGCGAGCCTCGGCGACCTCGGCGGCGCTGTCGTAGCCCGCGTCGACGTGGCGGATGATGCCCATGCCCGGATCGTTGGTGAGGACTCGCTCGATCTTCTGGGCGGCGAGGTCGGTGCCGTCGGCGACGCAGACCTGGCCGGCGTGGATGGAGCGGCCCATGCCGACGCCGCCGCCGTGGTGGATGGAGACCCAGGTCGCCCCGGATGCGGTGTTGACCAGCGCGTTGAGCAGCGCCCAGTCGGCGATGGCGTCGGAGCCGTCGAGCATGGCCTCGGTCTCGCGGTACGGCGACGCGACCGACCCGCAGTCGAGGTGGTCGCGCCCGATCACGACCGGCGCCTTCAGCTCGCCCGACGCGACCATCTCGTTGAACCGCAGCCCGGCGAGATGACGCTCGCCATAGCCGAGCCAGCAGATCCGCGCCGGCAGCCCCTGGAAGTGCACGCGCTCCCCCGCCATCGTGATCCACTTGCGCAGCCGCTCGTTGTCGGGGAACAGCTCGAGGATCGCCCGGTCCGTCGCGGCGATGTCGGCCGGGTCTCCCGAGAGCGCGGCCCACCGGAACGGGCCCTTGCCCTCGCAGAAGAGCAGCCGGATGTACGCCGGCACGAAGCCCGGGAACTCGAAAGCCCTGTCGTAGCCGCCCTTCCTGGCCTCGTCGCGGATCGAGTTGCCGTAGTCGAAGACCTCCGCGCCGGCGTCCTGCAGCTCGACCATCGCGCGCACGTGCCCGGCCATCGACTCCCGCGCGCGCTTGGTGAAGCCGGCCGGGTCCTCAGTGCGCTCGCGCTCCCAGTCGTCGAAGGAGACGCCGGTCGGCAGATAGAACAACGGGTCGTGCGCCGAGGTCTGGTCGGTGACGATGTCGATGGGCGCGCCCATCTCCAACAGCCGCGGCAGCAGCTCGGCGGCGTTGCCGAGCACCCCGATCGAGAGCGGCCGGCGCTCGTCCCGAGCGGCGGTCGCGCGAGCGACCGCGTCGGACAGCGACGAGGCCTGCTCGTCGAGGTAGCGGTGCTCGATGCGCCGGGTGATCCGTGACTGGTCGACCTCGATGCAGATCGCGACGCCGGCGTTCATGGTGACCGCGAGCGGCTGCGCGCCGCCCATGCCACCGAGCCCGGCGGTGACCGTGATCGTCCCGGCGAGCGTGCCCGAGAACCTCTTGTCGGCCACCGCCGCGAACGTCTCGAAGGTGCCCTGCAGGATCCCTTGCGTCCCGATGTAGATCCACGACCCGGCCGTCATCTGGCCGTACATCGTCAGACCGAGGTCCTCGAGCCGCCGAAACTCCTCCCAGTTGGCCCAGTCGCCCACGAGGTTGGAGTTGGCGATGAGCACCCGCGGCGCCCACTCGTGCGTGCGCATCACGCCGACCGGCTTGCCGGACTGCACGAGCATCGTCTCGTCGTCCTTCAGCGTGCGCAGCGTGCGGACCAGCGCGTCGTACGACTCCCAGTTGCGCGCCGCCTTGCCGGTGCCGCCGTACACCACCAGGTCCTCGGGGCGCTCGGCGTTCTCGGGGTCGAGGTTGTTCATCAGCATCCGCAGCGGAGCCTCGGTCTGCCACGACAGCGCGGACAGCTCGGTGCCGTGGGCGGCATGGATCGGCAGCCGGGGGTTGGTGGTGCGGGTCATGACAGGTCTCCGATCACGGACTCGACGGCGCGTACGACGGCGCCGGACTGGACGAGCGAGACGGCCGTCTCGATCTCGGGCGAGAGGTGGCGGTCGGGGCCGGGACCTTCGATGCCGGACGAGCGCAGCAACGTGACCACCGCGCCGGTCGCGGGCGAAGGTTGCAGCGGTGCCCGGAAGTCGAGGGCCCGCGCGGCGGTCAGCACCTCGATCGCCAGGACACGAGAGAGTCCGTCGACCGACCGCCGCAGCTTGCGCGCCGCCGACCAGCCCATCGACACGTGGTCCTCCTGCATCGCCGACGACGGGATCGAGTCGACCGAAGCCGGCACCGCGAGCCGCTTCATCTCCGACACGATCGCGGCCTGCGTGTACTGCGCGATCATGTGCCCGCTGTCGACACCCGGGTCGGACGCGAGGAAGGGCGGCAGCCCGTGCGAGCGCGCCTTGTCGAGGAAGCGGTCGGTACGCCGTTCGCTGATCGAGGCCACGTCGGCGGCGGCGATCGCGAGGAAGTCGAGCACGTAGGCGACCGGCGCCCCGTGGAAGTTGCCGTTGGACTCGACGCGTCCCTCTTCCGGAAGCACCACCGGGTTGTCGATGGCCGACGCGAGCTCGCGCGACGCCACGAGGGCGGCGTGCGCGACGGTGTCGCGGGCTGCGCCGTGCACCTGCGGCGAGCAGCGCAGGGAGTAGGCGTCCTGGACGCGGTTGCAGTCGGGACCGCGGTGGGACGCGACGACACCGGAGTCACGCAGCAGCGCGACCAGGTTGGCCGCCGACGCGGCCTGGCCGGGATGCGGCCGCAGCGCCTGCAGCTCGGGGGCGAAGACCCGGTCGGTCGCGAGCTGGCCCTCGACCGACATGGCGGCCGCGACGTCCGCCGTGCGCAGGAGCATGTCCAGGTCGGCCAGCGCCAGCACCAGCATCCCCAGCATGCCGTCGGTGCCGTTGATGAGAGCGAGGCCTTCCTTGGCGCCGAGCTCGACCGGCTCGAGCCCGGCGGCGGCCAGGGCCTCCGCCGCGGGCATCAAGCTCCCCGTCGCGTCGCGGACCTGACCCTCCCCCATCAGCGCGAGCGCGCAGTGCGACAGCGGCGCGAGGTCGCCGGAGCAGCCGAGCGAGCCGTGCTCGTGCACCACCGGAGTGATCCCGGCCGACAGCAGGCCGGCGATCAGCTTCGCCGTCTCGGGCCGGATGCCGGTGTGCCCGGTCGCCAGGGTCGAGAGACGCAGCAGCATCAGGCCGCGCACGACCTCGCGCTCGACCTCGGGTCCGGAGCCCGCCGCGTGCGACCGCACCAGCGAGCGCTGCAGCCGCGCCCGCATCTCCGTCGGGATGTGCCGGGTCGCCAGGGCGCCGAACCCGGTGGAGATGCCGTACGCCGGCGTCGGCGCCGCCGCGAGCTCCTCGACGACGGTCCGAGCGCGCGCCATCGCCGCGACGGACTCCTCGGTCAGCGCGACGGCCGCGCCCTCGCGGGCCACGGCCACGACCTCCTCGGGGGTCACCGGCGCGATGCCGATCATCACCGTCGTGCCAGGGGCAGCCGTCGTCGTCATGGCTCCATCGAACTCCCGCCGACCCGCTACTGCCATCCACCGCGCAGTCAAAGCTGTCTCGAATCCGAGACTCCGAACTACGTCACTTCGCGTATTCCGGTGGCGATCCGACCGTCCTACTCTCGGAGGATCGAGAAGGCCTTTGAAGGTCTGGGGAGGGAGGGGCGGTGACAGACCTGACGCTCTCCGCACGCGAGCAGACGGCGATGCGCACCCTGCTGGCGGCGGAGCCGGTCGCCGGGTCACCTGTCCCCGATCGCGGCTTCCTCGAGAGCTTGGCGCTGTTGGTCCCCGGCGACGCGCTCGGGGCCGTCGTCGCGAGGAACGACGGCGAGATCATCGACTTCCGCGAAGCACCGGGGGGTTATTACGGCCGCTTCCGCAACGGCGACGAGCACGGCAGCGACCCGTTCTTCGTCGGCGTCATGCACTGGTCGAGGAAGCCCAAGCAGGCGGCGTACTGCAACGCCATGCTGCCCGGGCACGTCGACAGCCTCTCCATCGGTTTCCGCTCCGGGGCCGACGCGGTGGCGCAGGTCTTCTGGGACCGGCAGCGACAGCCGTTCAGTGACCGCGACCTGGCGATGCTCGACGTGCTCATGCCCGTGCTCCAGCGACATCTCCGCCAGGCCCACACACCGCACCTGCCGAAGTCGTTGAGCGTCCAGGAACGACGCGTCATGATGCGGGTCGCCCACGGGCTCTCCAACGCGGAGGTCGCCGCCTCGCTGTTCTTGTCGCCGGGCACCGTGAGCAAGCACCTGGAGAACAGCTATCGCAAGCTCGGTGTGACCAACAGGCTGGCAGCGGTCCGGGTGTTCGAGGGTCGCGACCTGGTGGCCGGGCACGTCGACCGTGGCGCCAGGGTCGCCCGGGTCGCCGCGCTCGACTGACGCCGCTGCTGGACCAGACCACTCGCGGCGCGCTGAACCTGGCCGCCGCCCGGCGCCTCGTCATGGGTAGAGGCGGAACAGCACCGACAACGGCCGAGACAGGCCTCTGACCAGGAGATCCGATGCGACGCGACGACCGCGTGGAGTACGAGCTGGTGTTCCGCTCGTCGTACGCCTCGGTGCTGCGCACGGCCTTCCTGGTGCTGCACGACAAGGGCCGCGCCGAGGAGGTCACCCAAGAGGCGTTCCTGAGGCTCTACGAGCGCTGGCGCAAGGCGATCCGCTACGACCACCCGGTCGCGTGGGTACGCACCGTCGCCGTGCGCGAGGCGATCCGCAGGGCAGAGCGGGAGCGGCGCCAGATGGTGATGGAGCTCGTCGACGACAGGGGAGCCGACGATCGACACCGCGACCTGGACCTCCTCGACGCGGTCGCCGCACTCCCGCCGCGACAACGGGCGGCGGTGGCCCTCTACTACCTGGAGGACAGACCCATCGACGAGATCGCCGTGCTCATGGAGGTCTCGTCCTCGACGGTCAAGCAACATCTCTTCCAGGCCCGTAACCGTCTCGGCGTCGCGCTGCTCGAGGGGGTGAGCGGCGATGGTGAGTGACCACCACCTTCGTGCGGCACTCTCGGCCAGAGTCGAGAGCCTCGATCCACGGGTCGAGGCCGAGCTCGAGGGGGTCCTGCGACGCGCGAAGCGACGCATGTGGGTACGACGAACGGCCTGTGCCTTCGGGGCTGCGGCCGCGTCGGTGGCGGCTGTCCTCGTGACCACGTACGGACTGCGGTCGACCGAGGGGGCACCGGAGCCCGTGGACGACGTGCCAACGAGCGCCAGCACCCTCGTGCCCGAACGTGGGCAGTTCCTCGACCCTGCCCCGATCGATCCGGGGCGCTACCTGGTGGCGTTCCAAGGTTCCGGAGGCGCTTACCTCGAGGTGGACGTCCCCACAGGCTGGAGCCAGGACGACGACATGGTCCTGACCACTGGTGTCGGCAACGCCCCCGGCACGCTTCGCATCGAGCTCAGCGGAGACGTCCAGCGGGTGTCCGAAGATCCATGCAAGGGCGGACCTCTGAAGGTTGGTCGGGGCGCTGCGGAGACCGCCGCCGCGTTCGCAGAGATGAGAAGGCTCGCGACCGGACCACCACGAGCGGCGAGCGTCGGCGGCTACGACGGGCACCTCGTCCGCCTGGAAGTCCCCACCGGCATCGACCTGGCGAGCTGCGACGGCGGGTGGCTCTCGATCTACCGCAATGCCAGTTGGGAGAAGGGCTACTCCGAGGGCGGCTGGACGGACCTCATCTGGACCGTCGACGTCGCCGGCAGGACGCTCATGATCGACGCCTGCTTCGGCCCTGCCGCCACCGAGGGGCAGGTCGACGAGCTCGTCCACATGGTCGAGACCGCCTCCATAGTCACGCCGTAACGGGCAGCGGCGACATCCCCCACCGCACCACCTCAGGTGCGTCCGACGGTCGGGCGCGCCCTGAAAGGAGTCCTGTCATGCCTGCACGTACCCATGCCCGAGCCCTCGCGGCCACGGCGCTCCTCGCGGCACCACTGCCCGTGGTCGCCCTCACCAGCTCGCCCGCGGACGCGGGCGACGGCCCGCTCGCGTCGTCGGTCGCCCTCGACTGGCAACGCACCGCACTGAAGGTCATGTCGGTCGACACGACGCCGGCTCCCGGGCCGCCCGTGATGGCGATGTACCTCTCCTTCACCTCGCTCGCCGTGCACGACGCCGCTCGTGAGGCTCAGCGGTACGGGACGCACGCGGCCGCAGCCGCGGTCGCCACGGCGGCCCACGACGTGCTGTGGGCGTACTTCCCCGGCGGGGCAGCCCGCAGCCGGATCGACGCCCAGCTCTCCGACTCGCTCGCCGAGGTGCCGGACGGGAAGAAGGAGGACGCCGGAGTCGAGATCGGCGCCGCGGCCGCTGACCGGATGATCGCCTCACGCGTCGGCGACGGTCGCTTCGACTCGTCGGTCGTCTACTCGAAGACGCCGGCGGCGGGCATCTGGCAGCCGCCGGCCACCGGCATGGCGCTGGCGTGGTTCGCGTTCCTCAGGCCGGTCGTCGACGTGCCGACCGTCCAGCTCGACGGACCCGACCCGCTCGGGAGCCCCGAGTACACCACCGACTACAACGAGGTGAAGCGCATCGGGTCGGCCACCGCCCTGCCTGCCGACCGGTCGCCGGAGCAGACGACGATCTCGCGGTTCATGAACGGCACGCCCAGCGTGAGCGTCGTCGTGATGTACCGCGAAGCCCTGATCCGGCACCTGCAGGCCGAGCCGATGGGGCTGATCCCCACGACGCGGCTCTTCGCCCGGCTCGACGCGGCCACCGTCGAGGCATTCAGGCAGACCTGGCGACTGAAGTACGACATCGGCTTCTGGCGGCCCTTCCAGGCCATCGCCGGCGCCGCCACCGACGGCAACGACGACACCGAGCCTCAGGACAACTGGACGCCGCTGATCCCGAACCCGGCGTACTCCGACTACACCAGCGGGCACGCGGCCGTCACGGCGCCGTTCGCCGAGATCCTGCGGCACACGCTGGGAGAGGACACCGAGCTGGAGCTGCGGCTCGCGGGCTTCGACGACCGCACCTACGCCGACCTGTCCGCGCTGGAGCACGACGCGTTCATGGCCAGGATCTGGGGCGGGCTGCACTTCCGTGACGCGATGGACGACGGCTACCTCCTCGGTCACACGGTCGCCCACGAGGTGATGAGCGAGATCAAGTAGTCACTCACGATCGGCGGCCCGTTCTCTCGCAGGAGGGCGGGCCGCTGGCCGTCGGGGTATCAGTCCGACCAGCTCCGCCGGCTGTGATCTCGATGCGGCTGGCCCGACTTGGCCTCCCGCTGCGGCGGGCGCGCGGCGGACCCGGTCGTCGTGGAGCAGCGGGGCACGCTGTCGATGGACTCGTCCTCCACGCGTGGTTTGTCGCGACCCGCGCCGGCGCCACGCGGGTGAGGTAGCGCACCTGGGGATTGTCGCGGCCGCGTCGCGACGTGGCCACCCGTGCGGGTGGTGTCCGCACCCGTGAGGCGTTCCTATGGTCGAGGTACCGGGTGGCAGCCGCCCCCGGCGCAGGGAGGGAAGCCCATGACCAGCAGCGTTCTGATCGTCCTCGTGCTCCTCGTGCTGGCCGCGCTCGCCGTGGTCGCGATCGTGGTGGCCAAGAGCACCAAGCAGCGCGAGGCTGCCCGCACCGAGGCGCAGGAGCTTCGCAGCGACCCGGTCGCCAGCGGCGCCGGCGTCCATGACGCGTCACTCGAAGCCGAGCGGGCCGCGCAGGAGGCCGAGCGCCTCCGCCGCGAGGCCGCTGAAGCCGAGCAGCGGGCCGCCGAAGCCGAGCAGGGCGTCACCGTCGAGCAGGCACGCCAGGAGGACCTGCTCCGCCAGGCCGACGAGCGCGACCCGGACGTGAAGACCCGCACCGACGACTACGACCCCACTCCGCCGGTCGCCGGACCGGCCGCGCCGCCGCAGCACGACGAGGCGCCTCCGACCCCGCGCACCTGACGCCTACGATCGCGGCATGAGCCAGGTGCCCGCGGCGTCGAAGACGCTGCGGGTGCTGCGGTACCTCGCCAGCCAGACCGATCCGGTGCCGTTGGAGCGGATCGCGCGCGCCTGTGGCCTGCCACGCTCGACGGCGTACCACCTGATCGCGACGATGATCGAGGAAGGCTTCGTCACCCACCTGCCCGAGGAGAAGCGCTACGGGCTCGGGATCGCGGCCTTCGAGGTGGGCAGCGGGTACGCCCGCCAGGAGCCCTTGCAGCGCATCGCTCGACGACCGTTGGTCGCCCTCGTCGACCGCACCGGGCAGAGTGCGCACCTCGCGGTGCTGCACGGCCGCGACGTCCTCTACGTGCTCGAGGAGAGAGCGCCTCGCCGGCCGCCATTGGTGACCGACGTCGGCGTCCGGCTCCCGGCGGCGCTGACCGCGAGCGGTCGCGCGATCCTCGCGGCCCTGCCGTCGGCGCAGGTGCGCGCGCTCTTCCCCGACCGCGAGGCGTTCGTGCAGCGACACGACCGCGGGCCCACGACGCTGTCGGGACTGCGCACGCTGCTGACGGAGACGAGACAACGCGGGTTCGCGACCGAGGACGGCGAGGTGACACCCGGCTTCGCCAGCGTCGCCGTGCCCGTGCTCGACCACAACGGTCATCCCGTCGCTGGTGTCGCCTCGACCTTCCCGAGCGAGTCGTTGGACGAGGCCGGCATCGCGGGGACCGCGACCGCGGTCCGTGAGACGGCGAACGCGCTCACCAGGAGGATCAGCGGGCACAGGTGACCCGCGACATGGTGGGCCGTGCCGTCGACCCACGATCGATCGCGTCGCGCCTGGGCGAACAGAACCGTGCCGACAGGCGTCATAGTCGTCGACAAGCTGTAGCCAGACCTGAGAGCGGAGCCCCGATGCGTCCCACCCTCGCCCCTCTGGGCGCACTGCTCCTCGCAGCGGCGCTCGCCGCCGTGGTCCCCAGCCCCGCGGCCACCGCGGGGCTGGCCCAGTCGATCGCGTCGGCGGCGAAGCCATCGGTCAAGACGGTCACCCGCACGTACGGCGCCGGCCCGGTCCGACCGGACCACGGGGGCCAGGTCCTCGAGATCCGTTTCAAGGGCAAGCAGGGCGACCGCGTCATGGTGACCCGGCCGGCACCCGGCAACGACGTCGACGTCTGGAACGGCGACGCCGAGCTCACCGGTCAGCGTGGCACGGTGGCCCGCGAACGACGGCCATGGTGGCGGCTGCCCCGGGACGGCTGGTACACGTTCCGACTCGAGATGACCTACGGCAAGCAGGTCCCCGCCCAGCTGACCAAGCTCCGGTTCGTCGACATCGAGCGCGACGCGCCCGAGCGTCTGCTGCCGGCCAAGCGCGGCTACGTCTGGGCCGCCGGTTTCGAGGTCCCGAAGTCGGGACTCCTCTCGGGAACCGTGCTGAGCAGCGGCGACCACCTCCTGGTGCGGCCCGACAAGCCCGCGCTCTTGTGGGCGGACCGCTACACCCTGTTGCTCGGCGACGACATGCCCGCCACCCTCGGCAGCCCGTCCGGCTACCCGCGCTCCCGCGCACAGCACGCCGGGGCGGTGATGCGGCTCCTCACCACCGGAGGAGTCGCGTCGGCCGTCACGCCCACCCGCGTGGCCGGCGTACTCGACGGCGCGCCCGTCCCCGTCGACACCTCGGCAGCGCATGCGGTCGAGATCGTCCTCGACGGCACCGCAGGGCAGTGGTTCAGCACCTCAGAGGGGTCGGCGAGCGGATACGCGACGATCCTCCAGGGACCTGACGGCAAGTACGTCGACCCGACGCCGCGCCGGGACCTCTGGCAGCTCACCCAGACCGGACAAAGCCGGCTGCTCCTGTTCCCGATCCAAGGCGAGGAGTCGGCCCCGCTGCAGCTCTCGTCCGTCGCGGTGGGGCCGGCGCTCGTGCCGGGCGCGGCTCCGACGACAGTGACGGCGGATCCGGCAGGCCGCGGCACGATCCTTCCGGTGAGCGCCACTCTCCCTGGTTACAACACGCTCAAGGCGAGCAACGCCGGCTTCTCCAACGCGAGCTGGTACGCCGTCCTCATGGTCGCCCATGTCGGGGCGTACCCCCATGGCTGCAACGGCTGCGGGGACTACGACTACGTCGGAGTCGACGCCGGTCACCTGGTCAGCAATCCTGGCGCCGGCAGGGCCGTGTACGTGCCGCCGACGAACGGCACCGGTTCCGTCGACCTCCAGCTGCTGGCCCAGCCCTGAGCCCAGACCCCGGCAAACCGTCAAGTTACCAGTTGGTAGTCTCACCAGGACAGGTGCGGGGGACGACGTGACCCCAGGGCCGCCTCTAGGCTCCACCCGTCTGTCGAATCCCCGCTGGAGGAGCTCGCGTTGTCCTGGATCCTGGTCGTCGGCCTTCTGCTCAACGCGATCGCCCTGCCGATCGCCGCGCGGCGGGTGGTGTGGCTCTACCGGCTGATCACCAGCGGCCAGCCCGCACCCGAGCGCGTCGCCAACGTCACCGGCAAGCTCGGCAACGCCCTCAAGAACCAGCTCGTCGAGGTCTTCGGCCAGCGCAAGCTGCTCAAGTGGAGCGTCCCGGGCGCCGCGCACTTCTTCGTCTTCTGGGCGTTCGTCATCCTCGGCAGCGTGTACGTCGAGGCGTACGGCGCGCTCTTCGACCACGACTTCGCCATCCCGCTGATCGGCCACTGGGCGATCCTCGGTTTCGCCCAGGACTTCATCGCCGTGATGGCGCTGCTCGGCCTGATCACGTTCGCCCTGATCCGGTTCAAGAACTCCCCGGAGAGGCTGGGTCGCCGCTCGCGCTTCAAGGGCTCGCACCTGGGTGGCGCGTGGCTGGTCCTCGTCATGATCTTCAACGTCATCTGGACGATGTTCCTCTTCCGCGGCGCGGCGTCCGCGACGGGCAACCTCCCTTATGACAGCGGCGCATTCGTGTCCATCGGGCTCGGCAACCTCTTCGACGGCCTGAGCCACGACACCCTCGAGGTGCTCGAGGGCATCGGCCTCCTGCTGCACATCGGCGTGATGCTGACGTTCCTCATCATCGTGCTCAACAGCAAGCACCTGCACATCTTCGTGGCTCCCCTCAACGTGCTCTTCAAGCGTCAGCCGGTGGCTCTCGGCGCCGCCAAGCCCCTCACGCTGGCCGGCCAGCCGGTGACCCTCGACGAGATCGACGAGCTCGAGGACGACGCGACGTTCGGCATCGGGCGCATCGAGGACTTCAGCTGGAAGGGCATGCTCGACTTCGCGACCTGCACCGAGTGCGGTCGTTGCCAGTCGCAGTGCCCCGCGTGGAACACCGAGAAGCCCCTGTCCCCCAAGCTGCTCATCATGGGCCTGCGCGACCACGCGTTCGCCAAGGCGCCGTACATCCTGGCCGGCGAGAGCGGCCGCGACGGCGTACCCGCCACGGCCCTGGCCGAGGCGGAGCGCCCCCTGGTCGGCGAGACCGAGGGCGAGGCGTGGCATCCCACGGGCGGCGGCATCATCGACCCCGACGTGCTCTGGTCGTGCGTGACCTGCGGCGCGTGCGTCGAGCAGTGCCCCGTCGACATCGAGCACGTCGACCACATCGTCGACATGCGCCGCTACCAGGTGCTCGTGGAGTCGTCGTTCCCTGCCGAGCTCAACCAGCTCTTCAAGGGGCTGGAGACCAAGGGCAACCCGTGGAACATGGCGCCCTCCGCGCGCATGGACTGGGCCAAGGGTCTCGAGTTCGACGTCCCCGTGGTCGGCGAGGACATCGAGTCGCTCGAGTCGGTGGACTGGCTCTTCTGGATCGGCTGTGCCGGCGCCTACGAGGACCGGGCCAAGAAGACCGCCCGCGCTGTCGCCGAGCTGCTCAACATCGCGGGGGTGTCCTTCGGCGTGCTCGGCCAGGGCGAGACCTGCACCGGCGACTCGGCGCGACGCGCTGGCAACGAGTTCGTCTTCCAAGGTCTGGCCCAGCAGAACATCGAGACGTTCAAGGAGTTCAAGGTCAAGAAGGTCGTCTCGACCTGCGCGCACTGCTTCAACACGCTGAAGAACGAGTACAAGCAGTTCGGCATCGAGCTCGAGGTGGTGCACCACACGCAGCTGCTGAACCGCCTCGTGCGCGAAGGCCGACTGACGCCGGTGGCCGAGGGCGCAGGCGCGGCGAAGCGTTCCATCACCTACCACGACCCGTGCTACATCGGCCGTCACAACCAGGTGTACGAGCCCCCGCGCGAGCTCCTCCAGGTGCTGCCCGGCGCCCAGCTCGTCGAGATGGAGCGCAACTCCGAACGCTCCTTCTGCTGCGGCGCCGGCGGCGCCCGCATGTGGATGGAGGAGACGATCGGCTCGCGGATCAACGTCAACCGCACGACCGAGGCCGTCGGCACCGGCGCCGACCAGATCGCCGTCGGCTGCCCGTTCTGCCGGGTGATGCTCTCCGACGGGCTCACCGCGCTGCAGGCCCAGGGCGCGGCGCGCGAGGAGGTCGAGGTCCTCGACGTCGCCCAGATGCTGTTGGCGTCTGTCAAGGGCGAGTCGGCGAGGCGGGCGCCCACTGGTGCCACGGCCGCCCCCGCTGCGGACACGGCCGTCGAGCTCAAGGCCGAGCCGGAGCCCGGCGACGTCACCCAGACCGAGGACACCGTCACCGCGACCGAGGACGTCGGCCCTGCCGCCGCGGCATCGACGGGCGCGTCCCTCTTCGACACCCCCGCACCTGCGGCGCAGGAGGCGCCGGCTGAGGCGAAGCCGGCGACGTCCGGTTCCCTCTTCGACACTCCGGCTCCGGCACCCGCAGAGGAGAAGCCGGCCGCACCGGCGCCATCGGGATCGCTCTTCGACGTCGCCCCGACCGCGCCCCCGGCGGAGCAGCCCCAGGCCGCTGAGGAGCTCGCCGCACCCGCGTCCACCGGGCTCTTCGACGTCGCCCCGACAGAGCCGAAGCCTTCGCCCGAGCCCGCGGCGAAGGCTTCAGAGCCCGCGAAGGTCACCGATGGCCCGCCGTCCCTCTTCGACGTCGAGCCGGCCGCCGCGCCCGACCCCGAGACGATCCTGGACGCCGACGACGCCGAGCCCGAGACGCCGACCGCCGCGGCTCAGCCTGCCCCGCCGACCCAGGCGACCCAGCCGCGTGGCCTCTTCGACGTCGACGAGCCGGTGAGCGAGCCGGCCGCCGCACCAGCGGACGAGCCGACCGACGAGCCTGCGGGGTCGGACGAGGCACCGGCTGACGAACCGACCGAGCCCAAGACCGACGTCGACGTCAACGCGCCCCGCTCGCTGTTCGACATCTGACGGCACAGCCCGTTGCCTGACGGGCAATCTCGACCTGGCCGGGAGAAGCTCGGGGTCCGCCGGGGGCCGCGCTGTCACACCCCGGTGTGCGGGGCCGCCCGGCGGACGAAGCTCGCCACGGCCCTCCCGGTGGGTCGTGTCAAGCTCTGGTGAGCACCCCAGATCGGCACGACGATGGCACGCGTGGCGGTCGGGGGGTCACCACCAGCAATCAGCGTGATACATCCGGCGGCTCCTCGCAGAGGAACGCGCCAGATATCGACCTATGGACGGCGTACGACGTCATCGCGAGCCTCACCTGACATCATGAAGAGGGCAGATTGACGTCAGATGACATCACAGGATGCTTGACATGACGTCACTGTGATGTCAGAGTGATGCGCATGGACATCACTCCCTACGTCGACAGCCTCCGGCGGGACCTCGTGGCCGCGGCGGAGAGCGGCGGCGACGACATCCGCGCAGCCGCCGAGCGGTTGAGCTACGCGCTCGACGCCGCCGCGCGGCTCGCGTTCATGGAGGTCGTGTCGCAGGCCGCCGCGGAGATCACCGCCGAGCTGCCGGCGGGCAGCATCGACGTGCGGCTCAACGGCCGCGAGCTCGACTTCGTCGTGCAGGCGCCGACGCAGCTCGCCCCGCCCGCGCCGCCGCCCCCGCCGCTGCCGCCCGGCGGCGAGGGCGAGGACGGCGACGACAGCCTCGCCCGGGTGACGCTCCGGATCCCCGAGTCGGTCAAGGTCAGGGCCGAGGCCAAGGCGGCCGACGCCGGCCAGAGCCTCAACACCTGGTTGGTGAACGTCGTCCGTGCCGCCACCAACGACCACGCCATCAACGTCGACATCGACCTGTCGAGCCTGAAGTTCCTCGAGAACTTCGACCCCTTCGGGGGCAAGGGCAAGCCCGGCACCAAGCGGATGACCGGCTGGCTCTAGCAGCCACACCCCGCAAGCACCCTCAAACCCACCCCGGGGACCAGCGCCAGGCTGGTCCCACGGACGAACACACCCTGGAGGCACCCATGTCCACCACCAACGACCAGATCCTCGAGCGACAGTTCGAGGCCCACGGCCCCCTGTCCCTCTACGTCGAGAACAACTCCGGACTCGTCCACGTCAACGCCCACGACACCACCGAGGCGAGCGTGACCGTGACCGGTCGCGACGCCGAGCACGTCACCGTCACCTACGACGACGGGAGGCTCAGCGTGGTCGCCCCCAAGCAGCGCACGGGCTTCTTCGGCGGCTCGTCCAGCCTCGACATGACCATCACCGTCCCGACCCGCAGCGAGCTGATGATCAAGTCCGGCTCGGCCGACGTCGTGGTCGACGGCACCTGCGGCGCCACCCAGGTCAAGTCCGGCTCCGGCGAGGTGACCGTCGGCGAGATCGACGGCCCCGCGCAGCTCGAGACCGGCTCGGGTGACATCGGGGTGCAGCACGTCCACGGCGAGCTGCGCTGCAAGAGCGGCTCCGGCGACGTCGACGTACGCCGTGCCGACTCCGCCGTCGCGGTCAGCACAGGGTCCGGCGACGTCCGCCTCGGCTCGGCCAACGGACCGGCCGTGGTGAAGACGGGCTCCGGCGACCTTCGCGTCGTCGAGGCGGCCGGCGACGTGTCGATGGCGACCGGTTCCGGAGACGTCCGCATCGAGACCGCCCGCAAGGGTCGCTTCTCGGTCAAGGGCGCCTCCAGCGACGTCGAGATCGGCATCCCGGCCGGCATCCCCGTCTGGACCGACATCAACACCTTGAGCGGACACATCCGCTCCGACCTCGCGGGTGCCGGCAAGCCGGAGGAAGGCGCCGACTACATCGAGGTGCGGGCCAAGACCGTGTCCGGCGACATCACCCTGACCCAGATCTGATCCCACCGGATCGACAGACCACCCACCCGAAGGAGCACCACCATGAACACGACGGGGAACACCATGACCGAGGTCGAGCTCATCGCCCGCCAGCACATCGCCGAGCGCGCCCACCTCGGCTCCCCCGGGCCGCAGCTGCCCCGGCGCCGGCACGCCGGCCGGATCCGCGTCGCCGCCACGCTGCGCAAGGTCGCCGACCGCCTCGACGACTGACCCCCGTCCTGACACCCACCACCCCGACCACTGTCCCGAGGGAGGCGCACGTGCCGGTGCGCCTCCCTCGTCGTCGTCCTGGTCACTCTCGAATCTCTGTCGCGCGACCGATGTGAGGCCGTCCCCGATCACCTACGGTCGGTCCCGTGAAGTCCCGGTTCGCCCTCCGGCCGCCCTTGGTCGACGTCGTCATCGCTCTCGCGTTCGTGGCGATGACCGTCGCCGAGGGCCTCTTCAGCCCGCTCGTGACCGACCCGACCCGCCACCTCCTGGTCGCCGGCACGGCCATGGCGGCGCTCGCCTGGCGCCGGCTCTATCCAGTCCCGGTGGCCGTCGTCGTCGTCACCGGCAACATCGTCATCAACCCGCAGGGTGAGTTCACGCTGCTGCTCTCGCTGGTGCTGGTCTGCTTCACCGTCGGCTACGAGGCGAAGCCCCCGATGCACTACGCCGGCCTGGCGCTGGTCACCGTGCCGTTCATCCTCGTCTCGATCCAGGAGCGGCTCGAGCCGAGCGACCTGGCCGCGGCCTGCGTCTTCTTCGTCGGCCCGTGGCTGGTGGGCAACGTGCTGCGCAGCAGGGTCGCCAGCGCCGACGAAGCGGTGGCTCGTGCGGCGCGGCTCGAGCGCGAGGCGGAGCTCGAGGCCGCCACCGCGCGCGCCGAGGAGCGCACCCGCATCGCCCGCGAGCTGCACGACATCGTGTCCCACTCGATCAGCGTGGTGACCATCCAGACCCAGGCGGTACGCCGTCGTCTCGGCCCCGACAACGCCCGCGAGGCCGCCGACCTGGCCGCCGTCGAGGCCACCGCCCGCGAGGCGCTCGCCGAGATGCGCCGGCTCTTCGGCGTCCTGCGCGACGAGGGCGGCAACTCCCCCGGCCTCGCGCCGCAACCCGGTCTCTCCGAGCTCGAGCGGCTCGTGCGCAACGTCAACGGCGGCGACCTTCGGGCCAGGCTCGAGGTGGAGGGCGAGCCGGTGCCGCTCAGCCCCGGCGTCGACCTGGCGGCGTACCGCATCGCCCAGGAGGGCCTCACCAACGCCGTGCGCCACTCGGGTGCGTCGGAGGCGGTCGTCAGGCTGCGCTACTCCCCGCGCCGGCTCGAGATCGAGGTCAGCGACAACGGTCGTGGGCTCAACGGCCGGGCCGCGAGCACCTCGGGCGGGCATGGCCTCGTCGGCATCCGCGAGCGGGTGGCGTTGTACAACGGAACCGTCAGCCTCGAGCCCGGGGCCACAGGGGGAACCAGACTCGCGGCCTCGCTGCCGCTCGCGGAGGAGGCAGTCGGACGATGAACGACCTCATCAGAGTGGTCATCGCGGATGACCAGGGCATGGTGCGCGCCGGCTTCCGCTCGCTGCTCTCCGACGAGGCGGACCTCGAGGTCGTCGGCGAGGCCGCCAACGGCGAGGAGGCCGTCGAGATCGTCACCCGGCTCGCCCCCGACGTCACCCTCATGGACATCCGCATGCCTGTGCTCGACGGCATCGCAGCCACCCGCCAGCTCGTGCAGGGCGGCGTGGACACCAAGGTGCTGGTGCTGACCACCTTCGCCCTCGACGAATACGTCTTCGAGGCCCTGCGCGCCGGTGCGTCCGGCTTCCTGCTGAAGGACGCGCCTGCCGAGGAGCTCGCCGACGCGATCCGCACCATCGCCGCGGGCGACTCGCTCCTCGACCCGGCGGTCACCCGCAGCGTGGTCGACGCGTTCGTACGCCGCGGGGCGACCTCGGCCAGCCCGCGCCGCGACCCCAAGCTCGACCTGCTCACCCCCCGCGAGCTGGAGGTGCTCGGGCTCCTCGCGCGCGGCCGCTCCAACCAGGACATCGCCTCGACGCTCTTCGTGTCCGAGGGCACCACCAAGACCCACGTCAGCAACGTGCTGATGAAGCTCGACCTGCGCGACCGCGTGCAGGCCGTCGTGTTTGCCTACGAGAACGCTGTCGTCGTCGCCGGCGAGACCGACCCGCTCTGACACGGAGAGATCGGTCGCGCGACCGATCCCCGAATCCCTCTCGGGCCAGATCCGGTTGAGGCGCTCCTCGAGAAGGCTTGGGACATCGCAAGATCCCAAGCCATCTCAACGAGGAGAACCGCCATGAGCACCATCGCCAGCCCCGCACAGCAGCACTCACGCACCGCCACGCCGGAGGTGCCGCGCCCGGTCCGCTCGCTCGCCGTACGCCGCGCCTTCCTGGTCGCGGCGCCCGTCCTGGCGGGCCTGTTCCTGATCGTCGGCGCCGTCGCCGACCCGGCCTCGGGCATCGCCGGCCAGCGGATGCACGAGATCTACACCGCCAACCCGGAGGCCCTGCAGTTCAAGTCGCTGGGCTACAAGTGGGCCTACGCCTTCTGGATCCTGCCGTCGCTGATGGCGGTGCCCTACGTCCGCCGCAAGGGCGCGGCCATCGCCACGCTGGCCGGCTTCGTCGGCTTCGGGGGACTCTCCACCATGCCGGGCCTGCTGTCGTCCGACTGGTTCGAGTCGGCGGTCGGCCAGCTCTACGGCGTCGACGCGATCGAGAAGGTCTTCGGCCACATGGAGGACACCATGTGGGGTGTGCCGGTCTTCCTGATGCCGGGCATCATCGGCCTGGCCTTCGGGCTGCCGCTGATCATGGCCGCCCTCTGGCGCGCCGGCTTCGCCCGCTGGTGGGGCTTCGCCGCCAGCGTCGCGGCCTTCGCGGTGTTCATGGTCTCCGAGGCCACGGTGTGGGGCGCCACAGCCTCGGCCGTGATCCTCACCGTCGTCGCGGTCGCCCTCGCCAAGGCGACGAAGGCCGCCGACGTCGAGGTGTGACCCCGCTGCTCGCCGAACAGGTCGTGTGCTCAAGCGGTTGCCATGGCGACCACCTGAGCACACGACTCATCTGCTGGTGGTCGAGGAGGTCCCGCAGCGACCGAGACCTAGATGCTCGTCCGATGGAAGTTCTGGAACGACCGTGACGGTGTCGGCCCGCGCTGGCCCTGGTAGCGCGAGCCGTACTTCTCCGAGCCATAGGGGTGCTCGCTCGGGGACGACAGGCGGAAGAAGCAGAACTGCCCGATCTTCATGCCGGGGTAGAGCTTGATCGGCAGCGTCGCCACGTTGGCCAGCTCGAGCGTCACGTGGCCGGAGAAGCCGGGATCGACGAAGCCGGCCGTCGCGTGGGTCAGCAGCCCCAGCCGCCCCAAGCTCGACTTGCCCTCCACCCGGGCCGCGATGTCGTCGGGCAGGGTGACGACCTCGTACGTCGACCCCAGCACGAACTCCCCCGGGTGCAGGATGAACGGCTCGTCGCCCTCCGGCTCGACCACGCGGGTCAGGTCGGACTGGTCGGCAGCGGGGTCGATGTGCGGGTAGCGGTGATTCTCGAACGTCCGGAAGTAGCGATCCAGCCGCACGTCCACCGACGACGGCTGCATCATCTCGACGTCCCACGGCTCCAGCGCGACCCGCCCCGCCTCGATCTCGGTCAGGATGTCGCGGTCGGAGAGCAGCACGGGCGACAACTTACCGGCCACCTCGCGTGGGTCGCAGGGCACCGAGGTTGCTACCATCACCGAGCCGCCGAGAGGCGGCATGCGGATGTAGCTCAGTTGGTAGAGCGCGACCTTCCCAAGGTCGATGTCGCGAGTTCGAGTCTCGTCATCCGCTCCACAAAAGCGCAGGTCAGAGGTGGTTCTGCCACAGTTTCGTCGCGCCCTGACCAATCAATGTGCCCCCGGCGTGCCCCCGTGGTGGCCCGCGCATCGCCCTTCGGCGAAGAGCGTGGCACTCGTTCCGGCGCTCGATGGATGAGAGAAAGTCAGCTTGTCGAACTCGCGCATAGCGGACCCGCTGAATCAGATGGCGGTCAAACCTCCGTCGACGGTGAACACGCCGCCAGTGGCGTAAGACGCGTCCCCCGAGGTCAACCAAGCCGCCAGAGCCGCAACCTCAGCCGGGTCGCCAGCGCGGCGCAGCGGGATGGTGCTGACCGCAGCCTCCGCGGCCTCCGGCTGCTCGAAAAGGAACCGGTTCAGCCCGGTCCGCACCAAGCCCGGCACGACGAGGTTCACCCGAATGCCTCGAGTCGCGTACTCGTTGGCCATGACCCGCGCCAGTCCGTGCACGCCGCCTTTGGACGCGCTGTAGGCATGCATGCCGAGTTCCATGCCGAACATCCCGGTGGGAGACCCGACCAGCACGATTGACCCGCCGACACCGGCGAGCATCGCCCGGACCGTCGCTCGCGACGTCAGGAACATCCCTGTCAGGTTGACGTCCAAAGTCCGCTGCCACGCCTCGAGACTCAGCTCGTGGACTGCAGCGTCCTGGTCAACCAAGTACACCCCTGCACAGAGGACCGCAGTGTCAATGACACCCGTGGCATCGGTCATGAGGGTCTCGAACGCGTGCGCCACGCTCTGCTCGGAGGCCACGTCGCACGCGAGCGCCACCACCGCCTCACCCCACCGCTCCTCGAGCTGCCGGAGCGCCCGGAGGTCGCGGTCCAGGCACACGACGCGCGCGCCGTCCTCCAGGAACCGTTCGGCGCAGGCCAAGCCGATGCCCGACCCGGCGCCGGTGACCAGCGCCGTCCGGCGTACGGAGCTGGCCGACGGGGCGTTAGGACGCATCCTGAGACCGGCCGACCACAGCGGCGCTCGACGGGCGTGCCATGCCGCCCAGGCGGCGGGCCCAGGTGATCGTGCCAGGCTGAAGGACCACCGCCGAGAACAGGATGACCGTGCCGAAGATGACCGTCCGCCACGCGGCGTCGACCGACATGGTCGCCAGCACCGACTGGACCACGGCGATGAACAACGCGCCGGCGAGCGTGCCGAGGAACACGCCGCGCCCGCCAGCGACCGCAGCACCGCCAAGGACTACCGCTGCGATCGTTGGCAACAGGTACGGGTCGCCCATCGCGAGCGTGCTCTGACCGCTGTACCCGGCGAGGATGACACCGGCGAGAGCGGCGCTCACACCGCTGATCGCGTACACCGAGACCACGACCCGCGCGTTGTTCACTCCAGACAAGAACGCCGTGCGGGCGCTCGCACCCACGGAGGCGACCCGGCGGCCAAACCCGGTCTTGGATTGCAGCAGCGTTCCGGCCAGCAGAAGCACCGCGAGCAGGACGACCGGGCCCGGGATGGGCGTGCCTGGCAAGTCCTCGTCCATGACCTTGCGCAGCGAGGGCGGCGACACGCCGCGGGCAGAGCCCTCGGTGTACAGCAGGACGAGCCCTTGCAAGACGACGTTCATTGCCAGTGTCATGACGATCGCCGGCAGGCGCAGCATGACGATGCCCAGCCCATTCACGACGCCGATGAACGCGCCTGCGGCCAGGATCGCCGGCGCGACCCACAGCGCGCGGGAGTCGGACCCGTCGGCGAACCTGGTGATTGCGAGCGCGGACATCGACATCACCCACGGGATGCTGAGGTCGAACCCGCCCGACAGCATCACCAGTCCTTGGCCGAACGCAGCGATCGCCACGATCAGCGCGTACGCGGACACGCTGCTCGCCAGGCCGGAGTACTGGACAGACCCCACTGTGACCTGGAGAACGAAGACAAGTCCGGCCAGGGACAGCACCCCGAGACCGATGGCGGTTTCCCGGGAGGGGTGGAATCCCGTACTGAGCTCTGTGGCCGAGATCTGCCGCGGCCGCAGCATGCCTTCTGCGTCGACGGTCATCCGCCAGCTCCTGACACTGGTTCGGCACTGCGGCTGACGAGCAGTCGCCGCGGATTCTGGACGACGACCGCGACGACCAAGATGGCGCCAGTCAGCACGTAGTTGAGCTCGCTCGGGGCCTCGATCGTGAACAGGATGCTGTAGGAGGTGTAAAGGACGAACGCGCCGATCAGGCCGCTGACGGGAGTGCCCCTGCCGCCGCCGAACTGCGTGCCGCCGACGACGACCGCAGCAAACGCGTTGAGGGTGAAGTCGGCGCCTAGGTTCGGCGTGCCGCTGACGGTGAGGGCGCTGAGGAAAAGTCCTGCCAGTCCGTAGCAGAACCCGGCGATTGCGAACGCGGCGACCTCGGTGCCAGCGACCGGGACCCCGTTCGCTCGAGCTGCTGCCCGGTCTCCGCCAAGGGCGAGGATGTTGACCCGCAGCGATGTGCGGCTCAGCAGCAGCCACAGCACGCACAGCCCGAGCAGAAGCAGGACCGCGTTGGGGACACCGCCCCGCACCCCGGTCAGCAAGTCGGCGAAGTCGAAAGGGACCGACCCGCCCGGCGAGTCCAGCACCAGCAGCGCGGCGCCGCCCCAAATGAAGAACGTGGCCAACGTGACGATCACCGACGGCAGGCCCGTGGTCGTGACCAGCACTCCGTTCAAGGCGCCGGCGGCCACACCGATGCCCACGGCAAGCAACGAGACCCACATCATCGAGGCGCTGGTGTCCTGCATCCTGGTCGCGACCACAACGTTGACCAGAGCCACCACGGCTGCCACGGACAGGTCTAGGCCGCCGGCCATCACGACCACCGACAAGCCGGCCGCAGCCAACGCGACCGTCGCGCCGGCGTTGACGAAAGAGGAGAACCCGTAGGTGGTCAACACGGCTTCGCTGATGGAGGCGTTGATGGCGAAGAAGGCAACCAGCACCGCCGCGGAGGCGAGGAACCCGACCTTCCGGGACGCGAACGAGCGCACCGCGGCGCCGCGTTCACCGACCCTGACTGCCGTCGCAGTCTCCTGGCTCATGAGTCGCCTCCCAGCATCCCGGCCAGGACGCGCTCACGGGTGATCTCGGAGCCAGCCATCGACCCTGTCACGACGCCCCGGTAGATGGTGATGACGCGGTCGCACACGGTGGTGAGCTCGTCGATGTCGCTGGAGTAGAACAGCACCGCGCCGCCACCTGCGGCGAACGTCGTCATCCATGCGAAGAACTCCTGGCGGGCGCCGACATCGACCCCGCGCAACGGGTCGAACATCAGCAGGATCCGCGAGTCCGCGACCAGCCACTTCGCGGCCACGACCTTCTGCTGGTTGCCGCCGCTGAGCGAGCTCGCGGCGTTGTCGAAGACGCCGGCGGCCAGCCCGAGGGACGCCATCGCCGGCGCAGCTGTCTGCGCTTCCTTGGCCGGTGAGACGACACCAGCGCGGGACACGCGCCGCAGCGCCGGCAGTGTCAGATTTTCCCTGACGGTCCGCTGCAGCATCAGCCCTTCGGTCTTACGGTCCTCGGGGACCATGCCGATCCCTGCGCGGATAGCGCGACGCGGGCTCTTCAGACGTACCGCCCGGCCACCGACCAGGACCTCTCCGCGGGTGGGCCGCTGCGCCCCGAACAGTGTCATGAACAGTGCGTGCTGCCCTTGCCCCTCCAAGCCGCCGACACCGAGGACCTCGCCTTCACCGAGCGTCAAGCTGACGTCGCGCAGTGCCGGTTCGACGGACAGGCTCTGAACCTCCAGCACCGTGTTTGTCGCCCGGGGAGCCTCGTCGTGACGGTCGGCGATGACGCGCTGGGTCTGGAGCATCTCGCGCCCCAGCATGAGCGTGGCGATCTTTTGCTCGTTCAGGCCTGACGACGACTCTGAGGCCACCGCCCGGCCATCGCGCAGCACCGTCACGTAGTCGCACACGTCCTCGATCTCGGCCAGCCGGTGCGACACGATCACTACCGCGACTCCACGATCGCGCAGGTGGCGAATCTGGCCCTTCAGCCAATCGGCTCCGGCGGGGTCAAGCGCCGAGGTCGGCTCGTCGAGCACCAGCACCTGGTCGGTCCGCTCGAGGGCCCGCACGATCTCGATCCGTTGCCGGACCGGCAGTGGGTTGCTCTTCACCGGCTTGCGTGGGTCGACGTCGTCAACCCGCCAGCGCCGGAGTATCTCCGAGGCGGCGGCGACGGTCGACTCGAACGACGTGACGCCATACTCACGGCGGCGGCCCAGCACGAGATTCTCCGCGACGCTCAGATACGGCACCAGGGTCAGCTCCTGGTACGCCGTGGAGACCTGCCATGCCGGCGACCCGGCGAACGGAGTCGGGTTCTCGTCGATCCTCAACTGGCCCGCGTCGGGACGGACGAGCCCGTTGAGGACTTTGATGAGCGTCGACTTGCCCGCCCCGTTCTGCCCCAGGAGGCCATGGACCGACCCCGTGCGGAACTCCACGCTGACGTCGTCGAGCGCCTGGATAGCCCCGAAGCATTTGCTGACCGAGGCGACCTCGGCCCGACGCCATCGCGGTGTCCCTGGGTCCGGGCCGGGTCTGTCTGGTTTGCCGGGGTTGCCGGGCCGCACCTCCTCGGCCCGAGTTGAACTGGGAAGCGGCCCGGGGCGACCGGGCTCCCCGCCATCGTTGACGGGGAGCCCGGCCATCTGCGTCACTTTTGGACGCATCCCTCGACCTCCGAGCACGGCTTCCGATCCGAGATCTTGTCCGGGGTACCGTGCAGCGCGGCTTCCAGGCCCTGCTCGACCAGTGGGCTCCAGAACGGGAAGAAGTCCGGCGGGATGTCGTCGCCGACGAATAGGTTGGCCCCTTCGGCCGGGTTCGTGCCCACCTTCACGTCCTCGGCGGTGACCAGCGGTGTCGGCAGCAGCGTGGTCTTGGGGATGTCCGCACCTTCGAGGACGTCCATCGCGATGAAGAACGCGAGCTCGCCATCCCACGGCGGCGCTGGCACGGCCACGTTCGTGGTCACCCCGCCGCCCCCGACATCCTCGGGCGCCATCAGCATCATCTCGTCCTTTGACATGCCGCCGGAGCAGAAGATCTCCTTGTCCTTCACGATCTCATGCACCTGGATGCATCCGGTCGCTCCCCACACCGCGTCGGCCTCGGGGTGCGCGGCGTAGGCCTGGGCGAAGGTGGTCTTGATGGTCGCCGCCGCCCACTCACCTTCCGGCTCGGCAACGATCTCGACATCGGTGCCTTCGATGGCCTTCAGGACGCCTTCGTACTCGAAGGTGTCGGCAGGGACCCCCTCGATGCCGCGGATCACGATCAACTCGCCTTTGCCGCCCATCTGGTCGACCAGCCACTTGGCGCCGGTGTACCCGAACTGCTCGAGGTCGGGGTAGACGTTGTAGGCGCACGGAGCGGTGACGTTGCTATCCCACGCCACCACGACCACGCCGGCCTTGCAGGCCTTCTCGATGGCGGGGTTGAGCCCGGTCGGCGAGACCGGGTAGAGCACGATGGCGTCGACGCCCGCGGCCACCTCGTTGTTGATCATCTGGATCTGCTTGGTGACGTCGACACCGGCCACGTCCACGCGCAGCTCGACCTTCTCGTCGTAGGGGGGCGTCTTCGCCGCAGCCTCGATGAGGTTGCGGGCCTGGGTCTGGTAGGTGTTGTTGGTCGTGCTCAGGTTCAGCGCGATCTTGAACTTGCCGTCGTCACCGCCTCCGCCCTGCCCCGAGCCGGGCTTGTCGTCTCCGCAGGCGACGGTGACTGCGGCCACCAGCGCGAGTGCTGCGGCAAGGAGCAACGGCCGCTGTGGAATCTTCATGGGCTACCTCACTGTGGGCGGTTCTGCTCGGAGTGGGAGCGAGCGGGAACCCTGCGGGGCCTGAACTCTCCCGGTTGTCGGACGCGACCTCGGTTGGCCTGAGGGTGGTCGACTGTGACGCGAGGAACAATAGAGTTATCCGATAGTGGAGTCAAGCATTACATCGTGAGAAAATGGTCTTCCTGTGGAGTGTCGCGCGCCGCCGCGCGTCGCTAGTTGTCCGCACCCTGGCCACGGGGGTGGCGGCGCCGCGAGAGGTTGACACGAGCGCCTCTCGCTCAGGCGCAGAGCGCCGGACCTCGGGCTGGCCTGAGGCCCAGAGGTCGGATGCGCGCCAGCGTGGGCCGGCGTCGGAGCCTTTGGAGGAGAGACGGACAGGAGCCGCGCCCACCCCGCTATGAGGCTGCGATCTCCTCAGCCTCCTTGCACGCTCGCAGCACCGCGTCGGTGAGCCGCGAGGACGACCGCGCGTAACGGCCCGACGGGCTCGAGACGGTGTAGGCCCCGATGATTCGGCCCGCCATGAAGATGGGGGCGGCTACGCAGGAGACATCGAGCGCGAACTCCTCGACGTCGGTGGAGTAGCCGCGCGACCGGATCTCCTCGAGCTCGGCCAGCAAGGCGTCGCGGTCGGTGATGGTGTTGGGCGTCAGCGACTCCAGCTCGTGGTTGGCAAGGTACTGGTCGCGCACGCTCGGTCGCGCATGCGCCAGGAACAACTTCCCGGATGCGCGAGCGTGGGCGTACCCGACCGATCCGCGTTGAAGCTGCGCAACCCGGACAGCGAGGCTGCCTTCGGCGGTCGAGATGACGGCGACCTCTCCGCCCCGCCATGCACTGAGGTAGGAGGTCTCCCCGGTCTCGACCGCCAAGTCGCGCAGCGGCCCTTCGAGCCGGTCCAAGGGCTCGCCCTGGTCTGCGTACGCCTCCCCAAGAGCACCGATTCGCGGGCCGAGGCGATAGTTCCCTCCGCCGCTCTTGGCCAGAGCGCCGGCCGCTGACAGCGTGTGCAGCAAGTGATAGGTCGTCGGCAGCGGCGCACCCATGAGCTCGGCGAGCTCCTTGGCGGACATGCCCTCGGGGCGTTCGGCGATCGCCGAGAGTGCGGTGAACGCCTTGGTCACCGACGCGATGTGCGGCTTGCGGGGCTCGGCCACCAGCGGGTTCTCCTCAACTCAGCGGACGGGGGACATTGAAAGCTAAAACGAGGTCAGACGCGAGTCGCACCACAGTGTGGTGCCGTTGAGCGTCATGCCGGGGGAACTGGCCAGGAAAGCTATTCGCTGCCCGATCTCGTCCGGTGTCTGGAACTGCTGGCGCGGCAGCTGCATCTCAGCCTCGCGAATCAGGTCGCCGACGTCGCGGCCTGCCACGGCTGCGGTCCTCTCGTAGATGTCGGTGAGCATGCCGTCAATGACCTCGCCGGGCACGAGTAGGCACGCGGCCACTTGGTGTTCAGCAAGGGCCAGCGCCTGGGTCATCGTCAGGTGCTTGACCAGCGCCTTGCTGGCGCCGTACGCCGCTCGCGGTGGCCGGCCGACCTCAGCGGCCACTGACCCAACATTGACGACCATCCCTCGCCGGCCCGTCACAGGGTTCACCGGCTGGCTGACCATGAGGCGGGAGAAGGCCTGTCCGACGAGGAAGACGCCGTCGGCGTTGACCGACATCACCCGCCGCCAGGTCTTGAAGGTCACGTTGAGCAGGTCGTCGACGTGGGTGGTTCCGGCGTTGTTGACGACCAAGTCGATCGTGCCGGCGTCGACAGAGACCTGGTGGACGACTGCTTGAGCAGCGTCGTTGACGCTTTCAGGGTCGGACACGTCGCAGACGTAGGCGTGAACGCGACCGCCGGTGGCGGCGAATTCCTCCGCTACGCGGGTCACGGCGGCCTCGTCGATGTCTGCGAGATGCACGGTGTAGCCCAACTGGACCAAGTGAGTAGCGGTAGCTCTGCCCAGCGCTCCGGCGCCGCCGGTGACAAACGCGTGCAGCCCACTCACATCCGCGGTCGTGGGTTGGGCCGATGGCTGGCTTGCTGGGTGCGTAGCTGGGTCGGTCACTGGTCGTCGTTCCGCTCCGGGCTTTGGAACAGCTCCAGAGTGATGCCATCGGGGTCACGCAGGTAGCAGCTGACCCCCCCGGCGTTCCTGCCGGCGTCGATGAACACCGGAGGGGATATGAAGGTGACCCCCTGGCTCACCAGTCGGGCGTGGTCAGCGGCGATGTCGTCGACGATGAAGCACAGGTGCGCGTTCCCGGCGTGGTTCGGCTGGAGCGGCGCCTTCTTCACGACGGGCGTCACGTACTCGAACAGCTCGAGGACGTGGGGTGCGTCGCGCAACCGCAGGTGCGCCATCTTCACCCGGGCGCCGGGCAGCCCGACGATCTGGCCGAGGTAGGCCGCGTCCATCTCTTGCCGCATCACCTCGGTGTAATCGAACGCCGTCGAGTAGAACTCCGCCGACCTGTCGAGGTCGGTGACGGTCAGGCCGACATGGTGCATGTGGTGGATCGTCACGTGGGACTCCTGTCGTGATGGGTCATCGCAAGGCCAGCGGGTTGACGGGGGACCCGACGGCACCCGTGATGGGCAGCGCCGGGGCGACAAACAGGAACTCGAAACGACCGTCGACGGCGCACGCCTCGGCCAGCGCATCGAGGTCGAACATCTCGCCCAAGTGGATTCCGGCATGGACCAGCAGGATGACGTGGACCGAGGTTCGAATTGCGGGGACTTCTGCCGGCCACACCTCAGTGGTCCAGGTGTCGATGGCCACTGCGGCCACGCGGGTCTCGCACAGCAGCGGCGCGGCATGGACCGACAGGCCCGGCGAGGAGCCGCCGACGTAGTCTCCCCACGCTCCGCGAGCGCGGGCCGCGGCGAGGTGGCCGGTGCGCACCATCAGGAAGTCGCCGGGACGCAGCTCCACCCGCTGGGCGGCCAGGCAGTCGGCGAGGACCTCGGAGGTAATCGGCTCCCCGGGGTCCAGCCACGGCCGGCCCGCGTAGCGCGGCAGGTCGGCCAGAACCCCCCGGCCGACGAAACGGGATGCCACCTTGTCGATGCTGTTCTTCTCCGCGCCGGCGCTGGTGACCCGCTCAGGGCCATGCCCGTTGTACATCTTCTGGCGGTAGAACGAGTGAGAAAGCGCGTCCCACTGCGTTCCGCACTGAAGTGGCATGTAGACAGCGTCGTCCGTGTACTCCATGTTCAGGTGCCGTTGCGCGCCGGCCAGTATGTCGCCGCCGTCTTGCAGCATCGTATGGATCGGGTTGACCCTTCCGAACTCTCCGCTCTGTGGGCCGTTGGCGTCGAAGTTCAGCGACAGCGAGAACACCGCACCGTCACGGACGAGCGCAGCTGCTTGGCCCACCTGCTCGCGGCCCGCCTCGTTCAGCGTGCCGGCCTCGTCGTGTTCGCCCCACCGGCCCCACGTGGAGTACTTCGCGGCGAGCTGCTCGACAACATCCGGGTCAGCCGGCGGCGCGGAGAATCGCTCCTGCACACCCACCCGCTCGTCCATCGGATCACTCGCCTGAAGACTCGCCTGGTCTCGCACCTGGTCATTCACCTTGCGTCCCCCGCTCGGCCAGGAGCGCTCGGCGGGGGTTGTGCACAGTGATCAGCTCGATGACCTCGTCGCTGACGCCGGCGGCCTTCAGCATGGGCAGAAACTCCCGCATCAGCAGCGTGTAGCCGCTCCCGCCGCGCACAGCCAGGTGAGAGGCCAGGCACACGTCGTGCGAGAGCAGGATCCTGGCAGCGTGGCCGCGGTCGACCAGGTTGCGCACCCAGCGGACCCGGCACTCGAGGTCAAACTTGCTGCCGGCACGGATCGTGTCGAACTGCACGAAGGCGCCGCGTTCGGCGATGGAGACGTGATAGTCGGGGAGCGGGACCGTGTCGCAGTGGCCGACGATCACGCAGCGGGGGTCGACTCCCTCCTCGGCGAGCAGGTCGAGCTGCGCGTGGCCGACCGGCCACCGCGCGGCGTGGGTGGTCAGGCCAAGTCCGGTCGCGACCTGAGCACGGCCGGCCGCCCGGAACGACCGCTCCTCGGCGGCGGAGATGAAGCCTCTGTCAGAGCCGATCTCTCCGATGATGCCGGCCCGCACACCGGTGCCGTCGATACCGTCGTCGACCTCGGAGATGAGCTCGTCGGCAAGCGCCTTCACCGACGTGGGGTCCATCCACTCCGGTCGCAAGTACGGGTCGCGGTAGAACCCGGTCCCCAGCACCACGAGCACCCCGGCAGCCTTCGCGGCCTCCGCCACCTGGACATGTTGAGGGGACAGTCCGCGCGTGGTGCAGTCGATGATCGTGCCGCCGCCGTGGTCGGCGAAGTCGCGCAGCTCGCCGACGGCCGCGTCGAAGTCATTGAGCAGCCCGTCGCCGCGGTACTCGCGGGTCAGGTCGAGGAAGATGTGCTCGTGCGGCAGGACCAGGCCGAGGGCAGCCGGGTCCACCGGCCCGTCGGTGGTCATCACGGCGGCGTCGGCCATCGAACAGCTCCTTCACGGCGGTGTTGTGCACAACTAGTCAAGCAGCAACACACTGGTTATCACAATGGGATGTTGCATTTTCGTATGGTTGTAAGTCCTGTATGGTTCCCCGGACTGACCGAGGTCGAGCGCTCGACCGCGGCACCGCCGAGCAGCCTTAGGAGACCACGTGCCCGCTCCGCTCACTCCCACGCTCGCCTTCGAACGCATGACGTTCATCCGCTGCTTTGAGGAGCAGGCCCTCAGCCTGTCCCGCGACGGTGAGGTAGCCGGCTCCATCCACCTGTGCCTCGGACAGGAAGCCATCCCGGTCGGGGCGCTCGCGGCCCTCGAGCCCCAGGACCGAGTTTTGGCTACCTACCGCGGCCACGGCTGGGCCATCGCCTGCGGCTCCGACCCCTTGGCCTTGATGGCCGAGATCGCCCAGCGTGGCGCAGGCCTGAACGGTGGCCGCGCAGGCTCACCCCTGCTCAGCGACCCCGAGCGCGGCTTCCTCGGCGAGAACTCCATCGTCGGCGCCGGCGTCCCGGTCGCCGCCGGAGTGGCCTTGGCGAGCCAACAGCAAGGCAGCGACGCGGTCGTCCTCGTCTCGTTCGGAGACGGCGCGATGAACCAAGGCGCGACCACCGAAGGGATGGTGTTCGCCGCAGCCCGGAACCTGCCGGTCATCTTCTTGTGCGAGAACAATGGCTGGTCGGAGATGACTCCCATCAGCGCCACAACGCGCGGCGAGGATCTTGCCGCCCGCGGCCGTGGGCTCGGCATCACGAGCCGGGTCGTCGACGGGAACGACCCGTTCGCCGTCCGAGGCGCTGTCTCCGACGCCGCTGACGCGTGCCGCCGCGGCGAAGGGCCGGTCCTGCTCGAGTGCAAGACCGCGCGCCTGTCGGGCCACTACAACAAGGACATCGAGCACTACCGCCCGGCCGATGACGCGCAACGCGCCAAGGACGCCGACCCGATCGCCCGGCTCGTGAGCCAGCTCGACGACGCTCAGCGACAGGAGGCCGACACCATCAGCGCGAAGGTCGCTGCCCAGTTGGCCGAGGTCGTGACCGCCGTCAAGGCGATGCCAGCGCCGGATCCCGCAGACGCCACCAGTCACCTGTACGCCGCCGACCACGACCCCGATACGGCTCCGACGCTGCCGCTTCAGCCGCCTAGGTCCGTGCCGTACCACCGGGCAGTGAACCAGGCCCTCAAGGAAGCGCTCGAGCACTCCCCGACGGTCATGGTCTACGGCGAAGACGTCGGTTTCGCCGGCGGCATCTTCGGCGTCACCCGAGGCCTTCAGAAGGAGTTCGGCGTGGGACGGGTCTTTGACACCCCCATCGCTGAGGCGGCCATCCTCGGCTCCGCTGTCGGAGCCGCGATGGTAGGCATGCGGCCGGTCGTGGAGGTGATGTGGGCCGACTTTGTGTTCGTCGCCCTCGACCAGATCGTCAACCAAGCAGCGAACGTGCGCTACGTCAGCCGATCCAAGCTCACCGCCCCGCTGACCATCCGCATGCAGCAGGGCGCCACCCCCGGCTCGTGCGCCCAGCACTCCCAGTCCATCGAGGCGATACTCGCGCACGTACCCGGCATCAAGGTCGGCCTTCCCGCCTCTGCACAGGACGCCTACGAGATGACCCGCGCCGCCGTCTACGACCCTGACCCGGTCGTCCTGATCGAGAACCGCGTCATGTACACCGAAGCGGGCGAGGTGGCCTTCGGTGGGCAAGTCGCCGCCACGCACGGAGCCCGGCTGCGCCGCACCGGGTCCGACGTCGCCGTCATCTGCTGGGGCACCACGGTCAGCAAGGCACTGGACGCAGCCGCCGATCTGGAGCAGGACGGCATCAACGCCGCGGTGCTCGACCTGCGATGGCTGCGGCCGTTGGACACCGACGCGATCGCAGCGGTGGTCGCTGCAACGTCGGGTCGCGTGGTCGTCGTCCACGAGGCGCACCTGACAGGTGGCTTCGGTGCCGAAGTGAGCGCCCGGATCACCGAGCAGCACTTCGACCGTCTCGCCGGCCCGGTGGTCCGCCTCGGCCTGCCCGACGTGCGGATGCCGTCCGCGCCAGCTCTCCAGGACGCGGTGCTGCCATCGGCTGCCGACATCGTCGACGCTGCCCGCAAGCTCGCCCAGCACTAGCGGCAGGCTGCACCCATGGACTTCTTAGTGAACGTCCTCATATCCGTTCCGGACGGAGTCACAGCTCCCGAGATCGACCGACTCCGTGAGGCGGAGGCAGTGCGGGCCAGCGAACTGGCTGCTGTGGGCCACCTGGTCAGGCTGTGGAGAGTCCCTGACGACTGGGCCAACTGGGGCCTATGGCGAGCAGACGACGAAGAAGCGCTCCGCCTCTTGCTCGACAGCCTCCCCCTGCGTCGGTTCATGACGCTGACCATCCATCCTCTGACGCCACATCCGAATGACCCTGGCTAGCCGACTCAAGCGGGCTGTGCCCCCGTCGTGCCCCCGCACGCGCCTACCCGTTCGTTGACGATCATCACCGTCACGTTGACGACAGCCGTCAACTGCGCCCTGGTCGGGACTCACCGCTGCGCGGGATCGCCTTCCCAAGGTCGATGTCGCGAGTTCGAGTCTCGTCATCCGCTCCAACACCCGAAGCGCGCGACACTCTGCTCAACGTCGATGTCGCGAGTTCGAGTCTCGTCATCCGCTCCAACACCCGAAGCGCGCGACACTCTGCTCAACGTCGATCGCCCGCTGTGACGGTTGCGGTTTCTGTGACTAGAGGGGACAGTGGGACGGTCCACTTCCCCGGACGAAGGTTCAGTCCCGCATGTCTCGTCGCACTTCCGTCCTCGTCGCCGTCGGCCTGTTGGCCGTAGCGCTGGGTCTTGCGCCGCTGCTGCCCGACGCCGGGTCCGTCGCCGGACGCGCCGACCGCGCCAGGCTGACCGAGTCCCGGCCGACCGCAACGGCGCAGACGGCCTCCCCCGGGCGCGGCGAGGTGACGCCGCGGATGCGCCGCGAGATCGAGCGCGTGGTCGCGTCCGGACGGTCGCTGGGACCCGATGCCGGGCGGGTCACGCCGAGGATGCTGGTCGACACCCAGGTGCGGTGCGCGGTGTTCGCCGGCCAGCGCTACTGCCTCGGGATCGGGTGGACACAGGACTCCGAGGCCGAGGTGCGCGACCGGATCGCCGCGGCGGCGTCGAGCACGTTGCGGCGTACGCCTGCGACCACCACCGGTGACCTCGACCTGGTGGCGGGACTGCAAGCAGCGGCGAGCCGGTCCGAGTCCGAGCGGGTGGCGGGCGAACGTGCCGAGCTCACCGACGCCGCCGCGTCGGTGGCGAAGGTGTGGCAGCTGCGCCACGAGATCCAGGGCGTGCCGCTCCCCGCCAAGTACGCCGCCCTGGCCAGGCCCAAGGACAAGGGCCGGGTGTACCCACGAACCGCCCGCATCATGAAGGGCTCGCGCACGCTGGCGCAGAACCGCAGCTGGTGGTGCGGCCCGACGGCGATGCAGTCGATCGCCTGGGGCTGGGACCACGACAAGCGCCCGCAGAGCTATTGGGCCAAGCGCCTCGGCACCACCACCAGCGGCAGCTCCATCAGCGAGATCGTCAGGCAGGTGAACAGGTCGACGGGATATGACAGCCCCCGGCGGGCCGGCCCCTACGTCGTCCTCGACATCTCCGACTTCACCTACCGCCAGTGGTGGCGGATGACCAAGCGGCACATCGCCAAGCTGCGTGCCCCACTGGTGCTGCACCCACAGCTGCTGTCGCGCTTCTACCCCTACCTCTCCTTCGACGCGTCCGGGCACTTCCAGGTCGGCCGCGGCTACCGCGACCGGCGCAACGGCGTCGAGAAGATCGGCTTCTTCGAGCCCTGGAACCAGCAGGCCTTCGACCCGGGCTCGCCGTACGTCGAGCGCGTGCAGTGGCGCAGCGCCTACCGCAGCTTCCGCGCCAACAAGGCGCACCCGATGCAGAACCTGGGTCTGTGAAAGGGATCGCGCGAATCGCAGTCGTCGCCGGCGCGCTCCTGCTCGCCGCCTGCTCCGGCGACCAGGACCCTGGACTCCAGCCAGCAGACGAACCCCGGTCACCGCGAGCGCAGGACTGGAAGCGGGTGGATGCGCCGCCGGGGTCGACCGTCACCACGACGCGCGGCGGGTCGGTCACCGTCGACGAGGAGCGCACCCGGGCCACCGTCACCGGCGCGGCCTCCGTGACGGTGATGGCCGGGGATCGCTTCCGCATCGAGCAGGCGCTCATCGACGAGCGCTGGGCGGTCGTCGTCCGCGGCGACACCCTCAGGCAGAAGCCCGGCGAGGCGACGGTCGTCGACCTCGTCACCGGAGACTCCGCACAGCTCGACGGGACCTCCGACCCGCCGACGGTGAGCGGCGGCACCTGGGCGTTGCACGGCGACACCCTCGTGCACGCCACGCGCGGACAAGACGGCGCCTACTGCCTGGCGCGGCGCGATCTCGCGGACGGCGTCGAGGCCACAGGCGAGGTCGTCTACTGCGCCGAGGACCGGCACGGCTTCACCAACGCGCGCGTCACCGACGCCGGCCTGGGCCTGATGACGTTCGACGACGGCCGCCCCTCGTGTCGCACGGTGGGCGTGGTCGACGGCTCCGCCGTCGCTCCCCAAGCCGGCGTTGACGAGTGCAAGGGCTGGGAGCTCGTCCCCACCCGTCTCGGCACGATCTGGTCGGTCATCCCCAAGGAGAACGAGCTCGACGTCGCCCATGTGTACGCCGCACCCGCGACCAGCTCGGACAGCGATCCCGTCGACCTCGGTGAGGCCGCGGCGGGCAGCCTGGTCTGGTGCGGCGACGCGGCGTACTTCTCGCGCGACTCCTCCCGTGGCGCCCCCGCCCGCCTGCTCCGATGGACGGGCGGCGCGAAGGCCGACGTCGTCTACGAAGCCAAGGGTGGCCGAGCCTTCATCGACGGTCCACGCTGCGGGGGCGACCGGATCACCATCTCGGTCCTCGCCGAGTCCGGCGACCAGCAGCTCACCGCACGCGTCTCGTAGCGGCCGCGTAACGTCGGGGCCGTGGCGTTCACCGGCTTCCCCGTCGCGGCTCTCGACTTCTACGACGACCTCGAGATGGACAACACCAAGTCGTTCTGGGACAAGCACAAGGCCGTGTACGACGAGGGCGTGAAGGCGCCGATGACCGCGCTGCTGGCCGAGCTGGAGCCTGAGTTCGGGAGCGGCAAGATCTTCCGGCCCTACCGCGACGTGCGTTTCGCGAAGGACAAGACCCCCTACAAGACCCACCAGGGCGGCTACGTGGCCGTCGCGCCGGCGACCGGCTACTACGTCGAGCTGTCCGCGCGCGGCGTACGCGTCGGCGGCGGGTTCTACGACGCCAGCACGGCGCGACTCGGCACGATCCGCGACGCGATCGCCGACGACGGCCCGGGCAGGCGCCTGCGCACTGTTGTGAACAGGCTGCAGAAGGACGGCTGGGAGATCGGCGGCGAGCGCCTCAAGACGACGCCCCGCGGGTACGACGCCGACCACCCCCGGATCGACCTCTTGCGGCACAAGTCACTCACCGCCGGACGGTCCTACGGCTTCGACGGACTGATCCACACACCCGAGCTCGCGGAACGGGTGCGTCAGGACTGGCGGGCGCTCAAGCCGCTCGTCAGCTGGGTCGAGACCCACGCCGGCGATACCTGACCACGAATCGCACGCTTCGAAGAACCACAACCCGTGCTGATCGTGGTCAACTGTTGATCAGTGCGGCTGCCACGCGTCCTCGTCGGCGGTGCGCGAGGTGACCGACTCGGGCAGCTTGCGGTCGGAGAGGCTCTGGATGGTCACCGTCTCGAAGACGTCGCGCAGGGAGTCGCGGGCGGCGATCCAGACATGTTGGAGCACCTCGGCCGACTCGTTGTAGGTGACTGCCTCGGGGCGCAGGCCGTAGACCGACACGAGCGGACCGTCGACGGCGCGGATCACGTCGGCGACGGAGACCTTGTCGGCCGAGCGGCCGAGCCGCCAGCCACCCGACTGTCCCCGTTGGGACACCACCACGCCCGCCCGGCGCAGGTCGGCGAGGATCGCCTGGAGGAAGCCGTGGGGGATGTCCTGCAGCCGGCCGAGCTCCTCGGCGCTGACCGGGGTCCCGTCGGTCCGACCGGCCATCTCGATCAGCGCCCGCAGGGCGTAGTCGGACTTGGCGGAGACACGCATGGCGCCAGTCTCGCAGATAAGTCGATGAAGTTTGTTGCCGAGACGCGTCGGTCCCGCGCGGCCAGGACGAGGAGCATGCCGTGACGCGTGGGTCACATTCCCGCCGGTTCCGCTTGCACCACCCCCGAATGCGAGGCAGACTTATGTTACTGACGAGTATTGATACTCATGAGTAGTCCGCGCGCAGTGCAGTCCGAGCAGGCCCCCGACAGCCGAGGTGACCGAGAATGAGCCACTACAAGAGCAACCTGCGTGACATCGAGTTCACGCTCTTCGAGGTCCTGGGCCGCGACGAGGTGCTCGGCCAGGGGCCGTTCGCCGAGATCGACGGCGAGACCGCGCGCGAGGTGCTCGCCGAGGTCGACCGGCTCGCCCGCGAGGACCTCGCGGCGTCGTACGTCGAGAGCGACCGCAACCCTCCCGTCTTCGACCCCGCGACGCACACCGCACCCGTGCCGCCGGCGTTCAAGAAGTCGTACGACGCCTGGATGGACGCGGAGTACTGGCGCCTCGGCATCCCGCAGGAGCTCGGCGGGACCCCAGGCCCCTCGTCCCTGACCTGGGCGCTGGGCGAGCTGGTGCTCGGCTCGAACGCGCCGGTGTGGATGTACGGCTGCGGGCCGAGCTTCGCCGCGGTCATCCACCGCGCAGGCAACGAGCGGGACCAGCGCATCGCGCAGATCATGGTCGAGCAGGGCTGGGGCGCCTCGATGGTGCTGACCGAGCCCGACGCCGGCTCCGACGTCGGCGCCGGCCGCGCCAAGGCGACCCGCAACGACGACGGCTCGTGGAACATCACCGGCGTCAAGCGCTTCATCACCTCCGCCGAGCACGACATGAGCGACAACATCGTCCACCTCGTGCTCGCGCGCCCCACCGGTGACGACCTGCCCGAGGGCGTCGGCGGCGCCGGCACCAAGGGCCTCTCCCTCTTCATCGTGCCGAAGATCCACTTCGACCACGAGACCGGCGAGCTGACCGGCGAGCGCAACGGCGTCTACGTCACCAACGTCGAGCACAAGATGGGCATCAAGGTGTCCAACACCTGCGAGCTCACCTTCGGTGACCCGAGCGTCGGTGGCGGCGAGCCCGCCAAGGGCTGGCTGCTGGGCGAGGTGCACGACGGGATCGCGCAGATGTTCCAGGTCATCGAGAACGCCCGGATGATGGTCGGCACGAAGGCCATCGCGACCCTGTCGACCGGCTACCTCAACGCTCTGGAGTACGCCAAGGAGCGGGTCCAGGGCCCCGACCTCACCCGGGCCGCCGACAAGACGGCCCCGCGCGTGACGATCACCCACCACCCCGACGTACGCCGCTCGCTGATGACCCAGAAGTCCTTCGCCGAGGCGATGCGCGCGCTGGTGCTCTACACCGCCACCTGGCAGGACGAGGTGATGATCGCCGAGCACGCGGGCGAGTCGGACTCCGAGCGGGCCAAGCTGGCCGCGGCCGTCAACGACCTGCTGCTGCCGATCGTGAAGGGCTACGGCTCCGAGCGCTCGTGGGTGCTGCTCGGCACCGAGTCGTTGCAGACGCTGGGCGGGTCGGGCTTCCTTCAGGAGTACCCCCTGGAGCAGTACGTCCGCGACGCCAAGATCGACACCCTCTACGAAGGCACCACCGCGATCCAGGGCCAGGACTTCTTCTTCCGCAAGATCGTCAAGGACCAGGGCCGCGCCCTCGGCCACCTGGCCAAGGAGATCGGTGCGTTCGTCGAGTCCGGGGCCGGCAACGGCCGGCTCAAGCAGGAGCGCGCGCTGCTCGCCGCCGCCCTCGAGGACGCGAACGCCGTCGTCGGTCACATGATCACCGACCTGATGTCCGCGGACGCGTCGTCGGAGCACGGCGACGTGCGCAACATCTACAAGGTCGGCCTCAACACCACGCGCCTGCTGATGGTGCTGGGTGACGTCGTCTGCTCGTGGCTCCTGCTGCGTCAGGCCGAGGTCGCGCTCGCCCGATTGTCGGGGGACCTGTCGGCCAAGGACAAGGCGTTCTACGAGGGCAAGGTCGCGGCCGCGCAGTTCTTCGCGCGCTCGCTCCTGCCGCGCGTGGCCGCCGAGCGCGCCATCGCCGAGGCGGTCGACCTCGAGCTGATGGACCTCGACGAGTCGGCCTTCTGACAGGGCGCCGTCAACGGCGCAGGCCGGCCCGCGCCGCGCGGCGTACGGCGTCGGTCAGCCGGTCGAGCAGCGGTGACTCCAGCCGCCAGCGCTGCCAGTACAGCTCGACGTCGAGGTGCTCGCGCCGGCTGAGCAGCACCAGGCGCCCGGCCTCGACGTCGGGGAGGAGCTGGGGTTCGGGCAGGGTCGCCCAGCCCAGGCCGCGGCGGACGGCCTCGTGGAAGTCGGTCGACGTCGGCACGTTGTGGACCACGGGTGGCTGGTCGACCCCGCGTGCGTCCAGCACGTCGTGCTGCAGGGCGTCCTTCTCGTTGAAGACCACCATCGGCATCCGGGCCCAGTCATGGCTGCGGCCCGACCGCCAGCGCTCTACGAACTCCGGCGACGCCGCCGGCCGGTAGCGCAGCAGGCCCAGTCGCTCGACCCGGCAGCCCTGCACCGGCGTCGCCTCGCTCGTGACAGCAGCGTGCACCTCGCCACGGCGCAAGAGCTCGTGCGACCACGCCTGGTCCTCGACGTGGAGACGCAGGGCGACGTTGTCCCATCCGCCGACCTCACCGAGCACGGGCCGCAGCCAGGTCGCCAGGGAGTCGGCGTTGACGGCGACGGGCAGGTCCACGGATGCTGCGCCGGCGTCGGGGAGGACGTCGGCCACCTCGGCCAGCAGCAGCTGGGTCTGCCGCGCGACCACCAGCAGCCGCTCCCCCGCCGCGGTCGGGACGCACGGGGCGCCGCGGCGCACCAGCACCTGACCGCTCGCCGTCTCCAGGGCCCGCACCCGCTGGCTGATCGCGCTGGGGGTGACGCGCAGGTGGCGCGCGGCGCCCTCGAAGGTGCCGAGGTCGGCGATGGCGACGAGAGCCGCAAGCTGGGCAGTGGAGACCTCCATGTAGGAACGCTAATGCAAGTGAAGAAACATTCGCTGGCCTACATCACGACCTGCCCCCTAGCGTCGAGGCGTGACGTCGTCGTTCGTGCCTGGCCTGCTCGTGGGGCTGTCCCTCATCGTGGCGATTGGCGCGCAGAACGCCTTCGTCCTGCGTCAGGGCCTGCGCCGCGAGCACGTCGGGACCGTCGTCGCGATCTGCGCCCTCTCCGACCTCGTGCTGATCCTCGCCGGGGTCGCCGGCATCGGCACGATCGTCGAGCGTGCACCCGCGGCGCTCGAGGTGGTGCGCTGGCTGGGAGTGGCGTTCCTGACGACGTACGGCGTGCTGTCCCTGTGGCGGGCGCGGAGCGCCGACGCCCTGCACGCGGCGTCGGCCGAGCCGGCGTCTCGCTACAGCGTCGCCCTTCGGGCAGTGGCGCTCACCTGGCTGAACCCGCACGTCTACCTCGACACCGTCCTCCTGCTCGGGGGCGTCGCGGCCACGCACGGCGACGGGCGCTGGTGGTTCGCCGCGGGAGCGTCGGCGGGCAGCCTGCTCTGGTTCGCCGGCCTTGGGTACGGCGCCCGAAGGCTGCACCGGGTGCTGTCGTCGCCGCGCGCCTGGCAGGTGCTCGAGGTGCTGATCGGTCTCACGATGCTGCTGATCGCGCTGAACCTCGCGACTGGTTCAATGCCGGAGTGACCACGATCGGGATCGTGTCGCCCGGCGCGATGGGCTCCGCGCTCGGCCGGGCCTGGGCTCGTGGTGGGGCTCGCGTGGTGGCCACCACCGCCGGTCGCTCCGAGCGGACTCGCGGTCTCGCGCACGGCCTGGACCTGCTGCCCGACCTCCCGTCCGTCGTCGCCGCCAGCGACCTGGTCGTCAGCGTGTGCCCGCCCGGCGCGGCGTCCGACGTGCTGGACGCCGTGCTCGCTGCCGCCGACGGCTCGACGCCGGCGTACGCCGATCTCAACGCGATCTCACCCGGGCTTGCCGTCGAGCTCGCCGCCAGGGCCGCACGAGCCGGGCTCGACTGCGTGGACGGCTCCATCAGCGGAGGCCCGCCCACGCCCGGAGGCGACACCCTCGTCTACCTGTCGGGGGAACGGGCACCCTGGGTCGCCGGGCTGCCGTCGGACGGCATCCGGCCGCGCGTGGTCGGCGACCGCCCCGGCACCGCGTCCGCGGTGAAGATGTGCACGGCCTCGGTCTACAAGGGCACGGCGCTGATCTGGCTCCAAGCCCTGGCCACCGCCGAGCGGCTCGGGGTCCTCGACGTCGTGCTGGCCGACCTCGGTGAGGAGTACCCCGACGACGTCGCCATCGCCGCGCGCCGCATCGCGATGGCGGCCAGCAAGAGCGGCCGCTACGTCGGCGAGATGGAGCAGATCGCCGCCACCCAGGACTCCGCCGAGGTCGGGTCGGCCCTCTTCGACGGGATGGCGGCCGCGTACGACCGGGTCTCGGGTACGCCGCTCGCGCGGCTCTCGCCCGAGGAGGCGCGCGAGCTCGAGGACCTCGGCGAGGTGCTCGGCCGGCTCCGGTAGGCCTACAGGGCGCGCGCCCGCACCGACGTCGTGAACAGCGCAGAGTAGGCGTTGAGCGCGGGCTGGCCGCCCAGGTGCGCGTAGAGGACGTTGCTCTCGCGGGGGATCTCGCCGGACGACACGAGGTCGACCAGGCCGGCCATCGACTTGCCTTCGTAGACGGGGTCCAGGATCACGCCCTCGAGCTGGGCGGTGAGCCGCATCGCCTCCAGGGTCGAGTCGACCGGGATGCCGTAGAGGTCACCGGCCCAGCCCTCCAGCACGGTGATCTCGTCGTCGCGGAGGTCGCGGCCGAGCCCGATGAGGTCGGCGGTACGCCGCGCGATCCGGTCGACCTGGTCGCGGGTCTTGGCCAGGGTCGCCGACGCGTCGATGCCGATGACGCGGCGCTCCCGCTCCTGCGCGGCGAAGCCGGCGATCATGCCGGCGTGCGTCGAGCCGGTCACGGTGCACACGACGACGGTGTCGAAGAAGACGCCGAGCGCTTCCTCTTGGGCGGCGACCTCGTCGGCCCAGCCGGCGAAGCCCAGACCGCCGAGGCGGTGGTCGGAGGCGCCGGCCGGGATGGCGTACGGCGTCCCGCCCCGCGCCTCGACGTCGGCGATCGCCTGCTTCCACGAGTCCCGGAAGCCGATGTCGAAGCCGGCGGAGTCGAGGCGCACCTCCGCGCCCATCAGCCGGCTGAGCATGATGTTGCCGACCCGGTCGTTGACGGAGTCGGGCCAGTCGACCCACTTCTCCTGGACCAGCACGCACTTCAGTCCCAGGTGCGCGGCGACCGCTGCCACCTGGCGGGTGTGGTTGGACTGGTAGCCGCCGATGCTCACCAGCGTGTCGGCGCCCTGGGCGAGCGCCTCGGGGACGAGGTACTCCAGCTTGCGGGTCTTGTTGCCGCCGTACGCCAGGGCGCTGTTGCAGTCCTCGCGCTTGGCCCACACGGTGGCGCCCCCGAGGTGGGCGGTCAGCCGGTCCATCCGGTGGATCGGGCTGGGGCCGAAGGTGAGCGGGTGGCGTGGGAAGTCGGAGAGCGGCATGGGCCCAGTCTCGCGTCGTACCGCCCGTCCGGACCAGCCCGTCCGTCCGTAGGCTCCCGCCATGAGCGATCGGGAGCGCCTCGCAGGATACGTCGAGGTCTGGTGGCGGGCCGTGGACGACCTCACCACCTTGCTGGAGGAGCTCACTGCCGACGACTGGGCGGCACCGACCGACCTGCCGGGTTGGGACGTGCACGCGGTCGCCGCCCACACCGCCCACCTCGAAGGCGTCCTCGCCGGGCAGCCGGAGGAGACGGTGGACGTCGGCGAACCGGAGCACGTGCGCGGGGTCATGGGCCTCTACACCGAGCAGGGCGTCGTGGCCCGCCGGGACCGGACGCCCGACGAGCTGATCAACGAGATCCGTGAGGCAGCGACCAGCCGGCACACCGCGCTGCTGGCCGACCCGCCGACCGACGGCGCCGCGAAGCCCGACCGGATCTTCGGCGGCATCGGCTGGGACTGGCAGACGCTGCTGCGCAACCGTCCCCTCGACGTCTGGATGCACGAGCAGGACGTTCGTCGCGCGGTCGGCAGGCCCGGCGGCCTGGACTCGCCCGCGGCCGGCCACACCGTCGACTACCTCTCGGAGAGCCTCGGCTACGTCCTCGCCAAGCGCGCCGGGGCGACACCCGGGACGTCGGTCCGTCTCGACGTCGACGGGCACGCCCCGGTCGCGTACGTCGTCGGTGAGGACGGCCGCGGGCGACGACTCGACGACCTTCCCCCGGAGCCGACGGTGACGATCACGACCGGCCCCGAGTGGTTCGCGCTCCTCGCGGGCGGCCGTCGTACGCCGCCGGACGACGCGGTCCGGATCGACGGCGACGTGGAGCTCGGCCGACGGCTCGTCGAGCTCTTCGCCGTGACGCCGTGACAGGCGACAGCGCCTGGTCCCTCAACGACATCGGCGACCAGTCCGGTCGCACTGCTCTCGTCACCGGCCCCTCGCCCGACAGCCTCGGCCACCACGTCGCGCTCGAGCTGGCCCGACGCGGGGCGCGGGTGGCCCTCGCGGGGCGGGACGACGCCAAGGTGGCCAGGACCGCCGAGCTGATCCTCGCCGAGGTCCCGGCCGCGCAGGTCGACCGGGTGCGCCTCGACCTGGCCGACCTCTCCTCGGTCCGGCGCGCGGCAGAGGAGGCGGCGGCGCTCGGACCGCTCCACCTGCTGATCAACAACGCGGGCGTGATGGCGCCGCCGTACTCACGCACGCTCGACGGCCTCGAGCTGCAGATGGCCACCAACCACTTCGGACCCTTTCTGCTGACCGGACTGCTGCTGCCCCAGCTCGTCGCCGCCGGAGACTCGCGCGTCGTGGCCGTGTCGTCCAACGGCCACCGGATGGCGCGCTCGGCCCCTCTCGGCGAGCCCCTGACCACGCCACGGCGCTACTCGCGCTGGTCGCAGTACGGCGCCACCAAGCTCGCCAACCTGCTCTTCACCTACGAGCTGGACCGGCGACTGCGCGTGGCCGGCCTCCCGGTCAAGGCGCTGGCCGCGCACCCCGGCTTCGCCGGCACCCACCTCGTCGTCAACGGCCAGCTCGGCCGTGCGTCCGGCGGCCTCGCGTCGGTCCTGCACGGCGCCGTGCAGCTGGTCTCGCAGGCCCCGGCCGCTGGCGCCTGGCCCGTGCTGATGGCTGCGACCGCCGACCTTCCGGGCTCGACGTACTGCGGACCGTCAGGTCTCGGCGAGTGGCAGGGTCCCGCCCAGGTGACGACGTCCAGCAAGCTCTCCCACGACGAGACCGCCCAGAGGGAGCTCTGGGAGCTGTCCGAGCGGACAGTGCAGCTGGAGCTCATCTGACGCAGCGGGCTCTCGAAGGTCGAGACGGCTACCTTCAGGACCCGCTAGCCGGCACCTGCGCACGCTGGTCCTCGAGCCACAGGCCGAGCAGGCCCTTGAAGTGGTCCATGAACTGCTCCTGCTCGTGCGGCGGGTAGGTCTGCTGGACGGTCTCGGTCAGCAGCCTCAGGAACTGCTCCGAGTCCACCCAGTCGACCACCGCCTCCTCGAGGTGCGGCAGGTTGCTCGCGCACCAGTCCCGGTAACGGTCGGTCTCGAAGTGCTCGTCCGCGAGCGCGAGGTAGCCGGCGAGCTTCTCGTCGTAGGACAGGTCGGGGTCGTCGGCGATCGCGAAGTAGCGCGACGTGCGCAGGTCGACGTTGGCCGTGCGACCCGTGACGACGCAGTACGTCGACCAGCGCACCAGGGCGGTGATCGCCCAGGGGAAGTAGTAGTGCAACGACGTGACGGCGACGTCGGGGCAGGCGTTCGCGTAGTCGATCGGGTAGACGTCGTCGCCCGCCACCAGCATCTCCGCCGAGTTGAACTCCCAGCGGAAGAACGCGTTGACGATGCGGGAGATCGCCATCGCCTGGTGGCCGGCCGACTCCGACAGGAAGCCGTGCGACACGGCGTACCTGTTGTGCATCGGCTGGTCGGGCCGGAAGTCCATCACCATCGTCTCGGGACCGATCGACAGCGCCCGGGCGAAGTGCTCGTAGTCCACCGTGGCCTGGAGGTGCATCAGCATCTCGCCGGACTCGTCGTACGCGCGGTGGAGGTCGGCCTTGTCGTTGACGCGCGAGACCCCCCGCCAGCCGCCCCCGTCGAACGGCTTCATGTAGAGGGGGTAGCCGACCTCGGCCGCGAGCGCATCGAGGTCGAAGGACTGGTTGTACCTCTCGGCGGTGTAGGCCCAGCGCACGTTGTCGACGGGGTTCTTGTAGGGCACCAGCACCGTCTTGGGAACCTTGAGCCCGAGCCGCAGCATCGCGCAGTACGCCGAGTGCTTCTCCATCGACTGGAAGGTGAACGGGCTGTTGAGCAGGTAGGTGCCGTTGACGAGCGCCGCCTTCTTGAGCCACTCGCGCGGGTGGTAGTACCAGTGCGCCAACCGGTCGATCACCAGCTCGGGCCGGGCGGGGTCGGTGAGGTCGAAGGGCTCGATGGTGAGCCGCTCCGAGCTGACCGAGTGCGTCGCGCCGTCGTGCTGCACCGGGCCGACCAGCCGCAGCACCTGCTCGAACGCCTGGGGCCAGTCCTGCTCGGCGCCCAGGAGCAGGCCGATCAGGTGGTTGCGCCCCGTCGCGGTCGTGGTCATGCAGTGGCTCCTTCGGTGCGCTGGTCGGTCAGCTCGATCCGGATGCGTTTGTTGTCCTTGCCCTTCGACTCGGTGCCCGAGACGCGGACGTCTCCCACGTCGGCGGTGGAGACGACGTGCGTGCCGCCGTCGGCCTGCCGGTCGAGGCCGAGGATGTCGATCACGCGGAGCGGGTCGACCTCGAGAGGGATCAGGTTGGCAGCGGTGCGGATCAGGGCCGGGTCGGTGTCGGCGGTCGCTCGCGGCACGAAGTCCACGACGATCTCGAGCGCCTTCGCGATCTCCTCGTTGATGCGCCGCTCCACCTGGACGCCGAGATCTGCCGACATGTGGGGGAACGGGAAGTCCAGCCGGCCCTTCCCGGGCTCCATGTTGCCGCCGGTGACGGGGATGCCGTAGTCGGCCCAGATCACGCCGCAGAGCACGTGCAGCGCCGTGTGGGTCCGCATCAGCGTGTGCCTGCGCTGCCAGTCGAGGATGCCGTGGACCTGGGTCCCGACGTCGGGCAGGTCGGCCTCGTCGTCGGTCGAGCCTGTCGAGACCGTGTGCCAGATCGGCCCACGGTCGCGCTTGACCGAGATGACGTCGTACGACGCCGAGCCGCTCGACGCGCCGGTCGACAGCGTGCCCAGGTCGTGGGGTTGGCCACCGCCACCGGGATAGAAGGCGGTCCGGTCCAACCGCACCCGCCGACCCTCCCGGTCGACCTCGACGACCGTCGCCTCGAACTCGCGGACGTAGGCGTCGACCGCGAACAGCTCGCTCGCGGCGAGCTCGGGGGGTGCCGTCGCTGCCGGGTTGCCGGGGACTCCCATGCGTTCCAACCTAGGAGAAACGAGTAACCCGCGACAGAGCCGAGTCGACTTCACGCCGACTCGCCACTCAGCAGAAGCGCGGCAGGTGGTGGGCGAGCTGCTTCTGCCACCAGGGCCAGTCGTGGGCGGAGTCGTGGCCCCACACGTCGAGCTCGTGGCGGATCCCGCGCTCGCCGAGCAGGTGCGCCATCTGCCGCGCCTGTGACAGCGACTCGGTGGGGTGCTCCTCCCAGGGGCCCTCGCCGACGACGAGCAGGATGCTGGCCCGCGAGCGCAGCCAGTCGAGGTGGTCACCGCCGAGGTGCGGCACGAAGTCGACGGGGTTGGTGAAGTACGCCGCGTCGCCGCGGTCGCCCCAGGCGTGCCAGCGCGACGGGTCGTAGGAGCCCGACTGGCAGATCGCCACCGGGAAGAGGTCGGCGCGGGTGAGGCCGAGCAGCAGCGCGTGGAAGGCGCCCATCGAGCAGCCGGTGGCGATCGCCTCGCGCTGGCCGGAGTCGTGCTCGACGAACGACATGACCCGGTCGGTGATCCACGAGGCGTAGGCCCCGTGCCGCCGCGCCCGTTCCTCCAGGGACACCGACCGGTCCGACCAGGTGACGTGGTCGAAGGAGTCGACGCAGTAGAGCTTGACCCGGCCGGACTCGACGAGGTCGGCGACCGCGCCGACCATGCCGTTGTTCTCGTAGTCCCAGGCTCGGCCCTGCTCGCTGGGGAACACCACGACCGGCCGGCCCCAGTGGCCGTAGCGGATCACGGTGCCGGGCCGATCGAGCCCGGGCGCGTCCAGCTCGATCTGGTGACGGTTCATCGGCGCGCCCAGACCTTCATGAGGAGTTCGGTGAGCGCGGGGTCGAGCTGGTCGCGCCAGCAGGTCCAGGTGTGGCCGTCGCGGACCTCGTGCCACGAGACGTCGGCCCCGGTGTGCCGCAGCTGGGCGGCCATCAGCCGGTTGTTGGCGAGGTTCTCCTCGGCGCTGCCGCAACCGAAGGCGATCGTCGCGACGCCCGGCGCGGCCCGCTTGGCGCCCAGGACGGTGGCGACGAAGCCGGTCACCTCCGACCAGAACTCGAATCCCGACTCCTGCGCGTCGAGCTCCGGCGTGAAGAAGGAGCCGCTCTGCAGGAACAGGCCGGCGAAGACGCCGGGCGCCGTCCACGAGGCGTGCAGGGCGGCGAGAGCGCCCAGGCTCTGCCCCATCAGCACGGGCAGGACAGGCGAGGGACACGCCTCAGCCAGCATCGGCACCACGTGGTCGACCAGCGTCGTGGCGTACGCCGGGTTGGCGGCGTACCGCTTGTTGCGATCGCCCGGACTGAGCAGGGCGACCCGCATCGGGGGGAGCGCGCCCGACTCGACCATCGCCCCGACGTAGTGGGTGAGCCCGCCCAGGGAGTCCATCTCGGGTCCGTCGTGGGTGATGAGGAGCGGGAGCGGCTCACCCCCGTCGACGCCGGCGGGCGCCCACACCTCGAGGTCGACCTGGCCGACCGGGGTGTCCTCGAGGGTGGCGCTCGCGCGCTCACCGAGCGCGGGATGCACGTCGAGCCACGACGGCGGCGAGTAGCCCGGCAGCGGCAGCCACGAGTGGTCGCCGAAGGCGCCCGGGACGACGAGCGGGTTGCCCGGGTCGAGGCCGAGCGCGCCGTCGACGTCGAAGAGGTACTCGATCCGGTCGATCGCCAGGTCTCGCGGGCCGCCGTACGGCAGGTCGAGCGCCCAACCGCCGGGCACCTGGCTGAACTTCGGGTCCCCGACGTCGAGGTCGCACCACAGGCTCACCGAGGCCCGGGTGTCGTCGGGGTCGGCGAGCCGGAAGGCGATCGTCTGCTCCTCGACCGACGTCGTCAGCAGCGGGGGCATCACTCCACCGTAATACGTCCGCTCGGTGGTGAATCTCGTTGGCCCCACGTCCCTCCCGGCACCTACGGTGGACCACGCGATGCGCGACTTCCCTCCGATCACCACGGCCTTCACTCCTGTCCCAGGGGCCCAGGAGCCGGATGTGCGCACCCCGGCGGCGTTCCTGCGGTGGCACCTGCGCCAGCAGCGCTCGGTCATCGTGGCCTCGATGGTCTTCGGCGTCCTCTGGCAGCTGCCGCTGACCGTGGGTCCGTGGCTCGTCGGCAAGGTCGTCGACCACGGCATCCTCCCTGGCGACTGGAGCCAGACCGGACTGTGGACCGGGCTGCTCCTGGTGGTGACGCTGATCGGTGTCGTCTTCGGCATCTCGATGCACACCGTGATCGTCCGGTCCTGGCTCATCGCGCTCTACGGCACGACGCAGATGGTCGCCCGCAAGGCCGTCCAGCTCGGCCACGTGCTGCCGCGCCGCGCCCCCACCGGCGAGGTGCTCAGCGTCGCGTCGAGCGACTCCGACGAGTTCGGGGCGCTCACCGAGATCACCGCCCGCGCCTTCGCCCAGCTCTTCGCCTACCTCGTGGTGGCGGCCATCGTGCTGAGCACGTCGCTGCAGATGGGCCTGCTGGTGCTGGTCGCGGCGCCGGTGCTGGTCGGCGTGGCCTTCCCGATGCTGCGGCCGCTGCACCGCCGGCAGGCCGTCGAGCGTGCGCGCAGCTCCGAGCTGACCTCGATGGCCACCGACATCGTCGCGGGGCTGCGCATCCTGAGAGGGATCGGCGGCGAGCGGACCTTCGGCCGCAACTACGCCGGCCAGTCCCAGCGCACCAAGGACGCCGGCGTCTCGGCCGGGATCTGGCAGGCCGCGATCGAGGCGATCGGCGTGCTGATGTCGGGCTTCTTCCTCATCGGCCTGATGTGGCTGGGAGCCCGCGAGGTCCTGGCCGGCGACCTCACCGTGGGCCAGCTGATCTCCTTCCTCGGCTACGGCCTCTTCATGGTCGGGCCGATCCGGACCTTCTTCGAGTTCGCCCAGAAGCTCACCCGCGCGCTGGTCTCCGCCCGCAAGGCGATCGCGATCTTCGAGCAGGCCCCGCCCTGGCCCGACAAGGCGGCCCCGCAGCCGCTGCCCGACGACGGCGACCTGGTCGACGACCTGAGCGGCTTCGTGGCCCGCCCGGGCCGGCTCACCATCGTGGTGAGCGCCGTCCCGGAGTCCTCGGCGGCGCTCGCCGACCGGCTGGGCCGCTACCTCCCCGCCGACACCGAGCCGGTCGCCATCGACGACGACAGCGGCCTGAAGGGCCGGGCGCTGCGCCGCTCCCGCGCCGAGCGGCAGGTCGAGCGCGAGCGGATCGCCGCACGCGACGAGGCCCGCGCCCGCGAGGCCTGGGGCGTCCGCCTGGGGTCGGTCGACCTCGGGTCCGTCTCGCTCGACGACGTCCGCCGCCGGATCGTCGTCAGCGACACCGGCAGCCAGCTCTTCGCCGGCACCCTCCAGGACGCCGTCGACCCGCTCGGCCGGCTCAGCCGCGAGCAGGCCGAGGAGACCATCCGGGTGGCGAACGCCGAAGACGTGTACGACGCGCTCCCGGGTGGCTGGCAGGGCGTGCTCGACGAGCGTGGCCGCGGCCTGTCGGGCGGCCAGCGCCAGCGCGTCGTGCTGGCCCGCGCCCTCGGCACGGACGCCCCGATCCTCGTGCTCGTCGAGCCCACGTCGGCGGTCGACGCCCACACCGAGGCACGTATCGCCGAGCGGGTCGCCGACTTCCGCCGCGGCCGCACGACCGTGGTCGCCACCGTCTCGCCGCTGTGGCTCCACCACGCCGACGAGGTGGCGCTGCTGGTCGACGACCGCATCGTCGTGACCGGCCGCCACGAGGACCTCCTGGCCTCCGACCCGGCGTACCGCCGTGTGGTCGCCCGCGCGATGGACGAGGAGCCGGCCCATGCCTGACGTGTCGGCCCACCCCGATCTCCTGGCCACGTCCGCCGAGACCTGGCGCGAGCGCACGCTCGACCCGCCAGTCGTGCCCGAGGAGCTCGTGCCCCCGCCCAAGTCCTCGCCGTGGTCGGTGCGCGTGCGGGCCCTCCAGCAGCGGCACCGGCTGCGCGAGCAGCGCGCGGAGACGGTGTACGCGGAGTCCCGCAACCCGGACCGCGGCTGGCCGGTCGCCGACAACGACGCCGTGTTCGCGTTCTTCAAGCGGCTGCTGCGCCTGCGTCGCGGGGCGTTCGCCGCGATGGTCGTGCTCAACGGCCTGGCCGCGGCGGCCGCGCTGATGGTGCCCAAGCTGCTCGGCGACCTGATCGACGGCACCGTCGACGGCGACCTCGACACCTCCGGCGTGACGTCGGTGGCGCTGACGATCCTGCTCGTCGTCACGGGGCAGAGCCTGTTCACCTTCCTCGGGCAGCGCACCTCCACGCTCTTCGGGCAGGACCTGCTCGCGACCGCCCGCGAGTACATCATCGACACGATCCTGCGGCTGCCGCTCGGCCGCGTCGAGAGCGCGAGCACCGGCGACCTGGTCACCCGGGTCACCCGTGACGTCGGCACGATGAGCCGGTCGGTGCAGTTCGGTGTGCCGATGGCGATCATCTCGATGCTGACGGTGTCGCTCTCGATCGTCTTCATGCTCGCCAACTCGCTGCTGCTCGCGGTCCCGGCGCTGCTGCTCATCGCGTCGTCGGGCTTCGAGGTGCGCCGCTACCTCCGCCGCGCCCAGAAGTGCTACATCACCGAGGGGGCGACGTACTCCCGCATCAACACCACGCTCACCGAGACGGTCGAGGGTGCGCGCACGGTCGAGGCGCTGGGGCTGACCGAGAGCCGGATCCAGGCGGGCGACGACGACATCGCGCTCTCGGCGCAGGCCGAGCGCTACGGCATGACGCTGCGCAACCTGCTCTTCGCCGTCATCGACTTCGCGTTCAACGCGCCGCGGGTGCTGACGCTCGTCGTCGGCGCCTACGGCTACCAGAAGGGCTGGACCAGCCTCGGCGAGATCACCACCGCCGTGCTCCTCGTCGAGGCGCTGAGCGGACCGCTCGACCGCCTCATCGGTGAGATCGACCGGCTCCAGGTCGGGGTGGCCTCGACGAGCCGGCTGCTCGGCATCGCGCAGGTGCCGCCGGACCGTGAGGCCGGCGACGACCTGCCCGACGGGCCGCACCTGGTCGGCCGCGACCTCCGCTTCGCCTACCGCGAGGGCCACGACGTGCTGCACGGCGTCGACCTCGACCTGCGCATCGGCGAGCGACTCGCCATCGTCGGACCGTCGGGCTCGGGCAAGTCGACGCTGGGGCGGTTGCTGTCCGGCATCAACGGGCCGCGCACCGGCTCGGTCACCGTCGGTGGGGTCGAGCTCACCTCACTGCCGCTGGAGCAGCTGCGCACCGAGGTCGCCCTGGTCACCCAGGAGCACCACGTGTTCGTCGGGTCGGTGCGCGACAACATCCTGCTGGCGCGCGAGGATTCGACCGACGACGCCGTCTGGTTCGCGCTCGCCGCGGTCGGCTCCGCCGACTGGGTACGCCGCCTCCCCGCCGGCCTCGACACGATGATCGGGTCCGGTCAGCAGGCGCTGACGCCGGCCCAGGCCCAGCAGATCGCGCTGGCGCGCCTGATCATCGCCGACCCGCACACGCTGGTGCTCGACGAGGCGACGTCCCTGATCGACCCGCGCACCGCGCGCACCCTCGAGGGCTCGATGAACGCGCTGCTGTCCGGCCGCACGGTCGTCGCGATCGCGCACCGGTTGCACACCGCGCACGACGCCGACCGGATCGCCGTCGTCATCGACGGCGAGATCGCCGAGCTCGGGTCGCACGACGAGCTCGTCGAGCGCGACGACGGCGAGTACGCCGCCCTGTGGCGGGCCTGGACGTCTTGAGGCGTCCCCACCCTCGGCGGGCACCTCACCGGGTCTCGATATGCCCTTGCGCGCCCTCGCAGGCTCGGTCGCGGGGCTACTCGACCTGCGCTCGCGACGCCGACCGCTCGTTCCTCGCGGTCAGCTGCTCGCTTCGGCCGCGCGCACGCGCGCGCAGAGCACCTTCAGCAGCGACTTGGAGACCTCGGGCTGCGCGTCGAGGATCGGCAGGAAGGACCAGGAGGCAAGGGAGATCGTGGTGAGCGGGGTCTCGGCCCGCACCGTCGCCGAGCGCGGCTTGCCGTCGATCAGCGAGATCTCGCCGAAGTAGTCTCCCGGGCCGAGGTTCGGCCGGCTCGCGCCGTGCACGGTGACCGCCGCGGTGCCCTCCTGGATGAGGTGGAAGCCGACGGCTCCGCCGCCCTCCTCGGTGATCTCCTTGCCGGCGTCGTGGTGCACGACGCGGGCCTGCTCGGCGATCGCGTTCAGCGCGCGCTTGCTGACCCCGGAGAAGAGGTCGGTGCTGCCCAGCGCCTGGACGATGTTCTGGTCTGCCGCCATGTGGGCCTCCTCATCTCCGGGCGCCGGGTCTCGACGCCCGCGCCAACGTATCGCCGCCCCCTGACGCGATCAACTGTGGCGGTCCCGCCGTGACCGGACCGTCACCTGTCGCTCGCCCTCAGGGATCTACACGGGTGCTGCGCTTCGACAGCACAGCGACCGGCTGCGCGCCCGCCGTCCTGGCGCTCACCTTGACGCGCAAGCGCTCGCCCTCGAGCCGAGGCTTGATCACGAGGCTCTTCTCGCGCGCACCCCAGACGGGGTCGCCGCCAGGCCGGGAGCCGCCGAGGTTGATCGTCATCGACTCGGAGGGCAACCAAGACCGCCCTGGCGGCGGCGCGGCGAGCTCAGCGGCCGGACATCACCGCGGCGAGCCGCGCCGCCCGCGGGTCGGTGAGCACGGCCTCGAGAGGCATCAGTCGGCCGTCGGGGCCGGTCAGCGGGAGCCGCCAGTTGGGGTACTCCTCATCGGTGCCCGGCTGGTTGATGATGCGCCGGTCGCCGACGAGGTCGGCCAGGGCGACGCCGAGCATGCGGGACGGGGTGAGACGCAGGTAGCGGTGCAGCGCGACGACCTGGTCCTCCACGTCGGCACCCGGCTTCAGCAGTCCTCGCTCGGTGAGGGCCGCCCGGACCTTGTCGATGGCGGCGAGCTCGGTGGCGCGCTCCTCCTCGACGGAGAGGGTGAGCAGACCGAGACGCTCGCGGAGCTCGACGTGGGCGAGCTCGAGGTAGCCCGCGGTCGGAGGCAGGTCGTGCGTGGTGACGGCGGAGAGGCAGAGCTGGCGGTAGTCCTCGGGGGCGAGCGGACGGGAGTCCCCGTGCTCCGTCGTCCACTCGAACCACAGGATGGAGGTCCCGAGGAGACCGCGCTCGCGCAGGTAGTCGCGGGCGACCGGCTCGACGACCCCGAGGTCCTCGCCGATGACGACCGCGCCTGAACGAGCTGCTTCGAGCACCAGGATCCCGATGAGGGCCTCGTGGTCGTAGCGGACGTAGGCACCCTCGCGGGGGCTCATGCCGTCGGGGATCCACCACAGCCGGAAGAGCCCGATCACGTGGTCGATGCGGAGCCCGCCCGAGTCGGCCAGCAGGGCGCGCACCATGTCGCGGAACGGTGCGTACCCGAGCTCGGCGAGCCGGTCGGGGTGCCACGGCGGCTGCGACCAGTTCTGACCGACCTGGTTGAACTGGTCGGGAGGTGCGCCGACCTTCACGCCCTGCGCCAGGGCGGTGCGCAGCCCCCACGCGTCGGCGCCCTCGGGGTGCACCCCGACCGCGAGGTCGTGCACGACCCCGATCCTCATCCCGGCCGACTCCGCGCGCTCCTGGGCGCCGGCCAGCTGCCGGGCCACCAGCCACTGCAGCCAGCAGTGGAAGGTGATGCGGTCGCGGTTGGCCTCGGCGTACGCCGCCACCGCGGCCGGCTCGGCGGCGTCCAGCTCCGCGGGCCAGGCCGCGCCGTCGGTCCCGTGCTCCTCGGCCAGGGCGCACCACGTGGCGAATCGTTCGAGCCCCTCCCCCTGCGCGGCCCGCCAGGCACCGAGCTCGACGTGCCGCGGGGTGGCGGAGAAGAGCAGCTCGAGCGCCGAGCGCTTGGTCTCCCAGGCGGTGTCGCGATCGAGGGTGTCCTCGCCGTTGAGCAGCCTCGCGACCGCGCCGATGGTGTCGACCTGCTTGCGGATCGGGGCCGGCGCGGCGGCGTACTCGTCGGTGTCCTCGACGCGGAGGTAGGCCGGGTTGGCGAACCGGCGCGTCGTCGGGAGGTACGGCGACGCCTCGACCGGCGCGAGCGGCTCCGCCGCGTGCAGCGGGTTGACCAGCACGAAGTCGGCACCCTGCTCGGCCGACCAGGTGGCGAGCCTGCCGAGGTCGGCGAGGTCGCCGACGCCCCACGAACCGGCGGAGCGGACCTGGTAGAGCTGCGTCATCACGCCCCACACGCGGTCGTGCTCGAGCACGTCGGGGAGCGGGAGCCGTGACGGCGTCACGATGCAGGTGGCGGTGGTCCGCGAGCCGTCCTCGAGGTCGGCGTGCAGCAAGTGCCAGCCGACCGGGAGGTCAGCGCTGAGCTCCACGGTGGCGCGACCGACGAGCGCGCCGTCCACCTCCTTGGGGTCCACCCAGTTGTCGACCGCGCGGACGTCTCGACGGCTGCCGTCCTCGAGCTCGACGTGCACGTCGACGGTGCTGCCGTGCGGGACGTGGACGGCGACCCAGGGAGTCCAGCCCTCACGGAGCACCACCGTCGGGGGTAGCACCCGGCGCCACTCGCGGAGGTCGGCGTCGCGCAGCGCCGCAGCCACGGCGTCGGGTGAGGACGCGTCGACGCCGAGACCGGCCAGCACCGCCACCAGCGTCTCGGTGGTGACCGGCACCTGCCGTCCCTGCCAGTCCCAGTAGTCCGTGGAGATCCGGTGCTTGGCCGCGAGGTCGAGCAGCGACTGGTCGGGGGACACGCCCGGCAGTCTCCCACGCAGCCGCCGCCGCATCGCGACCGTCCCGCGCGCCCACCCGCACGCCCACCCGCACGGGGGAGCGTCCCCGCCCCGGCCGGGTCGTTCGACGAGCGCACGATGATGGACGACGACCACTCCGAGGGCGAACGATCCGCGGGCGTGCCGGAGTGGACGACCCGGAGCCCGCGCACCGCCATTAGCGGTACAAAGGAGCCATGCCCGAGTCACGCGCCGGAACCCTCGCCCAGCCCTCCGACCTCGTCGACGTGGCCCACCTCGTCACGGCGTACTACACCGGCGTCCCCGACCCTGACGACCTCGACCAGCAAGTCGCCTTCGGCACCAGCGGGCACCGCGGGTCGTCCCTCAGGACGGCCTTCAACGAGACACACATCCTGGCGACGACACAGGCGATCTGCGACTACCGCAAGGAGCAGGGGTACGACGGCCCGCTGTTCCTCGGCCGCGACACCCATGGGCTCTCCGAGCCGGCCTGGTCGACCGCGATCGAGGTGCTGGTCGCCAACGACGTGACCGTGCTGGTCGACGCCGCCGACGGCTACACGCCGACGCCGGCGGTGTCCCACGCGATCATCCGGGCCAACGGTGGCGGTCGCCCCGGTGGTCGAGCCCAGTCGAGACCCGCCGACGGCATCGTGGTCACCCCCTCGCACAACCCACCGGCAGACGGCGGCTTCAAGTACAACCCGCCGCACGGCGGACCTGCCGACACCGACGCGACGTCGGTGATCGCGAAGCGTGCCAACGAGCTGATCCGCGGTGGGCTCGCCGACGTGAAGCGGACGCCCTTCGCCCGGGCGCGGGCCGCGTGCACGGCGTACGACTTCATGGGCACCTACGTCGACGACCTGCCGTCGGTGGTCGACATCGACGCGATCCGCGCGGCCGGGATCCGGATCGGGGCGGACCCGCTGGGTGGAGCGTCGGTGGCGTACTGGGGAGCGATCGCCGAGCGTCTGGGCCTCGACCTCACCGTGGTGAACCCTCTGGTGGATCCCACGTGGAGGTTCATGACACTCGACTGGGACGAGAAGATCCGGATGGACTGCTCGTCGCCGAGCGCGATGGCGTCGCTGATCCACCGCAAGGACGACTACCAGATCGCCACCGGCAACGACGCCGACGCAGACCGGCACGGCATCGTCACGCCGGACGCCGGGCTGATGAACCCCAACCACTTCCTGGCCGTCGCGATCGGCTACCTCTTCGGCGGCAACCGTCCCGACTGGCCCGAGACGGCGCGGATCGGCAAGACCCTGGTGTCGTCGTCGATGATCGACCGGGTCGCCGCCTCGCTCGACAAGCCGATGGTGGAGGTGCCGGTCGGCTTCAAGTGGTTCGTGCCCGGGCTGATCGACGGGTCGTTCGGCTTCGGCGGCGAGGAGTCGGCCGGCGCGTCGTTCCTGCGTCGCGACGGGTCGACGTGGACCACCGACAAGGACGGGCTGCTGCTCTGCCTGCTGGCCTCGGAGATCCTCGCCGTCACGGGCAACACCCCCAGCGAGCTCTACGCCCGGCTCGTCGAGCAGCACGGCGATCCGGCGTACGCCCGCGTCGACGCGCCCGCCACCCGCGAGGAGAAGGCCAAGCTCGCCGCCCTCTCCCCCGACGACGTCTCCGCGACGTCGCTCGCCGGCGAGGAGATCACCGCCAAGCTCACCGAGGCTCCCGGCAACGGCGCCAAGATCGGTGGCCTGAAGGTGGTCACCGAGAACGCGTGGTTCGCGGCGCGGCCCTCGGGCACGGAGGACGTCTACAAGATCTACGCCGAGTCCTTCCGCGGTCCCGACCACCTCGCCGAGGTGCAGGCCGAGGCACGCGAGGTGGTCTCCGCCGCGCTGGGCTGAGATAACTGACCACGAAGAGCACGATCTGGGCCCGAGGAATCGTGCTGATAGTGGTCAGGTAACTCGTCAGGGCTGCTCGGGTCGTCGCACGCCAGGCCCGCTCAGAAGTCGTGCCGGCGGCGTAGGCGCCCGAACCACGCCGCGCACACCGGGATCCGCCAGTCGACCATCAGCGCCTCGGCGGCGTCGGCGTGCCGGGCGGCGGTCTCACGATCGCCGCCCGCGGCCGCACCGAGCGCCAGGAACGCGTCGGCCGGGCCGAGCGCCAGCCCGGAACCTGCCGTGACGGCGGTGCCGGCGTGCGGAGCCAGGAGGGCGTAGGCCGCACGGGCCAGCCCGGCGTCTCCCAGGCCGAGGGCCGCCTCCGCGGAGAAGGCCCAGTTGGCCGGGGAGTACCAGTCGTCCCGGGACAGGTCGATGGGCAGCCGCTCGGCCTCGGCTCGCGCCTGCTCCACCCGCCCGGCCCGGAACAGGCACGCGATGTAGGTCGAGGCGATAGGGAGGGGGTTGCCGGAGAACATCGCGAACAGCGGCAGCACGTCGTCCCAGCGCTCCTGCCAGACCCGCACCGACACCAGGGCGCCGGCGTAGCCGTAGTCGGCGTTGTGGATCTCGAAGCGCGACACCAGGGCGCCGACCTGGGCGAGTGAGCGCTCCGCGTCGTCGAACCGGTCCTGCATCGCCGCCCACGACACCAGCAGCGCCTCGACGAAGAGCAGGGGGAAGTGCAGCTGGAACCGTCCGGCCTGCTCGCGCACCTCCTGGACGGAGGCGGTCATCTCGTCCAGCCGGCCCAGCTCGGCCTCGACGTTGGCGCGCATGGCGGTCGCGGTGGCCAGGCTCCGCTCGGCACCGAGACGGCGAGCCAGGGCGACGGCCTCGACGGCGAGCTCGAGCCGCCGCCGGCGCGTGCTCGCCGACCACTGCGCCACGAACGCGACCTCGCACGCCTCCATCACGAGCTGGTCGGAGCCCAGCCGGCGGGCCATGGCGAGCGCCTCCTCGGCGATCTCGACGCGCCGGTCGAGCGGCGTGACGTAGTAGAGCTCGGACCCCATGGCCATCAGCACCCGGCAGCGGAGCTCCCCGTCGTCGGGCGGCAGCCGGCGCAGCGACTCCTCGAGCGCCGCGACCACGCGTTCGTTCTGCTCCGCGTAGGCGGCCGTCTGCCACAGGGCGCCGACCGCGAGGTGGGCGGAGGCCTCCGCGAGCAGGTGCACGTCGTCGAGGCGACCGGCGACCTCGATGGCCTGCTCCACCACGCCGGCCATCGGCACCCACGAACCGACCCAGCGGTACTCGTCGGCCAGCGTCATCAGAAGCCGATAGCGGTCCTCGTCGGTGGCCGTCGGGTCACCCTCGAGCCGCTCGAGCGCGGCCACCAGCAGGTCGACGGCCTGCTCGTGGGCATGCACCTCGCGCGCCTGCTCGGCGGCCACCTCGGCGGCCCGCCAGGCCCGGTCGGCGTGCGAGCTCCCCGCCGCGAGCCAGTGCCGCGCCGCCTCCGTCACCCGGCCGACGCGACGCTCGAGCGCGGCCGCGACGGCGGCATGGGCTCGCGCGAGGCGGGTCGGGCCCAGTGCGGCGTACGCCGTGTCCCGCACCAGGGCGTGCGTGAAGACGAAGCCACCCTCGCGCTCCTCGCGGACCAGGCCGGCGGCGACCGCCGCGTCCAACGCGTCGAGCACCTCGTCCTCGGAGGTGCCCGACGCCTCCGCGACGACGGCGAGCTCGAACTCGCGCCCGGCCACGGCGGCCCAGGTCAGCAGCCGCGCCGTGGGCTCGGGCAGGCGGTCCAGCCGCCGGGTCAGCACGTCGCCGACGGCCGTGGGCGGGTCGGCGCCGCCCAGGAGGCCGGCCAGGTCGCCGGTCTCCCGGGCCAGGCGGGCGTACTCCACGAGGTAGAACGGGTTGCCGTCGGTCCGCTCGGCCAGCTCGCCCGCTTGGCGGCCGCTCGCCTCGACGTCGGCCACGGCCAGCACGATCCGCGCCACGTCGGTGCTCCCCAGCCCGGTGAGCGCGAGGCGCGCGGCGTGCCGGCGCGCCATCGACTCGGCCACGTCGGCCAGGGCGCCGGTCGGCTCGGGATGCGCCCGCCACGTCGCGACCAGGAGCAGCGGCCCGTCGTGCACCGTCTCGAGGAGGAGCCGCAGCACCCGCAGGCTGGCCGTGTCCGCCCAGTGCAGGTCGTCGAGCACCACCACGAGCGGCTCGGTGCGGGCCGCCTCGTGCACGCGGCGTACGACGGCCTCCCGCGACCGGAACTCCGCGCCCTCGTCGGCGGCCCCGCCGAGGTCGAGGTCCGCGCCCAGCGTCGTCAGCACCTGCTGCCAGGGCCACAGCGGCGGCGCACCGTCGTCCTGGGAACACCTGCCGACGACGACGCGGACGCCGCGGGCCCGGGCGACGGCGAGGAGCTCCGCGCAGAGCCGGGTCTTGCCGATGCCGGGGTCCCCCGTGACGGCCGCGAAGGCCGGCGTGCCGGCCAGGGCCTCGTCCAGGCGACCGACGAGGCTGGCGAGCTGCGCGTCGCGCCCGACGAGCGGCCATCCGACCGGGGCCGCGCTCACCGGCTTCGTCGCGGGGGCAGGCGGTGCGGTCACCGGCTCCGCCGGGAGGTCGAGGTCGGGAGCCCCGAGGACGTCGGGATCCTGGCGCAGCAGCGCCGTCTGCAGGGCCTGCAGCGGCCTGCTGGGCTCGAGACCGAGCTCCTCGTCGAGCACCCGGCGGAGCTCGGCGAGCACGTCCAGCGCCTCCGCCTGGCGCCCGCTCCTGGCGAGCGCGACGGCGCGCAGGCCCCAGAGCTGCTCACGGACGGGGTACGCCGGGGCCAGCGCCTCGAGCTCGGCGGCGACCCCGGCGTGGTCGCCGGTCGTGAGCCGGAGCGCGGCGCGGTCCTCGAGCGCGACGACCCGGAGCTCGGTCAACCTGGCCCGCTCGGCGACGGCCGTCGGTGCGTCGCCCAGCTCGAGGTAGGGGTCGCCGCGCCAGAGTCCGAGCGCCTCGTCCAGCTCCGCCAGGGCCGCGGCGACCTCGTCCGGCCCGAGGGCCGGACGGTCCCACGCGTGGTCGCGGCGGCCGAGCCGACGGCGTACGCCGTTGACCAGGGCGGCGAACCTCGTGGCGTCGACGGCGTCGGGCTCGAGCCGGAGCGCGTAGCCGGGCGGGACCGAGACCAGCACCGTGGGTGGCGTGCGCGGCGGCCGCTCGGGCTCGAGCGCGCGACGCAGGCCCGACACGTAGGCCTGGAGGGTGCCCGCCACACCGTCAGGCGGCTCCCCTGCCCAGACGAGGTCGGCCAGCGTGTCGGGCGAGACCGCACGCCCGCCCGACAGGGCCAGGGCGGTCACCAGCGAGCGCGGCTTGGGGGCGCCGAGGTTGACGGGCTCGCCCTCGTGGGCAGGGCCTCGCCAGACCTCGATCGCCCCCAGGACGTTCACCCGCACGGTCGCAGGATAAGCGGCGGCGGCGGTCGAGCAGTGAGATCTCCACTGCACTCGATCACCGAAGCGCGGAAAGTCGAGACCAGCCATCCGACATCGGAGGACTGGTCTCGACTGCGCTCGACCGTCGGCGCGTCAGCCGACCAGCGCGGGCTCCCTGACCGGGGCGTCCAGCTCCGGCGCCTCGACCTGCACGTTCGGCAGGAGCCGGTCGAGCCAGGCCGGCAACCACCAGTTGCGCTCGCCGAGGAGGCTCATGGTCGCCGGCACCAGCACCATCCGGACCAGCGTCGCGTCCAGGAAGATCGCGACGGCCATGCCGAAGCCGATCATCTTGATGACCACGCCCTCCTCGGTGGCGAAGCCGAGGAAGACCAGCACCATGATGGCCGCGGCCGTGGTGATCACCCGGCTGGTCGAGGCCAGGCCTCGGGCCACGCTGCCGTGCGCGTCACCGGTGCGCTCGTAGTCCTCACGGACCCGCGAGAGCAGGAACACCTCGTAGTCCATCGACAGACCGAAGAGGATCGCGAACATCAGGATCGGCAGCCAGCTCGACACGGGCACCGCGTGGTCCAGGCCGAGCAGCCCCTGGCCCCAGCCCCACTGGAAGACAGCGGTCAGGACGCCGTACGACGCCGTCACGCTCAGCAGGTTCATGACCGCGGCCTTCACCGGGATCAGCACCGAGCGGAACATCACCATCAGCAGCAGCACCGAGATCCCGACGACGAACCCGATCACCAGCCAGATGCGGGTGTCGAGGATGTCGACGATGTCGCTGAACATCACCGACGACCCGGCGAGCTCGACCCCGTCGGGCAGGTCGTCCCGGAGGTCGGCGATCTGGGCGGGCGTGCCCTCGTCGTTGTCCCGCAGCACGGACTCGGCCGTCACGAGCGCGATCGCGCCGTCCGGCGAGACCTGCGCCGGCATCACGTTGACCAGGTCGGAACGCTGCGAGAGCGACGAGACCATCGCGTCGATCTGGCCGTCGTCGACGACCGAGCGGTCGGCGACGAACAGGTACGGGGTGTTGGCACCGGGACCGAACTCCTCGGACACGATGTCGAAGGACTGGCGCAGCGGGCTGCTGGCCACCTCGTCACCTCCGCTGCCCGGCCAGGTGCGCATGTCGAGCACCGGCGCGGCCAGCATCAGCATCACCGCAGCGGTCCCGAGCAGCCACGGCCAGGGTCGGCCGGCGACGCGGCGCGCCCATCCCTCGGCCCGGGTCCCGACCGGACGGTCGGCCCTGGCCAGTGCCGACGCACGTACCTTCTTGCCCTTGCGCGCCCGCCGAGCCGCGCGCGGCTCGATCCAACGGTTCGTCAGGGCGAAGACGGCCGGCACCAGCATCAGCGAGGTCACCATCACGGTGACGACGGTGATCGCGGTCGCGAAGCCGAACGCCGCGAAGGTCGCCAAGCCCGACAGCCGCAGGCCGAGGAGCGAGACCAGCACGGTGGTGCCCGCGAGCACGACCGAGCGTCCCGCGGTGCGGTTGGCGGCGGCCGCGGCCGCGACGACGCCGAAGCCGGCCCGGCGGTACTCCAGAGCCCGGGTGAGCATCAGCAGTGCGTAGTCGATGCCGACACCGAGGCCGACCATCGTGGCCACCGTCGGCGCGAACGGGCTCACCGACATGAAGCCGCAGAGGATCGTGATGCCGGCGGTGCCGACCGCGAGGCCGGTGACGGCCACCACGACGGGCAGACCCGCCGCCACGACCGAGCGGAACATCAGCAGCAGGATGACCAGCGCCGCGATGACGCCGATGATCTCGCCGGTGCCCTTCATGGCGCTGCCGGCAGTGCTCGGCAGCTCGCCGCCGAGGACGACCTGGATGCCGGCCTCCTGCGTCGGCTCGACCGCCTGCTCGAGCGGCTCGGCGTCGCCGTACACGTCGTTGTGGGTGACGGGCAAGTCGTACTGCACGGTCAGCAGCGCGGTGTCGCCGTCGGCGGACATCCGCGGCGGCGTCACGCCGATGACGTGCTCGAGACCGGCGAGCCGGTCGGTGAGAGCGGTGAGGTCCGCCTCGGACAGCGGGCTGTCGTCGTGGACGACGACCTGGGCCGAGGTGTTGCCGGACTCCGGCAGGTGCTCGCGCAGCAGGTCGACGCCTGCCTGGGCGGGAGCGGCCGGGACGTCCCAGTCTTCCTGGGTCGGACCGCCGACGGCGCCGGCGACGCCGAACACGGCGACGGCGACGACCAGCCAGACGGCGAACGTGCGCCACGGGTGCGTGGCGGCGAACCGGCCGAGCCGGTCGAGCATGCGGTTCATTGCAGGGTCTCCTGGTTGAGGGATCCGCGGTGGGATCGGGTTGATGGGGAGACCGTCCCGCGTGGCGCTTGTGAGTCACTTGAGACCGACTGACAAGGCGACTCAAGTCACTCTCAAGTCGGCCTTCAGCGCGACCCGCACCGTTGTCGGCATGACCACCACTCCGCACACCCGGCCCACCACCCGCCAGCGCGCCGACCGCCCGCTCCTCCTGCCCGGCCAGACCCACGCGGCACCGGGGCCGCACGACATGACCGGCATGTACGTCGTCCACCACGGCTTCCGGCGCGACCTGGCCGCCTTCGAGGCGGCCGTGCGCAACACGCCGGTGGACGACGCCGAGGTCTGGGAGCTCCTTCGGAAGAGGTGGGACGGCTTCGCCGCCGTGCTCCACCACCATCACGAGCTCGAGGACGAGTACTACTGGCCGGAGATGCTGCGCCGCACCCGGCAGGTCGGCCTGCAGAGCGCGGTCGAGACGCTGACCGCGATGGAGGCCGAGCACCACGAGATCGACCCCGCCCTGGCGGACTGTGAAGCCGGGCTGACCGCGATGGTCGCGCACCCGTGCCCGGCCCACCGCGACGACCTCGACGCCGCCGTCACCCGCACGCGCGTCGCCCTGCTCGACCACCTGCGCCACGAGGAGACCGAGGCCATCCCCCTGATGCAGCGGATGCTGCCCACCGAGGTGTGGGAGGAGTCCGAGAGGGTGGCGCTCTCGACGTTCCCGAAGCGGTTCGTCCCGTTCCTGGTCGGCTGGGGACTGCACGGACTCCCCGACGACGCTGCCCGCCGGATGATGGCGAAGGCCGGCCCGGCGTACGTCGTCGTGCACCGGCTCGTCGGACGGCGCTGGGAGCGCCGCGAGCGGCGTACCTTCAAGTACGCCTGAGCGCGGCCCTGCACCCGTACACTTCCCGCCGGGAAGGGGGCCCCGCTACGCCATGCAGACCAGCAGGGACGCCGCGTGATCACCATCGACGTGCTGGGGCCGCTGCGCGTGCGCGTCGGCCCCGACCGGGCCGAGGAGCGGTCCGTGGGCGGCCGGCGGGAGCGCCTGCTGCTCGCCCTGCTGGCCACCGCGCCGGGCCGCCACGTGGGCGACGAGCGTCTCGTCGACGAGCTGTGGGGGGACGACCCGCCGGCCGGCGCCACCAGCGCGGTGCAGGTCGCGGTCTCCAGGATCCGTCGGTCGCTGGGCGAGGACGCCGAGGTACGCCGCGACGCCGCCGGCTACACCCTGGTCGGCGCGGAGGTCGACGCGGATGCGCTGACCGCGGCCGCGCAGCGGATCGCCGGACTCGATCCCGTTGAGGCACTCGCCACCGCGGACCAGGCACTGGCGCTGTGGCGAGGGGAGCCCTACGTCGGCCTCGGCGCGGCGCCGACCCTGGCCGTGGAGGCCACCCGCCTCGACGAGGTGCGCCTCTCCCTCGTCGAGGCGCGCGCCCAGGCGCTGCTCGACCTCGGCCGCCCCGGCGACGCGCACCAGACTCTCTCCCGGCTGGTAGCCGAGCACCCCTTCCGCGAGCGGATGTGGTCGCTGCTGGCCCTCGCGCTCTATCGCAGCGACCGGCAGGCGGAGGCGCTGGAGAAGCTGCGGCTGCTCCGGGCCGGTCTCGTCGACGAGCTCGGCGTCGACCCGTCGGCGTCGGTCCGGTCGCTCGAGGAGCGGATGCTCGCCCAGGACCCCACGCTCGACGCCCCGGTCCGCGCGCCCGCTGGTCGCGCAGCGACGTCGCGACTGAGCTCGACCACCGAGAGCGACCAGTCGAGGTCCGACAGCGACTCGACCCGCAGCCGGGTCTCCGGCGTGGTGGGGCGCGCAGCGGCCCTCACCGCCTTGCACGGCGGGCTCGGCGAGCTCGAGGGCAGCGGGCGCGGCGGCGTCGTGCTCATCAGCGGCGACGCCGGCATCGGCAAGTCCATGCTCGCCACCGAGGTCGTCCACCAGGCGCGCGAGCGGGACCTGCGCGTGAGCGTCGGCCGCTGCCACGAGGCCGACCTGGCACCGCCGTACTGGCCGTGGCTGCCGATCCTCCGAGACCTCGCCGAGGCCCCGCCCGACGGGGTCCAGGTGCCGAAGGAGGTGACCGACCTCCTCGAGGGCCGGGGATCAGACCCCGGCGACACCGACGCCGGCGCCGCCGCGGCCGCCACGTTGCGCACCTTCGCCGCCGTCGCACGGCTCGTGGGGCAGAGCGGCGGACCGCTCGTCCTCGTCGTCGAGGACCTGCACTGGGCGGACCAGACGTCGCTGCGGCTGCTGGCCTACGTCGCCGAGGAGCTGCGCGACCTTCCGGTGCTCCTGGTGGCCACCGTGCGCACGGTGGACCCGCGGCGCCACCCCCACCTCGCGCACGCGCTGGCCGGGCTCGCGCGGCTCACCGCACGGCGCGTGCCCGTCCCTCCCCTCGACGCTACGGCGGTCGCGGAGCTGGTGTCCGACGTCGTGCCGGACCCGGACCCGGCGCTGGTCGAGGTGCTCACCCGGCGTACCGACGGCAACCCCTTCTTCGTGCTCGAGCTGGCCCGGCTGCTCGTCGCCACCGGCGAGCCGACCGCGCAGGCGGCCGAGCGGCTCGACGTCCCCGACGGCATCGCCGACGTGCTGCGCCTGCGTGTGCTGCAGCTGCCCGAGTCGACCCGCACCGCGCTGGCCGTCGCGTCCGTCGTCGGCCGCGCGTTCGACGCCCGGTTGCTGTCGGCCGCCCTCGGACCCGCCGTGCTCGACGACCTCGACCACGCCGTCACGGCCGGCGTCGTCGAGGAAGTGGAGGGGCCGGGCGGCAACTACCGCTTCGTGCACGCGCTGACCCGCGAGACCGTGTACGCCGACCTCCCGGCGGGCCGGCGCGCCCACTGGCACGCGGCGGTCGGCCGGGCGCTGGCCGAACGGCTGGGGTCCGACCCCGAGCTGGTCGGCGACGTCGCCCACCACCACGCCGTCGCGGCGGCGTACCTCCCCGAGATCGCGGAGGCAGCCGTCGACCACGTCCGGAACGCCGCCGTGGCCGCGGAGCGTCGCGGCGCCTTCGAGGAGGCGGCGGCGCTGTGGCAGCGCGCCGTCGAGGTCGAGCGAGGCATCGCCACGCCGGACCCCGTCCGACGGCACGAGCTGTTGCTCGCGCTGGCCAGGGCACGTCAGCGGATGGGCGACATGATCGGCATGCGCGCCGCCATCGACGCCGCCATCGACGCCGCCATCGACCTCGCCGACGCGCGGGGCGACTGGGCACGCCTGGCCGAGGCCGCCACCAGCTTCAGCTCCTCGGGGGTGTGGCACTGGCGCGAGATGGGCGACGTGGACGAGCGCACGATCGACGTCCTGAAGCGCTGTGCGGCGCACGTCGACGACGCCGGCATGAAGGCCAAGCTGCTCGCCGTCCTCGGCGTCGAGCTCTACGTCGGCCTCGACGAGCGGGGCGGTGACGAAGCGAGCGACGAGTCCCTCCGGCTGGCGCGGGCGCACGGCGACCCCTCGGTGCTCCGGCAGTGCCTCAGCGCCCGGGTCATCACGCTGTGGTCGCCCGGCAACGCCGAGCGCCGGGTCGAGGTCGCGCGCGAGTCCCTCGACGTCGCGGGAACTCCCGAGGAGGAGATCGCGGCCCGCTTCCAGCTCGCCGCCGGCCTGCACCACCTGGGCCGCTCGGCGGAGTCCGACGAGGTGATCGCCGTCGCCCATGCGATCGCCGCCCGCCTGCGCTACAGCGGGTCGGACGTCCCGCTCGGGTGGTGGCGCTGGCTGCGCGCCGTGGAGACCGAGGACCCGGCCGCGGAGCGGATCGGCCGCGACAACCTCGCCCTGCACCGGCGTACGACGATGGTCGGCCTGGTCGAGCTGAGCGGGCTCTACACGATCGCCTGCCAACCGCCTGGGGCACCGGTGCCGGCCGACGTGGTCGCCGCGGCGACGGGGCACCCGTTCCCGCCGTTCCGGGCGATGGTCGCGCAGGCCGTGGCCGCGTCCGGCGACCCGGGCACCGCGGTGCGCGTCCTCGACCGGCCACCGGGTCTGGGCGCCGACTACGCGGGACTGGCGGCCGCCTGCCGGTCGATCGAGGTGCTCGCGATGGCAGGTCACCCCGACCTCGAGGAGGCCGTCGAGCTGGTGGTGCCGTGGGCGGACAAGGTGGCGACCTACGGCAGCGTCGTGTCGCTCGGTTCGGCGGCGTACTTCGTGGGCGTGGGCCTGGCCGCGCTCGGTCGTCCCGACGACGCCCGCAGGTTGCTGGAGGAGGCGGTGGCAGCCAACACCGCGTCGGGCAGCACGCGCTGGACGCGCGCCGCGCGCGAGCGGCTGGCGGCGCTGCCGTCCCCCTGAGGCGGTCCGCAAGTCGATCGCAAGTCGACGTCAAGCGACGGGATCGACTGTTGCTCCATCGCCGGTCGAGCGGACCGGCCCTCACTCAGGAGCACCCCCATGACCACCCTCACCACCTCGACCGACACCACCTCGACCGACACCACCTCGACCGACACCACGTGGACCGACTGGGCGACACTGCGCGACAACGTCTCCGGACGGCTCGTCACCCGCGAGGACCCGGAGTACGCCGACGCCCGGCTCGGCTGGATCGTCAACGTCGACCAGCGGCCGGCCGCCATCCTCGAGGTGGCGCACGTCGGGGACGTCGTCGAGGCCGTCGGCTTCGCACGGGACCGCGGCCTCGCCGTCAGCGCGCAGCCGGGCGGGCACGCCGCCCGGACGACCGTCGACGACACGCTGCTGCTGCGCACCCGCGCCCTCGGCGGCATCGAGATCGACAGGGCCCGTGGCACCGCGACCGTCGGCGCCGGCGTGAAGTGGGGCGAGCTGTGCGCGGCGCTGGACGGCACCGGGCTGATGGCCCTGGTCGGCAGCAACCCCGACGTGACCGTGGTCGGTCTCGCCCTGGGCGGCGGCGTCAGCTGGTTCACCCGCGCGCACGGCTTCACCGCCAACAGCGTCGTCGCCTTCGACGTCGTGACCGCCTGCGGCGAGCTCGAGCACGTCACCCGGGCGTCGGACCCCGACCTCTTCTGGGCCCTGCGCGGCGGCGGTGGCGACTTCGCGATCGTCGTGCGGGTCGAGCTGGCACTCTTCCCGGCGCCCGAGATGCACGGCGGCCAGCTCTTCTGGCCGGTCGAGCACGCGCCGGCCGTGCTGCGCGCCTTCCGCGACCTCGCTCTCGTCGCCCCGCGCGAGCTCACGCTGTGGGCGCACGTCATGCACTTCCCGCCGATGCCCGAGCTCCCCGAGCCGATCCGCGGGCAGTCGTTCGTGACCGTCGCCGCGACGTACCTCGGCTCGAAGCAGCTCTTCGACGCCCTGCTCTGGTCGCTGCGGGACGCGGCACCGGTCGTCATGGACTCGATGCGCCCGATCCAGCCCAGCGAGGTCGGCGACGTCGCGCAGGAGCCGGTCGACCCGATGCCGTCGATGGAGCACTCGATGCTGCTGACCGGCTTCGACGACGCCGCCATCGACGCGCTGTTGGCCGTCGTCGGGACTCCCGGCGCGACCCCGCTGATGATGACGCAGGTGCGCGGGCTCGGCGGCGCGTTCGCAGACGACAACCCGGCCGGCGGCGCCGTAAGACCTGTCAGCGAGCCGTTCCAGCTGATGTCCGTCGGCGTGCCCGCCGTCCCCGAGCTCGCCGCGGTGATCCCGCACGCCTTCGCCGCGCTCGACGCGGCCCTCGGCGGCGTGGCCTCGGGCTACCGGATGCCCAACTTCGCCGGCGCGGCCCAGTCGGACGCGGGCGGCTACGACGCCGACCGCCTCGCGCGGCTGCGCGCCCTCAAGATCGACCGCGACCCCGACGGCGTGATCCGGAGCAACAAGCCGGTGCTGGGCAGGTGAGGCGGGCGGCAGGTTTGCGGGTGACGGCGCGCACCCGGGCCGCGGCCAGCACCCCGACGACGCCGGTGACCGCGAGCAGGAACGCCTGGAAGGCGGCGTGCGCGGGCGCGAGGGCGTCGTTGCCCAGCCCACCGTCGAAGAACCCGGAGGCCACGCTCACCAGGCAGGCCAGCGCCAGCAGCGCCGCGGGCAGCGCCGCCCACCGGGAGCGCAGCCGCAGCGCCAGCCAGGTCAGCACGACCTGGCCGGCGATCATCGGCAGGGGCGCCGCGAGGAGCGCCGAGCCGCCCCAGGCGGACGACCAGTCGTTGACGCCGGAGGCGACGGCGATGAGCCCACCCGCCAGGTCGGTGAGCAGCAGGCCCGACAGGGCCAGGGCGAGCGGGGGCGTACGACGGGTGGCGACGGGTGCGGAGGTCGTGGTCATGCGGCCAGCACACCCCTTCCCGCTTGAGTGCGACTTGGAAGGCGAGGTCAGCCGCCAGACGTACGCCGGAATCGTCCGCCAGGCCGATCCGCTGCGAGCGCACAGCCGGAAGAGTTCAGCCATCGGAAGCCGCAGAGCACGACGGGGTCAAGCGGGTGCAAGCGAAACGCAAGTGATCCGCAAGCCACCAGGTGTCTGATCGGACCAGACCACGAAACGGTCTCCCACACAGAGAGGAAAGAACAGCCATGTTCCGCAAGAACCAGCCCGGCAACACCAAGCCGTCCGGCCCCCGCAACCCCCGCCACCGGGAGTTCCACCACCCCTCGATCCCCGTGCGTGACCGCTACTCGGCGGCCCTCGCTGCAGGTTGGAGGCCCCTCGGGTGAGGCGCGCAGCGAGCGCCCACCCCGACCCACCGCCCGGTTCCGACAAGGAACCGGGCGGTTGGTCATTTTTCGAGCCCCGGCGAACCGGAGCGAAGCGACGGGCTCCGCGCTCGCGTCTCGAGATCAGAACCCGCGTCGCTCGCGCCAGCCGCGCAACCAGGTGAGGTACGCCGTGAAGCCCCACTCCCGCGCCGTCGCCTCGGCCGCGTCCGCGCTCGCGGTCGCCCGGGCCGGGTCGCCCGCGAAGGACTCCAGGAGGGCGACGTACCCGTCGACCGGGCCGCTCACCGCCGACGCGCCCGCGACGGCCATCCGGCCGGCGAACGGGCGCAGCTTCTCCAACGCCGTCTCGGCCAGCTGCCGGTCCTCGGCGAGCACCGCCGCCTCCGACTCGAAGACCCAGTCGTTGATGGTCGACCAGTAGAGGTCGGTCTCGTGCGGCATCGGACTGTCGACCAGCAACGGCCGCACCTCGTCGGCGCGGCCCACCCGCGCGAGCATCGCGTGCACGACTGTGGCCGTCCCGAACGCGTTCTTGAAGGCGTCCACCAGCTCGTCGACCTGCCCCGCGAGCGCCTCCGCGTCCCAGATCCGGCTGAAGAGCGCCGCGGCGGGCGCCTGGACCTCCTTCATCGGGATCGCCACCTGAGGTGCGGTCTCGCTCATCACGGCGTACTGCCTGGCCACCTCGGCGCGGTCGTCGCGCAGGCCGGCCAACGTCATCCGCAGCCACTGGAGCGAGATGGACACGTACGGCAGCCGCTCGCGGTCCGCCACCGCGCCGGTCTGCGCGTCGAGGCGCTCCCACGCGGCGAGGTCGCATCGCTCGAGGGCGTCCAGGACGCCGACGAGCGAGCACACCGCGATCCCGGCCGGGTCGCCGGCCTCTCGGGCTGCGGCGAGCCCTTCCTCGGCCCACGGCTCGCGCACGTCGAGGAGGTGGGGCGACCAGCAGGCCATCCAGGCCGTCCGGCACGCCCACCACAGCAGGCGGGGGTCGCGCTCGGCGCGGGCCAGGGTGAGCCCGCTCTCGACGAGCGCCAGCCGCTCGGCGGCGGTGCCCTCGACGTAGTAGAGCTCGACCGCCAGCACCAGCTGCAGCCGGGCGCGCGCCACGTGGTCCTCGCCAGGCACGTGCGCGAGCGCCCAGCGAAGATCGTCGATCACGTCCTCGAAGACCGCCTCCGGCTCGTGCGGGAGCCAGGCGCAGTAGCGGGTCAGGGCCGACGCGGCCGCCGCCACCTTGTCCGGTGACCCGGTGGCACGGGCCAGCGCCATCGCCTCGAACGCCGCCCGCTCGACCTCGGGCCACCACGCGGCGTACGACGCGTCGTCGGCGAGCTCCATGAGCAGGTCGTAGCGCTGCGCCTCGTCACCGCCGGCACTGCGGCGGTGTGCCTCGACGGCGGCGGCCCGCAGGACCATCGCCTCGTGGTACGCCGACAGCGACCGCGCCTGCGCGGCCGCGGCCGCCGCCGCGGGCCAGGCGCGGTCGAGGTGGCTGGGGCCGGCGGCCAGCCAGTGGCGTGCCAGCTCGGCGGTGCGCTGCTCCTCGTCGAGCAGCGCCCGCGTCGTCGGGTCGCCGTCGAGCGCGTGCGCCAGCTGGGCGTGCAGCCGAGCCCGCCTGGTGGGGGGCACGGACTGGTGGACGGCGTCCCGGGTGAGCGCGTGCACGAAGGCGTACTCCCCGGCACCCTCGTCGACCACCAGGCCGGCGACCCGCGCCGCCTCGAGGTCGTCGACCACGTCGTCGAGGTCCAGGCCGCCCGCCGCCGTCACGATCGCCGCCTGGAACCGCCGACCGGCCACAGCGGCCAGTCGCAGCGTGTCCAGGGCTCGGGCGGTCAGGCTCGTCAACCGGCGCGTCACGACGTCACGCACGGTGGACGGCACCTCGGCGACCTCCGACTCACCCAGGCGCGCCAGCTCGACGAGGAAGAAGGGGTTCCCGGCGGCACGCGCCTGCCAGGCGTCCGCGGTGCTGTCCGGGACCGAGCCGCCGACGACCGACCGCACCAGCGCCCGCGCGTCTCCGAGGTCGAGGCCGGTCAGGTCGAGGCGCAGTGCGTGCCGGCGGGCGAAGGCCTCGCCGACGTCGGCCAGGGCGCCCTCCGGCTCGGGGTGGGCGCGCCGGGTCGCGACCACGACCAGGGCCGAGTCGGCCGGCGTCTCGGCCAGCACGTGACGCAGCGTGCGCAGGGTCGCGTCGTCGGCCCAGTGCAGGTCGTCGAGCACGACGAGGACCGGCGCCGCCTCGGCCGCGGCGAACAGCGCCTGGGCGATGCGATCGGAGGTCTCGAACGCCTGGCGCGCGGCGCTGTCGCCGTCGCCGCCGTGCTCCACCATGGCGGCGATGCCGGCGCGGGCCGGGTCGAGGGCGCGCAGCACTCCCAGCCACGGCCACAGCGGTGGCGCGCCGTCGTCCTGGGAGCAGGCGCCGCGGGCGACGACGTACCCACGCCGCCGCGCCTCGTCCGCGAGCTCGCCGGCGAGCCAGGTCTTGCCGATGCCGGGCTCACCGACGATCAGCGCCGCCCCGGCCGGCACGTCCAGCAGCGCGTGCAGGCGGCTCCGCTCGGCAGCACGCCCGATCTGCGGTGAGGGGTCTCCTTCGTCCGCCTGCAGCGGTGGTCGAGCCCGGTCGAGACCTCGCTGCTCGGCCACCGCGCCGGCGACCGGCTCGGCCTCGAGCACGCTGAGCAGCCGGTCGTCCTGACGCAGGATCGCCTGCTCCAGGTCCCGCAGCTCGGGTCCCGGGTCGAGGCCCAGCTCGTCGGCGAGCAGCACGCGCACGGTCCGCAGGGAGTCGAGCGCGTCGGCCTGCCGGCCGGCGCGCGTGAGCGCCAGCGCGTGCAGGGCCCACCAGCGCTCCTGGAGCGCGTTGGTCGACACCCGTGACTCGGTCGTCGACAGCACGCTCGCGTGCTCACCGAGGGCCAGCAGCCCGAGCAGCCGAGCCTGCTCGGCCGACGCGCGCACCTGCTCGAGGGCAGCGCGCTCGGCGACGACGTCGGGATGCTCGAGGAGGTCGGCGTACGGCGTGCCCGTCCAGGTCGCGAGGACGACGTCGAGCTCGTCGAGCGCCGAGGTCAGGGTGCCGCGACCGGGCCACCCCGTCCGGTCGCCCGTGGTCAGCTGGCTCGCCAGCGGGGCCAGCACGCGCTCGAGGCGGCGTACGTCGACGACGAAGCGGTGCACGTCGACGTCCTCGGCACGCACGCGCAGCTGGTAACCGTGGTCGGTCGTCTCCAGGACGGACGTGGCCGAGCGCGACGTGCGCTGGGGGTCGAGCACCTTGCGCAGGCCCGAGATGTAGGCGTGCAGTGCCCCGTGCGCGGCCCGCGGCGGCTCGCCCGCCCACACCAGGTCCGCCAGCAGGTCGGCCGTCACCGGCCGCCCGGCGTGCAGCGCCAGGGAGGCGACGATCGAGCGCGGCTTGCGGGCGCCCAGGTCCAACCAGCGCGGCTCGCCGGACCCGGCAGCCTCCCCCGCATCGGGGGCGACGCGCGCCGACCCGAAGACCCCCACCTGCACGTCGCGAAATCTATGCCAAGTCGACCCCAAGTTGGGCACAAGTCGGCCCGCTCACCATGACGACATGGACACCCGACAGATCTCACTCCCCGGCCAGGCTCACGTGGCGGACGGCCCCCACGACCAGACCGGCATGTACGTCATGCACCACGCGTTCAGACGCGACCTCGCCGCCTTCGAGTCCGCCGTGCGCAACACCCCACTGCACGAGGACGCCACCTGGCAGGCGCTGCAGCGACGCTGGGCGAGGTTCGGCGAGGTCCTGCATCACCACCACGGGATCGAGGACGTCGCGTTCTGGCCGGTCCTGGTCCGGCACGCGGAGTCCGCCGCCGACACCGACGCGCTCGCGATGCTCCAGGCGATGGAGGACGAGCACGAGCAGATCGACCCAGGTCTGGGGGCGGTGACCGCGGGGTTCGCCTCCATGGTCGAGCACCCCTGCGCCGACCACCGCAACGCCCTCGACGTGCACGTCACCGCGACACGTGCGGCCCTGCTCGAGCACCTCGTGCACGAGGAGTCCGACGCGCTTCCGTTCCTCCAGCAGGTGATGACGACGGAGGAGTACGCCGCGTGCGAGAAAGCCGCCCAGGAGGGCTACCCCCTCAAGCTGGTGCCGTTCCTGGTCGCCTGGGCCTTCGACGGCGTCCCCGACGACGTCGCGACGCGCTTCCTGACAGAGGCAGGGGCGGCGTACCGCCTGGCCCTGAAGGTCTTCCGGCCAGGCTTCGTCAGGGGCGAGCGCCGGGCGTTCAAGTACGCCGGCTGACCGCCTGCCAGGACTCGGTGGTGTACGCCGTCTCCCAGCCCATCGACGAGTAGAGCCCGTCGGCTCCGGTCGGCGAGTCGGCGTCCACCTCGAGTCCGACCCGGTTGCGGCCGCGCTCGACCGCGTCCGCGATGACCGTGGTGAGCAGCGCCTTGGCCACGCCGCGGCCGCGGGAGCGGCGGTGCACACCGATGTAGTCGACGTAGGAGCCGGGCGTCCCGGTGGCGTCGGGCGGCAGCTGCGTGCTCACCAGCGCGCCGCCGGGCAGCAGCGTGGCCCCGTCTTCGACGAACGCCAGCCACCAGTGGTCCCACCGGTGCCCCGGGTCCTCGCGCAGCCGCTGCACGAACTCCGGGAAGCTCTCGCGGTAGGAGTTGAAGTGGTCCTCGAACGACTCCTCCAGCATCCGGTGCACGGTCTGCAGGTCGGCGGCGTACGGCATCGTCGTCCCGTCGCCGAGGTCGTGGACGCGCACCCGGCGCACCACGACACCCGGCCGGACCTGCGGCTCGGCGTCGTCGGCCGTGACCGGGCGGCTCATGTTGAGCCACGTGCGGGCGAGGTGGAAGCCTGCGGCAGCCGCCCAGGCGCGCAGCGGTGCGTCACCGGTGTCGAGCAGCAGCTCCAGTCGCGTCTCCTGGACGTCGCGCTCGGTCGCGATCGAACCCGCCACCACTGCGGTCCAGTCAAAGAGCGAGGCCGCGATCGCGTCGGCGGCGGCCTCGGCCGGCCCGACCACCACGCGGAGGTCGCTGCGGCCGGCAGCGCGGTCGTGCACGCCCGCCCACCCGACCAGCTCACCGAGCGGGTCCTCGACCACCACCTGCCGGCGGGTCCACGAGCCGAGCCCGACGACCTCGACCCGCACCGCGTCCGGGTCGACCGGCCCGTGCTCAGGAGCCAGCTCGCGCCGCTGATCGACCAGCGCCACCAGCGCGGGCAGGTCGTCGGGGACCGGCCAACGTGCGGCGTACCCGTAGGGCAGGGCGGGCATGGGGTCGGCGGGAAGCTCGACCGGTGCCGGGTTCGACGACGGGGGCATCAGGTCATCGTTCCACCCAGGCGCCCCCACATACCCCATCTGGCGTATGCGGCCGCGCCCTCCCCAGGGCCACAGTTGAGACACACACGGCGACGGCCCCACCTCATCGGACCCCCGAGGCGAGGCCGTCGCACCTCGCTCCTCCCCCCGCCTGCCCGACGTCCGCTGAGCACCTCGTCCAGACCACTGAGGGCCGCCCGCAGGCGCCCTTGCCGTTCGGGCCACCGTCGTCTCATACTTTGGTATCGGTCCGGCACGCACTGCAGCCCCCACGGACCGCATGAGTCACGACCACTCGGGCGTGTGGGATCCAGCGATGGATGTGGGGGGTTGAGATGGACGCCGGGCACGCGAGCACGCGGGGCAGCGTCGGCTGGCCCGTCGCCGTCAGCGTCTCCTGCCTCGTCCTCGCCCACGGGCTGGTGGCGGTCCGGCTGATGCCCGGACCGCACCTGACGGTGCACGCGGCGCACGTGGCCGAGCTGGTGACGTACCCGCTGCTGGTCGGTGGCGCCGGACTGCTCTACCTGCACCTACGGTTGACCCCTGGTAGCCGCACCGGCTGGCTCACGGCGGCGGCGGTCTTCGGCAGTGCGCAGGGCGTCGCGAACGCCGTGCTCCGGGTCGTGGGGGAAGATCCCGTGCAGGCAGCCGCCGACTGGCTGCCCGTGCTCGAGGTGGGGGTCGCCGCCGTGCTCGTCACGATGCTGCTGGCGGGCCACCGCGCCGAGCCCCCGGGCAGCCCGCTCCTGACCGGCTGCACGCTGGCCCTGCTCTTCACCAGCGTGCGCGTGCTCGTGATCGGACGCTTCGAGCTACCACACCCTCCCGAGGTGATGCTGCCGGGAGCGCTCCTGGCCGCGACGTTGCTCGTGCTCTACGCAGCCTGTGCCTGGCTGCTGCTGAGCCGCGTCGGCCTGCCCGCGTGGGCCGGTCGGCGGATGGCGTTCTCGCTCGTGCTCCTCGCGGTCGCGCACGTGCTCACCTTCCCGCTGCCACCGCCTGACGGACGCAGCCTCACCGCCGTGGTCCTCCACCTGGTCGGAGCCGGGTTCTTCGTGATCACCGCGCTGCGGCTCGTTCGGGATGCCCTCGTCCGGGTCGAGGACTCCGACCGCCAGGTGACCTCCCTCGAGGCACAACGCCGGAGGGACCTCGAGATACTGCACGAGGTCGCCAGCGCGGTGTCCGGGATCGCCGCCGCCACGCACCTGCTGCGCGCCGGCGAGACCGCCCTCGAGGACCGTGATCGAGGCCAGCTCGAGTCACTCGTGGCCAGTGAGAACGCCCGCCTCGAGCGGCTGCTGGGGCGCGCCGCCGAGCAACCGGTCACCCACCTCGCGCTGGACGAGGTGATCGACCCGGTCGTGCTCGCGCACCGAGCGCGAGGCCGGATCGTCGAGTGGAGCCCCAGCGGAGTGCACGTGCGTGGACGCGCCGACGCGCTGACCGAGGTGGTCGCCATCCTCGTCGACAACGCTGCCGTCCATTCGGGGAGCAATCGGATCGTCCTTACCGCGACGGCGATCGGCGAGCTGGCGATCCTCAAGGTCGTCGACGAGGGTCGCGGGATCCCCCGCGAGCAGCTCGCGAGCGTCCTCGACTGGGGAGCTCGCGGCATCGCCTCATCGGGGAGCGGCATCGGCCTCGCCGTGGCTGCGCGGCTCGTCGGGGACATGGCTGGTCGCCTCGAGGTGCGCTCCGACGCCCGCAGCGGCACGACCGTGCGGGTGGTGCTGCCGACCGCACGGCTCGGCACCCGGCCGCCGAGCCGGCCCCCGTCCAGCGTGGGGACCTCCTGACGTGCGGGTCGTGATCGTGGAGGACCACGTGCTGCTGGCCGAGTCACTGGCCCTCGCGCTCCGTCTCGAGGGGCACGACGCGACCAGGCTGCCGTTGGACACCGAGCTGGCCACCCCGTCGGAGGTTCTCACCGCGGTCGTCCGCTCCCGCCCCGACGTGGTCGTCCTCGACCTGGACCTCGGAGCCCGCCTCTCCGGCAGGGACCTCGTGATGCCGTTGTCGGCGGCCGGCGCCGCGGTGATGGTCGTGACCGCCGACCCCGACCGGATCGAGTGGGGTGGGTGCCTGCTGCTCGGCGCGCGGGGCGTGCTGAGCAAGTGCACGCCGTTGGGCGAGATGGTCGCGGCGGTACGCCGCGTCGGTGAGGGTCTTCCCGTCCAGTCCCGTGCCGAACGCGACGAGCTGGTGGCGCGCTGGCAGGCGCAGCGGGTCGAGACCGTCGCCGAGCGCGAGCGGCTCTCGCGTCTGACTCCGAGGGAGCGCGAGGTCCTCGCCGAGCTGGCGTCCGGCCTGCCGATCCACGACATCGCGGACGCCGACGTCGTCAGCGAGGCGACGGTGCGCACCCAGGTGAAGTCGATCCTGGGCAAGCTCGAGGTCAGGACGCAGCTCGCCGCCGTGGGGTTGCTGCACCGGCACGAGCACAACCGGGCGGTGGGTTAGACACGATTCCAGACGGGGCTGAAGCCTGTCCGGCTCACCGCCCCGCGGGTCAGGCGGCGACCGCGGCAGCCTCCGCGCGACGGGCCTCCTGGACCAGGCGAGCCTGGAGGGCGCGCCGCTCGCGCGGGGTGCCGGAGATCATCTTGTAGAGCTTGGTCAGCTGCTCGGGCAGGTTGCGCGCGTTCGTGCTCTGCAGCCAGCCGTTGGGCAGCGAGAGCCGCACCACGCGGTGCCAGGCGGAGTAGACCTGCGGCGCCAGCGGGCGGGCGCAGTAGTTGAGGCCGTACTTCTCGAACAGCGCCTCGACCCGCGGCGCGATCTCGCCGTAGCGGTTCGACGGCAGGTCGGGGAAGAGGTGGTGCTCGATCTGGTGGCTGAGGTTGCCGGACATGATGTGCAGCAGCGGCGACCCCGAGATGTTGGCCGAGCCGAGCATCTGCCGGACGTACCAGTCGCCCTTGGTCTCACCCTCGATCGAGCGCTTCTCGAAGGTCTCGACACCCTCGGGGAAGTGGCCGCACATGATGATCGAGTGGCTCCACAGGTTGCGGACCGTGTTGGCCACGAAGTTGGCGGCCATCGTGTGCAGGAAGGAGGGGCCCGACAGCGCCGGGTGGATGACGTAGTCCTTGGCCACCTGGCGGCGGACCTTCTTGAGGACCTTCTTGGCCTGCTCGCGGAACTTCGGCTCCTTGAAGCCCTTGGTGCCGGACCGCTTCAGGGTCGCGCCGACCTCGAGGTCGTAGGCGGCGATGCCGTACTCGAAGAACAGCGCGTTGATGAAGTTCCACATCGGCTGACCGAGGTGGAAGGGGTGCCAGGTCTGGTCCTCGTCGACGCGCATGATGCCGTAGCCGAGGTCGTTGTCCTTGCCGATCACGTTGGTGTAGGTGTGGTGCAGCTCGTTGTGGCTGTGCTTCCACTGCTCGGCGGGCGTCGCGGAGTCCCACTCCCACGTGGTCGAGTGGATCTTCGGGTCGCGCATCCAGTCCCACTGACCGTGGAGGACGTTGTGGCCGATCTCCATGTTCTCGAGGATCTTCGAGACGCTCAGGCCGGCGGTGCCGAGCACCCAGGCCGGCGGGAAGATGCTGAAGAGGAGCACCGCCCGACTGCCGAGCTCGATGGAGCGCTGGGTCTTGATCATCTTGCGGATGTACGCCGCGTCGCCGGCGCCGCGCGAGTCCAGGACGTCCTGGCGGATCTCGTCGAGCTCGCGGCCGATGGCCTCGATGTCCTCACGCGTCAGGTGCGCGATCGGGTTGACTTGCTGCTTCTGGATGACGGTCATGGGGCGGTCTCCGTTCGTCAGGGTTCGAGCGGTAGTCGGTGGTCGGTGAGCGAGCTCGGTCGAGATCAGCTAGTGATCGAAGTGGCAGGCGCCGGCTGGCGCGTTGATGCAGGTCTGCACGAGGGCCCCGCCGACGTTGGTCTCGCCGGGGACGGCCGTGGTGACCTGGCCGTTGCGCAGGTCGCGGACGGCGCCCTCCTTGAGGGGCAGCACGCAGCTGTAGCAGATGCCCATCCGGCACCCGCTCGGCATCAGCTGGCCGGCGTCCTCGGCGATCTCGAGGATCGGCCGGGTGCCGTCGCCCTCGACCGTGAGCCCGGTCTTGTCGAAGACCACCCTGCCGCCGTCGCCGGCCACGATGCGCGCGGCGCGGAACTGCTCGGTGAACAGCGTCAGGCCGCGCTCCTCGTGGTGGGCGCCGAGGGCGTCGAGCAGACCGCCCGGCCCGCAGGCGAAGGTCGTGCGCTCGTCGAGGTCGGGCACCAGGCCGGGCAGGTCGGCGAGGTCGAGGACGCCGTGCTCGTCGTCGTACCTCGTCACCAGGCGGATCACGCCGGCGTCGGCGAGCGCGTGCAGGTCGGCGGCGAAGATCGAGTCGGGTGCCGACGGCGCCACGTGCACGACGACGATGTCGTAGATGGCGCTGCGACGCAGGCGCAGCACCCCGGACTCGGTGACGGGGAAGAGGTTGCGCAGCATGCCGATCACGGGCGTGATGCCCGAGCCGGCGGTGACGAAGAGGAGCTTGCCGCCCGAGGTCGGGAGCACGAACTCGCCGGCGGCCTGCTCGAGGTGCACGAGGGTGCCGGGGCGGGACTCACGGACCAGGTGGGTGCTGACCAGCCCGTGGGGCACGGCCTTGACGGTGATCGAGATGAGCCCGTCGCGGCGCGGACCGTGGGTCAGGGAGTAGGCGCGCCACTGACGGACGCCGTCGACGTCGACGCCGATGCGGAGGTACTGGCCCGGGACGTGGCCGGCCCAGTCGGCGCCCGGCTTGATGACCAGGGTGGCGGCGTCCTTGGTCTCCGGCGTCACCGAGACGATGCGACCGCGGAGGTCGGCACCGGGACGCAGCGGGGCGAACAGGTCGAGGAAGTCGGCGGCGGCGTAGGGGTGCATCGCCACCTCGGCGAACCGACGCGCTTGTCCACGCAGCCCTGACGTGCGGCGTTCCGGCGCGGCGGGGCCGCGCTCAGATCCGGGCAGCGTTGTGGTCATGACTCCATAGTGTCCGTTCGCTAGTGTCAATTCCTGACCGCACGACGTGAATCTGACGTCGTTGTTTGTTCGGAGGAGACAAAAGTGACCTCATCGCCCCCGCCCGTCCCACCAGAGCTCAGCCCGGGTCGGGCGTTCGCCCTCGACCGCGGGCTGGTCGACCTCCTGCGGGGCAAGCTGCCCGAGGTCGCCGAGCACACGATCGCGGCGGTGATGGACGAGGTGCCGGCGTACGACGACGCCTTCGGCGGTCCGATGGGCGGCACCATCGAGCAGGCCGTCCAGATGGCGCTGGCCGGGTTCTTGAGGCTGGCGTCGCAGGGCAGGACCATCGACCCCGGTACCCCGCTGTCGCCCGCGCTAGAAGGCGCCTACGCCCTGGGGCGCGGCGAGGCGCGCAGCGGGAGGTCGGCCGACGCGCTGCTGTCGGCGTACCGGGTCGGCGCCCGGGTCGCCTGGCGTGAGCTGGCGGCGACCGCGGTCGCCAACGACGTGCCGGCCGACACCGTGGCGGCCTTCGCCGAGCTGGTCTTCGCCTACATCGACGAGCTGTCGGCCGCCTCGGTGGCCGGTCACGCCGACGAGCTCGAGACCAGCGGGCGGGTGCGTCAGCGCTACCTCGACCGGCTCGCTGCCGGCCTGCTGCGCGGCGACGCGGCCGACGAGCTGGCGGGCGCCGCCGCCCGGGCCGACTGGCGCCCGCCCAAGACGCTGACCGCCGTCCTGCTCCCGGAGGCGCAGGTCCGGCCGGTGCTCGGCCTGGTCGACGCGGCGCGGACGCTCCAAGTCGGAGAGGACGCACCGGGCCTGCCGTCGGGGCTCTCGGTGCTGCTCGTGCCCGACCTGGGCGGTCGCTCGCGCGCGCGGTTGATGCGGATCCTCGACGGCCGGGCAGCGGTCGCCGGACCCTCGCGGGCGTGGCTGGAGGTGCGCACGTCGTACCGCAGGGCACTGCGCGCGCTGCACCTCCGGACCGGGCAGGCCTCGCTCGACACCGAGGAGCACCTGCCGACCCTGGTGCTCGGCGCGGACCCCGAGGCGCTCGCCGACCTGCGCGCCCAGGCCCTCGCCCCCTTGGCCGGGCTGAAGCCCGCCGCCGCGGACAAGCTGTCCAGCACGCTGCGCGCGTGGCTGCTCCACCAGGGTCGTCGGGACGAGGCCGCCGGCGCCCTGTTCGTGCACCCGCAGACGGTGCGCTACCGGATGGGCCAGCTGCGCGAGCTGTACGGCGACCGGCTCGACGACCCCGAGATGGTGCTGGCCCTCACCTTGGCGCTCGGGGCGCCGCCCGAGGACGGCGCAGAACGGGTGAAGGAGGAATCCGGTTGAATCCCCACTTGCTTCTGTCCAAGGTTTGTCCTAGGTTAGTCGCGCAGTCAATCGAAAGGACTCCCCTGATGCTCAAGCTTCTCGGCACGGCCACCCTCGCGGTGGCACTGACCGGCTCGGCCCTGACCGCCGCCCCCGCCCACGCCACGACAGCCGACGCGCAAGCCGGCAACACCCCTCTCGTCGAGGTGCTCGGCGCCGACGGCGTGAAGTTCGACAAGAAGTGGGGCGACTTCGACATCGTCGAGGCCGCGGCCTTCGCCGTCCTCGACGCCAACCCGGACAGCCCGGTCGGGCTGCTGGGCAACGGCAAGTTCAAGCTCACGGCCTTCGCGCCCACCGACAAGGCGTTCCGCAAGCTCGTCCAGGACGTCACGGGCAAGAAGCTCGACTCGGAGAAGAAGGTCTTCAACAAGATCGTCAAGAAGTTCGGGGCCGACACCGTCGAGCAGGTCCTGCTCTACCACGTGATCCCCGGCGCCACGATCGACTCGAAGGCCGCCGCCGGGTCCGACGGCGCCGTGCTGCCGACCGCCCTCGAGGGCGCCACCGTGACGGTCAAGGTCACCAGCGGCGGGATCAAGCTGGTCGACAACGACCCCGACGCGGCCGACCCCAAGGTGACGGTCCCCGACATCAACAAGGGCAACAAGCAGATCGCGCACGGCATCAACAAGGTGCTGCGCCCGCTCGACCTCTGATCGATCCCGCTCGACCTCTGAACAACCCGCTCGACCTCTGAACAGCAGAGGCCCACCAACGCCGCAGCCCCCGGATCCGCCGGTCCGGGGGCTTCGGTCTGTCTTGGTCCAGCCCCAGTGACGGCAACTTCCGTGCAATTGCTGGGATGTTGTCGCCGTTGGGCCCCCAGTGCGACCACATCAGAACAATTGAACGGATGTTGTCGCCGTGGGGGGTTAGGCGCACTCGGCGAGCAAGGGCTCCTGGTCGGCCGGAGGCTCCTCGCCGTGCGACATCGGCTTCGGCCGCAGCAGCACCGCACCGATGACGGCGGCACCGAAGGCGCAGACGGCGCCGGCGAGGAAGGCCGCGTGCAGGCCCTCGTTCAGCGCGACGACCGCGCCGGCACCCGAGGCCGCGACCGACGAGGTGCGCCCCGAGGACACGGCGACCAGCACGGCCAGGCCGAGCGCGCCGCCCATCATGAAGCTGGTGTTGACCACACCCGAGGCCAGGCCGGCCTCGTGGGGCTCCACGTCGCCCATGGCGGCCAGCAGCACCGGGTTGAACGCGATGCCGGCACCGATGCCGAGCAGCACCATGGCGGGCAGCACGTCGAGCACGTAGGTCCCGTCGACCGGTGCCCGGCTGAAGAGCGCCAGGCTGACGCCGGCCAGGCCCAGGCCGACCGCGAGCGGGGGCCGGATGCCGAAGCGCATCACGACCCGGTCGCTCAGGCCGAGCGAGAACGCCGCCATCACCACGCAGGAGGGCAGGTACGCCAGGCCGACCGCGAGGGCGTCGTACCCCAGCACCTGCTGGAGGTAGAGCGCCGACAGGAAGAAGCAGGCGAACATCGCGGCAGCCCAGAGGACGCCGACGACCTGGCTGACCGCGACGTTGCGGAGGCGGAAGAGCCGCAGTGGGACCAGCGGGTGCGCGGCCCGGGCCTGGCGGACGACGAAGGCGACGAGCAGCACCACCGCGGTGCCGAGCAGGGCGAGGGTGCGGGTCGAGGACCAGCCGGCCTCGTTGCCGCCGACGACGCCGTACACCGCGATCATCAGGGCCGTCGTGACCAGGCCGGCGCCCAGCACGTCGAGCGGGCCACGGTCCTCGAGGGACCCGTCGGCGGGCAGCACCCGGCCGGACAGGACCAGGACGGCCACGCCGATCGGCACGTTCACCAGGAAGATCCAGTGCCAGCTGAAGAGGCCGGTGAGCACGCCTCCGAGCAGCACGCCGACGGCACCGCCACCGGACATCACGAAGCCGAAGACGCCCATCGCCTTGGCACGCTCGGCCGGGTCGGTGAAGAGCCCCATGATCAGGGCCAGCGCCACGGCCGAGACGGCGGCACCGCCGAGGCCCTGGATCGCGCGTCCGACCACGAGCAGGGCGCTGTTGGGCGCCAGGCCGCACGCGACGGAGCTGAGGGTGAAGGCGACGACGCCACCGACGAAGACCCGTCGGTTGCCGTAGAGGTCGCCGAGCCGGCCGCTCAGCAGCAGGAACCCGCCGAAGGTCAGCATGTAGGCGTTCACCACCCACGCCAGGGCCGTCTGGCTGAAGCCCAGGTCGGCCTGGATCGAGGGGAGCGCCACGTTCACGATGTTCGTGTCGAGCACGATCATCAGGTCGCCCAGGCAGAGCACCCAGAGGGCGAGCCAGCGGGCCTTCGATGAGGTGGGCGTGTCGTTCATCTCGTGACTCGTCTGTGTCTGTGTCTGTGTCGGCGAGGGGGATCTCACCCACTCCACGAACGGCGCGGGTCCGGTACGACAGCCGGCCCTGCTCTCTTTTCCTGGGTACGCCGACCCGGGCGGCGAGCCGGACTCATCGGTCACGAGGGGCGTTTGCCTACGCTGACTCCGTGACGACCGAGGAGGCCCGGCCCGACGACCGGCCCAACGACCGGCCCGACCACGTGCGCCGGATGTGGGCGGACGACCGGGCCAGCCAGGCCCTGGGCATGCGCCTGGAAGTCGTCGGCGAGGGCATGGCGACGGTCTCGATGCCGGTCACCTCCGACATGGCCAACGGGCACGGCATCGGCCACGGCGGGCTCACCTTCTCGGTCGCCGACACCGCCTTCGCCTTCGCGTGCAACTCCTACGGCCCGGTGACGGTCGCGCACAGCGCCGAGATCCGGTTCCACGCACCCGTGCACGTGGGCGAGGTCCTGGTGGCCACGGCGAGGGAGCGTTCCCGCGAGGGCCGACGCGGGCTGTACGACGTCGAGGTCACCGTCGAGGGCCGGCTGGTCGCCTCGTTCCTCGGACGGTCCACCACGCTGCGCGAGGGAGCCGACCGATGAGATCGGCACGCTGGCTGACCGCGTTGGTCCTGGTGATCGCGCTGGTGGCGGTCGCCGTCTTCTGGCTCAAGGACGACGCCGAGCCCGCGTCCGAGGGGTCGGGCACTGGATCGTCGGGCGCGCCGGGCGGGGCCGGCGACCAGGTCGGCTCCGACGCCTACCGCGAGGTGCCGGACGAGCTCGCGGTGGCGGTCAGCCAGACCCGCGAGGACAGCTACTACCCCGACGTCGGCGACCCCGGGGTCGACTCGCTGCACCACGACCTGGTGCTGGCGTGGGATCCCGACGAGCGGCTGCTGACCGGCACCGACACCCTCACCTTCCGAGCGACCGAGACGGCCGACGAGTTCCAGCTCGACCTCGGCGAGGCGCTGGAGGTCGAGAGCACCTCCCTCGATGGCGAGCCGGTCGAGCACACCCACGACGGCAAGGACCTCGTCGTCCAAGCGCCGGTCGAGGAGGACTCCGTCCACGTGCTCGAGGTGGCCTACTCCGGGACGCCCGAGCCCGTCGACGCGCCCACCACCCGGACCGACTTCACCACCTCGGGGTTCACGATCACTCCCGCGGGCGAGGTGTGGACGATGCAGGAGCCCTACGGCGCGTTCACGTGGTACCCCGTCAACGACCAGCCCGCCGACAAGGCGCTCTACGACTTCGAGGTCTCGGCGCCGGCCAGGTGGATCGGGGTCGCCAACGGCGAGCTGACCTCCGAGGACGTCGTGGGCGACAAGGGCGCTCGGCGCCGGGTCACGACCTTCCACACCGACGAGCCGATGTCGTCGTACCTCACCACCCTCGCGATCGGCGACTACGGGCTGGAGGAGCAGGTCACCGACAGCGGCGTCCCGATCTCGCTCTGGGTCCCTGAGGACAAGCCCCATGCCGTGCCGCGCGTCCGCTTCGCCAAGGAGGCGCTGGAGTGGGTCGAGGACAAGCTCGGGCCTTACCCCTTCAGCACCGCTGGCATCCTGGTCACCGACTCCCAGAGCGGCATGGAGACCCAGACCCTGATCACCCTCGGCGACAACGACTACGTGCTGTCGAAGCAGGTGATCGTCCACGAGTTCGTCCACCAGTGGTACGGCGACCAGACCAGCCCGACCGACTGGCGCGACGTCTGGATGAACGAGGGCATGACGATGTACCTGCAGGCAGTGTGGAACGACGAGCACGCAGGACCCTCGCTGGAGGCCACCATGGCCGACTACGCGGCGGCCGACGCGTTCCTTCGTGGGAAGAGCGGACCGCCGGGCGCCTACGACCCCGGCACCTTCGGCGAGGGCAACATCTACTACCTGCCCGCGCTCATGTGGCACACGCTGCGTCAGCAGATCGGCGACGACGCCTTCTGGGAGATGGTGCGCGCCTGGCCGGGCGTCCACGACAACTCCGGCGCCACCCGGGAGGTCTACCTCGACTGGGTCGAGCAGCAGACCGGTGAGGAGCTCTCCCAGTTCTTCGCCGACTGGCTGACCGGCACGGACAGCCCCGAGGCCGCCGCTACCGATGGGTGAGGAGCTGACGTCCTAGCGGGAGGTCGCCTCGGACTCCCGCTCGACCACCTCGACTGAGTCGGGCTCGGACTCCGCCTCGACCACGTCCACGTCCTCGGCCTCGGCCTCGGCCTCGGCGGGTGCCTCCGGCTCGGCCTGCTTCTGCGCGGGCGCCTCCTCGCGGTCGGCGAACGGGTCCGAGAAGCCGGCGGTGCCCGAGAGGGTCGCCAGCATCTGCCGGACGTTGACCAGCTGCTGGTTGATGCTGTCGCGGCGCTGCGTGGCCGCGGTGAGCTCGCGGTCGGACTCGGCGCGGATCCGGTCGGCGGTCGACCGCGCCTCCTCGACCAGGGCCTCGGAGCGCTTGTTCGCCTCCTCCAGCAGCCGCGCCGCCTCGGCCTGCGCCTGCTCGAGCTCGCGACGGCCCTGCTGGCGCTGGTTCTCCACCTGCGCGCGCATCGCCTCGAGCTGCGACTGGGTGGTGGCCTGCTGCTCCTGGAACTCCGCCGTCGTACGCCGCCGCCGCTCCGCGAGCGTCGACTCGAAGTCGGCCGCGGCAGCCGCGGCCTTGGCCCGCTGCTGCTCGTAGAGCGCTTCGGCTTCCTGGCGGTGCGCAGCCGCGTCCCGCTGCGCCTTCTCGCGCTCCTGCTCGGCGAGCCGGTGCGCGTCCGCGAGCAGCCGTTCGGCCTGGGCCTGCACCTCGCGGAGGTGCTTCTCGGCGTACTGCTCCGCCGCCGCGCGGATGTCGAGAGCCGCCTGCTCGGATTCCTTGGCCGCGGCCTCGGCGTCGGCGCGCGCCTGGTCGCGCAGCGCGGTCGCCTCCTCGTCGGCCAGCGTGAGCATCGTGGCGATGCGCTCGCCGAGGTGGCTGAACGTCACCGGCTCCACGGGGGACGCCGCAGACTCAGCCTCCGGCTCCTGCGCAGCCCGCTCGACGACGGCGGCCCGCTCGGCGGCGGACTCCTCGAGCGCCTGGATCCGCTCCTGCGCCTCGTCGAGCTGCTCGAGCAGCCCCCGGACCGCACGATCCACCTCGGACGGCTCGTAGCCGCGGAACGCGAAGGGGAAGGTCGGCTCGTCCGGGGCGTGGTCACGGCCTGCTTCGCGGCCGGTCTCGCGGGGCTGGGGGCTCATCGGGCTACTCCTGTGGCGCTGCTCCTGGGGGTGGTACGTCAGAGACTGCCAGGGCCTCGATGACTCCGGATAGATGGGTGAGCTCGGTCGCTATCTCGTCACGCTGCGATCGCAGCGAATTCGCCTCGCCCCGGGCCTGCTCGAGGACCGCGGCGGCATCGGTGCGCATCCGGTCGGCCTCGATCTGGGCCTGGGCCAGGATCCGGGTCGTCTCGTCGCGCGCCTTGCGCAGCTCCTCGGACGCCCCGGCCCGCAGGGTGACGACCTCCTCGGCCACGAGCTCGCGCAGCTGGCGGGCGCCGTCCTCGGCCTCCTGACGCCGGCGATCGGCACGACCGACCATCGCCGCGGAGCGGTCCTCGGCGTCGCGCACCAGCTCGGCGGCCTGGCGCTCGGCCTCCTCCAGCCGGCGACCGGCCCGCTCGTCGGCCTCGGCGGCGGCGAGCTCGGCCGCGGCGGTCAGGTCGGCGATGCGCCGCTCGGACTCCTCGGTGCGCTGCCGCAGCCCGTCGGCGCACCGGTGCAGGATCGCCTGGATCTCCCGGCGACGCTCACGGACGACGGCGGCGGCCTGGGCGTGCCCGGCGTTGCGGATCATCCGCGCCTCCTGGGCGGCCGCGGCAAGCACGGACTCGACGGTGGACTTGGTCCACGCGGTCTGCTCGGCGGCCCTGGCGAGCTCGACCTCGCTCTCGGCGCGTGCCTTGGTGACCAGGTCGAGGGCCTGGCGCCGGGCGGCCTGCAGCACCTGCTCGGCCTCCGCCCGGCTGCGCTCGAGCTCCTGGTGGGCCAGCGCCCGACGCTGGGCGGCCTCCTGCTCGGCGCCCTCGCGCAGCGCTGTCGCCTCCGCGGTCGCGGCCGAGAGGCGTACGCCGGCGGTGTCGACCGCCTGGGCGCGCAGCTGCTCGGCCTCGGCGCGTGCCTCCTCCAGCAGCTCGTCGGACTGCTTGCGCGCTTGGGCCAGCAGGCGGGTCGCGTCGCGGGCCGCCCCGACCCGCACGTCGTCGGCCTCGTCCTCGGCCTCCTGACGCTCGCGCAGGGCGGTGTTGCGCAGGTCGGCCGCGTCGGCGCGCGCCTCTTCGATGGTCTTCTCGCGCTGGATCTCGACCGAGCGCAGCAGCAGCGTCGCCTGCTCGCCGGCGTCGGCGATGAGGTCGCGCGCCTCCTGCGCGGCCGCGTCGAAGAGCTGCTGTGCCTGCTCCCTGAGCCGCTCCGCCTCAGCCCGCGCGGCGACGGCCTGCTCGTGGGCCTGCCGGGTCTCGGCCTCCCAGCGACGGGCGTCCTCGGTGGCCTTGCGCGCCTCGGCGGCGCTCTCGCGGGTCAGCTCGTCGGCGATCTCCTGCGCACGCTGGAAGAGCGACGCAGGGGATGGCTCGCGTTCGGGCGCACCGGCAGGCGCGCCGAACGCACGCACTACCAATGGATCCCCACCCACGAGGGGCATCCTCCGTTCCTACCTAAGTCAGGTCAACGACCCGCGCCGACAAACGCACGGTCATTGTCCAACGTCGACCCGACGGGGTCCACAAACGACCCCCATGACGGCGTCCACCCTTGAAACGAACCGCACGACGAACGGTGAAGCCATCCGCCGTTCGAACAGGTATCAGAACAACAGCGCGGAGGCAGGGTCCTCGAGGATGCCGGCGACGTCGGCGAGGAAGCGCGAGCCCTTCTCGCCGTCGATGTGGCGGTGGTCGAAGCTCAGCGCCAGCGTGCTCAGCTGCCTGATCGCGATCTCGTCGCAGCCGTCGGCGCCCGTCACGACCCACGGCTGCTTGCGGACCGCGCCGAAGCACAGGATGGCGGACTCGCCGGGGTTGATGATCGGCGTGCCCGCGTCGACGCCGAAGACGCCCACGTTGGTGATCGTGAACGTGCCGCCGCTCATCTCGGCCGGCTGGGTCCTCCCGTCACGCGCGGTCGCGGTTAGCTGGTTGAGCGCCGCCGCCAGGTCGAGGAGCGACAGCGCCTCCGCGTCCTTGACGTTGGGGACCACCAAGCCGCGCGGAGTGGCGGCGGCGATGCCGAGGTTGACGTAGCTCTTGAAGACGACGCGCTGGCCGGCCTCGTCCCAGCAGGAGTTGATCTCGGGGGTACGCCGCATCGCCAACATGACCGCACGTGCGAGCACCAGGAGCGGCGAGACCTTGACCTCGCGGAACTCCTTGCGCTGCTTGAGCCGCGCCACGAAGTCCATGGTGCGCGTCACGTCGACGGTGACCCACTCGGTGACGTGGGGCGCGCTGAAGGCCGACTGCACCATCGCGCCGGCCATCATCTTGCGCACGCCCTTGATCGGCTCCGACCACTCCCGGTCGACCCCGGTGGTCGAGGAAGGCGCGGCCCCGGTGGTTGAGGAGGGGGCGCTGGCAACCGTCTCGAAACCTCCGGCAGCCGACTGCACGTCGTCTCGCGTGATCGTCCCGTTCGGCCCGCTGGCGCTGACGTCAGCCAGGTCGACCCCGAGGTCCTTGGCCAGCTTGCGCACCGGCGGCTTCGCCAGCGCGCGCAGCTCCCCCGCGGGAGCCGTCGCGCTGGTCGCGGGAACGGCGTCCTCGACGTCGGTGTCGCTCTCGTCCACGTCGGGAGAGGGCAGTCCGGGCTCGAAGGAGCCCTGCACCTGCTGCTGGGTCGCGGCAGCCGCGGCCGACACCGGAGCTGCGGAGCGGCGGGCCCGGCGTACGGCGCCGCGCTCGGCCTTCATCCGACCGACCAGGCTCTCGCCCTCGCCGCTCCCGCTGGCAGCGGGGTTGGACAGGTCGATCTCGTCTGTCGCGCCCTTGTCCGGGGCAGCGGGCGCAGGTGCCGTCGCCTCGGCCGGGTCGCCGATGCTGATGATCGGAGTGCCGACCTCGACCGTGTCGCCCTCGTTGACCAGCAGCGCGAGCACCGTGCCGGCGTACGGCGACGGCAGCTCGACCAGCGACTTGGCGGTCTCGATCTCGACGACGATGTCGTTGATGGCGACGGCGTCGCCGACCTTGACCTTCCAGGCGACGATCTCGGCCTCGGTCAGGCCCTCGCCCGGGTCGGGCAGGAGGTACTCAGCCATGTGGGTTCCTCTCAGAACTCGAGCGAGCGGTCGACGGCGTCGAGGACGCGGTCGAGGTCGGGGAGGTACTCCTCCTCGATCCGCGAGGGCGGGTAGGGGGTGTCGAACGCGCCGACGCGCAGCACCGGAGCCTCGAGGGAGTAGAAGCACTCCTCGGTGATCCGGGCGGCGAGCTCGGCGCCGAGGCCGAGGTTGACGTGCGCCTCGTGGGCGACGACCACGTGACCGGTGCGCCGGACGGAGTCGTAGACGGGCGCCATGTCGAGCGGCGACAGCGTGCGCAGGTCGATCACCTCGAGCGAGCGACCCTCGCCGGCAGCAGCCTCGGCGGCCTTGAGGCAGGTCTTCACCGTCGGGCCGTAGGCGAGCAGCGTCGCGTCCGAACCGGCCTTGACGACGCGACTGGCGAAGAGCGGGTATGAATCGGCCAGTGTCGCGGTCTCGTCGAGCTCCGCCTTGTCGGCGTGGTACTGCCGCTTCGGCTCGAGGAAGATGACCGGGTCGTCGTGGGCGATGGCCTGCTGGATCATCCAGTAGCCGTCGACCGGGTTGGAGCACGCGACGACCTTGAGGCCCGGGGTGTGCGCGAACTGCGCCTCCGGCGACTCGGAGTGGTGCTCGACCGCGCCGATGCCGCCACCGAAGGGGATCCGGATCACGATCGGCATCTTGATCTTGCCCTGGCTGCGGAAGTGGATCTTCGCGACCTGGCAGACGATCTGGTCGTACGCCGGGTAGACGAACCCGTCGAACTGGATCTCCACCACCGGGCGGTAGCCGCGCATCGCCATCCCGACGGCGGTGCCGACGATTCCGGACTCCGCGAGCGGGCTGTCGATGACGCGGTCCTCGCCGAAGTCCTTCTGGAGGCCGTCGGTGATGCGGAAGACGCCGCCGAGCTTGCCGACGTCCTCGCCCATGAGGAGGACCTTCGGGTCGTCCTCCATCGCCTTGCGCAGACCGAGGTTGAGGCCCTTGGCCAGGGTGATCTTGGACATCAGGCGTGGCTCCCCTCGAACGACGCGAGGTAGTCGGCGTAGCCGTCTCGCTGCGCGACGAGCTCGTCGGTGATCTCGCTGTAGACGTGGTCGAAGATGCCGAGCGGCGAGGGGTCCTGCAGTGCCTTGCAGCCCTCGCGCAGGCGGGCGCCGAGCTCGTCGGCCTCGGCCTTGATGCCGGCGACGAAGTCGTCGTCGGCGAGGCCGTTGCGCTTGAGGTAGACCTCGACGCGCGCGATCGGGTCGCGCAGCTTCCACTTCTCGACGTCGTCGCTGAGTCGGTAGCGGGTCGGGTCGTCGGTCGTGGTGTGGGCGCCCATCCGGTAGGTGTAGGCCTCGACGAACGTCGGGCCCTGCCCCTCGCGAGCGCGGTTGAGCGCGGCCTTGGTGACGGCCTGCGTGGCCAGGACGTCGTTGCCGTCGACGCGCAGGCCGGGGAAACCGAAGCCCAGCGCGCGCTGGTAGAGGGGGATCCGGCTCTGCCGCTCGATCGGCTCGGAGATGGCCCACTGGTTGTTCTGGCAGAAGAAGACGACGGGCGCGTTGTAGGACGCCGCGAAGATGAAGGCCTCGTTGACGTCGCCCTGCGAGCTCGCGCCGTCGCCGAAGTGGGCCAGCACGGCGCCGTCGCGGTCGGGGTCGCCGGTGCCGACGTCACCGTCGCGCTGCATGCCCATGGCGTAGCCGGTGGCGTGCAGGGTCTGGGCGCCGATCACGATGGTGTAGAGCCCGAAGTTGTTGTCGTTGGGGTTCCAGCCGCCCTGGTCGACGCCGCGGAAGAGCCCGAGGAGGTTGAGCGGGTCGACGCCGCGACACCAGGCGACGCCGTGCTCGCGGTAGGTCGGGAAGACGAAGTCCTGGGGGCGCAGCGCGCGGCCGGCGCCGATCTGGGCGGCCTCCTGGCCGAGCAGCTGGGCCCAGATGCCGAGCTCGCCGTGACGCTGGAGGGCGGTCGCCTCGACGTCGAGGCGCCGGACCAGGACCATGTCGCGGTAGAGGTCGCGCACGTCCTGGTCGGTGCCGTCGAAGGCGAAGTCGGGGTGCTCGACCCGCTCGCCCTCGGGGGTCAGCAGCTGGATCAACTCGGGGCCGCCGTCGCTCTGGGCGGGGCCGAAGACCTCCGCGAGGTCGGGCCCGAAGCCGTTGTGGTGGGACACGTCAGACTCCTCATCGCTCACCGCGCCGCGGGGTCTCCGCGCTCGCTCATGCGCCGCCGACAAGGGTGTGATCGGAAGCACATCGTGGTGCGCCCAAAAGTACCGGCCGACAGCGCGCGGCTGCCAATCGAGGCACCCGGGCGTAGGGCCCGAGCGTAGTGGGTGGCCCGATTCGTTGCGGCGTCAGCCGCCGGGTCGCGCTGATCGCGCCGGCGATGGCCACGCCGGCCCGCTACTACGCGCCGTTCGCCGCGTGGCTCGCCTCGCAGGACGTCCGCGCCGTCGTGCTCGAGCACCGGGGCAGTGCGTCCCGAGCCGACATGAAGGCCTACGGCGGCGACCTGCTCGACTGGTTCGACGACGCGCGTGACGCGCTCGACCACGTGGTCCGCGAGTCGGCCGAGCCGGTCACCTGGATCGGGCACTCCCTGGGCGCCCAGATGCTGCCCTTCGTCGACCACGAGTCGCTGACCCGCGTGGTCAGCGTCGCCTCCGGCACCGGCTGGGTCGGCCACCTCCCCGGCACCATGCGCTGGACCGCGCCGGTGCTGATGCGGTCGATCGGTCCGCTCGCCATGCGAGTGGCCGGCTACTACCCCGGACGCTCGCTGCGGATCATGGACGACATCCCGACCGGGGTGATGCGGCAGTGGAGCCGCTGGTGCCTCGACCCGGCGTACCTCGGCGTCGACGTCCCTGACGCGGAGACCCGCTTCGCGCAGGTGAAGACGCCGATGACGGTGCTCTCCTTCACCGACGACGAGCTGATGAGCCTGGCCGCGACCAACGACCTGCACGACCGGTTCGTCAACGCCGACCAGACCCGCCAGCGCTACACCCCGGCCCAGCTCGACGTCGACCGGATGGGCCACCACGGGTTCTTCCGGTCGCGCCACGCCGGCCTGTGGGAGGAGCTGGTCCTGCCTTACGTCGCGCGCGACTGAGCACACCCGGGAGTCGGCCCACCGGCCAGGCGACTTGATCGAGTCCCGCGCACCACGTAGGAGAAGGGGGTGCGCGTCCTCGTCGTCGGCCCCGTCGTCGTCCCCGTCGTCGTCCCCGTCGTCGTCCTCGTCGCCTTGGCGAGTGCGGTCGCGGCCCTGACCGTCCCGGCGGCGGCCGACGTCGAGCCGGGCCACGTCGAGAGGGGCCACGTCGAGCCGGGCCACGTCGAGCCGGGCCAGCGGCCGCGGGTCAAGCCGCTGGTGTGGGGCCGCGACCTGGCGGACCCGAGCGTGGTCGAGGTCAACGACAACTACCTGGCGGTCGGCACCGGCACCGCGATCACCCGCTTCCGGGCGGGCGGGGCGCGCGGACCGTTCAAGGAGCTGTCGACGCCGCTCACGGCGTACCCCTCCTGGGTGCTGCCGGGAGAGCTCTGGGCACCCGACCTGGCGCAGGTGGCGGACGGCACCTGGCGGCTCTACTTCACGGCGCCGGCCGCGGGGCTGCCGCCCGGCGGACGGTGCATCGGCGTGGCGACCGCAGCCACCGCGGCGGGCCCGTTCACGCCATACGGCGACGCGCCGCTGGTCTGCCCGCCGCGGGTCGGCTGGGCGCCGGCGTCCGACGAGCTGCTCGACCGCGAGGGGGACCTGCCGGCGAGCGGCGTCATCGACGCCTCGCTGTTCACCGAGCGCGACGGCCGGCAGTACCTGCTCTACAAGACCCAGGGGAAGCCGTCGACGATCCGCATGGTGCTGCTCCAGCCCGACGGGGTCGTGGTGTCGCCGGGCCGTCGCAGCAAGCGGCTGCTGCGCACCGCCGACACGGTGGAGAACCCCACGCTGGTACGCCGTGACGACTACTACGTGCTGTTCGCGTCGGAGGGTGAGTACAGCAACTGCGACTACCGGACGACCTATCGGCGCTCACGCAAGAAGTGGAGCTGGCCGACGGGCTCGACGAACCTCTTGGGGCCGGTGCTCACCGGTCTCTGCGGCCCCGGCGGCGCCGACGTGGTAGCACCTCGCAGGGGCGGCCCGTTGCGGATGTTCTTCCATGGCTGGACCTGCTACCTGACGGCTCAGCCCTGCCCGCGAGGCTTCCGGCGCGGACGTGACGGCAGCCTGCTGCCCTCCCGCGCGATGTACGGGCTCGTGCTCGACTTCGACGAATCGGACAGGCCACTGATAGCGGACTACCTCGCGCCGCGCTGAGCGCGGCGGTGCGAGGTCACCAGGCCGGCGGCGACGAGACACCCCATCGCCAGCACGGCGAGCTGCACGAACATGGCGGCTTCCCCTCTATCCGACCGCGGCCACCCCAGACGACGACACGCGACGGCCCCCCCAGGCCTGACCCCCATGATCCCCGACCAAAGTCGTAGGACGCCACTGCCAACCGGTCGATTTAACCTGCGCGACGCACATTTGTCCGATCGGTCAGATCTTTGGCCAGCTGGTCGCGGTGGTGCGGCGTCCACCACCCCTTCAGGTCCGGCCCCGTCGGCACGATCCCGGTCGGGTTGAGGTCGTCCTGGACGACGTAGTAGTGCCGCTTGATCTGCTCGAAGTCGACCGTCTCGCCGAAGGCCGGCTGCTGGAAGAGATCGCGTGCGTAGCCCCACAAAGCAGGCAGCTCCACCAGCTTGCTGCGGTTGCACTTGAAGTGCGAGTGGTAGACCGCGTCGAAGCGCACCAGCGTGGTGAAGAGCCGGACGTCGGCCTCGGTGATCTCGTCGCCCATGAGGTAGCGCCGTGTGGTGAGCCGCTCCTCCAGCCAGTCCATGGCCGACCACAACGTGTCGTACGCCTCCTCGTACGCCTCCTGGGAGCCCGCGAAGCCGCAGCTGTAGACGCCGTTGTTGACGTCGGTGAACACCCGCTCCATGACCTCCTCCATCTCGTCGCGGAGGTGGTCTGGCCACAGGTCCGGCGCGTCGCTGCGATGGTGCTCGGACCATTCGAAGAAGAGGTCATGGGTGATCCAGGGGAAGTCGTTCGTGACCACCTTCCCCGACGGGATGTCCACCATCGCCGGCACCGTGATGCCCTTGTCGTACGCCGGGTCGCGGGCGAGGTAGGCCTCCTGCAGGCGGTGGATGCCCAGGACGGGGTCGATGCCGCCGGGCTGCTCGTCGAAGTTCCAACTGCGCTCGTCGTGGACGGGTCCGGGGGTGGCCAGCGGCAGCACGTCCTCGAGCCCGAGGAGCTTGCGCACCACCAGGGACCGGCTCGCCCACGGGCAGGCGGGCGCGGCCACGAGGCAGTAGCGACCGGGCTCGACCGGCCACGGCTCCCCCACCACTGGGCCGTCCGAGGGGCGGCGACCGCCGCGGGTGATGCGGTCGGGGAGGTAGTCCATGTCGCGCTCGAAGGATCCGGACTCGGAGGAGGAGACGTAGGAGTTCATTGCTCGAGAGGTACCCACTGCAGGGTTTCGCGACCGATCGCAAGCAGAATTTTGCAGAAGTCTCTTTGCAAACATCCCTTTGTGGTTCTACCGTGCTCCCATGGACGAACGCACCGCCGTCACCCCCGACGCTGCCGGGCTGAAGGCCCTCGGGCACCCCGTGCGCCTGCGGATGCTCGGCCTCCTGCGCATCGAAGGACCGGCCACGGCCACGGGACTGGCGACGCGCCTCGGGCTCAACACCGGCGCGACGTCGTACCACCTGCGCCAGCTCGCCCAGCACGGCTTCATCGAGGAGGACGAGGAGCGTGGCAACGCCCGGGACCGGTGGTGGCGGGCGGCCCACCAGTCCACGTACACCGGTGGCGCGAGCGCGGCGGATCCTGAGGAGGCCGAGGCCCACGACGCGTACTCGCAGGCCCTCGCCGTCTTCTACGGCGAGCAGCTGCACAACGCCGTCTCCGAGCGGATGTCCCTCCCGGCGGACTGGCTGGCGACGACGACGATGAGCGACTGGAACCTCAAGCTCACCCCGGCCAAGGCCAAGGCTCTCCTCGAGGCGCTCTTCGAGCTCATCGAGGACGTCGACGAAGAGGCCGGGGCCGACGGTGTGGGCGACTACGTCGTCCAGCTCGCGACGTTCCCGCGCCCGGGGACGATCCAGTGAGCACGAGGAGTGCGCGCCGGCCGCTCTACGGTTGGCTCACCGCCGACGCAGTCTCCCTCACCGGGACCCGCATCTCCATGGTGGCGATCCCGTGGTTCGTGCTCACCACGACCGGCTCCGCGACACAGACCGGCCTGGTGGCCTTCGCGGAGATGCTCCCGCTGGTGCTCTGCAAGGTGCTCGGCGGTCCGCTCATCGACCGTCTCGGCGCACGACGCGTCGCGATCACCTGCGACCTCGGAAGCTTCGTCGCGGTGGGTCTGGTCCCGATCCTGCACGCGGCCGGCGTGCTCACCTTCCCGATGCTGCTGGCCGTGGTGGCCGTGGCCGGGGCCCTTCGCGGGCCCGGCGACGCCGCCAAGGACTCGCTCACCCCCGCGATCGTGGCCGCGGCCGGCGTGCCCATGGAGCGCGCGACCGGGCTGGCCAGCGCGGTCGAGCGCGGGGCAGGCATGATCGGCTTCGCCCTGGCGGGGGCCCTCGTCGTGGCGGTGGGGCCGGCCACCGCGCTGGTGCTCGACGCGGTCTCCTTCCTCCTCGGCGCGGCCATCCTCGGCTGGGCCACCGTCGGGCTCGAGCCTCGACTGGGCTCGACCACCGAGAGCACCGGTGGTCGAGCGGCGACCGACGCCGACGAGCCCGCGCAGGGCTTCTGGCGCGAGCTGCGCGAGGGGTGGGCGTTCCTGCGCCGCGACCCGGTCCTGGTCGGCCTGACCCTGATGATCGCGGTGACCAACCTCCTGGACCTCGCCTGGGCGAGCGTGATGATGCCGGTCTGGGTGCACGACTCCGGCCGCAGTGCCGGCCTGCTCGGCACGATGTTCGCGGTCTTCGCCGCCGCCTCCATGGTCGGCGCGCTCGTCGCCGCTGCCTGGGGCGAGCGGATCCCCCGTTTCCAGACCTACTTGCTCGCGTTCCTGATCACCGGGATCCCCCGGTTCCTGGTGCTGGCGTTCGACGTGCCGCTCTGGGTCGTCGTGGTGACCTTCGTGGTGGGCGGTGTCGCCTCCGGGTTCCTCAACCCGATCCTGGGCGCGGTCTTCTTCGAGCGGATCCCGGCGCCCCTCGTGGGCCGGGTCAGCTCGCTGTCGACCTCGGTCTGCTTCGCCCTGATGCCCTTCGGCGGCCTGCTCGGAGGCGTGCTGATCAGCGGCCTCGGCCTCTCGTGGGCCTTCGCGCTCGTCGGCGTCGCCTACTTCGCCGCGACGATGACACCGGCGGTCTTCCCCTCGTTCCGGGAGATGGACAAGCGTCCTGCGAGCGCGGGAACGACCGAAATCTGCGATTCGGGCCTCACGAACGTCCGATAAAGGTGAAGATCGAGGAAGCCGGCAGAACGCCGACGACTCGGAACACTCCATCGAAGGATTACCTACGCCCATGATCAACCACCCCCCGAGGGTCCGCACCGCGGCGACGTCCGTCGCCGTCGCCCTGCTCGCCACCGCCGTCACGGGGGCGCTCGCCGCCCCCGCCTGGGCCGCCCCCGACAAGACCGTCACCGGAGCGAGCACCACCAACATGGTCATCCCCGACGAGGGACCGTCCACCCCCGCCTCGACCGCTATCGCCATCCCGGCCGACCGCGGCCAGGTGACCGACGTCGACGTGACCCTCAACGGGTTGTCACACACGTACATGTACGACCTGGAGGTCTGGGTCTCCCACAACGGCACGACCGTGAAGCTCCTCGACGAAGCGGGTGACTGGAGCCGCGAGACCACCCCGCGCACGTTCACCTTCGACGACGAGGCCGCCACCGTCCTGCCCTGGTCCTCGACACTGTCGCCCAGTGGCTCCTACAAGCCGACCGACGGCTCGGGCGGCGGCGAGACTCCGGTCGCCACCTCCCTCGCCGTGTTCGACGGCCAGGCGGCCACCGGCACCTGGGAGCTCTTCATCGTCGACCAGTCCGCCGGCGACGAGGGCAGCCTGGCCGGCTGGTCGCTCGACATCGACTACAACGACCCGACCGCCCCGAGCGGCTCGGTCGTCATCGACGGCGGCGCGACGATCACCGACGCGTCGGCCGTGACGCTCGGCCTGGCTGCCAGCGACCCGGCAGCCTTCACCACCGGCCTGACCCACATGCGGTTCAGCAACGACGGCACCACGTGGTCGGCTCTCCAGCCCTACGCCACGACTGCTGCCTGGACCCTGAGCGCCGGCAACGGCACCAAGACCGTGTGGGTGCAGTACGCCGACGGCGTCGGCAACCTCTCCGCCCCGGCCAGCGACACCATCGTCCTGGACACCAAGGCGCCCAAGGCCAAGAAGCTGTCGCCGAAGAAGAACGCCACCGACGTGAAGACCAGCACCAAGGTCTCCTTCGTGGCTTCGGAGGCCCTCGTCAAGGCGACGGTCACCAAGAAGACCGTGAAGCTCACCGCCGGCGGCAAGACCGTCAAGGCCAAGGTCACCTACAAGGCGGGCAGCAAGAAGGTCGTGCTCAAGCCGAAGAAGGACCTCGCCGGCCACACGAAGTACAAGGTGAAGCTGTCCAAGAAGATCACCGACGTGGCGGGCAACTCCATCGCCACCAAGGGCTGGAAGTTCACCACCCGCTGACCTGCAGCAGCTGAGCAGCCAAGCACCCGAGCGCCCCGCCACGATCTCGTGGCGGGGCGTTCCGCTTCAGCCGAGGAACCGCGACGCCACCTCGACCAGGCGGTCGTTGGCCTCTGCCTCGCCGATGCTCGCGCGCACGCCGTCACCGGCGAACGGGCGGACGACGACGCCGGCCTCGTCGCAGGCCGCCGCGAGATCGAGGGCCCGGTCACCGACGCCGAACCAGACGAAGTTGCCCTGCGCGTGAGGGACGTCGACGCCGCCGGCGCGCAGCCCCTCGACGACGCGGGCGCGCTCGGCCACCAGGGCGTCGACGCGTTCCAGCAAGGCCGCCTCGGCCGCCAGGGACGCGACGGCCGCCGCCTGGGCGACCGAGGTCACGCCGAAGGGCAGCGACACGGCTCGCAGTGCGGCCGCCAGCGGTGCCGGGCCGACGGCGTACCCGACCCGCAGACCGGCCAGGCCGTAGGCCTTGGAGAAGGTGCGGGTCAGCACGACGTTCTCGTGTCGTTGGTACGTCGCGACCCCGTCGACCGCGTCGGACATCCGCACGAACTCGACGTACGCCTCGTCCACCACGACCAGCACGTGCGACGGGACGGCAGCCAGGAAGGTGTCGAGCTCGGTCTGCGTCACCGCAGGCCCGGTCGGGTTGTTGGGCGTGCAGACCAGCACGACCCGGGTGCGGTCCGTGATCGCCTCCAGCATCGCGTCGAGGTCGTGGCGGCCGTCGGCGCGGACCGGCACCCGCACGGACGCCGCCCCGGCCACCGCCGCGGCGATCGGGTAGGCCTCGAAGGAACGCCAGGCGTAGACGACCTCGTCGCCGGGCTCGCAGAAGGCCTGCAGCAGCTGGTAGATCAGCGCGACGCTCCCAGTGGCCAGCGAGAGGTCGGAGGCCGGGACGCCGAGCCTGGCCGACAGCGCGGCATAGAGGTCGATCCCGGCCATGTCGGGGTAGCGGTTCATCGCGGCCGCTGCCTGCTCCGCCGCGGCGAGCACGCCTGGCAGCGGCGGGTAGGGGTTCTCGTTGGAGGAGAGCTTGTACGTCGTCAGGCCCTCGCGTGGCGTCGGAGGCCGTCCCGGCACGTAGGCCGGGATCGCGAGGACGTTCGGTCGGGGCTGCGGGGCGCTCACCCCGGCAGGCTAGGACACTCCGGGTGGGCGTTCCGCACTGCACGAACGAAGACGTTCTCTCGCTAGCATCTCCGGGTGACCCGAGTCCTCGCCTGGCTGCTCAGCAACGCAGTCGCGATCGCGGTCGCGGCCTGGCTGCTCGACGGCATCTCCTTCGCCAGGCCCGACGAGCCGTTCGGGACCGAGGTGCAGGAGAAGGTGCTGCCCCTCCTCGCGGTGTCCGCGATCCTCGGCCTGGTCTCGGTGACCGTCGAGCCGGTCGTCAAGCTCCTGTCGATCCCCTTCATCATCCTGACCATCGGGCTGTTCCTCCTCGTCATCAACGCGCTGATGCTCCTGCTCACGGCCTGGATCGCCGACAAGGTGGCACCGGAGGCGATCGGGTTCCACGTCGACGGGTTCTGGAACGCGCTGGTGGGGTCGATCATCATCACGCTCGTCACCGGGTTCATCGACGTCGCCGTCCTTGATGACTGAGCTGCCCGCCCCGCACGGTCAGGGTGACTACCGCGTCGGGGTCGTCTGCCTGGGCAACATCTGCCGCTCCCCGATGGCCGAGGTGGTGCTCACCGAGAGGCTCGCCGAGCTGGGGGTCGGCGACCGTGTCGTCGTCGACTCATGCGGTCTTGGCGGCTGGCACGCCGGGAACCCGATGGACCACCGGGCCGCGGCGTCCCTGGCGGCAGCGGGGTACGACGCCTCGCAGCACCGCGCGCGACAGATCACCGCGGGCTGGGTCGACCCCGACCACCCCTCCGACGGGCACGACCTCCTCCTGGCCATGGACGCCACCCACCTCGGTGAGCTGCTCGACTCCGGTGCCGACCCCGACCGGGTCCGGATGTTCCGCGACTTCGACCCGATCGACCCTGGCGCCGACGTACCGGACCCGTACTACGGTGGTGACGACGGTTTCAAGGAGGTGCTGGCGATGATCGAACGATCGAGCAAGACCCTGGCTGCCCTCCTGGCCCGCCACCTCCAGGCGCCGGAGGCGCGGTGACCCGGCAGCCCGCGGTCGCCCGGCGCGCCGAGGCCCTGCTCGGCACGGCCGTGGTCGCCACCGCCCCCGCGGCGGGCGGTGACATCTCCACCGCCACCAAGCTGCGGCTCTCCGACGGCTCGACGGCGCTGATGAAGACCCACCCGCACGCGCCCCCGCGGTTCTTCGAGGTCGAGGCCGCCGGGCTGCGCTGGCTGTCCGAGACCCAGGACGACGGTGGCGTCGGTGTCCCGGAGGTCCTCGCCGTCGACCACGACTGTCTCCTGCTCCGATGGATCGAGCCGGCCAAGCTCACCATCGACGGCGCCTCGGCCTTCGGCACGGCGCTCGCCGTCACGCACGCCGCCGGCGCGCCGTCGTACGGCGGCCTTCCCGCGCTGCCCGGCGACGAGGCTGACGAGTCGCACGACGGGTACATCGGCCGGTTGCCGCTCCCCGGCCGACCGGCGCCCACGTGGGCCGAGTTCTTCGCGACCCGCCGGGTGCTGCCCTACCTCAAGCTGGCCCGCGACCGCGGGCACGCCTCGGCCGGCGACACGATGACCATCGAGGGCGTCATGGGCAGGCTCGCCGAGCTGGTGCCGGAGGAGCCGCCGGCCCGGCTGCACGGAGACCTGTGGAACGGCAACGTCGTCTGGGGGGCCGAGGGTCGCGGCTGGGTGATCGACCCGGCGGCCCACGGTGGGCACCGCGAGAGCGACCTGGCGATGCTCGCGCTGTTCGGCCTGCCGCACCTGGCTCGCGTCATGGAGGCGTATGACCAGGCGACGCCCCTCACCGAGGGCTGGGAGTCACGCCAGGGCCTGCATCAGCTCTTCCCGCTGCTGACGCACGCGGCGATGTTCGGTGGCGGGTACGCCGGCCGGGCAGCCGGCATCGCAGCCCGCTTCATCTGATCGGTGGTCGAGCTCGGTCGTCGGTGGTGTGTGGGACCCCGAGGGACCGCAGCCGACACCGGCCACTCCCCCCGGGGTCCCGCCGCCTCGAGAGGCGGCCCACCGACACCAATCCCCCCGGATGGTGTGGTGCGTCTCCATGATGACCTGTGAGACCCAGGTCACCGGGTAAGGGCAGCATAAACCCTTCCTCGGCGTGTCCCCTTGTCTACCCTCCACAGGCGTCCTAGGGAACACCCGTGGAGGTGGCTTCTCTCAGTGGGGACTCAGGCGCGGCTGGCAGAGTGGCCCTGTGACGCCTCCGACCGCCTCGACGGGCCCGACGCCCGGCTCGACGCCCGGCTCGACGCCCGGCACGACGGCTGGCTCGACGGCAGGTTGGCCGCCTGGGGCGCAGACCCTGCCTCGCGTGCTCGTCGTCGACGACGACCGAGCGGTCCGGGAGTCGCTGCGCAGGTCCCTCGAGTTCAACGGGTACGCCGTCGCGCTCGCCTCCGACGGGGCCGAGGCGCTCGCCGGCATCGGCACCCTCGCGCCCGACGTCGTCGTGATGGACGTGATGATGCCCCGCCTCGACGGCATCGAGACCACCAAGGCGCTGCGCGCGGCCGGCAACGACGTCCCCGTCCTCGTGCTCACCGCGCGTGATGCCGTGGGCGACCGGGTCGAGGGACTCGACGCCGGAGCCGACGACTACCTCACCAAGCCCTTCGCCCTCCAAGAGCTGCTGGCCCGCCTGCGCGCGCTGCTGAGGCGGGCCGCCCCCCTCGACGAGGACGGCGACGAGGTCCTCACCTTCTCCGACCTCTCCATGGACCTCGCCTCCCGCGAGGTGCGCCGCGGCTCCCGCACGATCGAGCTGACCCGCACGGAGTTCACGCTCCTCGAGATGTTCCTGCGGCGTCCGCGCCGGGTGCTCGAGCGCTCCTTCATCCTCGAGGAGGTCTGGGGCTACGACTTCCCCACGACCGCCAACTCCCTCGAGGTGTACGTCGGCTACCTGCGGCGCAAGACCGAGGCCGACGAGGAGCCGCGACTGCTGCACACTGTCCGCGGGGTCGGTTACGTCCTCAAGGAGGCCTGACGTGGGCGGCCACCCGGGGGCCGACGTGCACGAGCGCGGGCTCAAGGGACCCTTCGAGGCGCAGGGCTGGCACTACCGCCGTTCGCTGGCCAGCAGGGTCGCGCTGCTGACCACCATCGTCGTCGGGCTGTCCGTCGCGGTGGCCGCCGCGGCCGCATTCGTCACGGTGCGGATGGCGATGCAGTCCGCCCTGGACGAGTCGATGCTCAACCGCGCCACCAAGGCGGCCGAGGGCGGGGCGCTCGCCGAGATCCAGCTGCAGCTGCCGCCGTGGATGTACGGCGCCGCCGACGTCCGGATCGCCGTCATCACCGCCAACCGGGAGATCCGCTCGCTCGACCGCGGACCCGACATCCTCGAGCTCGGCGAGCCCGAGCTCGCCGTGGCGCGGGGCACCGCGGACCAGTCGGTGCGCACGATCCGCACCGACGCCGGCGCGCGCTACCGCGTGGTCACCGTGCCCGCCGGCACCGACCAGGCCCTGATCCTCGCCCAGTCGCTCGCCGCCCAGGAGCTGGTGCTGCGCAAGCTCGGGCTGGCGATGCTGATCGCCGGCGCCCTGGGTGTCCTCGCGGCCGCCCTGGCCGGCTGGGGCGTGGCCCGCAACGGCCTGCGGCCCGTGCGCCGCCTCACCTCCGCGGTCGAGCACATCGCGCGCACCGAGGACCTGCGGCCGCTCCAGGTCGAGGGCGACGACGAGGTGGCGCGCCTGGCGACCGCGTTCAACTCCATGCTGGTGTCCCTCGCGGCCTCCCGCGACCGGCAGCGCCGCCTCGTCGCCGACGCCGGGCACGAGCTGCGCACCCCGCTCACGTCGCTGCGCACCAACCTCGACCTGCTGGCCCAGGTCGACGCCCCCGGCGCCTCCCACGGGCGACTGCCGCCGGAGGCGCGGGCCGAGCTGATCGACGACGTACGCGCCCAGATCGAGGAGATGACCAACCTCGTCGGCGACCTCGTCGAGCTGGCGCGCGACGAGCCGATCACCCACGTGGTGGAGGCCGTCGATCTCGGCGACGTGCTGGACCGGGCGCTGACGAAGGTACGCCGCCGAGCCCCGCTGGTGGACTTCCAGGTGCACGCCGAGCCCTGGTGGGTGGTGGGCGAGTCCGCCTCGCTCGAGCGGGCGGTGACCAACCTCCTCGACAACGCGGCGAAGTGGAGCCCCGCCGACCCGCCCGGCGGCGTCGTACGTGTCACCCTCGTCGACGGCACCCTCACCGTCGACGACAACGGCCCCGGCATCGCGCCCGCCGACCTGCCGCACGTCTTCGACCGCTTCTACCGCTCCGAGGAGTCCCGGGCGATGCCCGGCTCCGGCCTCGGGCTCTCGATCGTGCGCCAGGTCGTGGAACGGCACTCCGGTTCGGTCACCGCCGGGGCCGCACCGACGGGTGGTGCCCGACTGACCCTCACCCTGCCCGGTGCGCCGGAGCCCGTGAGCCGGGCGCAACCCTGGCCCGACGAGGTCCGCCGCGGCTAGGTTGCCGAGATGAGGGAGCCCAGATGAGGGAGCCCCGATGAGTGAGCCCAGATGAGGGAGCCCAGGTGAGTGAGCCCAGATGATTGAGGGGGTCCCGTCCGAAGCCGACGACGCGACCGACGCCGCCGCAGCCGGCTTCGACGCGCCGACCGGCGATCCCGCCGACTACAAGAAGTCGGGGCGGCTGAAGGCGGCCGTCTACGAGGCCGAGATGAAGCGCCTGCAGGAGCAGCTGGTCCTGCTGCAGTACTGGATCCAGACCCAGGGCCTCAAGGTGCTGGTGATCTTCGAGGGCCGTGGCTCGGCCGGCAAGGGCGGCGTGATCAAGCGGATCACCGAGCGCACCTCACCGCGCACCGTCCGCGTCGTCGCGCTCCCGAAGCCCACCGAGCGGCAGCGCACCCAGTGGTACTTCCAGCGCTACGTCGAGCACCTGCCCGCCGCCGGCGAGATGGTCCTCTTCGACCGGTCCTGGTACAACCGCTCCAACGTCGAGTGGGTGATGGGCTACTGCTCCGAAGAGGAGCACCAGGAGTTCCTCCGCTCCTGCCCGGAGTTCGAGCGGATGCTGGTGCGCTCGGGGATCGTCGTCCTCAAGTACTGGTTCTCGGTGTCCTTCGACGAGCAGCGCAAGCGCTTCGAAGCGCGCAACGCCGAGCCGCTGAAGCGCTGGAAGCTCTCCGACATGGACCTCGCCGAGCACGAGCAGTACGTCCGCTACTCGATGGCCAAGGACACCACCTTCCAGCACACCGACATCAAGCAGGCCCCCTGGTACGTCGTCCCCTCCGACGACAAGCTCGCCGCCCGCCTCAACTGCATCCGGCACCTGCTCAGCCGGTTCGCGTACGTCGACGTCGCGCCCGACGTGGTCGAGCTGCCCCGGATGAAGGAGGTCCCCTACGTGCGGCCGCCGATGCACGAGCAGACCTTCGTGCCGCGCGCGTTCTGAAATGTTGACTTGGCCTTCCGGGCCCCTTGACTTGGCCCTCCGGGCCCCGTCGGGGGGCCCGGAGGGCCAAGTCGGGGGGCCCGGAGGGCCAACTCGACATCTACTCCAGCGCTGAGAGGAGCCGGTCCGCCTTCCAGCGCGACTCGGCGTACTCCTCGGCGACGTCGGAGCGCACGGTGATGCCTCCGCCGGTGCCGAGCACGTAGGTCCCGTCGCCGGTGGTCATCAGCGAGCGGATGATCACCCCGAGGTCGGCGCGACCGTCGGCGGCGACCCAACCGAAGGCTCCGGCGTACACGCCCCGGGGGGTCGCCTCGACCGCGTCGATGATCTGCATCGTGCGCAGCTTGGGCGCGCCGGTCATCGACCCGGCAGGGAAGAGCGCGCGCAGGGCGCCGATGGAGGTGACGCCGTCGGCGAGCCGGCCACGGACCGTGGACACGAGCTGGTGCACGGCTTGGTAGGACTCGACCTCCATCAGCGCCGGCACGTGCACGGACCCGGGCTCGCAGACCATGGACAGGTCGTTGCGGAGCAGGTCGACGATCATCAGGTTCTCGGCGCGGGTCTTGGGGTCGGCGGCGAGCCGGTCGCGCAGGGCGGCGTCCTGCTCGGGAGTGCGGCCGCGCGGCGTGGTGCCCTTGATCGGCTTGGTCTCGAGGACGCGGTCGGCGTCGATGAGGGCGTAACGCTCGGGCGACGAGCTGAGCAGCCAGGCCCGCGCGCCGGGCACGTCGTGCTGCAGGAACCCTTGGTACGGCGCGGGGTTGAGCTCGCGCAGCCGCACGTACGCAGTCGCGGGGTCCACGTCGGACGCCAGGTCGACCCGGTAGGTCAGGTTGACCTCGTAGGAGTTGCCGGCGCGCAGCTCGGCCTGCACCTGGTCGAAGGCCGTGGCATAGGCCGACGGCACCTCGTCGCCGACGGACCCGGCCGGCACGGACCGCGCCAGGTCGGCGGAGCCGGCGTCCTCCGGGTGGTTGAAGAACTCGACCTCGCGCACCCGCATCCACAGCGCGTCCGGCATCCGTGTGTCGGGCCGCGCCGGCAGGTCGGGCCGGGCGGCGTACCCGAAGTAGCCGAACCACCAGGCGTCGTCCGGACCGTCGGCGAGCTCGGCCTCCAGCACGTCGAAGGGATCGGACCCGACGACGGTCGTCGTGCCGGAGACGTGGCGGCGGACCACGCCGCGCGCGGCGTCGTAGGTCAGCGAGACGTCGTCGTCGGAGAGCCGGCCGATGAGGGAGCGGCGCCCGGACCACTCGCGCGCGCCGCCGCCGTCGAGCCAGAAGCACCGCGCGTGCGAGGCGGCGACCTCGCGGAAGTAGTCGATGGGGCTGGGCCCGGTCCCAGGGTCGGTCCCAGGGCCGGTCATCGGGCCACCCCCAGGAAGTTGGCCACGAGCCGCGCGCCGTGCTCGGTCAGGATCGACTCGGGGTGGAACTGCACGCCCTCCAGGGGCAGCGTCCGGTGCCGCACACCCATCACGATGTCGGCACCGTCGGCACCGTCGGCACCGTCCGGCCCGGGCGTCCAGGCGGTCGCGACCAGCGCCCCGGGCAGCGACAGCGCCGCCAGTGAGTGGTAACGCACGGCGGCGAAGTCCTGCGGCACACCACGGAAGACCCCGTGCCCGTCGTGGCGGACCCGCGCCACGTCGCCATGCGCGGGCTCGACCCGGTCGACGGTCCCGCCGTACGCCGCCACGAGGCCCTGCATGCCCAGGCAGACCCCGAGCACCGGTCGGCTCCCGTCGAGCACGACGGCCCGGCCGACCGAGAAGTCGGCGGGGTCATCCGGTGTGCCCGGGCCGGGGGACAGCACGACGTGCGAGTGCGCGAGGACCTCGAGCGCGGTGACCTGGTCGTGCTGGACCACGGTCGGCAGCACGCCGGTGACCTCGGCGACGAGGTGCACGAGGTTCCACGTGTAGGAGTCGTAGTGGTCGACGACGACGACGTCGAGAGCCGCGGTGGACCAGCTCCCGGAGGACACCGGCACAACCTACTGGCCCTCACCCGGTCGAGGTTGACCATTCCGAGGTGGAAGCCGTTGTCGGAGGTGAGGATCACGTAGGTGTCCGGGCCGACTTGGTTGAGCAGCCGGCGCAGCCTCCGGTCGGCTAGCTAGACCAGCAGCTCGCGAACGATCTGGTGGACCACGTCGTAGCCGTGCTCGGTGAGGATCGACTCCGCGTGGAACTGGATGCCCTTGTAGTGCGGGCCGGTGAGCACGTGGATGTCGCCGGACTCGGGGTCCGCCTCCACGCTCACCCCGGCGGGCAGGGCTCGCCCGTCGGTCCGTCCCACGAACGTGTTGTAGAAGCCGACCCGCTCGACCCGGCCGTCGATCTCGACCGGCGACTGGGTGCCCTGGAACACGATGTCCTTGAAGTGCAGCGGGATGTCGAGCCCGCGGCACAGCGTCTGGTGGCCGAGGCAGACGGCGAGGAAGGGCCGCCCGTTCGCCAGGAGCCTGTCGATCGCCTTCCGGAAACGCTGCATCTTCGGGTCGTCGCCGTCGCGCGGGTCGCCGGGTCCGGGGCCGACGATGACGAGGTCGTACGCCGTCAGCCCGTCGAGGAGAGCGTCGTCGATCGCCTCATGTCGCACGACCTCTGACTCGAGTCCGAGAACGCCCAGCACGTGGCAGAGCATGTTGACGAAGTCATCCTCGCCGTCGAGCACGACCACCCGCTTGCCCCGCAACCGCGGGTCCGGGGGCGCCCCCGCCTGGTCGGTCAGCCAGAAGGTGCTGAGGCGGGCGTTGCGCGCACCGAGCGCGATCAGCACGTCCTCGTCGGCGGTGAGCTCGGCGAGGTCGACGTCCGGCACCGGGGCGGGGTCGACCAGCCCGAAGGCCGACAGGATGCCCCCGGCCTTCGCATGCGTCTCGGCCACCTCGTACGCCGCGTCGGAGTCGCGCACCAGGGTCGCACCCGCGGTCACCTTGAGCCTGCCGTCGAGGTCGACGTCGGCGGTGCGGATGACGATCGGGCTGTCGAGCATCGGCTCGCCGTCGGGCTCACGACCGAAGAGGGCCAGGGCGGCGCCGTAGTAGCCGCGGCCCTCTGTCTCGTACTGCTTGATCAGCCGACAGGCGTTCTCGACGGGACTGCCGGTCACCGTGGCGGCGTACATCGTGTCGCGCAGCACCTCGCGCACGTCGCGGCGGCTGCGACCGGCGAGGAGGTACTCGGTGTGGATCAGGTGCGTCATCGGCTTCAGGAAGGGACCCAGCACCTGGCCGCCCTCGTGGCAGATGTCGCACATCATCTTGAGCTCTTCGTCGACGACCATGAAGAGCTCGTAGATCTCCTTCTCGTCACGCAGGAACTGCAGCAGCCGGCGGCGGGTGCCGCGCTCGTCTCCCGCGGTGGGGCGGAGGCGGAAGGTGCCGGAGATGGGGTTCATCCGGACGTCGCCGCCGCGCACCGACACGTGTCGCTCTGGGCTGGCGCCCACCAGGTAGCGGTCGCCGGTGAAGAAGACGTAGGTCCAGTAGGCGCCGTGCTCGCGCTCCAGCAGGCGACGGAAGACCGTGAGCGCCTGGTCGTCGCCCCACTCGGCGAGCTGCGCCCGGTAGTGCCGCCCGACCACCAGGTTGGCGCCCTCCCCCTGGCCGATCTCGTCGCGGATGATCGCGTCGACGACCTTCGCGTAGGCGTCGTCGTCGGTCTCGAAGCCCCCGCGGTCGGCGAACTCGACCGGCACCGGCTCGATCGCGGCGATCACGTCGGCCACCGAGAACTCGTGCTCGACCTCGACGTCCACCACCGTCAGCGGGGCCCCGTCGTCGTGCGCCTCGAAGCCGCGCTCGGCCACCTGCCGGAACGGCACCGCCACCAGGCGGTCGGCCATGTGCCCGGCCTCCGGCTCCCCCGCCTCGAGCGGGATGTCGAGCACGGACTCGGCGACCCAGCGCCGTCCGCCGATGATGCCGACGGTGTCGCGGTCCCCCGCCCGGGTGCTGCGCCGGATGATCGCCCACGCGTCCTTGGTCCGCACCTCGTCGATGGCGGCCCTGATGGCGTCGATCTGCGCGGACATGCGGGCAGCCTAGATCGGCCGCGTCACGGGCCGGTCACGCGTCCACCGGGCTGCCTAGCGAAGGATGGTGAGCAGCTGGGTCGCGCGGGTGAGCACGACGTAGAGCGTGGCCCGGCCGGTGGTGGACTCCTGCTCGATCTCGTCGGGGCGCACCACGACGATGCCGTCGAACTCGAGACCCTTGGTGTCGACGCCGGTCAGCACGACGATCCGGTCCACGCCGGACGGGGGGACCGAGGAGTCCACGGCGGCGCGGGCGCCGCGCGCGTCGTCCGCGAACTCCGGCCACGAGGCCAGCCACGCGTTGACCATCGACCTGCGCGCGACGGGGACGACGATGCCGACCGTGCCACTCACCTGGCCGGCCACGTCGGCGACCGCCGCCCGGGTCGCCCCCTCGAGGTCGCCGCCGCTGTCCACCTCGCGGGGGGCGACGCCGGTCGAACGGACGGCGGTGGGGAGGTCGGCGTCGAGGCCGACGCGTTCGGCGTACGCCGCGGCGTACTCGTAGATCTCGGAGGAGTTGCGGTAGTTGGTCGAGAGGTGGAAGGCGTGCACGTCCTTGCCGTCCAGCGCCGTCGCGCGCGCCGCGTCCGCCTCGGCCCGGTCGGGCCACGACGACTGCGCGGGGTCGCCGACGATCGTCCACGAGGCGGTCCGGCCGCGCCGGCCGACCATCCGCCACTGCATGGGCGTGAGGTCCTGCGCCTCGTCGATGAGCACGTGCGCGAAGCCGTCGTCCTCGATGCGGTGCGTCGGCGGGGCCCAGGCCCGGCCGGACGGCGCGTACTCGCGGTCGGCGGCGGTGGTGAGCTCCTGCAGGTCGACGGCCTGGGACACGTCGTCGAGGGGGTGGTCGTCGTCGTGCCGCTCGGGGACGTCACCCAACGCGTAGCGCAGCTCGTCGACCAACGGCACGTCCTCGACCGACAACGCGCCGTCGGCCCACGACTTCACCAGGAGGCGCTGGTCCTCGGTGGAGACGACGCCGTCACCGACCCGGGCGAGGACCTCGGGGTCGCGCAGCCAGCCGAGCACGTCCTGAGCGGTCAACGGCGGCCACCACGAGGACGCGAAGTCGACGAAGGCCTGCTGCGAGAGGAGCTCCTCGTCGAAGGAGTCACGACCGCGCTCGCGCCCGCGCTCGCCGCGGACCTGCCGCCAGAGCGCGTCGAGCAGCGTCCGGGCGACCCGGGGCAGCTGGCGGTTGCGTGCGCCGTGGCTCATCAGCTGACGACGCAGCTGGGACAGCGCCCGGCGGTCCAGGGTCAGCACGTCGTCGCGGTAGAAGTAGCGGAACTCCTCCGGGCCGCCCGGCACCGGCTGGCGAGCGGCACGCCGCATCAGCTCGGCCATCCGCGCCCGGCCCTTCACGTCGGCGACGGCCGGCTCGTCGTGGCGCACGGCCTTGACGCCGTCGACGACCTCGCCGAGCGAGCGGAGCGCGACCGCGGTCTCCCCGAGGCTCGGGAGCACGCGCTCGATGTAGCGCATGAAGACGCCCGACGGGCCGACCACGAGGACACCGCCGCCTTCGTAGCGCCGGCGGTCGGTGTAGAGGAGGTACGCCGCCCGGTGCAGCGCGACGACGGTCTTGCCGGTGCCGGGGCCGCCGGAGATCGACGTGACGCCCTTGCCCGGAGCTCGGATCGCCTTGTCCTGCTCGGCCTGGATGGTCGCCACGATCGAGTGCATGGAGCGGTCGCGGGCCCGCGACAGCTGCGCCATCAGGGCGCCCTCGCCGATGATCGGGAGCCGCTCGGCAGCGGCGTTCCCGGCGTCGAGCAGCTCGTCCTCGACGCCGACGACCTGGGGGCCGGAGGAGCGCAGCACCCGGCGGCGTACGACGTTGTGCGGCTCGGCCGCGGTGGCTTGGTAGAACACCGCGGCAGCCGGCGCCCGCCAGTCGATCAGGAGCGAGTCGCGCTGGTCGTCGCGCAGCCCGATGCGGCCGATGTAGCGGGGCTCGCTGTCGACGGACTCGTCGAGGTCGAGGCGGCCGAAGACCAGGCCCTCGTGGGCGGCGTCGAGCTGGGCGATCCGGCGCGCGGCCTGGTAGACGATGGCGTCGCGCTCGACCAGGCCACCCTCGTGGCCGAGGTGGCCGCGGCTGTGACCTTCACGGGCCAGCTCCTGCGCCGCCGAGGCGGACTTGTCCAGCTGCACGTAGACCCGGTCGACGAACTCCTGCTCCGTCTGGATCTCGCGCTCGGCGATGTGGTCGGTCAACGACGCGTTCCTTCTCCCCCGAAATGCTCACTCCAGGGATTGATCCGCTGTCGGACCCGGAGTGGTTCTGGCAAGTCTCCAAGCCTACAGCGGGGGGGTCGGCGTCACCGCTTCTTGGTCAAGAAGGCGGTCATCGCCGCGCGCGCCTCGTCGGAGGCGAAGAGCCGGGCGCTCAGGGTGGCCATCTCCTCGCCGTGCGCGTCGATGCGGGCGAGCAGGTCGCGGTTGAGGATCCGCTTCGACTCGCGCAGGCCCTGAGGAGCGCCGGTGGCGAGCTCGCCGCAGGTGCGGGCCACCTCGTCGTTCAGCTCGGAGCGCGGCACCGACGTGGTGATGAGGCCGTACGCCGCCGCCTTCACGCCGGTGAACGACGCTCCCCCCAACGTGGTCACCGCGGCCGCGCGCGGGTGCATCCGGTGGTGGACGGTGAGCGAGATGATCGCGGCGGCCAGCCCGAGCTTGACCTCGGTGAGCGCGAACGTGACGTCGTCGGCCGCGATCGCGATGTCCGCGGCCGCGACGATGCCGCCCGCCCGGACCGGGCCCTGCACCCGCGCGACCACCGGTTTGCCCATGGCCACGATCAGCCGCTGCAGCGCCACGATCCGGCGGGCGCCCTCCTCCATCCCGTCGGCGGTCGCCTCGGTCAGGTCGGCACCGGAGCAAAACACCGTGCCCGTCGCCTGGACCAGCACCACCCGCACGGCCGGGTCGGCCTCGGCCCTCTCGAGGTGGGCGTGCAGCTCCGCGACCAGCTGCCTGCTCAGCGCGTTGCGGTTGTGCGGGGAGTCCAGGGTGATGGTCGCCACCTGGTCCCAGACCTGGAGGTGCACCAGCTCCGGGTCCCGCGCCGTGACGTCGCCGGAGGCCCCTGGTGCAGATCCCTCTGATGAATCCGTCGTCATGGCCGACATCCTCCCCCAGCAGGCATCCGCAGGGGTCCCCCGCTCCGAACCACCCACCATGAGAAGACTGCTGTTCGCGTCCTACGGCGTGCTCGCCACCCTGGTCGGCATGGCCGCCGGCCACCTGGTCGCCGCGCTGCTGAACCCGGCCGCGTCGCCCGTGCTCGCCGTCGGGTCGACGGTCATCGACCTGACCCCGACACCGGTCAAGGAGTTCGCGGTCGCGCAGTTCGGGACCGCGGACAAGCCGATCCTCATCGGGAGCGTGCTGCTGGGCACGCTCGTCCTGGCCGGGATCGCGGGCGTGCTGGCGCAGCGCTCGTTCGTCCTGGGTGCCGCCCTCCTGCTGGCCCTCGTCGGGCTGGCAGGAGCGGCGGCCCTGGCCCGGCCGACCGCCAGCGTGGTCGACGCCGCGCCGGCGATCGCGGCCGCCGCCGTCGGACTCGGCGCGCTGGCCCTGCTGACGGGCGGGGTGCAGACGGGGTCTCGACTGAGCTCGACCAGCGGCGAACCCGGTGGTCGAGCAGCGAGCGAAGCGAGCGATCAGTCGAGACCACGCCGCCGTAGCGTCCTCCTCCTCGGCGCGGGCGCCGTGGCGATGGGCGCAGCGGGTCAGTGGATCGGCCGCGTCCGCAGCCGGATCACGGCCGTCGACCTGCCGGCTGCGACGGACACGGCCGGGCCCTTCCCGAAGGGCCTCGAGAGCCGGTACGACGGCATCTCGCCCCTGCGTACCCCGACCAGCGACTTCTACCGGGTCGACACCCGGCTCGTGGTCCCGACCGTGGGTGTCGACGACTGGACCCTGACCATCGACGGAGACGTCGAGAAGGAGCTGACCTTCACCTTCGACGAGCTCTCGGCGATGCCGCTGATCGAGCGCGACATCACCCTCAACTGCGTCAGCAACTCCGTCGGCGGCCCTTACATCAGCAGCGCCCGCTGGCTCGGCGTCCGCCTCACTGACCTCCTGGAGATGGCCGGTGTCGGCGGCGGTCCAGGATCAAGACGGGCCGACCAGATCCTGTCGACCGACGTCGACGGCTTCACCATCTCGACCCCGCTCGAGGTCGCCACCGACGGCCGCGACGCCATGGTCGTGCTCGGCATGAACGGCGGCCCGCTCCCCCGTGAGCGCGGCTTCCCCTGTCGTCTCCTGACACCCGGCCTCTACGGCTACGTCGGGGCCACCAAGTGGCTCACCAAGCTCACGCTGACGACGTACGAGGAGCAGACGGCGTACTGGACCGAGCGCGACTGGGCGATCGACGCGCCCGTGAAGATCGCCAGCCGCGTGGACACGCCCAAGGCGCTGGCCAGCCTCGACGCGGGGAAGGTCGTCATCGGCGGCGTGGCCTGGGCGCAGCGCCGCGGCATCGCGAAGGTCGAGGTCAGCATCGACGACGGCGACTGGCAGGTGGCCGAGCTCGGCCCGAAGGTCACCGTCGACTACTGGCGCCAGTGGTACCTCGAGTGGGACGCCACGTCCGGCCGCCACGACATCGCCGTGCGCGCCACCACGGAGGACGGCGAGGTGCAGACCGAGGACCGCGCCGACCCGTTCCCCGACGGTGCGTCCGGGTGGCAGTCGATCGCGGTGATCGTCGCCTGACCGGCGACCGCAAAGCCCGGACAAACCTTTTACGAAAAGTACCCATCCGGCCGCCCGACGGCACCGAATCACTCCGTGAAAGAAGCCGCCACCCGCCGGTGGCAGCCCCAGATCGCATCACCCCTCGAAAGGGACAACGACCATGAAGCGCACCACCTTGCACCGCACGGCCGGCCTCGCTGCGCTGGTCCTCACGGCCTCGCTCAGCCTCTCTGCGTGCGGCTCCGACGAGCCTGACGCCGCCGACGACACCACCACCTCGGAGTCCTCGGCGCCGATGGACGAGGAGACGCCGGAGGAGACCCCGATGGAGGAGGAGTCCGACGACATGGGCGACGCCGACCCGGCCGCCCAGACCTTCGGTCCCGCCTGTGGCGAGGTTCCCGCCGACGGCGCCGGCTCCTTCGTCGGCATGGCCACCGAGCCCGTCGCCAACGCGGCGAGCGCCAACCCGCTGCTCTCGACCCTGGTCGCCGCGGTCACCGCCGCCGACCTCGTCGACACGCTGAACTCCGCTGACGGGATCACCGTCTTCGCGCCGGCCAACCCGGCCTTCGACGCCTTCTCCAAGAAGCAGCTCAACGGTCTGCTCAAGGACAAGGAGACGCTCACCAAGGTGCTCACCCACCACGTCGTCGCCGGCCAGCTGTCGCCGGACGACCTCGCCGGGGAGCACGAGACCCTCGCGGGCGACATGCTGACCGTCGAGGGCGAGGGTGAGGACTTCACCGTCGGCACCGAGGGCGCGGCCGTGCTGTGCGGCAACGTCCCCACCGCCAACGCCACGGTCTACATCATCGACACCGTCCTGATGCCGTCCTGATCGACGACTACCCGGTCGACACGTTGATCAGTCAGGATTGCTGACATGCCAGGCCTCACGCCCGTCCCCTCCGGAACCCCGGAGGGGACGGGCGCGCCCGACACCTCTGCGACCGACGCGAACGGGCAGCTCGCCGAGCTGCTGCGCCGGTCGGCGCGCGGAGACCAGCAGGCGTTCGCCGAGCTGTACGACGCCACGTCGGCGCGGGTGCACGGACTCGTGCTGAGGGTCGTCCGCGATCCCGCGCAGGCCGAGGAGGTCACCCAGGAGGCGTTCCTGGAGATCTGGCGCACCGCCGCCAGGTTCGACTCCGACCGAGGAAGCGCGGTCTCCTGGCTGCTCACCCTGGGTCACCGCAAGGCCGTCGACCGGGTCCGCTCGGCCGAGGCCAGCACGAGACGCGACACCAAGTACCACGACACGAACCACCAGGTCGCCCACGACGAGACCGCCGACGCGGTGACCACGACGCTCGAAGCACAACGAGTACGCCACGCCATGCAGCAGCTCACCGAGGCCCAACGAGAAGCGATCGGCCTGGCGTACTTCGGGGGATACACGCACACGGAGGTGGCCACCATGCTCGATCTACCGGTCGGCACGGCCAAGACCCGCATCCGAGATGGACTGATCCGGCTGCGCGACGCGATGGGAGTTGGGCAATGACCGAGCACGCCGTCCACCTGCTCTCGGGTGCGTACGCCGTCGGGGCGCTCGACGACTTCGAACGAGCCCGCTTCGAGGCACACCTCGAGACCTGCGCCGACTGCCGTCAGGAGGTCGCCGGGCTGCTCGAGACGACCGCCCTCCTCGCCGAGACCACCGCCGTCGCACCACCGGCCCACGTCCGTGACGCGGTGCTCGCCGGTATCGCCACCGTGCGGCCACTGCCGCCGGTCATCGAGAAGACCGCTGCAGGCTCCACCCCGGGGGCCCGGAGGGCCTCCGGCCGCCGTTGGTTTCCCGCTGTGGTCGCGGCGGCCGTCCTCACCGTGGTCGGGGTAGGCGTCGCCGTCACCCAGCCCTGGGCAGACGACACGACGTCACAACGACAGATCAGCGCCGCCGACCAGATCATCGGCGCGTCCGACGTGGAGATGGTCAACCTCGACCTCGAGGGCGGCGGGCACGCCACCGTCTACCGCTCCAAGGAGCACGGCCGCGCCGTCATCGTCACGAAGGACATGCCGGCCGCGCCGGACGGCAAGGTCTACGAGCTCTGGCTCCAGCGCGGCGCCGAGATGGTGGCCGCCGGCCTGATGCCCGACCGCGCCGACCAGACGTTCGTCCTCGAGGGCGATGCCACCGACGCCATCGGCGTGGGCATCACGATCGAGCCCGAGGGCGGGTCGGAGGAGCCGAGCCTGCCGCCCGTCGCGCTCATCGAGCTCGCGTGACGTCCCACCGTCCTCGCCGGGTCGCGGTCGTCGGCTCGGGAGTCGCGGGACTGACCTCGGCGTACGTGCTCTCGCGCCCCGACAACGACGTGCACGTCACGCTCTACGAGGCCGACGACCGGTTGGGCGGCCACGCCGACACCCACGAGGTCGCGACGCCCGACGGATCGCTCGCGATCGACACCGGGTTCATCGTGCACAACGAGCGCACCTACCCCGTGCTGCTGCGGCTCTTCGCCGAGCTCGGGGTCGCGACGCAGGACTCCGAGATGTCGATGTCGATCAGCGACCGCGGCACGGGGCTCGAGTGGGCAGGCGCCCTCGGCCGCCGTGGCGTCCTCCCGACCTGGGGCCACCTCGCCGATCCGGCGTACCTGCGGATGCTCGTCGCCATCCCGCGCTTCCACCGGCGTGCTCGCCGAGCACTCGCCGACGACCGGCCCGACACGACGCTGCGGGAGTTCCTGCGCGCCGGCAGGTTCACGCCCCACTTCACCCGCCACTTCATGGAGCCGCTGGTCGCCGCGGTCTGGTCGTGCGATCCCGACGTCGCGCTCGACTACCCGGCGCACTACCTCTTCGCCTTCCTCGAGCACCACGGGATGCTCGGCGTCTTCGGCTCACCGTCGTGGCGCACGGTGACGGGTGGCTCGCGTGAGTACGTCGCCCGCGTCGCCGAGCACCTCCACGACGTGCGGCTCGGCACCAAGGTCACGTCCGTCGCCGAGACACCCGGCGGTGTCGAGGTCACCGACGGCAACGGCGATGTCTCGTCCTACGACGCCGCCGTGATCGCCACGCACCCCGGACACGCGCTGACGATGCTCGCGTCGCCGACGCCGACCCAGCGCGCAGTGCTGGGCGCGATGCCGTACTCCGCCAACACCGCGCTGCTGCACACCGACACCTCCCTGCTGCCGCGCACCCGCAACGCCTGGGCGTCGTGGAACTTCCGGCGGCCCGCCGAGTCCGGAGCGGGAGAGGTCACCGTGACCTACGACCTGACCCGGCTGCAGCGACTGTCGACCGACACCCACTACCTCGTCACCCTCGGCGGCGACGACCTCGTCGACCCGGCGACGGTGATCGACCGGATGGAGTACGAGCACCCTCTCTACACGCCGGACTCGGTCGCCGCCCAGCGAAGGCTCCCGGAGATCGCCACCGACCGGGTGGTCTTCGCCGGCGCCTACCACGGCTGGGGCTTCCACGAGGACGGCGCGAGGTCCGGCCTCGCCGCCGCCGAGCAGCTCGGCGCACGGTGGCATTGCACCCCGGGGGCTGCTCCGGTGGTCGAGGAGGTCGCGCAGCGACCGTCACGAGAGCCCGCCACGCGCTACGACGTCGACATCAGGCACACCCGCCGCAAGCCCTTCGCGCGCGCCTTCAAGAACCGCTCGACGATGTGGCTGGTCGACCTCGACGACCTGCCCGACCACGGTCTCCTCGCGAGGTTCGAGGCGCGCGACCACCTGGGCGACCCGGGTCTCACGATCCGCGAGAACCTCGACGCCTTCCTGCACCAACACGGCGTCGAGCGCCCCACCCGCATCCTCATGGTCGCCAACGCACGGGCGTTCGGCTACTGCTTCAACCCGATCTCGGTTTTCTGGTGCTTGGACGCCAACGGTGAGCAGGCAGGTGTCGTGGTCGAGGTGCACAACACCTACGGTGACCGGCACGCCTATCTCGTGCACCCCGACCAGCAGGGTCGCGCCCGCACCGACAAGGCGATGTACGTCTCGCCGTTCCACGGCACCGACGGCAGCTACGAGCTCGCGGTCCCCGTGCCCAGCCGGGCTCCCGGTGGCTTGCGCGTCGCCGTTACTCTGCACACCGACGACGGAGCTGCGTTCAGCGCGTCCTTCACGGGCTCGCCCGCAGCCCCGTCGTCCGTGGGCCTGGTCAGGTCCGCCCCCGCCGCACTGCGCGGGGCGGCGCTGATCCGGGCGCACGGCATCTGGCTCTGGGTGCGGCGGCTCCCGGTGATCGACCGACCCGCCCACTCGCCCCAGAAGGGAGTCCAGTGACTCTCGCACCCAGCCGGCCATCGTCCCTGACCTGGCCCGGCCTCCACGTAGTCCCCACCGGTCCTCGCGCCCGCGTGTCCGGCCGGGTCGCCCGGCGCCTCTTCACCAGCGCGGTCTCCCGACTGCCGGTCAGCGTCCGCCTCGCCGGCGACGACCGCCCGCTCGGCCGCGGCGGCCCCGAGATGACCGTGCACGACCCCGACGAGTTCTTCGCCAGGATCGGGAGCGCCGGGCTGATCGGCTTCGGCGAGGCCTACCTCACCCAGGCCTGGGAGGCCGACGACCTCGGTGCCGTCCTCACGGTGCTGGCAGCCGAGCTGCCGCAGCTGGTGCCGGCGTCGCTGCAGCGGTTGCGGGCGGCGTACGTCGCCAGGCCACCGCGTCACCAGAAGAGCTCGGTGCGCAACGCGCAGGCCAACATCGGACACCACTACGACCTGTCGAACGACCTCTTCGAGACGTTCCTCGACGAGACGATGACCTACTCCTCGGCCCTCTTCGACGACTCCCACCCGGGTCTCGGCGCCGGCCTCGACCGCGAGGTGCTGAGGGAGGCGCAGGTCCGCAAGATCGAGCGGCTCCTCGACGCCACCGGTGTCGGCCGCGGCACGCGGCTGCTCGAGATCGGCACGGGCTGGGGAGAGCTGGCGATCCGCGCCGCCCGCCGCGGCGCGGTCGTCGACTCGGTCACGCTGTCGGTCGAGCAGCAGTCCCTGGCCAGGCAACGGATCGCCGCGGCTGCGGCCGACGGCTCCTTCGACGCCGGGCAGGTCTCGGTCGAGCTGCGCGACTACCGGCGGATCGGCGGCGGGCGCCGCTACGACGCCATCTGCTCGGTCGAGATGATCGAGGCCGTCGGCCACGACTACTGGGAGGACTACTTCCGGATCCTCGACCGGCTGCTCGCGCCCGGCGGGAAGGTCGGGCTCCAAGCGATCACGATGCCGCACGACCGGATGCTGGCGACCCGGCGTACCTACACGTGGATCAACAAGTACATCTTCCCCGGCGGCTTCCTGCCCTCGGTCGAGGCGATCGAGCAGATCACCCGCACCCGCACGTCGCTGCGCACGACGGACCGCCTCTCCTTCGGCGCGCACTACGCCGCGACGCTGCACGCCTGGGACGCCGCGTTCCTCGCCGCCCGGGACCGCGTCGCGGAGCTGGGCTTCGACGAGACCTTCGTGCGGATGTGGCACTTCTACCTCGAGTACTCCCGGGCCGGCTTCGCGTCGGGCTACCTCGACGTGCAGCAGATCGTGCTGGAGCGCGCCGCACGGTCCGGTTCTCGATGATGGGGCAGTGACCGACTCCCTGGCTGACTCCCTGGCTGACCTCGCCCTGGTCTCGGCCGGCGCGATGGCCATCGGGGTGCTCGGGATGCTCGTGACCGCCCTGGTCGCCATCCGCGTGCGCCGGATCTCGGTGGTCGACGTGACCTGGGGAGTGGCGCTGACCGCGACCGCGCTGTGGTGCTGGGTGTTCGCGCGCTCGAGCCTGACGCTGCTCGTCCTCGTGATGGTGGCGGTCTGGGGACTGCGGTTGTCCGGCTTCATGGTGGTGCGGTCGCGCGGGCACGGCGAGGACCCCCGCTACGAACGGCTCGTCGGCGCGGTGGGGTCGCCCGGCTGGTGGGGCCGCGCCACGCGCAAGGTGTTCGTGCTCCAGGGCGGCGCCGTCTGGTTCGTCTCGTGGCCGCTCCAGGCCGCGGCGCTCGCCGACGGGGTCGCGTGGACGTGGGCGGCGTACGCGGGCATCGCGGTCTTCCTGGTCGGCCTGTTCTTCGAGTGGGTCGGTGACCTGCAGCTGCAGCGCTACAAGGCGCTGCCTCGCGAGTCCCGGCCGCAGGTGCTCGACTCCGGTCTGTGGGCCTGGTCGCGGCATCCCAACTACTTCGGCGACGCGGCGGTGTGGTGGGGGATCTGGCTGGTCGCCGCCGTGAGCACCGGCTGGCTGCCCGCGCTGCTGACGGTGCCCGCGCCCCTCGCGATGACCTACTTCCTGGCCTACGCCACCGGCGCCCGCCCGCTGGAGCGGACAATGATGCAGCGTCCTGGCTACCCCGAGTACGCCGCTCGGGTGCCGATGCTGGTCCCACGCCCTCCTCGCCGTTCTGGGTCCCACGCGGCGTAACGTCGGGGGATGGACGCGGTGTCCACTGCGATGCGCGAGGTGCGTCGGGAGGGCTTCCTGCGCCGGGCCGACCGGCGCCGGGCCGACTACGACGGGCCGCTCGGGATCGGGCACCACCAGACCAACAGCCAGCCGCGCACCGTCGCCGAGATGCTGCGGCTGCTCGACGTGCGGGCCGGTCAGCGGGCGCTCGACGTCGGCGCCGGATCGGGCTGGACGACGGCGCTCCTGGCCCGGCTCGTCGGGCAGACCGGGGAGGTGCGCGGGGTCGAGATCGTGCCGGAGCTGGCGCAGTGGGGTGCGCGCAACCTCGCCAGGACGGACCAGCCCTGGGCCAGCCTGCTCGAGGCCGAACCGGGGGTGCTGGGCCTGCCCGCCCACGCGCCGTACGACCGGATCCTGGTCTCCGCCGAGCCCGACCGGCTGCCCGGCGAGCTCGTCGCCCAGCTCGACCTTGACGGCGGGATCCTCGTGATCCCCGTGGCCGGGGAGATGCTGCGCGTCGTCCGCCACGGCGACGAGCACGAGGTGACCCGGCACGGCCGCTACCGGTTCGTGCCGTTGGTGTGACCTGCCCTCTCGGATCCGTGGGCGTACCGTGATCGCATGGACGCCGGCCTCGTGATGGGCACCGCCTTCGTGCTCGTCGGCGGGCTGGTCCTCGCCGTCATCGGCCACCGAGGGCTGCGCAACGGCGGTGCCGGATCGGGCGCGAGCGGCACGGCCGACGCCTTCGGCAACTTCATCGACGTCTTCGACCCGGGCCAGGCCCGGGCTGCCCGTGACATCAAGCAGCACCACGACGCCGGCCCGGTCGCGCGCACGCCCGACGACGAGGACGACGACCCGGTCAGGCTGATCCGCAACCCCGACGGCTCGCCGCGCTCCGTCCGCGTCAGACGGACCGGCAGACGATCGGCCGTCACCCCACCACCGGAGGCCGCTCCACCTGCGCCGCCAGGTGCCCGGGCGCCTGGACGCAGTAGGAGTCGGTGAGGAGCTCGGCGAGCTCGGCCCAGTCGGTGTCGTCGTCGAGGATCATCCCGACGACGTTGCCGCCCCACTCCGACTTGAAGTAGGGCGCGCCCAGGTGCTGGAAGGCCATCACCTCGTCGGTCTCGGCGCGGAAGGTGATGCGGAACAGCTGGTCCTCCCCGCCGAACACGTGGGCGACGGTGGCCGAGCCGACCCGCCACCGCGTGCCCACCCAGGCGGGCTCCTCCTCGCAGCGCGGGAACGCGGTCAGCACAGCACCGATCCGCCGCACCCACTCCTCGGGGACGAGGGGGCGCTCGACCTTCTTCGCCACGCTCACAGCCTGCCACGACCCACCGCTGATCGATCCGTCGACGACCTGGCGGGCGTCGGCGGGGCCCTGCCCCGGTCGGCGCCCGTCGGGGGCGCTGGTCAGTAGCTCTTGGGCAGGCCCAGCGAGTGCATCGCCACGTAGTTGAGGATCATCTCCCGGCTGACCGGCGCGATCCGGCCCGCGCGGGTCGCGACCAGCAGCCCGGCCATGCCGAACTCCTGGGTGATCCCGTTGCCGCCATGGGTCTGCACCGCCCGGTCCACGGCGTCGCAGGCGGCCTCGGCGGCGGCGTACTTGGCCATGTTGGCGGCCTCGCCCGCGCCCGCGTCGTCGCCGGCGTCGTAGAGCGCGGCTGCCTTCTGGGTCATCAGCCTGGCCAGCTCGACCTCGATGTGCGACTGCGCCAACGGGTGCGCGATCGCCTGGTGGGCGCCGATCGGCTGCCCGAAGACCGCGCGCTCCTTGGCGTACGCCGCCGCCTTCCCGAGCGCGAAGCGGGCCAGCCCGGTCGAGAACGACGCGGCCATGATCCGCTCGGGGTTGAGTCCCGCGAAGAGCTGCTCGAGACCCGCGTCCTCGTCGCCGACAAGGTGGTCGTCGCTCAGCCGCACGTCGTCGAGGAAGACCGTGAACTGCTTCTCGGGGCTCACGATCTCCATCGGGATGTCGCGGTGCTCGAACCCGGGCGCGACCGTCGGCACCACGAAGAGGCACGGCTTCAGCCGACCGGTCCGCGCGTCCTCGGCGCGGGCGACGATCAGCACGTGGTCGGCCTCGTCGACACCCGAGATGTAGATCTTCTGACCGGTCAGCACCCAGCCATCGCCGTCCCTCCGTGCGGTCGTGGTGATCGCGTGCGAGTTGGTCCCGGCGTCGGGCTCGGTGATCGCGAACGCCATCGTGCCGGTGCCGTCGCAGATGCCGGGCAGCCACCTCTGCTTCTGCTCCTCGGTCCCGAAGCGGCTGATGATCGTGCCGCAGATGGCAGGGCTGACGACCATCAGCAGCAGCGGGCACCCCTGGGCCGCGAGCTCCTCGCAGACCGCCGCGATGTCGCCGATGCCGCCACCACCACCGCCGTGCTCCTCGGGGATGTTGATGCCGAGGTAGCCGTTCTTGGCCACCTCGAGCCAGAGATCGGTCGTCTTGTCGCCGGCGCGTGCCTTGTCGGTGAACCACTCGCGGCCGTACTTCGCCGCCAGCTTGGCCACCTGTCGGCGCAGCTCCTGCCGCTCCTCGGACTCCGCGAACACGTGCGGGAAAATCGTCACGACCCCTCCACCACTGCCAAGACTTCTCCGGCGGCGACCTGCACCCCGGACTTCAGGTTGAGCTGCGTGACCGTGCCGGAGTACGGCGCGGCCACCGTGTGCTGCATCTTCATCGCCTCGAGGACCAGCACCGGGTCACCCGCGGCGACCTCGTCGCCCTGTTGCACGGCCACCCGGACGACCGTGCCGGGCATCGGCGCCAGCAGGCTGCCGCTCGCGACCGCGTCCGCGGGATCCATGAACCGCGGCTGCCGCAGCAGCCGCACGTGGCCGTGCACCGAGTCGACATCGACGGCGTCTCCCACGATCGACACGTCGTACGCCGTCCGCACGCCGTCCTCCTCGAGCACGACGCGATCCGGCGTGGCCGACACGACCTCGAGGCCGTCGACGGCGAAGCCATCGCGTGTGCCCCACCACTCGACCACGACGCCGCCCTCGAAGGAGGTGCGCTGCGGCTGGCTCGGGACGTTGCGCCAGCCGACCGGAATCCCTTGCTGGACAAGGCGTTCGTCGCCGGCCCGGGCCGCGAGAGCCAGCGCCGCGGCAACGTTCGCCCCACCGGTGGTCGAGGAGGAGCCGCTAGGCGACCGTCCCCCGGACCCGAGGAGCGACGTCGACACCCCACCCGCCTGGAACTGGGGTGACCGCAGCACCTCCACGAGGAAGTCGCGGTTGGTCCTCACCCCGTGGATCCGCGCCCGCGACAACGTGTCCGCGAGGCGTCGGATCGCCTCCTCCCGCGACGGGGCGTGGCAGATCACCTTGGCCAGCATCGCGTCGTAGTGCGTCGACACGACCGACCCGGTGGCGTACCCGGCGTCCACCCTGATTCCGTCGCCCTCTGGGATCTCGAAGCGGGTCAGCACCCCCGACTGCGGGCGGTAGTCGTCGGCGGGGTCCTCGGCGTAGAGCCGCACCTCGACAGCGTGTCCGGACGGGTCTCCGGACGCCCGGTGGTCGAGCGCAGTCGAGACCTCGGCGACCGCCAGCTGCAGCTCGACCAGGTCGACGCCCCACACGAGCTCCGTGACCGGGTGCTCGACCTGGAGACGGGTGTTCATCTCGAGGAAGAAGAAGCGGTCAGCGGCGGCGTCGTAGAGGAACTCGACGGTCCCCGCGCCGCGGTAGTCGATGGCGGCCGCCGCGGACCGTGCCGCATCGTGGAGCTTCGCGCGGGTCGCGTCGGGAAGCAGCGGGGCGGGCGTCTCCTCGACGACCTTCTGGTGCCGCCGCTGCAGCGAGCAGTCCCTCTCGCCCAGCACCACGACGCCGTCGGGGAAGCCGACGACCTGGACCTCGACGTGGCGGCCGTGCTCGACGTACGGCTCGACGAACACGGTCCGGTCGCCGAACGCCGAGAGCGCCTCGGCCCCGGCCTCCTCGATGGCCCCGGGCAGCTCGTCGAGCGACCGCACGATCCGCATGCCCCGACCGCCACCGCCCGCCGACGCCTTCACGAGCAGCGGGAGATCGGCGTCGGTGGGCTGGTCCGGCGCTGACAGCACAGGTACTCCGGCAGCAGCCATGATCCGTTTCGCCCGGACCTTCGAGCCCATCTGCTCGATCGACTCCGGCGGGGGGCCGACCCAGACCAGGCCGGCCTCGGTCACGGTCCGCGCGAAGCCGGCGTCCTCGGACAGGAAGCCGTAGCCGGGGTGCACGGCATCCGCCCCAGCACGTCGCGCCGCCTCGACGAGGAGATCGGAGCGCAGGTACGTGTCCGCCGGCGCAGCGCCCGGCAAGCGGACGGCGAGGTCGGCCTCGGCGACGTAGGGCAGGTCGGCATCCGCGTCGGAGTGGACGGCGACGGTCTCGATGCCGAGCCGCCGGCAGGTGCGGAACACCCGCGACGCGATCTCGGCCCGGTTGGCGACGAGGAGCCGCTTCACGGCCGGAACACCCCGTATCCCTGCCCGCCGCGCCACCCGCGCGTGGCGATCACCGACAGGCAGATGCCGAGCACCGTCCGGGTGTCGCGCGGATCGATGACGCCGTCGTCGTAGAGCATCCCGCTCAGGACGTAGGGCAGCGACTCCTCCTCGACGGACTGCTCGACGAAGGCACGCATGCCGGCGTCGCCCTGCTCGTCGTAGGACTGCCCCTTCGCCTCCGCGGCGGCGCGCGCGACGATCGACAGCACGCCGGCGAGCTGCGCGGGACCCATCACCGCCGACTTCGCCGACGGCCACGTGAAGAGGAACCGCGGGTCGAAGGCGCGGCCGGCCATGCCGTAGTTGCCGGCGCCGTACGACGCGCCCATCACCACCGACAGGTGCGGGACCGAGCTGTTGGAGACCGCGTTGAGCATCTGCGCGCCGTGCTTGATGATCCCGCCCTGCTCGTAGTCCGCGCCGACCATGTAGCCGGTGGTGTTGTGCAGGAACAGCAGCGGTACGTCGACCTGGTTGGCGAGCTGTATGAACTGCGTCGCCTTCTGTGCCTCCTCGCTGAAGAGCACGCCCTGGGCGTTGGCGAGGATGCCGATCGGGTGCCCGTGCAGCCGAGCCCACCCGGTGACCAACGAGGAGCCGTAGAGCGGCTTGAACTCGTCGAAGACCTGACCGTTCTCCGCCGAGCGCCCGTCGCAGATGCGGACGATCACCTCGCGGGGGTCGAACGGCTCCTTGAGGTCGGCCGGCACCAGATCCAGCAAGCCGTCGGGGTCCTCCTCCGGAGGCGCAACGCCTGTGGTCGAGGAAGTCGCGCCGGCGATTGTCACGAGACCTCCCGAGACCTTCCGCCAGTTGAGCCGCGCCACGATCCGCCGGCCGATCCGCAGCGCGTCGTGCTCGTCCTCGGCGAGGTAGTCGGCGAGCCCCGAGACGCGGGCGTGCATGTCTGCCCCGCCCAGCGACTCGTCGTCGGACTCCTCGCCGGTCGCCATCTTGACCAGTGGCGGCCCCCCGAGGAACACCTTGGCCTGCCCGCGCACCATGACGGTGTAGTCGCTCATGCCCGGCACGTAGGCGCCACCGGCGGTGGAGTTGCCGAAGACGATCGCGATCGTCGGCCGCCGGTCGGCCGACGACCTGGTGATGTCGCGGAAGAGCCGCCCGCCGGGGATGAAGATCTCCTTCTGCGTCGGCAGGTCGGCGCCGCCGGACTCGACGAGGGCGACGGTGGGCAGGCCGTTCTCCTCGGCGATCTGCGAGGCCCGGAAGATCTTCTTGACCGTCCAGGGGTTGGAGGCGCCGCCCTTCACCGTCGGGTCGTTCGCGGTGATCATGCACTCGACGCCCTCGACGACCCCGATGCCGGTGACGACGCTGGCGCCGACAGTGAAGTCCGAGCCCCAGCCCGCCAGCGGCGAGAGCTCGAGGAACGCCGACCCCTCGTCGACGAGGAGCTCGATCCGCTCGCGCGGCAGGAGCTTGCCGCGCGCGTGGTGACGCTCGACGTACTTCGCCCCGCCACCAGCGACCGCCCTCGCGTGCTCGGCGTCCAGCGCCGCCAGCTTCTCCAGCATCGCTTCTCGGTTCTCCGTCACAACAGGCTCGTCTCGATCGCCACCGGCTGCGCGCGCAGCCACTCGCCGAGCCCCTTGGCCTGCGGGTCGATCCGGGTCGAGGCCGCGACCCCGTCCCCGAGCAGACCGTGGATGACGACGTTGACCGCCCCGAGGTTGGGCAGCAGGTAGACCTCGATGTCGAGGTCGGCTGCCTCCGGCACCAGCGCGCGGATCCGCACCGGGCTCATCATCTTGGCGAGCCAGGTGAACCGGGCCGCGCGGTGCTCGTCGTCGGCTCGGGCTGTCGGGGAGCCGTGCGTCACCCAGAGCCCGACGTTGGCGTCGCCGCCCTTGTCGCCGGACCGGGCGTGCACGAAGGTGCCGAGCGGCAGCTGCCGGGTCCGCACGTCCTGGGGTGCGGGGTAGGGCGACGGTCGCTGACCTTCGTCAGAGATCGTCTCGGAGAAGGCGGTCGGGTCCGGGACCACCTCGCGCCGGCCGTCCGCATGGACGACCGTCTGGGTCACGGAACTCCGGTCGACGTACGCGGGCCGATAGATGCCGTAAGGCGTCGCCGGGCCGGGCGGTGCGGTCAGCGTGAAGCCCGGGTACGACGCCAGCGCGAGCTCGACGGCGGGGCCGGTGAAGCCCCGGCCGGCGACGTCGGGCGACGGGTCGAGCACGGTGCAGCGGTAGCGCGTGGGGGTCGAGTCGTCCCACACGACCGTCGCCGGACGGCGCTCGCCCCAAGCCGCCTCGAGCTGAGAGCGCACCAGCGCCTTCTTCTCCTCCGCGTCGAGCCCGGTGACCACCAGCTCGAAGGAGTTGCGGAAGCCGCCGAGCTCGTTGAGGCAGACCTTCAGCCGTCGCGGCGGGGGCTCGCCGACGACGCCACCGATCTCGACCCGGTCAGACCCGGCCTGCGCGAGCTCGATCGTGTCGAGGCGCGTGGTGACGTCGGGTCCGAGGTAGCGCGTCGACTGGATCTCGTAGACCAGCTGGGCGGTCACGGTGTCGACGGTGACCGCGCCGCCGGTGCCGGCGTGCTTGGTGATCACGCTCGACCCGTCGGCGGCGATCTCCGCCACGGGGAACCCGAGGGGGCGGGTCCAGTCGACCATGCCAAAGCCCGAGAAGTTGCCGCCGGTCGCCTGGCAGCCGCACTCGAGCACGTGGCCGGCGACGGTCGCGCCCGCGAGCTCGTCGTACGACGTGGCGGACCAGCCGTGGTGGGCCGCCGCGGCCCCCACCACCAGCGAGGCGTCGGTGACCCGGCCGGTCACCACGACGTCCGCCCCGGCTCGGAGGGCGGCGGCGATGCCGAAGCCGCCGAGGTAGGCGTTGGCGGTGAGCGCCTTCTCGCCCAGCCCGAGGCTGGTCGCCACCGGTCGCAGGTCGTCACCCTCCACGTGGGCGATGGCGGGATCGAGGCCGAGCCCGCGCGCCACCTCGCGCAGCCGCTCGGCGAGGCCGGACGGATTGAGCCCACCCGCGTTGCTGACGATCCGCACGCCCCGCTCGAGCGCGAGGCCGAGGCAGTCCTCGAGCTGCCGGACGAAGGTGCGGGCGTAGCCGAGCGACGGGTCCTTCATGAGATCGCGGCCGAGGATGAGCATGGTCAGCTCGGCGAGGTAGTCGCCGGTCAGGACGTCCAGACCCTGTTCGCCGTTGCCGCCCTCGAGCTGTTCGCGCATCGCCGACAACCGGTCGCCGTAGAAGCCCGAGCAGTTGCCGACCCTGACCGCCGTCATCGCGGCGGCCGCCCGGCTCCAGGCAGACCCGCGAAGGCCTGGGCGATGTCGAGCCACCGGTTGGCGTCGGGCCCGGTCGCCTCGAGGTCGGTGTCGACGCGGTTGATCCGCTGGGTCACCAGCTGGCAGAAGTCGTACGCCGAGCCGCGCACCGACTGCGGAGCCTCGGCCGGCCCCCACGCCCACGTCTCGCCCGACGGCGCGGTGAGCCTGACCTTGAACTCCTCCAGCGGCGCGTCCAGCCCGTTGGTGGCGAACGCGAAGTTGCGCGTGCGCACACCGAGGTGGGCGACGTGCCGGATGCGGTCGGTGACCGCCGGCTCGATGCCGAGCGCGGCGTACACGTCGTGGCCGTGCGCCCAGGTCTCCATGAAGCGCGCGGTCGCCATGGACGCCGCCGACATCGGCGGGCCGAACCAGGGCATCCGCTCTCCCACCGGGTAGGCCCGCAGCGTCGTGCCGAGCGCGTCGCGCGCCGCACCCCACCGGGCCAGGAGTGCCTGCGGCGAGAGCGTGGCGATCTCACGGGCGGCGGTGTCGACGTACCCGGCGGGGTCGGCGAGCGCGGCAGCGACGACGTCGTCCCACGGGGTCGGGTCGGTCCTCGCCCGGGCCGCGGCAACCGCCACCTCGTCGGTCCAGAGCAGGTGCGCCACCTGCGTGGCGACGTCCCAGCCCTCGGGGGGGGTCGGCGTGCGCCACCCGGCGTCGTCGAGCCCGGACACCGTCGCCCACAGCTGGTCGGTCTCGGCCCTGAGGTCCGCGAGCAGGCCGTCGAGCAGCTGGGTCTTGTCGGTCATCGCGCCGCTCCGCTCGTTGCGTCAGGAGCAGGGTCCAGCATCGTGTCGAGCGTGCGGGCCCACTGGTCGAGGATCCGGCCGCGCCGCCGGGCGTCGTCGGTGATGGTGCCCGCGAGCCCGAGGCCGCGGAGCAGGTCGAGGGTCGCCTGCACGAGCTCGCGCGCGCCCGGCTGCGACTCGTCGACGCCGAGGGCCTCCACGGCGAGCCGGTGCGTCTCGCGGCCGACCTCCAGCTCGAGGGGCGCGACGGCGGCCAGCAGCGCGGGGTCGGTGCGGGCCGCCACCCACAGCTCGAGGGCGGCGGTGAAGACCGGCGACGTGAAGTGCTCGGCGAGCACGGTGAGCACCGCCCGCGTGCGCGTCGGCCCGGCGGGCACCCGGCGTACCGCGGCACGCAGGTCGGCACCGCGCCGCTCGGTCAGGTGCCGGACGGCCGCGACCACGAGGTCGTTCTTGGCCGGGAAGTGGTGCAGCTGGGCGCCCCTGCTCACTCCCGCCCGCTCGGACACCACCGTGGTCGAGGTGCCGGCGAACCCCTTCTCGACCAGGCACTCGACGGTCGCCTCCAGCAACCGCGCCCGCATCACGCGGGTGCGCTCCTCCTGCGGCACGCGCGTGGTCGCCGGACTCGTCACGAGCAGATCGTCGCGTGCAACACAACAAACAGTCAAGCCTGCTTGTTTGTCGGTGATGGTCAGCAAACAGAGACCATCCTCCTCACGGCCGACGCGGAGCTGTCAGTCGAGCCGCGCCACCAGCGGCAACCGTGAGCGCGCGGTGAGCCCGACGACCGCGGCGGTGAGCAGCGGCAGCCCGACCACCAGGCCGAGGACGAGGACCCACGGCACGTCGAGGTAGTGCGACGGGAGGTCCGGGTCGATCTGCTGCGTCCAGGTGTCGCTGGTGAGGGGGTAGGTGATCGCGATGCCGGGCAGGAACCCCAGCACCGCCCCCAGCACCGCGCCGGTCACGCCGATCACGAGCGCGTACGCCGACGCGACCCCCCGTCCGGTGCGCGGAGCGGCGCCCACCGCCGACAGCGTGGCGAGGTCGGGCCGCGCGTCGGAGAGCGCCAGGAACGTCGCGGTCAGCGTCCCGCCGAGCACGAGCACGCCACCCAGGCAGCCGAGGATGAGCATCACGATGAACCAGCCGTCGTCGGCGACGTAGCCGCGCTCGACGCTGAACTGCGCGACCATGGTGCGGGCGGCCAGCGCCTCGACCAGGTCCTGCTCGGTCGCCTCGTCGATCTCGGCGCCGGAGACGACGAGAGCCGTGGTGACGACGTCGAGCCCGTGCTCCTCGGCAACGCTCGATGGGATGACCGCCTGGGGCACGCGCACCCCGTCGATCGGGACCCACAGCGCGGGCAGCGAGATCGACGTGCTGTCGACCTCGTCTCCTGTGTCGGCCTCGAACTCGGTGAGCTCGAGCCTCGCCTCGTCCGCGTCGACGGTCCGGTCGGCGAAGCCGACGATCCCGCCCGCCTCCAGCGTCCGCCGAGCCTCCTCGACGACCGGGTCAGCGAACCCGAGGACCGCGAGCGAGGTCGCGTCGTCGTCCACCACGACCGAGCCCAGCATGCTGCCGGTCCAGACGCCGCCCGGGGTCTGGTCGCTCCTCCCGGCGTACACACCGACGGCGAGATAGGAAGCAGCGTCGGGCATCCCCCACTCGTTGACGCCGTGGATCTCCTGCACCCGCGCCCCTGGCAGGGCGGCGCCGACGGCGGCGCGGTTCGCGGTCCAGTCCGCGGTGGGGCCCCCGTCGGTGAGGACCGCCATCCCCTCCGGGAAGCCGGGCTGGTAGCCCGCCTCCTGCTCCGCCTGGTCGCTGGAGCCGCCGACGCCGAAGGCCACGACACCCGCCACCGTCGCGGCCACCGCCGCGACCGCAGGCACGGTGCGGGTGCGGTGCCGGGCGGCGTCGCGGACGGCATACCGCAGCACCAGGGGCAGGCTGCCCCCGGCGCGCGCCAGGCCGGCCACCACGAGCGGGACCAGCAGGATCATGCCGAGGACGGCGGGCAGCACGCCGAACGCGATGGCCAGCTCGCCCCCTGAGCCGTTCGTCGCGCCGAAGAGGACCGCGGCGGTGCCGACGGCGACCAGCACCACGCCCAGGATCGGCGAGCGCATCGACGGCGCCCGGTCGCCGCGGCGCCCGGCGAGCACCGCGACGACGTCCTGGCGCGAAGCGATCCAGGCGGGTGCACCGGCGGCGAGCACCGCGCTCGCCAGGCCGAACGCCGCGTCGCCGACCAGCCACAGCCAGGGCACCTCGAAGGGCCCGAACCAGGTCGACGAGAAGGACTGCACCGCCGGCAGCACCGCGAAGCCGGAGACGATGCCGAGCACCACGCCGGTCACCGATGCGGCGACACCCAGCACCAGTGCGCCCGCCAGGACCAGGCGCTGCGCCTGGGCGGGCGTTCCTCCGGAGGCCGCAATCAGCGCGATGGTCCGCGACTGTCGGCGCGCGCTCACCGCGAACGCCGGGCCCGCCAGCAGCACGACCTCGAGGAGCACCATGACCACGATGAGACCCACGACCGCGACCGTGGCGCCGTCGCGACCCGTCGGTTGTTGCTGGATCTCCGGCGGCAGCTCGGAACGCGGCGGTGGGTCCGTGAGGACCGAGCGCGAGGCGACCAGCCCGCCGATCTCGTTGACCGCCCGGACGTCGTCCCAGCTCACCGGACCGCCACCCACGAGGTAGTCCGTGCCGTAGTGGTCGCCCTCTGCCAGCCCGAGCGCGCCGGGCATGCCGACCGCCAGGTCGGCCTCGCGCAGGGTCGTCGACTCGACGATGCCGACCACGTCGTACGTCGCGCCCTCGCCCAGCTCGAGAGTCGAGCCCACGTCCGGACCACGCGAGGCGACCTCGCTGCTGACCACGATCTCCCCCGCGGAGCGTGGCAGGCGTCCGGACGTGAGCTCGAACATCCCCTCGGCCAACGGGTCGTGGAGGTCGAGCTCGGTGAGGCTGACGTCGGCCACCCCGGCCTCGGTCACGAACTGGGCGTCACCGTGCACCAATGGCGCCAGGGGTACTTCGCGGCCGAGCGCCTGGCGGATTGCGGCCGCGGTCGGCTCGGGGTACGTCTCGTCGTACTCGGACCTGCCGAGGTCGTCGGGGTCGAACCCCTGCAACACGCGGGTCTGGCCGGGCCGCACCGAGACCAACGCGTCGGCGGCGCCGAGCTCACGGTCGAGCGCCTCGACGCTGTTCACCGAGAAGGTCGAGTAGACGACCGCGGCCGTCGTCACCGCCAGGACCGGCAGCGCGATGAGCACCAGCACCAGGGCGCTGCGGCCCTTGTGGCGCAGGGCGTCGCGGCGGGCCATCCGGAGCACCGGAGCCCAGCCGTGCAAGAACGTCATCGCCCTGTTCAACGCCGGGCGCCCTCGTCGAGCAGCGCCTCGACCCGGTCGGCGCCGGACTCGTCGACGACGACGCCGTCACGCAGGAAGACCACCCGGTCGGCCCAGGCGGCGTGCCTGGCCTCGTGGGTGACCAGCACCCCGGCGGCGCCGGCGTCGCAGCGCAGGCGCAGCAGCCGCAGGATCTCCTCTCCCGTGTCGGTGTCGAGGGCGCCGGTGGGTTCGTCGGCGAGGATGAGCCGCCGCTCCCCGACCACGGCGCGTGCGATCGCGACGCGTTGCTGCTGGCCGCCCGACATCTCGTCGGGGAACCGCTCGGCCAGGTCCGCGATGCCGACCTCCTCCAACGCGGCCAGTGCGGCCCTGAGGGCAGGCCCGCGGCGCTCGCCGTCGAGCTCGCGCGGGAGCGCGACGTTCTCCGCTGCCGTCAGCGCGGGGATCAGGTTGAAGTCCTGGAAGACGTAGCCGATCGACGTACGCCGCATCCGGGCTCGCCCGACGTTGCCCAGGGCCGCCAGGTCGGCGTCCTCGACGGTGACCGTGCCGGTCGTCGGCGTGTCCAGTCCGCCGGCCAGCGTGAGCAGCGTCGACTTGCCCGAGCCCGACGGGCCCATGACCGCGACCAGCTCGCCTGCGTGGGCGGCGAAGGAGATGCCGCGCAGCGCGTGGACCTCGGTCGGGCCCGAGCCGTGCACCCTGGTCACGTCGTCGAGCCGCAGCACGGCGCTCATCGAGCGACCTCCTCGGCCGCGGTGGGAACGTCGCTGGTCGACGCTGTCGCACGCGCCTCGGCGGCCGCCCTGCGGACCCGTGCCTCGCAGTGGTCGAGCCAGCGGATCTCGGCCTCGGCGGCGAAGACCATCGAGTCGAGCACCAGCGACCAGGCCAGCTCCGCGGGTTCCGTGCTCCCGGCGCGTTGCTTGAGCCTGGTGTAGTCCTGCAACGCCCCCATCGTGGCGGTTCGCTGCTGCTGGATGACGGTGCCGACGTCGACGCCCGGCACGGTGACCGCCATCGCCAGCTTGATCGCCAGCTCGTCGCGCGGCGGCTGCGTCCGACCCACCGGCGTGGTGAACCACGCCGCGACCTCGGCCCGCCCCTGCTCGGTGACGCGGTACATCACGTGCCCGTCGCCGTCGTCGCCCGCACCCTCGACGAAGCCGTCGCGCTCCAACCGGGCCAGCGTCGTGTAGACCTGCCCGACGTTCAGCGGCCATGCCGCCCCCGTCCGCTGCTCGAACTCGCTGCGCAGCTGGTAGCCGTAGCGCGGCTGCTCGTCGAGCAGCGCCAACAGTGCCTGTCGGACCGACATGGAGACTCCTCATGGGTTGCCTACCGGGTATGTATACCACGTATGCATACCCGGTAGGCACACCTTCCCCAAGAGCCCGGCAAGGGATTCCGACTATCCGCTCGCTGCCCGGCCCTCGATCAGACGCAGACAGCGCAGCCGCAACATCTCCACCGCCGGCCCGAACACGGCGTACGCCGGGTTGGTGGTCTCGCCGAGCGCGTAGCGGTACCAGATCTGCTGCGCGATCACCGCGAGCCGGAACAACCCGAAGACCTCGTAGAAGCGCCACGCCTCAGCCGACACGACCCGACCGGTGGCAGCGGCGTACTGAGCCACCACCTCGGCCCGGGTCCACATGCCCGGCAGGTGGCTCGGCTGCCGTCGGAAGCGCTGCATGGCGTCGTCGTCGCCGGCTTCGATCCAGTACGCCAGGGCGCCCCCGAGGTCCATCAGCGGGTCGCCGACGGTCGCGAGCTCCCAGTCGAGCACGGCCGCGACCTCAGGCACCATCCGGGGCGCGCCTCGGGTCAGCACCAAGTTGTCGAGCCGGAAGTCGTTGTGGATCAGGCACACCCCGGCATCCGGCGGCTGCACGTCGTCGAGCCAGGTCGTGATCGAGCCCCAGGCGCCGAGGTCGTGGGTGGCGGCCCGTGCGAGCCGCTCGGTCCATCCGGCGACCTGGCGGGCGACGTACCCCTCGCCCCGCCCGAGCGCCGCGAGCTCGGGCACGGCGGCGACGTCGACGGAGTGCAGGTCGACGAGCAGACCCCAAGCGCGAGCACACAGAGCGTCGCAGGCCGCCGCGTCCAGCGGCCAGGGCAGCTCGCGTCGCGGGATCTCCCCGACGACCCGCTCCATCACGTAGAACTCCGAGCCCAGCACGGAGTCGTCGTCGCAGTGCGCCACCATCCGCGGCACCTTGGGGAAGACCGGGCGCAGCGCCGCCTGGATGCGGAACTCACGCCCCATGTCGTGGGCTCCGCGCGCCTTCGCCCCCACGGGTGGCCGCCGCAGCACCAGGTCGCCTGCGGGAAAGCGCAGCAGGTAGGTCAGGTTGGAGGCACCGCCGGGGTACTGCCGCACCTCTGGCTCTCCCGCGACCACGCCGGCGTCCTCGTCGCCCACCGCCGCGCGGAGCCACACCGTCACGGCGCCGACGTCGAAGGCGTCCTCGTCGCGGAGCGCGACCGGCTCGTCACTCATCGGCAGGCCGTTCACCGACGCCGTCCGGCAGCATCTCGAGGCGGGCTGCCTGGCGTCGGAGCTGGGCGTCGTACGCCGCCCGGTCGGTCGTCTTCAGCGCGTACGCCGCACGCGCGGCGGGGTCGGGGAGGATCAGCTCGTCGCCCCGGTCGATCCCGTCGAGCACGGCCGCCGCGATGTCCTCCGGACCCAGCGGCGAGTCCGCGACGAGCTGGGCGATCACCTGGCTCAGCGCCTTGTCGCGGCCCTGCATGCGGGTGACGAGGTCGGTGCGGAAGTACGACGGGCACACGACGCTGGCCCGCACGCCGTGGGCGGCAAGCTCGTGGCCGGTCGTCTCGGTGAGGGCGACCACCGCCGCCTTGACCGCGTTGTACGACGCCATCCCGGCCGGGTGGACCAGCCCGGCCAGCGAGGCGACGTTGACCACGTGGCCGGACCCCTGGCGCTTGAAGACCGGCACGAACGCCGCCGTCCCCTGCACCACCCCGAAGAGGTTGATCTCGGTGATCCAGCGCCACTCGTCGAGCCCCGCGACGTCGAGGCGGCCGCCGCCGGCGACGCCGGCGTTGTTGACCAGGACGTCGAGCCCGCCCCAACGCGCCTCGACAGCGGCGCGCGCGGCTGTCCAGTCGTCGGGACTGGTCACGTCGAGGGCCAGGTCGATCTCCGCCGCTGTGTCACGGTCGGTGGCCAGCACCTCGTCGCCACGGGTCCGGAACGCCCGCACCAGGGCCTCGCCCAGCCCGCGCGCGGCACCGGTGACCAGGACCCTGCGCATGCTCGGACCCTAGTCGGCCCTGCGCCGATCCAGCGGTTCAGCCCGCGACGGTGGAGACCACGCGCACCCGCGTGAAGGGGTCCATCCAGTCGGCGCGCGCAATCACGACGCGACCGGCCGACCACGCCAGGAACGGCAGCGCGACGAGGACCGACAGCTCCCAGGCCGGGATCCTGGCCAGCCCGGAGAAGATCAGGCTGGTGAAGGTCGTGCAGACCGCGAGGCGCGCCGAGTAACCGACCATCACGCCCGGCGGCGCGGGCGTCGCCCGCGCCGAGCGGAGGTCGACGGCGAAGGGCTTCTTGAGCGACCATCGCGTCGCCGCCGAGACGACCTGCATGATCACCACCAGCCAGGTCGCCACGATCGAGGCCAGCTCGTGTGACGACGGGAGACCCGCCCGGAGCGAGGACAGCAGGATGGTGAAGCCCGAGGACAGCAGCAGGAACTCCAGGAGCACCACGACGCGCGCACTGAAGACGGTCCCCGGCGAGATCGGCAGGCTCTCGCGCCACAGCGCGCCGCGTCCCTCCAGGCACCACATGTTCACGCCGAAGAGGAGGGCACCACCCGAGGCGACCAGGCCGGGGAGGATCGTCAGCTGGGGCCAGTCGAGGTCGCCGGCCAGGCCGACGATGCCGGGTCCGAAGGCGAGGAACACGATCCCTCGGCGCATCGGGACGACCCGCCACACCGAGGCACGGTCGGTCCGGACCAGGCTCATGAAGCTCGTGCTCGCCATCGGCCGCGGCGAGTGGGCCTCGCTCTCGAGGCGCAGCTCGTCACGCGGGTGCCGCCGGGCCGCAAGGTGCGCGGCGACCGCGCCGAGCGCGACGAGCGGGGGGACCGACAGGAGCAGGAGGGCGACGGTGCCGAAGAACCGGTCCCAGTTGCCGGAGTGAGCCGACAGCGCACCCAGCACCACCTGGGTGCTCGGCAGCGCGTCCAAGGTGGCGCCGACCTTGCCCAAGAGATAGAGCGCACCGGCGGCCACACCGAGCGCGGCACCGACCAGTCGCATGATCAGGATGCCCGCCGGGCCGCGGCGGACGGCCTCGCCGGCCCAGGCCACCACCTGCGCGGCGCAGGTGGCCGCGACGATCCAGAGCACGACCACCAGCTGGGCGCCCCACAGTCCGTCGGGGCCGTTGCCGAACGACATCGCCCCCAGCAGGGTCCAGCTCTGCACGAGCCAGGCGACGTTGAGCGGCGTCAGGAGCAGCGCTCCGAGGTGGTCGGTCGTCGGGCTCACCGGGAAGGTCACGCCCTGCTCGCGCGACAGGAGCTCGCGACCACCTCCCGACGCGATGCCCGACATCACGTTGATCAGGAGGAACGCGCCGATGGCGGACGGCAGGACGAGGAGCACGTCCCGGATGTGCTCGTCGGTGCGGAAGACTTCGGTGTACGCCGGCAACGTCGCCGCCAGGGTCGTGATGGCAGCGATGATGCCGACGCCCCAACGCGAGGCCGTACGACGTTTGGTCGCCGCGCTGCGGAACCACGCGAGGTGGCCGACGTCGCGGATCGCCCTGGTGGTCTCAGTCCAGGAGAGCGCGGTAGGCACGGGCGCCGTCCTCCCCGACCATGTCGCCCGCGTCGACCGTGGCGACGCGGGAACCGCCACGCATGACGAGGACCGTGCTGCAGGCCTGGATCGCCAGCTCGCGCAGGTGCGTCGAGATCAGCACGCAGGCGCCGCGCGAGCGCGCGTCGGCGATGATCTCGAAGGTGGCCTCCACGCCGATCGGGTCGACCCCGTCGAAGGGCTCGTCGAGGAGCAGCACCTGGGGCTCGTGCAGGGACGCCAGCACCACGGACAGCCGGCGGCCCATGCCGTGCGAGAAGCCGGCGGTGATGCGGTGGGCGACGTCGCCGAGCTCGAAGCGCTCGAGCAGGTCGCGGCCCCGCTTCTCCCAGTCGTCGAGGCGCCGCAACCGGGCCGAGAGCTGCAGGTGCTCCCAGGGGGTGGCGCGCGGCACGAGGCCGCCCACGTCGGGGCAGTAGCCGACGAGCCGCTTCACCTCGAGGGTGTGGCGTCGGACGTCGAGACCCGCCACCCGGACCTCGCCGGCGGTCGGCGGCACCACGCCGGCGAGCACCCGCATGGTCGTCGATTTCCCAGCGCCGTTGCGGCCCAGCAGCGCGGTCGCCTGGCCGGCGTGGCCCTGCAGGTCGACACCGGCGACGGCCTCGACCTCGCCGAAGCGGACGTGCAGGCCCACCACGTCGACGACGGGAGGACGGTCAGGGGAAGTCACCCGAGGATTCTCCCCGAATCAGCCTTGGCCGTCGCCGGATTCGGTAAAGCCGCGTCCCACGCCCTGCCGCAGGCCTACGCGGGGAAGGTCTCGCCCTTCTCCGCCATCTCGCGCAACCGCTCGGTCGGCCGGAAGCGCTCGCCGTACGCCGCCGCGAGCTCGTCGGCCCGGGCCACGAACACCTCGAGACCGACCGGGCCGTCCGGGTCGGCGGGGTCCTGGTACCCGGTCATGAACTGCGCGGCACCACCGGCGCCGGGCGGGAAGCCGATGCCCATGATCGAGCCGATGTTGGCCGCCGCGGCGGAGTCGAGCACGCCCTCCTCGAAGCACTTGGCGGTCTCGAGCGCCTCGGCGAAGAGCATCCGGTCCTTCACGTCACGGAACGGGATCGGCTCGGCAGCGACCGGGAACTCCTCGGCCAGGCCGGCCCACAGCGACTGTCGCCTGCCGTCGGCGTACTCGTAGAAGCCCGCGCCCTTGAGCTTGGACGGCCTCCCGATCTCGAGCATGCGCTCCACGACCCGGCCGCCGGGGTGCTCCGTCGGGGCGGCACCCTCTCCCCCTGCCGAATCACGGAGCGCGGCCTCGCGGGTGGCCTTGGCGATCTTGGCCATCAGCTCCATGTTGAGCTCGTCGCTGAGCTGGAGCGGACCGACCGGGTAGCCGGACTGGGTCGCGGCGCGTTCGATGGACTGCGGGTGCACGCCCTCGGCGAGCATCGCGAGGCCCTCGTTGACCATGAAGCCGATGACGCGCGAGGTGTAGAAGCCCCGGCTGTCGTTGACGACGATCGGTGTCTTCGCGATCTGGCGGACCACGTCGTGGGCCTTGGCCAGCGCCTCGTCGGAGGTCTCCTTGCCTCTGATGATCTCGACCAAGGGCATCTTGTCGACGGGGCTGAAGAAGTGCAGTCCGATGAAGTCGGCCGGCCGGTCGACGCCGGCGGCGAGCTCGGTGATCGGCAGCGTCGAGGTGTTGCTGCAAAGAAGGCTGCCGGGGTCGACGTGCTCGGCGACCTCGGCGAAGACCTTGGCCTTGAGCGACGGGTCCTCGAAGACCGCCTCGATCACGAGGTCGCAGCCGGCCAGGTCGGCCGCGTCGCCGGTGGGCAGGATCCGGTCGAGCAGCGCCGCCTTCTTGTCCTCCGTGCTGCGCCCGCGGGAGATCGCCTTGTCGAGGATGCCGGCGCTGTAGGCCTTCCCGCGCTCGGCGTTCTCGGCCGAGACGTCCTTCAGCACGACCTGCATGCCCGCCTTGGCGCAGACGTAGGCGATGCCGGCGCCCATCATCCCGGCACCCAGGACGCCCACCTTGGTGGCGGTGTACGCCGGCACGTCGGCGGGCCTGAGCTTGCCGGCGTTGATGGCCTGCAGGTCGAAGAAGAACGCCTGGATCATGTTCTTCGACTGCTGACCGGTGACGAGCCTGGTGAAGTAGCGCGACTCGATCCGCGACGCCGTCTCGAAGTCCACCTGCGCGCCCTCGACCGCGGCCGACATGATGGCCCGCTGTGCCGGGTAGTCCGCACCCTTCAGCTGCTTGCGCAGCAGCGCGGGGAAGGCGGGCAGGAACTGCGCCAGCGCCGGACTCTTCGGCGAGCCGCCCGGCATCTTGTAGCCCGGCGCGTCCCAGGGGTTCTGGCTGCTCTCCGGGTTGGCCTTGATCCAGGCCTTGGCGGCCGGGACGAGCTCGTCCTGGCTGCCGACCAGCTCGTCGACCAGGCCCTTCTCCTTGGCCTGGGCGGGACGGAAGCGGGTGCCCTGCAGCAGCACCTCCATCAGGCCGTCCTGGAGGCCGAGCAGACGTACGACGCGGGTGAGGCCGCCACCGCCGGGCAGCAGGCCGAGCGTGGCCTCGGGGAGCCCGAGCTCGACGCGCGGGTCGTCCACCGCGATGCGGTGGTTGGCGGCCAGGGCGATCTCGAGACCACCGCCGAGCGCGGCGCCGTTGATGGCCGCGACCACGGGGCGCGGGAACGTCTCGAGGCGACGCAGCCCGTGCTTGATCTCCTCGCAGAGGGCGAAGATCTCGGGGGCGTCCTGCCGCGTGGCGGTGACTATCGAGCGCAGGTCGCCACCGGCGAAGAAGGTCTTCTTGGCGCTGGCGACGACGACACCGGTCACGTCGTCGACCTCGTCGTGGAGGCGATCGACGGCGGCGATCATCGAGTCCTTGTAGAGCTCGTTCATCGTGTTGGCGTTCGCCGTCGGGTCGTCGAGCGTGAGCGTGACGATGCCGTCGTCGTCGCGGTCGTAGCGGACCGCGGACAGCACTTCGTTGGTCGAGCTTGTCGAGACCATGTCGTTCTCCTTGTCGGTCACGTGGTTCAGGTCTTCTCTCGTCTCACCGGGTCTCGACACGCGGGTCACGGCTTCGCAGGGTCGCGTGTGGTGACGGCTCCGCCGTCACACACGCTCGACCACAGTCGCGATACCCATGCCGCCGCCGACGCAGAGGGTGGCGAGGCCGCGCCGCAGGTCGCGACGCTCGAGCTCGTCGACGAGGGTGCCGAGGATCATCGCGCCGGTGGCGCCGAGCGGGTGGCCCATGGCGATGGCGCCGCCGTTGACGTTGGTGATCTCGGGCGAGATGTCGAGGTCGCGCATGAAGCGCATGGCGACGGCTGCGAAGGCCTCGTTGATCTCGAAGAGGTCGATGTCGTCGACCTCGAGACCGGCCTTGGCCAGCGCCTTGCGCGACGCCGGGGCCGGACCGGTCAGCATGATCGTCGGGTCGGCGCCCGACACCGCGGTCGCGAGCACGCGAGCCCGCGGGGCGAGGCCGTGCGCAGCGCCGGCGGCCTCGGATCCGATCAGCATCAGGGCGGAGCCGTCGACGATGCCAGAGGAGTTGCCGGCGTGGTGGACGTGGTCGATCCGCTCGACCCAGTGGTACTTCTCGAGCGCCACGTCGTCGAACCCGGCGTCGCTGCCCATCTGGGCGAACGACGGCTTCAGCGCCGCCAGGCCCTCGGCGCTGGTGTCGGGCCGCACCATCTCGTCGTGCTCGAGGACGACGAGACCGTTCTGGTCGCGCACCGGGATGACGGAGTCGGAGAAGTAGCCGTTGGCCCAGGCCTTCGCGGCTCGGTGGTGCGACTCGGCGGCGTACGCGTCGACGTCGTGGCGGGTCCAGCCCCCCAAGGTGGCGATCAGGTCGGCACCGATGCCCTGGGGCACGAAGCCGGTGGTCAGCGCGGTGGCGGGGTCGGCCGCCCAGGCACCGCCGTCGGAGCCCATGGGCACCCGGCTCATCGACTCGACGCCGCCGGCGAGGATGAGGTCCTCGAACCCGCTGCGCACCCGCTGAGCCGCCTGGTTGACGGCCTCCAGCCCGGAGGCGCAGAAGCGGTTGAGCTGCACCCCGGCGACGGTCTCGGGGAATCCTGCGGCGAGCGCTGCGGTCTTGGCGATGTCACCGCCCTGGTCGCCGATCGGCGTCACCACGCCGAGCACGACGTCGTCGACGCCGGCCGGGTCGAGCTGGGGGTTGCGGGCGCGGATCTCGTCGAGGAGTCCGACCACCAGATCGACCGGCTTGACCTCGTGGAGGCTGCCGACGGTCTTGCCCTTGCCACGCGGCGTACGCACGTGGTCGTAGACGAATGCTTCTGCCATGCGTTCGATTGTGACACCATCACTGTCAAGATCGAAAGGAGTGTGGTGGCTGTCACGGAACCAGCCCCTGACGGGCTGTTGACCCTCGTCCAGCTGACCGACCGCGTCGGCCTGACCGTGCGCAACGTGCGGTTCTACACCGCCCGCGGCCTGGTGCCGCCACCGATCCGCCGTGGTCGCTCGGGCTACTACACCGCCGACCACGTCGCCCGGCTCGAGCTGGTGCAGGAGCTGCAGGGGCACGGCTTCACGCTCGCGGCCATCGAGCGGTACGTCGCCCAGATCCCCGACCACGCCACTCCCGAGGACATCGCGCTGCACCGCACGATGCTGGCTCCCTGGCACGCCGACCACCCGACGACGTTGACGCGCGCCGAGCTCAACCGCCGGGCCGGGCGGGCGCTCAGCGCCGACGACCTCGAGACCCTCACGTCGCTCGGCGTGGTCGAGCCCGTCGGCCGGGGCAGGTGGAGCGTCGCGCTCTCGCAGCTCTCCGTCGCCGTGGGGCTGCTCGACCTGGGCTACCCCGTCGAGGCCGCGCGCGCCGCGGCGAAGGTGTACGCCGAGCACGGCCGGGCCATCGCCGAGGAGCTCTACGAGGTCTTCCGCACCCAGGTCTGGTCGCACTACCGGGAGACGGGTGCGTCGCCCGAGCGGATCCAGGAGGTCGTCGAGCGGCTCAAGCCGCTCTCGATCAGCAGCCTCGTCGCGGCGTACGAGGCCGGGATGGACGAGACCCGCCGGGCGAACATCGCCAGGCGGGCCTCATCGTCCGGTGGTCGAGCCGGTGGTCGAGCCGGTGGTCGAGCCGGTGGTCGAGCTCAGTCGAGACCTAGTTCTTGAACGCGTCCTTCACGTTGCCGGCAGCGTCCTTGACCTTGTCGCCGGCCTGCTTCGCGTTGGCCTCGGACTGGTCGGCGCGACCCTCCGCCTCGAGCGACTCGTCGTCGGTCGCGCGTCCGGTGGTCTCCTTCGCCTTGCCGCCCACCTCTTCGAGCTTGTGCTTGGCCTTGTCGTCCAGTCCCATGCTGTGTCCTCTCGTCGGTGTCCTTCGAGCGTGACACTCGGACAGGAGCCGCCAAACACCCCCAGGGGTAGGGGGCCGGCCGGCGTCAGCGCGAGCTGAACGACGCGGCGCTGTGGCTGGAGCCGCCGCGAGCGGCCGCGGGCGCACCGGTGCGTCCGCCGCCACCACGACGACGACCGCCGTTCGAGCCGCCCTTGGACGAGCCGGACGATGCGGAAGGAGCCCCGGTGCCGCCGCCGGAGCCGCGCGGCTTGCGACGCGGCCCGCCCGAGCGGTTGCCGGAGGGGGCACCCTGGCGCCTGCCTTGACCCCCGCCCTGACCCCCGCCTTGACCCCCGCCCTGACCCCCGCCTTGACGACCACCGCGGCCGCCGTAGGCCGGCATCTCCTTGAGCTCGAGCACCAGCCCGCCGTCGACCAGGGTCCGGTCGCCAGGGGCCAGCGTCCGCAGCATGGGGTGTTTCACACCGTCGACGACCGTCGTCCTGGGCGAGATGCCCGCCGCGCGGCTGAGCGCGCGCACGTCGCGCACCTGGTCGTTGGTCATCAGCGTGATGACCTTGCCGGCGGCACCCGCCCGGGCGGTGCGGCCCGAACGGTGGAGGTAGGCCTTGTGCTCGGCGGGCGGGTCGGCGTGGACCACGAGCGCCACGTTGTCGACGTGGATGCCGCGGGCCGCGATGTCGGTGGCGACCAGGGTCGTGGCCTTGCCGGAGTGGAAGGCGTCCATGGCCCGGGTGCGGGCACCCTGGCTGAGGTTGCCGTGGAGCTCGACGGCGGGCACACCGCTCTGGTTGAGCTGCTTGGCCAGCACCTTGGCGCCGCGCTTGGTCCTGGTGAAGACCATCGTGCGACCGGGCGCGCTGGCCAGGTCGACGAGCACGGGCACGCGCTGCGCACGGTCGACGTGGAGCACGTGGTGCTCCATCTTGGTGACCGGGGACTGGGCCGAGTCGGCCTGGTGGGTCACGGGGTTGTTGAGGAAGCGCTTGACCAGCGTGTCGATGGCCGCGTCGAGCGTGGCCGAGAAGAGCAGACGCTGGCCGTCGGCCGGGGTGGCGGCCAGGATCCTGCGGACGGACGGCAGGAAGCCGAGGTCGGCCATGTGGTCGGCCTCGTCGAGCACGGTGACCTCGATGTCGCCGAGCGAGCAGTGTCGCTGGCCCATCAGGTCCTCGAGCCGGCCGGGGCAGGCGAGCACGATGTCGACGCCGCGCTGGAGGCCGCGCACCTGCGGGCCCTGGCCGACGCCGCCGTAGATCACCAGCGTGGACAGGCCTGCAGCGTCGGCGAGGGGCTTCAGGGCCGCCTCGATCTGGCCGACCAGCTCACGGGTCGGCGCGAGCACGAGGGCGCGCGGGGCGCCCTTGCGCGGCGTACGACGCGAGGCCTGGAGCCGGGCGACGAGCGGGAGCAGGAACGCGTAGGTCTTGCCGGAGCCGGTGCGGCCGCGGCCGAGCACGTCGCGACCCGCGAGCGAGTCGGGCAGCGTGACCTGCTGGATGGGAGTCGGGGTCGTGATGTCGCGCTCGGAGAGCACGGCAGCGAGGTGGGTGGGGACGCCGAGGCCGGAGAAGGTGGCGGCGGCGAGGGTCGGTGCAGAAGACAAGTGAAAGTCGTTTCGGTGTTGGTGTCTCACCAACGCAAGAAAGCTGCGGGCCCTGAGCGGGCGGCGAGCCCTGGAAAGGGCTTCGCGGGAGATCCCGAGGCAAGACTGGACGGGAACCGTGGTTCCAGCCTACTGGCCGGGTCCGGCAACCGGTGAATCAACACGAGAAGCGGAGCGCGCCGTCCTCGAGCGGGGCCTTCCGGATCGTGCGCACGTCGTAGGGGTAGTTCTGCCGCAGCTTCCAGGGTTCCCGGTCGCCGCCCTTGGGCAGCTGCGCCAACGCGCGGACGACGTACCCCGACGAGAAGTCCATCAGGGGCACCTCGGTGACCGTGGGGTCGCGGTCCGCGACGAACGAGCGGTAGCCGTGCTCGTCGACGTGCCCGACCAGGCGGCAGAAGTAGTCGGCGACCAGGTCGGCCTTGAGGGTCCACGAGGCGTTGGTGTAGCCGATCGTGAAGACGAAGTTGGGCACGCCCGACAGCATCAGCGCGCGGTAGGCCATCGTCTCCGGCAGCTTGATCTCGCGGCCGTCGACGCTGACCGGGATGCCGCCGAAGGGGAGCAGCTGCAGACCTGTTGCCGTCACGACAATATCTGCGGGGAGAGTGCGGCCCGACGCGAGCACGACGCCGCCCTCGGTGAAGCCGGCGATGGTGTCGGTCACGACCTCGGCCTGACCGTGCCGGATCGCGCGGAAGAGGTCGCCGTCGGGCACCAGGCACAGGCGCTGGTCCCACACGTCGTACGCCGGCTTGAAGTCGCGGTCGACCGGGTAGCCCTCGGGCAGCGAACGCACGTTGGCCTTGCGGACGAACTCCCTGGCGAGCCCGGGTCGCCGGCGGGCGATCTGGTACGACGCCACGGCGACCGCGATGTTCTTGGCCCGCGTCGCCTTGTAGGCCGCCTTCTCGGGAAGCCACCGGCGCAGCCTCGCCGCGACGGGGTCGACCTCCGGCAGCGGCAGCACGTAGGTCGGCGAGCGCTGCAGCATCGTCACGTGCCCGGCACCCCCCTGGGCCATCGCCGGCACCAGCGTCACGGCGGTCGCTCCCGAGCCGATCACCACGACGCGCTTGCCCGCGTAGTCGAGGTCCTCGGGCCAGTGCTGCGGGTGCACCACCTGACCGCCGAAGTCGTCGAGGCCGGGGATCACCGCGGCGTAGGGCTCGTCGTAGTCGTAGTAGCCGGTCGTCGCCCAGAGGAAGCGCGACTCGAAGAGCCTGACGCCGTCGGGGGTCTGGGCGGTCACGGTCCAGCGCGCGGTGGTGGAGCTCCACTCGGCGGCCACCACGCGGTGGGAGTAGCGGATGCGTCGCTCGACGTCGTGCTCGCGCGCGGTCTCGCGGACGTACTCGAGGATCGAGGACCCGTCAGCGAGCGCCTTCTCCCCGGTCCACGGCTTGAAGCGGTAGCCCAGGGTGTACATGTCGGAGTCGGAGCGGATGCCGGGGTAGCGGAAGAGGTCCCACGTGCCGCCGCTGGCTTCGCGGCCCTCGAGGACGAGGTAGTCGTGGTCGGGGTGCTCCATGCCGAGCCGGGCCGCGCCGCCGATGCCCGAGAGGCCGGCACCGACGATGATCGTGTCGACCGTGCCGGTGGTCGAGCTGAGTCCGGACCCCATGCTGCGAGATTACCGGTGGGTCACACCCGGTGGTCGAGCAGCGAGCTTGCGAGCCCTCAGTCGAGACCCCAGGCTGCGAGCACCTCGGCCGGGTCGTCAGGCAGGTCGTCGCGCAGGCTTGCCTGAGTGCGCGAGAAGCGCGGTGCGGGAGCCGGCTGCACGACGCCGTCGTGCTCCACGAAGGTGCCGCGTGCGGCGAGGTGGGGGTGGCCGGGCGCGTCGGCGTACCCCGTCACCGGCCCCACGCAGGCGTCGGAACCCTCGAAGAGGTCGAGCCAGTCCGACGCCGAACGGGTCAAGAAGACGTCCGAGAGGGCGCGCCGAAGACGCGGCCACGAGGACGGGTCGTCGCGATCCGGCAACGAGACGCCCAACAGCTCCTGGAACGCCGACCAGAACTGCGGTTCCAGCGGAGCGACCGTGAGGTGCTGCCCGTCCGCGGTCTCGTAGACGTCGTAGAAGGGAGCCCCGCCGTCCAGCACGCCGCTCAACCGCTGCGGCCCGGCCATGCCCGACGCGAGCAGCCCCACCTGGATCGCGTCGAGGTGCGCGACACCGTCGACGATCGCGGCGTCGACGACCTGGCCCTGCCCGGAGACCCGGGCCTCGAGCAGCGCGGCCAGGACGCCGATGACGAGGTACGTCGACCCGCCGCCGAAGTCGCCGAGCAGGTTGCCGGGGAAGTGCGGTCGCGCCGGGTCCTGGCCGAGACCGTGCAGCACCCCGGCGACGCCCAGGTAGTTGAGGTCGTGACCGGCGGTCTGCGCGAGCGGACCGTCCTGACCCCAACCGGTCATCCGGCCGTAGACCAGGGCCGCGTTGCGGGTCCAGCAGTCGTCGGGCCCGAGTCCCAGACGCTCGGCGGCTCCGGGGCGCATCCCTTCGACCAGCACGTCGGCGCGCTCCGCGAGGTCGAGCACGAGCGCCACGCCGTCGGGCGACTTGAGGTCGGCCTCGAGACGAGGGCGGCCGCGGTTCATCACGTCCACGTCGCCGGTCGACAGGACGGCCCCACCAGGACGGTCGACGCGGACGACGTCGGCGCCGAGGTCCGCCAGGAGCATGCAGGCGTGCGGGCCCGGTCCGATGCCGGCCAGCTCGACGACCTTCACGCCGCGAAGGGGTCCGGTCCCCTGCCCCAGCCGGTACTCACCGGTCTGGTCGCTCACGCGGGCAGCACCCGTCGGAGGAACTCACGCGTCCGCTGCTCGCGCGGGTCGGTGAAGATCTGCTCGGGCGGGCCCTGCTCGAGGATCACGCCCCTCTCGAGGAAGCAGACCGTGGTCGCCACGTCCCGGGCGAACGCCATCTCGTGGGTGGCCAGCACCATCGTGGTGCCCTCTGCGGCCAGCGTGCGCACGGCATCGAGGACGCCGGCAGTGAGCTCGGGGTCGAGCGCGGCGGTGATCTCGTCGAGCAGCAACAGCGATGGCCTCGTCGCGAGCGCACGCACCAGGGCGACCCGCTGCTGCTGGCCACCGGACAGCCGGTCCGGGTGGCTCTTGGCGTGCTCGCCCAGGCCGAAGCGGTCGAGCAGCTCGCGGGCCCGCGTCTCGGCCTCGGTGCGACCGAGACCGTGCACCTTCCGGGGCGCGAGGGTGATGTTGTCGAGCACGGACAGGTGGGGGAAGAGGTTGTAGGCCTGGAAGACGATGCCGATGCGGCGGCGCACGTCGCGCTTGTCCACCCGCGGGTCGGAGATCTCCCGCCCCTCGAAGCGGATCACGCCGTCGTCGATGTCCTCGAGCAGGTTGAGACAGCGCAGCAGCGTCGACTTGCCGGACCCCGACGAGCCGATCAGGCAGACGACGTCACCGGTCTGCACGGTGAGGTCGACGTCCTGGAGGACGACGCGGTCGCCGTACGACTTGCGCACGCCCTGCGCCTCGAGAAGCGCTGTCGCCTCGGCCGGGGTCATCGGACCTGCCCCGCCCGCTCGCGGTCGGAGTAGCGACGGGAGAGCCAGTCGGTGAGCCGCGCCAGCGGCACGGTCATCACGACGAAGAAGCCGGCCACCACCACCAGGGACGTGTAGTTGAAGTTGTAGGCGGCGTAGTCGCGGGCGGCGAACATGGCGTCGAAGACCGCGACCGACGACACCAGCGCCGTGTCCTTCTGGAGCGACACGAAGTCGTTGAGGAGCGGCGGGACGACCCGGCGCACGGCCTGCGGGACGACGACGTGCCGCATGGTCTGACCGCGTCCCAGTCCGAGCGCCTCCGCGCTGGCGACCTGGGACGGATGGATCGACTCGATGCCGGCCCGGAACACCTCGGCGACGTAGGCGCCGTACGAGAGCACGAGCGCCACCGTCGCCCAGAAGAACGGGCTCTGGGGGATGCCTTGGAGGCCGAGCACGGGCATGCCGAAGGCGAAGAGGACGACGAGCAGGATCGTCGGGATGCCCCGGAAGACATCGGTGTAGAGCACCGCCACGACCCGCACGGGGACGAGCCACGACGCCCTCGCCTGGCGCGCGAGCGCCACGACCAGCGCGAGCACGAGGATCAACGGCTCGGCGATCAGGAACATCTTCACGTTGAGCCAGAAGCCCTCAAGGATCGCGGGGAACGACGCCTTCGCGTCCTCGCCGTTGAAGAAGGTCTCGTGGATCGTCGGCCAGCCCGGCGACGACGCGACCCCCAGGACGAGCAGCCCGAAGAAGACGACCAGGGCCGTCGTGGTCACCAGCATCGAGCGGGTGCGCAGCGACTGGCGCACCGACCTGCGTTCGAGCTCGCGGGCGCTGGGCTCCCAGCTCACTGGAGCTCGGTCACTGGAGCTCGGGGACCCCGACGGTGTCGGAGAGCCACTCGGACTCGAGGGCGTCGATCGTGCCGTCCTCCTCGAGGGCAGCCAGCGCGAGGTTGACACACTCGACGAGCGGGTTGCCCTTCTCGAAGAGCATCCCGAACTCCTCCTGCTCGCCGGTCTCGGGCTGGAACTGCCCGATGATCGACGCCTTGGGGATCTCCACCGCCGTGATGTAGAAGGCGGTCGGCAGGTCGGCGAGGATCGCGTCGACCTGACCGCTCATCAGCTGCTGCTTGGCGATGTTGGTGTCCTCGAAGACGGCGGGGTCCTGCTCCGGCTGGATGATGTCGCGGATCGCGGTCAGCGACGTCGTGCCGGTCTGGGCGCCGAGCTTGAGTCCCTTGAGGTCCTCGATCGAGGTCGCGCCGGCCGCGGCGCCGTCCTTCAGGGCGATGACGGCCTGGGCTGCTTGGTAGTAGCCGTCGGAGAAGTCGACGGCCTCCGCCCGCGCGGCCGAGATCGAGATCTGGTTGATGTCGAAGTCGAACTCCTTCGGACCCGGCTTGTACGACGTGTTGAACGGCACCTTCACCCACGACACGGCGTCGCCGGTGAAGCCGAGCTGCTCGGCGACGGCGTACGCCACGGCCGACTCGTAGCCCTCACCGTTGGTCGGGTCGTTGTCGACGAACCACGGCTCGTACGCCGGGGAGTCGGTGCCGATCATCAGCATCCCGTCCATCTGCGTCTTGCCCTCGGCGCAGGACGCAGGGTCGGCTGCGGTCTCGTCCGTGGTCTCGTCGGTGGGCTCCTCGGACGGGTCGGAGCTCCGGGTGTCCTCGGCGGACGGTGCGGGGTCTTCCTCCTCTGCGGGTGCGCAGGCCGCTGCCCCGAGAAGGAGCGCCAGAGTTGAAACAGTCAGGGCCGGGACGGTCGCGAGGCGGCGGGAACGCATGCGCAGATCGTAGGGTCCCGCCCACTGGTGGTCGAGAAGCAGCCGCCTGGCGACCTCCTCGACCACCGGGCACGCGGTCCGTCCGCAACTAGAACACGTTGCAGTATCGTGGCAGGGATGTCTTCCTACCCGCACCTGCTCAGCCCGATCGAGATCGGTGGGCTGCGGTTGCGCAACCGGGTGGTCATGGGCTCGATGCACACGGGCCTCGAGGACCGGCGCTGGGACATGCCGGCGCTGGCGGCGTACCTCGCCGAGCGCGCCCGCGGACAGGTCGGCCTGATCGTGACGGGCGGCTACTCCCCCAACAGGCGCGGCTGGCTCAAGCCGTTCGCGTCGGAGTTCTCGTCGCGACTGCACGCGATGCGGCACCGCGAGCTCACCGGCGCCGTGCACGACGAGGGTGGCGCCATCGCCCTGCAGGTGCTGCACGCCGGTCGCTACGGCTACCACCCGTTCAGCGTCGGGGCGTCGGCCAAGAAGTCGCCGATCACACCCTTCAAGCCGTCGGCGCTGTCGACGGCCGGTGTCGACCGGACCGCTTCCGACTTCGCCCGCTCGATCGGTCTGGCCGTGAAGGCGGGGTACGACGCGGTCGAGGTCATGGGCTCCGAGGGCTACCTCATCAACCAGTTCCTCGCCGCCCGCACCAACGACCGCTCCGACCACTGGGGCGGGACCGCGGCCAACCGGATGCGCTTCCCGCTGGAGGTCGTGCGCCGCGCGCGTGACCTCGTCGGCGCGGACTTCCCGATCATGTACCGCATCTCGCTCCTCGACCTGGTCGAGGGCGGCCAGTCCTGGGACGAGGTCGTCGACCTGGCTCACGGGCTCGAGGAGGCCGGGGTCAGCGTGCTCAACACCGGGATCGGCTGGCACGAGGCCCGGGTGCCGACGATCATCACGCAGGTCCCGCGCGGCGCGTGGCTGTCGGCGACGGCGCGGCTCAAGGCCGAGGTCTCGGTGCCGGTCTGCGCGTCCAACCGGATCAACACCCCCGAGCTCGCCGAGTCGGTCCTCGCCGCCGGGGACGCCGACCTGGTGTCGATGGCGCGGCCGCTGCTGGCCGACCCGTTCTTCGTCGAGAAGGCCGCCGCCGGCCGCGCCGACGAGATCAACACCTGCATCGCCTGCAACCAGGCGTGCCTCGACCACGCGTTCTCCAACCGACCGGCGAGCTGCCTGGTGAACCCGCGCGCCGGCCGGGAGACCAGCCTGGTCCTCCTCCCGTTGCCGCGGCAGCGCGCGCGGAGCGTCGCGGTGGTGGGAGCCGGCCCGGCGGGCCTGGCCACCGCGACCGCAGCCGCGGAGCGCGGCTTCGCGGTCACGCTCTTCGAGGCGTCGCCCGAGCTGGGCGGCCAGTTCCGGCTGGCCATGGCGGTGCCGGGCAAGGAGGAGTTCGCCGAGACGCTGCGCTACTTCGCTCGCCGGCTCGAGGTGCTCGGGGTCGACGTCCGGCTCTCCACGCGACCGTCGGTGACCGACCTGGCGGCGTACGACGAGGTCGTCGTCGCCACCGGTGTCGAGCCGCGGATCCCGGAGATCGAGGGTCTCGAGCACGCCTCGGTCGCGACGTACGCCGACGTGCTGGCCGGCCGGGTGGTGCCCGGCAAGCGCGTGGCGGTCATCGGCGCCGGCGGCATCGGCGTGGACGTCTCGGTCTTCCTCACCCACGAGCCCGAGTCGCTCGACGACTGGATGGCGCACTGGGGAGTGGGCGACCCGTCCCTGCACGCGGGCGGGATCACCGAGGCCAAGCCGCGCACCCCTGCCCGCGCGGTGACGTTGGTGCAGCGCAAGACCACGCCCATCGGCGTCGGGCTCGGCAAGACGTCGGGCTGGGCGCACCGGGCCGTGCTCAAGCAGACCGGCGTGCGTCTCCTCTCGGGGGCGACGTACACCCGCGTCGACGACGACGGCCTCCACCTCGTCGTCGACGGCTCTCCCGAGGTCGTCGCCTGCGACACCGTCGTGGTGTGCGCGGGCCAGGAGTCCGTCCGCACGCTGTACGACGAGCTCGTCGCGGCCGGCGTCGTGGCCCACCTGATCGGCGGCGCCGACGTCGCGGCCGAGCTCGACGCGGAGCGCGCGATCGAGCAGGGCACCAGGGTCGCCGCCGCCCTCTAGGCCACCGTGATGGAACCCGTTCGGACCTGACGTGCGGCGAAGGTCAACGACGGCACTGCGGGAGCTTCCGCGTGCGGGGTCACCTTCAAGGCGAAGGTGTCCGTCGCGGCGTCGGTGACCGTGACCACGTAGGCGTAGTTGCCGACGCCGTTGACAACGGCCTTGCCGTTCAGCACCGCCGTCTTGGGTGAGCCGGCACTGACCGACAGCGACGTCAGGGTGACGCCCTTGACCCGGTTGACGATGGCACCCGCCGGCGTGCGCTCGATGAGCTCCACCTGGCCCTTCAGCTTCTTGCCCTCGCCCGACGCGAGGAGACCGAAGGACAGGGTGTTGCCGTTGCCGAGCAGCACGCTTCCCGCGCCGGAGGCTCCCCTGGCCTTGGCGTCGAAGACGCCGAGCAGCTCGCTGTCGGACCCGGTGAAGGAGCCGTCGACCGAGACGTCGAGCTCGTAGACGTCGGCCTTCAACCCGGCGGGGAGCGTGCACGACACGTCCACGAAGCCGGGCGCCGTGGCCGTGGCCGGCGTACGACCCACGATGGTGACAGGGCAGCCGGTCGTCGATCCGCCGCCGACCGGCGTGGCCGAGGCCCGCACCGACTGCGCGACGATGCGCGCGACGTCGCCGAACGCCCCGTCCGCACTGTCGGTGATGCGCGCCGTCAGCGTCGTGGCCGGGGCGCCGGACCGGCCGACCGCCACGGACACCGGGTTGGCGGCCGACCACAGCACGGTGACCTGCTCGGCTGCCACGACGACGTCGAACGGCTCGGTGCCGCACTGGTCGTCGGGGTCGCACACGCGGACGGTGACCGTGTAGCGGCCAGGATCGGCCGTGACCTCTCCGCTGATCGTCGCGCCGGCGGCGGTCGGGGCGATCGAGAGCCCGGCGGGCAACCCGGTGGCGGAGTAGGTCAGTGACGCGGAGTCCGCGTCCGTTGCCGTCACAGCCACCGGCGCGATCGCGTCGGAGTAGACCGCCGAGACGTCGCCGAGCGTCCCCACCTGCGGGGCGTCACCGACGGCGTCGACCGTCACCCGCACGGTGGCTGCCGGCGACACCGCCGTCCCGTCGGAGGCGCGGTAGGTGAAGGAGTCGCTGCCGTAGAAGTCGGCGGCCGGTGTGTAGACCAGCTTGCCTGCCACGACCGTGGCGCTGCCGTGGTCGGGACCAGCCACCACCTGGGGCACGAGCGCGTCCCCGTCGACGTCGGCCAGGTCGGGCGTGATCGTGACGGCCTGGTCCTCCGGTGTGGTTGCCGCGAGGTCACCGGCGGTCGGCGCGTCGTTGACAGGGTTCACGGTGATCGTGACCTCGCCGGTGTCCTGCACCGCGTCGGCCTCGACGGTGTACTCGAACGACGTCTGCCCGTGGAAGTCGGCGGGCGGCGTGTACTTCCACGAGCCGTCGGGAGCCGTCTCGAGCGTGCCCTGGCCAGGCTGCGTCGTCGACACCAGCGTCACCTCGTCACCGTTCGGGTCGGAGGCGAGCCCGAGCAGGCCAGGCGCAGGCACCTCGAGGACGCCGTCCTCGTCCACCTCGGCCTCGTCGTCGCCAGCGGTGGGCGGAAGGTCCCCGGTCACGTTCACCGTGACCGTCTCGGCGTCGTTGCCACCGTCGCCGTCATCGGTGAAGAGCGTGATCGTGTACGGGGTCGCGCTCGGGGTCGCGAACGTGTGGGTCGCCGTGTTCGTGCAGTCGGTGAGCCCTGCGTCGCACACGATGTCTGCCGTCGCCGGCTCGCTGCCGTCGCCCCAGTCGATCCCGACCACCCTGGGGTCGTTGCCGGGGTCCACGACACGAGCGCTCACCGTGACGGGCTTGCCAGCCTCGACGGTCACCTCGGCGTCGCTCAGCAGTGAGAGGTCCGGTGCGACGTTGCGCACCAGCGCGCTCGTCCCGGCCGTGCTCTCCTGGCCATCGTCTGCGGTCACGTCGATGAAGTAGCGGTCGTCGGCGTCCGGCCGGTCGTCGGCGTACTTGTGGGAGAACCGGAAGAACATCCGCAGCGGACACGTGGCCGGCCCGGTGGGCGCGTTGACGCACGTCGGGACCGGGCTGTAGGTCGGCGTGAGACCGAATTGGCAGTCCGGTCCCTCGCACGGGTACGACGCCGTCGTGGTGTCGCCGTCGCCCCAAGCGATCCGCAGCTCCCCTGCGGAGAGCTCGGGGTCGGTGAGGTAGCCGCTCAGGGTCACCGACCCGCCCTCGTCGATCTCGCGGACCTCGCCGTTGAGGCAGATCTCGTCCGCCTCGCACCGCGGGGCCACCGCGACCCTCGGCGCGTCGTCCACCGGCGTGACCTCCAGCTCGACCGTGCCGAGATCGCCCAGCACCCCGGTGGGACTGCGATAGGCGTAGGTGAACTTGTCATCACCCTCACGGTCCGGGTCTGGCACGTACTCGAAGGACCCGTCGGGCTCGAGGTCGAGCGTGCCCCACTTGGGCGGCGTCACCAGCTCCAAGACGTCGGCGAAGGACGGGTCGCTCTCGTCGTTGACCCTCAGTCCCGACGCCGCCTCGACCACGAGCGGGGTGTCCTCCGGTGTGGTGAAGGCGTCGTCCACCGCGTCGTTGCGCTTCACCACGACGTGCGCCGAGGCCAGGTCGGACAGCAGGCCCTCGCGGTCGAAGAGGGCGTAGTTGAAGAACAGCAGGTCGCCGTAGTACCCGTCGATGGGGGTCACCGTCACGGTGCCCGCCTGGTTGTCCACGACGTAGGTGGCCCGAGGGCTGGTGCGCTCCAACCAGATGTCGGTGTTGAGCAGGCCCTCGTCGTCGTAGTCGTTCGCGCGGACGTCCACGACGATCGGCACCCCTTCGTCCGTGGTGACCTCGTCGTTGTTCGCAACGGGTTTGTCCGGAACGGCGCCCACCGTGATCCAGACCCCTCCCGGATAGGCCGTGTCGGTGTTGGGCGGCATCTGGCTGGCCACCCAGTAGGGGAAGTAGTCGATCCCGTTAAAGTCCGCGTCCGGTGTGTAGACGATCGACGTCACATACGGGTAGAAGCTCGCGTAGTAGCCGTAGGTGATGGCGAGCGTGCCGTGCCAGGTCCGGAAGGTGGTCGGGGACCCTATCTGCGCGGATCCCACCCACGTCATGTAGCTCGCCTGGTTGTCGTTGGCCATCAGCTCCGTGGGCGAGATGGACAGCGGCTCGTCCTCCTCGGTCGCCAGGGCGTCGTCGACCCCGCGCGGCTTGGCCGCGCTCAACGCGTCGGCGAAGATCAGGCTGACCCGTGTCAGGCCGTCGTCACCGGCGGGTCGCACCGGGCCGCCAGGCGTCTCCTCCACGATGACCCCGCCACCGAGCTTCTCGGTGATCCGGATGCCGCTCGCGCGGTAGTAGAAGTGCTGGATCCCCCGGAAGCCGGGGTTCGGCACGAACCGGAACCGTCCGTCGGTCTGCATGAAGAGGCTGCCGTTCGCCAGCACTACTGGATTGGAGAGGTTCGCGTACCATCCGTCACCGGTGCCAGGCCCTTTCCCTACCTGGGTGACCTTGGCACCGAGCTTCCACCCGAGATCGTTGCCGAGCACCCCGACGATGTCCTGGACCATCTCGCCGTCGCCGAAGTGGACGAACGAGTCGTCCTGGGGGTACATCAGGTCGGTCGCGCCGATGGTGACGGTGGCCTGGATCCGGCACATGCCGTTGATCTCGGCGATGTACTCGAAGGAGTCGACGCCGCGGTAGTTGTCGCGGGGCACCCAGGTGAAGCTGCCGTCGGTCTTGAGCTGGAAGCTGCTGGCGTGGTCGGGCCCGCGGACCAGCTCGGCGTGGACCTGCGCCGTCGGACCTCGCGTCTCGTTCCACAGGGGAACGGCTCCACCGTTCATGGTGTCGTTCGCCAGCACCCCCGGCGCCGCCACGTTGACCTCCATGCCGGATGCGGTGAACGGCAGGCCCTTGCCATTGTCGCCGCCCCCCAACCGGTCGACCAGGTCGTGGTTGCTCACCGGCGGGCTCGCCAGGCTCCACGTCACCGCCGTCTGGCTCTCCAGGCAGGCGTCGGGGAAGAACAGTGGCGGCGGGGGCTCGCCCAGCGGCGGCTCGTCGGCTGGTGCCGGAGCGGGCAGCAGCACCACGAGTGCGGCGACCAGAAGCATCGGCAGCGCGGTCAGGACCCGTCGCGCAAGGCGGAGTACGACAGCCATCTCAGTCCCCCAGAGTCTCGACAGTCAGTTCGAGGCAACCTGACACCTGGGGCCGGGATCGCACATCGGGCATTTGCCCGGGGTCTGGACCGGATCAACCGCCCCGGGTGGCCCGCTCGACCATGAGCGGGATCCCCTTGGCGCGCCACCAGCGCAGGTCGACGAAGCCGCCGGACATGCCGCCGTGGTCGAGCTCGGGCAGGCGCACCATCTCCCGGGTGTCGGTCGCGAGGTCGAGCCCGGTCACGTCCCTGAACGCCGCCTGCAGCGTGGCCTCCACGTCGTCCGGCGTGGGGACGTCGGCCAGCCTCTCCTTCAGCTCGTACCAGACGTGCGGGTCGGCACGCAGCCCCCACTGCCGGTGCTTGAGGTCGAAGCAGTCGGCCAGCGTGCCGGTGGGAGGGCTGTCGGCGGCGTATCCGCAGGCGGCGCACACCAGACCGCCGTCGCGCTCGACCATCTCGGTGTCCCACAACGCAGCCTGTGTGCAGGCGGCGTGCTCGAAGGCGTGGAACCCGCGTGTCGTCATGACGTGGGTCCTTCCCCTCCCTGCCACGGCAGCAGCTGCGCGGCAAGGGTCTCGGCGAGCCAGGTCTCGTAGCGGCTCGGGCTCCACCCGCGCTCGACCACCAGGGTCCGGTAGACCTCCGGCAGGGTCAGCGTGAGCGTGATGTCGAGCGCCTCGTCGACGGTCGGACCGGTACGACGCCGGGCAACGACGGCCTCGACCAGCTTGCGGATCTCACGCTCGCGCGCCGCCAGCACCTGACGCAGGGTCTCGGCCATCCGGGGCTCGGCGCGCGCGGCCTCCTGGTAGATCGCGACGACATCGGACCCCGCGTCGAGCTGGCGGCGGTTGAGCGCGGCCAGCAGGCGCAGCTGCTCGCGGGGGTCGGGCTCGCTCAGGTAGGCCTCGGCAAGCGCCACCGTCTGCGACTCCGCCATCCACTGGCCCGTGATGCGTTCGAGGATCCGGGCCTTGCTCCCCAGCGCGGAGTAGACGGTCTGCACCGGGATGTCGGCCTCCCTCGCGATCGCGGCGATCGTCGTGGCGGCGTACCCGTGCTCGGCGAACAGCGCGCGGGCCGCACGGGCGATCTGGTCCTTCGTCGCCTCGGCCTGCCGCTGCCGGTGCCCGACTCCGTCCTTGACAGCCACACCGTCAAGGTATCACTCTGTTCGTCATAGTTTTAATATGATGAAAGGTCCATCGCAATGGCGACCGTCGTATCCGCGCGGGTGCGGGCCGTGAACGACGGCAACGAGCTGAGCCCCACGGTCGGGGTGGCCGGCGAGTGGCTCACCAATCCTCCTTGGCGTGAGGTCCGGGACGCGGCGCTGCGCGGCACGCGGGGCTGAGGACGCTCTGGCGCGTCTCCGGATGTCGGCGGCATGCTCTAGGGTCGAACGTATGTTCGATTCGGAGCCCGACTGCACCCTTGCGCCGCCCTCGGCATCGCCGCGGCGTTCGGTGGACGCTGCGCGGATCCGGTCTTGGATCGCGGCCGTGGGCGAGCTCGACCTGGTCACCGACGACGCTGAGCGGATCGACCTGATCCGGGCCCTGGAGGAGGCCAAGTGCGCCTTCGAGGCCACGCAGGCCGGGCTGTCCGCGGACTTCGAGGAATCCCAACGTTCCTCGGCTGCGGAGCGGGGTGTGCCACCCGAGCGGCAGGGCCGCGGGCTCGCCGAGCAGATCGCGCTGGCTCGGCGCGAGTCGCCGCACCGTGCCCGCCAGCACCTCGCGCTCGCGAGGATTCTGCGCCGCGAGCTGCCGTTCACGTGGGCAGCGTTCCGCGACGGGCGGATCACCGAGTGGCGGGCCACGCTGGTCGCTCGCGAGACCGCCTGCCTCGAGCTCTCCCACCGCCAGCTTGTCGACGCGGAGATCGCCAACGACGCCGAGCGGGTCGAGGCGATGAGCGACAGCGAGACCGTCGCGGCCGCCAGGCGGCTGGCCTACGCGCTGGACCCGGCCTCGTGCGTCGCCCGCCGCCGCCGCGCCGAGGCCGAACGACGGGTGACCATGCGCCCAGCACCCGACGTGATGGCCCAGGTCTCCGCGCTGCTCCCGGTCGCCCAGGGTGTCGCGGTGTTCGCGGCGCTCAAGGCCGAGGCCGACCGCTGCATCAGCGCCGGCGACGGCCGCAGCCAGGGGCAGATCATGGCCGACACCCTCGTCGAGCGCGTCACCGGCCAGACCACGGCGGCGGCCGTCCCGCTCCAGGTCCACCTCGTCGTCCCCGACACCGTCCTGCTCGGCGACCGTGAGGAGGCGGCCGAGGTCGACGGCTACGGCCCCGTCCCCGCCGAGCTCGCCCGCCGGCTCGTGGCCGGCTCGCCTGAGCACACCGAGCTGCGCCGTCTCTACGCCAGCCCCACCACCGGGCAGCTGGTCGCGATGGACTCCCGCGCCAGGACCTTCCCCGACGGACTCGCCCGCTTCATCAGGCTCCGCGACCGGGTCTGCCGCACCCCGTGGTGCGACGCACCGGTGCGTCACATCGACCACGTCCAAGACCATGCCGACGGCGGCCCCACCAGCGCAGCCAACGGCGAAGGACTCTGCGAGTCCTGCAACCACGCCAAGCAGGCCGCCGGCTGGCATGCGCGGGCCCGACCCGGACCACGGCACACCGTCCAGGTCACCACCCCCACCGGGCACACCTACCGATCCAAGGCACCCGCCACCCGACCAGGCCGACGCGAACCCCGCCTCGCCTTCCGCGTCCACTGCACCCTCGGCGGCACACTCCGCCGTGACGCCGCCCGAGTGTCTGGCGAGCCCTGTCGGTGCCAGCCCCTACTGTCGAGAGCGTGAGTAGTCGATGAGCAAGCTGGACGCCGTCCGTGCCCTGCGCGAGAAGCGCTACGAGAAGACGATGGCGCAGGCCCGAGGCGGGCCGGGCGCCATGCCGACGGCTCGTCCGCGAGTCGCCCCGCCCACACCGGCGGCTCGACCCGCCCTCCGGGCGGTGCCTGACGTCGCCGACGGTGCCGAGGCGATCGCCGTGACCGGGGAGACGGACGCCGCCGACGAGCTCTGCGGCCACCGCAACATGGGCGGACGCACCTGCACGCGCGAGCGCGGTCACTCGGCCAAGAGCCACCGCTACAGCTGACGTCGAGCCCTGCCCCCATGCCCGCCCGACTAGGTTGGACCGGGTGAGCGACGGCCTGATCCGAGACCTGACCGACGAAGAAGCCCGCGCGTCCCTGCGCGCCAAGTGGGGCATGGCCGAGGAGGGCGTCATCCCGGCCTGGATCGCCGAGATGGACTACGCACCCGCCGACTGCGTCACCGACGCGCTGGTCGACGCGGTCCGGCAGGGCGTGCTGGGCTATCCGCCGTTCGAGACCGGCGGCCAGCTCGGTGAGGCGTACGCCGGGTTCGCCGCCCGGCACTTCGGACAGCACGTCGACCCCGGCCACGTGCGCCCCGTCGTCGACGTGACGGCGGGCGTCCGGCTGCTCCTCGACGTGCTGAGCGGACCCGGTCCGATGGTGATGCCGGTGCCGGCGTACTCCCCGCAGCTCGAGATCGCCCAGATCACCGGGCGCGAGCGGGTCGACCTCTTCGTCGATCCCGAGGCCGAGAGGGCCGAGCTCGACCTCGACCAGCTGGACCGGCTCCTCGCCGACGGCGCGCAGACCTTGCTCCTCACCCAGCCGCACAACCCGTGGGGCCGGGTCTTCACCCGCGCCGAGCTCGAGGGCGTCCGCGACGTCGTCGTCCGGCACGGCGCGCGGGTGATCTCCGACGAGATCCACGCGCCGCTCGTCCTGCCGGGAGCTCGGCACGTGTCCTACCTCGACCTGGAGGGCACCGCCGACCACGCGGTCGCCCTGGTCGCCGCCTCCAAGGCCTTCAACACCGCCGGCCTCAAGTGCGCCCAGCTGGTCATCCCCGACGACGCGACCCGCAAGGCGATCGAGGACGTGCCGATGGCGCGCAACGACTCGTGGTCCAGCCTGGGCATCGTCGCGAGCATCGCGGCGTACACCCAGGGCGACGCCTGGCTGGCCGCCCTCCTCGAGCGGCTCGACCAGCAGCGCACCCTGCTGGCCACCCTCCTCGCCGAGCACCTGCCCGCAGCCCGGATGCGCCCGCTCGAGGCGACCTACCTGGCCTGGATAGACCTGCGCGCCTACGGCCACCAGCGCCCCGCCGAGCTGGCCAAGGAACGTGGCCGGGTGTGGGTCTACGAAGGCGACGCCTTCCACCCGGGTCTGTCCGGCCACATCCGGCTCAACATCGCCACCTCACCGGAGCGGCTCACCGAAGTGGTACGCCGCCTGGCGTCGGCGCTCGCCTGACGGGTCAGTCCTCCTCAGCCAGCCCCACCTTGCGCGCGAGGTCGGCCGCCAGGTCGCCGGGAGCGAGCGTCCCGGCGGCGATCCGGGTGGTCGGCCAGTCGCTGACGTCGATGCCCGAGAGACGCGAGAAGAGCGCGAGGTCGTCGGCGTACACCTCGACCAGCCGCTCCATGTCCGCCGCCGTCGGCGCCGGGCCGGCCTGGTCGCGCGGGGTCGGGTTCGAGCGAAGGCTGGGGTAGCGGTTCCAGGCACCGATCCCGAGGAAGTCGACGAGCGAGTCGAGCACGGACTCCGGCGAGGTCACGAACGACCGGAACGACACCAGCAGCCACTGCTCACGAGGGAAGACCCCGAGCCCGCGCTCGAGCTGGCGGCCGTAGAGACCCCGCGCGACCATCGTCGTGCGGCGCACCTCCCTCGACGTCTTGCCGGCGGGGAAGCCGTCGAGCACCGACAGGTCGCCGAACCTCTCGATCGCCTCGTGGAACGCGGGCCAGTCCGCGAGCCGCTTGCGCTCCATCGACCACTGCGAGAACGCCCGCTCGATCGGGTCGCGGAAGGACGCGACCAGCCGCATGCCGGGGTCGTAGCGGTGCATCCGCTCGAGCGCGGCCGGCCAGAGGAGGTACGACGGCGTCGCGTCGCCCGCGATCCGCTGCCCGGGGGTGGTGCGGTCGGCGGCGTACGCCGAGTAGTCCGGCGCCGACCAGTCGAGCCGCTCGTCGTCGAAGAAGTGCAGCTCCTTGGCCCGCGCCCGGGCGACGTGTCGGTGCCGCACCAGCATGGTGTGCATCGTGCTGGTCGCGGCCTTCTGCACCCCGACGATCGCGAACGAGATCGGCAGCCGGTCCGTCATCGAGCTGCTGTCATGAAGACGGGACGAACCTGCGCGCGAACTTGTCGGCCAGCTCCTCGGCCGGCATCGAGCCGGTCGCGATGCGCCGGGTCGGCCAGGACGAGACGTCCAGCCCCGAGAGCTGCTCGAAGAGCGTGAGGTCGTCGGCGTACCGAGCCACGAGCCGCTCGATGTCGTCGGCGGTGGGCGGCACTCCGGTGTGCTCCTCGGGCGTCGGGTTGTGACCGAGCGGTGGGTAGCGGCGGAACCGGTGCAGGCCGAGGTGGTCGGTGATGGCGTCGAGGGCCGCGGTGTAGTCGCGCACCCACTCCGAGAAGTTGAGCATCAGCCACTGCTCGCGCGGGAACTGCGCGAGACCGCGCACGAGCTGCGCGCCGTAGAGCCCGCGGATCACCATGCTGCGGCGGTGCACGCTCCAGCGTCCCGCGCCGGGCGGGACGTGGTCGAGCATCGACTCGTCGTCGAACTGCTCGATGGCGTCGCGGAACTCCGGATAGGGGTTGCGCTGACCCCGGCCCATCGACCACTGGGAGAAGGCGCGCTCGATCGGGTCGCGGAAGGACGCGACCAGCAGCATGTCGGGGTTGTAGGCCCGCATCCGCGCCAAGGCACCGGGCCACATGACGTACGACGGCGTCGCGTCCACCGCGATCGTCTGCTGCTCCTGCATCCGCGACCCGTAGTAGTGCGAGTAGTCCGGGGCGGACCAGTCGCGTTCCTCGTCGTCGAAGAAGTGCAGCTCCTTGTTGGCGAAGTGCCAGTTGCGCTCCTGGCGCGCCGGGTCGTTCTGGAAGGTCGGCGCGACCAGGCGGTGCCGCACGAGCATCGCGTGCATGGTGCTGGTGGCGGCCTTCTGCACCCCGACGATCGACGCGGTGATCGGGATCCGGCCGAGCTCGCGCGCTCGCTCCTGCTCCCCGCTCATGTCTGGCTCGCTTCCTTCTCGCCCGGCCGGTGCGCGTAGAAGACGTCGCGGTCGGCGTGCGGGAGCCACTCGCGGGTGACGTGGTCGATCACGTGCTGCCCGTCAGGAGACTCGATCCGGTGGACGTGCGCGAAGCCCTGCCGCTCGAGGTCGGCCCACTCGCCGCGGCCGAGGGCGGTGAACAGCTCGTACTCGCGGCGCTTGCGCGCGGTCCGGAAGTTGTCGGCGAACGCCTCGGGTGCCGTCCAGTGCGCGAACTCGTCGGAGTCGAGCCACTTCAGCTCCAGGCTGGCGCCGTCGGGCAGCCGCACGAACTCGACGTCCTCGGGGTAGGCGCGCAGCTCCCACTCGAAGGCCTTCACGTGCGTGTACGCCGGGCCCATGGGATAGCCGTAGGCCTCGACGTTGGGCAGCCCGAGGTCGAGGTAGGCGACCCGGTCGCTCTCGACGTAGAGGCTGTGCCGCGGCACGCGCACGATCACGTCCTTGCCGGGCAGCTGCCAGGACAGGTCGTGGATGAGGCCCTCGGCGTCCTCGGTGAGGACCATGTCGCCGTCCCACTTCAGCGAGTACGCCGTCTCCACGTGGGCGAAGGACCAGTTGTAGAAGTAGACGAGGCTGTGCACGGAGTCCGCTCGGGTGCCGAGGTGCTCGGGACCGCAGCGGCTGACGTCGAAGGGGTACTCGAAGACCCGCAGCAGGTCCTCGAACCCGTGCTCGCGCGCGACCTGCCGGGCCACCTCGGGCGTGCCGTCGTCGGACTGGTTGTCGACGAGCACGACCGCCTGCGTGGCGCGGAAGAGCGGCGGCAGCACCCAGGGCAGCGAGCGCGCCTCGTTCTTCACGCGCAGCACCGAGGTGGTGCCGGGCTTGAGCCTGCGGCCGGGCTGCTCCCACGGCCAGGACACGCGGAAGTCCTCGCGGCCCTCCACGTTGGTCGAGCTGCCCTCGGTGGTCGAGCCTGTCGAGACCGTCATCCGTCGGTCTTCCTGGCCTCGAGCCGCTGCTTCACCGCCCGGCGGGCGCCCGCCGGCACCATCGCCCGCAGGGAGTGCGGGATCCGCGACCCGGTCGCGTCGGCGCCTCCCGCTCCGCCCAGCCCGGCGAGACGATCGCGCTCGGCGACGATGCCCTCGAGCCGCGCGCTCGCCGCGGTCGACTGGGTGAGCAGCTCCGCCTCGGTGTAGTAGTCGGTGTAGTCCTCGCGCAGCTGGTCGAGCGTGGCCCGGAGCTCGGGGGTGTCGCCGTCCTTGTCGGCCAGCCGGTCGAGCGCCGACCAGGTGGCCTGGGCGATCTCGCGCAGCCGCGCCGGCACGTGCAGGTCGTCCCAGGTCAGGTGCACCCGGCGCAGCGAGGGGTCGATGAAGGAGTGCACCTTGCGCAGGTCCTGCGCGGACGCGCGCAGCACCGCGTCGTACTGCAGCCGCTCGCCGAGCTCGAAGACCGGCACCGTCCAGTCGTCGAGGAGGTCGGCGTAGCGGACGAAGGCGCGCTCGGAGTCGCGGGTGGCCACCTCGGTGTGGAGCATGACGTTGACCCAGCCGGCGGTGCGGCTGATCTCGTTCTGGCTCCCTGGTCGGGAGCCGGCGGCGTAGTACTTCTGCTTCGAGCCGACGACCTCGGTGACCGGGCGCAGCATCGTGATGTACGACGGCGTGGCGCGGCAGCGGATCGCGGCCCCGCGCCACATCCCGATGAACCACACCAGCCGCGGGTCCTTCACGACCAGCTCGCTGGTGGGCAGCTCGCCCGCCGCCTCGTCGCCGGCCTCGGCGGCCGCGAACTGCTCCTCGAGCCATTCGTACAGCTCGTTGCGGAAGATCTCGCGCATCGCCGGGCGACCGGTGTCGAACCAGGCCGACGGCCGGGCGTCACCGGTCTGCACGCGCACGCGGTTGAGCAGCCGCTCGTGGAACTCGACCGCCCACTTCGGCTCGCCGAAACCCTTGGGGTTGGTGGCGTTGCCGGCGACCTCGGGCTGAGGCACGTGCATGCCGAGCGCCTGGAGCGTGCCGGACATCGTGCTGGTGCCGCTGCGTCCGGAGCCGACCACGAAGGAGATCCGGCGACCGTCTGACATGGCGGCCAGCCTACGGCCCGGGCGCGAGGCGCCGGAAACTACGCTGACCCGCATGCTGGTCTCCGACGCGCACCGCTTCGTGTTCGTGCACGTCCAGAAGACCGGTGGCGTCACCGTGCACAAGGTGCTCGAGCAGCTGGTGCCGGACCTGCGGCAGGTGCCCGAACGCGGCATCAAGCACTCCACGCTGCGCCAGGGGCTCGAGCGGGAGCCCGCCCTGGCGGCGTACTGGACCTTCGGGTTCGTGCGCAACCCCTGGTCGCGCCTGGTGTCGTGGTGGTCGATGGTGCAGCGCTTCAAGGAGCTCGCGGACAGCGGGCACGAGCCCGCGCAGGCGAGGTTCGACCGCAACGAGTTCCTGCGCACCTCGCGGGGGTACGCCGACTTCGACACCTTCGTGCTGCGCGGCTCGGAGGAGCTCGAGCGGCTGCGCACCCCGCAGGTCACCTACCTCGAAGCCGGGGACCGCCGCGCCGACTTCGTGGGCAGGACCGAGCGGTTCAAGGACGACCTGCGCGCCGCCGTCGAGCACCTGGGGCTGCAGTTCCCCGACGAGCTCCCGCACACCAACCGCAGCCCGCACGCGCACTACACGACGTACTACTCCGACGCCTCGCGGCAGCGGGTCGCCGAGCTCTTCGCCCCTGACATCGAGACCTACGGCTACGAGTTCACGCCACCCACCTAGGCTGTGCGCCGTGCGAATCTCCGTCATCGGGTGCGGCTACCTCGGCGCCACCCACGCCGCCTGCATGGCCGAGCTCGGCTTCGAGGTGGTCGGCGTCGAGATCGACCCGGTCAAGCGCGCAGGACTGGCCGCCGGCAAGGTGCCCTTCTTCGAGCCAGGCCTCCAGGACCTTCTTGCCGAGCACGTCGCGAGCGGCCGGCTTCGGTTCACTGACTCGGCGCAGGAAGCGGCGGAGTTCGCCGACGTCCACTTCGTCTGCGTAGGGACGCCGCAGGTCGCCGAGGGCCTCGGCGCGGACGTCAGCCAGGTGGACGGGGCGATCGAGCTGCTCGCGCCGCACCTGACGAGGCCCGCGGTCGTGGTCGGGAAGTCGACGGTCCCGGTCGGCACCGCCCCGCGCCTGGCCGCACGGCTCGCCGAGCTCGCGCCGGCCGGCGCCGACGCCGAGCTGGTCTGGAACCCCGAGTTCCTGCGCGAGGGCTTCGCCGTGGCGGACACCTTGCGTCCCGACCGGCTGGTGCTGGGCGGCGCGACGCCCCACGCCGAGGAGCTGCTCCGCGAGGTGTACGCCGCGGCTCTGGCCGACGGCACGCCCCTGCTGCTGACCGACTACGCCACGGCTGAGCTGGTGAAGTCCGCGGCCAACGCCTTCCTGGCCACCAAGATCTCGTTCATCAACGCCATCGCGGAGGTCTGCGAGGTCGTGGGGGCCGACGTGGTCGACCTCGCCGACGCGCTCGGCCACGACGACCGGATCGGACGCAAGTTCCTCAACGCCGGGATCGGCTTCGGGGGCGGGTGCCTGCCCAAGGACATCCGTGCGTTCGTGCACCGCGCGGGCGAGCTCGGCGTCGAGGACGCGGTGAGCTTCCTGCGCCAGGTCGACGACATCAACCAGCGGCGTCGCGAGCACGTCGTCGCCATCGCCACGGCGATGCTCGACGGGTCGGTGTCCGGCAAGCGTGTGGGCGTCTGGGGTGCGGCCTTCAAGCCTGACAGCGACGACGTCCGCGACTCCCCCGCGCTCTGGATCGCCGGGCAGCTGCACCTGCGCGGCGCCGACGTGCGCGTCTACGACCCCGAGGCCGGCAAGACGGCCGCCCTCATGTTCCCGACCCTGACGTACGCCGCCAACCCGATCGACGCCGCGACGGACGCCGACCTGCTGCTCCACCTGACGGAGTGGAAGGAGTTCCGCGCGCTCGACCCGGTCGCCGTCGGCGACGTCGTGACGCGCAAGCAGGTCCTCGACGGTCGCAACCTGCTGGACTTCGACGCCTGGCGAGCAGCCGGCTGGACGGTCCGCGGTCTCGGCCGCCGCTGAGCCTGCGGTCCCCCTCGCGCTCAGAACGAGTAGCCGAACGCCCTGACGTCCTGGTCGAACAGCTCGGCGACCCTCTCGCGGGCGACCGGCGTGTAGTGGGTCCGGTAGTCGTCGGGCGGACCGGCGTTGTTGCGCGGGATCTCGCCGGGCAGCGAGAGCCCGAGGCGGCCGAAGACCTCCCGCACGTCGGCCTCGAGGTTCTCGGTCTTGCCGACGAAGTCGGCGCGGCGGCCCGGCGCCCGCAGGTAGCGCACCTGGGGTGTGCGCAGCCGCTTGACCTCGTCCGAGCCCTGCAGCACGAACGTCTCGAAGTCGGGGAAGTCGGTCATCACCTTCGCCCAGAACTGGTTGCGCCCGAGCTTCTCGGTCATGAACTCAGAGCCGGCCTCGACCGCTTCGCGGCGGCGCTGGACCATGGAGTACCACGACCACATCCGCGCCCAGGGGTTGCGGACGAAGCCGAACACGAAGTAGTCGCGGAGCTCGGGACGCACCTTGAGAGCCGCTCCCAGACGGGCGTGCCGGCCGCCGCCGAGCCCCTGCACCGGCACGGCGTCGGGCAGCGCGTGCCGCAGCAGGTCCTGCACCGTCAGCCCGCCCGTCTTCTGCACGTGCACGAAGAGCACCCGGGCGGAGTCGGACACGATCACGTGCCGAGCCTAGTAGCGGTGGTCTCGAGACCACCTGGGGCGCTAGAGCTCCATCAGCCGCGAGGGCCGGAAGCCGTCCCAGCGCTGCTTGGTCCGCACCGGGTCGAGCAGGTAGTCGAGGTCGACCTCCCAGGTGTGGCCGGTGGGGTTGCGCCGCAGCACGTAGCCGAGGCCGTGCGTGCGGTAGAGCGAGGCACCGGCCGCGGCGGCCGCCGCGAGCAGCTGCGCGTCGACGTACTTGTGCACGGAGCGGAAGCCGCCGACCTCGCGCAGCAGCCCCCGCTCGATCATCAGCGTGCCGCCGGCGACGAACCGGGCGAAGACCTCGGTGACGTGCCCCCGGGTGACGGTGATGTCGGGACCGGTCAGGTAGTGGAACTCGGCGGGCATGCCGACGACCTCGGCCCCGCTGTAGCGGTGGGCCCGCACCAGGTCGGCGACGACGTCGGGTGCGTACCAGTCGTCGTCGTCCATCTTGAGCAGCAGGTCGCCCGACGCCGCCAGGGCCGCCTGGTGGAGCACGTCGCCGAACGCGACCTCCTCGGGCTGCGGCAGGAGGACCAGCGACACCCCGTCCCCGAGCGCGCGGCGGACGTCCGCCTCGTCCGGCTCGAAGCCGTGCGGGGCCAGCACCAGCTCGAGCGGGACGCCACGCTGGCGCGCCACCTGGGACAGGGCGAAGTCGAGCATGTCGGCGCGGCGCGTGGCCAGCAGCACGCTCACGGCCGGATCGGCCGCGACGCGGACGCCGGCCCGGGCCGCCGCACGCCGCCGCCACGACCGGGTCGAGAAGGCGTCGAACGCGGCGCGCCGGAGCACGAGACCGTGCTCCTCGCGCGCCAGCAGACCGTCGTCGGCGGGCTGCGCGGTCAACGCATCGGCGACGGCGGGGCCGAGCGCGTCGCGCGCCCACGACGGCACGTCGGACGAGGTGAGCACGACCCCCGACATCGCCAGCCCGGCGACCGTGCGCAGCACGGTGCGGTCGGGGTCGGCGGGCCACGAGACCGAGACGGTCGCGGCCTCGCGCAGCTGCCCGGCCAGTGACTCCGTCAGGACAGCGCCCGGTGGCAGCATGGCCGGCGGACCGCACCGGTCGGCGCGGAACCCGTGCGGGTTGAGCAGCCGTTCGTCGAGGCGCGGTGAGAGGTCCGGCTCCGTGAGCCGCACCGGTGGCCGGCCGAGCACCGGGTGGTCCTGCAACGGTCCGGCCCCGCCCCCGAGCACGACCTCCACGGGAACGTCGGCGTCCTCAGGAGAGGGCGCGTCGCCCACCCACAGGCCCTCGTTGCCGCCGCGGTGCGGCACGGCCTGTCGGGCGACCTCGGCGAGCGCGCGGGCGATCAGCACGGGTGCGTCGAAGCGCAGCACGACGAGCCACCCGCCGTCGTCCAGCCGCCTTGACCGGACGCCGGTCACGGCCTGCCAGGAGGCGTCGGGCCGCGGCAGCACCGGGGACCCGGCGGCGAGCCACACGGCGATGACGGGTGCGCGGCCGAGCGCCTCCAGCCCTTCGGCGTACGGCTTCAGCGCCAATCGGTCGCGGACCACCAGGACGGCCAGGTCCCGGGTCGCCCCAGCGGCCCCGGCGGCCCCAGCAAGCTCGGGCGCGGGGAGCACGACCACCTCGGCCCCGCTCGGCGGGACCAGGTCGATCGCGTCGGGGTCGACGAGCACGAGGACGTCGCCGCTCGCCTCGCCCAAGAACGTGGCCAGCGTGTCAGGCATGGGACCGCAGGCGGTTGCGCACGCGGACGAGGGTGCGCCGCAGGCGGGACGGTGGCGGCGGGGCTGGCGGGGCCCCCGGGGCAGGCGCGGCCGCACGCTCCTTGCGGTCCCCTCCCTCGGTGTCCGGAAGCGCGGCGGGGTCCTGGGCGGCTCCGGAACGGCCGGGCAGCCGGGCGCCGCTGAGAGACCTCGACGGTGCCCACCCGGTCTCGGGACCGTCGACCCACCAGCTGCCGAAGAGCTCGTCCACGACGTCGTCGAGGTCGTCCGACGCACTCCGCACACGCAGCGCCCGCTGCACCGCCGCGGTGCGCTCGAGGCGCGCGGTCGAACCGTCCGGCATCAGCGCCGACCGAAGCCCGTGGTGGGTCCACTCGATCTCGCGGACCATCCGGTTGAGCGCACGCGGGCGGGGCGCCCAGCCCGCTGACGAGAGCGTGAGCCGGAACGTGGCCGGACTGCGCCCCTCCCGCTGATCGGGAAAGGTGTCGACCAGACGCACGCGCGAGTCCGAGACGTACGACGCGTGCACGATGCGGGTGTCCAGGCGGGGGTCGTCGAGCACCGCCACCCGTTCGTCGGTCAGCGACGCCCAGGGACCCACCAGCGTGACCACGATGTCCGGCACCGTCGACGCGAGCACCGCGTCCACCGTGGCGACCACGTCGGCGTGCCGCAGGTCGGCGACGTCGAGGACGACCTCGACGTAGGGCACGGCGTACTGCCGTCCGGCGGTGGCGCGCTTGACCCGTCCGTCGGGGATCCGGTCCGCCAGGAAAGGGAAGTTGTAGTCGTTGACCTCGTCCTGCCGACGCATCACGTGGGTGCGGCCGAGGTGCCAGCTGCGAGCGGCGCGGTCGGGGATGAACACCGCGCCGCACTCGGCCAGCCGGTAGCCGAGCTCGGAGTCCTCGCCCAGCTTGAGCGCCAGGTCCATGCCGCCGGCCTCGAGGTAGAGCGCGCGGTGCAGCGAGGCGGTCGCGCCGACGTGCGCGCGGTGCGCTCGGGGGCCGGCCTCCCGCAGGTCGTCGGTGCGCTCGTACATCTCCTCGACCCAGTCGTGGGCCTCGCGGTCCTGACCGGCGAACCACTCCTCCAGCCGACCGGCTGCGACCGCGTCGCGCACCTCCTCCGGGCTCAGGCCGTCGAGCGGCGACGGGTCGACGAACCACTTGTGGCCGAGGACGACGGCGTGGTCGAGCGCGTCGTGCCAGCGCAGCTGCGCCTCGACGTGGTCGGCCTCGACGAGCATGTCGCTGTCGAGCCAGTGCAGGACCTCCCCGTCGGCCGCCAAGGCGCCCCGGTGGCAGGCGGCCGCCCTCCCCCAGGAAGCACCGCCGCGCACCAGGCGGGTGCGCTCCGGGCGCACCTCGGGGAGGCCGGCGAGCGGCTCGGGAGAGTCGTCGCTGACGATGACCTCGAGCAGGTGCGCCGGGTAGGTCTGCGCGGCGAGGCCGGCCAGCACCAACGGCAGCGTCCGCTCGGCCTGGAAGGTGGGGATGACGACGCTGACCGCCTTGGTGGGGGTCCAGGACCCGACGTCGGGGACGCGGATCGATCCCCAGTCGTTGCGCCGGACGCGGGCCTGGCTCATGACACCGCCGCCGGGCGGGCGGGCCACTCGTCCGGTCCTACCTCGTGCAGCGGGCTCGGCCGGAACCCACGCCACTGCGCCGCCACCGTGCGGCGGCTGAGGAAGTAGCCGAGCTCGGTCGCCCAGGTGTGCCCCGTCGCGGTGCGACGCAGGAGGTAGCCGAGCCCTTGCGTCCGATGCACGCGCCCGCCGGCCAGGCGTACGCCGGCGAGCAGCTGCGCGTCGACGTACTTCACCACCGAGCGGAAGCCGCCGACCGCACGCAGGTCGTCGCGACCGATCAGCATCGTGCCACCGGCCACCACCTGTGCCGAGCGCTCGACGACCGCGCGACGCCGCACGGTGATGCCGAGCTGGTCGAGATAGACGAGCTCGGCGGGCATGCCCACCAGCTCGGCCCCGGACGTGCGGCGGGCCCAGAGCAGGTCGGTGGCGACGTCGGGTCCGTACCAGTCGTCGTCGTCCATCTTCAGCACCACCTCGCCCGACGCCGCCTGCGCGGCGGCGTGCAGGACGTCGCCGAAGCGGGCGCTGCGGGGCGACGGCACCACCACCAACGGGATCTCCCCCAGGCGGCTGCGCAGCGCGGCGCGCAGCTCGGCGTCCAGGTCGAAGCCGTGCGGGGCCAGCACCAGCTCGATGTCGGCCCCGCGCTGCTTGGCCACCTGGGTCACGGCGAAGTCGAGCAGCGCGCGGCGGCGGGTCGCCAGCACCACGCTGACCGTGGGCAGCCCGGCGACCCGGACACCCGCCGCCGCCCCGAGGCGCGTGCGCTCGGCGAGCAGTGAGTGCCCCGCCGCGGCCGCGCGCCGCAGGTGGACGCTGTGCACCTCGCGCGCGACGGCGTCGCTCAGGTCCACCTCGGCCGTCAGCAGCGCGGCCAGCGCGGGGGCGAGCCCCTCCGGCGGCGTGGACGCGAGGAGCGGGACGCCGGCCATCGCGAGCGCGGCGACGTCGTACGCCGTCGCGCTCCCCGGCACGCGCACACCCTGCGCGTCGCGGAGGGCGGCCACGGTCGACTCCGTGACCGGGCCGTGGAGGACGTCGGCGGACAGCTCGACGACCAGGCGCTCCCAGTCGCGACGGAAACCGGTCGGGTTCAGCACGCCCTCGTCGACCGTCACTTCGGCCGCCACTGGGCCGGCCCCACGCACGACGACCGCCGCCCGGCCGGTGACGGGCGAAGGGTCGTCGGCGGGCGCCCCGCCCCTGAGCACGTCGGCGGGCACCTTCGCATCCGGATCGTCGTCCCTGGCCACGACCAGTCCGCCGGAGGCGGCGGTGCCACGGGATCCCGCGTCGACGCGAAGGCGCGCGAGCAGCTCCTGCGTGGGTGCGACGCCGGCCAGACGCAGCCGGGTGACAGCGCCGCCGTCGTCGGTGAGGTGCGCGTCGAGCTCGACAGGATCCGGCCACTCAGGGCGCACGCGCGGCACCAACGGAGTGGTGGCCTCGGCCAGCCAGGTCACCAGGGCACGCGTGCGGCCGACGGCGGGGGGTGCCTCGAGGCCGGCGCGCAGTGCGGCTCGGTCACGAGCCGCCACCACGACACAGCCCCAACGCTCCTCGTCAGCGCCGGCGACCGGGTCTCCGAGAGACTCCAGACGGACGCCCTCGGGCAGGGCCGCCCGGTCGGCGAGACCCGGCTGTGCGAGCAGCAGAGTCGGGCGCGCGGCGCGCTCCAGCACCCGGGGCAGCGACACGGCGCCAGCCTACGGCAGAGCGGCCCGCCGGCCCCTGCCTGGCCTGCGGCCCTGCCGGAGTCGGCCAAGGTGTGACAGCGGTGACGCCTGTGGCCACCGATGTGCCGGACACCTGGACGCCGAGTGTTCGTTGACCGGAAATGCAGACAAGGGTCCCGACGTCTGTGACGATGGATCCGGGACTCTGGGGGGCGTCCCGGACAGGTTCACCGCCCGTTTGTAGGGCCCCGCCAGAGAGGGACTGTGATGCCGGCCTCCCCCCGACCGCGCCTCCGTGTCGCGCTCCCCGCCTTCGCCACCTGCCTTGCCGTCGGCGTGGTCGCCTGCACGAGCGCACCCGGCGCCGGGTCACCCGCCCCCGAGCGGAGCACGAGCTCGAGCAGCACGACGACCGCCTCGCCGTCACCTTCGGCGCCCGTCACCTCGCAGGCGGCCGTGAAGAAGCAGCGGGTCAACGTCCGCGTGCTGCCCGCGATCTCGCAGCCCGGCCGCACCGCGGCCGGCGCCGCTGCGGCCCGCGCCGTCCTCCTCGTCACCGTGACGCCCGCCCGCAAGAACCGGCCGGCCGTCCTCGAGCGCAAGAAGGGCAAGACGTTCGTCAAGGTCGGCCGGGTCCGGGTCGACAAGGCAGGCAAGGCGCAGTTCGCGGTGCCGGTCGGCAGGACCAAGTACCGCGTCACCGCCAAGACGTTCAAGGGCAAGCCGGCCGTGTCGAGCGCGCTGGTGCGCGCCCGCGGCCTCGGGGCGCCCTCGTTCCTCGACGACTTCAACGGCACCTCGCTCGGCTCGGCCTGGAGCGGCCGCGTCCAGGCCTACGACCCCGACGGCATGCGCAACTGCTCCAAGGGCGACCCCCAGGCCGTCGCCCTCGAGGGCGGCGCGTTGCGACTGAGCGTGCTCGCCGACGGTGCACGACCCGAGCCGTGCACGGCGTACCGCAAGGACGGCTCGCTGATCGGCGACTTCCGCTACCGCCTCAACGGGCACATCTCGACGGCGGGCCAGGCGTCCCTGCGCTACGGCTTCGCCGCCGCGCGGATGAAGTTCCCCAAGGCCAAGGGCCAGCACGCCTCCTTCTGGCTGCAGCCCGTCCCCTACAAGCCGGACGCGACCAGCGCCGCTGAGGGCGGCGCGGAGATCGACGTCGTGGAGTACTTCGGCCACGGCGGCAAGAACGGCGGCATGACCAGCTTCATCTACCACCCGACGCCGGCGGGACGCGCCATGGCCGGCGGCTGGGTGACGGACAACGAGCGGTTCCTGGCTTCGAAGTCTGACTCGTGGTGGACGGCGTACCACGTCTTCTCCGTCGAGTGGACGCCGACGGAGTACGTCTTCCGCATCGACGGCAAGGAGACCTGGCGGATCACCGAGGGCATCTCGCACCAGCCGCAGTACCCGATCCTCAGCCTGCTCTCCTCGGACTACGAGCTCCAGAACCTCGGCAGCGAGGCCAGCCTCCCACAGCACATGTACGTCGACTGGATCGCCTTCTGGCAGTCGTGACGCGACGGTCCTTGGCCCCGACTTCGTGAGAACTGCTCGGTAAAGCACGTCCTGCCGGGCCTCGCGTGTCACGATGGGCGGCGTTCCCCACGTCGATCGAAAGAGTCCCACGTGCCCTCGAACCCGAACCGTCGCTATCGCGCCGCCGCGGCGCTCAGCGCCGTCTCCCTCACTGTCACCGGCGCCCTCGCCGGTGCCATGACCACGTCCGCCGAGGCCGGCGTCGACGCCGCCGCCTCGACCAGCTCGTCGACCAGTGCGGCGGCCGCCAAGCAGAAGACGTCCCTGACGGTGCTGCCGCCGATCTCGCAGTTCGGCAAGAAGCCGGCCGCGGCCAAGAAGGCCAAGACCGTGGTCACGGCGACCTTCACGCCGGCCAAGAAGGGCCGCCCGGTCAGCCTCTACGTCAAGTCGGGTGGCTGGAAGAAGGTCGCCACCACCAAGACCACCCAGTTCGGCATCGCCGACTTCACGATCCCGACCAAGAAGGGCGCGACCTACAAGGCCACCGCGGCCAGCTACCGCGGCCTGCCGGCCATCACCGCCAAGCCTGCCAAGAACACCTGGAAGTCCGCCGACTTCACCGACGAGTTCGGCGGCAGCGCGCTCAGCGCCGAGTGGGCGCAGCGTCAGCCGTTCTACAACCCGGCCGGGCTGCGCAACTGCGCCAAGGGTGACCCCTCGGCCTCCGTCGTGAGCGGAGGCACGCTGCGCCTCAGCGTCCTCCTCGACCCGGCCCGCACCGCCGAGAAGTGCGCGGCCAAGAAGGCCGACGGGTCCACGCTGGGCAGCTTCGCCTACCGCCTCAACGGGCACATCTCGACCGACGGCAACCACGACTTCAAGTTCGGCGTGGCCGCCGCCCGCATCAAGTTCCAGAAGGAGAAGGGCGGCCACACGTCGTTCTGGCTGCAGCCCACCAGCTACAACCCCGACGCCACCTCCGCCAAGACCGACGGCGCCGAGGTCGACATCATCGAGTGGTTCGGCCAGGGCGGTCGGCAGAGCGGCCTGACCAGCTTCATCTACGAGCCGACCCCGAAGGGTCCCAAGAAGACCGGCGGCTTCCTCAAGCAGCAGGACCGCTTCCTGGCCAACAAGAAGGACGCTTGGTACAAGAACTACCACGTGTTCTCGGTCGAGTGGACGCCCAAGCACTACGTCTTCCGCATCGACAGCAAGGTGAGCGCCGTGATCACCAACGGCATCTCGCACGTGCCGCAGTACCCCATCCTGAGCCTGCTGTCCTCCGACTACGAGCTGGCCAACGCGCCCGGCGACGCCAAGTCGTTGCCGCAGCACTCGTACGTCGACTGGATGCAGATCTGGGAGTACTAGACACCTCGGCACGCCGCAGTCCCGAACCCGCGCCCCGACAGCGACAGCTGCCGGGGCGCGGGTCTGTCTTGAGCCCGGCGCGGAAATACCGTCGACCAGTCGGCCCGACTAGTCCCGATGGACCACTCGGGGGTGACGAACGGGTCAAATCGTCACGATTCGCTGACACCCGGGAGCGTGGCGACGAGCATGGACACAGACGTTGGGGGGCGTCTTACAAGCTCCATATCCCCCCGACAACCAAGGACGTCCCCCCGTGTCCTCTCGCTTCGTGCTGCCGCGCGCCCTTCGCCCCTGGCGTGCTGTCCCGCTGGCCGTCGCCGCCCTCGCGGTGACCACCTCCCTGCTCGCCCCCCTGCCCGCGCTCGCCGCGGGCGGGCAGACTCCGAAGCACGGGGTCGGTGAAAGCAAGCAGGACGGCAAGAGAGACGGGAAGAAGGACCACAAGAAGCAGCCGCGTGAGCAGCTGGCCACCCTCGAGGTGCTGCCGCCCATCTCCCAGGTCGGCCCCGTCCCGGCGGCGGCCGCCGAGGCCGAGACGGTCCTGACCGCGGCCTTCCTGCCGGCCCGCGAGGGTCGTCCCGTCGTCCTCACCCGCTGGAAGCAGCGCCGCTGGCAGGTCGTGGACGAGGGCCGTCTCGACGCCGACGGCCGTGCGGAGTTCAGCGCGCGCACCCGAACCGCAGGGAAGACGAACCGCTACCGCGTCACCGCACCGGCGTACCAGAGCCTGGAGAAGGTGAGCACCCAGCCGGTCCGCACCAACGTCTGGGGCGCTCCTGATTTCCTCGACGAGTTCAGCGGCACGTCCCTCGACTGGCGCTGGGGGCACCGGATCCAGTTCCTGAACCCGTGGGGCGGCCGCAGCTGCTCGAAGGGCTCCCCCGACGCCGTCGCGGTCGAGGCCGGCGCCCTGCGCCTCAGCGCGATGGCCGACCCGGCGACCACCGCCGCTCTCGGGCCTTGCTACACCTACGACAGCGAGGGCAACGCCCTCGGCACCACGCCGTACCCGTACCGGATGAACGGCCACATCTCGACCGAGAACGTCGCAGACTTCCGCTACGGCGTCGCCGCCGCGCGGATGAAGTTCCACCAGGGCAAGGGCTCGCACGCGTCGTTCTGGCTCCAGCCGCGCGGTCTGCTCAAGTACGGCACGACTCCCTGGGGCGCCGAGATCGACGTGGTCGAGTGGTTCGGCGCCACGGAGGACCGTCGGGGCGGACTCGTCAGCACCGTCTACCGGCCGACGCCCGAGGGCGCCAAGGAGGCGATCGGTGGACCGGTCTCCGACACCGACTCCTACCTCGCCTCGCGGTCGGACCGATGGTGGCGCAACTACCACGTGTTCTCGGTCGAGTGGACGCCCGAGGAGTACGTCTTCCGCGTCGACGGCCGCGAGACCTGGCGTACGTCGGAGGGCGTGTCCCACAGCGAGCAGTTCCTCATCCTCAGCCAGCTGACGTCCGACTACGAGCTGGACGCCAACCCGACCGGTGCGCCGCAGCACACCTACGTCGACTGGGTGCAGTTCTGGCGCGCCGACGCCGGCTGACGAGGAAGTCGCAGCGTCTAGCGTGACCTGACGCGCGGACGCTCGTTGGAAGGGTGCTTGTCCATCCCCCCGACGAAGGACATTCCCCCCCATGTCCGCCTACCTACGCCACCGCATTTCCGCCACCCTGATGTCCGGCCTGGCCTCCGGCCTGCTCACCGTCCTCCCGCCCATCGCCCAGTGGGGTCCCGGCCCGGAGCCGAGCCGTGCCGCCGAGACCGCCCTCGTCGCCGAGCTGGGGCCGCGCGTTGCCGGCGCGCGGCGACCTCTCGTGCTCGAGCGTCGCACCTCGGCCGGGCGTTGGCGGGAGGTGGAGCGGGTGCGCCGCCGGCACGACGACCGGACCGTGTTCACCGCGCGCACCAGGGTCGCCGGCGGCCCGGCGACGTACCGCGTCGTCGCTCCGGAGTGGCGGCACCTGCCGGAGGTGCGCACACCCGCGGCGCGGGCGACCGCATGGGGGTCGCCGGTGTTCCTGGACGAGTTCGACGGTGCCGCCCTCGACTGGCGGTGGCAGCACCGCGTCCAGATCCACAACCCGTGGGGCGGTCGCAGCTGCGCGAAGGGCGCGGACGCCGCGGCCTCGGTCGGCGGGGGCGTGCTGCGGATGAGCGTGCTCCCCGACCCGGCCGAGACGGCCGCCTCCGGCCCCTGCTACACCTACGACGCCGACGGCAACGCGCTCGGCGACGTGCCCTACGCGTACCGCGTCAACGCCAACGTCTCGACACAGCACAGCGCCGACTTCCGCTACGGCGTGGCCGCCGCCCGCATGAGGTTCCAGCGGGCGCGCGGCCAGCACGCGGCGTTCTGGCTGCAGCCGCGCGGGCTGGGCTACGACACCCCCGCCACGTGGGGTGCCGAGATCGACGTCGTCGAGTGGTTCGGCGCCACCCCCGGACGTGACGCCCTGGTGAGCACCGTCTACGAGCCCGCCCAGGGCGAGGACCGGGCGCGCATCGGCGGCCGCTACCGCGACCCCGACCGGTTCCTCGCGTCGAGGTCGGACAGCTGGTGGCGCAACTACCACGTGTTCTCCGTGGAGTGGACACCCGACGAGTACGTCTTCCGCATCGACGGCCTCGAGACCTGGCGTACGTCGGCCGGGATCTCGCACGACCCGCAGTTCCTCATCCTCAGCATGCTCAGCTCCGACCACGAGCTCGCGGCCAACCCCGACGCACGCCCCGAGCACGCGTACGTCGACTGGGTCGCCTTCTGGGAGCTGCCCTCGTCCTGACCCCCCATGCCATCTGGCCCGGTCGACCTCATCCCCCCGGAGGCCGGCCGGGTCAGGTGCTCCACGCCCGGTGGTCGAGCAGCGAGCGGAGCGGTGAGGTCCCGCCGCTCGATAGGGTCGCCCGGTGATCGTGTCCCACCGACACCGGTTCGTCTTCCTCAAGACGCGCAAGACCGCCGGCACCAGCCTCGAGCTCGCGCTCGCGCGGGTGTGCGGGCCCGACGACACCATCACCTCGCTCAACCCGAAGGACGAGGTGGAGCGCCGGGCGGCCGGGATCCCGGGCCCGCAGAACGACGAGTCCCCGCCTCTCAAGCGACGCGCGTTCAACCACATGCCGGCCCGGATGGCCCGCGACGCGATCGGCGCCGAGGTCTTCGACGCCTACTACCGCTTCGCCGTCGAGCGGAACCCCTGGGACGCGGTCGTGTCGGCGTACTTCTGGAGCTTCCGCGACCGGGAGGCGCCCAACTTCGCCGAGTGGGTGCAGGGCGACCAGGTCGACAACCTCGCCAAGAACGCCGGCATCTACCGGCTGCAGGGCGAGATCGCGGTGCACAGGCTGCTGCGCTACGAGTCCCTGGCCGCCGACGTCGCCGAGGTATGGGCGCACCTTGCCCTGCCGGGCACGCCGGACCTGCCGCACGCCAAGGGCGGCGCCCGGCCGCGCGACGCCGACTACCGCTCGATGTACGACGACGCCTCGCGCGAGCGGGTCGCCGCCGCGTTCGAGCGCACCATCGCCGACCTGGGCTACGAGTTCTAGGGCTCGTCGATGGGGGCAGCCGAGGTCGCGGCCAGCGTCCTCTTCGACGACGAGTGGTACGCCGCGCAGGTGGGGGTCGACTTCGGGACCCGCGCAGACGCGGCTGCGCACTACGTCGCCCACGCGCGTGAGCTCGACGTGTCGCCGCACCCGCTCTTCGAGCCCGCGTGGCTCTATCCCGCCGGCCGGTGGCGCGAGAGCGCGGACGACCCGCTCTCGCACTACCTGGGGAGGCGAGACCGGGCCTCGCTGTCGACGCACCCGCTGCTGCCCGACGACGCGGAGGAGGTCGTGGCCGCCCTCGGCCCCGACGCGCTGCTCCCGAGGACGACCGGTCCCCGGCTGCGCTGGGCGCAGGTGCGGGCGGCCGCGTTCGCCGCGCTCACGGACCTGCCCCCGTCCGCCGGAGCGCCGCGCACCTCGGTCGTCGTCTCGCTCGAGGGCGGGGTCCGGTCCGCGACTCGCTGGCTGCGAAGGCTCTACCGCGCCCACGTCAGGGACGGCGACTCGATCGAGCTGGTGGTGCGGCCGGCCCCGGGTGCCGAACGGCGGACCATGGCGCTGGTCGCCCTCTCGTTGCCGGGCACGCGGCTGACCGGTGCGGACGAGCGGGTGCGCGGCGAGGTCACGGTGCGCGTCGACGACACCTCGCTCGAACCCCCCGAGTGGGCCTGGCTGCAGCACCTGGTCGACCGGCTCGACGACCCGGCGGTGGGGCAGGTCGGCCCGCTGCTCGTCGAGCCCGACCAGACCGTCGTGGCCGCGGCTGCGCTGCCCGAGCCGTTCCTGCGCGGGGAGACGCCCGCGGACGTCGCCCGGATGGCACACCTCCCCGTCCCCGAGCTCTGGCCCGGCGTGGTCGCGTTCCGCACCTCCGAGGGTCCCCGCGCCCCGGCGTACGTCGTGCCCGACGCGCGGGTGGTCTCGACTGCGCAGCACGTGGTGGTCGACCCACCCGACCCGGGCAGCAACCTCCACCTCGCCGCCGGCTTCGAAGGCCCCGGCCGGCCGCTGCGGATCGTCGAGGGCCGCCCGGCGCTGCGCTGGGCGATCGACATCGCCGCCCCCCTGGCCCCGCGAGGACGGCGCTGGGGCGACGACCCGTTCGCGCGCAGCCTGGCCGCCGCGCTGGAGCGTCTCGACCAGCGCGTCACCGTCGACCACCCCGAGACACGCAACCGCGCGTCGCGCGACCACGACGACGTCGTGCTGGTCGTCCGCGGCCTCGAGCCGGTCGCGCCGACCACGGCCGACGCCGGCGTGCCGGCACGGATGCTCTGGGTGATCAGCCACCCGGCGGAGGTGACCGCCGAGGAGGTGGCGCCGTACGACGTCGTCCTGGCGGCCTCGGCGAGGTGGGCCGCGGGCCGCTCCGCCGCGTGGGGCCGCGAGGTGCGCCCGCTCCTCCAGTGCACCGACACGACCCGCTTCCACCCTGGTCTCGCCGAGCCCGACTCCGGGCCGGAGGTGCTCTTCGTCGGCAACTCGCGCGGCACCGACCGGCCGGTGGTGAGCGGCGCGCTCGCCGTGGGACTGCCGTTGACGGTGTACGGCGACGGCTGGGACGACGTCCCCGAGACCGTGCTCAAAGGGCGCCACGTCCCCAACGAGGAGCTCGGGGCGCTGTACGCCTCGGCGGGCGTGGTGCTCGCCGACCACTGGACCGACATGCGGGCGGAGGGTTTCGTGGCCAACCGGACCTTCGACGTCCTTGCCTCGGCAGGCCGGCTGCTCTCCGACGAGGTGCCCGGCCTGGCCGACCTCCTGGCCGAGCTCGGGACCCACGCCCCGACCTGGAGCACGCCCGCCGACCTCGCGGCGCTGGCCCGCCCCGGGTGGCGTGACCGGTGGCCGTCGTACGACGAGAGGGTCGTCGCCGCCGAGCGCGTGGTCGCCCGGCACGGCTTCGACGCGCGGGCGCGCAGCCTGCTGGAGCTCGCCCTGTCCACGATTGGGCAGGGTGTCCGGGGCGACACTTAGACTCCCCGGCATGACTGACGTCGTGCTGCCCGCGACCGGGGTGCCGCTGCCCCCGGTCCCGCTGCGGATGGGTGGCGCGCACTTCCGCGAGGACGCCGACTTCGTGGCGGCGGCGATCCGCGACGTGGCCTTGTTGCAGCGCCACGCCGGCCTCACCCGCGAGTCGCGGCTGCTCGACTGGGGGTGCGGCGCGGGGCGTCTGGCCGTCGGCGTGCACCAGGCGTTGGGCCATGTCCGTGACTACCACGGCGTCGACGTGCAGCCCGAGCTGCTGGAGTGGGCGCGCGAGAACCTCACCGACGAGCACACCCGTTTCACGCTGGTCGACCAGCGCAACGAGCGCTACAACCCCGAGGGCGAGGCGGCCTTCGCCATTCCCGCCGATCGCGGCAGCGTCGACGTCCTCTATGCCTACTCCGTCTTCTCCCACATGCTCGAGCCCGACGTGCGCGGCTACGCCGGCTCCATCGCCGAGGTGCTCACCCCCCAGGGCCGGGCCGTGATGACGGCCTTCGTCGAGAACGACGTGCCCGACTGGGAGGAGAACCCGTCGGACTACCGCAAGCTGCCCTGGAAGGGCCGGCTCCACTGCGTCCGCTTCGACCGGCGCTTCTTCGAGGACCTGCTGTGGGATGCCGGGCTCGCGGTCGACGAGTTCGTCTACGGCCGGGAGACCGACGGTCAGTCGCTCTACTCCCTGCGCCCGCGCGCCGGCCTGTGAGTGAGCCCATGACGCCCGGCGACCGGGACGACCTCGGCTACGTCTTCATCATGACCTACGGCCGCTCGGGGTCGACGCTGGTGCAGGGCCTGCTCAACGCCATCCCCGGCTACCTCGTGCGCGGCGAGAACTCCGCCTCGCTGAACCACCTGCACGCCTTCCACAAGAACATGCTCGCCGAGAGCCAGCGCGGCAACCTCGTCGGCCGCCGCAAGGTGACGCACCCGTTCTACGGCATGCCCGACTTCCCGCCGGAGCGCTCGCTGCGCGACATCCGCCGGCTGGTGCTCGACACCGTGCTGCGGCCGGAGCCCGAGACACGGGTCACCGGGTTCAAGGAGATCCGGTGGTACCAGGACGACCTCGCCGACTACTGCGCCTGGATGCGTGAGGTCTTCCCGGGCGCGCGCTTCGTCGTCAACACCCGCAACCAGGCCGACGTGCTCAAGAGCAAGTGGTGGGCCAAGAAGGACAACGCCGCCTACCTCGCCGGCATCGAGGAGCGCATCCTGCGGGTGGCCGATGGGCTGGGCGACGCGGCGTACCGCGTCCACTACGACGACTACGTCGCCGACCCCGCCGTGCTGCGCGGCCTCTACGACTGGCTCGGAGAAGAATTTGACCTGGAGTCCGTGCGGGTCACACTGGGGACTCGCCACTCGGTCTGACCGCTCGCGGATTCCGCGCAGCCAGCCGCCCCGAACCTATGGAGGGCGTGGAGCGTCAGACCTTTGGTACGCCCCCACCCGGACGACCTGAGAGGGACCCCTTGCACCTGCGATCCAGAGCCGCCCGCACTACTGCCGGCCTCGCTTCCGCAGCACTCCTCGTCACGGCCCTGACGGGCCTGAGCGCCTCGTCGGGCGCCGCCCCCGAGGCCACGCCCGTCACCAGCACCGGTGAGACGACCCAGACCACCCGCGTCGCGGGCCAGCGGGCCGCCATCACGATGCTGCCCCAGATCTCCCAGCCCGGACGCGGCACGTCCAGCCCGGCGAGGGCCAAGTCTGTGGTGGCGGTGAAGGTGTCCCCGCGCACCAACGGCCGCCCGGTCACCCTCGAGCGCCTGTCCGGCAGTCGTTGGGTCTCGACACAGAAGGCCCGGCTCAACAAGCGTGGGCTCGCCGACTTCGCAGTGGCGACCACGTCCGGTGGGCTGCCGATCACCTACCGCGCCGTCGTCAAGAAGTTCAGGGGCAAGGCCGCGATCAAGACCAGCCCGGTCGTCTCGACCGAGTGGGGCGCGGCCGACTTCGCCGACACGTTCAGCGGGCGCCGGCTCGGCCCGGCCTGGACGGACCGGTTCGGCGACTACAACCCGGCCGGGCTCCGGCGCTGCTCCAAGGGCTCGTCCAAGGCGGTCAAGGTCAGGGGCGGTGCCGTTCGGCTCAGCGTCCTGGTCGACAAGTCCAAGGGCGGCAAGCGCTGCACCGCCCGCCGCGCGGACGGCTCCTCGGCCGGCAGGTTCAAGTACCGCCTGAACGGTCACATCTCGACCCAGCACCGGGTGACCCTGCGCTACGGCGTGGCCGCCGCGCGGATGAAGTTCCAGAAGTCGAAGGGCCAGCACGCGTCGTTCTGGATGCAGCCCAACCAGCCCACCGGCGCGGCCAACGCGAGGAAGGGCGGCGCCGAGATCGATGTCATCGAGTGGTTCGGCCACCCCAGCAAGAACGGCGGGATGACCAGCTTCATCTACTACCCGACCAAGCGCGGCCCGAAGAAGTCGGGCGACTTCATCAAGAACCCGCAGCAGTACCTCTCCAGCCGCAGCGACACCTGGTGGGGCAAGTACCACGTGTTCTCGGTCGAGTGGACCCCGCACGCCTACATCTTCCGGATCGACGGCCAAGAGACCTGGCGGACCAGCAAGGGCGTCTCGGGCATCGCGCAGTACCCGATCCTGAGCCTGCTGTCCTCCGACTACGAGCTGCCCAACCTCGGCGGGGACCGCAGGCTGCCCCAGCACATGTACGTCGACTGGCTGCAGATGTGGCAGGCCGACTCCCCGCTCTGAGTCGGTCACCGGTGGTCGAGGAGGTCGCGCAGCGACCGTCACGAGACCCCCGCTCGCGTCGCTCCTAGGATGGCGCCCGTGCGCAGCGGGCTGAGAGGTGTGGGTGGCGAACGCCGCTCCCCCGCCATGGTGCTGCTGCGCTCGGGAATCTTCGACGCGGAGTACTACTCGGCGGCGGTCGGGGAGGTCTTCCCCGACCGCCGCGCCGCGGCCCGGCACTGCGTCGACCTCGGGATGCCCGCCCGCCTGTCGCCGACGCCGTTCGTGTCGCTCGGGTACCTGCCGCGCCGGGTCCAGCTCGCGTGGACGAAGGGCAACGTCGGCAAGGTCCTCGGCTACCTCCAGGACGAGAAGAACTGGGGCGAGCCCTTCGGGCCGCTGTTCCACCCGCGCGTGCACGTGGCGCGCGTGGAGGCCGAGCACGGCGGCCGGCCCGAGGAGCTGCGGACGCTGGGCCCGCTGGCGCACTTCCTCGCCACCGCGACGCCGCACACCCCGATGCCCGTCGCCCCGGGTGGCTCCGCCGCGCCGCCGACGTACGCCGTCGCGCGCGAGGCCCTGCTGGCACACGCGCGTCTGGTCGACGCCCAGGAGCGGGACCTGCCCGGCACCGAGCTCTCGGTGCACGAAGCCGGTGCGACTCCCTGGCGGCGCGGTCAGCCGCCGCTGCCCATGCAGGGGCCGGGCGGCCCCTTGGTGACCGTCGTCGCCCCGCTGCAGCCGACCCCGGCGGCGGTGTCTGCGGCCGAGCTGATCCTCCAAGGGCAGACGCTGCACCGCTGGGAGCTGCTGTTGGTCGGGGATCCCGGCGGGCGCGAGCTGCCCCTCCGTGACGGGCGAGCCCGCGTCGTACCCGCGTCGCCCGACGCCGACTGGCGCAACATCGGCCTCGCGGAGGCGCGCGGCACCTACGTCGCCTTCCTGATGCCGGGGCACCACTGGCGGCCGGACTTCCTGCTCGGTGCCGTGCAGTGGCTCAACGACTCCGGCCACGAGGCCGGTCACGCGGCGGTGTCCCTGCACGATGCGACCGGCCAGGTCACCGTGATGGCCGGCAGCGCCGACCTGCCGACGCTGCGCGCGGGTGGTTGGATCGACGTGGGGACGCTGGTGTGCCGCACCGAGGCCGCCCTCGCCGTCGGCGGTTTCGAACCGGGCTCCAGGCTCGGCGCCGACCCCGAGCTGGCCATCCGGCTCGCCAGCCGCGGCCGCCTCGACGCGTTCCCCTTCGTCGCCAGCGACCGGATGGTCGACGTGCTGCCCCAGCGGCAGAGCACCGCTGCGGGAGCCGACGGCGACTGGCTGGCCGTCATCGGGCACGCCTGGGTGGACTGGGACGCCGTGCGCACCCGCGCGACGGAGCGGGTGCCTGGCAGGGTGTCGGTCGTCGTCCCCACCTTCAACGACGCCCGGATGACCGGGGATGCGGTCGAGACGCTCCTGGCGACCACGTCCGTCCCCGACATCGAGGTCACCGTCGTCGACAACGGCTCGCCGACCGAGCTCGGTCAGGAGCTGACGGCGCGCTTCGTCGGCGAGGACCGCGTCCACTACCGCCGGCTGCCGATCAACCTCAACTTCGCGATCGCCTGCAACGTCGGCTTCGCCGAGTCGACCGGCACGCGGGTCGTCTTCCTCAACAACGACACCCGCTCCGACACCGACTGGCTGCCGGCCGTGCTGGCCCACCTCGACGACCCTCTCGTGGCCGGCGCGCAGCCGGTGCTGCTGTATCCCGACGCGACGATCCAGACCGCGGGGACGGTGTTCCCCTACCCGGACGGGCTCGCCTGCCACTTCCTCGTCGGCCGGCCGTACCTCGACGCGCTGCCGACGGCGGAGATGACCTTCCATGCCGCGACGGCCGCTGCCTTGGTGATGCGCGCCGAGGACCTGGCCGCCCTCGAGGGCTTCGACCCGCACTACGTCAACGGCATGGAGGACGTCGACCTCTGCCTACGCGCCCGCGAGCTGCGCCCAGGCGGCTTCCGCGTGGAACCCCGCTCCTCGGTGGTCCACCTCGAGGGCAAGACTCCCGGGCGCGGCAAGCGCATCCCCCAGAACCGTCAGTTCTTCATGGAGCGCTGGCACGGCCGCCTCCCCGGCCCCGAGATCGACAAGTACGAACGCGCCGGCTTCACCCTCGTCCGCCTCGACGACGACGGCCAGCCCATCCCGTCCCCCAGGCCGGTCATCGCGGCGCGCTGACGCCCGGCCGGTGGTCGAGCAGCGAGCCTGCGAGCCTGCGAGCCTGCGAGCCTGCGAGCCTGCGAGCGATCCTCGTGCCTTGGGATCAGCGGCGCGTCACTCGATTCGCCGCGACCATGGCGGCGTACCACTCGAAGGACTTCTTGGGGGTCCGCACGAGGGTGTCGTAGTCGACGTGGACGAGCCCGAAGCGCTGGGTGAAGCCCTCGGCCCACTCGAAGTTGTCGAGCAGTGACCAGGTGTAGTAGCCGCGGACGTCGACGCCCTGGGCGACCGCCTCGGCGACGGCTCGCAGGTGGCTGTCGAGGTAGTCGATGCGGGGCTGGTCGTCGACGACACCGTCGGCATCGGGGCCCATGCCGTAGGAGCAGCCCGACTCGGTGATGTAGATGGGCGGCAGGGCCGCGCGGTAGCGGGCCCGCATCAGGATGAGCAGCTCACGCAGGCCGTCGGGCACGACGGGCCACCCGAAGTCGGTCGTCGGGTAGCCGAGCACCTCGAGCTGCTCCCAGGGCAGCTCGGCGTCCTCGGCGGCCATGCCGATCTTGTGCGGGTTGTAGTAGTTGACGCCGTAGAAGTCGAGCGGCTGCCTGATGGTCGCCATGTCGCCCTCGTGGGTGTACATGTCCATGATCTCGGCGAGGTCGGCGGGATAGCGGCCGAAGAGCATGGGCTCGGCGAAGAGCGCGTTCCACAGGGCGTCGAAGAGCTTGGTGGCGCCGACGTCGGCGTCCTTGTCGGTCGCCGGCCACATCGGGGCGTGGTTGTTGGCGCAGCCGACGCTCGTGGCACCGGCCTGGCGCAGGGCGATCGCGGCCTTGCCGTGGCCGAGCAGCAGGTGGTGGGCGACGGGCAGCGCCTCGAACATGAGGGTCTTGCCCGGGGCGTGCGTGCCGTTGCCGTAGCCGAGCATGGTGACGACGTTGGGCTCGTTGACCGGGATCCAGTGCTCCACCCGGTCGGCGAGGGCGCCGCCCACGATCGCGGCGTACTCCTGGAAGTGGTCGGTCGTGGCCCGGTTGAGCCAGCCGCCGTCGTCCTCGAGCGCCTGCGGCAGGTCCCAGTGGTAGAGCGTGACCATCGGCTGGATGCCGTTGTCGAGCAGCGTGTCGACCAGCCGGTCGTAGAACGCCAGCCCTTCCGCGTTGACCTCGCCCTTGCCGGTCGGCTGGATGCGCGGCCAGGCGATCGAGAAGCGGTAGCCCTCGACGCCGAGGCGCCGCATCAGCTCCACGTCCTCCTCGACCCGGTGGAAGTGGTCGCAGGCGACCGCACCGGTGGCGCCGTCGACGACGCGGCCGGGCTCGGCGGTGAAGGTGTCCCAGATGCTGGGGCCGCGGCCGCCTTCGGTGGCGCCACCCTCGATCTGGTACGCGGCCGTGCTCGTCCCGAAACGGAAGCCTCCGGGCAGCACGGGAAATCCCTCTGCGGCCTCCCTCGCCCGGGCGTCCGGTGCACGCCCTCTCGCACGGCCCTGGGTCACCCGAAGACCCTAACGCCTGGACCGCCACCCCCGAGGGTGAACCCAGGAACTTTAGGATGCCGGTCATGGGCCTCGTCCGCATGCTCGCGGGCGACCGGCCCCGGACCTCGGAGCAGGGCCGCGAGACCTGGCACTCGTTCTCCTTCGGCGCCCACTACGACCCCGCCAACATCGCGTACGCCGGCCTGATGGCGCACCACGACGACCACCTCGAGCCGGGCGCCGGCTACCCCGACCACCCGCACGCGGGCGTCGAGATCGTCACGTGGGTTCTCGACGGCGTCCTCGTCCATCGCGACTCCGACGGCGGCGCCGCCGACCTCGGCGCGGGCAGCCTCCAGGTGCAGTCGGCCGGATCGGGCATCCGGCACTCCGAGGTCGCCGACGCGGCGTCGGGGCCGACGAGGTTCGTGCAGGCCTGGGTGCGCCCCGACGAGGACGACGGCGCGCCGGCCCGCGAGGTCGTCGATCCCGGACCCGTCCTGGACGGCGGCGGACTGGTGCCGCTGGCGTCGGGTGCCGGCACCGGGTCCGCCGGGTTGGTGGGCCTCGGCGCAGCGGGGGCGACCCTGTGGGTCGCGCGGCTGGTGCCGGGGCGCACGATCACGCTGCCGGAGCGCCGGCACCAGCACCTCTTCGTCAGCCGCGGCAGCGTCAGTGTGGCCGGGCAGACGCTCGCCGAGGGAGATGCCCTGCGAGCCACCGACGAGCCCGGGCATCGCGCAACGCTCCCGGAACACGTGGCCGGTGCCGAGCTGATGGTGTGGACGTTCGGCTGACCTCCAGGCGGCCGCCGTACCGCGTGACGACCTCGGCGACCCGCGCCACGAACGCCTCCCCGCCCACCGCCAGCACGACGGCGTCCCGCGCCACCGCGTCGGCCACCAGCCGGTCGACGGAGCGCGGACCGGGCGAGTAGGTCACCTCGACCTCGGCCCCTCGCTCGCGAAGGGAGCGCGCCACCGGCACGACCGCTCCCGGGGCCGCCCCGCCGCTCTTCGCGGGCTCGACCAGGATCGCGAACGAGCGGCTCACGGGACCAGCACGCCTGGGTTGAGGATGCCGGTCGGATCGAGCTCGGCCTTCACCGCGCGCAACACTCGCACGCCTGTCTCGCCGATCTCGCGCGCCAGCCAGGGCTTGTGGTCGGTGCCCACCGCGTGGTGGTGCGTGATCGTCGCGCGCGCCGCGACCATGGCGTCGGTGGCGGCGGCCTTGGCCGCCCGCCACGCCGGTTCGGTCGCCCGCGCGGCGACGGTGAAGTAGAGCGAGCAGCCGGTCTCGTAGACGTGGGACACGTGGCAGAGCACCAGCGCGCCAGGCAGTGATGCGCCGAGCGCGGCCTTCACGTCGGCGTACGTCTGCTCCACCCGCGACCAGAACGTCGCCGTCTCCAGCGTCTCGACGAGCACGCCGACGTCCAGCATCGAGTCGCGCAGGTACGGCGCCTTGAACCGGCCCGCGGCCCAGGCCCGGCCGGGCTCTTCGCCGCCTGGCACCCCGCCCAGGTCGGTCAGGAGGGCGGTCACGGACGTCTGCTTCGCGGCGACGTCGGCGGCGGAGCCCTCGTAGCCGGTGATCATCAGGCAGCCGCCGGCGCTCGCGCCCCCGCCAACGGCGTCCGGGTCGGCCAGGCTCAGCGCCGTCTCGGACTCGTCGGAGAGCCGCAGCACGGTCGGGAGCGGGCCTGACTGCGCGAGCTCACGCATCGCGTCGCGGCCCTCGGCGAACGTCGCGAACCGCCAGCCCTCGTAGACCTTCGCCTCGGGGATCGGGCGCACCCGCACGGTCACCGAGGTGATCACGCCGAAGGCGCCCTCGGAGCCGAGCAGGAGCTGGCGGAGGTCCGGGCCCGCGGCCGAGGCGGGCGCGACCCCGAGGGAGAGACGCCCCGTCGGGGTGACAGCGGTCAGCGCCACGACCATCGCGTCGAAGCGGCCGTAGCCCGCGGAGGCCTGTCCCGACGACCGGGTCGCCGCGAAGCCGCCGATCGACGCGTGCTCGAAGGACTGCGGGAAGTGACCGAGCGTCAGCCCGTGCTCGGCGAGCAGCGCCTCCGCCTCGGGTCCGAGCAGGCCGGGCTCCAGGGTCGCGGTCATCGAGACCGGGTCGACCTCGACGAGGTGGTTCATCCGGCGCAGGTCGAGGCTGACCACGCCGGCGTACCCCTCACGGTCCGGCGCGAGTCCACCGGTCACGGCCGTGCCGCCGCCGAAGGGCACGACGGCGAGGTGGTGCCGGACGGCGATCGCCAGCACCGCCGCGACCTCGTGCGCGCCGACGGGACGGACGACGACGTCGGGCGCGTCCGTCAGGTCGCCGGCGCGGGCGCGCAGGAGGTCGGGGGTGGACTTGCCCCGCGTGCGCAGCCGCCTGATCGCGTCGTCGGTGACGACGTGCGCGTCGCCGACCGCCGTCCGCAGCTCGGCCAGCACGGCCTCGTCCAGCGCGGGCGCCGGCAGGGAGACGGCAGTCGCGGCAGGACTGTCGGTCACCCCGAAGGCCAACTCGACCAGCGCGCGGGCGGGCTCGGGGAGCGGCGCCGCGCCAGCGGGGTCACCCCACCGGGTCGGGTGCATCTCCCGCCCGGTGGTCGAGGAGGAGGCTCTGCCGTCGTCACGAGACCCTTGCATGCGTTACAGTGTGACATATGTCGTCACTTCGTCACACCTACCTCGATGCGGCCCGCGCCTGCATCCTCGACGTGGGCTGGCGGCGCACGACGCTCACCGAGGTCGCCCGGAGGGCCGGGGTGAGCCGGATGACGATCTATCGCACCTGGTCGGACATGCCCCAGCTGCTCGGCGACCTGATGACCCGCGAGTGGGGCGCCGTCGTGGCCACCACTCTCGCCCGGACTGAGCAGCCTGGGGCCTCCGACGATGCCGTGACGACACTGGCACGCGGGATGGTCGCGGCGGTGAGCGCGCTGCGCGACAACGAGCTCTTCGTGCGCATCGTCGAGCTCGACCCCGAGCTGCTGCTGCCCTACCTCCTCTCCCGCCGTGGCCGCAGCCAGCAGGCGCTGCTCGAGCTGCTGCGCGACCAGATCGCCGCCGGCCAGACGGCCGGCGCGATCCGGGCGGCCGACGCGGACGCCGTCGCGCGCTCGCTGCTGCTGGCCAGCCACGGCTTCGTCTTCTCCGCCCAGACCATGGTCGACGACGACGTGTCGCTCGCCGACCTCGACGCCGAGCTGAGCGAGCTGGTCGAGCGGATGCTCCGGCCATGACCCGCATCCGGCCCGGCCTGCGCGACGCCCCGGCGTCCGTCGACCTCGTCGTCGTCGGCCTCGGTGTGACCGGAGCGGGGGTCGCGCTGGACGCTGCCACCCGCGGGCTCCGGGTGCTCGCTGTCGACGCCCACGACCTCGCCTTCGGCACCTCGCGCTGGTCGTCCAAGCTCGTGCACGGCGGACTGCGCTACCTCGCCCAGGGCCGGGTCGGCGTCGCCCACGAGAGCGCGATCGAGCGCCAGGTGCTGATGGAGGTGACCGCCCCCCACCTGACGCACGCGGTCCCGATGGTCCTGCCCCTCACCTCGGCCGTGTCCCGGACCCAGGCGGCGGTGGCGACGGCGGGCCTCCACGCCGGCGACCTGCTCCGTCGCGGGTCGCACACCGGCGCCGAGACGTTGCCGCGTCCCCGCCGGCTCTCCGCGACCGAGACGCTCCAGCTGGCCCCGGGGCTCCGGCGTGCCGGGCTCCGCGGCGGGTTGCTCTCCTGGGACGGGCAGCTCGAGGACGACGCCCGCCTCGTCGCGACGATCGCGCGCACGGCCGCGCAGCACGGCGCCGAGGTCCGCACCCGCGCGCGGGTGCTCCACGCCACCGGCACCCAGGTCACCCTGCGCGACGAGCTCGACGGGACCACCCACCGGGTGGCGGCGCGGGCGGTGGTCAACGCGACGGGGGTCTGGGCGGGCGACCTGGTGCCCGAGGTGCGCCTGCGACCCTCCCGGGGCTCCCACCTGGTGCTGCGCGAGGACGCCTTCCGGGGCTTGCGGGCCGTCGTCACCGCTCCGGTGCCCGGCTCCGCCAGCCGTTTCGTGATGGTCCTCCCGCAGCCGGACGGGACCGTGTACGTCGGCCTCACCGACGAGCCCGTCGGGGGGCCGATCCCCGACGTGCCCGTCCCGGCGGAGACCGAGATCGGCTTCCTGCTCGACGTGGTCTCGGCGGCGTTCGAGCGGCCGTTGCGGCGTGCCGACGTGGTGGGCTCGTTCGCCGGCCTGCGCCCGCTGCTCGACCCCTCAGTCAGTGAAGGGGCGGGCAGCGACGGGGCGGGCGCCACCGCCGACCTCAGTCGACGGCACGCAGTGCTCACGTCGGCGACAGGCGTGGTGTCGGTCGTGGGCGGCAAGCTGACGACGTACCGCCGGATGGCCGAGGACGCCGTCGATGCAGCCGGGCTGGCCGCCGACCCGTGCCGCACCCGCACGCTGCCCCTCGCCGGCGCCGCCCCGCGCGACGCACTGGCCTCGAGCGAGGCCCCACGCCGCCTCGTCCGCCGTTACGGGGCCGACGCCGACCTGGTGCTCGACTCGGCCCGCGAGGCCACCGGGCTCTCCGCCGACGAGCTGCTCGCCCCGGTGGCCGACGGCCCGCCCGGCTGCCTCCCTGCATGCCTGGCCGAGCTGGTGTTCGGCGTCACCCACGAGGGGGCCCACGACGTCGCCGACCTGCTCGACCGGCGTACCCGGGTAGGCCTCGTCCCGGCCGACCGCAGGCGGGCCGAACCCGCCGCCCGGAGGGCTCTGGCGATCTCGTCCCGCCCGCACCGATGAGTCCCGGCCTCGACCTGAGTCGGAGGTTGTGGGCAGGATGGACTACTCGGAGGGGCGGGCGGATGACCCAGACAGCACAGACGGCACAGACAGCACAGACGGCGCCGGGCGACGTGAGCGAGCTCGAGGACTTCCCGACGCTCACGGCGCGCTACCAGCGCGAGCTGCTGGCGCACTGCTACCGCATGAGCGGCTCGGTGCAGGAGGCCGAGGACCTCGTCCAGGAGACGCTGCTGCGCGCCTGGAAGTCGAGCGACAAGTTCGAGGGCCGCAGCTCGGTGCGCACCTGGCTCTACCGCATCGCCACCAACGTCTGCCTGACCAACCTCGAGGCGCGGCCGCGCCGCCCCCTCCCCACCGGCCTGGGCACCGCCGACCAGCTCGCCGGGGACGCGCTCGAGCTCGACGCCGAGATCCCCTGGCTCGAGCCGGTGCCCGACGCCGCGGTCGTGGTGGCCGAGAAGGACTCCATCCGCCTCGCCTTCGTCGCGGCCCTCCAGCACCTGCCTGCCCGGCAGCGCGCGGTGCTCATCCTGCGCGACGTCCTGCGCTGGTCGGCCAAGGAGACCGCGCAGGCGCTCGACACCACCGTCGCCGCCGTCAACTCCGCCCTCCAGCGCGCCCACGCGCAGCTCGGCGAGAAGGGCCTCACCGAGGACACCGTGAAGCCCGACCTGGACGAGCGCCAGGAGACGATGCTCAAGGAGTACGTCGACGCCTTCTGGCGCAAGGACATCGACGCGATCGTGGCGCTGCTGAAGGCCGACGCGATCTGGGAGATGCCGCCCTTCACCAGCCACTTCCGGGGCGCGGAGAACATCGGCAAGCTCATCGGCACGCAGTGCCCGGGCGGCGTGCACGACATGCCGATGCTGCCCACCACCGCCAACGGCCAGCCCGCCTTCGGCCTCTACATGCGCAGGGACGACGGCTTCGTCCCCTTCCACCTCCAGGTGCTCGACCTCGACGGCGACCGGGTGCGTCAGGTCGCGGCGTTCTTCGATGCCGACTTCACGAAGTTCGGGCTTCCCGCCCGGCTGCCCGCCGACTGGTCGTACGAGACCAGCCGGCCGGCGTGATCCCCTCCCTCCCCACGTCCATCTCGCTGCTCGAAGGGGCGCTGGGGTACACGCGCGACCAGCTGCTCCGGATCACCCCCGGCCGATCGGGTGACCCGACGCCGTGCGCCGGGTGGTCGCTCCAGGACCTGCTGGAGCACATGGACGACGCCCTCGACGCCTTCCTGGAGGCGGCCGGCGGCGCCGTCGAGCTGCGTCCCCGGCCGCTCGAGCCCACCGCGGCCGACCTGTGCACGCGTCTTCAGGTCAAGGCCTGCGCACTGACCGACGTCTGGCGAGCGGCTGCTCGGGACGGGCGCCAGGTGGTCGACGTGGCGGGGCACCGCGTCCCCGCCGTCCTCCTGATCAACACCGCCGCCCTCGAGATCACCGTGCACGGCTGGGACGTGGCCCGGACGCTGGACCCGGATCCGCCCCGGATTCCGGTCGACCTGGCGCGACACCTGCGCCCGGTGACACTCGCCGTCGTCAGTCCTGCTGACCGGGGGGCACGCTTCGGGCCACCCGTTCCGACCACGCCCGGCACCCCCGCGGACCAGGCCCTCCTGGCCCATCTGGGCCGGGTCCCCACACCGGGCGGGCACACCTGGGCCAATCGGCTGCCGGACACGGGAGCCGCCTCCTAGCGTTCTTGCATGCAGTCACTCGCGGGGCTCCCCCCGGGGAGAGCCGTGGAGAGGGAGGGAGAGCTCACCACCTTCGCCAGGGCGACCAGGCGAGCGGCAGCGGGTCGCGGCGCAGTACTCGCCGTGACCGGATCGGCCGGTGTCGGCAAGACCTGCCTGCTGGAGCAGGTCGGCGCCGACGCTGCCGCAGCGGGCTGGCCCGTCCACACGGTCCGTGCGCCCCGCGTCCGCGCGCGCCGGAGCTCGCCGGGAGAAGTCCTGGCGACGCTCTTGGAAGGCACCCTTCGACAAGGGGACGCGGGGGCGCACCCGACGGACGGGTCGGCCCGCACCCTCGGCTCGCTGCGCCGGCTGCTCGCGGACCTCACCGCCGAGCAGCCGGTGCTGCTTGTCGTGGACGACCTGGACTGGGCCGACGCCACCACGATCAGGCAGCTGCGCGCCCTCGTCGACGACATCCGCAGCCTGCGCTGCGTCCTCGTCGTCTCGGTCACCGACGACGAGCCGGGCGCCCCGGCTCCCACCGACTCGCGGCGGCTGGCCCGCGACCTGGTGTCGGTGGCACGCCGCCTCCCGCTCGGACCGCTGTCCAGGACCGCGGCCCTCGAGCTGGCCGCGGCCCTGCGTCCGGAGCTGGGACCGGGCGAGGTCGAGGAGCTGCACGCGCGGTCACGGGGCAACGCCCGCCGGCTGACGGACCTGCTCACGTCCCGGCCGGCTGACGCCCCGCCCCTTCCCTGCACGAGCCTCTTGTCCGCCCGCGAGACCGAGCTGTTGCGCCTGGTCTGCCTGCTCGACGACCTCCCGGAGATCGACGAGGTGCTCGCCGCCGTCCCGGGCCCGGACGCCCTCGAGACCCTGACGAGGCTGGCCGCGCTCGAGCTGATCACGCTGGACCCGCCGCACGTCACCCCGGCGGGCCCCCGGATCCGCACCGCCGTCCTGCGGGAGACCCCGCGGCAGGTCGCCAAGGACCTCCATGACCGGCTCGCCCGGTCGCTGCTCGCGAGCGGAGCCGCCACGGACCGCGTCGTACCCCACCTCCTGGAGGGCAACCCGCGCATCGACCCGGCGGCGCGCAGTGCCCTGTCGGCCGCGGGCCGGGCCGCCCTGGACGACGGGGACGACCGGCTCGCGACGGCGCTGTTGCAGCGGGCTCTCGACGAGGCCCCGGCCTCCCCGGCCGACGCCCCCCTCCACGCCGACATCGCCCGCGCGCTCGCCGGGATGGGCGACCTGGACGCCGCCATCGGCTCGTGGTCGATGGCCCAGCAGCTGACGCCCGACTCGACGACGCGCCACACGTACGCCGCCGCGGCGGCCAGCGCGATGGCCGAGGCAGGCCGCCTCCCGGACCGCTCGGCCCTTCTCTCAGCGGGCCTCGGTCTCGCGGCGCGGTGCTCGTCGTCCGCGACCGTGGGCGAGATCGGCCTCGCCGTGGCCGAGGACGCACTGGACGGACGGCGCCCGCTGCGCGACCTCTTCCCCGCGACGATGCTGATGATCGGGGCGTCCGAGCTCGACACCGCCGACACGTTGCTCACCCGAGCGCTCGACCGCCCCCGCCTCGACCCGACCGACGAGGTCGAGGTCACGGCCTGTCGCGGCTGGGTCCGCGTGCGCGCCGGCCGGATCGCCTCCGGGCTGGCGGACCTCGAGGCCTCGCGGCCCGGCACCGACCTCATGGAGCCCGCCCAGGCGGCCGCCCGCCTCTCCGTCGTGATCGAGGCGCGGCTCGCCCGCGGCGAGCTCGCCGAGGCGGTCGCCCTCGCCGACACGCTCGCGCGCACCCCCGTCCCGTCGGGACTGTCGGCGGCCCTCGTGCGGCACGCCCTCGCCGAGGTCGCCAGCGCCCAGGGTCACGACCAGCGTGCCGTCGAGCTCTATCGCGAGGCCGGCGCGGTCGCGATCATCGACAACCCCGCCTTCGTCGCCTGGCGGGTCGGTGCAGCGTTCGCGGAGCTGCGCTGCGGGGCCGGCCCCCGAGCGCTCGACCTGGCCCGCGAGAACCTCGCCCTCGCGCGGGCCTTCGGGTCCGCGTACGCCGAGGCCCAGGCGCTGCGCACGCTCGTGACCGTCGACGTGACCGTCGACCGCACAGCGGCGCTCCTGGAGGCGCTCGATCTCACGACCCGCGTCGACGCTCCGCGGCTGCGCGCCATCGTGGCCACCGACCTCGCCGCGCTCCTGGCCCTCGAGCCGGGGCAGCACGAGGCCGCCGTCGAGCTGCTGAACGCCGCCGACGCCTACGCCACCGAGGAGTCCCTCCACCCGCTCCAGCAGCGGTCCCGGCGGGTGCTCGACCTGCTGGGTGCCGGTCCGGTGCAGCGGCGCGCCGAGCAGCTCGCGACCCTGACCGCCGGCGAGCGGCGTACGGCCCACCTCGCCGCCGACGGCCTCACCAACCAGGTCATCGCGCACCGGCTCGGGGTCTCGGTCAAGGCCGTCGAGTGGCACCTGTCGAGCTGCTACCGCAAGCTCGGCATCCGCTCACGCAGGCAGCTGCCGGGCCTCTTCGCCTAGGCTCCGTCGTCGATCAGCCCGGTCCCTCGAGCCAGGTCAGGTTCGTCCCGTGCCCGTGCGCCCAGGCCAGGGCTCGACCGTCGAGCCCGACCACGAATTGCGCCGGCCCGGGCGGCTCGCCCAGACCCGGGCTCCGCACCTCCCAGAGCACCTGCGGTCCCTCGTTGCTGATCCACCGGCACGCGCCCTCCTCGACGAGGCCGGAGACCAGCCGGGCGTAGCGGCGGCGCTCGTCGGGCTCGAGGTAGGCGATCACGGCGCTGTGCAGGACCACCGGAACGCCGTACGCCGCCGCCTCCTCGACCAGCCGCGGCAGCGCCTCGAGCAGGTCGCCGCGACGCACGTGCGGCGGCTCGGCCGACGCCACCGCGAAGGCCGCGCGGAGCCGGCGGCGCCGGCTCTCCTCCTCGGGCCAGACCAGGTTGACCAGCCAGGCGGTGTCGTCCGGATCGGTCACGTCCAGCGGATTCAGGTCGACGCCGCCGCGCCACGCCACCTCCGGGTGCGCGACGGGCAGCGGGGCAGGCCCGCGCACCCGGCAGGTCAGCTCCGGCGCACCCGCGAGCGGCAACGTGACGTCGCCCTGGTCGGTGGTCCAGCGATAGGCATAGCGGTCGGGGTAGAGGCACAGGCCGGCACTGGCGCCCGCCTCGACCAGGGCGAGCGGCTGGTCCTCCTCGGCGGCGACCCGAGCGAGCACCGGGAGCAGCGCAGCCAGGCGGCCGACCTCGTTGGTCTGGGTGCGCCGCTGCCAGATCGTGCCCCGGATCTCGCCGGCGTCGGCGAGCAGGGCGGTGCGCAGGCCGGCGTACGGTCCCGGCGCCGGGACCCCGTGCCAACGGGCGGCCGTACGGCTCCATGTCCCGCTCCGTTGGCCGGTGCTCGACCCGGTCGAGGCCTAGGCGCCGGGGATCGAGACGTAGGTGGTGTCGAGGTACTCCTCGATGCCCTCGAAGCCGCCCTCCCGGCCGAAGCCGCTCGCCTTGACGCCGCCGAAGGGCGCCGCAGCGTTGGAGATGAGCCCGGTGTTGATGCCGACCATGCCGTACTCGAGCCGCTCGGCCAGCCGGATCGTGCGGCCGAGGTCGTTGGTGTAGGCGTAGGACGCCAGGCCGTACTCGGTCGCGTTGGCGCGCTCGATCGCCTCGTCCTCGGTCGCGAAGGTGGTGATCGGGGCGACCGGACCGAAGATCTCCTCGCGGTTGATCTGCGCGTCGGCGGGTACACCGAGCAGCACCGTCGGCGAGTAGAACGTGCCCGGCCCGTCGGGCACGGTGCCGCCGACGACCAAGGTGGCACCGTCGTGCACGGCGTCGGTCACGAGCTGGTGCACCGACTCGACGGCGTTGGCGTCGATGAGGGGCCCGACGTCGACGCCTTCCTCCTGGCCGCGCCCGGTGGCGAGCTTGCCCATCCGCGCCCCGAGCCTCTCGGCGAACGCGTCGGCGACGGACTCGTGGACCAGGAAGCGGTTCGCGGCCGTGCAGGCCTCCCCCATGTTGCGCATCTTGGCGATCATCGCGCCGTCGACGGCGGCATCGACGTCGGCGTCCTCGAAGACGAGGAACGGCGCGTTGCCGCCCAGCTCCATGCTGATCCGCTGGAGCTCGTCGGCGGACTGCTTGACCAGGATCTTGCCGACGCTCGTCGAGCCGGTGAAGCTCAGCTTGCGCAGCCGGTCGTCGGCCATCAGGGCCGAGCAGACGGCCGGCGAGCTGCTCGTGGTGACGACGTTGAGCACGCCGTCGGGCAGGCCGGCCTCGGCCAGCGTCTCGGCCAGCCTGAGCATCGTCAGCGGCGTCGCCTCGGCGGGCTTGACCACCATCGTGCAGCCGGCCGCCACGGCAGGGCCGATCTTGCGGGTGCCCATCGCCAGCGGGAAGTTCCACGGGGTGATGAACAGGCACGGCCCGACCGGCTTCTTGACGGTCAGGAGGCGGGTGCCCCCGGCCGGGTTCTGCATCCAGCGGCCGTGGATGCGCACGGCCTCCTCGGAGAACCACCGGAAGAACTCCGCGCCGTAGGTCACCTCGCCCTTGGCCTCGGCGAGGGTCTTGCCCATCTCGAGGCTGATCAAGCGGGCGTAGTCGTCGGCCTGGGACATGATCAGCTCGAAGGCACGACGCAGGATCTCACCGCGCTCGCGGGCGGGCGTCGCCGCCCAGCCGGCCTGCGCGGCGACGGCGGCGTCCAGCGCGTCGAGCGCGTCACCAGGGTCGGCGTCGGCGACGTCGGTGAGGGTCGAGCCGTCCGCAGGATCGGTCACGGAGAACCGCTGACCGGACTCGGCCTCACGCCAAGTGCCACCGATGAAGAGCCGGCCGGGCCGGAGCACGGAATCTGTCATGGGTCGCAGCCTCCCACGCCGCCAAAGGCCCCTTCAATGTCGTCAAAAGGCAGACGCAAGGCGGCCACGGATGACAGAGTTGACCTACCTGGGGGGTTGATCGCCCCCGGGAGAGCCGGACCCGCCGTTGACCCCATGCGATGGCGGGTCCGTGCTATTTCCGGGCCGCGCGGCAGGGCTCCGCGACGACCGCCCGGCGGGCGCCTGACCACGCGGGGGCCGGTGGTCGGTGCCCGTGCTCCCGCTTCGCAGCGGGAAGCACCTCACCTGCTGGCTGGGAGCGCCGGACGGTCGTGCGGATGACCCGCGGGCCGGTGACCGACCTCGCGGGAGCCCGACGACCCGTGGCCGGCCGACCCCGCCCACGAGGGGAGGTCGTGGCTGCGTCCAGTGCGCACCCGAGCGGCGTACTGGGGGGTCATCCTGGCTCCCGATGAGCAGAGATCGTCACGACCCATCCGCCAGTGCGGCGGGACGGGGGTCTCGGGACCCCTGGGGGACGGTCGAACGATGGGGCCCGAGCACCGTCGTCGAACGTAGAGGCAACCCGTGGCGGCTGTCACTTGTTGAATCCGGGCGGTTCGCCGGACGAACCGCCCGGTGGCACCTGCCCGCTCCCGCCCGAACCGGGCCGACGGGGTTGTGTTCCGGGCCGCACAGGAGTTTTCTCGGTCCATGGCGGACAAGGGTGGAGCACGTAGACCAACCGGCCAGGATCTGGGGGCGAGCAGCCCTGACCGGATCCGCAACGTGGTGCTCGTCGGGCCGGGCGGATCCGGCAAGACCACCCTCGTGGAGACGCTGCTCGCCTCAGCAGGAGCCGTACCGCGCGCCGGGAGCGTCCGCGAGGGCACCACGGTCTGCGACTTCGAGGACGCCGAGCACGCCCACGAGCGATCCATCTCGCTCGCGGTCGCCCCGCTCGTGCACGCGGGGGTGAAGGTCAACCTCGTCGACACGCCGGGCTACGCCGACTTCGTCGGGGAGCTGCGGGCGGGGCTGCGGGCGGCCGACTGCGCGCTCTTCGTCATCGCCGCCAACGAGGGGGTGGACGACGCGACCAAGACGCTGTGGCGGGAGTGCGCGGACGTCGCCATGCCGCGCGCCGTGGTCATCACCAAGCTCGACCAGGCCCGGGCCGACTACGAGGGCGTGCTGATGGCCGCCCAGGACGCCTTCGGCGACAAGGTCATGCCGCTCTACCTGCCCGTCCGCTCGGGTGACGAGGTGACCGCGCTGGCGGGCCTGCTCTCGCCGTCCGAGCACGCCGACGACGACCTGCGGGGGTCGTTCATCGAGGCGGTCATCGAGGAGTCCGAGGACGAGTCGCTGATGGACCGCTACCTCGGCGGCGAGGAGATCGACGAGGACGTGCTCGTCGCCGACCTCGAGAAGGCGGTGGCGCGCGCGAGCTTCCACCCCGTCGTGCCCGTCTGCTCCGTCACCGGCGTCGGCTGCGAGCAGCTGCTGGACCTCATGGTCCGCGCGTTCCCCTCGCCGCCGGAGCACACGCCGCCCGAGGTGTTCACGCCCGCGGGGAAGGCGGCCGGCGCGATCGCGTGCGACCCGTCGGGGCCGCTGGTCGCCGAGGTCGTGAAGACGACCAGCGACCCGTACGTCGGCCGGCTCTCGCTGGTCCGCGTGTTCAGCGGCACGCTCGTGCCGGACTCGACCGTGCACGTGTCCGGTCACTTCTCGTCGTTCTTCGGCGACGGCTCCGCCGTCGGCGGCAGCCACCCCGACCACGACGAGGACGAGAAGATCGGCGCGCTGTCCTACGCGTTCGGGCGGTACCTCGAGCCCGCCGGCCAGGTGATCGCCGGCGACATCGCCGCGATCGGCCGGCTGTCCCGGGCCGAGACCGGTGACACCCTGTCGACGGTCGACGACCCGCGCGTCCTCAAGCCGTGGTCGATGCCCGAGCCGCTGCTGCCGGTCGCGATCGTGGCCCGCTCGAAGGCCGACGAGGACAAGCTGTCCTCGGCTCTCACCCGGCTCGCCGCCGAGGACCCCTCCATCAGGGTCGAGAACAACCCCGAGACCCACCAGCTCGTGCTCTGGACGATGGGCGAGGCGCACTCGTCCGTCGTGCTGGAGCGTCTGGTCGAGCGCTACTCCGTCAACGTCGACGCCGAGCCGTTCCTGGTGTCGCTGCGCGAGACCTTCACCGGACCGGCCAAGGGACACGGCCGGCACGTGAAGCAGTCCGGCGGCCACGGTCAGTACGCCGTGTGCGACATCGAGGTCGAGCCGCTTCCCGAGGGCGCGGGCTTCGAGTTCGTCGACAAGGTCGTCGGGGGCGCGGTCCCCCGCAACTTCATCCCGTCGGTCGAGAAGGGCGTGCGCGCCCAGATGGAGCGGGGGGTCCGCGCCGGCTACCCCGTCGTCGACCTCCGGGTCACCCTCGTCGACGGCAAGTCGCACTCCGTCGACTCGTCCGACATGGCCTTCCAGACGGCGGGTGGGCTCGCCCTGCGCGAGGCCGCCGCCACCACGACGGTGTCGCTGCTCGAGCCCTACGACGCCGTCACCGTGATCGTCCCCGACGACCTCGTCGGCGGGGTGATGTCCGACCTGTCGTCGCGTCGCGGACGTCTCCTCGGCACCGACAAGGTGGGCGACGACCGCACCCTCGTCAACGCGGAGGTCCCGCAGACCGAGCTGACCCGCTACGCCATCGACCTCCGCTCGGCCACGCACGGCGCCGGCCTCTTCACGCGCACGTTCGCGCACTACGAGCCGATGCCCGAGGACGTGGCGCGCAACGTGGCGGTGCGCGAGCACCGGATGTAGCCGACCGATCTCCTGACCCTGCGTGACCGATGGAACGCACCAGTTGCACGCATCCGGTCACGCTGTGACCGTGTGCGGCCAACGCCGACCGGGCCCACAACGCAGCCCGATCGCCACACGCCAGCACCGCCGCCCAGGCCCGCTGCTGCCACGTGGCAGGCCCGGTGTGCTCGACGTACACGCCCGGACTCGCCGTGCGCAGCGGATCGGTCACGCCGCCCGCAGGAACGCCTCCAGGATCGGGCCGGCCGTCCGCGAGCCCGACTCGCCGATGTCGACGTACACCGCGACGGCCAGGTCACCCTGGGCGGCGACCATCCAGGCGTGCAGCAGCCGCTTGCCGTCGAGGTCGAACTCGGCGGTGCCGGTCTTGGCGATGACCGGCGGGCCGGGGACGTCGAGGAGGCCGACACCGCTGCCGGAGGTCACCACCGAGCGCAGCATCGAGCGCAGCGCCTCGGCCTCGCCGCCGGTCAGCGGCGGGGCCTGCTCGGGGACGGAGACCTCGACCTGGTCGAGGAGGCGGGGCACGACCGTGGTGCCGGACTGGATCGAGGCCATCACGGTGGCCATCACCATCGGTGACGCGAGCACGGTGCCTTGGCCGATCAGGTCGGCGGCGGCCTCGGTCTCGGTCTCGGGTGGCGGGACTTGGCCGAAGTACGCCGGGAAGCCGAGGTCGTGGTCGATGCCGAGCCCGAGGCTGGCCGCGGCATCGGCCAGGACCGTGTTGCCGACGCCGCCGATCTTGTCGTGCTCACCGATGAAGGCTGTGTTGCACGAGTTGGCCAGTGCGGAACGGAACGGGATCCGGCCCAGCCCGCCGGGCGGGTAGTCGTCGTAGTTCTCGAAGGCGCGGCCGTCGACGACCACGCTGGCCGGGCAGTCGACGAGGTCGTCGGGGCGCACCCCGGACCGCAGCAGGGCGAGCGAGCTGACCGTCTTGAAGGTCGAGCCGGGCGCGGCCTGCCCGAAGGTCGCGATGTTGGCGCCCTTGGTGCCCGGGCCGTTGGCCGCCACCAGCACGGCGCCGGTCGAGGGCCGGATCGCCACGAGAGCCGCGGCCGGCCCCGTGTCGGCGAGGAGACGCTCGGCGGTCAGCTGGAGCTCGACGTCCATGGTGGTGGTCAGCGGATCACCGTCGACGGCGTCGATGCGGAACAGCTCACGCTCCTTGCCGTCGGAGGCGACCGCCTCGACGAGGACGCCGTCGGTGCCGGTGAGCTGCTCGTCGTACCGCGCCTCGAGGCCGGACGTGCCGACGACGTCGCCGACCTCGTAGCGGTCGGGGTCGTCCTCGATCATCTCGGCGGTGACCGGGCCGACCCGGCCCAGCAGTGGGAGCGCGAAGTCGCGGGTCGGCCCGAGGTGCAGGTCCTCGGCGAGCGCCGCGGCGCCGGGGATGTCGAGGTAGGCCTGGGCGACCCGCGACGGCACGTCCTCCCGGCGGAGCACGATGGCCTCGACGAACGCCTTCTCCCCCGCTGCCTCGACGTCCTCGGCGTAGGGGCCGGGGGCGATGTCGAGCAGCGCCGCGAGCTCGCGCGCCGACTGGACGGCCCGGTCGAGCGGCACGCGTGACTTGTCGATGCCGAACCTGGTGACCGGCCGGGCCGAGATCAGGCCGCTCTGGCCGGGCCCGAGGATGGCGCCGCGCGCCGCGCGGACGTGGGTCAGGTCGAGCACGGTGCCGGCGCCCAGCGACGGCTCGACCAGCTTGCGGTCCCACTCGACCTGCCACTCGCCGTCGACGAGGGCCAGCGCGACCGGGGCGTCGTAGGTCCACTCCTGCTCCGGATCACCGGTGACGTCCCAGACCCAGGTCAGCGTGGCCGTGGCCGTCGCGGTGTCGCCCGCGCTCCCGTCCCCGCCCGCGTCCGCATCGGGGCGTACGTCGCCGACGGCGCCGGTCACGGTCCGCGGCGTCGAGCCCATCAGCTCGACGATCTCCGGGAGGTCGGCCGCGTCCTCGGCGGTGTCGGCGACGAAGGGCACGCCGCTCAGGTCTCCGGACTCGAGGCCGGTGGCCAGCGCCTCCACGACGGCGTCGGGCTCGGGGAGGTCCGGCTCGTCCGAGCCGGTGCAGGCCGTCACGCCGCTCACCAGGGCTGTCAGCAGCGCCACCGTGGCGACCGAGATCCTCACGCGCTCGAACGTATCTGAGGGGACCCCCTCTGCCTCTGAGGTAGTACGCGGGTCCCGGATCTACGGCAGAACGCCCATGCGGCTGCCCGGCTCAGGTGCCTAGCGTCACCAGCAGAGAGAGGAGGAGACCATGCAGTCCATCGGACACCACGTCGGACCCGCCATCATCCGCGTGTTCAGCGAGAGCGTGCAGCAGCCCTACGGCGCGCCCGGCAAGCGCACGTCGAAGCGACGCCGAGGCCTCGCCCGCCGGCTCACTCGTCGATGACGTGCATGGCGGCCTCCTCGGCGGAGGCCGCCGAGCCGTCGATCCCGGCGTCCTCGACGAACCGGTCGTCGCCCTCGTCGCTCGCGATCAGGCGCCCGGACCGCTCGTCACCCACCTGGCCGTCGTCGAGGTCCTCCTCGTCCCAGGTGTCGGTGGCCGGGTCGTAGTCCGGCTCCTCCTGCTTGACCCGCTGGTCGAGCGTCTCGCCCGCGTGCTCCTCGGCCGGGGTGTTGCCGAACCCCTGCCCCACCGACCAGTCCTCGCGCGTGTTGATCCCCTCGTCGAGGACGTCGTCGACGCCGCGGTCGTCCAGCGTGTCCTCGGCCTGCAGCTGGTCCTCGTCGTCGACGCTGTAGTCGCCGTATTCCTCGCCGCTCTGCTCGGTCATGTGACCATCATGCACGGGCTGCCGAGCTCGTCACGCTCAGTCGGTGCCGAACTCCATCGCCGCGGCGTCGAGGGCGGCGTCGACGTCGGTGTCGGCGGTCGGGTTGGAGGCGATCCGGTCGGCCCCGCCGGCGGGCAGGGCGCCGAGGAGGACGCCGTGCTCGACGAGCACCTGGCCCTCGTCGAGGGGCTGGGTGGCGTAGAGCTCGAGCTTGGCCCTGGAGTCCGCGATGTCGAGGTTGCGCATCGTCAGCTGGCCGATCCGGTCGGTGGGGCCGAACGCCGCGTTCTCGACGCGCTCCATCGAGAGCTTGTCAGGGTGATAAGAAAACGCCGGACCCTCCGTGCGCAGCACGGTGTAGTCCTCGCCGCGGCGCAGCCGCAGGGTCACCTCGCCGGTCACCAACGAGGCCACCCAGCGCACGATCGCCTCGCGCATCATCAGCGCCTGCGGGTCCAGCCAGCGGCCTTCGTAGAGCAGCCGTCCCAAGCGCCTCCCCTGGCTGTGGTAGCTCTCGATCGTGTCCTCGTTGTGCACCGCGTTGAGGAGCCGTTCGTACGCCGTCCACAGCAGCGCCATGCCGGGCGCTTCGTAGACGCCGCGGGACTTCGCCTCGATGATGCGGTTCTCGATCTGGTCGGACATGCCGAGTCCGTGGCGCCCGCCGACGGCGTTGGCCGCCATGACCAGCGCGACCGGGTCGTCGTACGTCGCGCCGTTGATCGCGACCGGCCGGCCGCGCTCGAAGCGGATGGTCACGTCCTCGGTCTCGATCGCCACGGACGGGTCCCAGAAGCGCACGCCCATGATCGGCTCGACGGTCTCGAGGGAGACGTCGAGGTGCTCGAGCGTCTTGGCCTCGTGGGTGGCGCCCCAGAGGTTGGCGTCGGTGGAGTAGGCCTTCTCCTGGCTGTCGCGGTAGGGCAGGTCGCGCTCGACGAGCCACTGGCTCATCTCCTTGCGGCCGCCGAGCTCGTGGACGAAGTCGGCGTCCAGCCACGGCTTGTAGATGCGCAGGTCGGGGTTGGCGAGCAGGCCGTAGCGGTAGAACCGCTCGATGTCGTTGCCCTTGAACGTCGACCCGTCGCCCCAGATGTCGACGCCGTCCTCGTGCATCGCGCGCACGAGCATCGTGCCGGTGACGACGCGCCCGAGCGGCGTGGTGTTGAAGTAGGTGCGGCCGCCCGAGCGGATGTGGAACGCACCGCAGGCCAGCGCCGCTAGGCCCTCCTCCACGAGGGCGGACCTGCAGTCGATCGCGCGCGAGATCTCGGCGCCGTACGCCAGGGCCCGGCAGGGCACGCCCTCGAGGTCGGGCTCGTCGTACTGCCCGATGTCAGCGGTGTAGGTGCAGGGCACCGCGCCGTTCTCGCGCATCCAGGCGACCGCCACGGAGGTGTCGAGCCCCCCGGAGAACGCGATGCCGACGCGCTGGCCGACCGGCAGGGAGGTGAGGACCTTGGACACGAGCATGAGTATGCAATGTCATGCATGCCTATGCAAACCAACGCAGACCGCCGACCGGTGGGGCCCCGTGTCCCCACCGATCGGCGGTGTCGTCCCGACTGCGCTCGACCGCCCCTGGCACGGGATCGATCGGACGCGCCGTCAGATCCAGGCGGTGGTGGCGACCACGCCTCCCTCGACGACGACCGGGCGCCGCTCGGACTCGTCGCCGATGACGACGAGCTCGTACTCACCGCCGGTCACCGCGGGGTACACCAGCGAGGGCACCGGGCCCTCCGGCGTGGGCCGGACCACCACGGCGACGTGCGGGTGGTGCACGTGCACGCCCTCCTGGGCGACCCACCCGGCTGGCCTGATCTCGACCTCGAGGCCCGTCATCTCCGGAGGCATCGCGACCACCAGGGCCCCGACGTCACCGCCGATGTCGAGCAGGACCGCGCCCTGCCCCGCGAAGGCGTTGTGCGCCTCCGCGGGAGCCGGCACCGACTCTTCGGGGGCCGACCCTTCCGGGCCCGAGACCATCACGGCCGTCACGACGCCTTGGTCGTGCCCGGGGTGGTCTGGTAGCCGCCGCCAGGCAGCCCCAGGTGCGGGAACGAGCTCGTCGCTGCAGCGTTGGTGTTGGACGTGCCGTCCGCAGCGGCGCTCGCCGCCCCGTCGGGCTTGAACGACGGGTCGACCAGCGGAAGCGTCAGGCCGGCGATGGCCCGCAGCTCGATGGTGACGACGTCGTCGTTGATCCGGCGACCGTTCGGGTAGCCGGCAGCATCGCCGCCCACCAGACCGAGGTCGTTCGGGTTCGCCGACGGCGGGACCGCCATGTTGAGCCGCAGCATGTCCGACGCCACCGGTCCGGTGTAGTTCTGGAAGCCGGGGACGACGCCCTTCGGGATCCCGGTGAGCAGGATCGCGTTGAGGTCGGCACGAGGCTTGCCGTACTTCGCCAGGTTCGGGAACGCGCCCGGGTAGAGCACCGGCAGCAGGGCCGCCAGCTCGGGCTTGTCGACGTACTTGGCGTACTTGCTGTCGTTCTTGGGAGCAGTGTGGTTCCACCGGTCCTTCTCGGCCATCGGGATGAGGACCTCGTTGACGAGCGGGTTGCCCAGGCGGGAGACCTGCTCCCAGGGACCGGTGCCGCGGTAGCGGTTCTGCTTGTCGTCGTACATCCGGTTCTTCTGGCGCTTGGCCGTGGTCCACACGCCGATGGTGGCGTTCTTGGAGTTGACGCTCTTCGGCCTGCGGCCGTTGCGCGTCAGGTCCTTGATCGGGACCTCGATCGCGATCGAGTGGACGTTGAAGGCCTGCACCGAGTTGATGCCGTCCATCTTCGCCAGCGGGATCAGGTGAGCCTCGTTGAGCGGGCGCAGGGCCCCGAGGTCGAAGATGCTGCCCAGGTCGACGTGGAACGCGTCGGCGCGCTGGCCGGCGAACACCCGGATGCCGCCCACCTTGTGCACGGCCTGCGCCGAGAGCTTGGCGTAGTCCGGCGTGCTGCGCGGCCCCACGTTGACGGGCGGGCAGGCCAGCTTGCCGGCGAGCTGCCGGCGCTTGTTCCCCTCCACTCGGGTGACCGAGTAGAACTGCGGGCGGTTCCAGTTCTTGTCACCGATGCTCGAGATCGGCCCGATGTTGTAGAGGAACGTCTTCGGGTTGCGGATCTCCGTGGTGAAGCGGAACTGGTACGAGATGTCGGCGGTGCTCTTGCCGGAGTTGGAGATGTGGATCTCGTAGGTGACGTCGTCGCCGAACTCGTAGAAGTTCGGGCCTCCGTCGGGTGCCTGCAGCGGCACGTAGTTGGCGATCAGCACGACGTGGTCGGGCTTGGACGGGCTGACGAACGCGTAGACGTCGGTGCTGTCGGCGACCGGGTCCTTGCTGATCTCCGGTGCTTCGCGGTGTGACGACATGTCAGCTCTCCTTCATCGACGAGGAGCCCGCCGCGTTGAGGATGCGGGCGACGAGGTCGCGGTCGCGGACGACCACCTCGCGCTCGCCGATCAGGAACGTGACGGTGTCGGACCGGTGGTCCTCCACGTAGGCGACCACGGACTCCGTGGCGCTGCCCTCGCGGGCTCGGGTCTCCCGCGCGAACGCCATGCCGGGCGTCAACGCGACGGCGCCGGCCGCCGCGCCCGCGCCGGCGACGGCGATGAGCTTCCTTCTGCTTGTGTCTGTCATCTCTGCGTTTCCCCTTCGGGATGCGGGCACGTCGAGGTGGCGCGCCTCCATGGAGCGTTCGGAGCGGGCGGCCCGACGGATGGGTCCGGCGGATGGGTCGGTCGGTTGAGTCGTCGGGATGGGTCGTCGGGATGGGTCGTCGGGCACCTTGCCCGTCTTGTGTCGGATCGCTGACACAGCGAGCCGACCCGCCGACATACGCTGCGGCACGATGAGCCAGCGCACCCTGACCGCCGCCGAGGCCCGTGAGCGGGCCGCCCTCCTCGAGGTCGCGTCGTACGACGTGCACCTGGTCATCGACGAGGGCGAGATCTTCGAGAGCCGTACGACGGTGCGCTTCGCGTCCGGTCGCGGCCGCACGTTCCTCGAGCTCGACGGAGAGCTCCTCGAGGGCGACCTCGACGGCACCCCGCTGACCCAGCAGGACTTCCGGATCCCGCTCGACCTCGAGGAGGGAGCGCACGTCGCCCGTGTCGTCGCGCGCTGCCGGACCACCTCCGACGGCCTCGGGCTGGTGCGCAGCGTCGATCCGGCCGACGGCGCGGTCTACGTCTACGGCCAGTCGTTCCTCGACGATGCGCAGCGGATCTTCGCCTGCTTCGACCAGCCCGACCTGAAGGCCACCTTCACGCTCACCGTCGACGCCCCCGAGTCCTGGGTCGTCCGCGCCAACACCACCGCCACCACGTCGCAAGCTGGCCATCACGTCTTCGAGCCCACCGAGCGGATGCCGACGTACCTGTTCTCGCTCGCCGGCGGTCCTTGGCACGGGGAGACCGCGCACCACACCTCCGACCAGGGGAGCCTGGATCTCGGCGTCTGGTGCCGGGCCTCGCTCGCCCCGTACTTCGAGGCCGCCGACATCCTCACGGTGACGCGCCAGAGCCTCGACTTCCAGCAGCCGCTGCTCGGCCGGCCGATGCCGTTCGGGCGCACCTACGACCAGGTGTTCGTGCCCGACTTCAACGCGGGTGCGATGGAGAACGCCGGCATGGTCACCTTCGCCGACGAGATCTTCGTCAGCCGCAGCCGCACCACCCGCTCCGAACGCCGGCTGCGCGCCCAGGTGGTCGCGCACGAGCTGGCCCACATGTGGTTCGGCAACCTCGTCACGATGCGCTGGTGGGACGACCTGTGGCTCAACGAGGCGTTCGCCGAGCTGATGGGCGTGCACACGGTCGAGGAGGCCACGGAGTACGACGGCGCGTGGGCCGACTTCGCCTTGGCCCGCAAGGCGTGGGGCTACCGCGCCGACTCGTTGCCGACCACCCACCCGATCGCCGGGACGGTGCCCGACACGCGCGCGGCGCTGATGAACTTCGACGGCATCTCCTACGCGAAGGGGGCCTCGGCGCTGCGCCAGCTGTGGGCGCTGGTCGGCGAGGACGTCTTCTTCGCCGGCGTGCGGCGCTACCTCGACCGGCACGCCTGGGGCAACACGTCTCTCGTCGACCTGCTCGGCGCCGTGGAGACCGAGTCCGGCCGCGACCTCGAGGCGTGGGCCCAGTCGTGGCTGCGGACCGCCGGCACGTCCACGCTGCGGGTCCGTGACGGCGTGCTGGTCAGCGGCGACGACCGCCCGCACCGCGTCGGCGTGGGTCGCTACTCCGGCCGGCCCCTGCACCGGGTCGAGCGCGTCGACGTGGAGCTGCCGGGGTCGGCGACACCGATCGCGGCGACCGCGCCCGGCGACCTGGTGCTGCCCAACGACGGCGACCTCACCTTCGCCAAGGTGCGCCTCGACGAGCAGTCGCTGGTGACGCTGCGCACGGAGCTGCACACCCTCGACGACCCGCTCGCCCGTGCGCTGGTCTGGGGGTCGCTGTGGGACGCCGCCCGCGACGCCGAGCTCGCCCCGCACGAGTTCGTCGAGATCGTGCTGGGCAACGTGACCGGCGAGCAGGACCCCGACCTCGTACGCACGCTGCTCTCCCAGGCGCACGTCGCCGCTCGCGTCTGGGCCGGGTCGGCCGACCTCGAGGCGCGGCTCCACCGCCTCGAGACGACGACCGCCACCGAGCCCGGCAGCGACCTGCAGCTCGCCTACTTCCGTGCGGCCCTCGCGACGGCGCCCGGCCGCCTCGACCTCCCTGACGGGCTCACCGAGGACGAGGAGCTCACCTGGCTCCGGCTCCGCCGGCTGGCGTCGCTCGGCCAGGCGGGTGCCGACGAGCTCCAGGCGGCGTACGCCGCGGCGCCGACCAGCACCGCACAGCTCCACCTCGCCCGCGCCACCGCGTCGATCCCGGACCCCGCGCACAAGGAGCAGGCGTGGGCGGAGATCACCGGCACCGACCCGCTGTCGACGCAGCGGGCCCGTTCGCTCGGAGCCGGCTTCTGGCAGCCCGGTCAGGACGAGCTGCTGGCTCCGTACGTCGACCGCTACGTCGCCGACGTACCCCAGATCTGGCGGCGCCGGAGCCCGGAGCTGGCGGGCGTGCTGACCGGCGCCGCCTACCCCTCCACGCTGGTCGCCCAGTGGGTGGTCGACCGGACCGGGGTCTTGACGGCCGACGACGCTGATCCCGGCCAGCGCCGCGTCGTCCTCGAGGAGCGGGACGACTTGGTGCGAGCCGTCGCCAGCAGGGCGATGTCCTGACCTGGCCCGCACCCTCCGGGGTGTGGGCCAGTTCACAGTCGAGCCGGAACAAAACGGACCGGAGTACGGTTTTGAATCGTTGAAAGTTGAACCACAACGAGGAGGAAACCCCGCATGAGCATCTTCAGCCGTCAGCGCGAGACCGAGGTCTTCGACGCCGCCACCACCGTCATCGACGACATCACCGGCGACTACGCCCTTGACGTGACCCACACGCGCCTGGGCTTCAGCGCCCGCCACGCGATGGTGACCACCGTCCGCGGTGGCTTCAACACCTTCGAGGGCACCGCCCACATCGACGCCGCGAACCCCGCCGCGTCCAAGGTCGACCTCCGCATCGAGACCGCCAGCATCTCCACCGGTGTCGCCGACCGCGACGGCCACCTGCGCTCCGCCGACTTCTTCGACGTCGAGAACTACCCGACGATCACCTTCGTCTCCACCTCCGTCGAGCGCGACGGTGCCGACTGGACGGTCACCGGCGACCTCACGATCAAGGACGTGACGAAGCCCGTCACGATCGAGTTCGAGCAGACCGGCTCGGCCAAGGACCCCTTCGGCAACACCCGCATCGGCTTCGAGGGCGGGACCGCCATCAGCCGCAAGGACTGGGGCCTGACCTGGAACGCCGCGCTCGAGACCGGCGGCGTGCTGGTCTCCGACAAGGTGAAGCTCGAGTTCGACGTCTCCGCCATCAAGGTGGAGGACGCTCAGGCCTGAGGAGGTCGGGCCCCGTCTGGACCGCCCGGTAATCCTGGTGCGGTCCGGGCGGGGCTGACTGTGTAATACCGCGGTGACCACGACTGTCCCCGCCCTGCCAGCCGGCCTCGTCGAGCGGCCGCTCACGATGGCCGACGCCCGCGCCGTCTACGAGGTGATGGCCGCCGACCAGCTCGACCAGATCGGGATGATCGAGATCGAGGAGGCCGACATCGTCGGCGACTGGGGCCGGCCCAGCTTCGACGTGGAGGCGCAGACCCTCGGCGTCTTCGACAGCGACCGGATGGTGGGCTACGCCGAGGTGACCTACGCCGACCGCGGCGACGCGGCCGTGCACCCGGCGTACCGCGGCCGCGGCATCGGCACCCGCCTGGCCCACTGGATGCAGGAGACCGCCCGGGCCCGCGGTGCCCGCCTGGTCGGCATGCCCGTGCCCGAGGGCTCCGCCGGCGACCGGCTGCTCGAGGCGCTCGGCTACCACGTCCGGCACACCAGCTGGGTGCTCAAGCTCCCCGCGGGTGCCGAGATCGTCCGGCGCGACCTGCCCGAGGGGTACGCCGTGCGCGAGGCCCGCCCCGAGGAGTGGCCGGCGGCGCACGACGTCGTCGAGGACGCGTTCCTCGAGTGGTCGGTGCGCGAGCGCGAGTCCTACGACGACTTCGTGGCCTCCATCCAGGGACGGCCGGGCTTCGAGCCGTGGAACCTCCGCGTCGTCCTCGACCCGGAGGGCGTCGTCGTCGGCGTCTCCTACGTCGTCATCGCCGAGACCGACGACGGGCGCGACGCCGAGGCCTACATCTCCCGGCTCGCCGTCCGGCGCGACCAGCGCAACCGCGGCCTGGCCCAGGCGCTGATGGTCGACTCGTTCGCCGTGGCCCGGGAGCACGGGGCGCTGGTCTCCGGGCTGAGCACCGACTCCCGCACCGGCGCGCTCGACCTCTACAAGAAGGTCGGCATGGAGGTCACCTCCGTCTGGCTCAGCCGGGCGATCGATCTGGTCTGATCGTTGCTGTGACGAACCCAGCGAGTCCAAACCCAGCGAGTCCAGGGGCCGACCTGTCCCGCTACGACGACGTCCTGGCCTGGCTGCGCGCCTGCGCGGCCGCCGACCCCGACATCCGCGCGGTGTGGCTCGGCGGGTCGGTGGCCACGGGCGGGTACGACGACTGGTCGGACGTCGACGTAGAGGTGCTGTGCACGGCGGGTGAGTCGGTGCGCGTCCACGAGGCGATGCTCGCGTCCGTCGACTTCTCCGTCGTCTCGACCTGGCGGCTGCCGCCCGGCACCTGGCCCGACGGCCGCCAGTCGTTCCTGACCCTCCACCACGACCCCGGCGCCCTCGTCGAGCCGACCCGGATCGTCGACCTCCACGTGCACGACGACACCCCCGAGGCTCGCCGGGTCGACGCCCGCCGGCACGGCCGGCTGCTCGTCCTCCACGACCCGGACGGGATCGTCGAGCAGCCCGACGACGACGAGCGGGAGCTCGTCCGCCGGCGCGTCCTCGACCTCGACCAGATCGCCCAGCGCCGCGACGCCGCCGGCTGGCTCGTCGCCCGCGCGATCGCGCGAGACCAGCCGGCGGAGGCGGTCGCGCTCCACCTCCGCCTCGGGGTGATGGCGCTGGTCACCTTGCTGCGCAACGTGGCCTGTCCGTGGCGCTTCGACTACGGCCTGCGCTACCTGCACACCGACCTGCCCGACAACCAGCGAGCGCGGGTCCAGTCGCTGCTGCCGGGTGCGCGGCCCCTCGACGAGGCCGCGCGCGAGTGCTTCGCGTGGATGGACGAGCTGCTCGCGGCGCCGCCGCCTCGCGGGTCGTGCGTCGACGACCGGGTCGTCGTCGGCGCCGCCGTACCGGAGACCTGCACGCAGGCCGACGCCGACACGTGGCTGGCGTCGTACGACGACGAGGGCCGGCCGGGAGTCGTCACCGTCGCGGTCGAGGGCGGGGTCCTGCTCGTCGAGCACACCGGTGTCGATGCACCGGCAGCGTGGCTGGCGACCTGGCAGGAGCGCACGCTCAGCGTGCCGGCGTCTCCGGCGTGAGCCACGCCGTCGACGAACTCCTTCACCGGCGGTCCTCCCCGTCGAGGGACGCTAGTAGCGGCTCGCGACCCTCGCGAGCGGCTCGGCGACACTCGGGGCCAGCCAGTAGAGGGCGGACGCGACGAGGTGCTGCTCGAGCACGTCGCCCTCGTCGTCGACGTACCCGGCGATCTCGAGGCTGACCAGGCCGTGCACCGACGCCCAGATGGACAGCGCCGCCTCACGCGGGTCGGCAGCGCGCAACACCCCGGCGTCCATGCAGCGTCGCACCGCTTCGAGCAGCGGCCGCATGGCGACGTCGAGGGCCGCCCCGGCGATCACCTCCCGCAGCCCCGCGCGCCCGAACATGACGGCATAGAGCTCTGGCTGGTCCAGCGCCCAGCGCCGGTAGCAGCGGCCCAGCTCGGCGAAGTCGGCGAGCGGGTCGTCGGTGGTGGGCACGGCGTCCTGCGCAGCAGTCAGGCTGGCGCCGGCGGCGGCCAGCACGGCCGCGACCAGCTCGTCCTTGCTCCCGAAGAGCGTGTAGATCGCCGTCGTCGACGTGCCGGCGTCGCGCGCCAGCCGGCGCAGGGACACCGCATCCCTGCCACCCTCAGCGATTTTCTCCGCAGCCAACGAGATCAGTTGTTTACCGAGGGTTTCGCTGTAGATTTTCTCCCTACTCACTTGACAAGGCTATCAATAACGCTGTTTCCTTAGATCACAACGATGTGAGCCTCGGCCGAAGCCGGGTGAGGTGAGCGGGTCCGCAACCGGGGGGAAGCGGGCTGGCTCGACACGTCGGATGAGAGAGCCGGACGGGAGCTTGCTTCCGCTCGGTCGGCCCACCAGACGCGGCCGGGGACCCGAGATCCCGAAGCCGCGCAGGGGGTGGTGAGGTCGGCTGGGACTGTCGAGAGACAGGGCCGGCTCCCTCGTCATTTCTGACCCCTGGCGTTGTTCGGTGGTCGACTCAGCTCGCCGACAGCAACGCCTGGTTCGTCGGCAGGGCGAGGAACCCCGCCGCCATCTCGTCGTCACCGATCCGCTCGGCGGTGCGCGCGAGGTAGCGCCGGGAACGCCGCAGCGCGGCGGCGGCCCGCGGGTCGCCTGCGTCGCGCAGCACCTGCCAGACGTGCAGCAGCATGCCGGTGGGGCGCATGCATCCCTCGACGCCGGCCGTCTGGAGGGTCGGGAGGAGCGCCTCGACCGCGGCCACGGCGGGCGGGTGGTGACCGAGCGCGGACTGGGCCGCGGCGGTGCCGGCCCTGGCCTCGCGCGCCAGCACGTCGCTGCCGGCGATCGTGTAGTGCCGCCGCGCCTCCGAGAACGACGAGAACGCGTCGCGCGGGTTGGCGTCGGCCATGGCGACGTACCCCGCCGCGAGGTGCGCGGTGCCGAGATCGAGCGGGGAGGCCGCCGAGCCGGCGCGCTTGACCGCAGCGCGCGCGGCGGACTTGGCGGCCTTGATGTCGCCGCGGTTGAGGTGGACCAGGGCCAGTCGGCTGTGCGCGTCGATCTCCTGGCTGCGGCCCTCGAGGCTCGCGCCGATGTGACGCGCCTCCTCGAGCGCCGCGATGGCCGCGTCGAAGCCGCCCGTCGCGCCCTCGACGAGCCCGAGCACCAGCAGGTCCATGCACAGCGACTCCATGTCCTGCAGTCGCCTCTTCGTGTCGATCGCCTCGTGCAACCAGTCCCGGGCGACGCCGTACTCCCCCTGCGCGCTCACGATGGCCGCGAGGTTGCCGCGCACGACGGCCTCGCGGTAGCGGTGCCCCGACCGGCGGAAGATCGGCAGGGCGTGCTCGAGGGCGGCCCGCGCCTCACGGAGCCGACCGAGGTTGTACGCCGTCGCTCCGCCCTGCGCGAGCGCCATCGCCTCTCCCTCGAGGTCGCCGTCTGCGCGGAACTGGGCAGCCGACTCCTCCGCCAGCGCCAGCGCCTCCTCCAGGCGCCCCTCGTTGTTGGCGAGCATGGAGAGGTAGCGCAGCGACTCGGCGACCAGCGCGTTGGCGCGGTGGTGGCGGGCCAGCTCCAAGGCGTAGGTGAGGCTCTCCAGCGCGCCCCCTCCTGCCCCGCGCCAGGTGAGCGACTTGCCGTGCACGAGCACCGCCTCGGCCTCCACCACACCGAGCCCCGCGCCTGCCGCGATGCCCGCCGCCGCCCCCGCGTCGGCCTCGGCGGAGGCGTAGTTGCCGAGGGCGAAGTCGACGCGGGCCTTGGCGATGAGGACGGCGGTACGCCGCCGGGGCTGGTCGTCGTCGTCGGGCAGCCGGGCCAGCAGGCCCTCGAGGGTCGCGAGGTCGGCCTGCTGCGCGGCCCGGTCGCCGAGGTAGTCCGACACCCGTTCCCGGGCGACGAGCGCCTCGAAGCGCTGGAGGTCGTCGCCCGTCCGGTCGGCCAGCTCGAGGCAGCGACCCAGCAGCCGGGACGCCTCCTCGAGCGCGTGCACCGAGGCGCCCTGCCGCCCGGCCCGCAGGTACCACGCGCCGGCGCGCGGGTCGCCCGCCTTGTCGAGGTGCTCGGCCACGACCGCGGCGAACTCGTCCTCGCGGCCGACCCTGGCTGCGGTCTCGGCCACCCACTCACCGGCGAGCCGGTGGTACCGCTCGCGGTGCGCGCGCAGCACACCGTCGTACGCGACGTCGCGCAGCAGGCCGTGCCGGAAGACGAACTCGCGGGCCGACGAGAAGGTCGAGTCGGACCGCTCGAAGACCAGCTCGCGCCGCCGGAGCTCGTCGTGGACCCGGCCGACGTCGACGGTCCCGCCCCGCACGGACGGGTCGGCCAGGTGCGCGACCGCGGCGTCCCAGTAGACCCGGCCGAGCACCGAGGCGCGCTGGATCACCGAGCGCTGCAGGGGGTCGAGCGCGTCGAGCCGGGCCTGCAGGACGCCGCGCAGGCTGGACGGCACCTGGACGCTGCTGGCCAGGTCGCCCTCGACCCGCCAGCGCGGCTCGTCGCGGACGATGACGCCCGCGTCCATGAGGTAGGTGACCAGCTCCTCGACGTAGAACGGGTTTCCTCCCGCGGCATCGAGCACCCGGTCGACGAGGGCGGGCGGGACGTCGTCCACCAGCCGGAGCAGGTCGAGCACGAGCCGCCGCGCGTCGTCGCGGGCCAGCGGCTGCAACCACATCCGGACGTGGTGCTCGGCTGCACCCCAGTCGCGACGCTCCTCGAGCAGCTGCGGGCGAGCCGTGGCCACGAAGAGCACAGGCTTGTCCTGCAGGGTCGCGCTCGCCGCCTCGAGCCAGCGCAGCGACCCGTCGTCGGCCCAGTGCAGGTCCTCGAGCTGGACCAGGACGGTGTTGCGGTCGGCGAGGCGACCGAAGTACTCGGCCAGCGCGACGGTGCCGGCCACTCGCAGGGCCTGCGAGTCGGTCGGCACACCCGGTCCCGGGTCGCCGACCTCGAAGCCGAGGAACGCCCCGATTAGGTGCGCGTCGTGGGCGGCCTGCTCGTCGGGGGTGTGGTCGGCGACGGCCTGCTCGCCATCGCCCTCGCCGCCGCCCCCGCCATCGCCCTCGCCGCCGCCGTCGTACGACGCCCGCAGGCCGGCCACCAGCTTGGCGAGGACGGCATCGGAGTCGTCGCTCTCGGTGATGGCGAACCTGTTGGACAGCACGTCGCGCAGCAGTCCGAGCGGCCGGTTGCGCCCGGACGGACTGGCCCGTCCGCCGAACCACCACACCACCATCGGGTGCTCGGAGAGGCGGGCGTCGAGCTCCTCGAGCAGCCGCGACTTGCCCACCCCCGCGTCGCCCACGACGGTCAGGAACCGCCAGCGCCGCGCCTCGGCCACGACGTAGAGGTGCTCCTCCAGGGCCCCGAGCTCGCTGCCCCGCCCGACCGTCTCGGTCTCGACGCCTTCGAGCGCGGCGGCCCGGTCGGGACGGAACGTGCGGGGCCGCTCGGAGACGACGGCGAAGGTGTCCACCGGCTCGTCGAAGCCCTTGAAGGTCTGGGCGTCGCGGCGCTCGAGGTTGAAGGTGCGGCGGACCTGCCGCTGCGTGCTGTCCGACACGAGCACGCCGTCGACGGGGGCCGCGGCCTGGATCCGCGCGGCCCGGTTGACCGTCGAGCCGACGGCGACGAACGCCCCGTCGCCGCGCCCCAGGGTGCTGACGACCACGTCGCCGGTGTCGATGCCGACGCGCATCCGCAGGGTGAGGCCGTAGGTCGCCGCGAGCTCGGCGTTGAGCGACTGGAGGTCCTCCAGCATCGCCAGCGAGGCGCGCACGGCACGCTCGGCGTCGTCCTCGTAGGAGCGACGCAGCCCGAAGACGGCCATCACCGCGTCGCCGATGAACTTCTCGACCTCGCCGCCGTGCTCCTCGATGATCCGGCGCCAGCGAGCGAAGTAGGTGTCGACGACGGCGCGGGTGTCCTCGGGGTCGAGGTCGTCGGCGAGGAAGGTGAAGCCCACCAGGTCGGCGAAGAGCACCGTGACGACCCGTCGCTGCTCGACCTGCCGGGAGGTCAGCGCCTCGCGGCGCTCGCGCATCGACGAGAGCGCGACGTCGACGACGTCGTCGCCGAGCAGGCCGCGTTGGGCCTCGAGCGAGGCGATGGCGCGGTCGAGCGTCGCGAGGTCGTCGACCGCGTCACTGCTGTCCGTCGCGCCAGCAGCGACGTCACCGGACGCCCCACCGGGGTCTCGTGACGGTCGTTGCACGACCTCCTCGACCATCGGTTGCCGGTCAGCCCTTGAGCTCGGGGAACATCTCGTCGCGCCACTCGTCGGTGGTGCCCCCACCTCGCGACAGCTCGACCTCGCGGGCGCGCAGCTCGACCCGGCGGATCTTGCCGGAGATGGTCTTCGGCAGCTCGGCGAACTCGATCCGCCGCACGCGGAGGTAGGGCGCCAGGTTCTCCCGCGCGTGCTTGAGGATCGAGTACGCCGTGTCGCGGGTCGGCTCGTGGCCGGGCGCGAGCACGACGTACGCCTTGGGCACGGCGAGCCGCACCTCGTCGGGGGCGGGCACGACGGCGGCCTCGGCGACCGCCGGGTGCTCGATCAGGACCGACTCGAGCTCGAACGGGCTGATCTTGTAGTCGCTGGCCTTGAAGACGTCGTCGGTGCGACCGACGTAGGTGATGTAGCCGTCCTCGTCGCGCTCGGCGATGTCGCCGGTGTGGTAGAAACCGCCGGCCATCGCCTGGTCGTTGCGACCCGCGTCGCCCTGGTAGGCCGTCATCAGCGGGAGCGGCCGGCCACCCGGCCCGTCCAGCTCCAGGCAGATCTCGCCCTCACCGACGCCGTCGACCCGATCGCCCGTCGCCGGGTCGACCAGCGCGACAGGCATGCCGGGCAGCGGCCGGCCCATCGACCCCGGCTTCACCAGCGAGCCAGGGGTGTTGCCGATCTGCGCCGTGGTCTCGGTCTGGCCGTAGCCGTCGCGCAGGCTGAGCCCCCAGTGCCGGCGTACCTGCTCGATCACCTCGGGGTTGAGCGGCTCCCCCGCGCCGATCACCTCGCGCAGCGTGCCCGGACCGGCGGACAGGTCGGCGTTGATGAGCATCCGCCACACCGTCGGCGGCGCGCAGAAGCTGGTCACCTGTCGCTCCCGCAGCTGGTCGAGCAGCGCCGCGGCGTCGAACCGGGCGTAGTTGTAGACCAGCACGGTCGCCTCGGCGTTCCACGGCGCGAAGAAGCACGACCAGGCGTGCTTGGCCCAACCGGGGCTGGAGATGTTGAGGTGCACGTCGCCGGGCTCGATGCCGAGCCAGTACATCGTCGTGAGGTGGCCGACGGGGTAGGAGACCTGGGTGTGCTCGACCAGCTTGGGCCGCGAGGTCGTGCCGCTGGTGAAGTAGAGGAGCAGCCGGTCGTCCGGCGTCGTGCCGGGGTGCTCGACGGTGCCGGTGCCCTCGAGCCCGTCGTGCGCCGCCCGCAGGTCGTGCCACTCGGCCCCCGCGACGGGGCCCACAGCGATGCGCGTGTAGTCGCCGGGCACGTCGTCGAGCTTCGGGGCGTCGACGGGGTTGCAGATCACGAAGCGGGCGGCACCGCGGTCGATCCGGTCGCGCAGGTCGGCGGGGCCGACGGCGGTCGTGGTCGGCATGATGACCGCGCCGAGCTTCATCACCGCGAGCATCGTCTCCCACAGCTCGAGCTGGTTGCCGAGCATCACGACCACCGAGTCGCCCTTGCGCACGCCGCGGTCGCGCAGCCACACCGCCACCTGGTCGGAGCGGCGCGCGAGGTCGTCGAAGGTGAGCGACGCGTCGGAGCCGTCCTCCTCGACGACCACGAGCCCGGGCCGGTCGTTGCCGCGCGCGACGGCGTCGAACCAGTCGATCGCCCAGTTCCACCGATCGCCCACGTCGGGGAACGCGAACTCCGCGACGGCGCGCTCGTGGTCACCCTTGAGCTCGAGCAGCTGGTCCCGGGCGGCCCGGAAGGCCTCGGTGGCGGTCATGTCCCGATCCTGCTCCACGCCTCGGCAGGACGCCAGGAAGTGACCCGCAGGACGGACTTCGCTAGGTTCGATGCCCATGTTCGAGCCGACCTCCCTCCGGCCGCGACGTGTGGCCCGCCACCTCGCCCCTCTCGTCGCAGCCGTCACTGCCGTTCTCCTCGCTCTCTCGCTGGGGGCGCCCGCGGGCACCGCCTCAGCAGCCGTCGCTGAGCGCGTCGCTCCCGGACCGATCCACGCCGGCAACACCTGGGGCTGGTACGGCCACGGCGGCCTGATCTACGACGAGACGTTCGTCGGCCCGCTGGCCCCGCGCTGGAAGGTCGAGGGCCGCGGCAACGTGCAGAACCAGCACGGAATGCTCACCCTCAACACCGGCCGGCGCGGCACGGTCTCCGCGACGCTCGAGCGGCCCGGTCAGCCCTACGGCCGCTGGGAGATCCGCCTCCGGCAGCGCCAGTACGGCAGCGGCCACACGCCGTACCGCGTGCTCACCGAGCTGGTGCCCGTCAAGGACGCGGCCGAGGGCTGCGGCGAGCAGAACATCGCCCTCAACAGGTTCCGCATGGGCGGCGACTCGGTCGACCACTACATCCGCACCCGCCCGGACCGGCAGTCGCTGGTGACCTACCCGCGCACCTTCGGCCAGGACCAGTGGCACACCTTCGCCATCGAGCTCACCCCGAAGCGCATCTCGTGGTTCGTCGACGCCAAGATCATCAGCTCGGAGCGGCGCGAGGAGGCCTTCTCGGGCCGCAACTTCCAGGTGCGCTTCACCATGGAGGCGGTGAAGGGCGAGCGGATGAACAAGGCGCGCATGCAGATGGACTGGCTGCGCTACTGGTCGCTCCAGGCTCCCAACGAGCGCTCCACCAAGGCGCCGCTGCCGCCGAAGGTCATCGCCTACAAGCACGCCTGCTAGGCAGAGCGGGGCTCCCATGACCGGCCCGGACCTGGAGTTCGTCGACGCCCGCACCATCGACGACTGCGCGGCCCTGGTCCACCTCTTCGACCGGGTGTGGGACGTCGGCGACGGCCCCTCGGTCATCGACGGCTCGACCATGATGGCCCTGGCCAGCAGCGGCAACCTGGTGACGAGCGTCTACCAGGACGGCGTCCTCGTGTCAGGGGCGGTCGGCTGGTTCGGCCCGCCCGGCGCCCCGCTGCACTCGCACGTCGTCGGGGTGGACGCGGCGCGTGCGGGGCGTGGTGTCGGGTACGCCGTCAAGCTGCACCAGCGGCAGTGGTGCCTGGACCGCGGGGTGACCCGGATGACCTGGACCTACGACCCGCTGATCGCGCGCAACGCCTGGTTCAACGCATCGAAGCTCGGCGCCCTGCCGGTCGCGTACCACCCCAACCACTACGGCGCCCTGCGCGACCCCCGCAACGGCGAGGACCCCAGCGACCGGCTGCTCGTCTCGTGGGACCTCGAGAGGTCGCCGGGTCCGTGGCCGCTCCCGGCCGGCGACCTGGCGTACGTCGAGGTGCCCTCCGACATCGAGCGGCTGCGTCGCGACGACCCCGCCGCGGCCTCGACCTGGAGGCACGCGACGCGCGCGGCCATGACCGGGCTGCTCGCGGACGGCTGGCGGGTCGTGGGCTTCGACATGGAATCGCGTTACGTGTTCGCCAAGGAGACCGTCTGATGAGCCTGCCCCGTGAGGCTGCGCCGATGAGGCAGATGAGACTGTCCCCATGAGATTGCGCCGGCTCACCCTGCACCACGTGTCGCTGCCGATCGTGGCGCCCTTCACGACGTCGTTCGGCACTGAGACGGTGCGGGAGGCCTACCTCGTCGAGGCCGAGGTCGACACCGCCCGAGGACCTTCGGTCGGCTGGGGCGAGTGCGTGGCGATGGCGGCGCCGGTCTACTCGTCGGAGTTCCTGAGCGCGTCGGTCGAGCTGACCCGGCGGTGGCTGGCGCCGCTGCTCTTCGCCGTCGACGACCTCACGCCCGAGACCGTCGGCCACCACCTGCGCGGGGTGGTCGGGCACCCGATGGCCAAGGCCGCCGTCGAGATGGCGCTGCTGGACGCCCAGCTGCGCACCGACGAGCGGTCGCTGGCGTCGTACCTCGGCGGCGTGGTCGACCGGGTGCCGTCCGGGGTCTCGGTCGGCATCCACGACGACGTGCCGGCGCTGTTGCGGTCGGTGGCGGGCTACCTCGACGAGGGGTACGCCCGGATCAAGCTCAAGATCGCGCCCGGGGTCGACCTCGAGCCGGTCGCCGCCGTGCGCCGCGAGTTCGGCGACGACGTGCTCTTGCAGGTCGACGCCAACGCGGCGTACACGCTCTCGGACGCGCAGCACCTCCGCCGCCTCGACGAGCACCGCCTGCTGCTCATCGAGCAGCCGCTCGGCGAGTCGGACCTGCGCCAGCACGCCCTGCTCGCCCAGCAGCTGGAGACGCCGGTCTGCCTCGACGAGTCGATCACCTCGGCGGAGGCGGCCGCGGACGCGATCGCCCTCGGGGCGGCCGCGGTGATCAACATCAAGCCAGGACGCGTCGGCGGGTACCTCGAGGCGCGGCGCATCCACGACCTCGCCCGCGCGCACGGCATCCCCGTGTGGTGCGGCGGCATGCTCGAGACGGGCGTCGGCCGGGCCGCCAACATCGCCCTCGCGTCGCTGCCCGGCTTCACGCTGCCCGGAGACGTCTCAGGGTCGAAGCGGTTCTACGACGAGGACATCACCGAGGAGATCGTGATGACCGACGGCTCGGTGGCCGTGCCCTCCGGGCCGGGCTTCGGCGTCACCGTCGACCGCGGGCGGCTCGCGGCGCGCACGACGGCGACGACCGTGCTCGAGCCGTGAACATCACGCCCTGACAGGCCCTCGCTGGCCGCAGCCGCCGTGCGGGCCGGGGCCGTAGCCGTAGCCCGAGCGGCGGCGCGAGCCCTTGTGGCTGAAGAGCCAGACCACGCCGAGCGCGATCAAGATCAGCGGCCAGTGGGTCACCACGAGGACCGCGAGGACCAGGCCGAAGACCACCTTGATCGGAAGCGGGACGCCCATGCGCCGCGGCCGGGGGTAAGGCGGGGGCGCGACCCACGGCTGTCCGGCCGGGGCCGGACGGCGCGGCTCGTGACGTGCCGGGTGCAGCGGCGAGCCGCCGGGGAGGTCGGCGAAGACCGGCGGGATGTCGCCACGGGTCTTGGCCCTCCAGATGCGCTCGTGCCGCTCGGCGTGCTCGTCGGCGTCGAGCCGGCCAAGGGCGAAGTGCTCGCCCAGCGCCTGGCTGGCCGCGTCACGCTCGGCGTCGGACAACCGGAGCTCGTCGTTCATGACTCGGTGTCTCCCTCCGCGAGGATCCCGTAGAGCTTGCGCCGGGTCTCGACGAGCACCCCGACGGCGTCGCGGCGCTGCTGGTCGGTGCCGGTCGAGATGATCTGCCAGACCGCGCTCATGACCTGCCCGATCTCGGGCTTGAGCGAGCCGAAGTCGGTGCGTCCGCCGCCGTCCTCGCGAGCGTCGGACCGAGGGGCCTCGAACGGCGCCCACACCTCGGCGAGCTCGCCGGCGTTCTCGTCGACGTAGCGCTCGCCGTCCCCCGTCAGCCGGAACGAACGCCGCCCGCCCTGCTCGTCGGCCTGGATCAGGCCCTCGTCCTCGAGCTGCTGGAGGGTCGGGTAGACCGAGCCGGGGCTGGGCTTCCAGGCACCCGCGCTGCGCTCGGAGATCTGGTTGATCAGCTGGTAGCCGTTCATCGGCTCACCGCGCAGCACGTCGAGGATCGCGGACCGGACGTCACCGCGGCGTACCCGCGGGCCACGGCTCTGGTCGCCCTGGGCGAGCCCGAAGAGCCCGGCGATCCAGGGGGGTGGGCCGCTGCGCGACCCGCGGCCGCTCCACTCGCCGCCCCAGCCGTGCTGGCTGGTGGCGTCGTGCCCCTCCCAGCCGCGGCGGTGCTGCCCCCACTGCTGGTCCACGAACCGGGCGAACTGCCGCCCGAAGTCCTGCTGTCCCATGATCTCTCCTCCGATGCATCGCCCGAACACTCGCGATATATCGTGATAGTACGCAGGCGGTCGCAGCGTACGCAAGCAAGAAGCTCGTTGAGTTGGCTCTAAAGGCCCCTCGACTTGGCCCTCCGGGCCCCGGAGGCAGGAACCTGAGGGGCCATCGAGCGGCCATAAGGGGCGCGGAGGGCCAAGTCGAGGGGCCCTGAGGGCCAACTCAACTGGTTTTGGCTCGCCTTGCTCGCAGCCAGGCCCGCTCGGGCTCGTTGTCGCTGGTGGCGATCGCCGCGTCGTACGCCGCGCGGGCCTCGTCGAGGCGGCCGGCCCGGCGCAGCAGGTCGGCGCGCGTCGCGTGCCACGGGGTGTACGACGTCAGCGCGAGCGGCTCGACGGCCGCCAGTCCCACGGCGGGCCCGTCGAGCTCGGCGATGGCGACGGCTCGGTTGAGGGCGACGACCGGCGACGGGGTGACGGCGTGGAGCTGGTCGTAGAGCGTCGCGATCTGCGCCCAGTCGGTGTCGGCCGCAGTGGCGGCGTCGGTGTGCACGGCGTTGATGGCGGCCAGCAGCTGGTAGTGGCCGGGTCGGCCGATCCCGAGGCACTCGCGCACCAACGCGTGGCCCTCGGCGACGAGGCTCCTGTCCCACAGGGAGCGATCCTGCTCGTCGAGGGACACCAGCTCGCCGCCGACGTACCTCGCCGGGCGGCGCGCCTCGATGAGCAGCATCAGGGCGAGCAGCCCCATCACCTCGGGGTCGTCGGGCATCAGCTCGCGCAGCAGCCGGCCCAGCCGGACTGCCTCCGCGCACAGCTCCCCGCGGATCGGGGCGCTCTCCTCACCGCTGGCCGAGGTCGCGAGGTAGCCCTCGTTGAAGACGAGGTAGACCACGGCGAGCACCGCCGTGCGCCGGTCGGGCAGGTCCTCGGCCTCGGGCACGCGATAAGGGATGTGCGCGTCCTTGATCTTCTTCTTTGCGCGGGTCAGGCGTTGGGCCAGCGTCGTCTCGGGGACGAGGAAGGCGCCGGCGATCTCGGGCACGGTCAGCCCCGCGACCAGGCGCAGGGTCAGCCCGACCCGGGCCTCGGGGGCCAGGGCGGGGTGGCAGCAGGTGAACACCAGCCGGAGGCGGTCGTCGACGATCGCGCCGGTGTGCTCAGCGGTGGCGGGTTCGTGGTCCCCGCGGCGCTCGGATTCCATGACGGCTTGTCGATGCTTGTCGTCGCGACGCCCTTCGCGGCGGATCCGGTCGATGGCCTTGTTGCCGGCGGTGGTGGTGAGCCAGCCGCCCGGGTTGGGCGGCAGCCCGTCGACGGGCCACTTCTCCAGGGCGAGCAGGAGCGCCTCGCCGGTCGCCTCCTCGGCGATGTCGAGATCGCCGAAGCGGCGGGCCAGCGACGCGACCACTCGCGCGTGCTCCGCGCGGAAGACGTGCTCGATCCGACCCGCCAGGTCGGCTGCGGTCAGGTCGAGCGGTTCGCGATCGGTCATCCGGCCTCGGGCGGCTCCGACTGGAAGGGCCGGACCTCGACCTTGCCGACGCAGGCCCGGGAGCCTTCGGCCGCCCACTTCAGGGCCGCGTCGAGGTCGGGGGCCTCGATGATCCAGAAGCCCCCGAGGTACTCCTTCGACTCCGCGAACGGGCCGTCGGTGACGATGTTCTGGCCCTGGGTGTTGTCCACGCAGGTCGCGCTGTCGCGCGGGGTCAGGCCCCCGCCGAACACCCAGGCGCCGGCGTCGCGCACCTTCTGGTTGAAGACCTCGACGTCGTCGTAGAGCTTCTGCAGCTCGGCCGGGTCGGTGGGGTAGTCCTCCTCGCCCTCGATGGCCATCACGGAGATCATGTACTGCGTCATCGGGATTCCTCCTCGGTCGGGGTCCCCTCGCGGGACCCTGTCACCTCTGCCACGAACGGACGCCTGCTGACACGACAACCCGGGCCGACTCGGGCCGACGAACCTGTCAGGACATTCCTATCGTGGGGACATGAGCGAGCTGCGCACCCGGTTGTCGTCCACCGTCATCGGCACCCCCGACCCGCCCGGCCTGGCCCGCTTCTACGCCGCCCTCCTCGGTTGGGACGTCGTCGAGTCCGAGCCCGACTGGGCCAAGGTGCGTGCCCCCGGCCGCACCACGGGGCTGGCCTTCCAGCTCGAGGACGGCCACGTGCCGCCCTCCTGGCCGGGGACGCCCGGCGACCAGCAGATGCAGCTCCACCTCGACATCGGCGCGAACGACCTGGACGCGGGTGTCGCGTACGCCGAGTCGCTGGGCGCCAGCCAGGCGGCGTACCAGCCGCAGGACGACGTGCGCGTCATGCTCGATCCCGCCGGCCACCCGTTCTGCCTCTTCGCCGACCGGCAAGGTGACGACGACGACCCGCCGTCTGTGGCGGTTCCGCGCTGACACGTAGGCTGGACGACATGTGTCACCCGGTGCGCTGCCGCAGCTGCAGCAAGGTCACCTGGGCCGGCTGCGGCCTGCACGTCGACGAGGCGCTGGCCGGGTTCGCCCCCGCGGACCTCTGCGACTGCGGTGGCGACGGCCCAGCGGGGCAGCCGTCGGTGTTCGCGAGGTTCTTGAACCGCTGAGTCGCGGCCCCACCCCGTTGCCGGCGGCTTTCAACGGGCCGTCTCGCGCAGGGTCGCGCCCCGCGCGCCGCGCACGGTCAGCGTGGCGCTGACGAACGCGAAGAGCCCGAACGCCGCAGCGGCGCACGCGGCGATGATGCCGAGCTGGGGCAGGTCGACGGAGGCCACCAGGCGCGGGGTCACCAGGGCCTCGACGTAGCCGAGCTGGATGGTCCTGAGGACGACGTACTGCGCCAACGCGCCGGCCCCGATCCCGGCGACGGCGGCCCCGCCGAGCACGACGGCGAACTCGCGCGCGACCGCCGAGACGACGACCCGGCGGCGTACGCCGACGACGCGCAGCGCGGCCGCGTCGCGGCGGCGTGCGGGCAGCTGCACCGCGGTCGAGACGAACAGGCCGGCCAGCGCCATCAGCAGGACCAGGACCGCCGCCACGCCGTAGAGGCGGAGGGCCAGGGCGTAGGCGCCCTGGTCGAGGATCGACTTCTCCTGCGCGAGCGTCTTGTCGAGGCTGAGACCGCGGTCGGCCAGGGACTGCTTCATGGCGGTCGGGGTGTCGCCGTCGACGGCGACGTAGACATCGACGGTGTTGGTGTAGATCAGCCGGTCGGTGAAGAGCATGCGGTAGTCGATGAGGATGCCGGACGGGCCGAGCAGCGGCAGGCTCTCCGCCGCGAGCACCTTGCGCACCGGCATGTCGACCCCGGAGATCGGCACCGCCGGGGCGTCGGGGTCGTCGCCGAGCATGTAGTCCGCACCGCGACCGACGACGACGGGCCGCTCGGGCGTCAGCTCGCCGGGAGACATCCGCACGAAGGCCGAGCCGCCACTGGTGTCGACGTCGATCGCGAGGTCATCGCCCTGCACGGCGACGTCGGCGCTGACCCCTTCGTCGAGCCCGCTGCCGACCCCGGACGAGGGGGCCCAGCCCGCCGAGGTGACGGCACCCGCCAAGGGCTCACCGTCGACGAGCAGGTCCCGGACCGTGAAGGTGCCGGCCATCGCGATCTTGAGCGCAGCGGGGCCGCCGAGGGTCATCCGTTCGACGGTGCAGCCCGACCGGCAGAACGGCGTCCGCTCGGTCAGGGTCGACTCGCCCGGCTCGAAGGGGCCGAGGTAGATGTCCTTGCTCGCGCCGGCAGCGGTGCTCATCCTGAGCTCGACCGTGACGTCGTCGTCGGCGGTGAGCTGCTGGTCGACGGTGAGCCCCACCTCTCGCCCGGCGAACCGGGGCGTGGTCCCGCGGGACTGGATGAGGTCCTGCACCTCCTGCTCGCTGGTGCCGGGGGTCCAGTCGCTCGGCCAGCTCAGCACCGACGCCATCCGCGGGCCGTCGACGACGGACAGCCGCGCCCCGGGCGAGAGGAACTCCGCCCCCGCCATGAGGTGCTCCCCCTCGGGGTCGAGCTCCTCGGTGAGGCTGACGGCCTGGCGCAGGGTCAGGCTGGTGGCCCACACCTCGGCGGCCGGTGAGGAGGTCGCCGCCACGCTGGCCCGCCAGTCGGCGGCCGAGTCGTAGACGCCCACGGCGAAGACACCGACGGCGATGGCCGCGGTGACCGGCAGGATCACCAGCGTCCCCTCCCGCCGGCGGCCCAGTGCTCGCGCGGTCACGAACCCCGGCAGGGAGCGTCCCGAGCGCCGGCTGGCCCAGCGGGCCACGGCGGCGATCAAGCGGGTCGCGATCAGGCCGGCGACCACGGCCAGCACGACCGGCAGCACCATGTCGGTGACGTCGGGCTGGTCGGTCCTGCCGGCCGACAGCTGGGCGGCGAGCATGCCGGCGGCCGTCGCCATCAGGGCGAGCTCGGCGATCAGGGCGGTGCGCCGCCGCGCGGCGGGCCGCTTGAGACCCGTCAGCTGCGAGGCGAGCGAGTCGCGCAGCACCAGCCCGACGGCGACCACGGCGACCACCAACGTCGCCAGGGCGACGGTCCCCGAGGCCACCCAGGCCGAGAGCGGGAGGGGCAGCGGGAGCCCGGGCACCAGCCACCAGCGGATCAGGCCCAGGGAGAGCCCGATCCCGGCAGCGAGCCCGAGCGGCAGCGCGATGAGCAGCAGGGCCAGCGGCTCGACCAGCCCCAGGCCCCAGAGTCGTCGCTCGTCCACCCCGCGCAGCGAGGCGAGCGCCAGCTCGGGCAGGCGCAGCTCGCTGGCCGCGGTCAGCAACCGCAGCAGCAGCGCCAGCGCCACCAGGACCAGCGAGAGCACCGCCGGCGCGATCGACGCCCGCGCGGTGTCCTCCTGGGACCGCACCTCGGCGAGCAGCGCCGGCAGGTCGCCCAGCGGGCTGCCGATCAACGTCGCGCGGTCGATCTCGACCGGGTCTCCCGCCGCCGCGTTCGCGGACCGGGCGGCCGCCTTCAGGTCCGCCTCGGTCCAGTCGGGGGGCAGCTCCAGCCGCCGGTCGGCGCGAACCCGCCAGAGCTCGACGGGGACGGCGTCGAACGCCGCGGGGTCCACGACGAGAGGGCCTGGCATGTACGCGGACGCCTCCGCCGGGCCTCCGGGGTCCTCAAGGATCCGTCGCGGCACGCTCTCGAAGCGGGAGACGTCGTACCAGAACTCCTGCTCGGCGGCGAGGACGCGGTAGATGCCGACGACGGTCACTCCCGGGAGCCCGTCCATGGTGACCCGGTCGCCGATCTCGAGGCCGGAGTACTCGGCGTCGCCGGCCAGCAACATCGCCTCGCCGGGGGCGGTCGGGCAGGCGCCGGTGATCTCGAGGTGGTCGCAAGCACCCGGCCGGGCGAGCAGGCGGACCTGGCCGGGGGTCCCGTCGGGGTTGTTGACCGTGCCCCGCACGCGCGCCGTCTCCAGCTGCGTGGTCGGGGGGCCGAACGGACCCTGGACGCGGGCGAGAGCCTCCTCGACCGCCACGTCGACGCCGGCCTGCGGGCCACCTTGGAAGTCGGGCTCCGGGACCAGCTCGCGGCTGACACCGGTGGCGCGCGGCGGCGCGTCGTTGAGCCGGGTGACGACGTAGGACTTCGTGACCGCGACCTGGAAGACCGGACCGAGGACGGCCGAACCGATCGCGAGCACGATCAGCAGGATCGAGCCGGCCGAGAGGAGCGCTCGGGAGCGGATGCCGCGCAGCACCGCACCGGCCAGGGTGCCGGTCATCGGGCGGCCACCCGCCCTCGGTGCCCCACGACGGGTGGCTGCTCGTCACGGAGGATCGCGGGCCGGGTGCGGTCGAGGTCGAGGCGCCGACCGCGGCCGGCGACCACCACGACGACGAGGGCCAGCAGCAGCCCGGTGCCGATCGCAGGAAGCACCGACGAGGCTGCCTGGAGCGGGACCCCGAACTCCGGCACCGTGGCGAGCGGGAGGGCGTCGAGGAGGAGCCGCGAGGCGATCAGGCCGGCGCCGGTGCCGGCGACCACGGCGATCCCGGCGAGGAGCGCCAGCTCGCCGACGCCGGCCGACCGGATCTGTCCGGGCGGGACGCCGACCACGCGCAGCGCGGCGACGTCGGTGCGGTACGCCGCCCGCTGCCGCGCCGCACTCGCGATGAAGGCCAGCAGCGCCACCGACAGGCAGCAGCCGGCCAGCACGGCGTACACCCGCGCGGTCACCGCACCGGTGGCGAGCCGGTCGGCGGTCTCGATCTCCTCGAGGGTGCGGACCGTCCCGCCGGCCTCGCGCAGCCGGGCGATGACGCTGGCCGGGGTGTCATCGGCGGCCAGGACCATGACGTCGGCGCCGGGGATGGTCGGACCGCTGCCGTAGAGGACGCTGGGCAGGTCGGCGAGCATGCCGCTGCCCTCCACGAACGGCAGGCCCGGCAACGTCGAGACGACCTCGGCGGCGTTGTCGTCGCCACCCGGGCCGAGCACGACCGGCCCGGTCTCGCCGAAGTCGAGCCCGGCGGTCACCAGCAGGGGCAGGGTGCGGTCGACGCCGCCGAGGTCGGCACGGACGGTGCCGTCGATCGCCGTCCTGACGAGGAGACCCCCTCCCTCGTCGGGCTGCACGGAGCCCCGCTCGTCCTTGCGCAAGCTGTCGATCTCGACCACGCGCCACGGCACCTGCGTCAGGTCCGTGTCGCCGAACCGCAGCGTCCTCAGCTGCGTCGACCGGCTCCCGCTGGCTTCGTTGAAGCGGGTGTCGCCGACCACGAAGAAGTCTCCCTGGAAGACGATGCCCGTCTCCACGGAGGCCTGCCGCACCACGCAACCGTCGGCGCAGTTCTCCAGGGGCTCGCCGGCCGAGACGGTCCCGCCGTCCGCGCGCGCACGCAGCACGAGGATGGAGGTGCCGGGGGTGCCGTCGGTGGCGACGTAGTCGATGGTGACCTCGACGGCGCCGTCGAGCGGCGGCGCGTCGCCGCCGAACACGGCGCTGGCGTTGTCGAGCCGATAGGGGATGCCGTCGGCCACGACCTCGACGGTGTCGCCGACCAGCGGGTCCGGGGAGTCGATGGCCAGGCCCTCGGCGCCCGCCACCACGTCGTCGGCGGGGGTGCCGGAGTAGAAGTCGCCGATGATGCCGACGTAGCGCTCGGTGTCCACGAACGCCCGACGGCGCAAGGGGTTGTCGTCGTCGACGTAGACAGCCGCGGTGAGCCAGCGGCCGTTGGGGTCGAGCTCCTCGGTGAGCGTCACCGCTTCGCGGGCGTTGAGCTCGTCGAGGTCGACCCGGGTGGGCGCGCCCGCCGTGAGCCGGGCGTTGTCGTCGGTCCACCCGCTGATGCCTGCAGCACCCGTGGCGGCGAGCGTGCCCACGGCGCCGGCGGCGACCAGGAGACGCAGCGCCGTGCCACGGTCAGCGCCGCGGCCGACCCGGCGCGTGGCCAGGAAGGCGGGCAGCGCGCTCCCCGTGGTCCTGGCCGTGGCGACGCGGGCGACGCCGCGCAGCAGCCAGACGGTCAGCTGTCCCGCGGCGAGCCCCACCAGCGCGGGACCGGCGAGCACGACCAGGTCGGGGTCGGTCTCGCGGCCGGCGCGATAGACGGCGATGCCGGCCGCGGCGAGCACCACCACGCTGCCGAAGAGCGCGGCAGCCGTCGCAGGCTTCGCTCGGGTGGCGATGCTGACCTGGTCGGACAACGGCTCGCGACTCGCGGCCGCCATCCCGAGGGCCACGCCCGCGGTCGCGACGAGGACGACGACGACCGCGGCCCCTGACGTCCAGGCCGAGATCGCGACACCGGCCTCCTCCAGCCAGAACCGCGTGGTCAGCCAGGTGCCGGCGAGGCCGAGCACCAGACCGACGATCCCGCCCAGCACGATCGCGACGAAGGGCTCCGCGAGCAGGAAGGTCACCAGCCGACGGCCGTGCATGCCGCGCAGCCTGGCCAGGCCGACCTCCTCGCGCCGCGCGAGCGCCAGCTCGTGGCCCACGGCCGGGACGGCGACCGCCCCGATGACCAGCAACGGCAGCGACAGCCAGCGCGAGATCGAGACCGGTGTCTCCCCGTCGGCGGCGGAGGACAGCAGCACCTCGCCGAAGCCGAGCACCGTCACCAGGCCGGCGGTGACCACGGCCGTCATCGCGAGCAGCGTCAGGAGCGTGCCGCGGCGCACGCGCGCGCCCCGGGTCGCCCTACTCATGGGGACTCACCGGGGGCTCACTGGTCGACCGGCCTCGCGAACGGCGACCTGGCCGGTGGTTCCTGGGGTGCCGAGGGACGAGGCGTCTCGAACGGCTCCTCCTGGCGATGTCGCGGGGGCTCCCCGACCGCAGGAGCCCCGACCGCCGGAGCCCCGACCGCCGGAGCCGAGACCGCCGCAGCCGCCGGAGCCTGGGCAACCGGGGCCGGCTCACGCGCCGCGCTTCCCTGCGCCCGGCGGGTGCGCGGGGGCACGTGCTCGACGAGGACCCCCTCGTCGAGGGCGTAGTGCCGGTCGCACGCGTCGACGACCGCGGGGTCGTGGGTCGCGACGACGACGACCGCGCCGCGCTCGGCTTCGGCGCGCAGCTCCTCGAGCACCAGCGACCGGTTGCCCTCGTCGAGCTCGGACGTCGGCTCGTCGGCGAGCAGGATGTCGGCCCCGACGACGAAGCCTCGCGCGCACGCCACCCGCTGCATCTGACCGCCGGACAGCTCCTCGACCTGGCGGTCGCCCAGGTCGGCGATGTGGAACCTGGCGAGGGCCGCCTCGGCCAGCTCGTCGGCCTCGGCCGGCGCCACCCCGCGTGCCCGCAGGGCGATGGAGACGTTCTCCCGCGCCGACAGGATCGGCACCAGGCCGTAGACCTGCAGCACGAACGCGACCTCGGGACGCGGGTCGCCGGTGCCCTGCCACATGGACGTCCCCTTGGACCGGGCGTCCGGCCCCGCGGGGTACGCCGTGCTGCCCGACGTCGGCTCGACGAGCCCGCCCGCGATCGAGAGCAGCGTGGTCTTGCCGGAGCCGCTCGGGCCGGACACGGCGCAGACCTCGCCGCCGCGGAAGGTGAGCGTCACGTCGTCGAGGAGGGTCCGGCCGACGACGTAGGTCACGCCCCTGACCTCGAGGTCGCTCATCGGTCGCCCGCCCCCTCGGTCCCACCCGGCCGGGAGAGCACGAGCCGCTCGAAACCCTCGGGCTCGATGCGGACCAGCGTGCCCTGCGGCCACTCCGCGACGTAGTGGCTGGGCAGGTGGAGCACGCCCTCGGCGCCGATGACGACGTACTCCGAGCCGTCGCGACCCTCGGCGCCGACCCGGCCGCCCTTCATCGTCACCGTGCGCGGGAAGGTCTCGGCCACCTCGGGCTGGTGGGTCACCACGACGACCGTCGTGCCGAGCTCGTCGCCGAGCCCGTGGATGAGCTCGAGGACGTGGTCGCGGTCCTCGTGGCTGAGCTGGCTGGTGGGCTCGTCGGCCAGGAGCAGCTGCGGACCGGTGGCCACGGCGCACGCCAGGGCGAGCCGCTGCCGCTGACCGCCCGACATCGTCGAGACGATCTGGTCGGCTTGGGCTTCGAGGCCGACGCGGCTCAGCAGGTCGCGGTCGGCCATGGCCTCACGGCGCAACGAGGGCTCCATGCCGAGGCGGGAGAAGCCGATGTTCTGTCGCGCGGTGGCGTAGGGCAGCAGGTTGCGGGTGGCGCCCTGGAGCATCGTGCTGACGCGCCGGGCGCGCACGCGGGAGAGGTAGCGCTCGCCCATCCGGCTGATCTCCTCCTCACCGAGGAAGATCCGGCCGGCGCTGGGCTTCTGGATGCCGCCGAGGAGGGTGAGCAGCGTCGACTTCCCGGAGCCGGACGGCCCGAGGAACGCGATGCGCTCACCGGGGAGGATCGTCAGGTCGACGCCGCGCAGCGCGACGACGTCGTGGCCCTCGAACGTGCGGTAGAGGTGGACCACGCCTTCGCAGCGGACGCCGATCCCACCCCTGGTCCCACTCGTGAGGTCCTCACGTTCGTCTCTCAACCCGTCGCCTCTCCTGCCGTCGCGCCCGCCCGCGTGAGACTCCGTTGCAGGCGGTCCGGTCCGCAACCTTTGCGACCGGATCGTCACCAAGCCGCAACCTACGTCCGCGCGCCGACGTGCTCCGCCACCGGCCCCTGTCCGCTGGCGCCGGAGGGCCCGTCCACGGATAGTGTCGGTGCATGCGGGCACTGGCGAAGACCTCGCCGGGCCCCGGGCTGGATCTCGTCGACGTCCCAGAACCCACTCCGGGACCAGGCGAGGTGAAGATCCGGGTGCTCCGGGCGGGACTCTGCGGGACCGACCTCCACCTCCACGACTGGGACGCGTGGGCCGCGTCGGTGGTGAAGCCACCGATGACCCTCGGCCACGAGTTCTGCGGCGTCGTCGCCGAGGTCGGCCGTGACGTCACCTCGGTGCACGAGGGCCAGCTCGTCTCCGGCGAGGGTCACATCGTGTGCGGGACGTGCCGCAACTGCCGGGCCGGGCGACGGCACCTCTGCATCCACACCGTCGGCATCGGGGTCAACCGCGACGGCGCCTTCGCCGACTACGTCGTCATCCCGGCCGGCAACGTCTGGGTGCAGCCCGACGACCTCGATCCCGACCTGGGCGCCGTCTTCGACCCCCTCGGCAACGCCACCCACACCGCCCTGTCCTTCCCGCTCGCCGGGGAGGACGTGCTGGTCACCGGTGCCGGCCCGATCGGCGTCATGGCCACGGCGATCGCGCGGCACGTCGGCGCGCGCTACGTCGTCGTCTCGGACCTGAGCCCCTTCCGCCTCGAGCTCGCGCGCAAGGCCGGCGCCGACCTGGTGCTCGACCCCACGCGCACCGACCTGCGCGGCGCGATGGACGCCCTCGGCATGAAGGAGGGCTTCGACATCGGTCTGGAGATGTCGGGCGCCCCCGCGGCGGTCGAGCAGATGATCTCGACGATGAACCACGGCGGCCGGATCGCGATGCTCGGTCTCCCCAGCGGCCCCTACCCCGTCGACTGGTCCAAGGTCATCACCCACATGCTGACGATCAAGGGCATCTACGGCCGGGAGATGTACGACACCTGGTACGCCATGTCGGCGATGCTGCAGACCCCGTCGTCCTCGGCGGCAGCCCTGCGCGACGCGGTGCGGTCCGTGATCACGCACCGCTTCCCGGCCGTCCGCTTCGCGGAGGCCTTCGAGACCGTTCGTGCCGGCGAGTGCGGCAAGGTCATCCTGGATTGGGAGAGCTGATGTCCACCACGGCGTACGGCAAGATGCAGGAGCGGCTCCGCGAGACGCTCGACGAGATCGACGTCGCTGGGCTGACCAAGCGGGAGCGGCACCTGACCACGCCGCAGTCCTCGCACATCGGGGTCTCGACCGGGCTCGACCACCAGAAGGTCGAGGCGCTCAACTTCTGCGCCAACAACTACCTCGGCCTCGCCGACGACCCGCGGGTGGTGGCGGCGGCGACAGAAGCGCTCGAGCGCTGGGGCTTCGGGATGGCGAGCGTGCGCTTCATCTGCGGCACCCAGGAGCTGCACGCCTCCCTCGAGGCCGACCTGTCGGCGTTCCTGGGCACCGACGACACGATCCTGTTCTCGTCGTGCTTCGACGCCAACGGCGGCGTCTTCGAGACGCTCTTCGGCGCCGAGGACGCGATCATCTCCGACGAGCTCAACCACGCGTCGCTGATCGACGGCATCCGCCTGTCCAAGGCCGCGCGCTACCGCTACAAGAACGCCGACATGGCCGACCTCGAGGCGCAGCTCGTCGCCGCGGCGGATGCCCGCACCCGTTGCATCGTCACCGACGGTGTCTTCTCGATGGACGGCTACCTCGCGCCCCTCGACGCCATCTGCGACCTCGCCGAGAAGCACGACGCGCTGGTGCTGGTCGACGACTCGCACGCCGTCGGCTTCGTCGGACCCACGGGCCGCGGCACGCCGGAGCACTTCGGGGTGAGCGACCGCGTCGACATCCTCACCGGCACCCTCGGCAAGGCCCTCGGTGGCGCCTCGGGCGGGTACGTCGCCGGGCGTGCCGAGATCGTCGAGCTGCTTCGCCAGCGGGCCCGGCCCTACCTCTTCTCCAACGCGGTCGCGCCGTCGGTGGCGGCGGGGTCGCAGGTCGCGCTGCGCATCGCGGGTGACTCCGGCGAGGCCCGCGAGACGCTGCGCCGCAACACCACGCTGTTCCGCACGCTGATGACCGAGGCCGGCTTCGAGATCCTGCCTGGCGACCACCCGATCACCCCGGTGATGTTCCGCGGCGACGACGGCGCCCGCGAGGCCTCCCGGGTCGCCGACGAGATGCTGGCCCTGGGCGTCTACGTCATCGCGTTCTCCTTCCCGGTCGTCCCGCGCGGCCAGGCCCGGATCCGGGTCCAGCTGTCCGCGGCGCACTCCGAGGACGACGTACGCCACTGCGTCGAGGCGTTCGCGAAGGCGACCGGCCGGTAGCCGGACCGGTTTCTCCGCCCCGTCATCGCCGGCGCCAGGCGGGTCCCTGCACCCCAGGGGGTGTGGTGTCGCCACCCCCGTTGAACCAGCGTGGAGCATGTGGCTATCCGACTCGCACTGGTCAACGACTACGAGGTCGTCGTCCGCGGGCTGAGCTCGATGCTGCGCAACTACGCGGACGACTTCGAGGTCGTCGAGCTGAACGCCAACACCGAGGTCAGCGAGCCCGTCGACATCGCCCTTTTCGATGTGTTCGCACAGAGCTCCGGCGACGGGGAGGACGTGCACGACCTCCTCGCGAACCCGATCGTGCGCCACGTGGTCGTCTACGCCTGGAACGTGACGCCGGCGATGGCGCGACGGGCCATGGACCACGGGGTGTCGGGTTACGTCTCGAAGACCCTGCCGGCACACGAGCTCGTGGAGGCGCTGCACGCCGTGCACGCCGGCGGCAAGGTCGTGCTGGGCAGCTCGAGCAAGCGCAGCGCCGTCGGCGGTGACTGGCCCGGCCGCGAGGAGGGGCTCACCGCGCGCGAGGCCGAGGTGATCGCGCTGATCACGCAGGGCCTGAGCAACAGCGACATCGCCCTGCACTCGTCCCTGTCGATCAACTCGGTCAAGTCCTACATCCGCAGCGCCTATCGCAAGATCGGCGTCACCAGCCGGACCAACGCGGTCCTCTGGGGTGTCGAGCACGGCTTCCACCCCGACCGCGCGCGCATCGAGGGACCCCCCTCCGTCGAGAGCTCCCGGGGCGCCGCCCGGTGAGCGGCCCACAGACCTCCCCGTCCAATCTCAACCTCACGAAGGCCGGGTGGCAGCACGGGAGGAAACCCGGTCGAAAGGAACATCCATGGTTGTCCTTGGTGTGATTCTGCTCATCATCGGACTAGTTGCGGACATCTCGATCCTCGTCACGATCGGCATCATCCTTGCCGTCGTGGGGGTGATTCTGAACCTCGTCCCGATCGGCGGCACCCGCCGCCGGGTCTTCTAGCGAGCACGTCACTAGTCACCTGAGTACTCCACGGGGGATCTAGACCAACCTGGTTCCTGAAACATCCAGGACCATCCGGCCCCTCCCGATTAGCCTGCACAGGTGATCGGGAGGGGCCGGACCCGTCTGCGGGCGACGTACGCCGCCGTGCTCGCGTCGATCGTGCTGGTGGCCGGTGGCTGCTCCGACGAGGGCGGGGCCGACCCGCGCAGCGAGGGCGCGCCGTCGCCGTCCACCTCGGTCAGGACGCTGGAGCCCCTGCGGGTCACCAAGCCGCCTGCCACCGGCGACCTCTTCGCCGAGGTCAAGCAGTCGTCGCGCGACGCGGCGCTCGGACGGATCCAGGTGTGGGTCACCAACGACCGCGAGAAGCCGCTGCTCCCGACCCGGGTGACCTACTTCGACGACCGTTTCCTCGCCCCGCTGCCCGGTGACCGGCTGCGGGTCATCCCGGCGCGCAGCTTCCGGGGCTACACCCTCACCCTGCCGAAGCGCCCCGACTGCGCGGCGAGGGCCGAGTCGGGGTCGGGCACCGTGCTCGTCGAGCACGACGGCAAGGCGGAGCGGGTCCCGGTCGGTGACGAGGCCGACGTCGTCCAGCGGTTCCAGGACTCGACCTGCTTCGCCCTGACGGTCGCCGAGGTCGCAACGTTGTCGTGGTCCGACGACGTGCCCGTCGACAAGCCCGGCGAGGGCGGGATCGGCACCTTGATCCTCCAGGCGGAACCCTCCGGGCGCGGAGGCTCCCTCACCATCACCCAGGTGTCGGGCACGCCGCTGCTGTCGTCGTACCAGACCCCGGTCTGGACGCCCGACCTCGAGGTGAGCGGAGACGGCGACCCCGTCTCCGTCGACCTGCCCGTGCACCCCGCCCGCTGCGACGAGCACGTCTTCATGGAGGCGGCCGGCGGCACCGCCTTCCGCGTGAAGATGACCGTCCAGCCGCCCAGCGGCCAGCCGGTGTCCGGTGAGCTGATCCTGCGGATGGCACCCGAGGGGGCGGCGCACGCCATCCAGTTCGCCCGCGACTCCTGCGGCTACTGACCCGAGCCAAGACCCGAAGGCATGCCCTAGGTTCGCGGGCATGGCCAAGGAACCCGTCATCCTGCTCGCCCCCGGAGTCTGGCGGGTGCCGCTCTTCGGCGACCTCGTCAACGGCTTCCTGTTCCGTGACGACGACGGCCAGGTCACCGTGCTCGACATGGGCCTCAAGCAGTCGGGCAAGAAGGTCATGGCCGCGCTCGGCGCCATCGGCTCCGGGCCTGGCGACGTCACGCGGCTGCTGCTCACCCACGCGCACGCCGACCACGCCGGCGGGACGGGGTACGTCGCCGGCGAGACCGGGCTCGGAGTCGGCGTCCACGAGGCCGACGCCGGCTTCGTCGCCGCGGGCAAGGTGGCCCCGGCCGCGACGTCCCTCGGCCGGTTGATGGCGAAGCTGTCGGGCAGCGGGTCCTTCGCGCCGGTCCCGGTCGACGAGGAGCTCCACGACGGGCAGGTCATCGACGTCGCGGGCGGGCTGCGGGTCGTGCACACGCCCGGGCACTCGCCCGGCCACGCGTCGTACCTCCACGAGTCCAGTGGCGTCCTGGTCACCGGCGACGCGATCTTCAACGTGCGCCGGATCCGCTGGCCGGTCAAGGCGTTCTGCACCGACTTCAAGATGACGAAGCAGACCGCGCACCGGCTCGGCGAGCTGGAGTACGACGTCGCCGCGTTCACCCACGGACCCGAGCTGCGCGACGGCGCTCGTGAGGCGATCCGAACCTTCCTGCGGAAGGGCTGACTGCCACCAGCCCTACCACCAGCCCTACCACCAGCCCTGGCGCCGGGCCCACCGCAGCAGCAGCCCGCTCATCGTGATCATCACCAGCACGATCACGAGGAGCGAACGCCAATGGGTCTCGTCGTTGACGATGACGTTCATCCCGTAGATCGACGCGAGCGCGGTGACCGGAAGGGTGACGGCGGCGATCACCGCCAGCCGTTCCATCGCGACGGTCATCTTCGTGTGCACCTTGGTCTGGTAGAGCTCGATCACCGCGACGAGGAACATCGTCTCCCCGTCAGCCAGCGACCGCACGCGCGCGAACTGGTCGGCGAGGTCCGCCGCCTGGTCGAGCCGGCCCTCACGCGCGAAGCGCCCGAGCCCCGCGATGCGGGCCCACACCTCGTGGCACTGGGCGGCCATCGTGCGGCCCGTCATCAGCTCGTGCCGGATGAGGAACATCCGCTCCAGCAGCTCCTCGGGCGAGCGCAGCCGCGAGGTCATGACCTCCTTCTCCAGGCCGGGCAGGCGTTCGGCGATCTGGTGGATCAGCGCGCTCTGGCTGCGGGCGACGGCCGAGGTGACGGCGTACGCCAGGTCGGCCGGTCCGTCCGGTGACATCCGGCCGGCGTCGAGGCGGGCCCGGACGGCGTCGGTCTCGGTGAGGCAGACAGAGAGGTCGAGGTCCGGGTTGATCGGGCCGTGCACGGTCACCAGCACCCGCTCCCCGACCACCAGGTCCAGCTCCAGGAGGTGGACGTGGCCCTTGCCGCCGAGGAGGGGCGCGTGCACGGTGACGAAGACCTGGCCGGGGTAGGTGTGCACGACCGGCACGTAGTTGCGCCGCCGGCAGGCCTCGATCAACCGGGCGTGGCAGCCGAGCCGCAGCAGCAGCGCCTCGGCGTCGTCCGTCCACGACGGGACGTCGACCCAGCAGAACCCGTCGGGGCCGGCGAGCAGCGCCTCGAGCTCGTCCAGGCGAATCGGCCTGGCCCCGGCCGTGCTGACGAAGCGGATCTCCACGGCACCAGCGTCCTCCCACGCGTGGCGAGGGTCCAGCGTCCCGGTGGTCTCGCCGGGTCTCGTGACGGTCCTGCGCGACCTGCTCGACCACCAACCCGTCCCGGTGGTCGAGCAGCGAGCGAAGCGAGCGGTCAGTCGAGACACGGGACTTGCGCAAATACCGTGGGGGGGTATAGTACTCGTCATGGACGAGCACGAGCACGGCTACCTCGCGGCCCACAAGAAGGACGAGTACCTCAAGCGGCTGCGCCGCATCGAGGGGCAGGCACGCGGCCTGCAGCGGATGGTCGAGGAGGAGCAGTACTGCATCGACATCCTCACCCAGGTCTCCGCGATGACGAAGGCGCTGCAATCGGTCGCGCTCGGCCTGCTCGACGACCACCTCGGCCACTGCGTGGTGGACGCCGCGAAGGCCGGCGGTCCCGACGCGGAGATCAAGCTCAAGGAAGCGTCCGACGCCATCGGCCGGCTCGTCCGGTCCTGAGAGGAGACACCATGTCCCACACCTTCACCGGCACCGTCTCGGGCATGACCTGCGGCCACTGCGTCGCGTCGGTCACTGAGGAGCTCCAGGAGCTCCCCGGCGTCACCGCGGTCGACGTCACCCTCGAGACCGGGTCCGTCACCGTCACGTCCGACCAGCCGCTCGACCGCGAGGCCGTGAGCGCCGCCGTGGACGAGGCGGGCTACCAGCTCGTCTGACCGGTCCACCCCCTCTGAGCAGGAGCCATGGAACTCACCACCCCCGCACGCGTCGGCATCTTCGCCACCGGCCTGGTCGCGCTCTTCGCGACCGCGCTCGGAGTCGGGAACGCCGTCGGTCCCGTCGTCGACCCGCCGCCCACCGGCGACGAGGCGATGGCCGAGCACGCCGGCGAGGGCGCCGAGAGCATGGCGGGCGCGAGTGAGCACGGCGGGGACCACCTGCCCGGAGGGCTCATGGTCAGCCAGGACGGCTACACCCTCGAGCTCGCCGTCACCCGGCTGCAGCCGGGGAGCTCGGTGCCGCTCGCGTTCACGGTCTCCGACGACGACGGCGCGCCGCTGACGTCGTACGACGTGGAGCACGAGAAGCAGCTGCACCTCATCGTCGTACGCCGCGACGGCACCGGCTTCCAGCACGTGCACCCCGAGCTCGACGCGACGTCCGGCGAGTGGTCGACCGACGTCGCCCTGAGCGCCGGGCCGTGGCGGGTGCTGGCGGACTTCGTGCCTGCCGGGGCCGACGAAGGCATCACCCTCGGCGCCGACCTCGCGGTGGCCGGAGACTTCGAGCCCGTCCAGCCGCCGGACCAGAGCCGCACGAGCCAGGTGGGCGACTACACCGTGACGATCGAGGGCGACCTCGTCGCCGGCGAGGACGCCGACCTCACGCTGACCGTCGAGAAGGACGGGCAACCCGTGACCGACCTGCAGCCCTACCTCGGCGCCAACGGTCACCTCGTGGCCCTGCGCGACGGCGACCTGGCCTACCTCCACGTGCACCCCGAGGACGACGGCACCGCCGGACCCGAGATCGGCTTCGTGGCCGAGGTCCCGAGCGCAGGCCGCTACTTCCTCTACCTCGACTTCCTGCACGGCGACGTGGTCCGCACGGCGACCTTCACCCTCGAGGCATCGCGATGAGTGCCCGGTCGTCGAGCAGCGAGTCTCGACTGGGCTCGACCAACAAGACGCCGTCAGTCGAGACCACTGCCCCGACGAGCGTCGAGCTAGCCATCACCGGCATGACCTGCGCGTCCTGCGCCAACCGGATCGAGCGCAAGCTCAACAAGCTCGACGGCGTCGTGGCGTCGGTCAACTACGCGACCGAGAAGGCGCGGGTGACCTACCCCGACACCGTGACGACGGACGACCTGCTGCGCACGGTGGAGTCCGCGGGCTACTCGGCGGCCCTGCCCCTTGCACCCGACACACCGGTGGCGACCGCGGACGACGACGGCCTCGACCCGGCCCTCCAGCGCCTGCTGGTCTCGGCCGTGCTCACCGTGCCGGTCATCGCGATGGCGATGGTGCCGAGGTTCCAGGTGGAGTACTGGCAGTGGCTCTCCCTCACCCTGGCCGCCCCCGTCGTGGTCTGGGGCGGCTGGCCCTTCCACAAGGCCGCCTGGACCAACCTGCGGCACGGCGCGACGACGATGGACACCCTCGTCTCGCTCGGCACCATCGCCGCGTTCGGCTGGTCGGTCTACGCGCTGTTCTGGGGCACGGCGGGAGTGCCGGGCATGACCCACCCCTTCGAGCTCACCATCGAGCGGACCGACGGCGCGGGCAACATCTACCTGGAGGCGGCCGCCGGCGTCACCACGTTCCTGCTCGCCGGGCGCTGGCTCGAGAGCCGCTCGAAGCGGGTCGCGGGGGCTGCGCTCCGGGCGCTGATGGACCTGGGCGCCAAGGACGTCGCGGTGCTGCGCGACGGCCCCGGCGGCACCGAGAGCCGGGTGCCGATCGGTCAGCTCGCCGTCGGTGACCTCTTCGTCGTCCGGCCCGGCGAGAAGATCGCCACCGACGGCGTGGTCGAGTCCGGCACCTCCGCGGTCGACGCGTCGATGCTCACGGGCGAGTCGGTGCCGGTCGAGGTCGGGCCCGGCCATGCTGTGGCTGGTGCGACGGTCAACGCGGGTGGCCGGCTCGTCGTCCGGGCCACGCGCGTCGGCGGGGAGACCCAGCTCGCGCAGATGGCCAAGCTGGTCGAGGAGGCCCAGCACGGCAAGGCGGAGGTGCAGCGGCTGGCGGACCGGGTGTCCGCGTTCTTCGTGCCGACCGTGATCGCCCTGGCCGTGGCGACGCTGGGCTTCTGGCTCGGCTCCGGGATCGGCGCCAGCGGCGCGATGACGGCGGCCGTGGCCGTGCTGATCATCGCCTGCCCCTGCGCGCTCGGACTGGCGACACCGACCGCCCTCATGGTCGGCACCGGCCGCGGCGCCCAGCTCGGCATCCTCATCAAGGGCCCCGAGGTCCTCGAGTCGACCCGTCGCGTCGACACCGTCGTCCTCGACAAGACCGGCACGGTCACCACCGGGCGGATGTCGCTGCGCGACGTGGTCGTGGCCGAGGGCGTCGACGAGCGCGAGCTGTTGCGCCTGGCCGGGGCGCTCGAGGACTTCTCCGAGCACCCGATCGCCCGCGCCGTCGCCGACGCGGCCCGCAGCGCCGACCCGGGCGGGCTCCCTTCCGTCGAGGACTTCGCCAACGTCGAGGGCCTCGGCGTCCAGGGCGTCGTCGACGGTCACGCGGTCCTCGTGGGCCGGCCCCGACTGCTGGCCGACTGGTCGCAGCACCTGTCGCCCGCCTTGCAGAAGGCGTTCGACGAGGCGCAGGCGGACGGCGGCACGGCCGTCGCGGTCGGCTGGGACGGCGCCGATCGCGGCGTGCTCGTCGTCGCCGACACGGTCAAGGAGACGTCGGCCGAGGCCATCGCCCGGTTCCGCGAGCTGGGCCTGCGCCCGGTGCTGCTCACCGGCGACAACCGCGCCACCGCGCTCTCGGTCGCCGAGCAGGTGGGCATCGCCGAGGACGACGTCGTCGCCGAGGTGCTGCCCGCCGACAAGGTCGACGTCGTCAAGCGGCTGCAGGCCGAGGGCCGCGTCGTCGCGATGGTCGGTGACGGCGTCAACGACGCCGCCGCGCTCGCCCAGGCCGACCTCGGGCTCGCGATGGGCACCGGCACCGACGCCGCCATCCAGGCCAGCGACCTCACACTGGTGAGCGGCGACCTGCGGGTCGCAGCGGACGGCGTACGCCTCGCGCGACGCACGCTCACGATCATCCGCAGCAACCTCTTCTGGGCGTTCGGCTACAACGTCGCCGCGCTCCCGCTCGCGGCCGCCGGCCTGCTCAACCCGATGCTCGCCGGCTTCGCGATGGCGGCCTCGTCGGTGCTGGTGGTCACCAACAGCCAGCGCCTGCGCGCTTTCCAGCCGCTGGCGTGACTCCCGTCCTGATCAGCGCACGGCGTCGACGGCGACGCTGATCCGCCGCATCCCGGTCGCGCCCTGCGTCAGGGTGCTGAACTCGCCGCTCTCGAAGTCCCAGGCCACGAGGTGCCAGGTCTCCTCTCCCAGATCCATGGTGCGGAAGCTCATCGGGGCCACCTTGATCAGGGCGGTGGACGGGTCGAGGAAGCCGATCACCGAGAGGTAGCCGTTGTCGCTGTAGACGCTCGCCCGGTCACGAGTCGGTGCGTACGCCACCACGCGGGCGTCGTCGGCGCTCACCACCACCGGCCCAGCACGCCGGCCCCCGACCGCCCCGGTGAAGCCGACCAGTCCGAACCGCGTCGCGTAGCGCTCGCCCCACCAGTCGGTCGGCACCTCGTCGACCCGCCGGTCGCCGTCCCACTCGACCAGCAGCCGGTCGTCGAAGAGGTGCTGGCGCACCGGGCCGTCCGGGTCGACGAACGGCGGCGGATAGGCGGCGTCGTACGGCGCCGGCGCTGCCGATCCGTCGAGCCCCAGGAGCCAGCCGCCCTTCCAGTGGTGGACGAGCACGGTCTGCTCGCCGGGCATCCAGGCGACGTCTGGGATCGTGTCCGAGGGCGCGGCGATCTCGTCAGGCCACGGCAGGAGCTGCTGGGTCCCCTCGGTGACGTCCACGACGAGGACGCCGTCGTTCGTCGCCATCGCGACCCGGTGACCGTCCGACGACAGGGACGGCCGCAGGACGTCGTCGAGCGTCCCGGTCACCGCGTCCGCGGTGCCGGGCACGCAGCGCCACTCGCCATCGGTCCCGAGCAGCATCAGGTCGCGCCCCTCCTCCGGCCACGCGAGCACGGCGGCCGGCAGCGGGTTGTCGAGCACGTCGGGGGGCAGCCGCTCCGGCGGCGCGACCACCTCGGGGAGCACGCTCTCGCCTCGCGGAGCGTCCGCCAACGTGAACGGGTCCCACACCGGCAGCGTCGCGACGCCGACCTCGTCCTCCGTCGAGGGGGACGTGGCGGCGGGCGGTGCGGGCTCCGGCCGACCGGAGGAGCCACCACCTGCCACGACCATCGGCACGGCGACGGCCGTGGCGACCAGCGCCACTACTCCCGCCACCACACCCGCCCGGCGGCGGCGCCGCACCACTCTGCCCTGCGCCCAGGCGCTCGCCACCAGGTCTCGGGCGGGCAGGTCCTCGGTCGCGTCGTGCAGGAGCTCGGAGAGCCCCGTCTCGTTCATCGAGCTCATGAGATCCTCCCGATCAGGTCGAGCAGCTCGGGCGCACCGGTGCGCAAGCGGGCGAGCGCTGCGGCGTTCTGGCTCTTGACGGTGCCGACGCTGACGCCGAGGATCTCCGCGGTCTCGCGCTCGCTCAGGTCGTCGAAGTGGCGCAGCACGAGGACCGCGCGTTGCGCCCTGGTCAACCGTGCCAGGGCCGTCAGCACCACCATCCGCCGCTCGGTCTCGGTGTCGTGGGCGGGACGTTCGTCGTGACGGTCCCGCGTCGGCGCCGGGGACTCTCGCCGGTGCCGGCGCCACCAGGAGACGTGATCGTGGTGGATCACGGTGCGGGCGTACGCCGTCGGGTTGCCGTCGCGCAGCCGGGTCCACCGCACCGCCACCTTCACCAGCGCCTCCTGCACGAGGTCCTCGGCGCGCGCGAGGTCGCCGGTGAGGAGCAGCGCGGACCGGAGCAGCCGCTGCTGACAGCCCGCCGCCCAGGCGGTGTACGCCTGCTCGTCCCCGACGTCGACCCCAACCACGGACACACTCTCTCAACGCACCGGGCGGCCAAACAGGTTGGCACGAGTTGGACAGAGCGAGCGAGGATGGCCGGGTGCTTGATCCTGACGCGGGCGCCGGGCTGCTCCACCGGCTGACGTCGTACACCCCGGACCGCGAGTGGGACGTCCCGGCCGACGACCCGCGACTGCGCCACGACCTCGAGCCCAACGACGTGGCGACCGTGCCGCCGTGGCTCAAGGAGTACCCCGTCGAGTCGGGCGACCTGCCCGTGGTCGAGCTGCCGCGCGACCTGCCCGACCCAGGGGTGTCGGCGGCGTCGGTGCTGGCGGGCGTCCCGGCCGCCAGCCAGCCGCTGGACGCGGCGCAGCTCGGGCGGGTGCTCTTCCTGGGCGCCGGGGTGGTCCGCTACCTCGACCGCGGCGAGCGCCGGATCGTCTTCCGGGCCTCGGGATCCGCGGGCGCGCGGTTCCCGCTCGAGGTCTACGCGTGCACCGTGGGTGTGGAGGGCGTGCCCGACGGCGTGCACTGGTACGACGGCGTCCGGCACGCCCTCGTCCAGGTCGGCCCCGCTCCGGCCGGCGACGCCACCACCCTCGTCGTGACCGGTGTGCCGTGGCGCACGGCGTGGCGGTACGCCGAGCGCGGCTTCCGGCACCTCTACTGGGACGCCGGCACGCTGCTCTCCCAGCTCGAGGCGGCCGCCGCCAGCGTGGGCTGGGACCCTCGACTGCGCACGCTCTTCCCCGACGCCTCCGTCCGTGAGCTGGTCGGTGCGGACGGCGTCCACGAGCTGCCGCTCGCCCTGTTGACCTTCGGGTCCGGCGACCCTGCCGTCCGGCCCGGTGGTCCGGCGACTCGTGGCGAGCTGCCCGAGGTCGAGTTCCCGCTCTACACCTCCGCCCAGGCGGCCGGCGAGGCCGACGTGCTCGGCGACGCCTGGCCCGTCGGCGAGACCGTCGCCGCACCACCCGGCTCCCCCATCCACGGCAGGCCCATCCACGACGGGCCCACCCACGACAGGCCCACCCACGACAGGCCCGCCCTCGACGCGCCGACGCTCGATGACGTCGTGAGGCGCCGCGGCTCGCAACGGCGGATGGTCCGCGGGGCCTCGGTCCCTCGCGAGCTGCTCGACTGGCCGATGACCGTCGCGATGCGCGGCATCGACGTGTCGCACTGGATCGTGGCCCACTCGGTCGACGGGCTCGAGCCCGGCATCTACCGCTGGCCGGACGTCGCGACCCCCCTCGCGCGCGGCGACCTGCGCGACGAGCTCGAGCGGATCTGCCTCGGGCAGTCGCTGGGTGCCGAGGCGGCGTACGTCGCCATCTCCGCCATGGACCCGGGACTCCTCGACGACCGCAGCTATCGCGATGCCCAGCTCGCGTCCGGCCTGGTCGAGGGCCGCCTGCACCTGGCGGCGTACGCGCTCGGCATCAGCGCCAGCGGGATGACCTTCCTCGACTCCGAGGTGCCCGCGCTGCTCGGGGAGGACGACGACCTGGTGGTGCTGCTCTTCACCTGCGTGGGCGTGCCGGAGTACCGCGGCCGCAGCGGTGGCACTCCCGGCGCGCCCGTGACCTTCAAGCCGGTGATGCCGAGGATGGTGGATCAGTGAGCGAGCCGACCGACGAGTTCAGCCACCGCGCGCTGATCGACGGCCTGCCGTGGCCGGTGACGACCGAGCGGCTGAGCATCCGTCCGGCGGAGGTCGGCGACGCCGAACCCGTGTGGAGATATCGCCAGGTCGCCGAGGTCGCCGAGTGGATGAGCAGCCTGCACGCGGAGCTGGAGGCGTACGCCGCGAAGCTCGAGGACCCCGAGTGGCGCAGCAAGATGCTGGTCGTCGAGCGCGACGGAGTCCTCGTCGGCGACCTCTACCTCGGCGTCGGCGACCCCTGGGCGCAGATCGAGGTCAAGGAGCAGGCTGCCCACAGCCAGGCCGAGATCGGCTGGGCGCTCGACCCGGCCCAGCAGGGCCACGGGTACGCCGTCGAGGCCGCGCGTGAGCTCTGCGGATCTGCTTCGACGCCCCACCCCGAGGGCTCGGCCTGCGCCGGGTCGTGGCGCTGTGCTTCGCGGACAACGAGCCCTCGTGGCGTCTGATGGAGAAGCTGCGGATGCGGCGCGAGGCGCACAACGTGCAGGAGTCACTCCACCGCGACAAGGGCTGGCTCGACGGTTACACCTATGCCCTCCTCGCGGACGAGTGGCGGTCGTCCTGAGCGCGCAACCCGTCTGACCATCCGAGGATCAGGTCTGCGGCGGGCCCGAGATGTTGACCAGCCAGGTGGTGCCGAAGCGGTCGATGCACATGCCGAACGCGTCGCCCCACATCTGCTTCTCCAGCGGCACCGCGACCGTGCCGCCGTCGCTGAGCGCGTCCCACCAGCCGGTGAGCTTGGGCTCGTCGTCACCGCTGAGGCTGACGCCGCCGTTCTTGCCGGGCGTGGCGTCCTCTCCGGGAGGCGGGTCCGAGGCCATCAGAGTGAAGCCGTCGGGCGTGATGAGCTGGGAGTGCATCACGCCGTCCTTGGTGGGGCCGTCGTCACCCATGTCGCCGAAGGTCATGACGTTGAGCTCGCCGCCGAAGACGGACTGGTAGAACGTCATCGCCTCGCGGGTGGTGCGGTCGAAGTTGAGGTAGGGATTGAGGATCGTCGTCATGTCTCGACGCTAGACCCGGCCACCGACGAGGTACACCGGCTCCTTGCACCCACCCGACGGCGAGAGGAGGCACGATGGCGCAGCACGAGCCGGGCACCGAGCCCCCGCTCGCGACGTCCGACGAGCGCATCCGCGAGCGCACGGGCCTGGGCTGGGAGCAGTGGTTCGACCTCCTCGACGGCTCGGTCTCGCCGGCCGCCACGCGCCGCGAGATCGCCCGCTGGGTGGCCGACTACCTCGACGTCGACCCGTTGGCCTGGAACGCGCAAGCCGTCACGCGCGGTTACGAGGTCGCCCGGCGCGGCAGGCTCGCGGGCCGGCACGAGCACGGCTTCACCGCGACGGCCTCCCGCACCGTGGGGGCCTCGCCCGAGCGGGTCTTCGAGCTCCTGGACGAGTGGCTCGCCGGCGCGCCGCTGGTCGTCCGGTCGGTCAGCCGGCCCCGGTCGGCCCGCTACGAGTGGACCGAGGACCGCTCGCGCGTCTCGATCACGCTCGACGCCAAGGACGGCGGCATCCGCTGCCTGGTCGGGGTGTCCCACGCCAAGCTGTCCGACGCGGCGGCGTACGAGACCCGCAAGGCCTGGTGGCGCGAGCGCCTTCTCGTGCTGAAGGCCTCGCTCGAGGCCGGGGACCACGACGGCTGAGGCAGTCAGCCCGAGAGCAGTCAGCCCGAGAGAGCGGCCAGGTCCTCGTCGTCGAGCTCGAGGGTGATCGCGCCGACCGAGTCGGTGATCGACTCAGGCCGGCTCGCGCCCGGGATCGGGATGACGGCGGGCGAGAGGGACAGCTCCCACGCGAGACAGATCTGCTGCGGGCTCACGTCGTGCTTGGCCGCGACGTCGGCGTACCGCTGCCACCGCGCGCCCAGGTCACCCGCGTCGGACATGCCACCCAGGGGGCTCCAGGCCAGGAAGGCGATGCCGAGCTCCTGGCAGAGCGCGATCTCGGGCTCGGACGAGCGGAACGCCGGCGAGAACTGGTTCTGCACCGCGCCCAGCCCGTCGCCGAGCACCTCGTGGGCGAGCCGGATCTGTGCGGGGTCGGCGTTGGAGATGCCGGCCTGGGCGATCAGGCCCTCGTCGAGGAGCGCCTTGAGACCGCCGAGGGACTCCTCGTACGCCGTCTCCGGGTCGGGCCGGTGGTGCTGGTAGAGGTCGATCCGCTCGACGCCGAGCCGCTCGATCGAGGCGAGGCAGGCGCGTCGGAGGTACGCCGCCGTGCCGTCCAGCTCCCAGTCGCCGCCGACGCGGGTGTGCCCGCCCTTGGTGGCCACCAGGACCTCGCCGTCGCCTGCGCCGTACTCGCGCAGGGCCCGGGCGATGAGCCGCTCGTTGGCCCCGAAGTCGTCCTCGTCGACGGAGTAGGCGTCGGCGGTGTCGATCAGGGTCACGCCCAGCTCGAGCGCGCGCACGATGGTGGCGACCCCTCGATCCTCGTCGTTGACCTCGCGCACCGACATCGGCATCGCGCCCAGTCCGATCGCGCTGACCTCTCGCGGCCCGATCCGTCGTTGCGGCAGCTGCGTCTTCGTCATGCTCCCCACGCTAGCCAGCGCACCTAGACTCGCAGGATGACGACGGCGCGGACCGTCCCCGTCACGATCGAGATGGACGGTGACGAGCTCGACGCCGAGGACGCCTGGCACGAGCTGAGGAAGATCGGCGTACGCCGCCTCCTCGTCGACGGCTTCACCCGCTTCCGCTACGGCGACGGCTTCTCGTCGTCGCGCGCGCTCGCCCTCCAGGCGTCGCTGGCGGTGGTGCCCTTCATCCTCGGCCTGACCGGGCTGGTCGCCGATCTCGACGAGGAACGGCCGGCGCGGGTCCTGGCGGCGACGGTCGCCGCCATCTCACCGGGTTCGGGCGACTCCGACGCGATCGCGTCCGCACTGCGCGGCTCGTCGTCGTCGGAGCAGGCGGGCGAGGTGGCGCTGTGGTTCGGCCTGGTCCTCGCGTTGGCGTCGATGACGGCCGCGATGGCTCAGGTGGAGCGCGGCCTCAACCGGATCTACGGGATTCGCCGCGACCGGCCGGCCCTGCACAAGTACGGCCGCGCCGCCGTGCTGGCGGCCGTGCTCGCCCTGCCGGTCGGTGTCGGCTTCCTGCTCCTGGTCGCCGGTCACGCCTTCGCCGACGCCATGGCGACCGGGTACGGGTGGTCTCAGGGGCTCGTCGACGCCTGGAACATCGGCCGGTGGCCCCTCGGCGTCGCCCTCCTCGTCTTCACGATCGCCGTCGCCCTCAACCACGCGCCGAGGCGTCGTCAGCCCGGGCTCACCTGGCTGGCCGCCGGTGCGGCGGTCGCCGTGGTCGTCAGCCTGGCCAGCACGGGCCTGCTGGCGGCGTACGTGCGCCTCAGCCCGTCGTTCGGCGACGTCTACGGACCGCTGGCCGGCGTCGTCGCACTGCTCATCTGGGCGCTGCTCTCGTCGATCGCACTCTTCTTCGGCGCGGCCCTCTGTGCCCAGCTCGAGGCCTGTCGTGCGGGGGACGCGCAGCCCGCGGAGGACGACCCTGGCCGGCCGCACGGAGTCACGGTCTGATCCAGGCGCGTCCCGTAGTCTCGAACGGGTGACCACCGTCGAGCTGGGTTCCGCCAACTTCGAGCGAACCATCCTGGACAACGAGATCGTGCTCGTCGACTTCTGGGCGAGCTGGTGCGGGCCCTGTCGGCAGTTCGCGCCCGTCTTCGAGCGCGCCTCCGACGAGCACCCGGACATCGTGTTCGCCAAGGTCGACACCGAGGCCGAGCAGCAGCTCGCCGGCGCGGCGCAGATCTCGGCGATCCCGACGCTGATGGCCTTCAAGGGCGGCCGGATGGTCTACCGCGAGGCAGGGGCGCTGCCGCCCGCCGTCTTCGCGCAGCTGATCGACGCGGTCATCGAGCTCGACCTCACCGAGGTCGACGAGGACCGCGAGGCCGAGGACGCCGACGACGCCGAGCAGCCCGGCGAAACCCGCGAGGCCTGAGGTCTCAGGTCAGGACGTCAGCTTGCCGCTGATGCGCACGACCCGCTCGACCAGGTGGTCGATGGCGTCGAGGTCGGCCTGCTCGAGGTCCGTGGTCTCGCCAGTCACCTTCGACGCGCCGTAGGGGTTCCCGTCGGCGAACTTCACGTCGTCGGTGTAGCCGGGCGCCACCACGATGCCGCCCCAGTGGTAGATCGTCGTGTAGAGCGAGACCAGGGTGGTCTCCTGGCCGCCGTGCTCGGTCTGACCGGCGGTGAAGCCGGCGTACACCTTGTCGGCGAGCGCCCCCTCCTGCCACAGCGACGCCGTGGTGTCGAGGAACGCCTGCAGCTGGCTGGCGATGCTGCCGTAGCGCGTCGGTGAGCCGAAGAGGACGACGTCGGCCCAGGTGAGGTCGTCGAGCTCGGCCTGCGGCTCGTCGGAGACGTCCTCGCGGTGCGCCGACCAGTCGTCGTTCTCGTTGACCGCTTCGCTGGGCGCGAGCTCGGCGACGTGGCGGAGGCGGACCTCGGCGCCGGCCTTCTCGGCGGTCTGGGCGGCTCGGCGGGCCATGGCGTCGACGGTGCCGGTGGAGGAGTAGTAGATGATCGCGACGTTGGTCATGTCCCTCGGTACCCGGCCCCTGTCGGGGCGACCCGCGGCCGCTCGAGGTAGCTCTGGTCGGGAGGCCCGAACCCGTGGGCGGCGTACAGCCCGTGCGCGTCGGCGGTGTGCAGCATCCAGCGGAAGCCCGAGCCCGGTCCCTCGTCGACCATCGCGGTGACCAGTGCGTGCCCGAGACCGCGGCCCCGGTGGGCGTCCTCGACGAAGACGTCGGCGAGGTACGCCAGCGCCACGCCGTCGGACAAGGCACGGGCGAACCCCACCAGGGCGCCGGTCGCGCCGTCGTACGCCGCGACCACGCGCCAGGCGCCGTCGAGCTGGCGCTCGACGTCGGCGCGGGACCGGCCGCGGTGCCAGTACGCCTGCGTCGACAACCACTCCCAGACCGCGTCTCTGTCGACGCGCGCCGGGTCGTCATCGATCTCGTAGCCCTCGGGAGCCGGCACGCTCGGAGGATAGACCGCGACGGTCGCGTGCTCACCGATGATTCCCGGCGCGGTGCTCGGTCGGCCCCTCCACGGGCGCCTAGATCCAGCCCCGCTCCTGCGCTCGCCGGTAGGCCTCGGCGCGGGTGCCGGCGCGCAGCTTGTGGGTGACGGTGACCAGGTAGTTGCGCACCGTCCCGGGCGACAGGTAGAGCTCCTGCGCGACCTCGCGGATCGGGCGGTCGGCGCGCGCGGACGCCAGCACCTGCGCCTCGCGCTCGGTCAGCGGCGAGGCGGGCTGGTCACGCCGCCGATCATGTGGGCGGCCCCGGTCCGTCACCACTCCAGTGTGCGGGGTGGATCCCAGGCGTCCCGTCAGCCCCGTCTGTTCCGCGCGTCGTGCCGGCCCGAGGTCCTGGTGGTACATCTCCTCCTTCGCGGCCATCGCCTTGGCCTGCTTGCGGGCGAAGGGCGTGCAGCGTGACGCACGAGGCTGCCGAGACGAGGGTGACGAGAGGGGCGGAGGCTGGCATCGAATCAGGTTGATCCGACGATTTTTCCGGTGTCACGGGTTTGGCCCCATCGGCAGCGGGGTACCCGAGAAGGACCGTCGCCCCTCTCGGGGGGCGACGGATATTCATGTCCGGTGTTCCTCCCCGGGCCCCCCTCGCGGGACCTGCTACTTGCGCAGCGTGCCCTGGATGGCGCCGGCCGGGTAGGGACCGTTGTGCACGTTGAAGTAGTAGCGCCCGGGCCGGTCGATCAGCTTCTGGATCTTGTTCTTCGACACCCCGGTCGTGCACTTCTTGCCGCCGGTCACCGACCCCGACAGGTCGATGAAGATCGAGCCGTCGGAGACCTTGTGGATGTGGGCGGCGTTCGGCTTGGCGATGCCGGCCCAGGTGACGTCGGCGCAGACCCTCTTCTTCGCCTTGTTGAGCGTGAACATCGCGTGGCCGGAGCCGTCGGCGTCGCCGCTGGCCTTCAGGTCGGCCATCCGGGTGACCGGTGCGGCGGCGTCTGCGGTGCTGGCGCCGGCTGGGCCGCTCAGTGCGGTGGCTCCCAGGAGCAGGGCGGTGGCGACGAGGGTGGTGTGCGTCCTACGGGTCATGGTGTGTACCTCCTAGGCGGCATACGGCGCCGGACCCGAAAAGGTTCACGACGGCCGGTTCACGACGGCCGGTTCACGACGGCCAGCGCGCACCGACCTCGGCGGCCATCCGCCGTCCCTGCGCGGCGCCGGCGCGGGCCGCGCCCATCCGCATCGCGGGGTCCAGCACGTTGCGCCCGATCGCGGCTAGCGACTCCTGGTCGGGACTGATCCAGGCGCTCCATCGGGCGCCGGTACGGCGCAGCTGCTCGGGCATCGAGTGCCGTTTGGTGATCGAACGCGGCAGCGGCACGATCCCGAGCACGACGTCACATCCCGTCGCGAGGTCGGCGTTGGCCGGAGAGCGCATGCCGCCGTCGATGTAGGCCCGCCCGTTGATCTCGACGGCCGGCCAGACGAGCGGGACGGCGCAGCTCGCGGCGACCGCGTGCAGGAGGTCGACGTCACCGTCCTTGTCGAAGACGTGAAAGGCGCCGGTCTCGGCGTCCACCGCCGTGATCCGAAGGTCGCGGTCCGGCCAGGTGGCCAGCGAGCCGTCGGTCCTGCGCAGCCGGGACTCGAAGACCGCGACCCGCTCGGTGCCGGGACCCGGGTTGGCCTTGCGGGCCGCCCGCCCGACCCGCGCCCGGCGAGCGCGGCCGTCGCCCGGCAACGCCATCAGCGCGCCGATGGTGAGGGCCGTGCGCAGCGAGAACACCGCCGGGATCTCCTCGTCGGGCGGCGAGGTCTGCTCGGCGTACAGCTCGTCGAGGTCCTCCGTCGTCACCAGTGCGCCGACGACCGAACCGGCCGAGGTCCCGACGACGAGGTCGGCCGCGGTGACGTCGACACCTTCGTCGCGCAGGCCCTTGAGCACGCCGACCTCCCACGCGATGCCGGTCACGCCGCCGCCCCCCAGCACGAGTCCGGTTCTCGTCATGCGCCGAGCCTGCCACGAGGATGTGCGTCGCCGGTCGCGGGCCAGCGACAATGGCGAGGTGACCACACCAGTCGAGGCGCGCCCCGTGGAGACCTGGCTGACCGACATGGACGGCGTGCTCGTCCACGAGGAGGTCCCGATCCCCGGCGCAGTCGAGTTCCTCGACGCGCTGAAGGCATCGGGACGGCAGTTCCTGGTGCTCACCAACAACTCGATCTTCACGCCCCGCGACCTGCGCGCCAGGCTGATCGGCAGCGGCCTCGACGTGCCCGAGGGGGCGATCTGGACCTCGGCCCTGGCCACCGCCCAGTTCCTGGCCGACCAGCGCCCGGAAGGGCGGGCGTACGTCGTCGGCGAGGCCGGCCTCACCACGGCGCTGCACGACATCGGCTACGTCATCACCGACCGCGACCCCGACTACGTCGTGCTGGGCGAGACCCGCACGTACTCCTTCGAGGCCATCACCCGCGCGATCCGGCTCATCGACGACGGCGCCCGGTTCCTGGCGACCAACCCCGACGTCAGCGGACCGAGCCTGCACGGCAAGCTGCCCGCCACCGGCTCCGTGGCCGCGCTGATCTCGGCGGCGACGGGCCGGTCGCCGTACTACATCGGCAAGCCCAACCCCCTGATGATGCGCAGCGCCCTCAACCGCATCTCCGGCCACGCGAAGTCGACGGTGATGGTCGGCGACCGGATGGACACCGACATCATCAGCGGCCTCGAGGCCGGCCTCCGGACCGCGCTGGTCACGACCGGGTCGACGCAGCCCGAGCAGATCGAGACCTTCCCCTACCGGCCCACCCGCGTCTTCGGGTCCGTCGCCGACCTGGTGCCGATCGCCCGGGGCGAGCAGCCCTTCTAGCCGTCCTCGCCGCGCGCGGGCCGCTGCTCACGGGGCCTTAACCGTTCAATTGCTGAGTTGTGGTCGCTCCGAGGCCCGATCGCCGACCATAACCGCGCAATTGCGCGAAAAGTGCCCTCAAGTGACGGCGCCACCACCGTCCTCGAGCGGGCCGCCGCCGTACCCGATCTCGTTGCCCTCGGGGTCCCTGAAGATCACCTTGCGGACGCCGTTGTCGTAGGTCTCCCGGTGCGCCGGCTCGATGCCGCGCTCCGCGAGGGCGTCGACGGTGGCGTCGAGCTGGTCGGGCGGGTCGAGGAAGATCGTCACCTCGCCGTGGCCGGCGTGCGCGGGCAGCTCCTCGAGCACCAGGTAGCGGTGCTCGGCCAGCTCCCAGACCGCCTCGGTCTCGTGCGCGACGAAGGTGGGCGGACCGCCGAAGAAGCGTTCGTACCACGGCAGCGCCTTGGCGTACGACGTCACGTGCAGCTCGGCGAAGAGGTCGAGGGACATGCCTCGACCGTAGGTGCCGCAGGGAAAACCGGTCGACCCCCCGACCTCGGCGGTGCGACAGTCGAGGCGTCCCGACCGTCTCACCTGGAGAGTGACATGCGAGCAGCTTCCACGCCCCGGACCCTCATCCGTCCCACCGTGGAGCTGACCCTTGACCCTGTCCGACCCACCCCACCCGACCCGGGCGCGCACCCACGCGCCGCTCAACCTCGGGATCGTCGCGCACGTTGACGCCGGCAAGACCAGCCTGACCGAGCGCCTCCTCTTCGAGGCGGGCGTCACCGACGCCATCGGCAGCGTGGACGCGGGCACCACCCGCACCGACTCGATGGACCTCGAGCGCCGCCGCGGCATCACCATCCGCGCCGCGGTCACGTCGTTCCCGTTGTCGACCCCGGCCGGCGACCTCGCCGTCAACCTCATCGACACCCCCGGCCACCCCGACTTCATCGCCGAGGTCGAACGCTCGCTCGGCGTGCTGGACGCCGCGGTCCTCGTGCTCAGCGCGGTCGAGGGCGTCCAGCCGCAGAGCGTCGTCATCTGGCGCGCGCTGCAGAGGATCGGTGTGCCGACCGTCCTGTTCGTCAACAAGGTCGACCGCTCCGGTGCGGATGTCGACCGCGTCGTCGAGCAGGTACGTCGACGGCTCACCCCTCGGGTCGTGGTGCTCGCGCACCCGGCCGGTCAGGGCCGCCGCGACGCGACCGTCGAGCCGGTCCCCCTCACCGACGACGCCGTCGTCGCGGCCGTCGCGGAGCGGGACGACCGGTTGCTCGCCGCGTGGGTGGACGGCGAGCGGGTGCGCCCCCGCGATCTGCTGCGGGTGCTGCGTCGCGAGGTGACCTCAGGTGGGTTGACGCCCGTGCTCTGCGGCTCCGCGATCTCGGGCGCCGGCACGGCCGGGCTGGGTGAGGTGCTGGTCAGGGTGTTGCCGCGGCCGAGTCCCGCCGACACCGGTCCCGCAGCCGGCACGGTCTTCGCGGTCGACCGCGACGACCGCGGCCGCCGCGCCTGGGTGCGCCTCTGGAGCGGGGAGCTCCGCGTGCGCGACAAGGTGACCGTCGCGGGGTCGGCTCCGGTGCGGGTCACCGAGGTCGGCACCAGCACCCCGTCGGGCGTCCTCGTCGGGCGGGTCGCGGCGGCGGGCCAGATCGCCGTCGTACGCGGCCCGGCCGCCAGGATCGGCGACGCGCTGGGCCACCCCGGGGCGCAGCCGCCGGAGCGGCGTACGCACCGGTTCGCGCCCGCCACCCTGGAGGCGCTCGTCGAACCGGTCGACCCGAGCCAGCGGACGGCCCTCTTCGCCGGACTCACCGAGCTCGCCGACGAGGACCCCCTGATCGCGCTGCGCCTCGACGCGACCGACGGCGAGGCCGCGGTGAGCCTGCACGGCGAGGTGCAGAAGGAGGTGATCGGCGCGCTGCTGGAGGAGCGGTACGGCGTCCGCGCGGTGTTCTCGGACACCTCGGTCGTGTGCCTCGAGCGGGTCGCCGGCACCGGGTCGGCGATCGACCGGATCGGCGAGAAGGGCAACCCGTACCTCGCGACCGTCGGCCTGCGCGTCGAGCCGCGGCCGGTCGGCCACGGCGTCGAGTTCTCGCCGGGCGTCGAGCGGGGCAACCTGCCGCGAGCCTTCGTCGATGCGACCGAGGAGGGGCTGCGCGCGGCGGTCCGGCAAGGACCGCACGGGTGGATCGTCACCGACTGCCTGGTGACGATGACGGCCTCGGCGTACTACCCACGGCAGAGCAGGCCGCACCAGAAGTTCGACAAGTCGATGTCGTCGGTGGCGGCTGACTTCCGCTGCCTGACGCCCGTGGTCTTCTTCGCCGCGCTGGCGCAGGCGGGGACCCGGGTGTGCCGTCCGGTCGACCGCTTCGACCTCGAGCTGCCCGACGAGGCGTTCGGGCCGGTCGCCGCCCTTCTCGGGCGGCTGGGCGCGACGACCTTGGAGACGAGCTCGGCCGGCGGCTACACGCGGCTGGTGGGCCACGTGCCCGCCGCGGCGGTGCCGGACCTGGCCGGCCGGCTGCCCGACCTGACCAGCGGCGAGGGCGTGCTCACCACCCGGCTCGACCACCACGCGCCGGTCGCCGACGCGCGGCCGCCGGCGCGGCGGCGTACGGGACCCGACCCCGCCGACCGCGAGGCGTGGTTCAGAGACGTGCCGCGCTGAGGGGATAGGTGACCACGAAGAGCACCACCCGGGAGGCCCCGAGCGGTGCTCTTCGTGGTCAGCTGTCGAGCTAGGGCAGGACCGACACCAAGGTGCGGCCCACCGTCGACGTGCCGTCACCGTAGGTGACCGCCCCGAGGTAGCGGGTGCCCGCCGTGAGTCCCGACCACGCGAGCGTGACGTCGGCCTGCTCGCCCACGGTCACCGGCTGGCTGACCGGCGTCGCCGTGAGGTTGCCCGCCGCCGTCGTGCCCAGCACGAAGCTGTTGAGCTTCACGTCGAGCGTGCTCGGCGTGCCCGCGAAGTAGTCGATCACGACGCGGTAGTCGCCGGCGGGCGGGTTGACGAGGTTGACCGCCTCCTCCGCCGTCGCACCCCCGCTGTTGCCGACCTGGGTGGTGCCCCGGAAGACGGCCAGGTCGACGTCGGTGTTGGCGGGGTAGTCCGCGTCGTACGTCGCGAACCGGGCGTGCTGCGTGCCGCCCGGCACCGTCACGATCACCTCGGTGTTGACCGGGAGCGTCGTCGGCCGGGTGTCGACCTGCGCCGCGACGAGCCCGCCCACCGAGGTGGTCAGCGTGCCGGAGAAGCCCGCCGTGAGCGACAGGGTCTCCGAGCCGCTCGTGCCGGACTCGGTGACCTCGGACGGCGCCGCGATGGACGCCGACTCCACGGCGATCGAGCTGCGCGCCGCGTGGCCACGCTTGTCGGTCCAGGTCAGCGACCCGTAGGCCCACTGGTCGAACGGCGCGGACACGCGGGTCAGCGTGACCTTGAACGACCGCGACTGCTGCGGCGGCACCGTCATCTTCGACGGGGACACCGTGGCGGTGAAGCCCGGCGGCGCCACGACGGTCGGCTTGTACTGCGAAGCCTGGTCCGTCGAGGTGTTCGTCACCGAGCGGGTGATCGTCTGCGACCCGGCCAGGTCGGCCACCGAGATGCTCGGGTAGTTGAGGTCGCTGGGGTCCATCGCCCCGGCCGACTCGCAGGTGCCCGGCGCGGTGATCGCCTGGAACTGGTTGATCGAGCAGCCGTAGCGGATCCAGTCCGAGAGCCCGGCGTCGTACACCAGGCCCGGGTCGAACGCCTCGCCCGGCACGATGTGGCCGTTGCCGAAGTCGATCGGGGTGGCGTCCTTGCCGGCCCGCTGGATCGGCTGCCCGGTCTTGTCGAGGTTCGTCGCGGTGGTCATCAGCGCCGACTTCACCCAGGTGGGCGACCAGCTCGGGTGCGCCTGCATGATCAGCGCCGCGATGCCGGAGACGTGCGGCGTCGACATCGACGTGCCCGAGAGCGCGTTGAAGTCGTTGCCGCCGTTGCCCTTCGAGACTGCGGCGATCACGTCGACACCAGGAGCGGTGACGTCGGGCTTGAGCAGGTCGCCGCCGCCCGCCAGGGCCGGTCCCCACGAGGAGAAGCCGGCCATCTCGGGCGCGCGCACCGGGGTGGGGTCGCGCGGCGAGATCGACGCGGTGGCGCCGGCCGTGGCGGCGTACGCCTTGATCGCGGCACCGTCGACGCTGTTGACGTGGACGGTCGGGATGACGTGGAAGTCACCGTTGAGCGACTCGGCGGGCGAGGCGTTGGCGAGGACCATGCCGACGCCGCCGGCCTCCTTGACCGCGCGGCTCTTGTCGACGCGGTCGTTGGTGCCCCGCGTGCAGACCACGATCTTGCCGGCGACCAGGGCCGGGTCGAGGCCCGGACCGCCCGGCCACGTGCTCGAGAAGCACAGGTTGGCGGCGGCTTCGGTGGCCGCAGCCACCTTGGCCGCGGTCGAGCTGATCAGCGGCGTCTGCGCCGGCACCCCGGTGTCGTTGACACCGACACCGGTGTAGGACGTGCCGTTCCCGAGGTTGACCTTGGCGGAGTTGCCGCGGTCGTGGCTGCTCGCCGCGGTCGTCATCTCCCACGGGGAGTTGTGCGCGACGCTGCTGCGTCCGACGACCACGCCGTCGTTGCCGGCCGAGGTCGAGACGAACACACCGGCGAGGGTGGCGTTGAGGAAGGCGATCTCGTCGGGGCTGACGATCGACGTGCGTGAGCCGGAGATCGAATAGCTGATCACGTCGACGCCGTCGGCGACCGCGTCGTTGATCGCCGCGACGATGCCCGAGGTGTTGCCGGACGAGCCGCCGGTCGCGTTCTGCCAGAGCACCTTGTACATCGCGAGCCTGGCCGCGGGCGCCATGCCGGAGGTCTTGCCGACCTCGACGCCGTTGATGACGGCGGTGACGTTGTTGTTGCCGCCCGCGGTGCTGGAGGTGTGCGAGCCGTGGCCGTTGAAGTCACGGGGCGAGAGGTACTCCTCGGGGCGGATCGTGTTGCCCGCGGGGTAGTAGCGCGCGCCGATCAGCTTGTTGTTGCAGGTGACCCGGTCGGCGGGGTTGGGGTCCTCGCCCGCGACACAGGTGCCGTTCCACTTCTCGTCGATGACCGCCTGGTCGGGGCGCGGGGTCGGCAGGGCGGCGAACATGGGGTTCTCGGGCCAGATGCCGGAGTCGAGGACGCCGATGATCATGCCCTCGCCGGCCTTGGAGACGCCGCCGAACCTCTTCCGCCACACGCCGTTGTCACCGGTCAGGCCGAGGAAGTCGGGCGTCGTGATCGTGTCAGCGGTGCGGACCTCGTCCTCCCACACCTGCGCGACGCCGTTCTGCTTCTGCAGCACGGCCGCCTCGCCCGGCGAGAGCTCGGCCACGAACCCGTTGAACGCGGTCGTGAACTCGTCGCGCACCACGTCCGTGGAGATGCCGGCTGCCCTGAGGACCGCGTCGTGCCTGGCCTCGAGGTGCTTGGCGTAGCCGCGCGCGTTGGCCGTGCGGGTGGCGAGCTTGTCGCCGGCCTTGGGCTTGGTGCGGGTGAACGACTTCACGCCGCCCGTGTATGACGCCAGGGGGTCGCCCTGCGTCATCACGATGTAGCGCGCGTCCTGGGGTGCCACCGGCGCGGGCGACGCGTTGGCGGCGCCTCCGGCGAGCGGCGCCAGCAGGGCGACCGGTAGTGCCGCAGACGCGGTGAAGGCGGCCAGGGTGGCGGCCCGCCGACGCGTCAGCGAAGCAAACAGCTTCATTGACTGTCCTCCGAGAGATCCGAGATCCGAGTCCGTCCGCCTGGGTGGGGCGCAACGGTTGAGGTGAACCTAAGTCGCGCGGAGGGTGTTTGGGAAGGGCTGCCGGCCGACGACTCAGGCAGGGCCGTAGCTCAGGTGCACGACGCCGTTGTCGTAGACGTCGGTCTCCTTGAGCGCCAGCCGGTGCTCCTCGCCGTCCTTGAAGAACCGCTCGCCCTCGCCGAGCGCGACGGGGTAGACGAAGAGGTGCAGGTCGTCGACGAGCCCGTCCTTGAGCAGCTGACGGACGAGCTGGCCGCTCCCCGAGATGTAGATGACGCCCTCGCGCTCCTCCTTGATGCGGCGGATCGTGTCGGCGTCGTACGCACCGATGAGCGTGGTGTTGGCCCACTCCTCGCTGGGGGTCTGCGTGCCGACCACGAGCTTCTCGGTGTGGTTGAAGAAGTCCGCGCCGGGGTCGTCCTCGACGGTGCGGTCGCGCCAGGCCGGCGCGAACATCTCGTGGGTCTTGCGGCCGAGCAGGATCGTCTGGGCCGCGCCGTCGGTGATGGCGGAGAGCGTCTCGCCCATCCTCGGGTCGAAGCCGTGGTCGAAGGTCCAGCTCGGCGACTCGAAGACGCCGTCGAGGGAGATGAACTCGTGCACTGCGATGGTGGCCATGGTGGTGGTCCTTCCGGAGATGTCTGCTTGATCTGGTGATCACTCCACGAACGCCGGCTCACGGATACGACACCTTCGCGACGACGAGCTCGGGATTCCTCAGCGACATGAACGCTCCCACCCGAGCATCCCCGTCGCGTGGATCCCGCATACGGTGGCGGCGTGCTGAGTCTCGACATCGCTCCCGCCCGGATCCGCGACCTGGAGCCCTGGCACGCCGACCAGCTCGCGACGTTCTTCCAGCGCCACGGTGCCGGACTCTACGAGTGGCTGCCGTGGGAGCACATGGAGGAGACCGACGCGGCGCGCTCGTTCCTCACGTCGTTCACCGACGGCCGGGCCGCCGACACCCGCCGGCTCTTCGGGATCTGGACCGGTGACGAGCTCGTCGGCGGCGTGCTGTTCCCGAGCCTCAACACCCGGTCCGGCATCGGCGAGCTCGGCGTGTTCCTCGCTGAGCCGGCAAGGGGGCAGGGTATCGTCACCCGCGCCGTCGAGGCGATGATCGCGTGGGCGTTCGAGGAGCGCGGGCTGCGCCGGCTCGAGTGGCGGTGCGCGCCGGGCAACGAGTCCAGCCGCGCGGTCCCGCAGCGCCTCGGGTTCACCCACGAGGGGACCCTGCGCCAGGTCTTCAAGGTGCGTGACCACTACGACGACCTGGAGGTCTGGGCGCTGTTGCGCGGGGAGTGGCGCAGGTGAAGGCCGTCGTCTACGCGGCTCTCGGTGAGCTCCCGGCCCTCACCGAGGTGGCCGACCCGGCCTGTCCGCCCGACGGTGTCGTGGTCGACGTGGTGGCGACGGGAGTGTGCCGCTCCGACTGGCACGCCTGGCGTGGGCACGACCCGGTGACGCTTCCGCACGTGCCGGGCCACGAGTACGCCGGCACGATCGCCGAGGTCGGTTCCGCGGTGACCCGCTGCTCGGTGGGCGACCGGGTGACCGTCCCGTTCGTGCTCGGCTGCGGCGTCTGCGCCCACTGTCGCGCCGGCGCCGCGCAGGTCTGCCCCGACCAGCTGCAGCCCGGGTTCACCTTGCCGGGATCGTTCGCCGAACGGGTCGCGGTGCCACGGGCAGACCACAACGTGGTCGGGCTGTCGGACGCGGTGTCGTTCGCGGCGGCTGCCTCGTTGGGGTGCCGGTTCGCGACGGCGTACCGGGCCGTGGTCGCACACGGCCAGGTCGGTGAGGGAACGTGGGTCGCCGTGCACGGCTGCGGTGGCGTCGGGCTCTCCGCGGTGATGATCGCGACGGCGCTCGGCGCGAAGGTCGTCGCCGTCGACGTGTCGGGGCCTGCGCTCGAGGCCGCGCTGTCGCTCGGTGCGGTGTCGGTCGTCGACTCGTCACACGTCGTGGACGTGGTCGCGGCTGTGCACGTGCGCACCGACGGCGGCGCGCACGTCTCCCTCGACGCCATCGGCGACCCGGCCGTGGCCGCCGCCTCGATCTCCTGCCTCCGACCCCGCGGCCGGCACGTCCAGGTGGGGCTGCTCGTCGGCGGCGACGCACCCACGCCGCTGCCGATGGACCTCGTCGTGGCGCGCGAGCTGTCGGTGCTTGGGTCGCACGGCATGCCCGCGGTGGACTACCCCGCGATGCTGGAGCTCGTCGCCTCGGGTGCCCTGGACCCCGAACGACTCGTCGCCCGGCGCATCGGCCTCGACCAGGCCGGCGCCGCCATCGCCGCCATGGACCACCCGGCCGGTGGGGCCGGCATCACGCTGGTCGAGCTCTGACCTCAGCAAAGGCGGTGACGCCGCGTCTCACCGCAGATGCCCTCTCGCATGCACGTGGACGTGAAGGTGCTTGGAGTCCTGGTAGCGGCCGAGGTTGGTGAGCACCGCCGCTTCTCCATGCGCAGCCTCGACGTCGGCCGCGACCGCCTGGACGACCCACAGCAGCGCTCTGACGTCTTCCTCGTCGTCGTTCCTCACCGAGGTCAACGACCCGATGTGTCGCTTGGGCACGACCACGACGTGGGTCGCCCAGAAGGGTCGCGTGTGGTGATAGGCGAGCACCTGTTCGTCGTCGTGGACCACAGCCAGCTCGGCCGCCCGTGGGATCGCGACGTCGCAGTAGAAGTCGTCGCCGTCGTAGCCCTCGCCCACCATCACCGAGCCAGCCTGCCTCATCCGGCTAGCGCTGGGACGCGCGGATCCAGGTAGCACCGGTGGGTCGAGCACCGACCTCTCGTGACGCGCGGTCGTTCACCTGTCACCGGTTGCTGGCTCCCCCGCGACGGCTGAACGGCCCTGCCCGCCTCCATCGAGCCAGCCTGCCTCACGCGTCGAGCGCCTCGAGGAGGCCGGTGTACGTCGCGTCCACGTCGCCGTCCAGGCTGTCGACGACGAGCACGCCTGGTCGCTGGCGCAGCTCGTCCAGGACAGCGTGGTAGCCGCGCAAGGTGTCGTCGTCGGCCGCCAGTGCGCGAACCCGGTCGTGGGTGTCGCTGTCTCCGGCGGCGCCTCGACGATTGAACCTCGCGACGGACGACTCTTCGTCGTCCCACACGACGACCTCGACGAGCTCGGCGTCCGCGGCCGCCGCGGCTGCTGCGAACCTCGCCAGCTCCTCCGGCCGCGCGATCAGCTGAGGGAGCACGACGTCGTGGCCGCCAGTGAGGTACGCCGTGATCATCGCCAGCGCTGCCGGGCGGATCAGCCCGCCGGTCTCGGCGAAGCGCGTCTCCCAGCCGCCGACCAGCGTGCGCAGCACGTCGATGTCGCAGCAGAGGACGCCGGGATGGTCGTCGGCGTACATCCTTGCCAGCGTCGACTTGCCGATGCCGGGCGGGCCGTTGAGATGGATCAGCCGAGTCATGCGGGCAGATAGCTCGCCTCGAGCGCGCGGACGACCTCGTCTGCGTCGGCCCGGGCGACGTCGTCGGGGTACTCCGGCAGCAGGTCGTCCCAGACCGGCAGCCACGATCCGTAGAACTGGCCCTGCCCGAGCGGCCGGGCGAAGAACCAGATGTGAAGGTGCGCCCCGCCGTCGCCGACGCGGTAGACGTGGCAGCGCGAGATGTTCGGCAGGGCTTCGACGTGGCGGCAGAGATGGGCGCTGAGGACGCCGAGCTCGGCCGCGAGGTCGTCGGGCAGGTCGGCCAGGTCGTGGTGGTCGCGCGGGTGCAGCATCAGCACCAGCGGCACCCCCACACCGCTCATCCGCGTCAGGCGCCAGTGCTCGTCGAGCCAGAGGCCCTCGTCACGGCGCGCGCAGGACTGGCAGTCGGCGGGGTCCTCGCCGTGCCGCGGCGGCTCGGGCACCACCGGTGGGCGCAGCGGCGCCACCTTCAGGCCGTCCCGGTCGAAGGGCGCGACCTCCCACATCGTCATCCGCGACAGGGGCAGGCGGTCTTCGTCGTCGGTGGCCGCGAGGGCATGGGCGAAGAAGTCGTCGGGTGAGAGCGCCATGGGCGTCAACGTAGTCTCGGGGACCTCGGGAGGTGTGACATGCATGCGACGTGGGGCGCGGTGACCCTGGTGGTCGCTTCGGTGTTGGCTGGTTCGGTGGCTCCGACCGCAGCGGGTGCGGCTGGAGCGACGTGTGCCGGGCTGGCTCCGACGGTCGTCGGCACGTCGGGAGACGACGAGCTCGACGGCACCACCGGACCCGACGTGATCAGTGCTCTCGGCGGCAACGACGTGATCGACGGGCTGGGTGGCGACGACGTCATCTGCGGAGGTCCCGGGTCGGACCGGCTCGTCGGTGGCGACGGCAACGACCACCTGCTCGCGGGACCGGTCGGCCGGGTCCCGGTCTTCGAGAACGAGCCGGAGCGCGAGGGCGACACCCTCGTGCCGGGCCCCGGCGACGACGTCGTGGACCTGGGGCCGAGCGCGTGGCCCACTGACGACTACTACCCCTACGACTCGCTCGACCTGTCCGGCGCGACCACCGGCGTGCGGGTCGACCTCACCGCGGGCACCGTCTCGGGGGAGGGCGAGGACCGGATCGTCACCCCGCTCCCGGACCCCGCGGACGGCTACGCGCTCGAGGTCGTCGGGTCGGCGTACGCCGACACCATGGTCGGCTCGCCCCGGCCCGACCTGCTGGTCGCGGGTGCCGGCGACGACGTGCTGTCCGGGCTGGGTGGCGACGACTTCCTGCTGGAGACCTGGGACGAGGGCAGCGACCGGTCGGCCGACCACTTCGACGGCGGGCTGGGCGACGACTCGCTGCAGGCTGCCGACGGGCTGGACACGGTGCTGGGCGGTCCCGGCCGCGACACGATCGACGATCGGGGCGGGGTCGCGCTGATGGACGGCGGGCCGGGCCGCGACTTCCTGTGGGGCTACCTCACCGCGCAGACCAGCGCGATCACCGGCGGGCCGGGGCGCGACGACTTCGCGTTCAACGTCGCGTACGTCGGCGGCGACCGGCGGCCGGTCGGCGGCGCCCTAGACCTCGCCTCGGGCACGCTGGTCGTCCGCCTCCGGGACGCACCGTCCTGGGCCGCGTCCGTGACCGACGTCGAGTCCGTGGGGCTGCCCGGCTACGGTCGCTGGCGCTTCGACGGGTCCGCCGGGAACGACGTGCTGCGCGTCGGCTCCGCTCGGGTCGTCGCCCACGGCAAGGGAGGCGACGACCGGCTCACCGGGTCGCGGAGGGACGACGTGCTGGTCGGCGGGCCCGGGCGGGACCGGGTCGACGGCCGCGAGGGCACGGACCGCTGCCGCGGCGAGCGCGAGGATCACTGCGAGCGCTGAAGCCCCGAGCAGGTCAGGGTGCCGGCGTCCGCGTCGAGCTCGCACCGGACGCCGAGAGGCACCGGGACGGGGTCGTCGAGGTGCCCGATCGGGAGACCGGCGAGGATCGGCACCCCGAGCACGCCGAGACGGTCGCGCAGCACGTCGAGCACAGTCCAGTCCCGGTCCACGTAGCCGTCGAAGCCGAGCAGCTCGCCGACCGTCACACCGACGACGTCGTCGAGCGTCCCCGACAAGAGCAGCTGGGTCAGTGCCCGGTCGACCATCCCGAGACCGGCGGCCCGGTTGATCTCGACCAGGAGCACGTGCCCGGCGAGGTTCGGCCCCGCCACCCCGACCGAGCGCGCCAGCATCTCGAGGTTGCCGCCTGACAGCGGACCGCTCGCGCGTCCCGTCGTGGTGAGCGCGGCGCCGTACCTCTTGGGCTCCGACCTCACGGCAGCGGTGGGTTCACCCATCAGCAGCTTGCGCACGTCGTCGGCACGATCGCCCACGGGAGCACCGTGGACGGACGGCACTCCCACACCGGTCCACACCTGGTGCAGCGCGGTGATGTCGCTGAAGCCGACGAGCGGCTTCGGGTCCGCGCGGAGGGCCGCGACGTCCAGCTCGCGCACCAGCCGCAGGCTGCCGCAGCCGCCGCGCAGCGCCACGATCGCGCGGACGTCCCGGTCCCGGATCGCCGCGTTCAGGTCGGCCAGCCGGTCCGCGTCGGTTCCGGCCATGAAGCCGTGCCGGTCGTCGACGTGGCCGCAGACGCGGACGCGCAGACCCCAGGTCTCCAGCGTCGCCACGGTCTCGTCGATGGCGGGTGGCTCCGCCCAGCTCGCGGGCGCCACGAGCGCCACCGTGTCGCCGGGCTGGACGATGGTCATCCCCGGACCTCTCCGCGCAGATTGTCGACAATCCTCGCTAGCATCGGCCCATGATCCCGCAGGACGCCGTCCTCACCAGTGCCGCCCCTCGCTTCGACGACGCCGAGATCGCACGGCTTGCTGCCGAGTCCTACGGCCTCGGCGGCCCCGACACCGGTGTGCTGCGGCGCCTCAACAGCGAGCGCGACCAGGTCGTGCTCTTCGGCGACGAACGCCGCCAGCTGGTGGTCAAGCTCTCCAACGAGTCCGAGACCCAGACCAACATCGACCTGGAGGAGGCCGCCGCGGCCTGGGCCGCCGCTGCCGATCCGGACCTCCCGCTGAGCACCCCGCTCCAGGTCCTGGGCAGCAACGTGCGACACCGCGTCGTCGAGGAGCCCGCCACCGGGGTCACCCACTTCCTCCGCGCCTACGACCGGCTCCCCGGTCGCGCGGGACTGCTGGGGGAGCAGCTCAGCGCGGCGACCGTGCGCGAGTACGGCGCCGTCACCGCGCGCACCGGTCGGGCGTTGCGCGGCTTCTTCCACCCAGCGGCCGGTCGACGGCTCCTCTGGCACGTCGAGGAGCGCGGCCGCACGCGCGAGCTGACCGGGTGCATCGCCGATCCTGACGAACGCCGGCTGGTCGAGGACGCCTTCGACGTCTTCGAGCAACGGGTGGCGCCGCTGTGGGGGTCGCTGCGCGGCCAGGTGGTGCACGGCGACCTGACGCTCGACAACCTGCTCGTCGGTGATTCCGGCGAGGTGACGGGCGTGCTCGATCTGGGCGACCTCGCGCACTCGACCCTGGTCTTCGACATCGCCGCGGTCTTCGGTTCGCTCGCCTCGACGCTCCAGGGCGACCGGCTCTTCCGCACGCTGCGTGGGTTCCTCGACGGCTACCGCTCGGTCCTGCCGCTCGAGCCCGGCGAGCTCGCGGTCCTCGGTGACACCGTCGCGGTGCGCGCGGCGATCACCCTCTGCATCTCCAACTGGCGGGCCGCCGACCACCCGGAGAACGCCGACTACATCCGGGCGTGGGACGAGATCTCGCTCAGCCTGCTGCGGCAGTTCGCGGAGCTCGGTCCCGACGAGACGACCCGCCGGCTCTGTGGACCGGTCGCGCCTCCGGAGACCGGTGCGCTGACCCGGAGGCGGGCGGCCGTGCTCGGCACCGCCCTGGCGCCGTTGACCTACTCCACGCCGCTGCACGTCGCCAGCGGTCGCGGCGCGACGATGACGGACACCGACGGAAGGACGTACGTCGACGCCTACAACAACGTCCCCGTCGTCGGCCATGCGCACCCGCGCGTGAGCGAGGCGATCGCCGACCAGGTGCGGGTCCTCGCCACCAACCTCCGCTACCTCCACCCCCGAGCGATCGAGCTGGCCGAGCGGCTGGTCGCGACCGTGCCGGCCGGCCTGGACACCGTGCTCTTCCTCAACTCCGGGAGCGAGGCCGTCGACCTGGCCTACCGCCTCGCCATGGCCGACACCGGTCGCCGCGGGGCGCTCGTCACCGACTTCGCCTACCACGGCGTGACCGCCGCCGCGGCCGCGCTCTCGCCGGAGGAGTGGCTCGACGGCAGCAAGCCGGGGTACGCCGAGCGCTTCGACGCCCCGGTCGGGCCCGATCCCGACATCGCGTCGTTCCGGGCGGCGCTGGACCGACTGGCCGCCGCCGGCCAGGACCCCGCGATGGTCGTGGTCGATCCCCTCTACACCAGCGACGGCATTCACACACCCGGGGCGGCGTACCACACCGCGCTCGGCGACGCTGCCCGTGCCGCTGGTGCGTTGGTCGTGGCTGACGAGGTACAGGCGGGCTTCGGTCGCGCCGGGGACCACCTGTGGTCGTTCACCGCCTCCGGGCTGGACCCGGATGTGATCACGCTCGGCAAACCCATGGGCAACGGGCACCCGATCGCCGCAGTGATCACCCGCTCGGCGTACGTCGAGGCGCTCGGCAGGGAGGCGGAGTTCTTCAGCACCTTCGCCGGCAGCCCGGTTGCCGCTGCCGCGGGCCTGGCGGTGCTGGACGTGATCGAGGACGAAGGGCTCGTCGAGCACGCAGCCGTCATGGGGGCACGGTTGGTGAGCCGGCTGCGTGAGGCGACCGCGGGCTGCGCGGCGGTCCGCGAGGTGCGCGGGCGCGGGCTCCTGGTCGGGGTCGACCTCGCGGGAACCGACCCGGCGGTGGTGTCGCGGGTGCAGGACCGGGTGCGCGAGCTCGGCGTCCTGGTGGGCACCACCGGGGCGAGGTACGACGTGCTCAAGATCCGCCCGCCGCTGGTCATCAGCGCGGGCCAGATCGAGACGGTGATCGACACCGTCGCCTCCGCCCTCGATCAGATTGCAGATTGTTGACAATCAGGGAGGTCTACGAGATCGTGCCAGAGGAAACCGCCCAGCAGGGCCCGACACGATCGAAGGCGGCAGATGAGAAGCACCGACCAGTTCGCGGGCGTCGACCGCTCCCTGCAGCGTGCCTGGATCAAGGGCGCAGGATTCACCGACGAGGAGCTGGCCCAACCGCTGGTCCTGATCGCGAACACCTATCAGGACTTCTCGCCTGAGAACTCCCACCTGCGCCAGGTCGTCGACGCGGTCAAGGCCGGGGTGCGGATGGGCGGCGGGACGCCGCTGGAGTTCAACACCTTCCACGTCACCGACAGCGAGGCGTTCGCCGCGCGCAGCATGAAGTACGTGCTTCCCAGCCGCGACGTCGTCGCCGACTCGATCGAGCTGATGGCCGAGGGCCACGGCGTGGACGGGCTGGTCCTGCTCACCGGCGGGGACAAGCCGACCCCCGGGATGGTGATGGCCGCTGCGCGGCTCGACCTGCCGAGCATCCTGCTGTACGCCGGCCCGACGGTGCACGGCATGTACCGCGGCAAGAGGCTCTTCCTCGAGACCGTGTACGACGGCGTCGGCGAGGTGGTGCGCGGTGAGATCGACGAGGCGACGCTCAAGCACTGGGAGGACCAGCTCTTCCCTGGTCCCGGTGCCGGCGCGACCCTCACGTCGGGCAACACGGCCGGCATCTACACCGAGGCCCTCGGGATGTCCCTGCCCGGCTCGGGGACCCTGGCGGCGGGCACCAACTTCCAGCTGCGCGCGGCCAAGTACACCGGCATGCGCGCGGTCGAGCTGATCCGCCAGGACGTGCGGCCGAGCCACATCCTCACGCAGGCCGCGTTCGAGAACGCGCTGCGCGTCTCGCTTGCGGTGTCCGGCTCGACCAACCTCGTGCTGCACTTCATCGCGATGGCCAAGGAAGCCGGCATCGACCTCGACTTCGACTTCATCGACCGCGTCGGGCGCGACACCCCGACCCTGGCGAAGCTCGCGCCCAGTGGCCCCTGGGGGGTGACCGAGCTCGGTGACGCGGGCGGCGTACCCGCCGTGCTGCGCGAGCTCGGCGACCTCATCGACGGCTCGACGATCACCGTGTCGGGAAAGACGACCGGCGACATCGCCGCCGAGGCCGAGAACCTCAACCCCGAGCTGCTGCACAGTCGCACGGACCCGCTGGCCCCCGAGGGCGCGATCTTCATCCTGCGCGGCTCGCTCGCCCCCGACGGCGCCGTCGTGAAGGCGTCGGGCGTCGCTCCGTCGATGTGGTCGTTCACCGGCACCGCCCGCGTCTTCGAGGACGAGGAGGCCGCGATCGAGGCGACGCTGGCCGGGTCGATCGAGGCCGGCACCGCGATCATCATCCGCAACGAAGGACCGCGCGGCGGGCCCGGCATGCGAGAGATGCTCGGCGCCACGTCGGCGGTGGTCGGCATGGGCCTGTCGGAGTCCGTCGCGCTGATCACCGACGGCCGGTTCTCAGGGGCGACGCACGGGCCGGCGATCGGGTACGTCGGCCCCGAGGCCAAGGACGGTGGGCCGATCGCGCTCGTCCAGGACGGCGACCGCGTGGTCATCGACCTGCACGAGCGGCGGCTCGACCTCGACGTACCCGACGAGGTCATGGCCGAGCGTCGCGCACAGCACGTGGCGCGTCCGCCCAAGGTGACCCGCGGCTACCTGTCGTTCTACGCCGAGCACGTCGCGCCGGCATGCCAGGGCGCCGTGATGCCGCGATGACCGACTCGATGAGGCAGGTGGACGTCGGCACGGTCGCGCTGGAGGCCTACGACCTCGAGGCCGACGACGTGCTCGGAGGGACGCCGAAGACGGCCGAGCTGACCGTCACCGCCCTCGGAGGGGTCGAGGTCGGCATCTGGGAGATCACGCCTGGCACGGTGAAGGACGTCGAGAAGGACGAGGCCTTCGTCGTGCTCACCGGCGAGGGCACGATCACCTTCGCCAGCGGCGAGGTCGTCGAGCTGTCACCCGGGTCGCTGGTGCGTCTGCACGCCGGCGAGGAGACCGTCTGGGAGGTCAGGTCCACGATCCGCAAGGTGTACGTCGTATGACGGCTCGCACCTGGGATGCGGTGATCGTCGGCGGAGGGCACAACGGGCTTGTTGCCGCTTTCTACCTGGCAAGGGGCGGACTGAAGACGCTGGTGCTGGAACGGCGACCGTTCGTCGGCGGGGCCTGCAACACCGAAGAGTTCGCGCCGGGGTATCGCGCGTCGACCGGCGCCTACGTGCTGTCGATGCTGCGCCCTGCGATCTGGCAGGACTTCAAGCTCGTCGAGCGCGGCATCGTGGTCGACCCGGCCGGACCGACCCTCAACCTCTATCCCGACGGCGCGAGCTATCTTCTCGGCGACGACATGGCCGAGAACGTCGAGGCCACGAAGCACTTCTCTGTCGCCGACTCCCGCGCGCTGCCCGCCTTCGAGGACGAGCTCGGCGAGGTCGTGAAGGCGGTGCTGCCGATCTTCGACATGACCGCGCCCGATCCCCGGGTGCGCGGGCTGGACGACCTGCGCACGCTGTTGACCATCGGCCGCTTGGCGGCGCGGCACCGCAAGCACGCCAACGAGCTGCTCGAGCTGTTCACGTCGAGCGCCGGCCAGGTGTTGGCGGAGCGGTTCGAGAGCGAGCACGTGCGCGCCGCCCTCGGCTGGCACGCGATCAACGACAGCACCGCCGGTCCGTCGACGCCGGGCTCGGCGTTCGTGCTGCTGCACGACCACGCCAGCGACACCGGCGACGCTGGCGTGCGGCAGTGGGGCTTCGTGCGGGGCGGCATGGGCGTCCTCACCCAGAAGATGGCCGACGCCGCGCGCGAGGCGGGCGCGACGGTGCGCGTCGACGCCGAGGTCGAGTCGGTGCTGACCAAGGGCGACCGGGCCGTCGGCGTACGACTCGTCGACGGCGAGGAGATCCTGGCGACGCGCGTGCTGTCCAACGCCGACCCCAAGCGGACCTTCCTCGGCCTCTGCCGCGACGCCGCGCTGCCGGACGACTTCGTGCGGGCGATCGAGGCGTATCGCTGCATGGGGACGAGCATCAAGATCAACCTCGGCCTGTCGGCACTGCCCGAGGCGAAAGGCCAGCCGAAGGGACTGCAGCCCTATCACTCCGGCATCGTCGAGGTGAACCCGTTCATCGCCGAGATGGACCTGCAGCAGGCCCAGGCGGCGTACGGCGTCGCGGCCCGCGACTCGCACGTCGAGCTCTGCTTCCCGACCGTGCACGACCCGTCGCTCGCCCCCGAGGGCAAGCACATCGCTACCATCGACGTGAACTCGCAGCCGTTCCACCTGCGCGAGGGCACTTGGGACGAGATCAAGGAGACCCGCGCGGACGAGGTGATCGCGCAGCTGGAGCAGCACTTCCCGGGACTGTCGGGCCTGGTCGAGCACCGCCAGGTGCTGAGCCCCCTGGACATGGAGCGGGTGATGGGCCTGACCGGCGGGCACGCCCTCCACGGGGACATGGCCCCGCACCAGCTGCTCTTCATGCGCCCGGCCCGCGGCTGGGCGAAGTACCGCACACCGTTGCGAGGGCTCTACCTCTGCGGCGCCGGCACCCACCCCGGCGGCGGCGTCACCGGCGCCAACGGCCGCAACGCCGCCCGCGAGGTGCTCAAGGACGCCAAGAAGCGACGCTAGGGCCGCGCGACCTTGCCGGCGGTGACGCACGGGCGGTCGACGACCTGGTTCCAGCCGAGCCTGAGAGTCGCCAGCCGTCCAAAGCGGCGTCCAGGGATCCCCGCCTAGGCGGGGAATCTCCTCCTAGCCCAGCACCTCGTCGACGGCGTCGACGACGAGGGCCAGGGCCGAGCGCAGCAGGTCGGGCGGCATCACGAGGGACGGCTGGATGTTGATCGTCGTGGTGCTCGAGTCGACGAGCACGCCGCGGGCCAGGATGGCGGCGGCGAGCGCCTCCTGGAGGTCGGCAGCCCGCGCCTGCGAGACCTTGTCGGTGACCAGCTCGACGCCGACGAAGCAGCCCTGGACGCGTACGTCGCCGACCTGCTCGTAGTGGTCGACCAGGGGCGCCAGCACCTCCGCCGAGACCTCGTGCAGCGCGCGCACGTTCGCGAGCACGCCCTCTGCCTCGAAGACGTCGAGCGACGCGAGCGCGACCGCACACGCGGCTGGGAGCCAAGCCCAGGTGCTCCCGGTCGACACGTCGTCGAAGGTGCCGAGCACGGCCTCGGTGCCGAGCACGGCGCCGATCGGCATCACCCCGCCGCCCATCGCCTTGCCCAGGCACATCAGGTCCGGCTGCAGGTCCCAGAGCTCGGCAGCGAAGAGCTGCCCCGTCCGGCCGAAGCCGGTCTTCACCTCGTCGAGGCAGAGCAGCCAGCCGTGCTCGTCACACAGCGCGCGCAGCGCCGTCCAGAACGAGGCAGGAGGTACGACGACGCCGCCCGACCCGAGGACGGGCTCGATCACCACGCCCGCGACCTCGCGCGGGTCCACGGCGTGGAAGAGCAGGTGGTCGCGGATGAAGTCGACAGTGCTGTCGCCCGAGCCACCCGGACGTGGCGGCGCGAATGGTGACCGGAACGGACGCGGGTACGGCGCGTGCACGAAGCCGCCCCCGAGGCCCCGGGTGCCCTGGCCGATCTCGTGGTGCTCGGCACCGAGGGCGGCCGTGGTCGTGGACTCGCCGTGGTAGCCGCCGTAGAACCCGAGGATCAGCTGCCGACCTGTCGCACGACGCATGAACCGCACAGCGGTCTCGACGGCCTCGGTGCCGTTGAGCGACAGGTCGACGCGGGTCAGGCTGGCCGGCGTCACCCCCAAGAGCCGCCGGGCCAACCGGGACATGAGCGGGTTGGTGACAGCGTGGCTGTCCTCGTTGCCGAACGCCGCCAGCTGCTCGGCCGCCACCGCGACCAGGTCGGCGCGACCGGCGCCGAAGGGCACCGACGCCGACGAGCTCACGAGGTCGACGAAGACGTTGCCGTCGAGGTCCTCGACCAGCCAGCCCGACTTGCGCCTGGCCACGAACGGGTAGGTGCCGTGGGTCAGCCCGGCGTAGAAGACCTCGCCCTGGGCGTCGAGCTCGGCTCGGGAGAGCGGCCCGGGCAGCGACCCGCTCACCCGTGGCGCCTGGTCCGGGCTCACCGGGAAGTCGTCCGTCACGTCGCCAGTCCTTCCGGGTCGTGCACGGCCTCACCGTCCACCAGGGTCAATCGCACGCGTCCGAGCGTCTCTGGGTCGTGCTCGGCCGTGAGCAGGTCACGATCCAGCAGGGCCAGATCTGCAAGCATGCCGACCCCGATCGCCCCCGTCATCCCGTCCAGCCCGTTCACGCGCGCGGAACCGGCGGTGTAGGCGTCGACGATGTCCGTCACGGTCATCCGCTCGTGCGGCATCAACACCTCGCGGTCCGGGTCGGTCGTCCCGGGCGCGAGCCGGCGCACCGCGACGTACGCGCCGAGCAAGGGGTCCGCGCTGCTGACCGGCCAGTCGCTTCCGGCGCACAGGGGTGCCCCGGCGGCACGCAGGCTCTCGAACGGGTACCACCAGCCTGGTCGCTCGTCACCCAGCCAGCGGTTCTCCTCTAGCAGCTCCTCGTTGAGCTCTGCCCACAGTGGCTGGAGGTTGGCCGCCACGTCGAGGGCGGCGAAACGCGGTATGTCGTCGGGATGCACCAGGCAGACGTGCGCGACGTGATGCCGGCCAGGTGTCGGCCCGTTGACCGCCCGCGCGCTCTCGACCGCGTCGAGTGCCTCGCGGACGGCCCGCTCCCCGATGGCGTGGAGGTGCACGCCGAAGCCGAGCGCGTCGAGCTCGACGACCGCGGCCTCGAGGTCGTGCGGCGGCAGGAAGAGGTTGCCGCAACCGCACTCCAGACCCGTGCCCGGATCCAGGTAGGGCTCGAGCACCGCGGCGCTCTGGTTGCCCGTGGTTCCGTCGACCATGATCTTGACCGCCGGCGCGGCGAGGCGACCGACGTCCGCAGCCCGCCGCTGCTCGACGAAGCGGTCGATCTGGTCGCGGCCCTCGTCGCGCTCCCACCAGAGCGCCGCGCGCACCCGCGCCGTCAGCCGGTCGGAGCGGGCCAGCGCGATGTAGGCATCGAGAGTCGCGGGCGTCGTCCACGCGTCCTGCCATGCGGTGATACCGAGCGAGTGGAAGTGCTGCTGCGCCGTGAGGACAGCACGCTCGTAGTCCTCCTGGCCCGGGGGCGGGAGCTCAGACTCGAACCAGATCTGCGCGCCTTCGTGCAGTACCCCCGACAGGGTCCCGTCGGCACGCCGACCCAGCCGTCCGTGAGCGGGATCGGGCGACCCGTCATGCAGCGCAGCCCACGAGAGCGCAGCTGAGCTCACCAGCGCGTCGTGGCGCCCACCACTGACGAGGTACGCAGGCCGGCCCGGGGCGATCTCGTCCAGGAACGCCCGGTCGAGGTCCGGGCCCATGATGTGGAACTCCCAGCCCGACCCCAGCAGCCACTCGCCCTCCGGGAGCGAGGCGACGTGCTCGCGCACGATCCGGCGTACGTCGTCGACGGTCCGCCCGGACGAGACGTCGCAGCGCATCAGGTCGATGCCACCCATCGGCGGGTGCGCGTGGGCGTCCTGGAAGCCGGGCAGGAGGGTCGCTCCACCGGCGTCGACGACCACCGTGCGAGAGCCCGCCGCCCTGGCCAGCACGTCCTCGTCGCTCCCGAGGGCGACGACCCTGCCTGCCTTGATGGCCAGGGCCGTCGCCTGCGGGTGCTTCCACACCGCGGCCCCGCGGATGACCAGGTCCGGCTCAGCGGGCACCAAGCACCCCCGACGCCGCAGCCGACGTCACGAGGCCTTGACCTCCTGCCAGAGGCTGGTCCACGCGTCGATGTCCGCCGGGCTGTCGAAGGTCGCGGAGTCGCGGTAGCCCTCGACGTTGTCCTGGCCGCTCACCTCGCGCACCTCCGGCGACAGCTCCGCCGCCGATGCCTGGTTGGAGACGAGATAGCTGAACTTCTCGGCCTGCACGGTCTGCACGGTCGGCGAGAGCGCGTAGTTGAGGAACGCATACGCAGCGTCGAGGTTCTCCGCCGACGAGGCGAGCGCGTAGCCGCACGTCCACGCCAGCGGCGTCTCCATGGGCGCGAAGGCGATGTCCTCGCCGTCGACCTCGCCGATGAGCGTCACGTCCTGTGGCACCAGGTCCACCTCGCCGTTCTTCCACAGCGTGCTGACAGCCGCACCCGTGTAGTAGCTCGCGACCCGCGACTTCTGCTCGACCAGCAGGTCCTTCACCTCGGCGAGCTGCTCGGGCGTCATGTCCTGCGGCGGGAGGTACCCGAGCGCCAGGCCCGCGGCGATGATGTTGGTCAGCGGGTCGTCGGGCGTGGCCACGCGCACGTCTGCGGTGTAGAGGTCCATCCACGACGTGGGCGGGGTGTCGAACGCCGAGGGCCGGTAGATCAGACCGTAGGCGCCGCCGACCAACGGCAGCATGAAGGTCTCGCCGTCGACGTCGACGCCCTTGACCTGCTTGAAGAACGGGTAGATCTCGTCCCAGTCGTCGATCCGCGAGGTGTCGATGGGCTGGAGTGAGCCGTCCTCGATCTCCTGGTCGACCGGTCCCGCGCAGGTGTTCACGATATCGGTCTCGAAGCCACCCTTGAGCTTGGCCACTGCCTCGGTGTCGCCGGCGATCTCGGCCTTCTGCACGTCGAGGTCGGGGTACTGGTTGAGGAACGGGTCGAAGACGTCGGGGTCGAACGCGTCGACGTACGCGAAGATCCGCAGCGTCCCGCTGACTTCGCCGGAGCCGTCGCCTGCGTCCCCACCGCCATCACCGCCGCCCGAGTCGTCACCGCCGCAGCTCGCCAGGGTGAGCACGACGGCGAGCGCCGTGCCGACCGCGGCCCACCTGGAAACTCGTGTGTGCATGCTGGTTCTCACTCTCTTTCACTCTGCTGCTGGACGATCCGAGACGAACCGAGACAGGAACCGAGGTTGGCCGGAGGCATCGCTCACCGCCCGTAGAGGCGGCGCGTCGCCCACTGGGCGGCGGCCACGAGGAGCAGCGACACGACGAGCAGCAGCGACGCGGCCGCGGCAGCGGTCGGCCAGTCGCCGACCTGCAACAGCTGGTCGCTGACGAAGTTGCCGACCATCAGCGACGACGGGCCGCCCACCAGCGCCGGTGTCGCGAAGTCGCTGAGCACCGGGACGAACACGATGATGAACGCGCCGAGGATCCCGGGTGCCGACATCGGCAGCAGCACCGACCTGAAGAGCGCGAACCTGCCGGCATAGAGGTCACGGGACGCCTCGATCACCGACTGGTCGATCGAGCGCATCGACGAATAGATCGGGATGACGACGTACGGCAACCAGCCGGCCGTCAGCACCAGCACCACCGAGAACCGCGAGAACAGCAGCCCGTCGATCGGCGCATCTGTGATGCCCACGCCCATGAACAGCTTGTTGATGATCCCGTTGGTGCCGAGGAGCGCGTACCACGAGTAGATGCGGACGATGTCGCTGATGCTCCCCGCCAGCACCAGGAGCATGAGCACCGGCAGGCGCCACTGGGGCGGCACCCGGAAACGGATGAGGTACGCCAGCGGGTAGCCGAGCAGCAGCATCAGCCCGAAGCTCAGCCCTGCGATCTCGAAGGACTGGCCCACGGTCTTGAGCAGGTGTCCGGTGGTGAGCACCCGCTCGTACGCCGAGAACGCCGACCCGCCGTCGTCCGGCTGCAGCGGGCGGACGAGCAGCCCCGCCAGCGGGGCGTAGAAGAAGGGGATCAGGACGAGCAGGCTCAGCGGTAGCGCCCAGACCGCTGCGCGCTGGACACGGCTCCGCGAGGCGCGCGCGGGACCCCGCCGACCCGAGGGCGACACGTCCTCGACTGGCTTCGTCGTCAGCGTCACAGCCATGCGCTCACCGCGTCCTTGTCGCGCCGTGAGAGGTACACCACGACGAAGAAGAAGACGAGGTTGAGGGCAAGCATCAACGTCGACGCCGCGTTGACCACCGGAAGGTTCTCGGCGTGCCGGAGCTCGCTGTAGCCCCAGATCGGCAGGGTCGCGCTGTAGCCGCTCACGAAGAACGTGACGACGAAGTTGCCGATCGAGGAGATGAAGGCGAAGACCGCCGACGTGATCAGGGGAGTGACGAGCTGGGGCAGGACCAGGCGGAGGAGCACCCCGACCTGCGAGGACCCGAGGTCGAGACCGGCCTCCTCGACGGCGGGCTCGAGGCCGACCAGGCCGGAGTAGAGGACGAGGGTCACGAGCGGGAACGTCACGACCGTCTGCATCAGCACGATGGTCAGCACCGACCCCTGCACCCCCACCCACTGGAAGAACAGCAGCCCGGAGACGCCGATCACGAGCCACGGCACCACGAGGGGAACCGCGTGCAGAGCCAGGACGACCCCGCCGAGTCGTGCCGGGGCTCGCGCGATCGCGTAGCCGCTCACCAGGCCGAGCACGACCGATACTGCCGTGACGATGGCCGCGACGATCAGCGTCGTGCGCAGCGCCTCCATCGCCTCGCGGTCGTCGAAGAGCGCGGTGAACCAACTCGTGGTGAAGCCCTCGAAGGGCAGCCCCAGGGTGTCGCTGGAGTTGAAGGCGAACATCACCAGGGAGACCAGCGGCGCGAAGAGCAGCGCCATGCAGAGCAGCATGAAGACCCAGCCGGCGACACCGAGCCGGGGTTCGTGCGACCGCGCGATGAAGCGTGGGGCCGGTCGCTGCTCTGGGGATCGGATCTCGGGCTCCTCGTGGGTCGGATGCCGTCAGACGAGCGGGGTGCGTGCCCGCCGTCGAGCGTTCGTCGCGACAACGTCCCGGTGCATGCGAGGGAACTATGGCATGAATGTAGAATGTTGACAATCCTGCTGTCGTCGGTGAAAGTGGAGCGACGTCCATGCGTGTCGGAAGGAGCCTCCGCTGTCCGCGACCCTCCGCCCTGCTGAACTGGGGGCCCTGGTGACCGACGTGACGACCCCGCCGGCGATCGAGCTCCGCGGGGTCTCCAAGTGGTACGCCGCCGACCCCGACACACCTCCTGCGGTGGACGCGATCGACCTGGCCATCGCGCCTGGTGAGTTCTTCTCCCTGCTCGGTCCCTCCGGCTGCGGGAAGTCCACGACGCTGCGGATGATCGCCGGCTTCGAGCATCCGGACTCGGGTGACATCCGGCTTGGCGGGACGAGCGTCGTCGACCTGCCGCCCAACCGGCGCGACATCAACATGGTCTTCCAGAACTACGCACTCTTCCCGCACCTCAGCGTCTTCGACAACATCGCCTACGGGCTGAAGCGCAAGCGGGTGCCGCGCGCCGAGATCCAGAGCCGGGTGGCGGAGATCGTCGAGCTCATGGAGCTCGGCCCGACCGCGAAGCGCCGTCCGCGAGCCCTCTCCGGCGGTCAGCAGCAGCGGGTGGCCCTGGCCCGCGCGCTGGTCAACCGGCCGCGCGCGCTGCTCCTCGACGAGCCCCTCGGAGCGCTCGACCTCAAGCTGCGCCAGGCCATGCAGACCGAGCTCAAACGCATCCAGCGCGAGGTCGGCATCACCTTCGTCTACGTGACGCACGACCAGGGCGAGGCGCTCGTGATGAGCGACCGGATCGCCGTCATGGACGCCGGCCGCGTCCAACAGCTGGGGACGCCCGAGGAGATCTATCAGCGGCCGAGCAACCGGTTCGTGGCTGGCTTCATCGGGTCGTCCAACCTGCTGCGCGGCACGGTGAGTGGCGTCGCAGACGGCATCGCCACCGTCGACGTCGGCGCCGGTGACCGCGTGCTGGTGCTCGTCCGTGAGGGGCTCGTCGAGGCCGGGCGGGAAGCCCACCTCACCGTGCGTCCCGAGCGGGTCACGCTGACCGGGCACTCGGCCGACGTCACCGCGCTCAGCACCACACGCTGCCACCTCCGCGGACGCGTCGCCGAGATCGCCTTCCTCGGCACCTACACCTCGTTCCAGGTGCACACCCTCATCGGCGCGACGATCGTGGTGCATCGCCAGAACCACTCCGACCACGACTTGACGCCCGCGGTCGGAGACGACGTGCTCCTGCACTGGGACGCCGGCGACTCCCACGCCCTCGGCTGAGGGTCAGAGCTCGCCGCTGCGCAGCACCACCGCCGCCAGGACGCGGGCACCCTCCACGATCTCGCTGACGGCGACCTGTTCGTCCGGGCGGTGGGCGAACCGCAACGAACCCGGCCCGAACCCGACCGTCGTCGACCCCAGCTCGGCAAAGCTGTGCGCGTCGGTCCACGACGGCATGGTCGTGTGCACGGGCTCGACGCCGCGGACCCGGCGTACGGCGTCGTCGAGGAGGCCGACGAGAGGCGCACCCGGCGGGGCAAGGATCGGGTCGACCGCCTCGATCAGCTCGAAGCGCGCCCCGCGCGACTCGCAGAGGTCCGCGATCGCCTGCGTCGCCTCCGCTGCCTCGCCGACGGCACCGAGCCGTACGACGACGCGCATCCGAGCAGTGTCGGGCACGACGTAGAGGTCGGAACCGCCCTTGAACTCCTGCACGAACGCGACGTTGTCGAGGGTGTCGGGATGCGCGCGGTTCAGGACTGGCAAGGCCAACAGCTCGCGGGCCAGCTCGAACCCGTGGTGCAGGGCGTTGTCCCCGAGCTCGGGCCGGGAGCCGTGGTGCGAGCGCCCGGACGTCTCGACGAAGCAGTCGAGGATGCCGGCCTCCGCCACGCAGATCTCCAGCTCGGTCCCCTCGAGGGCGATCACGTGCGGCGGTGGCCCCAGAGCCGCGAGAGCCATCGACCCGTGGCCATCCTCCTCCTCGTCGACCGTGAGTCCCACGGCCACCGGGAGGCCTGCCAGGTCGACGCCGGCCTCGCGCACCAGGAGCAGGGCCAGCAGGCACGCGACCACCGAAGCCTTGTCGTCGACGGCGCCGAGCCCGTGCACCAGGTCGCCCTCGACGGTGGCGCGGCCGTCCCAGTCCCCTGTGGCGGCCACCGTGTCGAGGTGCGCCGTCAGCATCAGGCGCGGCTCCTCGGCGCCGATCAGCACGTTGGGCCCGTAGCCGGGCACCTCCTGGCGGCGCACGGGGAGGCCGAGTCCCTCCGCCAGCGTCACCACGTGGTCAGCGACGGCATGCTCGTCGCCGCTGAGCGACGGGATCTCGACGAGGGCGACCAGCTGGTCCCGGGCCCAGTCGGTCGTCCAATCGGCTCTGCTGTCAGCGCTCACCGCCGCCGCGTGCCGCCGTCCGGCGCGATCCGCTCGAGCAGGCTCGGCGCCTCCGGCGGCGGGTTCGCGGCGACGTCGCGGATCACGTCGGCGATCGTCTCGCAGGCCCACTCGAACAGCTCGATGGGCATCGTGAGCGGCGGCTGCAGGCGGTAGACCCACTTGCCCAGCTGGGTGACGCCGAGGACCCCGCGGTTGACGCACTCCTGGTGCACCACCCGATGGAACTCCGGTGCAGGCTTGATGGACGCCTTGTCGGTGACGAACTCGATGCCGATGAACGCGCCCAGCATCCGCACGTCGCCGACCTGCTCGACCTCGTCGACAAGCGGCGACAGGATGCGGCGCGCGGTCTCCTCGATGCGGGCCACGTTGGCGAGGGTCTCGCCGTTGGTCAGCACGTCGATGCCGGCCGAGGCGCCTGCGCAGGCCGCGGGCGTCCAGGCGAACGTGCCGCCGCCGTGGACATCGGTTGTCCCCATCACCTCCTCGGTGGCCATCACCGCCGCGATCGGCTGACCACCGGCAGCGACGCCCTTGCCCAGCAGAAGGATGTCGGGACGCAGGTCCCAGTGCTCCCCGGCGAAGACCGTGCCGCAGCGGCCCATGCCGGTCTGCACCTCGTCGAGGATGAGCTTCCAGCCCCAGCGGTCGCAGGCGGCGGTCAGCCGCTCCCAGAAGGCGGCTGACGGGACGTGGATGCCACCCTCGCCCAGCACCGGCTCGATGAGCACGCCGGCGATCTGCGTGGGCTCGACCTGGTGGACGAGCAGCCACTCCTCGATGAAGTCCATGTAGAGGGTGTCGTCGTAGGGGCCGGGGCCGCGGTGGAAGGGCGCGCGGAACTGCTGGGGGTACGGCGCGAACACCAGCCCGCCGACGTACGCCGAGCTGGCGCTGTTGACCTCGGCCAGGTCGGTCGAGACGCTCGCGGTCAGGTAGGTCACCTCGCCGTGGTACTGCCCGTGGAAGACCAGGATCATGGGCCTTCCCGTCGCCTCGCGAGCGAGCTTGACGCCGGCCTCGACGGCGAGCGTGCCGCTCAGCGAGACCATCACCCGGGTGATCCCCGGGGGTGCGATGGCCACGAGCTTCTCGGCAAGCTCGATGGCGATGTCGTTCTGGACGTAGTCGGTGATCTCCATGCCGTAGTTGCGCTGCGCCGCGACGACGGCCTCGGTCACGGTCGCCGGGGTGGCGCCGTACGGCGTCGCGCCCCAGCCTGCGACCAGGTCGGCGAAGACGTTGCCGTCGACGTCGACGATCAGGCAGTCCTCCTTGCGCACCTCGACGAACGGCACCTCGTCGTGGTCCTGCATCGGCGCGGCGGCGACCTTGTCCATGCGGGCGAAGAGCTCGGCGCTCTTGGGACCCGGGAGCGGGGTGGAGACGTGCGGCCAGAGGTCCGGCGTCGGCGGGCCGGACGGGCTGGTGGGGCTGTTCATGGCGTCAGCTTCCTTTGCTGCGTCGACGAAGCAGGCCCGAGGCCTTTCGCTGGTCGCGAAGGACCTCGGCGGCGCAGTTGCGGCCGTTGGCGCCGCTGACCCCGCCACCCGGATGGGTGCCGGCACCGCAGAGATAGAGGCCCGAGATGGGCGTCCGGTAGTCGGCCCAGCCGCGCACCGGTCGGTTCATGAAGAGCTGGTCCGGCGCCATCTCGCCGTGCAGTGCATGGCCTCCGGTGATGCCGAGCACGCGCTCGAGATCCAGCGGCGAGAGCACCTGCCGGTGCAGGACCGATGTCGAGATCCCGGGGAAGTAGTCGTCGAGCTCCGTGAGGACGCGATCGGCGATCTTGTCCTTGACCGAGTCCCAGTCGCCGTCGGCCAATGAGTAGGGCTGGGAGTTAATGTCGACGGTCGCGACGTGCTTGCCCTCGGGAGCGAGGGACGGGTCGTGGACGGTCGGGAAGCACATCTCGATGTGCGCGCCGACGGCCGGGATGCCGGCGCGCGCCTCGGCCTGCTGGAGGTCGAGCACGTCGAGCGTCGGCCCGAGCTCGAAGATGCCGCGGTGATAGGGCTGAGGCCCCGAGCCGGCCTGGCCGCGGGCGGCAGGCAGCCGGTCGAGCGCCAGGTTGATCTTGATGCTCGTCCCGTCGATGCGGATGTTGCGGACCGCGCGCAGGAAGTCGGCGGGCAGGTCGCCCGGGTCGCAGAGCTTGTCGAAGGTGTGCACCGGATCGGCGTTGGACAGGACGAGGCCGGCCTCGACGACGGAGCCGTCGGCCAGCGCCACTCCGGTCGCGCGTACGTCGTCACCGGTCCCCGTGGTCAGGATCCGCTCGACGCCGACGCCCGTCCTGATCTCCGCTCCCGCCTCTCGGGCAGCCTCGGCCATCAGCTCGGTGACGCGGCCCATCCCGCCGCGCACGAACCCCCAGCGCCGCAGCCCTCCGCCCGGCTCGTGCGAGACGTGGTCGTGCAGCAGCACGTAGGCCGTCCCCAGTGTGCTCGGCCCGTTGAGGCTGTCGTTGATCGAGTGCCAGCCGAGCGCGGCGCGCACGTAGGGCGACTCGAACCGCTCGGCCAGGTAGTGCGTCGCCGACGTCGTCAGCAGGAACAGCGCCTCGTCGAGGTCCTTGCGGCTGCGGACTGCGCTGCCGAGCATCGCCCGGAGCGTGCGCCCGTCACGCGCCCGCAGCGTGCCGACGTTGAAGGCGGTCAGGTCGAAGGTGGGGACCAGCAACCCGGCCAGGCGCAGGAGCTGGTCCTCGACCTCGGGGAGCGCCGCGGCGTCGGCCGGCGAGAAGCGGCGTACGGCGCGAGCGGCCTCGGCGGGATCGTCGTCGAGCAGCAGGTCGGCGCCGTCCGGGAACAGGTTGAGGGAGGGGCCGGCGTCGTCGGTGACCACGCCCCGCTCGCGCAGCCGCAGGTCCTTCCAGATGGCGGGGCGCAGCATGCTCAGGATGTACGCGCCCGTGGAGGCGCGGTAACCCGGCGCGAACTCCTCGGTCACCGCGCAGCCACCGACGATCTCGCGGCGCTCGACGACCAGCACCCGCTTGCCGGCCTTGGCCAGGTAGAACGCGGCGACCAGGCCGTTGTGACCGCCGCCGACCACCACCGCGTCGTACTGCCGCGGACGTGCATCGGAGAGGCGGCCGAGCGCGGAGACGGTCACGAGACGGACGCTAGGGGAGCGATTGAAGGATTGTCAACAATCTGCTGTCGACAATGTGAGGGTCCGGGGTCTACCGTCGCGTCCATGCGCGTGGTGGTCGTCGGGGCAGGTGCATGGGGACTGCCCACGGCCGTCGAGCTTGCCCGGCGTGGGCACCAGGTGACGCTCGTGGACCGGTACGGCGCCGGCAACCCGCTGTCCTCCTCGAGCGGTCCCACCCGGCTGTGGCGCTTGGCCGACCCGGACCCCGCGGCGATCCGGCTCGGCCACCGGTCGCTCGCCGCCACGCGGCGCCTCGAGGAGCGGGTCGGCCGCCGACTGCTCCTCGAGCAGGGGCTGCTGTGGCGCGACTCGCCCGCCGCGCTCGCCGTCATCGCGGCGGCCGTGTCGGCAGAAGGCGTCCGCCACCGAGCCGTCCCCGCCGCCGCCGTGGGTGAGGCCCTCCCGGGCCTGGTGCCCGACGCTCGGGACGCGCTGTGGTTCCCCGACGCCGGCTCGCTGCTCTCCGCGGAGCTGCTCGCCGGCTGCCGGCGGCTGTTCGCGGCGGACGGCGGCACCGAGGTCGCCGGGGTCGTCACCGCAGTGCGGACGACGGGCGTCGGCGCCGAGGTCGAGCTGGCCGACGGCACCGTGCTGCGGGCCGACGCCGTCGTCGTCTGCGCCGGCCCGGGTACGCCGAACCTGCTGCCTGGCCTCGGGCTGACCGTGCCGCTGCGCACCTACCTCGAGCAGGTGGTGCACCTCGGGCGCGACCTCGATCCGGACGCGCGCGACGCGCTCCCGTGCCTCTTCGACGGGCCCGGCGAGCACGGCGGCGGGATCTACACGATGCCCACGCCGGGCATCGGCTACAAGCTGGGCCTCGACGACCCGCTGCGCACCTGGCTCCCGGGCGACGACGACCGCACGCCCGACCCGGCGCGCACCGCGGCCATCGTCGGCCGGTCGGTCGCCCTGCTCCCCGCCCTGGGGCGCGACGTCGTGGACGAGCTGGTCTGCTGCTGGACCGACTCGCCGGACGGCGCCTTCGTCGTCGACCGCGTCGGAGCCGACCTCGGCAGGGTGGTCGTCGCCTGCGGCGACAGCGGCAAGGGCTTCAAGTACGCCGCCGGCATGGGCGAGCTCCTCGCCGACCTCGCGGAGGGCCAGCCGATCGCGCCTGACGTCGCCGCCATGTCCTCGCGTCGGTTCGACGATCGGGACGCCGATGAAGCCTGGGAGCCGACCGCTCTGGGCGGGGTACCCACCTGAGCGCCACAATCACTACACACGCACCACACGAAGAGGGAGAGCAGAAACCCGTGACCACGCAGACCAGCACCCAGCCGGAGTACAAGGTGACCGACCCCGCCACCGGCGAGGTGAGCGAGACCTTCCCGTTCGCGACCGACGCGGAGGTCGAGGCGGCGACGTCCGGCGCCGCGGCGGCCTTCGCCGACTGGGGTGCGCGGCCGGTCGAGGAGCGGGCGGCCATCGCCCGGCGCGTCGGCGAGCTGTTCACCGAGCGGGCCGACGACCTCGCGGCCATCGCTACCAAGGAGATGGGCAAGTCGCACGGGCAGGCGAAGGGCGAGGCGGAGTTCTGCACCGACATCTTCGGCTACTACGCCGACAACGGTCCCGAGCTGATCGCCACCAAGCCGGTCCCCGGCTACGAGAACGCGCACGTGGAGTATCGCCCTGTCGGCACGATCGTCGGCGTCATGCCCTGGAACTACCCCTACTACCAGGTGGCCCGCTTCGCGGCGCCCAACCTGATCGTCGGCAACACGATGATCCTCAAGCACGCGGAGAACTGCCCGAAGGCGGCGCTCGCGATCGCCGACATCATGCGCGACGCGGGCGTGCCGGACGGGGTCTACACCAACGTCTTCGCGACCTTCGAGCAGGTGGCCGGGATGATCGCAGACCCGCGGATCCACGGCGTCTCGCTCACCGGCTCCGAGCGTGCCGGCGCCGCGGTCGCGGCGGAGGCCGGCAAGCACCTGAAGAAGGTCGTGCTCGAGCTGGGCGGCTCCGACCCCTACATCATCCTCGACAGCGACGACGTCGACGCCGCCGCCGAGACCGCGTGGGAGACACGGATGGAGAACGTCGGCCAGGCCTGCAACTCCAACAAGCGGATGATCGTGATGGACGACATCTACGACGACTTCGTGGCCGGCCTGACCCGCCGGGCCGCCGAGCTGACCCCGCGTTCGGCCGACGCCGACGGCTACGCGCCCATGGTGTCGCGCAAGGCGGCCGAGGGGCTGCTCGCGCAGGTGCAGGACGCCGTCGAGAAGGGCGCGACGTTGCACACGGGAGGCACCCTCGCGGACGGACCTGGGGCGTTCTTCGCGCCGACCGTCCTGACCGGGGTCACCCCCGAGATGCGCGCCTACAAGGAAGAGCTCTTCGGTCCGGTTGCCGTGGTCTACAAGGTCTCCAGCGACGACGAGGCCGTCGAGCTGGCCAACGTCGTCGACTACGGGCTCGGGGGTGCGGTGTTCAGCACCGACGAGGAGCGCGCAGTCCGCGCCGCCTCGCGTCTCGACGTCGGCATGGCCAACGTCAACACCCCCGCCGGCGAAGGCGCCGACCTCCCGTTCGGGGGCACCAAGCGCTCCGGCTTCGGCCGCGAGCTCGGCCCGCTCGGCATCGAGGAGTTCGTCAACAAGCGCCTCTTCTACGTGCAGCGCTGAGCCGGTCGGCGTCCGCGAACAGTGCGGTTCCTGGCTGTCACCAGGTGGCAGCCAGGAACCTCGCAAGGTCCGCACGTGGGCGGAGCCGCTAGTCGAGCTTGTTGATCCTGCTCAGCCGGTACGCGAGGGCCGCCACGAGCCCCGAGCACACCAGCAGGATGAAGCTCATCGCCGCGCCCGAGGCGAGGTCGCCCCGGGCCAGCACGAGGTCGTTCACGGCCTGGCCGAGCATGTAGCCACTGGTGCCGCCGACCATGGTCGGTGTCGCGAAGTCGGTGAAGAGCGGGATGTAGACGAGCAGGATCGCCACGAAGATCCCGGGCGCGGACAGCGGCAGCAGGATCCGCCGAGCCGTCGTCCACCAGCCCGCGCCGAGGTCGGAGGCCGCCTGGAAGAGGTTGGCGTCGATCGCCTTCATCGAGGCATACACAGGGATCACCGTGTAGGTGATCCAGCTCGTCGACAGCACGACGATCACCGCGGCTTCGTTGAAGAGGAGCGCGTCCATCGGCTGGTCGATGACGCCCAGCCACTGCAGCGAGCCGTTGATGATGCCTTCCCGGCCGAGCAGCATCCGCCAGGCATAGATGCGCACGACGGGGTTGAGGCCGTCGAGCACGACGAGCCCCAGCACCAGCGGCAGCTCGAACCGTCCAGCCTTGAACGCCATGACGTACGCCAGGGGTACGCCGACGACGAGCTGCGCCACCATCGCCGCGCTCGCGATGAAGATCGTGGTGACGGCGACGTCGCGATAGAGCGGGTCCTGGAAGATGCCGACGTACTTGTCGAGGGTCCAGTCCGTCGGCGTGAAGCCGATGCCGAGCCCGACGCTGATCAGGAAGAGGATCACCATCGGCACGAGGAAGAGCACGACCAGCAGGGCCATCGGAACGGTGAGGTAGGCCGCCGGGAGCCACCGGGCGAGCCGGCCGCTGCTCTTGGCCGAGCCCCGCTCCGGCGCGGGTGGGCCGGCCATGGGAGACGACACCGTCGGGGGTGAGGCGACGCTCATCGCACGCCTCCGACCAGCGTGGTCAGGTTGTCGCCGCTGCCGCGGCGCTTCCCCAGCCACTTGATGAAGAGGTAGAGCGCATAGACCGCGAGCACCTGGATGAACGACACCAGAGTCGCGATCGCGTTGACCACCGGGAGGTTGTAGGAGCGGCGGAGCACGGCGTACACCCAGACCGGGAAGGTCTCCTCGTAACCGCCGTTGAAGAAGCTGATCTCGAAGTTGTTGAAGGACCAGGCGAAGGCGAAGATCAGCGACGCCGCGAGCGCCGGCGTGAGTTGCGGCAGCACGACCTTGGTCATCAGCTGGAGCTGCGAGGCTCCCAGGTCGATCGCCGCCTCCTCCTGAGACCGCTCGAAGCGCACCAGACGCGCCGACACGAGCGCGGTGACGAGTGGGAACGTCACGGCGATGTGCATCGCCGTGACCGTCATCAGCGACAGCTCGATCTCGAGGTAGACGAAGAACACCAGCCCGCTCACGCCGATGACCAGCCACGGCACCACCAGTGGCGCCCCGACCAACCCGGTCCACAGCGCGCGCGTGGCAAAGCGGAAGCGGGTGATCCCCCAGGCCGCGGCGGTGCCGAGCACGACGCAGGCAGGGGCGACGATCGAGGCCACGATGATCGAGTTGCGCAGCGAGTCACGGACCGCGGGATCGGCGAGCGCGGTCGTGTACCACTCTGTCGTGAACCCCTCGAAGGGCAACGAGATGATGGTCGAGTCGTTGAACGAGAAGATCGTCAACAGCACGATCGGCCCGACCAGCACGACCATCACGACCGTGACCAGCCCGAGCGCGAGCCAGTCACCGACCCGCATCCGCTGGTCTGCACGGTCCTTGATGGGGGCTGCCGTCGTCGGGCTCACCCGGCGCGGACCTCCTGCCAGGACTTGCGCCACAGGTCGGCGTTGGCGGGCGCGACCTCGGGGTAGGCGCCCTCGATGATCCGCGGGTCGGAGCTCTCGGCGAACTCCGGCTCGACCAGCGGCACAGCCTCGGGGTTGATCATCACGAAGCCGTTGTTGCCGAAGAGCGCCTGCGTCTCGGGCGAGGAGTGCTCGTTGATGAGCGCGTAAGCCGCGTCGAGGTTCTCGGCCTGCGAGCTGATGCTGAGGCCGCAGACCCACGAGAGCGCACCCTCCTTGGGGGCCGCCCAGGCGACGTTGCCGCCGCCCTTGATGATGTCGTCGGCGGTGGCCCGGCCACCGTCGGAGAGCACGATCTCCCCTGACTTGAACATGTTGCCCATGTCGGCGTCGGAGCGGGCGAAGGCCCGGAAGTGGCCGGCGTCGCGCAGCTCGATCAGCTCGTCCTTGATCTGAGTGACCTGCTCGTCGTCGAGGTTCATCGGGTCGGTGCTGCCGTCCGCGAGCGCCTTGATCGCGAAGGGCGGCAGCCAGTAGCCGCCGTCGAGGGCGACGCGGCCGGCGTTCGCCGGGTCGAACAGGTCGGCCCAGGAGTCGACGCCGTCGGGGAAGGCGTCCTTGTCGTAGATGAGGCCCACTGCGCCGGCCTGCGTCGGCACCATGCTGACCTGACCGTCGATGGCGGCCACGCCGGCGGCGTCGCGGAAGGTCGGGTCGAGGTCGTCCCAGTGCTCGAGCCGTGAGGTGTCGATGGGGGCGAGCATGCCGGCGTCGACGAGAGGGCCCTGCTCGTCGAGGCAGACCTCGATCACGTCGGCCCGGAAGCCCGCCTTGATCTTGGCGGCGGCCTCGTCGTTGCTCTCGAAGGTCGCCGTGCGCACCTCGACGTCGGGGTAGTTCTTGTGGAAGTTCACCATCTTCGACTCGTGCACGGTGTCGGAGTAGGTGAATGTGCGAAGCTCGCCGGACACCACGCCGTCGGTCCCCTCCGGGCTCGGCCCGCCGTTGCCGTCGGAGCCGCACGCGGCGAGGAACATCCCGGCCGCGACGAACGCGACAATCGCCTGGCCCCTTCGAGAAGTGCTGGTCTTCATCGTCCTAGTCCTTCGCTGTGGAGATCACGTGCGCGCCGCTCGGCGCCCAAGAGAGGAGTACGTCGGAGTCCCGCGCGATCTCGCGGAGGACGGGGTTGTCGCTGAGCTGATGGATCACCAGCTGCTCGCCGGTGGGGAGCCCCGCGGTGACGTGGGTGGTCGAGCCGACGTACACGACGTCGACGACTCGTCCGATCACCTTCGAGTGCGTCTCGGGGACCGAGGCCTCGAGGTCGGTGTGCAACGCGATGCGCTCGGGCCGGACTGTGATCTGCACGTTGCCCGCAGGGGCGGCGTCCGTCGCATCCGCCGTCATCCGTTGCCCACCGCCGAGGTCGAGGACCAGCAGGGAGTCGACGGTCATGGGCTGCTCGAGCACGATCAGGTTGGAGGTTCCGATGAAGCCGGCGACGAAGGCAGTCGTCGGCTTCTCATAGAGGGTGCGCGGGTCGGCGAGCTGCTCGACCTTGCCGTCCCGCATCACGGCGATGCGGTCGGACATCGTGAGCGCCTCCTCCTGGTCGTGCGTGACGTAGAGGAAGGTCGTGCCGGTCGCGCGGTGCACCTCTTTGAGCTCGGCTTGCATCTCCTTGCGCAGCTTGAGGTCCAGGGCTCCGAGGGGCTCGTCGAGGAGCAGCGCGTGCGGCCGGTTGACCAGCGCCCGCGCGAGAGCGACGCGCTGGCGCTGGCCGCCGGAGAGCTGGGTCGGCCGGCGCTCGGCGAGACCGGTGAGACGCATCTGGCCGAGCGCCGAGGTGACCCGCTCCACGCGTTCGTCGCGCCCAAGCCGCTTGACCTTCAGGCCGAACGCGACGTTCTCGGCGACGGTCAGGTGCGGGAAGAGCGCATAGTCCTGGAACACCATGTTGAGCGGGCGCTTTGCCGGCGGCATGCGGGTGATGTCAGTGCCGCCCAGCAGGATCGACCCCTTGGTGGGGCGCTCGAAGCCGGCGACCATGCGCAGCGTCGTCGTCTTGCCGCAACCACTAGGACCCAGCAACGAGAAGAACTCGCCCTCGCCGATCGTCAGGTCGAGGTCGTCGACCACCGCTGCCTCGCCGAACACCTTGGTGACGCCGACGATCTCGATGGCGCGCTCCGTGCTCATGCTGCTCCTCGAACTCGCCGATCGCGACGGTGTCTGGGATGGGACCAGTGTCGTGGCGCGCGCTCCCAATGGCTCAGAGCCCGATGCTCGCCCAGGGACCGGTGATCGCGCACGTGATCCCGGGCACCTGGATGTTGACGAAGAGCCACTTGCCGTCGGGGCTGAAGCACGGCCCGGCGAACTCGGAGAAGCCGACGCCATCGCCTGCGGACGCACCGTCGTCGGGGACCGTCGGGTCGTACAGCTTGCCCGACGCCTCGATGTAGTGCTGCTGCACGGCCACGAGGTTCTCCGCGACGTTGATGGTCGTCCCGTTGGCCAGCAGCGCACGCACGAAGTTGCTCTTGACGTTGCCGTCCTCGGCGATCACGATCGCCCCGCCGGGGCTGGTGCACATGTTGTCGGGCCCATCCATCTGGCCGCGGTGCTGCGACTCGAAGAGCAGCACCAGCTCGCCGTGCTCGCCGGGCTTCCCGATGTTGGTCTTCGGGGTGTACTGCCAGATCTGGCCGAGGCCGGCCTCGCCACCCTCGCTGGAGCCGAAGACCACGCCGTCGCCGCGCCAGGTGCAGCCTTCGCCACCCAGGAACTTGGCGCCGCCCTTGGCGCGGCCTTGGCGGAACACCGCCGACGCGTTCTCCTCCGCGTCGCGGGGGTTCGGGTCGTCGATGTCGACCCAGTCGCAGGACAGCACCTTGCCCACCGTCTGGCCGGTGATGGTGTTGTAGCCCTTCTCCCCACGCACGCGCAGCATCTGCAGCACGCCCTCACCACGGTAGCGACGCTGCTTCTCTGGCACGAACCGGTAGAAGCCGTCGGGGCCCTCGTCCTCGGTCATGTAGACCACGCCGTTGCGCGGGTCGATCGCGCCGGCCTCGTGCAGCATCCGGCCGAGCTTCTTGTAGGGTCGGGTCAGCACCGCCTCGTTGTTGCGCGGGTCGACCTCGAAGACGTAGCCGTGGGGCTTCTTGTAGCCGGAGGATGGACCGACCACGGTCTCCTCACAGGTCATCCACGTGCCCCACGGGGTCTTGATGCCGGCACAGTTGGTGTCGGTGCCGTTGAGGCTCACCCAGTCGGCGATCAGGTGACCGGTCTTCGCGTCGATCTCGAGAGTGACGGTGCCGCCGGGGGCCTTGCGGTCGTACGCCGTCTTCGGGTCGCCGATCACCGTGCCGGCTGGGATGTCGTTGCCCTCGCCGAGCTCGTGGTTGCGCACGATCCGCCAGCGGCCGTTGCCCATGTCGAAGCAGGCCATGCCGTCGTGGATCGGCGGGGTGATGAAGCCGTCGGTCATCGCCGAGCCGAAGGCGCCGAACGTGTGATAGCTGAAGCCCGGCGGCAGCGCGAGCTCCGGTCCGGCCTGGACCATGCCGACACCGCGCGGCTTCGCAGTGGCGACGCGCCTGGCCATCGTCGCCGCTCCGGCGGCGCGGTCGGCCGACATGAGGGCGGCGCTGCCCATCGCCGCCCCGATCACCCCCGCCCGCACGAAGGCTCGGCGTCCGACTTCGCCACGACGACCGACGCCGTCCGCGCGGACCTCGAGGTCCTGGTCTTTGTGCGGCATGGGGTTCCTCCTTCGCCACCGGCGATCCCCGGTGGTGCTGACCTGGGTGGGCCCGAGCAAGGTGTTAACTGTTGACAATCTACGAATAGGACAGTCCGGCGGTCAACCCGCCTACCGTGAGAAATCCACTGCGAGGGAGAATCTGGGTGTGAGCGACCCATCCGGCGCCTTGGACGAGCGGGCCCTGTTGATGGCCGTGCCGTTGCGACACCTGGAGGCTGCTGTTGTTGCGGGGCCGCTGGCGCGCGTGCTGCTCCCGGCCGGCGGTCCTGGTGACCTGGACTCCGCGGGCGCCGGCACCGTGCTGCTCGTGATGGCCACGGACGCCGGCGACGCCGAGGTGCCCGCCGCGACGTGGAGCGCGGCCGTCGTGCGCCGGGTGCCCTACGAGGCGGGCGCACCCTGGCCGGACGGACTCCCGGCCACCTGGCTCGCCGAGCACGCGCCCGAGCTGCCGGCGCCGACTGGCTCAGCCGACCCGATCGCCGGCGACGACGGGGACGACGGGGACGACTGGGACGACTGGGACGATGACGATCCGGAGGACGAGGACGACGAGCTCGGCCCCCAGGCGTTCGTCGAGGTCGCTGGACTCGCGCCCCTCGACCGGCGCGACTGGGTCTTCGCCAACGAGCTGGTCCGCAAGCAGGCGCGCCGCGGCCGCTCGTTCCGGCCCCGGGTACCCATGCTGGTCGACCTGCCCCTCTGAGACAGACCGCCGCCCCTCACGCGATCCAGCCCGGGCGCGGATCCATGCGCATCGTCGCCGACTTCGGCAAGGAGACGCTCACGATCGGCTGACTCCGGGTCAGCGACAGTCCCGGCGGTCAGCCGATCAGCGCCTTCACCTCGACGTACTCGTCCATCCCCAGCGGCCCCATCTCGCGCCCGATGCCGGACTGCTTGTAGCCGCCGAACGGTGTCTGCGCCGTCCCCTCGGCACCGTTGACGCTGACCCCGCCGACCCGGAGCCGGCGCGCGACGCGGCGTGCCCGCTCCTCGCTGCCCGACCAGACGCCGGCCCACAGTCCGTAGTCGCTGTCGTTGGCGATGCGGACCGCGTCGTCCTCGTCGTCGTACGCGATCACCACGAGCACCGGCCCGAAGACCTCCTCGCGCGCGATGGGCTGGTCGTTCGTCACGTCGGCGAGCACCGTGGGCCGGACGAAGAATCCGTCGGGCGTTCCCTTGGGTACGTCGAGCCCGCCCGCGACGAGCCGGGCGCCGTTCTTCAGCGCGCGATCCAGGTGGTCACGCACACGGTCGCGCTGGACCTCCGACACCAGCGGGCCGAGATCGGTCCCGGGCGCCAAGGGGTCCCCCACCACGAGAAGGTCCGCGACAGCCCCGGCGAGGTGGGCCGCCTCGGCGCTCCGCTCCCGCGGCACCAGCATCCGGGTCAGCGCGTTGCAGGTCTGGCCGGAGTTGGTGAAGCAGTCGCGGACGCCGTACGCGACCGCCTCGTCCAGGTCGGCGTCGTCGAGGATCACCAACGGGGACTTGCCGCCGAGCTCGAGGGTCACGCGCGCGATCCGTCCGGCGGCGATCTCGGCGATGCGGCGGCCGGCCCGCGTCGACCCCGTGAACGACACCATGTCGACGTCGGCGTGGGAGACCAGCGGCTCACCCACCGTCTCGCCGTCGCCACTGACGAGGTTGAAGACGCCTGGCGGCAGGCCTGCCTCGTGCACGACCTCGGCGAGGATGAAGGCGTTCAGCGGCGCCACCTCCGAGGGCTTCACGACGACCGTGCACCCGGTGGCCAGTGCGGGCGCGACCTTGGCGGCGATCTGGCTCAGCGGGTAGTTCCACGGCGTGATCGCCGCGACGACGCCCACGGGCTCACGGAGCACGACGCCTGCGTCGGTCTGCTCCTCGAAGGGGTACGTCGTGGCCAGCTCGGCGTGCACCCTGAAGTCCTCGACGGGGATCTGCTCGTCGACGCACTGGTGCTCCGGCATGCCCACCTCGAGGGCGATCAGCTCGGCCAGCTCGTCCGTGCGACGCTCGAGGCCGTCGGCGATGGCGGAGAGGTACGCCGCCCGCTCGGCGGCCGGCACCTGCGACCACTCGGAGAAGGTCGCGCGAGCAGCAGCCACCGCGGCGTCCACGTCTGCCTGCGCGCCCGCCGGGACCGACCCCATCACCAGGCCGACGGTGGGGTCGACCACGTCGATGACCTCGGCACCGGCGGAGGCCACCCAGGCACCACCGATGTAGATCCGGTCGCGCGTGGTCCGGCCGCGCGCCCGACGTCGTGCACCCACGCGTCGCTCCTGTCGTCGAGATCAGCTGCAGACACTGCCAGGAAAGAATGTCTACAATCCGCAGATCTGACAACACAGCGAGGGGTGGGCATGGCTCCGCTGATCACTGGCGTGGAGGTGATCGCGGCTGGGCCGCCGATGCCGGAGGTGCAGTTCACCGAGGCGCTGCCCGAGGTCTTCACCACGGTGACCTACGCCGTGGTCACCGACGACACCGGCCGCGCCGGCATCGGGGCCGTCGAGTCCGACTCGTTCGGCGCCTTCGACCTGGGTCCGCTGGAGGCGCTGCGCACCATGGCGCCCGCCGTGCTCGGGGAGGACCCGCTGCAGCCGGGCGCCATCGCCGCCCTGGCCCGCAGCCGCAAGCCGTCGGCGTCGCGAGCGGTTCCGGTCGCAGCGCTCGAGGTCGCCTGCTGGGACCTGGTCGGCCGGCACGCCGGCGTACCCCTGCACCAGCTGGTGGGCGGCGCGCGCGACGAGGTGCCGGCGTACGCGTCACTGCCCTTCGAGCGGGATCCGGCGACCCTCGACGACCTGATGCGGCGGGTGTGCTCCGACGGATATAGGGCCGTGAAGCTGCACGTCTCCGGAGACCCGGAGGCGGACGTGGCCAGCGTCGCGGAGGTGCGCCGCTCGCATCCCGACGTCGAGGTGATCGTGGACGCGGAGTCGGTCTACGACCTGGCGGGCGCGCTGCGGGTAGGCCGCGCCCTCGACGACCTCGGTTGCCTCTGGTTCGAGGCGCCGCTGCCCGACCGGGACGTCGCCGGCTACACGGAGCTCGCCCGCACCCTGGCTACCCCGATGGTCCCGGCGGGGGGCCTCGTCGACGACCCGGCCGAGCTGGCGCTGATCCTGCCCGCACGGCCGTGGGCGGCGCTGCGCACCCAGACGATGGAGGGGGGCGTCGACCACGTGCGCGAGTTCGCGGCGCTCGGGGCGGCGTACGGCCTCGACCTCCAGCTGTGCAGCTATGGCACCACGGTCACCCAGGTCACCGACCTGCAGCTGATCCTCGGGCTCGGGCTGGGCGGCTACTACGAGCAGCCCTTTCCCGTGGAGCCGTGGGCGTTCGGTGCGACCACAGCGCTCGAGGTCGTCGACGGGAAGGTGCGGGCGCCCGACGGGCCGGGGCTCGGCTTGGAGCTGGACCGGGACGTGATCGACCGGGCGACCATCGGTCGCTTCGAGACCGCGATCTGAGGGCTAGTCCGTCCCGCCGCTCGCCAGCCGTGTCGCGGAGATCTCCATGTGCTCGGCCACCAGCCGGTCGGCGGCAGCCAGGTCCTTGATGCGCAGCGCGTCGAGGATCGCCTGGTGCTCGCGCACGACCTCGCCGCGACCGGCGTAGAACGGCTCGAGCCGCGCGATGCACAGCTGCGACTCGGCCATCAGGGTCCGAAACATCCGGTCGAGCCGCGCGCTGCCGGCGGCGGCCACGAGGGCGAGGTGGAACTGCAAGTCGAGCCGCGTCAGCTCGACCCAGTTGTCGTCGACCGCGGCGGCCAGGTCGTCGACCTTGGCTTGGATCGCCGCGAAGTCCGCCTCGGTCCCGTGCTCGGCAACGATGGCAGCAGCGGTGCGCTCGACGGCGCCGCGGGCGAGGTAGATGTCGCGCACGTCGCTGGCGCCGAGGTCGACGACGAAGACGCCGCGGTTGCGCTCTCCCCGCAGCAGCCCCTCCTGGAGCAGCCGTTGCATCGCCTCGCGGATGGGTCCGCGGCTGACGGACAGCTGCTGGGCGAGCGCGACCTCGGAGAGCTGGGTGCGCGGCGGGAAGGTGCCGTCCAGGATCCCCTCGCGCAGCCGGTCGGCGACGAGCACCGGCGTACTCTCCAGTCTCAGTGGCGCCAGCTGACCCGAGTCAGTCATGGGCATCTCCTTCGGACGATCTCACAGTCGGATGACGAACAGGCCCGACATGTATAATGTCGACAATGAGACGATTATACGCCGAATTGTCGCGTCCGTCTCTTTTGTCCACAGGCGCCGCCTCGTGACCGTCGCGCAAGACGCGTCAAGAGCGCCGATGCAGTTCGCCAGCGACAACTGGTCGGGCGTCACGCCGGAGGTGGCGGCCGCGCTGGCGCGAGCGGGCGACGGCTTCGCGCCGGCGTACGGCGACGACGCGCTGACCGCACGCGTGACCGGCATGCTCGCCGAGGTCTTCGAGCACGAGCTCGCCGTGCTCTTCGTGCCGACCGGCACCGCCGCCAACCTCCTCTGCCTGCAGGCGCTCGCCCGCCCAGGTGGGTACGTCGTGTGCACCGAGCAGGCTCACCTGCACGTCGACGAGCTGAACGGCGCCGAGCTCCTGACCGGGATGAAGCTCGTGCCGATCGCAACAGCCGACGGCCGGATGTCGCCGGCAGGTCTCGACGATGCGCTGGCCCGGTCCCCGCTCGCCGGCCGGAGCGCACGCGTCGCAGCCGTGAGCCTGACCAACGCGACCGAGCTCGGCACCGTCTACGCGCCGGACGAGGTCGCCCGGCTCGCCGAACGTGCCCATGCGATCGGTGCAGCCGTGCACCTGGACGGGGCCAGGTTCGCCAACGCGGTCGCCGCGACCGGGGCCTTCCCCGCCGACCTCACCTGGCGGGCCGGGGTCGACCTGATGAGCTTCGGCGGCACCAAGAACGGCTGCTGGGCGGCCGAGGCGGTGGTCGTGTTCGACCCGGGGGCCCACCCCACCATCGGCGATCTGCGGCAGCGCACCGGCCACACCTTCAGCAAGCAGCGGTTCGTGGCGGCGCAGCTCGAGGGCTACCTCACCGACGACGCCTGGCTGCGGACGGCAGCGCACGCCAACGCGATGGCGGCGCGACTCGTCGCGGGATTGGCGGGGCGGCTCGACGTGACGCTCGAGTGGGACTCGACAGCCAACGAGGTCTTCCCGGTCCTGTCGCGCGCGACGGCAGCGCGGCTTCGCGCGGCCGGCGCCAGCTTCCACACCGAGCAGGAGCGCGGCGACGACGAGATGGTCCGCCTTGTGGCGTCGTTCGCGACGACCGACGACGACGTCAGCGCCTTCCTCGCGCTGTTGTAGGGGCTCAGCTCGCCGGCGGGATGTTCTGGTTGAGGTGGAAGACGTTCTGGGGGTCGTACGCCGCCTTGACCGCGCGCAGCCGGGCGAGGGTCTCGGGCGGGTAGGCCCGCTGAAGACCGGCGATCCCGTCGTCGCCCAGGGTGTTGACGTAGATCCCGCTGGCGAAGGGCTCGACGAGCGAGGCGTTGGCGCGGGCGACCGCGATGCGCGTCGAGTCCTCGTCGGGGTCGGTCCACCTCGCGGCGCCGACGTACTCGAACGCCGTGTCCCTGCGGCTGAAGGCCGTGGAGTCGACCGGCACGTCGGCGATCGCGCCGCCGTACCGCTGCAGGCTGGCGGCCGCCGCCGGGTCGTGGGAGAGGAACGCGTCGACGGCGTCGTCGGTGAGCGCCGCGAAGTAGTGGCCCTTCCAGTAGCGGCGGATGTCGTGCGCCTCGATGTCGTCCTCGCGGGTCTGGAGGGCGACGTACGTCGTCTCCGCGACGCGCTCGGCGACCACCGGGCCGAGAGCGGTGAGGGCGTCGACGTGCGGGCGAGCCGCCTCTGGGTCGCCGACCCAGACCAGCCCGAGGGTGGCGATCCCGCCCGCGACGACGGCCAGGTGGGTCGCCGCGCGCGGCGCGTCCATCGCGAGGTCGCGCCACGTGCGCATGGCGTCGCGGGCATCGGTGGCCGGGAGGTCGACCTCCGCGGTGACGGCCCTGGTGCCGGTGTCGTGCAGGCGCAGCTCGAACTCCGTCACCACACCGAAGTTGCCGCCTCCGCCGCGCAGCGCCCAGTAGAGGTCGGGGTGCTCGTCGGCCGAGGCGCGCAGCACCTGCCCGTCGGCGGTCACCACCTCGAAGGAGACGACGTTGTCGCAGGAGAGGCCGTGCTGGCGGGCCAGCCAGCCCATGCCGCCGCCGAGGATCAGCCCGCCCGCACCGGTGTGGGACACGTTGCCGGCGGTCGTGGCGAGGCCGTGCGCCTGGGTCGCGGCGTCGAGGGCACCCAGGAGCGCGCCGCCCTGGAGCCACGCACGACGGGAGTCCGGATCCACGCGTACGGCCCCGAGCGGCCGCAGGTCGAGCATCACCCCGTCGTCCGGCACGGCGTGACCGACCACCGAGTGCCCGCCGCAGCGGATCCCGATCTCGAGGCCCTCGGCCCGCGCCGCCACGACGGCGGCGGCCACGTCGGCAGCGCTGCGGCAGCGCACGATCCGCCGCGGGCGCCGGTCGACCATGGCGTTCCAGACCCGCCTGGCCCCGTCGTACCCGTCGTCACCAGGGTTCAGGACGTCTGCCTCAGCGGGCCGGGGCGTCTGCGTGCTCATGGGCCATGTTGACGCACGCGGAGCCCGAAACTCATCGCTCCTTCCAGGGGGAGATCGCCCGCGTCCCCGGTCGTCGAGGAGGTCGCGCAGCGACCGACCGAGACCGGGTTCCTCGACCACCGGTCGGCTAGCGGGTCGCGCGAGCCAGAAGCGGCGCGCGATGCCCACGTTGGTGCGGCCCTCGGCCGTCAGCCCGAGCACGTCGCGCTCGCGGGGGGTGAGTCTCTCCAGGGCGGCGTGCTCGCGCCGCGGGGCGAGCAGCGTGGCGACGACCTCGGGGTCGAGCGCAGACCCAGCTGCTCGCCTCGGTCGCCATGCCGCTGTGGCAGGCGGCCGCGCGCCGGTGAGACGCTGACGTCGTGGCGGACGACGACTCCATCGGTGACTGGCTGAGCGCGGACCCGAGCGACCCGACCCAGGTCGCCGGCCGCTACGACGAGTGGGCACAGACGTACGACGCCGACCTCGCCGCGTGGTCCTACGCCGCGCCCACGGTGGTGGCCGAGACCATCATGACCCGGCACTCGCAGGCGACCTCGATCCTCGACGTCGGCTGCGGGACCGGGCTGGTCGGCCAGGCGCTCCGAGCCCACGGCTTCACCGGCCGGCTCACCGGGCTCGACCTCTCGGAGTCGTCGCTGGCGGTCGCCGGGCAGTCCGGGGCGTACGACGTCCTCGAGCCGGCCGACCTCCAGCAGCCGCTCCCGCTGGCCGACGACAGCGTCGACGCCGTCGTCTGCGTCGGCGTGATGACCTACCTTCCCGACGTCGAGGCGATCTGGCGCCAGCTGGCCAGGGTGACCGCACCCGGCGGTCTCGTCGTCGTCACGCAGCGCGAGGACCTGTGGTCGTCGCGCGAGTGCCCGGCCGTCATCGACCGCCTGGAGGCCGAGGGTGTCTGGGAGCCGCTCGACGTGAGCGGCCCGGCGGCGTACCTGCCGCTGGGGTACGGCGGCGGCGACCCCGTCGGCTGCTACTACCTGACCGCCCGTGTTGGTGGTCGAGCAGCGAGCGGATAGTCGAGACCACCACCACTCAGGTTGCGCATCAGCCTGTCAACGGCCGCAGCGGTCGACGCGCTCCCAGGGCCAGTCGGCCGCCAGCCAGGCGAACACGGCGTCGGCCAACGGCCCGTCGAGCTCGGCCTTGGAGGCGCGCACCCAGCTCTGCATCGTGACGTCGTGCTCGTCGGACTTGGTGGGGTAGAGGTAGACGCACCCGATCACGTCGTCGTCGGCGGGATCGCGGACGGTGAAGGTGAAGCCCTTGCGCTGCTCGAAGTCGTCCTCGTGGCGGAGCAGGTCGGCGTAGTTGCGCTTGAGGGTCATCCCGTCGGCAGGCGGCCAGTTGCCGTCGGGATAGCCGGGCGTCGACCGGATGTGGTCGATGCTCGAGGTCCACGCGGCGTGGTCGGCGTCGTTGTGCTGGGGGCCCAGCGGCTCGAGGTAGAACCCGTCACCGACGAGCGAGGTGGGCGGGTCGAAGTCGGCAGGCACGAAGGGCGACGTCATGGTCGCGAACCTACCCAGCGGCACGGGGCTCCAGTCGACCGGATTGCTGGCAGGTGTCATCGAGACCCGCTGCCCCGTGCGGTCAGGAGAGGCTTGTACTTCGGCGGTTCGGAGCCGTTGCCAGCCCTGAGGCCCGGTGCAATGCTGTGGGTTTCCCACTGGGGGGTGGAGCAATGCGCCGATTCATCATCGGATCACTCGTTGCCGGAGTCGTCACCGCCATGTGTGTGGCCCTGACACCCGCGAACGCCGGGCCGGCACCCGCAGCACCGAGAGCGCAAGAACGCCTGAATGCCTACACGGCAAGGGTTTCGGCGGCCCAGCTGCCCGACGTCGTCGCCCAGGGCCTCGACGTCACCGCCCAGCGCAAGGTCAGGGGCGGCGTCGAGCTGCAGCTCGTGATGAGCGGGTCGGAGGCCGCGCAGCTCGAGGCGCGCGGCGTGGACGTGAAGCTCACCCGTGTGAAGGGCGGCAAGACGGTCCGGCAGTTCGCGGCCGCGCAGGCCCTCAACGGCTACAACGTGTGGCGCTCGTACGACGAGCCCGGCGGCATCCGCGACCAGCTGTACGCTGCGGCGGCCCAGAACCCCCAGCTGGTCAAGCTCGAGGTCATCGGCCACACCGGCAACGGCCGCGAGATCATCGCGGTGAAGCTCACCCAGGGCGCCAACGACCAGCCCGACGGCAAGCGGCCCGCCGTGCTCTACAGCTCCACCCAGCACGCGCGTGAGTGGATCTCCACCGAGGTCAACCGCCGGCTGATGAACTACTACATCTCGCGGTGGCGGGCCAACGACCGGACGGTCCGCAAGCTCCTGCAGTCCACGGAGCTGTGGTTCGTGCTGGTGGCCAACCCGGACGGTTACCAGTACTCCTTCGACGTCGAGCGCCTCTGGCGCAAGAACCTCCGTGACAACGACAACGACGGCATCATCACGCTGAACGACGGAGTCGACCCCAACCGCAACTTCCCCAACCACTGGGGGTACGACGAGGAGGGTTCCTCATCGCTCCCCAGTGACCAGACCTACCGCGGACCGGGCCCCGGCTCGGAGCCCGAGACCCAGGCGCTCGGCGGGCTGCTCGACCGGATCGGCTTCGCCTTCCAGGTCAACTGGCACTCTGCCGGTCGGTGGCTCATCTACCCCGACGGCTGGCAGACGGGCACGCCCACCATGGACGACCCGATCTACTACGCGATGTCCGGCAACTTGGACGCCCCGGCGATCCCGGACTTCCACCCGGGCCTGAGCTCCGACGTCCTCTACGTGACGAACGGCGAGGTCAACGACTATGCGCACTCGGTGACCGGCGCCCTGGCCTGGACGCCTGAGCTGTCCGAGGGATGCGAGGGCTGCGGGTTCGTCTTCCCCGACGACGAGGCTCTCGTGCAGGAGGAGTTCCAACGCGTGCTGCCGTTCGCGCGCTCGGTGGCGGACTCCGCTCTCGACCCCGACGACCCCAAGACGGTCACGGGGATCAAGACCAAGCCCTTCTACCTCGAGAGCGACGACGCCTACAAGAGCGGCAACCCGGGCGTGCAGCTGACCTTCACGAAGTCCTACGGCGACCCCCAGCCGGTCGCGGTCATCGCCAAGCGCAGCCTCGGCGCGGTCAGCCTCAAGTACAAGATCAACGGAGGCCGGACCGTCACCAAGACCACCCAGGAGTGGCAGGGCGGGTCGAAGTACGACCCGGTCGGTGTCTACTACCGCCAGATGCGCGGCGTGGTGACGGGGACGAACCCCGGCGACTCGGTCGAGGTGTGGTTCGAGGGCGGCAAGCAGCGCAGCGACTCGTTCACCTATCAAGCCGTGTCGGAGAGCAACGATCCCGTCCTGGTCGTGGCGGCAGAGGACTACACCGGCGCCTCGCCCGTCTACCCGGCCGGCGGGCCGTTCGCGGTCTCGACGTACGTCGACGCGTTGACCGCCAACGGTCTGCCCTCCGACGTCTACGACGTCGACGCCAACGGACGGGTCGCGCCGGACGCGCTGGGGGTCCTCAGCCACTACGACGCCGTGGTCTTCGAGACCGGCAGCGACATCGTGACCCGCGCACCGGGCCGCGATCCGGGCAACGGCGACCGCCTGGCGATGGACAACCTCCTCGAGCTGCGCTCGTACCTCAACGAGGGCGGCCGGGTCCTGATGGCCGGCACCAACGCCGGCCTGCAGTACTCCTCCGGCTTCACCTCCCAGCTGTACGACCCGAAGGGAGAGATCCCCTGCTTGCCGGCGCCCGCAGGGACCGACCCACGCCGCTGCCTGCCGCAGTGGGGGTCCGTCTTCGGTGGCGACGGGACCAACGACGTCCTGCAGTACCACTTCGGCGGTTACGTGCCCATCCCGAGTGACGGCATCGACGACAACGGCGCCACCTTCGACTCGACCGGCATCGCCTCCCCGTTCGCCGGGTTCGACTGGGGCATGGAGGACGGGTTCGGCGGGCACTCCTGGCTGGCGACGAGCGGCGCGCTCCCGGTCGACGACTTCCCGCAGTTCGAGAGCCGGCCGGTCGCGCGCTGGGACAAGCCGGGCGGGCCCTACGAGCCGCACACGGGTGACCAGTACGTCTACTCGCAGAGCGCCGACGTCTCCTACAAGAGACTGACCCGCGAGATCGCCGTTCCGGACGGCGGCGGGAACCTGTCGTTCTGGACGTCGTACGACACCGAACCGGACTGGGACTACCTCTTCGTCGAGGCCCGCACGGCCGGTGGCGACGACTGGACGACCCTTCCCGACGCCAACGGCCACACCACGCAGAGCACAGGTGAGAGCTGCATCGCCGACGAGGGCTGGAGCTCGCTGCACCCGCAGCTGCTCAACTACCAGACCCGGGTCGACCAGCTCACCTGCGCGCCGGTCGGTGCCGACGGTGGGGCGTGGAACGCGGCCAGCGGCAGCTCGCACGGCTGGCAGGAGTGGAGCATCAATCTCGACGCGTACGCCGGCCAGACGGTCGAGATCTCGATCGCGTACGCCAGCGACTGGTCCACTCAGGGCCTCGGGGTCTTCCTCGACGACATCACGCTGCCCGACGGCACGTTCACGTCGTTCGAGACCGACCTCGGCGGCTGGAGCGTCAGCGGACCACCTGAGGGCAGCGGCGCCAACGCCAACGACTTCATCCGCACCGACTCCTCGTCCTTCCCGGTCGGCAACACCATCGCCACCCCGACGACCCTGCTGATGGGCTTCGACCTGCGTGGCGTCGAGGCGGCCGATCGCGACGGGGTGCTGGGGAGGGCGATGGACTACCTGCTGCCCTGATCCCTACTGCAGCGGGATCTCGTGCCCCGGCCCGCGCTCGTCGTCGGGCCGGGGACCGAAGAGGCGACGCGCTGACTCGTCGATGGCGACGTCGTTGATCGACGCCTCGCGACGGCGCATCAGGCCGTCGGAGCCGAACTCCCACAGCTCGTTGCCATAGCTGCGCCACCACTGCCCCTGGTCGTCGTGCCACTCGTACTGGAAGCGCACGCCGATGCGGTCGTCTGTGAAGGCCCAGAGGCTCTTGCGCAGCACGTAGTCCTGCTCGCGCTCCCACTTGGCGGTCAGGAACTCGACGATCTCCGCGCGGCCGGTGAGGAAGGTGTCGCGGTTCCGCCAGACGGAGTCCTCGGTGTAGGCGAGGCTCACCCGTTGGGGGTCGCGGCTGTTCCAGGCGTCCTCGGCGGCCTGCACCTTCTGGGCGGCCGTCTCGGCGTCGAAGGGCGGGAAGGGCGGTCGCGCCTCGGACATCTGTGCTCCTCGTGGTGGGCTCCGGGCAGCCTAGCCAAGCGGATCGGCGCGGTGCGCGCGTCGGTTGTCATCCGCCCGAAGGTGAGACCGCGCCCAGCCGGCCGCCCCGGACGCGACAACCGCCCCGGGCGGTGTCACCCGGGGCGGTCGTGTAGTGCGGATCAGCGTTGCTGTCTGGTCAGACGCCCAGGCCGAGCTGCTCGAGGATGTCGTTCAGGATCCCGACCAGCTGACCGAGCAGGTTGCCGAGGACGCCACCGCTCAGGAGGCCGGCCACCGCGCAGAGCAGGTCACCGAGCAGGGCGCCCGGGACGGCGATGATGTCGAGCACGACCTGCTTGAGGTGCACCTCGAGACCCAGCACGTTGAGGTCCAGCGGACCGAGCACCAGGTTGAGGACGTCGCACGCGGCGGCGTTCGCAGCTGTGCCGGTCGCCAGGCTCGACAGCTTCTGGCCGTTGACCTTCTTCAGCTCGAGGCTGCGGATGGCGGTGAACTTCGACTTGGACCCGTCGGCGTTGGTGATGACGCCGTCGAGCACGCCCTTGACCTGGGCGACGCCGTCCTTGTTCTTGAACTTCAGCGGCGTGAAGGTGCCGCCGAGGGTGCCGCCGCCGGAGGTCTTGCCCTTGACGGTGGACTTCATCTTGCCGGCGGAGTTCTTGGCGACGTTGGTGGCCGCGGAGACGTTCTGCTCCGAGCCGGACGCGATCGCTGCAGAGCTGCCACCGACGACGAACATCATCGAGGCCGCGAGTGCGGCGGCGATGAGGCCGAGTGGCGTGCGGAAGTGACTGTTCCCGAGATTCATTGCTGTCTATCCCTCCATAGATCCCCACGAGTGGGGGGTGGCCGCGCTAGATGCGCGACCGTTCGACACGCTTGGAGAAGCCAGGCGTGTCCTTTCGTGAGATGCGCGGGTGCCCGGAAAAGTTCATGCGCGCTCAGGCCCCCGTTGAGCGCCGGGCGCTTCTCCCACCGTCGCGTCGCCCACAGCGGGAAGCGGCCGGCAACAGATCACCAACGCCACCACGATGCCGAGGACGAGAACGAGAGAGAGGAACACGCCGACCCTTCAGTTGGGGGGCCCGTGAGCAGGCACCGCGGGGTTACGTACCCCCTGGGCATTCAGATAGACCTGCGTGAGCCTGATCTGTGTCGCCGTTTCCCGGCTGGTCTCACCGGGCCGCTGCGCTACTCCACGCTCGGCATCGAGGTCGCCGGCGGCAACCTCGAGCCCGTCGAGGTGCTGGCCGTGACCGCCCTCGAGCCACCCGCGGCCGCGGCCGAGCGGGGTCGAGGGGGGCGTCGTCAGCGCGAGCCCGGTCAGGTCTCGCAGTTCCTGCTCGTCGAGGTGCGCTGACGCCCCGCCCGACGTCGGGGGCGTATGTCGCGTCGGTCGACGGGTACGGAACGGCCGTTCGTCTTCCGCCGTCCGCCCAACCGATCCAGGAGCCACCCATGACTGACGACAAGAAGGTCGCCAAGGAACTCGTCGAGACGTTGAAGGACGGGGAGCGGGGGTTCGCCTCAGCCGCGGACAAGGTGGAGGAGAGCGACCGCAGCGCTTGGGCCGCCACCCTCCGACGACTCTCCGAGCAGCGTGCGGGATTCCGCCAAGAGATCGTCGACATGGGCCACGAGTACGGCGACGACGTCGACGAGAGCGGCACCGCCGCAGCCGCCCTGCACCGCGGGTGGATCGCGCTCAAGGATGCCGTCACCGGCGACGACGCCGGCGCCGTCCTCGGCGCAGCCGTGACCGGCGAGGACCATGCCGTGTCGGAGTACGAGAGCGCCCTCCAGCAGGACCTCAGTGAGGGCTTCCGAGCAGTCGTCACCCGCCAGCACGCCGCCGTCGTCGCCGCGCGCGACGAGGTCAAGGCCCTCCAGACCCTCGACTGACGGACCCCGACGCCAGGCGATGGCTCTGGGGTGGCCTCAGTTGTCCGACTGACGGTCGAAGAGTCGGACGCTGCGCGCGCCGAGGACCGGGCGATTCCGTCACCCTCGGTCCCCTCTACGCCGCCCGTGAGTGATTGGTACGGCTCCCCAGCCCGCGTCACTAGCGGCTGTGACGCACTCACCGGCCCGTCCGACCGGTGTAGGGCATTGCAAGCCTTCAGTGGCGATCTTGTCCGGCGCAGTAGATGCAAGGACCCTCGAGCTCGTGGTACCGACCCAACTCGTGCATCGTGATCGCCTCCACCTCGTCTTCGGCTGCTGAGGTCAGGAGTTCGTCGACCGTCTCGGGCATGTCGTCGTACCGGTCCCCGTCGAAGCTCTCCTGTTCCACCATGGTGTGCATTCTGGCTCGTCGAGATAGCGAGCGTGTCTACACCTGCTGGTAGCGCGTTGGGCGTTGGGCTGAGTTCGATACCTGTGCGTCACATCCGGGGAGGCATCCGGCCGGGCGGCCCTTCTTGGTGGTCACCATTCGAGCGACTGCAGCGCCCGGTCGTGGAGGGAGGACGCTGGTGCCCACGTGGCCAGGGCTTGTCCGGTCAACCCTTCGGCGGTCGGCCGCCGCAAGCCATGGCGACGGTCTCACGAACGACGTGGTTGGCTTCAGCGCTTACGCGTCAGCCATCAGCTTTCGAACGACCCATTGGTTGATGCTGAGGTTCTCCTCAGCGGCGCGTAGCGCAACTTCGCGGTGGAGCTTCTCGCCGAGTCGAAGGTTGAACTTCCCGGAATAGCTGCGCTCAGAAATCGGCTCCGGCACGTCTTCGCCTTGCCTCTGCATATCGACCACGACGTCGGACAAGAGCGCTTCAAGACCCTGGAGAGCCTCGATTTGGGAGGAGGCGATCCAGGAGAGCGACGGGAACTCAGCGACGGTGGCGACGAACTCGCCGTCTTCGACAGACCACGCGACGCGGTACGTGTAATGAGACACATCAACCTGCGGCCGCTCTAGCGTGTTCATCACTTGCCCTCCTTCTTGTCGATCGCCTTCAATACTTGCCGCACCTGGTAAGCCTTGGCTTTGCCCTTGTCGTTCTGAATGTTGACCCGAGGGTCCCCAGGCCATGGCGTCTTGAACACCGCGTGTGAGGACCCCGTCTGGCGCGGGCTTCCGAAGTAGTGTTCGCAGACTTTGTGGAGGTCGTTGTACGCAACGTTCTGCTGGCTGTTTCGCATCGCTGCAACGATCGACTCCACCGAGGCCACTCTGGATGGTACCGCATGTGGTACCGGACGCCAAGGCGGCCGATTTGAGCCGCGCGGAGCTCTCGCGGCGGTTGGACCCGCCTCGGAGATGGCTCAGTGGGCCATGTCGACGAAGCGCGAGTAGTGGCCCTGGAAGGCGACGGTGATGTCGCGGGTGGGGCCATTGCGGTGCTTGGCGACGATGAGGTCGGCCTCGCCGGGGCGAGTCGACTCCTTCTCATAGACGTCGTCGCGGTGCAGGAGGATCACCATGTCAGCGTCCTGCTCAAGGCTGTTGTGAGCCGCGATGCCCTCGACGACGAAGTTGTGGGTGCCCATCACGGTGGCGTCGTACACCGGCTGCTCGCCGAGCGGCTCGATGGTGGCGACGGCGTCCCAGTAGACGTCGTTGGTGGCGAGGACCTCGAGGTCGGCATCGTCGAGGATGTCGGCCACCTTGGCGAGCCGCTCACGGCTCGGTGAGTGCTTCCACATCGTCGACCCACAGAACGAGGAGCCCATGGCTGCCGCGAACTCCCGGTGTGACATGCCCTGCTCGGCCAGCACCGACTTCACCTTCGTCCACACGTCGGGCGGGATCGTGTCGAGGTTGGTGTTGCTGCGGACGCCCCGGAGTCGCTCGGCCAGGGCGGCGGCCTTCTCGCCACGCAGACCGTGGACGCCGATGTCGTCGCAGAAGCGGAGCTGGTTTTCCGCGCCATAGACGAAGAGGTGCCAGCCGTCGCGGTAGCCCGCCTTCGTCACCCGCTTGATCCGGGTGAAGACGTTGAATCGCAGCAGGAGTCGCGCGACGTCGTCGACCAGTTGGCGGCTCGTCGACGCGTAGTAGACGCGACCCAGGTTGTTCTTTGCGTCGTAACCGATCGACCCGTCGGTCGCCCACAGGTGACGGAGGAACAGACCGACCTGCGCCTTGGGCAGACCAAAGACCCAGCTCGGCACGAACTTCTCGTGACTACGCAGCCCGAAGAGGCCGTCCTCGTCGAGCCACGCAGCGATCGGGTTCCGCTTGCCCCGGGCCAGTCGGTGAGGCGCCGGCAACCTCAGCGTCGTCACCCGGGCAGCGGGGTAGTCGTCGCGCACAGCGGTGATGCCAAAGCGACGCTCCGCCGCCTCGGTCACTGCGGTGAGGTTGCGCTCGTCGATGCTGGCGTAGCGGATCGGCTGCCGCTTCACGAACGAGCCGTCCCCCAGCATGTGAGCGAGGATCAGGACCTCGTCGTCGTCGCGCGTCGCGACCTCCAGCGGCGGCGGCACGTGGCGCAGTGAGCCGATGCGAGAGCCGGGCTTCAGGTCGGACAGCGGCTTCCAGCCGTCGTACGTCAAGAACTTGTGGTTGGCCGTCGCCTTGATCCGTCGACCCGACGTCAGCGTGAGCTCGAAGACCTCCTTGGTGCCCGACGGGAACGCGTGCGTCAGCGTGCGCGGCACCAGCTTGAGTCGATCGTCGAGCGACCAGACGGGGATGTCACGCGCCTCGGACGACAGCAGCTCGCCCAGAGTGATCTCGGCGTTGTTGTCAGCACGCATCAACCGGGTGTCGGCGGTGAGACAGCCTGACTCGCGAAGGTCACTCATCATCGGGCGCTTGTCGCCGCGCTGTTCAGGACCACGGTTGAGCTGTGAAAGAGCGATGATCGGGACCTCGAGCTCCTTGGCCAGCAGCTTGATCTGGCGGGAGAACTCCGAGACCTCGAGCTGGCGGGACTCGACCTTCTTGCCCGACGTCATCAGCTGCATGTAGTCGATGACGACCACGCGGAGGTCGTGGCGCTGCTTGAGGCGGCGGGCCTTCGCGCGGATCTCCATCATCGTCATGTTGGGCGAGTCGTCGATGAACATCGGCGCCGAGGAGACCTCGCCCATCTTGCGGGCCAGCTTTTCCCAGTCGCCGTCGTCCATGTTGCCGTTGCGGATGTGGTTGAGCGGCACCTTCGCCTCGGCCGACAGCAGCCGCATGGTGATCTCGGAGCGCGTCATCTCCAGGCTGAAGAAGACGCTGGTCAGGTTGTTGTGGATCGACGCCGCGCGGCACAGGTCGAGGGCCAGCGTGGAGTTGTGGGTCGGGATCGACGTCGGGCCGGCGAGGTAGAGGTGCTCGTCGTTGTCGACCTGCACGCAGCGCACTGGTACGCCGGGGACGCGGCGTACGTCCTCGATCTTGACCGCGCCGCCGTCGGGCAGCGCGATCGTGTGCACCTGCTCGAGAGACGCCGCGAGCTGGGCCGTCGTACGCGTGCGGGCGCCGGTCTCCTCCGACTCGACGGCCGCGCGGTGTCGCGCCACCTCGGAGACGAAGCGGCGGTGCCGGCCGCTGAACGGGTTGGCCCCGTCGCGCCGGTGCCGGCCGCCCTCGAGCAGGGTGGACGTGCGCCACTGGTGCTGCTCGTCGGCCACGATCGACGCGCCGTCGGAGAAGGTCAGCTCGAAGCAGGGCCGCCCGATCATCACCTCGGTCGCCGCCACCACCCGCGTCGGCCGGCCGGTCGCGTCGAGCAACAGGTCGCCCACGGCGACCGCGCCCATCGTCGTCCAGCCCGTCGGCGTCGGCAGCGGGGTGTCGAGCGCCAGCGCCTTGCCCATCGCGGGACGCGCGGCGACGATGATCATCTGCCCGGCGTGCAGACCGTTGGTCAGGTCGTCGAGATCGGCGAAGCCGGTCGGCACGCCGTAGAGCCCCGCCTCGCGGTTGCTGATCGCCTCGATCTCGTCGAGGACGCCGTCCATGATGTCCGACAGCGGCGCGTAGTCCTCCGCCTTGCGCCGGTCGGTGACCTGGTAGACCTCCGCCTGCGCCTGGTCCACCACGTCGTCGACCGCGCCCTCGCCGGCGTACCCGATCTGCACGATGCGGGTGCCGGCCTCGACCAGCCGCCGCAAGATGGCCTTCTCGCGGACGATCTCGGCGTAGTAGCCCGCGTTGGCGGCGATAGGGACGTTGGCCGACAGGGTGTGGAGGTACGGCGCCCCGCCCACCCGGGCCAGCTCGCCCCGACGCTGGAGCTCGGCGACCACCGTGATCGGGTCGGCCGGCTCGCCGCGACCGTAGAGGTCGATGATCGCGTCGTGGATCAGCTCGTGGCTCGGCCGGTAGAAGTCGGCGCCGCGGACCGTCTCGGCGACGTCGGCGATCGAGTCCTTGCTGATCAGCATCGCGCCGAGCACGGACTGCTCGGCGGCCATGTCCTGCGGAGGGGTGCGGTCACCGGGGCGCGAGGGCGCCTCGCCCGGGGCATAGCTGACCGGGCCGTCGCCCCAGCCGTCGCCCACGAACGCGCCGTCCGGCCCGTGGCCCTGGTCAGTGATGCTCACCGTCGCGCTCCCCATGTGAGTCGAACATCAGTTCGGTTGGGGACGTTAGGGACGACCACCGACAACAGGTGGTCCGGGGGGAGATCTGCGACCTTGGAAGGCACGGGGGCCAAGACCCTTCCATACGACTGACGGTGCTCACGGGGCTCTGAATCGGACGTTGTCCGACACCGGAACCTAGAAGGTCCGCGGGGTGCCCAGAGAACCCCGCAGATGTCAACCGGGGGATTGTTCGGAGGCAGAGGTGGATGACTCTCTCCACCCCGTGGATGACTGGCCCACAGGTGTGGAGGGACCTGGGGACAAAGAAATGTTTCGAGGCCCGTAAAGTGCTCCTGACCTGCACGAACAGCTCTCCCACACGGTGTGGAGCAAAACTACTCGTCCGAGCTGTTGTTCACCTGCCCGCCATCTGGTCGTCGCAAAGACGCTATGTCGACAAGAGGTCTGTCCACATGTTTTCCACAGGTGTGGGTGGGCTAGTCGCGTGGGGGTCATTCCCCGCCTCTGCTCCTTACCCGTCTAGTCTGCTGCCGTGACCCATCCTCTCGACCGCGAGATCGTGAGGCTGGCGTTCCCGGCCTTCCTCGCCCTGGTCGCGGAGCCGGTCTTCCTGCTCTCCGACGCCGCCATCGTCGGTCACCTCGGCACCCCCGAGCTCGCCGGCCTCGGCATCGCCGCGGTGGTGCTGCAGACGGTGGTCGGGCTGTGCGTCTTCCTCGCCTACGGCACCACCAGCAGCGTCGCCCGCCACCTCGGCGCGGGAGACCTGCGCGGTGCCCTCGCCCAGGGAGTCGACGGGCTGTGGCTCGCGGTGCTGATCGGTGCGGTCGCCACCGTCCTCGGGTTGCTGCTCACCGACCCCCTGGTCGGCGCGTTCGGGGCCGGCGCCGAGGTGACCGAGCACGCGGCGACGTACCTGCGCATCGCCGTGCTCGGCATCACCCCGCTCCTCGTCATGCTCGCCGCCACCGGGGTGCTCCGGGGACTGCAGGACACCCGGACGCCGCTCGTCGTGGCGGTCGCCGGCACCGTGCTCAACGTGCTGCTCAACCTGCTGCTCGTGTACGGCGTCCCCGTCGATGTCATGGCCTTCGACGGGCTCGGGATCGCCGGCTCGGCCCTCGGGTCGGTGCTCGCCCAGCTCGCCTCGGCGGCCGCGCTGGCCACCGTGGTCGTGCGCGGCGCCCGACGCGAGGGCTCCCCGCTCTCCCCCGACCGCGCCGGGATCACCGCCGCGGCCCGGGCCGCCGTGGCCCTGGTGATCCGCACCCTAACGCTGCGCGGCGCGCTGCTCGTGACGACGTACGCCGTCGTGCTGGCCGCCCGGTCCGGCCCTGATGGCCTCGGCGGCGACGACTCGGTCTCGGTGGCCACCCACCAGCTCGCCTTCACGATCTGGACCTTCCAGGCCTTCGCCCTCGACGCGATCGCCATCGCCGCCCAGGCGCTGACCGGGCGGCAGCTCGGCGCCGGCGACGTCGACGCGACCCGGGCCGTGACCAAGCGGATGATCCTCTGGGGCATCTGGGGCGGGGTCGTCCTCGGCGTGCTGACCCTGGTGACCGCGCCCTTCGTCGGCGCGCTCTTCACCGGCGACCAGTCCGTGCGCGACCTGCTGGTGCCGGTGCTCGTCGTGGTGGCGATCGGGCAGCCGCTGAGCGGGCTGGTGTTCGTGCTCGACGGGGTGCTGATCGGGGCCGGCGACGGGACCTACCTCGCCAAGGCCGGGCTGGTGATGTTCGCCGTCTACGCCCCGGTCGTGCTCGCGGTCGCGGCGCTGGTCGGCGGGCTGGTCTGGGTGTGGATCGTCTTCACCGTCGTGCTGATGGGCTCGCGGGCGATCCTGCTGGTACGCCGCGAGCGCGGCGACGCGTGGCTGGTGACCGGGATCCGGAGCGTCGCCTGAGGCGCGGGTGGTCTCGACTGTCCGCTCGCAAGCTCGCTGCTCGACCACCGAGCCCACAGAGAACGCAGCAGACCCCGCCCCGGACGAGTCCGGGACGGGGTCTGCCGTCAGATCAGATCAAGCGATCAAGCGGTGTCGATCAAGCCGGGATGACGTTGAGCGCCACCTTGGCGGCCACCTCGTCGGTCAGCTTGACCGAGACCTGGTGGGCGCCGAGCGACTTGATCGGCTGGGTGACGATGATCGTGCGCTTGTCGACACCCTCGCCGGCCACGGTCTCCAGCGCGGAGGCGATGTCGGCGGTGGTGACGGCGCCGAAGAGCCGGCCGCCGGCGCCGGCGCGGACCTTCAGGTCCACCGTGCCGCCCTCGAGCTTGGCCTTCAGCTGGTCGGCGTGGTCGCTGTCGCGGACCGCGCGCGCGGCGCGGGCGCCGACGATCGCGTCGACCTGCTTCTGGCCGCCACGGGTCCAACGGGTCGCCAGGCCACGGGGCACGAGGTAGTTGCGGCCGTAGCCGTCCTTGACCTCGACCACGTCACCGGGGGCGCCGAGCCCCTCGACCTCTTGGGTCAGGATGAGCTTCATGTCGTTCTCCTCCCAGTCCCTGCTCAGCGGCCGGTCGCGGTGTAGGGCAGCAGCGCGAGCTCGCGCGCGTTCTTGACCGCGATCGCGACGTCGCGCTGGTGCTGCACGCAGTTGCCGGTGACCCGACGGGCGCGGATCTTGCCCCGGTCGGAGATGAACTTGCGGAGCAGAGCGGCGTCCTTGTAGTCGACGGACGTCGCCTTCTCCTTACAGAACTGGCAAACCTTCTTCTTGGGCTTGCGCAAAACTGCCTTGGCCATTGTGGTGCTCCCTTTCAGTGAGCCCGGCCCTGCGCGGAGCAGGGACGGAATGGTGGCGGTTGGGCTATTGGGTTGTTCGGTGCTGGGTCGAGCTCAGTCGAGACCTAGAACGGCGGCTCTTCCTGGCTGCCGCCGACACCGGGGGCGCCCCACGGGTCGTTCGGCGGAGCCGACTGGCCGCCCTGCGGTGCGTAGCCGCCCTGCTGCGGCTGGCCCTGCGGAGCGGCGTACCCACCCTGCTGGCCGCCACCCTGCGCGGGAGCGGGCTGCGCCCACGGGTCGTCCTGCTGCTGGCCTCCGCCACCGCCGCCGGAGTACCCGCCGCCCGCGCCCTGGCGCGTGGTGCGGGTGACCTTGGCGGTCGCGTACTTCAGCGAGGGGCCGACCTCTTCGACGTCGAGCTCGTAGACGGTGCGCTTCTCGCCCTCACGCGTCTCGTACTGCCGCTGCTTGAGGCGACCCTGGACGACCACGCGCATGCCCTTGACCAGCGACTCGGCGACGTTCTCAGCCGCCTGGCGCCACACCGAGCAGGACAGGAACAGGCCTTCGCCGTCCTTCCACTCGTTGGTGTTCTTGTCGAAGGTGCGCGGCGTCGAGGCGATCCGGAAGTTGGCCACCGCGGCCCCGGACGGGGTGAAGCGGAGCTCCGGGTCGTCGACGAGGTTGCCGACCACGGTGATGACGGTTTCGCCTGCCATGTCAGGTCTCCTGGATGAGTACGTCGCTGGACTGGATCACCGGCATCCTTGCGGACGCCTCCGACGCTGGGTAGGGCTCCTCCACAGGGGCCCCGGCGCCGGCGAGAGCTCAGTGAGCGCTCGGGCGCAGCACCTTGGTGCGCAGGATGGACTCGTTGAGACCGAGCTGGCGGTCGAACTCCTTGACCGTGGCCGGCTCGGCGGTCAGCGTGACGACGGCGTAGATGCCCTCGGCCTGCTTGTTGATCTCGTAGGCCAGCCGGCGGCGGCCCCACACGTCGACGTTGTCGACCGTGCCGCCGTCCTTGCGGATGACGTTGAGGTATTTGTCGAGGGACGGCTCGATGGTCCGCTCCTCAAGACTCGGGTCGAGGATGACCATTACTTCGTAGGCACGCACAGCGGTCCCACCTCCTCTGGACTCGGCGGCCACGGGCGATCCGTGGCAGGAGGGCTGGTGCGTCACGGTCCTGGCACGAAGGCCGAGGATCGAGACTCGTCCGGGTCGCGGGCCCACGGGGGCACGCTCGCCAGGCGAACGCTGAAGACTAACAGCGCGGCGTACGCCGGACCGAATTCGCGACCAGGCCCCCGGCACGCCCCGCGGACCCTGTGGAGAGCGCCCTGCGCGCCGCCGCCGGTCTCCTTACGGTGGCGCTCGATGCGCACCTCCCGACGACACCGGACCGTCGCCGGTCGCTACCTGCTCCTCGACCTCGTCGGCGCCGGCGGGATGGGCGCGGTGTGGCGGGCCCGCGACCTGCGCAGCGGCGACACCGTCGCGGTCAAGCTGCTCGCGCGGCACGACACGGACACCGGGCTGCTGCTGCGGTTCGTGCACGAGCAGTCGGTGCGGATCCGGCATCCGCACGTGCTCGCGCCGACGGGCTGGGCGGCCGAGGACGAGCTCGTCGTGCTCGTGATGGACCTCGTCCGGGGCGGCTCGGTGCACGACCTCCTGCGCGACCACGGGGCGCTTCCCGAGCCGACCGTGCGGGTGCTCCTCGACCAGCTCCTCCAGGCCCTCGAGGCCGTGCACGCGGCTGGCGTCGTCCACCGCGACCTCAAGCCCGCCAACCTGCTCCTCGACGCCACCGGGCGGGGCCGCCCCCATCTCCGGCTGGCCGACTTCGGCGTCGCCGCCACCGCCGCCGAGCAGCGGATCGCCGTCGGCGGTCTCGACCTTGACGGGCCGATCGGCACCGACGGCTACCTCGCGCCCGGCCACTCGGCCGACCGGCCCGACCCCCGCCAGGACCTGTACGCCGCCGGGCGCGTCGGCGTCGAGCTGCTGACCGGCGCGCGGGCGTCCGACCGCGTGCCGTGGGGTCCGCTGCAGCCGCTGCTGCACGCGCTGACCGAGCCGGACCCGGGCCGTCGTACGCCGTCCGCCGCCGCCGCCCTCGCCCACCTGCGCGCGATCGGCGGCCCGGCGTCGGACGTGCACCCCCTCGTGCCCGACCGACTGTCGGCGCGGCGTCCTAGGCTGGCGGAATGGCTGGACAGACGGACCTGAGGATCGGCGCCCACGTCGAGCAGAGCGACCCGGTCGCCGAGGCCAAGGCGCGCAGCGCGCCGCACGTGCAGTTCTTCCTGGGTGACCCGCAGGGCTACAAGGGCCCGGAGTTCCGCTACGCCGGGGGCGCCGAGGGGCTCAGGGCCGACGCGGAGGCGGCCGGCATCGACCTCTACGTCCACGCGCCCTACATCGTCAACGTCGCCACGACCAACAACCGCATCCGGATCCCCAGCCGCAAGCTGCTCCAGCAGCACGTCGACGCCGCGGCGAGCATCGGCGCCAAGGGGCTGATCGTGCACGGCGGCCACGTCAACAAGGACGACGACCCGACCAAGGGGTTCGACAACTGGCGCAAGGCGATCGAGGCCACCGACCTCAAGCTTCCGCTGTTGATCGAGAACACCGCCGGCGGCGACAACGCCATGACCCGCTACCTCGACCGGATCAAGGGCGTCTGGGACGCCATCTCCTCGGCCGAGGGTGCCGACCAGGTCGGCTTCTGCCTCGACACCTGCCACGCCCACGCGGGCGGCAACAAGATGGAGACCGTCGTCGCCGACGTGCTCGCGATCACCGGGCGCATCGACCTGGTGCACTGCAACGACAGCCGCGACGAGTTCGACTCCGGGGCCGACCGTCACGCCAACCTCGGTCAGGGCAAGGTCGACCCCGACCTCCTCGCCGCGGTGGTGCGGGAGGCCGGCGCCCCCGTCGTGCTGGAGACGCCGGGCGGCGCAGCCGAGCACCTCGACGACATCGCCTGGCTGCGCGAGCACGCCTGACACCGGCACTTCCACCGCGGTCAAGGTCCCTGTGACACAGACCAAAGTCGGGGTGGGCCAGACCACCTGGGCAAAGAAGAGGACGCGAGCGCCAGACCCTGCCAAACTCTCGCCCAGCAGGGACTCGAACGGCACAGGGGAGCGTTCGGGTCCCTTCCCTGTTGCGCGTCGACGCCACCGGCACCGGTAACGTCGCTCGGGTGATCATCGTGCGTCCCGTGACCGAGGCCGAGCACCTCGCGTTCCTACGGGGACGCAGCTCAGCGAGCTTCCTGCAGACCCCGGCCTGGGGCCGGGTGAAGGCCGAGTGGCGGCGCCAGTCCGTCGGCTTCTTCGACGGCCCACCCGACGACCAGCGCCTGGCCGGCGTGGCGCTGGTCCTCTACCGCCACCTGCCCCGCACGAAGCGCTGCCTGGCCTACCTCCCCGAGGGTCCCGTCCTCGACTGGGACGTCGCCGACCTCGCGCCGTGGCTCGACGCGCTCGCCACGCACGCCAAGAGCGAGGGCGCCTTCGCGGTGCGGATCGGGCCGCCGGTGGTGACGGCGCGGTGGAGCGCTGCCCAGCTCAAGGAGGGCATCGCCGATGCCGGCGTACGCCGCCTGACCGACCTCGCCCCGGCCGAGCGCGACGTCACCGGAGCCGCCGTGGTCTCCCAGTTGCGCGAGCTCGGCTGGCGCGAGCAGGGGGCCGACGGGGGGTTCGCGGCCGGTCAGCCGCGCTACAACTTCCACCTGCCGCTGGTCGACGACGACGGCAAGCCGCTGACCGAGGAGCAGGTCCTCGCCGGCATGAACCAGCAGTGGCGGCGCAACATCAAGAAGGCCGCCAAGAGCGGGGTGGTGGTCTCGACAAGCTCGACCAGCGACGCCGGCGACGCGACCGGGGACCTCGAGGCGTTCCACGAGCTCTACGTCCTGACCGCGCAGCGCGACGGCTTCACCCCGCGCGGGCTGGCGTACTTCAAGACGATGCTCGACGCGCTCGGGTCCGAGGACCCCGGCCGGATCAGGCTCTGGCTGGCCCACCACGAGGGCGACCTGGTGGCCGCGACGATCGCGGTGCGGGTCGGCACGCATGCGTGGTATTCCTACGGCGCCTCCTCCACCGAGAAGCGCGACGTCCGTGGTTCCAACGCGATCCAGTGGGCGATGATCCAGGACGCGCTGGCCGCGGGCGCCGAGGTCTACGACCTGCGCGGCATCACCGACACCCTCGACGCCGACGACCCGCACGTCGGGCTCCTCCAGTTCAAGGTCGGCACCGGCGGCCAGGCGGTGGCGTACGCCGGCGAGTGGGACCTGCCGCTCAACCGCCCGCTCTACAAGGCGTTCATGCTCTACATGGAACGCCGGTGAGTCCCAGGTGAGCCCCGCATGAGTCTGGTCCTCCGCGTCGACGGCGACCGCTGGCGCGCGCACCTGCGGCAGGTCGCGGCCGGCGAGCCCGGGCTGGTCCCGGTGGCGAAGGGCAACGGTTACGGCTTCACCGTCGGCCGGCTCGCCCGCAAGGCTGCGTGGCTCGGCGTCGACACGCTCGCTGTCGGCATCTACGACGAGCTCGACAGCGTCGCGCACCGCTTCGACGGCGACCTGCTCGTGCTGACCCCCTGGCGGCCGCACGGCGACGCCGAGGGCGTCGACGCCGCGATCTCCTCGCGGGTGATCCACACCGTCAGCCGGCTCGAGGACCTGGGCGCGCTGCTCGCGCGGGAGCCGCAGGCGCGGTTCGTGCTCGAGCGGACCACCAGCATGCTGCGGCACGGGATGTCCGCGGCCGAGCTCCGCTCCGCCGGCCAGGAGCTCGCGGGTCGCGACGGCCCGCACCGCCTCGAAGGCGTCGCGCTGCACCTCCCCCTCGCCGCCGGGTCGCACCTGCCCGAGGTCGAGCGGCTGCTCACCGACGTCGTCTCCGCCGGGTTGCCCCGGCCGGCCGGCACGGTCGTCTGGGTCAGCCACCTCACCGGCGACGAGCTCGGCCGGCTGCGCGCGGCGTACCCCGACTTCACCTTCCGTCCCCGCATCGGCACCGACCTCTGGCTCGGCGACCGCACGGCCCTGCGGGCCACCGCCACCGTGCTCGACGTGCACGCCGTCGACCGTGGCGACGTGTTCGGCTACCGCGGCCGCACCGTCCCCCGGGCCGGCCACCTGCTCGTCGTCAGCGGTGGCACCGCCCACGGCATCGGCCTCGAGGCGCCGCTCGGTGACGCCTCCGTCAAGGGCCGGGCGGCCACCTTCGTGCGCGGCGGCCTGGACGCCGTCGGCTTCGTGCGGTCGCCCTTCACCGTCGACGGCAAGCAGCGACTCTTCGCCGAGCCGCCACACATGCAGGCCTCGATGCTGTTCCTGCCCTCCGGCGCGCGGGTGCCTGACGTCGGCGACGAGGTGGACGTGCGGGTGCGCTACACCGCGACGGCCTTCGACGGGGTCGAGGTCAGCTAGGCCGTCTCCGCAGGGGGGTCTCGACTATCCGCTCGCTTCGCTCGCTGCTCGACCACCGGCGTGCGCTCGCTGCTCGACCACCGGCGTGCGCTCGCTGCTCGACCACTGGCGTGCGCTCGCTGCTCGACCACCCGGTGTGCGCTCGCTGCTCGACCACCGGTAGGGGACCCGCCGGGGCTCGCGCACCGGGTCGTGCGTCGGCCGCAGGACGTCGCGGGCGACGAGGGTGACGAGGTAGAGCTCACCGAGGACGCGCACCACGATCGCGACCCAGTAGGCGCCGGCGTCGTCGCCGGCCGCGGGCTTGAGGTCGTTGCCGAGGTACCACCACACCGACATGAAGTAGAAGACCTCGCTCGCCTGCCACACCAGCTGGTCGCGCCACCGCGGGCGGGCCAGCGCCGCCAGCGGCAGCAGCCACAGCACGTACTGCGGCGAGTAGACCTTGTTGACGATCAGGAAGCCCGCGACGATCAGGAAGGCCAACTGCGCCAGACGCGGCGTCGCCGGCGCGGCCATCGCCAGCGCCGCGACGCCGAGGCACCACGCCACGAAGATCCACAGGGACCAGCCGTTGATCGTGTCGGAGGTGAAGGCCACGTCACGCGCCTGCGCGATCACCAGCCAGACCGACCCGAGGTCGGCGGTGCGGTCGGAGTTGAAGGTCCAGAAGAGCTTCCACTGGTCGGGACCGGTGAGGTACGCCGGGATGTTGGTCAGCACCCAGGCGATCACGGCCGAGCTCAGGACCGTGACGTACGCCGCGAACCACCGCCGTCGGATGCAGATCAGCAGCAGGCCGCCCAGCAGGAACAGCGGATAGAGCTTGATCGCCACCCCGAGGCCGATCAGCAGGCCGGTCAGGACGGGACTGCCGCGCTGCCAGGCCCAGAGCGCCCCGGCGACCGCCGCCACGGCGAGCATGTCCCAGTTGACCAGCCCGGCCAGGGCGAGCGTCGGGGACAACGCGAACATCGCCGCGTCCCAGGGCCGGTCGCGGTTCACCCGTGTCAGGAACCACGTCGTCAGCAGCGCCAGCAGTGCGAACCCGACCGCGTTGACGACGAAGAAGAGCTTGATCTCCCGCTGGATGTCGGGCTGGCCGAAGAGCGTGCCGGGATCCTGGGCGTAGCGCGGCTCGAGGTCCGGGGACCCGGCCAGCCAGTGGGTGACGTACGCCGTCCCGTAGGTCCAGTAGGAGATGCCGACGGGGTACTCCATCACCGAGAAGCGGTTGCGCACCTGCGGGTCGTCGGTGAACGGCCAGGCCAGCTCGACCATGCCCCGGCCGGTGTAGAGATAGGGCAGGTCGGAGTAGCACATGGCGCTGTAGCGGGTCTCGCCCGTCGTCCAGCCCTCTTGGAAGCAGTCGTTCTTCTGGACCATGCCAAGCGCGAAGCAGCAGGCGGTGAGCAGGAGCAGGACGCGCACCGGCGTCCACCACGGGTGCCGGGCCGCGTGGCAACCCATGGGGCCGCCGACCGACTCGCTGACGAGGGTGACGACCGGGTCGTCGACCGTGGGGTGGACCCGGCGGTCAGCGCCCGGACGTCCGATCATGCCGCGACCCTACGGTCACCAGTCGGCGCGGGGAGTGACCGGCGCGGCGGGCTCCCGGCTGTAGTACGCCGAGGACACCTGGACGGGAGCCCCGGTGGGCTCGCCGCTCGCCGAGGCGGTCGGCTGGGCGGGCGCTGACTGCGAAGGCGCGGGCGCCGACGAGCTCGGCGGCGGCGGCGGCGCCGAGGGGCTGGGCGGTGGCGCCGACGGGCTCGGCTCCGGCACCGACGGCGTCGGCGTCGGCACCGACGGGGTCGGCCCATCGGTCGGCGTGCTCGGGTCGTCACTCGGCAGGATCGTCGAGGGGGTGTCCGAGGGCTTCTTGGTCGGCGAGGGCTTCCGGGTCGGCGAGGGCGGCGGCGTGTAGGGCTCGTGACCCTCCTCCGGCTCGTTGTCCCCGTCGACGTACACCGGCTCCGGGAACTCCTCGACCTCCATCCCCTCCATCACGCGGCCCATCACGTCGGTCCAGGTGCGGGCGGGGTAGGAGCCGCCGAAGAACTCCGGCAGGAAGCCCTCGAGCTGCTCGCGACCCTTGCCGCGCACGTACATCACCGCGGTCGAGATCTGCGGCGTCGTGCCGACGAACCACGACGAGGACACCTCGCCCTTGTCGTTGGTGGCGGTGCCGGTCTTGCCGGCGACCGGGCGGTCGAGCTCGAGGGCGGCGCTGCCGGAGCCGGTCTCGACGACCTGCTGGAGCGCGTAGCAGACGTCGGCGGCGATGTCGGGGTCGAGGACGTCCTTGTCGGCCCGCTTGTAGGTGTAGTCGGTCTCGCCGGCGTTGGTGACGACCTTCTCGATGACGTGCACGTCGGCGCGGGAGCCCTCGTTGGCGAGCGTGGCGTAGGAGTTGGCCATGTTGATCGGGCTCACCTGCACCGAGCCCAGCGCGACACCGAGGTTGGCCTGGAGGTCGATCGACTTGGTGGGGATGCCGTACTTGCCGGGCTCGTTTCCGGGGATGCCGAGGTCGTTGGCGGTGTCGACGATCTTCTGCGGACCGTCCTCCATCGAGTTGGTCATGTCGATGAACGCGGTGTTGATGGAGTCGGCGGTCGCCTCGATCATGCTGACGGTGCCGTAGGAGGTGTTGCCCTGGTTCTCGAAGTCGGTGCCGTCGGGCAGCACCATCGGCGAGTTGCCGTCGAAGGTGTCCCTGAGCGAGAAGCCGTCCTTGATGGCCGCGGCGTCCGCGAACGCCTTGAAGGTTGAGCCCGCCATTCCGCCGGCCACGGCCCAGTTGATCTGGGAGTCGAGGTAGTCCTGGCCGCCGTAGAACCCGAGCAGCGCACCGGTGCCGACCTCGACGGTCGCGACCGCGACGTGCAGCTGGCCGCCGTCCATGCCCTCAGGGCGCTGCGCGGCCTGGCCCTCCTGGGCGGCTGCCATCGCCTCGGGCGTGAACGTCGTGGTCACCCGCAGCCCGCCGCCGTCGATGTCCTCCTCGGAGTAGCCCAGGCGCAGCAGCTCGTCGCGGATCAGCTTGAGCATGTGGCCCTTCTGGCCGCCGTACTGGCTGGTCGCCTCGATCTTCGGGAACTTCGGCAGCCGCTTCTGCGCCTTCTCGGCCTCCTCGGCGGTGGCCGTGCCCATGTCCGCCATCGAGGACAGGACGTAGTCGTAGCGGCTCTTCAGCTCGGCCTTCGCCTCCTTGCCGTTGGTCGGGTCGAGGTCGTTGGGGTCGTTGAGCACGCTCGCCAGGACCGCGGACTCGCGGAGGTTGAGGTCGGCGGCCGGCTTGTCGAAGTACGCCTGGGCGGCCGCCTGGACGCCGTACGCCCCCCGGCCGAAGTAGATGGTGTTGAGGTAGCCCTCGAGCACCTGCTCCTTGGTCAGCTTGCGCTGCAGCTTGAGCGACAGGATCGCCTCGCGTGCCTTGCGCTGCCAGCTGCGCTCCTGGGAGAGGTAGAGGATCTTGACGTACTGCTGGGTGATCGTGGACGCGCCCTGCGTCGAGTTGCCCCTGGCGTTGCTGAAGGCCGCGCGCAGGATGCCCTTGGGGTCGATGCCGCGGTCGGTCCAGAACGACTGGTTCTCCGCGGCGACGACGGCGTCCTTGAGGGTCTGCGGCATCTCGTCGAGCGGGATCGACTCACGGTCCTGGGTGGCGAACTCGCCGAGCTCGGTCTTGCCGTCGGCGTAGTAGATCTTCGAGGTCTGCGCCTCGAAGTCCTCGTTGGGGTCGGGGATGTCGACGGCGTTGTACGCGACCACGAAGGCACCGACGCCGAGCAGGCCGAAGAGGAGCCCGACCAGGAGGAGGACGATCCCGACCCGCTTGAGGCGGCGCTTGGTGGCGGCGCGGCCCTTGGGACGCGGGGGCTTCCGCTTGACCGCCGGACCGGCGGCTCGGCGCTTGCTCTGAGGGGCCACGCAACTGCTCCGTCGTTCGTTCTGTGTGTGCTCGGGGGTGTGCTCAGGGGTGTGTGCACGGGGAGGTGATCGAGCCGCTGGACCATGTAGTACCCACGGCGCCCGACCAGAGTACGGGGGTGCGGCCAGAGGGTCGGATTCCCCGTCGGTGAGTGTTTCCTCACGCCCGACCCATCGCGAGTTCCCGTCGCGCGGATATATCGCTACGATAGGTCTGTGGCAAGACGTGCGGAGACCATCGAGCTGGCAGTCCTCGGACTGCTGCACGAGGGACCGATGCACGGCTACGAGCTGCGCAAGCGGCTCAACCTCATGCTCGGGTGGAGCCGGGTGCTGTCCTACGGCTCCCTCTACCCCACGCTGAAGAAGCTCCTGCGCGCGACCTTCATCGAGGAGTCGCCCGGTGAGCTCACCATCACCAACCGCCCGCGGATCGTGTACGCCGTCACCGAGGCCGGTCACGGCGAGTTCGAGCGCCTCATGTCAGAGGTCGGCCCGACCGCGTGGGAGGACGACAACTTCGACATCCGGTTCGCGTTCTTCGGGCGCACCGACATGGAGATCCGGCTGCGCGTCCTCGAGGGCCGTCGCAGCCGCCTCCAGGAGCGGCTGACACGGGTGCAGAAGGAGCTCCAGCTCACCCAGGCCGAGGTCGACCGCTACTCCGCAGAGCTGCAGCGGCACGGGGTCGAGTCGGTCGAGCGCGAGGTGCGCTGGCTCTCCGACCTGATCAACGCAGAGCACGACCGGGGGCAGCAGCCGTCGCCCCCGCCTCAGCACAGCTGAGACAGACAGACCCCGGGTCTCGGAGAGACCTGAGCAGCACCATCCAGGAAACCGAAGGAAGAAGGAGAGCCCGATGGGTTCGGTACGAGTAGCAATCGTCGGCGTCGGCAACTGCGCCGCCTCCCTCGTGCAAGGCGTCCACTACTACCGCGACGCCGACGCGTCCGAGGTCGTGCCCGGCCTCATGCATGTCGCCTTCGGTGAGTACCACGTCTCCGACGTGGAGTTCGTCGCGGCGTTCGACGTCGACGACAAGAAGGTCGGCAAGGACCTCTCCGAGGCCATCGGCGCGTCGGAGAACAACACCATCAAGATCTGCGAGGTCCCGACGCTCGGCGTCGAGGTCCAGCGCGGCCACACCCTCGACGGGCTCGGCAAGTACTACCGGATGACCATCGAGGAGTCCGCGGCCGAGCCAATCGACGTCGTCCGCGCCCTGCGCGAGTCCGAGGCCGACGTCCTCGTGTCCTACCTGCCGGTGGGTTCCGAGGAGGCCGACAAGTTCTACGCCCAGTGCGCCATCGACGCCGGCGTCGGCTTCGTCAACGCCCTCCCGGTCTTCATCGCCTCCGACCCCGAGTGGGCCGCGAAGTTCGAGGCCGCCGGTGTGCCGATCGTCGGTGACGACATCAAGTCCCAGGTCGGCGCGACCATCACCCACCGGGTGCTGGCCAAGCTGTTCGAGGACCGCGGCGTCGCCCTCGACCGCACCTACCAGCTCAACGTCGGCGGCAACATGGACTTCAAGAACATGCTCGAGCGCGAGCGCCTGGAGTCCAAGAAGGTCTCCAAGACCCAGGCCGTCACGTCCAACCTCAAGGGCGAGCTGGCCAACAAGATCTCCGACCGCAACGTGCACATCGGCCCGTCCGACTACGTGCAGTGGCTCGACGACCGCAAGTGGGCCTACGTCCGCCTCGAGGGCCGCGCCTTCGGCGACGTGCCGCTCAACATGGAGTACAAGCTCGAGGTCTGGGACTCCCCCAACTCGGCCGGCATCATCATCGACGCGATCCGCGCGGTGAAGATCGCCATGGACCGCGGCATCGCCGGCCCGCTGATCGGCGCGTCGTCGTACCTCATGAAGAGCCCGCCCGTGCAGCTGCCCGACGACGAGGGCCGCGCGCGCGTCGAGGCCTTCATCGCCGGCGACGAGTGAGCGTGTTGCGCTAGTCATCCCGTTCGAGGCCGCCCCGATCATCTGGTCGGGGCGGCCTCGGCGCGTGGTGGGTGACCGTTCCCGTTCAATTGCTGGGATGTTGTCGCCGCCAGGTCTCCACGGCGGCAACTCCCGTTCAATTGCGGGGATGTTGTCGCTCGTGGCTCGCTCGGGCCCGAACCGACCACAACGGCGCAATTGCGCTGGAGTGGTCGGGTCAGGCCGGGCGGATCGACGGCCGACCGGGGAAGAACGGCCGCCAGTCGTTCGAGACGACCGCGAGGTTGGCACCACGCTCTCGCAACGTGCTCACGACTCTGTCAAGAGTTCGCCAGGGCTCGTTGTAGATGCCACGTGCCGTGACCAGGACGATCCTCCAGCCGTCGCGGTCGAGGAACTCGCGCCGATCGATGTCCCGTTCCCATTGCTGGGGGCTCTCGGCGTGCTGCCTGCCTTCGTACTCGACCGCCACTTTGTACGCAGGGTAGCTCAGCTCGAATCGCAGGATCACCTCGCCGGAACCGTTGCGGAGCTTGAGATTGATGACAGGCTCCGGGAGGCCAGCGAGCACCAGCAGCATCCGGAGCCGCGACTCCATCGGCGAGTCCACCTCGTCGCGCACGAACACCGCGGCGGCGCGAGCGGCGGGGGACCAGTAGTCCCGAATCTTGATGAGGCTCGCGCGAAGCTCCCCCGCGCGCAACCCGAGGATGCGCGACATGGCGTCACCGACAACGACCAGGTCGACGAGATTGAGCACGGACGCCAGCTCGACGAACATCCGGATCGGCTCGGAGGCAGGGAGGCCGTCGACCTGACGAATCCCTTGGCCCGGCGGCGACACGTGTGGCTTCAGACCCGGCTGCCATCGCCGATCCTTGGGGTCAACCACGCTGATGTGGACATCTGAGTGATCGGGGACCGGAAGCCCGTAAAGGCTCGCGGCGGAAAGATGGCTGGCCCTGGCCCCCTCGGGATGCAGCAGGAGTCCCGCCGCGATGCGGTCGTGGCGATCGGGCCTTCTGGTCGCGTCGATGTAGACGCCGCGGAACAGCCTCCGGAATCGAGACCCACGGAAGTCTCGGGGACTGAGGCCGGCCTCGACAGCGTCCGCCCGCCTGAAGGGCCTCGAAGTATCCACGGCCGAAACGTTGACACTGTCGTTGCCGATCGTGCCGTCGTCCTCCACAGGCACAGGCGCACGGGGCTGGAAGCGCGGCCACGGGGCCGCGACAACAGCCGTGCAATTGCGCTGTTGTGGTCGCGGAACAGCGCCGAAACCGACAACATCCGCGCAATTGCACGGAAGTTGTCGCCCGTGGGGTGGCCCGCGGGAGCCCGCAGCCGGGTCAGCTGAAGAGGTCGCCGATCAGGCCGCCGCCACCGCCGCTGCCGCCGGACTGGGCCTGGCCGGTCCACTCGTAGGCCTGGACGACGACGAAGCCGGGACCGTGGAAGGCGTACTGGAAGGCCTCGCCGGAGCCGCCGCGCAGCATCGACTTCATGTTCATGGTGTTGTTGATGCCGGGGACGAGGCTGCTCGACCAGCAGACCGCCGCCTGGACGTCGACGTACGTCGGCTGCTGACTGCAGTCGAGGACGACCGGTTTGCCGACGACGTTGATGGCGACCGGACCGGAGCCGGTGACGGTGGTGTTGAAGACGCCGCCGCCGGCCATCCCGGCGCCCTTGACCCGGTTGATGTCCCAGCTGAGGGCGGAGTCGAAGGCCATCAGGTTGCGGCTGTTGATCGAGATGCCCTCGTTGTCGAGGTGCAGCAGGTAGACGTAGCCGGCGGCGTCGGCGAAGAACACCTCGCCCTGCCCGGACACGCGCATCAGGCTGGTGTCCTCGGAGCTGACGATCTTCTTGGCCAGCTTGGCGAAGCTGCCGGTCTTCTCGTGGTCGAAGCGCACCTGGCCCTGGAAGGCCACCATCGCGCCCTTGGTCGCCAGCACGTCCTGGCCGGGACCGACGGTCACCTTCAGCATCTGGCTGTTCTGGAGCACGAAGCGCTCCTGGCTCTGGACCTCGAGGTTGGACTGCTCGAACAGCTCGCTTCTCATGACGCTCATGTTGCCCGACCGCCCCGACAGGGTCCATCGGGGAGACCCCTGGCTGACTACTGGGACAGCGCCTGGATCGCCGCCGCCGTCTGCTCGGGGTCGAGGTCGGTGTTGTCGACGACCTGCCACCCGATCGAGGTCAGCCGCGGCAACAGGTCGTCGAGGACGGAGAAGACGAGCCGCACGCCCTCGGTGATGTACGCCGCCCCCTCGGGCGTCGTCTCGCGGTGGCGGGCCCGGGCGACCGCCACCTCGGGGTCCGGGCGCAGCACGACGCCGGTGGCCAGACCTCCACTGATCGCGCCGTCGTACTCGCGCAGCCCCGGCGGGTCCACGAAGTCGTCGATCACCACGCGGAAGCCGTCGGTCCGGTAGAACGCGAGCGCCGCCAGCGCGACCCGCCGCGCGGCGGTCACCTGCCCGACGAGCGCGGGCGACCAGTCGGGGTTCGGCAGCACCAGGCCCGAGACGACCATGGTGCGCAGGTCGTCGACGGGCACGTGCACCCCTCGGTCGGCCGATCCGGCGAGCAACCGGGCCACCGTGGACTTGCCCGCGGCGGGCGGCCCGACCACGACGTAGGAAGCCGGCAGCTCGGGCACCCTAGACCGCCTCGGCCTCGGCCTTGAGCCGGTCGAGGGTCTGTCGCATCCCCGCGCGGAGGTCGTCGGTGAAGTCGCTCTGGCCGCCCAGGAAGGTGCCGATGAACGTGCGGGACAACCGGGTGATGCCTTCGCCCGGCTCGCGGCGCTGCACGACGTGGGTGCGGGTCCCGTCCGCCAGAGGGTTCAGGGAGAACGACCAGACCATGTGGTTCTCGGCGACCCGGAAGGCCAGCTCGCGCTCCGGCTCGAACCGCACCACCGTCGAGCGGGTCGGCCAGACCATCAGGCCGCGGCGATTGAGGTTGACCGCGTGCGTGCCCAGTCGCACCTGGCCACCCAGGACGACCGTCCGCACCACCATCGGGCTCCACGACGCCATCCGGGGCAGGTCGGAGACCAGCTCCCACACCCGCGCCGGCGGGGTGTCCACCTCCACGCTCGCCTCGAGCAGCGGCACGTCGGCGGCCGGGCTCACCGGGTCGACTCCGGGGTCGACTCCGGGGCCGATTCCGGGGCCGACTCCCCGGCGGCCTCCCGGGCCGCCCACCACTCACGCAGTGCCGCCTCGGCGTCCTCGGGCGGCAGCGGGCCGTGGTCGAGGCGCCGCTCGAGGAGGAAGCGGTAGGCGGCGCCGACGTCCGGTCCGGGCGGGATGCCCAGGATCGACATGATCTGCTCGCCGTCGAGGTCGGGCCGCATCGCGTCGAGCTCTTCCTGCTCGGCGAGGTGGTCGATGCGGGCCTCGAGCTCGTCGTAGGTACGCCGCAACCGCTCGGCCTTGCGCGCGTTGCGGGTGGTGCAGTCGGCGCGAGTCAGCACGTGCAGCCGGTCCAGCTGGTCGCCGGCGTCGCGGACGTAGCGGCGTACGGCGGAGTCGGTCCACTCCCCCGAGCCGTAGCCGTGGAAGCGCAGGTGCAGCTCGACGAGCTTGCTCACCGCGTCGATCTGGTCGCCGCTGAAGCGCAGCGCCTGCATCCGCTTGCGGGTGAGCTTGGCGCCGACCACGTCGTGGTGGTGGAAGGTGACCGCGCCGTCGCCGACGAACTTGCGCGTCTTCGGCTTGCCGATGTCGTGCATGAGCGCGGCGAGGCGCGAGACGAGGTCCGGCCCCGGTCCCCCGAGTCGCGGCTCCAGCTCGATGGCCTGCTCCAGCACGGTGAGGGTGTGCTCGTAGACGTCCTTGTGGCGGTGGTGCTCGTCGCGCTCCAGACGCAGCGCGGGCAGCTCAGGGAGCACCCGGTCGGCCAGCCCGGTCTCGACGAGGAGGGAGAGACCCAGCCGGGGGTACGGCGCGCACACCAGCTTGACCAGCTCGTCTCGCACCCGCTCGGCCGAGATGATGTCGATGCGCTCGGCCATGTCGGTCATCGCGGCGACGACCTCGGGAGCCACCGTGAATCCCAGCTGGGCGGCGAACCTGGCCGCCCGCATCATCCGCAGCGGGTCGTCGGAGAAGGAGTCCTCCGGACGGCCGGGCGTGCGGATGAGCCGGTGCGCGAGGTCGGCGATGCCGCCGTAGGGGTCCTCGAAGACCTGGCCCGGGATCGACACCGCCATCGCGTTGATGGTGAAGTCGCGCCGGCCGAGGTCGCCGACGAGCGAGTCGCCGTACGCCACCTGCGGCTTGCGGGAGTCGGGGTCGTAGGCGTCCGACCGGTACGTCGTGATCTCGATGACCCAGTCGCCCTTGCGCGCCCCGATGGTCCCGAACGCGCGCCCGATGTCCCAGGTGGCCTCGGCCCAGCCGGCCAGCAGCTTCTCGGTGACCTCGGGCCGCGCGGAGGTCGTCAGGTCGAGGTCGTTCTGCAGCCGGCCGAGCATCGCGTCGCGCACCGGCCCGCCGACGAGCGCGAGCGCGTGACCGGCAGCGGCGAAGCGTTCACCGAGAGGGTCGAGCACCGGGGCGATCCGCTGGAGCTCGGCAGCGACGCGGCGCTGCACCTCGCTCATCTGCAGGCCTGGCACGACAGGAGAGCCTAGTCGTCACCGGTATCGTCAGGGGGTGCCCGGTCACCTGACGATGCCGCCTGCCCAGAAGGCGGCATCGAAGGCGGCATCGAAGGCGGCATCAAGGGCAGTAGCGGGATCGGGGGTCGGGCCGGTCGCGGCCGTGGCCGCCGCTCTCCTGGTGCTCGTGGCCTGTCCCACCGCCCCAGCGGCCGCAGCTCCGGTCGGTACCCGGTCACCCACCGCCGCGGTCACCGACCCGCTGGCCGTCTCGATCGCCAGCCTCGACCCGTCGGTGGTCCCGACGTCGGGCCGGGTCACCATCACCGGCACGGTCACCAACACCAGCGACGAGACCTGGATCGACGTCAAGGTCTATCCCGTGCTGCCCAACGGCAGCCTCCCGATGACGACGACCGCCGAGCTCGAGGCGGCCGCCCTGGCTCCGCCCGACCTGGTGATCGGCGAGCGCTACCTGCCGATCTCCGACGACCTCGGCGACCTGCCGCCGGGAGGGGTGGCGCCCTATGCCCTCCGCGTCCCGCGCTCGCAGCTGCCGGACACCGAGGGGGTGCACTGGCTGGGCGTGCACGCACTCGGCGGCAGCGCCGAGGGACGCGACGCCTTCAGCGACGGACGGGCGCGCACCTTCCTCCCGCGGGTCCGGGGCAAGAAGCAGGTCCCGACCGCGTTGGTGATGCAGCTGCGCAACCGGGTGCAGCACGCCTCCGACGGGCGGGTGGACCGCATCGACCAGTGGGCCACCACCCTCGGACCGGAAGGCCGGCTGCACCTGCTCGCCGAGATGGGGGCCGCCGCCGGTGACCGGCCGGTGACCTGGCTGGTCGACCCTGCCGTGATCGGCGCGGTCACCGACCTGGTGGCCGGCAACCCGGAGCGGCTGCCGCCGCCGACCGATCAGGAGGGCGAACCCGAGGGTGAGGAGGCCGAGCCGAGCGGGTCACCCTCGCCGACCGACGGCCTCTCCAGCCCGCCGGTGCTCGCCGACCCGGTGACCGGGGAACCCGTCGACCCGTCGGACCCCGTGACGCTGGCCCAGCTCGCGGTCACCGGTCAGGACTGGCTGGCCCGCCTCAGGACGGCCCTGTCGGGCAAGGAGCTGCTCGCCCTGCCGTACGGCGACGTCGACGCCTCGGCCGCGAGCCACCTGGACCCGCAGACCGTCGTCGACGCGCAGACCCTGTCGGCCACCGAGATGGCCGGGCTCGGCCTCCCCGCGGCGCCGGCGCTCGCCTCGCCGAGCGGTTACCTCCACCCGGACGCCATCGACTCCGCCTCGCCGGACACGACCCTGCTGGTCACGTCCGACGCCGTCTCCGAGGTGCTCGGCAACCGTCCCGGGGGACCCACCTCGGTGGTCGACGTCGACGGCCACGAGGTCGTCCTCTCCTCGGCGGGGGCGGTCGCCGGTGGTCCTGGTCCCGACGACCGCATCGCACCGGTGGCCTTCCGCCAGCGCATCCTGGCCGAGGCCGCCGTGCGTGCCCTCGGTGACCGGGAGCCTCTGGTCGTCACGATCCCCACGCCGTGGGTGACCTCGGAGGGGTCCGACTTCTTCAGCGGGCTCGACGCCGACTTCGTCGACCTGGCCCCGCTCTCCCAGGTCGCCGCCGACGCCGACGAACGCCCCCTGAGCAGCGAGGACCTCGCCTACCCCGTCTTCCAGCAGAAGTTCGAGCTCGACGCCGCCAACTTCACCGAGCTCGACGAGCTGGTCACCACGGGCAGCACCTTGCAGCAGGTGCTCGCGGAGGGACCCGACGTCGAGTCCGAGGTGAGGCGCGAGGCGTACGCCGGCGTGTCCTACTGGCAGCGTCCCCGGGCCGGCGAGGCGCGGGCCTCCTTGGCCCGGTCGGCCGGCTGGATCCGCTCGACCCTCGGCCGGATCACCATCGACAGCCCGGTCTCGGTCACCCTGTCGAGCGCGACCGGCCAGTTCCCCGCGCGGTTGCACAACGGGCTCGACCGGCCCGTCGTCGTCCGCGTCGGCGCCGAGGCGACCGGGGGGCTCACCCTCGAGCTGCCCGACGAGGTCGCCCTCGCCCCCGGAGAGACCACCAGGCTGCGGCTGAGCGCCACCGCCGCCCAGGGCGGCTCGCACACGGTGCGGCTCTTCGTCTCCACCGTCGACGGAACGCCGACCGGAGCCGCGACCGAGCTGCCGATCCGCAGCAACCAGGTGAGCCAGATCATCTGGATCGTCATCGTCGCGGGCGGTGGCCTGCTCTTCGGCGCGATCGGGGTGCGCCTCTTCCGTCGTCTGCGGGGCGCCCGCGGCCGACCACCCGAGGCCGCATGACCGACGCCCAGTCCGGCCCCGGGAGCAGCACCGAGCAGCGCTCGGTGCTCACCAACAGCGCGGTGATGGCGGCAGGGACGGTGCTGTCGCGGGTGAGCGGCTTCGCCCGCGCGGCGCTGCTCGTCGCCGCCCTCGGCAGCGGTCTGCACGCCGACGTCTTCACGACGGCCAACACCGTCCCGAACATGCTCTACATCCTGCTGGCCGGGGGCATCTTCAACGCCGTCCTGGTGCCCCAGCTGGTCCGCTCGATGAAGAACGACGCCGACGGCGGCGACGCCTACGCCAACCGGATCGTCACCCTCGCCGCGCTCTTCCTCGGGGCCGTCACCGTGCTCCTCGTCGTGGCCGCCCCCTGGTTGATGCGGCTCTTCGTGGGCGCGGACTACGCGGACCCCGCCCTGGCTGCCCAGTGGCAGTCGGTCGTCGACTTCGCCCGCTTCTGCCTGCCGCAGGTCTTCTTCTACGGCATGTTCGTGCTGGTCGGGCAGATCCTCAACGCGCGCGGCACGTTCGGGCCGATGATGTGGGCGCCGATCGCCAACAACCTCGTCGCGATCGTGACGCTCGGCGTCTACCTCTTGGCCCACGGGGCGGCCGGCCGAGGCGCCGACTGCGCGGCGTACACCTCTGGCCAGGAGCTGCTGCTCGGCCTCGGCTCCACCCTCGGCATCGCCGTGCAGCTGCTGATCCTGCTGCCCTACCTGCGCCGCGCCGGCTTCCACTACGCGCCGCGCTTCGACTTCCGCGGCACCGGCCTCGCGCACACCCTGCGCCTGGGCGGGTGGACCGTCGGGTTCGTCATCGTCAACCAGATCGCCTACACCGTCGTGGTGCGGCTGGCCAACGGCGGCACCGCTCAGGGTGTCCTCGACGGCTGCCAGGCGGGGGCACCACAGCAGGGCTCGGGCATCACCGTCTACTCGATGTCCTACCTGATCCTGATGGTGCCGCACGCCGTCGTCACCGTCTCGTTGGCCACCGCGATCCTGCCCCGGCTCTCCGCGCGCGCCGCCGAGCAGGACCTCGCCGGGCTGGGGGGGGCGCTCGCCGAGACGCTGCGCACGTCGCTCGCGGTGATCGTGCCCTTCGCGGCGGTCCTTCCGGTGGTCGCGACCGACCTGGCCAACACGTTCTTCGGGCATGGCGCGGGCAGCCGCAGCTATGAGCTGTACGCCCCCGTGCTGGCGATCTTCGGCCCGGCGCTCGCCTTCTTCACCGTGCACTACCTGGTGCTGCGCGGCTACTACGCGCTCGAGCGCAACCGCACCGCCTTCTGGATCCAGTGCGTGATCGCCGTCGTCAACATCGTCGCCGCCGTGCTCCTGGTGGGGTCGACGAGCGCCCGGGACACCGCGCCGGCGCTCGCGGGCGCGTTCCTCTGCGCGTACGCCGTTGGGTCGGTGACGTCGTACGCGTTGCTGCGCCGCCTGGTCGGCGGCCTCGGCACGGCCGTGCTGGTCAGGTTCGTGGTGCGGATGGCGATCGCCACCGGCGTGGCGACGGCCGTGGCGTACCTGCTGAACAGCCTGCTGCACGCCGGACTCGGTGAGGGGCCCGACCAGCGCACGGGTCCGTGGCTGGCCACGGTGCTGCTGGCCGTGGTGGTAGCCGCCGACGTCGCGGTGTTCCTCGGCATGGCCAGGCTGCTGCGCATCCGTGAGGTGTCGACGGTGCTGGAGACCGTGGTCGGCCCGTTGGTCCGTCGCCGCCGCCGCAGCGCCCTACGATGACGTGGGACGGATGAGGCGAGGGAGGACAGCGGGTGGGTGAGCCGGACAGCGGCCTCCCGCGGCTGCGGGCGGGTGACGTCCTCGCCGGGCGCTACCTCGTCGCCGACCTGCTGGGCGAGAGCCGCGGCGGCCGCTTCTGGCGGGCCGAGGACCAGGTGCTGGCGAGGCACGTCGCCGTGCACGTGATCCCCGCCGACGACGAGCGGGCCGAGGGGCTGCTCGAGGCGGCGCGGCTGTCCGCCAACGTGCACGACCGGCGTGTCCTGCGCGTGCTCGACGCCGACCGGGTCGACGGGCTCTGCTACGTCGTCAACGAGTGGGGGGCCGGCTCCTCGCTCGACATCATGATCGCCCGCGACGGAACGCTGCCGCCGCGCCGGGCCGCGCACCTCGTCGCCGAGGCGGCCGCGGTCTGCGCCGCGGCCCACGAGGTCGGCGTCGCGCACGGCCGGCTCGCCCCGGAGAACCTCCTCGTCGACCACCACGGCTCGGTCCGGATCATCGGCCTCGCCGTCGAGGCCGCCCTGTGGGGACTGCCGCCGGGGCGCACCTCCAGCGACGTGACCGACCTCGGGGCGTTGCTGTACGCCGGGCTGACCGGCCGCTGGGCGGGGGTCTCGCGCTCCGCCGTACCTCCCGCGCACCAGGTCGGTGGCCGGGTCCTGCGCCCGCGCAAGGTCCGCGCCGGCGTCCCCCGCCTCCTGGACGACCTGTGCGACGAGATCCTCAACGGGGTCGTCATCGGCACCCACGCCCGCTCCCCCTACGACCTGGCCACCGCCCGCGGCATCGCCGACGCGCTCGCCGACTTCGTCGGAGATCCCACCGGCCTCGTCGTGCCCGAACCCGAACGCACCATGTCGATCCCCGTCTTCGTCGACCCTGAGGCCGTCGAAAGCGAGGAGCAACCCGAGACTGAGCCCGACGACGGCGAGCAACCCCAGACAGAACCGAGTGGGACCTTGGTCGACGAAGGAGCGCTAGCGGGGGAAGTCGGGCAAGAGCCGACTCGGCGAGCTGACCACGGTCAGGAAGCCGAAGAACCCCCTGCACCGGAGGGGGTGTCCGACAGCACCCCGGAGGGGGCTTCAGACGCCACCCCGGAGGGGGGTTCAGACGGTCCACCAGAACCCCTCGACCGCACCGAGCAGCCCACCCAGGCAGGGATGCCCGTCTTCGACGACGAACGCGACGAGGTCGCCTGGATCTCGGCCCGGTCGGAGAAGCCCCCACCGCCGCCACCGTTCGAGGAGAAGCCGGAGCGGCCGCTCTTCGCCCCTGACCCACCCGAGGGCAGGCCGGTGCGCACGCCGCGGCCGGGAGTGGCGCCGACGGGCAGCAGCGACAGCTACTGGCCCTGGGAGGGCGGGGGGCGCACGTCCACAGGCACGCACCCAGGAGTGTCGACGACGGGCTCGGGGATCGGCATCTTCGACGACGACGAGGACGACGACGGCGTGCCCGGGCGCAACTGGCTGCGGCTGGCGGCCCTGGTGGCGGCGGGGATCCTGCTGCTGGTGGCGACGGTGGTCGCGTTCAACCTCGGGCAGGGTCGCTCGGCGCTGGAGTTCGAGGACGCGGCGGAGCCGGAGACCACGCCGAGCTCGACCCAGAGCGCCGGCACCCGGCCCCAGGTGGTCGAGGGCACCTCCGCGACCGACCTCGATCCCCAGGGTGACACGCCCGAGGAGAACCCCGACCTGGTCGCGAACGTCGTCGACGGCGACCCGGCGACCACGTGGCGCACCAGCACCTACACCCAGCAGTTCGGCCCGGCCGGGCTGAAGACCGGGGTCGGGGTGGTGGTGGACCTGGGCGAGGTCCGCGACGTACGCCGGGTGACGGTGACGCTCGCGGGCGAGCCGACGGGGGTCCGGCTCTACGTCACCGAGACCGCGCCGACGGGCGTGGCCGGGCTGGTGCCGGTCGTCGACGAGCTGGTCGAGGGCACCGAGCTGGACGCGCAGGTGGAGGCGAGCGGGCAGTTCGTCGTGGTGTGGCTGACCCAGCTGCCGGCCGTGGACGATGGTTTCCGAGGTGAGGTCGCCGAGGTCGTGGTCCGCGCGGCGGCGAGCTGATGACGCCCTCGCACTCGGCCGACACCTCCGACCTCGAGCTGTTGCGGGCGCACGTCGACGGCGACCCCGAGGCCTTCGGGGTGCTCTTCGGGCGGCACCGCGACCGGTTGTGGGCGGTGGCGCTGCGCACCATGGGCAACCCCGAGGACGCCGCCGACGGTCTGCAGGACGGCTTGATCGCCGCCTTCCGGCGGGCTGGTTCCTTCCGGGGCGACGCGGCGGTGACCACCTGGCTGCACCGCGTGGTCGTCAACGCCTGCCTGGACCGGCTGCGCGCGGCCAAGGTCCGCGCTGCGGACCCGCTGCCCGACGACCTCGACGAGCGCGAGTCCCGCGGGTCGCTGCGCACCGCCACGGCAGCCTCCCTCGACCCGGCCGAGCTGAGCGTGGCCGACGAGCGGCGGCGTACGGTCCTCGCCGCCCTGCAGACCCTCCCCGAGGAGCAGCGTGCGGCGCTCGTGCTCGTGGACATGGAGGGGTACGCCATGGCCGACGTCGCGCAGATGCTCGACTGCGCGGTCGGCACGGTGAAGTCGCGGTGCTCGCGCGGGCGGGCACGCCTGGCGGGGCTGCTGACCGACCGGCTGGCGGCGCTCGACGCGGACCCGACGGGCGGCACCACGTCGGGGCCGGGTGACGCAGGTCTCGGGAACCGCCCCGCGGGCCGACCCGTCCCATCCCAGGACCCGCCGAGAGGACCGCCGGCGTCGCCATGACGGCGCACCCATGAGCAGACGCATCAGCAGGCCCACGACGACGACCAGGGAGGAGGTGGCGAGATGAGCGACGAGCACGACCCGATCGAGGCTGCCGACCCGGAGCTGGACCCTGAGCAGGAGCGCGTACGCCGCCTGCTCGCCGAGGTGCGTCATGACGCGCCGATCCCGGCCGAGGTCGCGGCCCGCCTCGACGCCGCGGTCGCCCGCCTGGTGGACGAGCGTCGCGAGTCCTCGAGCCGCGAGGCCTCCCGCGTCGACGAGATCGCGGACCGTCGGCGCCGCAAGCGCTGGACCACCGCCCTGGTCGCCGCTGCGGCCGTCGTGGTGGTCGGGGTGGCGGCCCCCAACCTCGACCTGGTCGTCGGTGGCGGCAGCGACAGCGGCGGCGACGCCGCGACCTCGGCCAACGACGAGCCGCAGTCGAGCAGCGACCGGGAGTTCTCCGAGTCCGGGAACGCCGAGGAGAACGACTCAGGGAGCGCCGGCGGCAGCGCCGGGGAGCCGCCGTCGAGCCCTCCCGCAGCGGCCGACCTGTCGGCCTACGCCCTCGTCGAGGAGTCCACCTTCCGCGAGGACGCGGTGGCCGCGCGCTCGCAGGCGGTCACCGAGAGCACCGCCCCTCTGGACGCCCGTGTCGTCGCGTGCGGTGACGTCCCTGCCGCCGCCGAGCAGGTGGTGCTGGTGCGCTACGTCACCCAGTCCGGCGAGCAGCCCGGCTACCTGGTCTTCGAGCCCGCCGCCGACGCAGGTCGCCAGCTCGTCACGCTCTACGTCTGCCCCGGCGGCGTACCCGTGCGCTCGGCCGAGGTGCCAGGCGCCTGAGGAACCGCGACGGGGACCGAGTCAGAGGCCGAGTCAGAGGCCGAGCCGATCGCGCAGGAAGGCCAGGCGGGCGACCCGCGCCACGTCCCGGAACTCGTGGTCCTGGTTGTCGTACAGAATCACCTGGGCCTGCGGGCTCGAGGATGCGTACGCGGCGCGCACGTCGGCGCCGATGAAGACGTCCTTGCCCGCCCACTGGAAGAGCACGTCACCGCCCAGCCGGGCGGTGTGGTCGACGGGGTCCAGCCCCGCGAAGCGGTCGAGGTAGTCCTCGCGCTCCTGACCTTGGAGGCCCAGCCAGAACTGTGCGAACCAGTTGCCCATCTGCGCGTCCGGTGCCTGCAGCACCATGCTCGAGATGCGCTCGTCGCCGTCGGCGAGCAGCGCGCCGTACATCGCGCCGTAGTCGTGACCGACCAGGGCGATGCGCTCCACGTCCACCGAGCGGAGGCCGGCCAGGTGGTCGAGGGCGCTGCGGAACGCCTCGACCTGGTCCTCCACCAGGGCCACGTCTCCGGCCGTGCCGTCGGGATTCGGGACCCACGGGAAGTAGCCGAGAGGGAGCACGGAGACCACGCCCTCTTGGGCGAGGGTGACCGCCTCGGGGAGGTACTCGCTGCGATCGTTGTTGATCTCGCCCAGCCAGTGCAGCCACAGCACACCCGGCGCCGACTGCTTCTTGAGGGTCCCGCCCGGGCGGACGACGTACGCCTGCACCGGCTCCTGGCCGGGCACGGGGATCGCGACGTCCTCGACGACCACCCGACCCGAGGCCTTGGGTGCCTCCGCTCGCCCGGCAGCACCCGCCTGGGCCGTCTGGGCTGTCTGGGCTGTCTGGGCCGTCTGGGCTGTCTGGGCAGCCCCCGTCGCCGTCGACGTCCCCACCGCCACCATGCCCACCACCACACCTGTCGAGATCGCCGTCAGCGCGACACGTCCGATCACCACGTACCTCCATGCCATGAAGCGTCAGTTGTTAGAGACCTCATGAGACTGACGCTGTCGGCGTCGGTAGCATAGGCCCTGGAGCAACTGACGCCGAATCGTGATCGAAGGAGGTCCGGATGCCTGTGGGTCCAGCGGGGTTCCCCAGCGACTGGCTCGCCGACCCGTCGTCCCCTGCGTCCGACGTCGAGCTCGCCCTGCTGCTCGTCAACACCCTCGACCTCCTGGAGGATCCGGCGGACAGGCTCCGCGACCTCACCTGGCTGACCCACGCCCTCGAGAGCGCGCGACACGACGGTCTGGCCGGCGAGCTCACCGCACGCGACCTCCCCCGGCTGCGCAGGCTCCGCGACGCCCTCCGTCACGTCTTCGAGACCGACGACGACGCCCAGGCCGCCGCCGTGCTCAACCCGCTGCTCGAGAGGGCGCGGGCCGTCCCGCTGCTCGTCGCGTCCGGCGACGGGCCCGCGAGCCTGCGGGTGGGGCTGGGTCGGCAGGGAATCGCCGCCCTGGAGGCGCGGCTCCCCGCGGCGCTGGCAGCGTTCGTCGCCACGCACGGCACCGGCCGCCTCGGCGTCTGCGGGAGCGACCCATGCCGCTGCGTCTTCGTCGACCGCACCCGCGCGGGCACCAGGAAGTACTGCTGCAGCTATTGCAACGACCGCCTCGCGGCCCGCGCCTACCGCCGACGCAGACGCAGCTGACCGGACCCGCCCAGGTCAGCCTCGGTCGACCCGGAGCCTGATCGTCGCGACGGCCGAGGCGTTGCCGGCCGCATCGGTCGCGACGAGCCGGACGCGGTACTTCCCGCTGCCGGGCCACCTCGATGCTGCTGACCTTCAGGCGCGCTCGCTGACCGGTGGGCAGTCGCTTCGGTGTCAGCCTCACCCCGCGCAGCACCGGCGCAGCGGTGTCCGCGGCGGGAGGCGAGGGTGGGGGCGGGGGTGCCCCGGGTGCGACGACCGTGACCTGCCGGGTCGACGTCGACGTGTTGCTCGACGTGTTGCCGGCCGCGTCGGTGGCCGTGACCGTCACGGCGTACGTGCCCGCGGCGGTGTACACGTGTGCGGTCGGCGCGCCCGTGGCCGCGGAGCCGCCGCCGGGGCCTCGCGACGCTGCTCTGGTGACGGTCGAGGAGCAGTCGGCACGCGGGGCGCGGAACATCCCTGGCCTACGATCGGTTGAAATCCTTGAAGCATCACGAGTACGCCGGCACCCCGTCGTACGACCCGATCCGCAGGAGTAAGCAGCAGCATGAGCGAGACCACCAGCACCGACGTACGCGACGTCATCGTGATCGGGTCGGGGCCCTCGGGCTACACCGCGGCGCTCTACGCCGCCCGGGCCTCGCTCAAGCCACTGGTCTTCGAAGGGTCGGTCACTGCGGGCGGTGCGCTGATGAACACCACCGAGGTCGAGAACTTCCCCGGCTTCAAGGACGGGATCATGGGCCCCGCGCTGATGGACGAGATGCGCGCCCAGGCTGAGCGCTTCGGCGCCGAGCTGATCCCCGACGACGTCACCGAGGTCGACCTCACCGGCGACGTCAAGGTCGTCAAGACCGGCACCGACACCTACCGGGCGCGGTCGGTGATCCTGGCCATGGGCTCGGGCTACCGCAAGCTCGGGATCGCCCGCGAGGACGAGCTGTCCGGTCGCGGCGTCTCCTGGTGCGCGACCTGCGACGGGTTCTTCTTCCGCGAGCAGGCGATCGCGGTCGTGGGCGGCGGTGACTCGGCGGTCGAGGAGGCGACGTTCCTGACCCGTTTCGGCTCGAAGGTCTACCTCATCCACCGCCGCGACGAGCTGCGCGCGTCGAAGATCATGCAGGAGCGCGCGTTCGCCGACCCCAAGCTGGAGATGGTCTGGAACTCCGAGATCGCCGAGATCAACGGCGAGGACCGGGTCGAGTCCGTCACGCTGCGCGACACCGTCACCGGCGAGACCCGCCCGCTCGAGGTCACCGGCCTCTTCATCGCGATCGGCCACGACCCGCGCTCGGAGCTGCTGACCGGTCAGGTGGACCTCGACGACGAGGGCTACGTGCTGGTGCGGCACCCCTCGACCCACACCAACCTGCCCGGCGTCTTCGCGGCCGGCGACCTGGTCGACCACCACTACCGGCAGGCGGTCACCGCGGCCGGCACGGGCTGCGCCGCGGCGCTCGACGCCGAGCGCTACCTCGCCGTTCTCGACCACCACGCCTCGAGCGCCGGCGACGCCGACGCGACCGTGCGCGAGATGGCCGACGCCGACATCATCTGAGCCAACTGAGTCCGGTCCCAGCCCCCTGCAGCGCCCGAGCGAGGGAACATCCGGGGGTGGGCTGGTGTTGAATCGAACGACGCACAACGCCCATGGCCACACCTGGCCGACCCGTACCGAAAGGGAGAACCGTGGCGAACATCCCCGCCGTGACCGACGCCGACTTCGAGGCGCAGGTCCTCAAGTCCGACAAGCCCGTCCTCGTGGACTTCTGGGCTGAGTGGTGCGGCCCGTGCCGCCAGGTCTCCCCGATCCTCGACGAGATCGCGTCCCAGCACGGCGACAAGATCACCTTCGTGAAGATGAACGTCGACGAGAACCCCGTGACGCCGTCGACCTACCGCGTCGCCGGCATCCCGACGCTGAACGTCTACCACAACGGCGAGGTCGTCCGGTCCATCGTGGGCGCCCGCCCCAAGGCCGCGCTGCTCAACGAGCTCTCCGAGTTCATCTCGGTTCAACAGCCCTGACCGAGGCACCAGGTCAGGGCGTGGGCTGACCGAGGTTGAGCAAGCCCCGCGGGTGAGCCTGCGAGCCCGCGACGGGCGCGTCGAGACCCGGTGAGGCGGAAGCCGACCTGAGCCTCGGTCTCGACGAGCTCGACCACCGATTCAGCCCCGGGACACCGGCCGCGCCGGCCGGGCGGGACGGGCCACCACTCCGCGCAGCCGCTCCAGCGCGAGCTCGAGCTCGTCGCGCCAGCTGAGCGCCGACTTCAGGTCCATGCGCAGCCGCGGCGTCGTCCCGTGCGCGCGCTGGGTCTTGAAGCCCACCCCGCCCAAGAACCCCGCCGGCAGGACGCACAGGTCCGGGCACTCCAGGTGTCCGTGGCCGCGCGCTCCGTCCCGGCTGTCGCCGAAGGCCTCGACCGCGCGGAAGCCGCCGCGCTCGATGAGGTCGCGGGCCATCCCCTGCACGAGCATCCGGCCGAGACCGCCGCCGCGGTGCTGCGGCAGCACGTACGCCGTCGTCATCAGCACCGCGTCCGGAGAGGCCGGCGAGGTCGGCAGCGCCGAGGCGCCGGGCGCGAGGGCGGCCGGCACGTAGACGACGTACCCGACCGGCCGGTCGTCGACGAGGACCACCCGGCCGCACGAGCCCCACTCCCGGAGCACCTCCGAGAGCCACGCCTCCTTCTCGGCGGCACGCTCGTGCGCGGGCACCCGCGCGCGCCGCACCGGGTCGAGCTCCCAGGACAGGCACTCGCGCGTCGGCGCGTCGAGCGCGGCGAGGTGGTCGACGGTCAACCGGACGACCTTGCGTGACATCGGTCTCCCTCCTCGGCCGAGTGGGCGGACGGCGGCTGCGCCGCGGTGCGTGATCCCTCATGCTAGAGGGGTCATGGAACCCCAGCCGCCTGTCCCGGGCTCGCGGAGTCCCGCTCCGCCGCGGGCCACGAGCACGCGCCTGGACTCCTACGTCGACCGCTACGCCGCCCGCACGGCCGGCATGACGGCCTCGGAGATCCGGGCCCTCTTCGCGGTGGCCTCCCGGCCCGAGGTGGTCTCGCTGGCCGGCGGCATGCCCAACATCTCGGGGCTCCCGCTCGACGTGGTCGGCAGCGCGATCGGCGACCTGATCGCGCACCACGGCCCGGTGGCCCTGCAGTACGGCTCGGGCCAGGGCGACCCCCGCCTGCGCGAGCAGATCACCGACGTGATGCGGCTCGAGGGGATCGACGCCCATCCCGACGACGTCGTGGTCACTGTCGGGTCCCAGCAGGCCGTCGACCTGGTCACCCGGATCTTCTGCGACCCCGGCGACGTCGTGCTCTGCGAGGCCCCGTCGTACGTCGGGGCGCTGGGCGTCTTCAAGGCGTTCCAGGCCGACGTGGTGCACGTCGAGATGGACGCCGACGGGCTCGTCCCGGCGGCCCTGGCCGCCGCGATCGCTGCGGTGAAGGCGTCGGGGCGCACCATCAAGTTCCTCTACACGATCCCCAACTTCCACAACCCTGCCGGCGTGACGATGTCGATCGCCCGGCGCGCCGAGGTGCTGGACATCTGCCGCCGCGAGGAAGTGCTGGTGCTCGAGGACAACCCCTACGGCCTGCTCGGCTTCGACTCCGAGCCGATGCGCGCGCTGCGCGCCGACGAGGCCGAGGGTGTGGTCTATCTCGGGTCGTTCTCCAAGACCTTCTCCCCCGGAATGCGGGTGGGCTGGGCGCTCGCGCCGCACGCGGTGCGCGAGAAGCTCGTCCTCGCCCAGGAGTCGGCCACGCTCTGCCCGCCGTCGTTCTCGCAGATGGCGGTCTCGGCGTACCTCACCCAGCACGACTGGCAGGGCCAGATCAAGCAGATGCGCGAGATGTACCGCGAACGCCGCGACGCGATGATCCAGGCGCTCGAGGACTTCATGCCGCCGGCGTGCACGTGGAACTCTCCGCGCGGTGGCTTCTTCGTGTGGGTGACGCTGCCTCCGGGCATCGACGCCAAGGCGATGCTGCCGCGCGCGGTGACGGCCCGCGTGGCCTACGTGCCCGGCACCGCCTTCTTCGCCGACGGCTTCGGGGCGGGCTCGATGCGGCTCTCCTTCTGCTTCCCCACGCCCGAGCGCATCCGTGAGGGAGTACGCCGGCTGGCCGGCGTGCTCGAGCAGGAGACCGAGCTGCGCCAGATGTTCGGTGCGACCGGCCCCGCCGTGGCGCCGGTCCAGCTCGGCGGGCGCAGTGGCTACGACGGCCCGAGCACGGAGGTCAACTAGTGGGAGATCGACGCGTGAGGACCCGATGAGCGCCCACCACCCCCACGCCGTGCTGGTGCTGGCCGGAGGGCTCAGCCACGAGCGCGACGTGTCCCTGCGCTCGGGCCGGCGGGTCGCCGAGGCATTGCGGGGCGCCGGGGTCGAGGTCGCCGAGCGCGATGTCGACGCGGGCCTCCTCGCCTCGCTGCGCGCCGACCGGCCCTCGTGCGTGGTGCCGATGCTGCACGGCGAGACCGGCGAGGACGGGGCCATCCGCGAGGTGCTCGAGCTGATGTCGATCCCCTACGTCGGCGCCACGCCCGCGGCCTCGCGGGCGGCCTTCGACAAGCCGGTGGCCAAGATGGTGGTGGCGCGTGCCGGCCTCCACACGCCGGAGTCGGTGTGCCTGCCGCACGAGACCTTCCGTGAGCTCGGCGCCGCCGACGTGATGGCCGCGCTCGTCGAGCGGCTCGGCCTGCCGCTGATGGTCAAGCCCGCACGCAGCGGCTCCGCCCTGGGGTGCACCGTCGTGCACGACGCCGAGCAGCTGCCCGGCGCCATGGTCAACGCCTTCGCCTACGGGTCCGTGGCGCTGCTGGAGCGGTTCGTGACCGGGTCCGAGGTCGCCGTACCCGTGATCGACGACGGCGCCGGTCCCCGGGCTCTGCCTGCCATCGGCATCCGGCCCGACGGTGGCGTCTACGACTACACCGCGCGCTACACGGCAGGGTCCACGGAGTTCGACGTGCCGGCCGACCTGTCCCCCGAGGTGGCCGCCGAGTGCGCACGTGTCGCGGTGGCGGCGCACCAGGCGCTGGGCCTGCGCGACCTGTCCCGGTCCGACCTGATCGTGGACGCCGACGGGCGGGTGTGGTTCCTCGAGGTCAACGTCGCGCCCGGGTTCACCGAGACCTCGACCGTGCCGCTGTCGGTCCAGGCCGCCGAGCTCGACCTGGGCGAGGTCGTGGCCGGCCTGGTGCGGTTCGCGGTGGACCGTGGCTGAGCCGGCCGGCGGGGCCGGTCCCGGTCGCGATCTCGTCTATCCCTCGATCGTCGTCGCCGCTAAGACCGGCTTCCGGCTGCTCGGCAACAAGATCACGATGACGGGCACCGAGCACGTCCCCCGCACCGGAGGCGCGCTCCTCGCCTTCAACCACGTCTCCTACGTCGACTTCGTGTACGGCGGCCTGGCGGCCCAGCCGGCCAAGCGGCTGGTGCGCTTCATGGCCAAGCGCGAGCTGTTCGACTACCGTTGGACCGGGCCGCTGATGCGGTCCCTGCACCACATCGAGGTGGACCGTGCCGACGGCGTCGCGTCGTTCCGGCGGGCGGTCGACTTCCTGGCTGCCGGTGAGGTCGTCGGGATCTTCCCCGAGGCGACGATCTCGCGGGCGATGGAGCTCAAGGACCTCAAGACCGGTGCGGTCCGGATCGCGGCCGAGGCCGGGGTGCCCCTGCTGCCGGTCGCGCTCTGGGGGACCCAGCGGTTGATGACCAAGGACCACCCCCGCGACTTCTCGAGGGGCACCCCGATCCGGATCGTCGTCGGCGAGCCGCTGCACCCCACGGGGGACGATCCGGTGGCCGAGACCGCCGAGCTCAAGGTCGCGATGGACCGGGCGCTCGACACCGCGATCGAGACCTACGCCGACGCCCACCTGCACCCCGGCGCCTGGTGGGTGCCCGCCTCGCGCGGGGGGTCGGCCCCCTCGCTCGCGGAGGCCGAGCTGCTCGACGTCGCCGAGAAGCGGGCGCGCGCCGAGCGGCGTCGTCGCTCGTCCTGAGACTCGGCCTGTGGACAGGGCACTTCAACGACGTCAAGTCGCTTCGTCGCTTTAATGGCGAGTTGCTTTGTCGACTTGTCGATGGGGGTGGCATCGGGTTCGAGCGGTGGAGAACCGGACTCCTGCGCCGTCCACAGGCTCTCCCAGGCGTGAATCCCTGTGGAAACTCGGCTCTCCCCAGCCCCGGGGGTCACAGCTGGCTCACAGCAAGCGGATGCATTGCTAAACCGAGTTGTCGACATAACGACACGGAAAGGTGCCGTGTGGGCGGCTGGCATTGAGGACGCCCGAGGGTTTTCCACAGGGTTATCCACCGGGGCGCCAGTCCCACCGACAGTGTCTCGACGGTGGTCGAGCAGCGAGCGAAGCGAGTGGTCAGTCGAGACCCGAGTGGTCAGCCGAGATCCGAGTGCTCAGTCGAGACCACGCTGAGGGTCGATGATCTCGACGATCCGGCGCAGGTCGTCGAGGGTCGCGAACTCGACGGTGACCTTGCCCCGGCTACGGCCGAGGTCGACCTTGACCCGGGTCTCCAGCCGGTCCGAGAGCCGGTCGGCCAGCTCGGTCAGGCCGGGCGCGACCGGCCGCCGGCGTACCTCTCTCCGGGCTCCGCCGCCGGTCTCACCGACCGCCACGATCTCCTCGAGGCCGCGGACGCTGATCCCCTCGGCGACCACCCTCTGGGCCATCCGGTCCTGGAGGTCGCCGTCCTCGATGCCGAGCAGGGCCCGGGCGTGGCCCGCCGACAAGACCCCCGCGGCCACCCGGCGCTGGACCGCGGGCGACAGCTTGAGCAGCCGGAGGGTGTTGCTGATCTGGGGCCGCGAGCGGCCGATGCGCTGGGCCAGCTCCTCATGGGTGCAGGAGAAGTCCTCCAGCAGCTGGCCGTAGGCAGCGGCCTCTTCGAGCGGGTTCAGCTGCGAGCGGTGGAGGTTCTCCAGGAGGGCGTCGCGCAGCATGACGTCGTCGCCGGTCTCGCGAACGATCGCGGGGATGGCCGTGAGGCCGGCCTCACGTGAGGCGCGCCAGCGCCGCTCCCCCATCACCAGCTCGTAGGCCGGGCCGCCCTCGCCACCCTCCCGGGCCTCGTCGCCGACGAGCGGCCGCACGACGACGGGCTGGAGGAGCCCGACCTCGCGGATGGAGAAGACCAGCTCCGCCATCGCGTCCTCGTCGAAGACCTCACGTGGCTGCCACTGGTTCGGCCTGATGGAGTCCAGGGGCAGCTCGGCGAAGCGAGCACCCGCGACCTCGACCAGGTCGCGCTGCTCGACGTGCTGCCCGACGTGCTGGGAGAGCTGGTTTGTCGGCCCACTCGCGCCTTCGCCGAGCCCGCCGCCGTCAGGGCCGCCCGAGTCGGGCTCGATCTGCTCGTCGGGGCGCGGTCCGGTGGGGATCAGCGCGCCCAACCCGCGGCCCAGGCCCCGGCGTACCGGACGTGGCTCGTTGCTCATGCGGGCGCTCCCTTGCTGACGATCTCGCGGGCGGCCTCGAGATAGCTGAGCGCGCCTGGCGAGGACGGGTCGTAGGTCATCACGGTCTGGCCGTACGACGGCGCCTCGGACACCCGGACCGACCGCGGGATCGTGGTCCGGAGCACCTGGTGCGTGAAGTGGCCCCGGACCTCCTCGGCGACGCCGGCGGCGAGGCGGGTGCGGGCGTCGTACATCGTCACCAGGATCGTGGAGACCGAGAGGCGCGGGTTGAGGTGCTGACGGACCATCTCCACCGTCTCGAGGAGCTGACCGAGACCCTCAAGGGCGTAGTACTCCGCCTGGATGGGGATGAGCATCTCCGCCCCTGCGACCAGGGCGTTGAGCGTGAGCAGTCCAAGCGACGGCGGGCAGTCGATCAGCACGAAGTCGTAGCGATTCTGACCGAGCTCGGCTGCGGAGCCGATGCGGTGGTCGCCGCGCAACGCGCGGTCCAAGCGGCTCTCCCGCGCCACCACGCTGACCAGCTCGATCTCGGCTCCCGCCAGGTCGATCGTCGCAGGCACGACATCGAGGCCCGGCAGGTCGGGCGCCGGCACGACCACCTCGGCGAGACGCTTGCCCTCCACCAGGACGTCGTACGTCGACGGGACGCCGCGTTGGTGCTCGACATTGAGGGCCGTGGACGCGTTGCCCTGCGGGTCGAGGTCGATCACAAGGACGCGCTGCCCGACCTGAGCAAGAGCCGCGGCGACGTTGACGGTCGTCGTCGTCTTGCCCACCCCGCCCTTCTGGTTGGCCACCACCATCACCCGGGTCGCGGGCGGCCGTGCCATCGGGGGGCTCAGGCGCTCACGGGCCAGGATGCTGTGCTCGATCGCGCGGGCCAGCGGTGTGGTCTCGTCCTCGAGGGCCGCCGACACCGCGGCCAGGTCGGCCGCCGTACGGACGGTGAACCCGCCGTCGCCGGAGCCGACCGACGTGTCGTCGATGCCAGAGGGGGGATCTGTTTCACGTGAAACCACGGGTGCCTCGTACGTCCCTTCTACGCATCCAGGTGTGGATGAGACTGGTGCAACTGTGGACAGACGCGCTCAACACCGGCCTTGCGACGGTGGATAACGACCATCGCGACCCTCGGTGACACACGGCCGGAGGACCTCATCGCGTCCGACCTTTCCGGGATCGGCGGCCCGACGAAGCGCCAGGCCCTCGCGGGCTTGGCGCAAGCGGCCAACCTACCTCCCGACCGGGCGCCCAAGCCACCCGGACGACGCGCGTAGGGGACGGCACCCGTCCCTTCCCGAGGACGGCGAGCTCCGGGGACGCGCAGCCCAGGGAGCTCCAGACCTCGCGGGAGTCGGCGATCTCGACCTCAGCCGTCTCCCCCTTCATGGCCAGCAGCACCCCGGAATCCTTGACCAGCGGCATGGCCCAGCCGAGCAGCCGGTCCAGCGGCGCCAGCGCCCGCGCCGTCACGACGTCGAACCTCTCGCTCCCGTGCAGCACCTCCGCACGCCCGCGTACGACGCGCACCTGCTCCAGGCTCAGATCGGCGGCGACCTCCTCCAAGAACGTGGTCCGGCGTAGGAGCGGTTCCACCAACGTCACGCTCAGGTCCGGTCGGGCGATCGCCAGCACCAGCCCCGGGAGTCCCGCGCCCGAGCCCAGATCGGCCACCGTGGCGTTCTCGGGGATCACCTCGGCCAGCACCCCGCAGTTCAGAAGGTGCCGCTCCCAGAGGCGAGGCACCTCGCGCGGTCCGATGAGGCCGCGCACGGTTCCGGCGTCGGCCAGCCAGGCGGCGTACCGCTCGGCGAGCTCGAGTCGATCGGTCGTGAAAACCCCCCGCGCCTCATCGGGCGCGGGGGGTGCTGTTTCACGTGAAACCACGACGTCGGTTTCGCGGCCGTCAGGCGGGACGGATCACCACGAAACGACGCGGCTCCACGCCCTCGGACTCCGAGATCAGGCCGGCGGCCGTCACGACATCGTGGACGACCTTGCGCTCGAAGGAGGTCATCGGTGCGAGCGACACGTCCTCGCCGCTGGCGCGCACCTCGGCGATGCGCTCCTCGGCCAGCGCCTCCAGCTTCGCCCGGCGAGTAGCGCGGTGCCCGGAGATGTCGAGCATCAGGCGCGAGCGCTCGCCGGTCTCACGGTAGACCGCGAGCCGGGTGAGCTCCTGGAGGGCTTCCAGCACCTCACCGTTGACCCCGACGAGCTGTTGGAGGTCGGCACCGACGATCGACACCGACGCACGGTCACCCTCGACGTCCATGTCGAGGTCGCCGTCGAGATCCGCGATGTCGAGCAGCCCCTCGAGGTAGTCGGCGGCGATGTCGCCCTCGCCCTCCAGCCGCTCGACCCGAGCGTCGTCACCCTCGACGGCGTCGTCGACATCCTCCTCGTCGGTGTCGTCGGTGCCGTCGGTCTCGTCGGTCTCGTCGGCGACCACCTCGGTGTCCACCTCCACCGCGTCCGTCTCGATGTCGGAGTCCACGTCGTCGGTCTGGAGGTCATCGGTGTCGATCTTCTGCTGGTCGCTCATGGTGCTGGGTTCTCCTGTGCTGCTGGGGGAAATGGTCTGGGGGTCGCGTGCGGGACGGGCTGCGCTGTCCTGCTCACGAGCTCGGTGGGTCTCCGGGATCCGGCTTCTTCTTGGGGGTCCCTGCGCCGCCGCTGCCGCCGGTCTTCTTGCGCTGCGAGCGGGTCTGCTTCTTCGGCTGCTGGCGGGCCTGCGGCTTCGGCTCCTCCTCCACGACGACGTCCGGCACCGTCTCCTGGGGGAGTGGCTCCCCCTTGCGGCGGGCCTTCTCGGCGTCGCGGTCCTGCTTCGCCTTGAAGGCCGGCGTGCCAGGAGCCGGGTTGTTGCGGATGACGTAGAACTGCTGCCCCATCGTCCAGAGGTTGGAGGTGGTCCAGTAGAAGAGGACACCGACGGGGAAGGCGATGCCACCCACGGCGAACACGACCGGGAGGACGTAGAGCAGCAGCTTCTGCTGCTGCGCGTAGGGACCGCTCAGCGCATCGGCCGGCATGTTCTTGCTCATCAGCTGACGTTGCGTGGTGAAGGTCGTGACGGTCATCGCCGCCACCAGGACCAGCGCCAGGACCCGGACGCTCCACAGATCCGTGGACAGGAAGGTGTCGGAGATCTTGGCACCGAGGAAGACGGCGTCGCCGAACTGGCGGTTGAGCGTCTCGGTCATCAACCCGCGCTCGACCGTCGGGTCCTTGGCGGCTTGGTCGATGAGTCGGAACAGCGACAGGAACACCGGCATCTGCAAGAGGATCGGGACGCACGAGGCGAACGGGTTGGTGCCCGACTCCCGGTAGAGACTCATCGTCTCCTGGGCGAGCCGCTCCCGGTCGTGGCCGTACTTCTTCTGCAGCTCCTTCACCTTCGGCTGGATCAGCTGCATGTTGCGGCTCGACTTGATCTGCTTCACGAACAGCGGGATCAGGGCCGCTCGGATGACGAGGGTCAGACCGATGATGGAGAGGATCCACGCGATGCCGGACGCCGGACCGAAGATGGCGCCCCACAGCTTGTGCCAGCCGATCAGCACAGCCGAGATCGCGTAGTAGAGCGGCGTCAGGATGGCGCCGCCGATGGTCTGGAAGAAGTCGATCATCAGCAACCTTTACGAGCTGTGCGGCAGGGTCGGTGGCGTCCGGCGCGAGGCGAGCCGCGTCGGGACGGGGTCGTAGCCGCCGGCCGCCCACGGGTGGCAGCGGGCGAGCCGGCGCGCGGCGTACCACGAGCCCCGGATCGCGCCGTGGGTCCGCACCGCCTCCAGCGCGTACGCCGAGCAGGTGGGGTGGTAGCGGCAGACCTGGCCGTAGAGCGGGCTGATGAACGTGCGGTAGACGCGCAGCAGGCCGATCAGCAACCAGGCGAGCGGGCTGTGCCTCGTCAGCGGCTCGAGGAAGGTGGCCATCAGGCGGTCCGGCTCAGGGTCTTGGTCAGGGCCCTGTCGAGGTCGGCGGCGAGCTCGGCCGAGGTCGCGGCGGCTGCCGCGGGCTGGGCCCGCACGACCAGCACCGCGCCGGCGGGCAGCCGGCCCAGCTGGTTGGCGGCGCAGTGCCGCAGGCGGCGCTTGACCCGGTTGCGGGTCACCGCGTTGCCGACCGCCTTGCTCACCACGAAACCCACCGTAGGGGCGACGGGCAACGCCGCGCCGCCAGGATCGATCGCCGGCTCCCCCGCGGGCCCGGGAGTGAGATGCACGACGAGGAGGCGGGTGCCGCTGCGCCGGCCGTCGCGGATGGCGACACGGAACTGGTCACCCGTCGTGACCCGGTGGACACGCGGGAGCACTGCTCGACCTCCACTGTGGCCCGCCCCTCGACCGGCCCGTTGATCCGCAGCGCCGGTCAGACGGCCAGGCTCTTGCGGCCCTTGCGGCGCCGGGACGACAGGATGCTGCGCCCGGCGCGGGTGCGCATGCGGAGGCGGAAGCCGTGCACCTTGTGCCGGCGGCGGTTGTTCGGCTGGTACGTGCGCTTGCTCACGAGTCTCTCCGTATGCGAGTGGCTTCGGTGCGTGGCTGGCCCATGGCGGGCAGCCACACGATCGGTTCGGTCCGGTGACACGCGGTGCAGTGCGGTTTCAGCGACCAGGCCCCTCCTTCGTGCGAAGGTGGCGCGAGCGGTGCTGGACCCCGGTCGGCTGGCACCGCCCACCCACGGAACCCCTCAGCTGCGCGAGCAGCGGGAGGAATGCCGTGGACATGCGGCACCGGTCGACACCAGACGACCTGCCAACGGTACGCGAGCCGATTCCACAGGGTCAAACTGCGGGGCCCGGCCAGGTCACCGCCCTGCTCGCGGTGTGACGAGGCGCGGGTCCCGGACCTGTGGATGACGTCTTGCCGCGACTCACACCCGCTTGTTACGTTCGGGCCTTCCGAGACCTTCCCCACCAGGATCTCACCGCCCCAGCACCGGTCGGCGCGAACCCGGACTCCTTGCCTCGGATGTTGCGTCTGACCTGCGGCGACGCTGACACGGACCACCCTGGACCTGGGTGTCCGTTGCGGTGCTGTCCCCGGCCCGACCTAGTTGCACAGTCTGTGGACAAACTTGTGGAGCATCGCTCTCGAGGTCCAGGGCCGAGTGGCTGGACGGACCCGGAGGGAAGGACCCCGAGCCCCAGAAACGACAAAGAGGCAGTACCTGTGGACACCCAGCGCTTCGGACCTCCGGACGAGCACTCCCCCGAGCAGTCTCCCGGCCCAGCTGCTGAGCAGCCCGCCCCGGAGCGACCTGTGGACGAGGCCCCCGAGGAGCTCGACCTCACCGCGGTCTGGCCCCAGGTCCTGGCAGACCTCCAGACCCACCAGCGCGCCTGGCTGCGCACCAGCGAGCCGGTGACCCTGCACGAGAGCACAGCCATCGTCGCCGTCCCCAACGACTTCACCCGTGGTCAGCTCGAGGGCCGGCTGCGCGGTCAGGTCGAGGACGCGCTGAGCGAGGCGTTCGGGCGGGAGATCCGCATCATGGTGACGGTCAACCCGGCCCTCGACGAGCATGCCCCGGCGCCGTACGTCGATCACGATGAGCCGACAACTCCACAGATCAACTTGTCGACAAATGCCTTTGTCTCCACACCAGAGCCTGTGGACCTGGCTCCCGCACAGGCCGCGGGCGAGCCCGAGCGGGCCCGTCCCGCGCTCGAGACCCGACTGAACCCGAAGTACACCTTCGAGACCTTCGTCATCGGGTCGTCCAACCGTTTTCCACATGCGGCCGCGGTCGCGGTGTCCGAGGCTCCGGGCAAGGCCTACAACCCGCTGTTGGTGTACGGCGACTCAGGACTCGGCAAGACCCACCTCCTGCACGCCATCGGCCACTACGTCCGCTCGTTGTACACAGGCGCCCAGGTGCGTTACGTCTCGAGCGAGGAGTTCACCAACGAGTTCATCAACGCGATCCGTGACGACCGGCAGGACCGGTTCAAGCGGCGCTACCGCGACGTCGACGTGCTGCTGATCGACGACATCCAGTTCCTGGAGGGAAAGACGCAGACCCAGGAGGAGTTCTTCCACACGTTCAACACGCTCCACAACGCCAACAAGCAGATCGTGCTCACCTCCGACCGCGCCCCCAAGCGACTCGAGGCGCTGGAGGACCGGCTGCGCAACAGGTTCGAGTGGGGGCTCATCACCGACGTGCAGCCGCCCGACCTCGAGACCCGGATCGCGATCCTGCGCAAGAAGGCGGCCATGGACCGGCTCTCGGCCCCGGCCGACGTGCTGGAGTTCAT
>NZ_BAAAQQ010000015.1:0-9959 GCF_039531755.1 Nocardioides bigeumensis
GTCCTCGCAGATGCGGTGGCGTGGGCCGCGCGCTCGCTGCCGGTCCGGCCGAGTGCTCCCGTGCTCGCCGGCCTCCTCATCGAGGCCGACCACGACGGCCTCGTGCTGTCCACCTTCGACTACGAGACGTCCGCCCGTGCGACGGTCGGGGCCCAGGTCTCAGCCGAGGGCCGCGCCTTGGTGAGCGGCCGGCTCCTCGCCGACATCTGTCGCAGCCTCCCCGCCAAGCCGGTGGAGATGTCGCTCGAGGGCTCCCGGGTGCAGCTCACCTGCGGGGCCGCGAGGTTCAGCCTGCAGACGATGCCGGTCGAGGACTACCCCACGCTTCCGGACATGCCGAGCTCCACCGGCACCGTCGGCAGCGAGGAGTTCGCCCACGCGGTCGCCCAGGCCGTGACCGCCGCCGGTCGCGACGACATGCTGCCGGTGCTCACTGGCGTCCGCCTCGAGATCGACGGCTCCACGATCAGCCTGCTCGCGACCGACCGGTTCCGGCTCTCCCACCGTGAGCTGTCCTGGTCGCCGCACACCCCCGACGAGTCCGCGGCCGCGCTGGTGCCGGCCCGCGTCCTCGGCGACACCGCCAAGTCGCTGACCGCGGGCCCCGAGGTCACCATCGCGCTGGCCCACGGCGGGTCGGGCGAGGGCATCATCGGCTTCGAGGGCCAGGCAGCCGGCGGCGTACGCCGGACCACGACCCGGCTCCTCGACGGCGAGTTCCCCAAGGTGCGCAGCCTCTTCCCCGCCGAGCACCTCACGCGGGCGCTGGTCGACAAGGCCGCGCTGGTCGAGTCGGTGAAGCGCGTCGCGCTCGTCGCCGAGCGCAACACCGCCGTGCAGCTCGCCTTCGCCGACGGCGTCCTCACCCTCGACGCCGGTTCCGGCGACGAGGCGCAGGCCTCCGAGGCGATCGAGGCGCAGATCGACGGCGAGGCGATCACCACCGGCTTCAACCCGCAGTTCCTGCTCGACGGACTGACCGCGATCGACGCCAATGTCGTCGAGCTCGCCTTCACGCAGGCGTCCAAGCCTGTTGTCATCAGCGGCGCGGCGGACGAGAGTGGGGCCACGGACGACAACGGCTTCCGCTACCTGCTGATGCCGCGGCGTCTGCTTTCCTGAGTGCTGACCCAGGGCCACCCTGACCGGTCGACCGCACCCGACATCCCTGAACTGCCTGAACCGCACCACCGGAGGCGCGCATGCACATCGGCCTGATCGGACTCGGCAAGATGGGTGGCAACATGCGCACCCGGATGCGCAACGCCGGCCTCACCGTCGTGGGCTTCGACCGCAACCCCGATCTCGCCGACGTGGGCTCGCTCGCCGAGCTGGTCGACGCGCTGCCCTCCCCCAAGGTCGTCTGGGTGATGGTGCCGTCGGGCGACCCCACCCGGGCCACGGTCCAGGAGCTCTCCGAGCTGCTCGGTGAGGGCGATGTCGTCGTCGACGGCGGCAACTCGCGGTGGACCGACGACTTCGCCAACGCCGAGCTCCTCTCGGCCAAGGGCATCGGCTATGTCGACTGCGGCGTCTCCGGCGGCGTCTGGGGGCTGGAGAACGGCTATGCGCTGATGTACGGCGGGTCGGCCGAGGACGTCGCGAAGGTCCAGGAGGCGTTCGACGCGCTCCGGCCTGAGGGCGACTTCGGTTCGGTGCACGCCGGACCCGTCGGCGCCGGGCACTTCTCGAAGATGGTGCACAACGGCATCGAGTACGCCGTGATGCAGGCCTACGCCGAGGGCTGGGAGCTTCTCGAGGCCGCCGACATGGTCGAGAACGTCACCGAGGTCTTCCGCTCGTGGCGTGAGGGGACCGTCATCCGCTCCTGGCTGCTCGACCTGATGGTCGCCGCGCTCGACGAGGACCCTGGCCTGTCCAAGATCCGCGGCTACGCCGAGGACTCGGGCGAGGGCCGGTGGACCGTCGAGGCCGGCATCGAGCACGCCGTCGCCACCCCGGCGATCACGGCCGCCCTCTACGCCCGCTTCGTCTCGCGCCAGGACGACTCACCGTCGATGAAGGCGGTCGCGGCGATGCGCAACCAGTTCGGCGGGCACGCCACCCACACCTCTCCTCCGGCTGGTGGCGACGCCTCCGCCACCGACGCGCCGGCCGACGACGCGAGCTGAGCCGGCGCCGTGCCGGCCGACCCCTCGTGAGCTGACGTGCACGTCGCCCATCTGACCCTTCACGACTTCCGCTCCTACGCCGACCTCGACGTGGAGCTGGCGCCGGGGGCGACGGCGTTCGTGGGCCGCAACGGTCAGGGCAAGACCAACGTGGTCGAGGCGATCGACTACCTCTCGAGGCTCGCGTCGCACCGGGTGGCAGGCGACCAGGCACTCGTCCGTGCCGGAGCCGAGCAGGCACTGGTCCGCGCGGACGTGGTGCGCGAGGGCCGGCACGCGCTGCTGGAGGTGGAGCTCAACCCCGGCCGGGCCAACCGGGCGCGGGTCAACCGGGCGAACCTGCCTCGGGCCCGCGACATCGTCGGGCTGGTGCGCACGGTGCTCTTCTCGCCCGAGGACCTCGCGCTGGTCAAGGGTGATCCGTCCGAGCGACGGCGATTCCTCGATGATCTGCTGGTGTTGCGCACCCCTCGCTTGGCGGGTGTGCGTGCCGACTACGACCGGATCCTGAGGCAGCGCAACTCCCTGCTCAAGACCGCGCGTCCCGGCCCGCTGTCCCGACGGGAGTCGGCGCTCGCGACGCTGGACGTCTGGGACGAGCAGCTGGCCGGCGCCGGCGCCGAGATCCTCGGCGCCCGGTTGGCCCTGGTCGACGCGCTGCGGCCCTACGTCGGCAAGGCCTACGAGACCGTGGCGCGCGGCGCCTCGCGTGAGGACGCCGAGATGGAGTACCGACCCTGCTTCGACCTCGGTGACGGCTCCGACCTCCAGGGCTCGATGCTCGCGGCGATCGCCGAGCGACGGGGCGACGAGCTCGACCGCGGCATCTCCCTGGTCGGCCCTCATCGCGACGAGCTGCTGCTCAGCCTGGGCAACGCGGCGACCGGTTCCTCCCCCTTGCCCGTGCGCGGCTATGCCTCGCACGGGGAGTCGTGGTCCTACGCGCTGGCGCTGCGGCTGGCGTCGTACGACCTGCTGCGCGACGAGGGCGACGACCCGATCCTGATCCTTGACGACGTGTTCGCCGAGCTGGACACCGAGCGGCGCGACCGGCTGGCCGAGCTGGTCGCGGGTGCGGAGCAGGTGCTGGTCACCGCGGCCGTCGCGGCCGACGTGCCGTCGGCCCTGGCGGGGGTGCGCTACGACGTGCGCGACGGGACGGTCACGCGGGGTGAGCGCGATGCCTGAGCCCGGCCGGCCCGACGGGCGGCTGCCGGACGGGGCGGCGGTGGACGGGGCGGCGGTGGAGGGGGAGGGAGCGAACGGGGAGGCGGCGGACGGGGAGGCGGCAGCCGAAGCGCCGCTCCCGGGTCACGACGAGAGCGGCCTCGACCTCGCGCGCACGATCAGCCGGTCGCTCGCGCAGGCGTCCGGCCGGGCGCCGCGGCGCTCCGGGCGCGGACGTCGGCCTGGCCGTCCGACCACCCCGGCCGACTCGCGACGGGGCGGACTGTCGGGGTCCGGTGCCGACGAGCGAGACCCGCAGCTGATCGGACCGACGCTCGACAGGCTGGTCTCCGACCGCGGCTGGGAGCTCGACCTCAAGGTCCAGGCGGTGTTCGGCCGCTGGGCCGAGCTGGTCGGCACCGAGGTCGCGGCGCACACGACCCCCGAGGCGTTCGCCGACGGCAAGCTGGTCGTGCGCACCGACTCGACAGCGTGGGCGACCCAGTTGCGGCTGCTCGCCCCCACCGTCGTACGCCGGCTCAACGAGGAGCTCGGGCACGGCACCGTCACCCTGATCGAGGTCCTCGGCCCCCACGGGCCGTCGTGGAAGAAGGGCCGCCTCTCCGCCCGCGACGGCCGCGGGCCGCGCGACACCTACGGCTGACCGGTCCCACCGCCGCAGCCCACCGATCTGCCGATCTGCGGGCCTCGCCGACGTATGGGGACCTGACCGCACCCCTCTACGGCGCCCCAACAGGCCCTCCCGGCGCGCACAGGGACCAACTTCTACGCAGATCCCCCCGCGCCGCGGGGTGCCCGCGTGGATCGAGGCGCGCAAACGGCTATCATGGACGTCGGGTCGCTGGCTCCTCGAGCAGCGGCCCTCACCATGTCGAGCAGAAGAGGATGCGCGTGTCGGAGAAGCCGGACCAGAGCCCGATCATCGATCCGACCGACAGCATGGACAGCACCGCCGACGCCGGCTGGAGCGTGAGCACCAACGGCACCGGGAGCTCGGCGGTCACCGCCGACTACGACGCGTCCGCGATCCAGGTCCTCGAGGGCCTCGAGGCGGTGCGCAAGCGTCCCGGCATGTACATCGGCTCCACCGGTGAGCGCGGCCTGCACCACCTGATCTGGGAGATCGTCGACAACGCCGTCGACGAGGCGCTCGCCGGGCACTGCGACCGGATCGTGCTGACCCTGCAGGCCGACGGCGGGATCCGCGTCGAGGACAACGGTCGTGGCATCCCCACCGACACCGCGCCTGGCCAGGACCTGCCGGCGGTCACGCTGGCGCTGACGATGCTGCACGCCGGCGGCAAGTTCGGCGGCGGCGGCTACAAGGTCTCCGGCGGACTGCACGGCGTGGGCGTCTCGGTGGTCAACGCCCTCAGCACCCGCCTCGTCGTCGAGGTGCGCAACCGCGGCCACCTGTGGCGGCAGAGCTTCCAGCTGGGCCACCCCGACGGTCCGCTGGAGCAGGTGCGCCCGCTGGAGCCGGGGGAGAGCACCGGTACGACCGTGACCTACTGGGCGTCGGCGGAGATCTTCGAGACCACGACCTACAGCCTCGAGACGATCACCACCCGCATCCGGGAGTACGCGTTCCTCAACAAGGGTCTCGAGATCGTGGTGCAGGACGAGCGTCCGGCCGCGGAGGAGCTCCTCGCGGCGGTCGCGGACGACACCGTCGCCGACGAGGTCGACCAGGCGGGCGGCGACGCGATCCGCAGGCACGAGGGCGGGCTGCAGCGCGTCTTCAAGTACGACCGCGGCCTCGTCGACTACGTCGAGCACCTCAACCGCCGCAAGGACAAGGCCAACCCCACGATCATCTCGTTCGAGGCCGAGACGCCCGCGGCCAGCGAGAGCCACATGTCGCTCGAGGTGGCCATGCAGTGGAACACCTCGTTCACCGAGTCGGTGCACACCTTCGCCAACACCATCAACACCCATGAGGGCGGCACGCACGAGGAAGGCTTCCGCGCGTCGCTCACCGGGCTGGTCAACCACTGGGGCGAGGAGTGGGGCCTGATCAAGAAGCGCGAGGACCGCGTGTCGGGCGACGACATCCGCGAGGGCCTCACCGCGATCATCTCGGTCAAGCTCGCGGAGCCGCAGTTCGAGGGCCAGACCAAGACCAAGCTCGGCAACACCGAGGCCAAGGGCTTCGTGCAGCGCATCATGAACGACCAGCTCGGCGCGTGGTTCGAGCAGAACCCCGCCGAGGGCCGCGACATCGTCCGCAAGTCGCAGGCGGCGGCGTCCGCGCGGATCGCCGCCCGCAAGGCGCGCGACCTGGCCCGGTCCCGCAAGGGGCTGCTCGGCGGCGGCGGCCTGCCCGGCAAGCTGTCGGACTGCCAGTCGACCAACCCCGCCGAGTGCGAGGTCTTCATCGTCGAGGGCGACTCCGCCGGCGGCTCGGCCCGTCAGGGTCGCGACCCGCGGGTGCAGGCGATCCTGCCGATCCGGGGCAAGATCTTGAACGTCGAGAAGGCCCGCATCGACAAGGTGCTCGCCAACACCGAGGTCCAGGCGATCATCTCGGCGCTCGGCACGGGCATCCACGAGGAGTTCGACCTCGCCAAGCTGCGCTACCACAAGGTGGTGCTGATGGCCGACGCCGACGTGGACGGCCACCACATCAACACGCTGCTGCTGACGCTCCTGTTCCGCTTCATGCGCCCGCTGATCGAGCACGGCTACGTCTTCATGGCGCAGCCTCCGCTCTACCGTCTGCGCTGGAACAAGCCGGCCGAGCACGAGTTCGTCTACTCCGACGCCGAGCGCGACGCGTTGATGCGGGACGGGCTGGCCAACGGCAAGAAGCTGCCGAAGGAGAACCCCGTGCAGCGCTACAAGGGTCTCGGTGAGATGAACGCCGAGGAGCTGTGGGAGACCACGATGAACCCCGACGGCCGGCTGATGCTCCAGGTGACCCTCGACGACGCCGCCCAGGCCGACGAGATCTTCTCGATCCTGATGGGCGAGGACGTCGAGCAGCGCCGGTCGTTCATCCAGCGCAACGCCAAGGACGTCCGCTTCCTCGATATCTAGGTGTCTAACGACAGTCCTAGATTCGTGTAGAACCGACCAGAGAGACGAAGAGACGTGACGGAGACGCCCACCACTCCCGCGGGCCCGCCGCCCCCCGGCGGCCGGATCGAGCCGATCGAGCTGCAGACCTCCATGCAGCGGGCCTACATCGACTACGCGATGGCGGTCATCGTCGGCCGGGCGCTGCCCGACGTGCGCGACGGGCTCAAGCCGGTGCACCGCCGGGTGCTGTACGCGATGTTCGACGGCGGCTACCGCCCCGACCGCGGCTTCTCCAAGTGCTCCCGCGTCGTCGGCGACGTGATGGGTCAGTACCACCCGCACGGCGACTCGGCGATCTACGACACCCTCGTCCGCCTGGCCCAGCCCTGGGTGATGCGCGCGCCGCTCATCCACGGTCAGGGCAACTTCGGCTCTCCGGGCAACGATTCCGCCGCGGCGATGCGGTACACCGAGTGCCGGATGGCGCCGCTGGCCATGGAGATGGTCCGCGACATCAACGAGGAGACCGTCGACTTCCAGCCCAACTACGACGGCCGCTCGCAGGAGCCGACCGTCCTGCCGTCGCGCTACCCCAACCTGCTGGTCAACGGCTCCGCCGGCATCGCAGTCGGCATGGCCACCAGCATCCCACCGCACAACCTGCGCGAGGTCGCCGACGGCGCGCGGTGGGCCCTCGAGCACCCGGACGCGACGCGCGAGGAGCTCCAGGACGCGCTGGTCGAGCGGATCAAGGGCCCCGACTTCCCCAACGGTGCGCTGATCGTGGGTCGCGAGGGCATCGAGCAGGCCTACCGCACCGGCCGCGGCTCCATCACCCAGCGCGCGGTCATCGAGATCGACGAGGACAGCCGCGGGCGCACGATGCTCTCGATCACCGAGCTGCCCTACATGGTCAACCCCGACAACCTGGCGTTGAAGATCGCCGAGCTCGCCGACTCCGGCAAGGTCCAGGGCATCTCCGACGTGCGTGACGACTCCTCGGGGCGCACCGGCCAGCGCCTGGTGGTCATCCTCAAGCGCGACGCCGTCGCCCGGGTCGTCCTCAACAACCTGCTCAAACACACCGAGCTGCAGACCAACTTCTCCGCCAACATGCTGGCGCTGGTCGACGGCGTCCCGCGCACCCTGTCGGTCGACCAGTTCATCAGCAACTGGGTCGCTCACCAGCTCGACGTCATCCAGCGTCGTACGCGCTTCCGGCTGCGCCAGGCCGAGGAGGACGCCCACATCCAGCGCGGCCTGGTCAAGGCGCTCGACGCCCTCGACGAGGTCATCGCCCTGATCCGGCGCTCGCCCGACGTCGACGAGGCACGCGACGGCCTGATCGCGCTGCTGGAGATCGACGAGCTCCAGGCGATGGCGATCCTCAACATGCAGCTGCGCCGGCTCGCGGCGCTGGAGCGGCAGAAGATCATCGATCGGCTGGCCGAGCTCGAGCTGGTCATCGCCGACCTCGAGGACATCCTCGCCAACGAGCCCCGCCAGCGGCAGATCGTCAGCGACGAGCTCACCGAGATCGTCGACAAGTACGGCAACGACCGGCGTACCCAGATCATCGCGGCTGACGGCGACCTCTCGATGGAGGACCTGATCCCCGACGAGGAGCTGGTCGTCTCGATCACCCGGGGAGGCTACGCCAAGCGCACCCGTGCGGACGCCTACCGCTCGCAGAAGCGCGGCGGGAAGGGCGTGCGCGGCGCGACGCTGCGCGGCGACGACGTGGTCGAGCACTTCATCGCGACCACCAACCACCACTGGTTGCTGTTCTTCACCACGGCCGGGCGGGTCTACCGCACCAAGGCCTACAACCTGCCCGAGGCGTCGCGCGACGCGAAGGGCGGCCACGTCGCCGGACTGCTGTCCTTCCAGCCCGACGAGTCGATCGCGCAGGTGCTGGCGATCCGCGACTACGAGCAGGTGCCCTACCTCGTGCTCGCGACCCGCAACGGCCTGGTCAAGAAGACGCGGCTGGGCGACTACAACAGCCCGCGCCAGGCGGGCGTCATCGCGATCAACTTCCGCGAGGACGACGACGAGCTGATCGGTGCCGAGCAGGTCTGGCCCGAGGACGAGATCCTGCTGATCTCCCGCAAGGGCCAGGCGGTGCGCTTCCGCGCCGACGACGCGCAGCTGCGGCCGATGGGGCGTGCGACCTCGGGCGTGCGGGGCATGGACACCGCCCCGGGCGACTCGGTGCTGTCGATGTCGGTGATCCGCGCCGCGGAGGCCCGGGCGTCGGAGGCCGAGGACCAGGCTGCCGAGAACGTGCAGTACGTCTTCACGATGACCGACGGCGGCTTCGCCAAGCGGACCCGGATCAGCGACTACCGCCTGACCAACCGCGGCACCAAGGGCGTCAAGGCGATGACGCTGGCCAACGAGGCTCGCGGCGTGCTGGTCGGCGGGTTCATCGTCGAGGACGGCGACGAGGTCCTCTCGATCACGCAGGGCGGACAGGTGGTCCGGAGCCCGATCAACGAGGACTTCCGGCCGACCGGCCGATCCACCATGGGCGTGAAGTTCGTGACGCCCAAGGACGGCGACGCGGTCGCGGTCGTGGCCCGTTCGGTGGAGGCGAAGGTGGTCGAGGAAGTCACCGAGGGTCTGACCGACGGCGACCCCGAGCCTGGGTCGGAGCCAGGGTCCGAGCCAGGCACGGCGATCGGCCCCGAGACCGGGTCCGAGCCGGGTGACGCCGTCGTCGCGGAGTCGTCGGATGAGGCCTCGAGTGCAACAATCGAAGGCGACCCCGCCCCAGACGAGCGCTCGGAGAGTGAGTCCTGATGACCGACGGCCCACTGCCAGCTGGCGGCCCGCGGACCAACTGGCCGCCCGACGAGACCGCGCCCCACCCCGTCGTCCCACCCGCGCCCGGCCCCGCCGCGTCGCAGGCGACCGAACGCACGCTCCCACCACCCCCGCCCGAGCCGGAGAGCTCCGGCCCGGGACTGGCCGAGCGGCTGCAGACCCGGCTGAGCAAGGCCCGGCAGGAGCACAAGGACAACGCCGCCGCACCGACGGGCCAGCCCGCGGTCGCGCCGGCGGGTCCGCGTCCGGCGCCCCAGCAGGTGCAGCAACAGTCGGGTCAGCCGCAGCGGCGTACGACGGCGCAGCGTCCTGCTCGCAAGCCCGCCCGCCGGGCCCGCCTGCGCCTGACCAGGATCGACCCGTGGTCGGTCATGAAGACCGCGTTCCTGCTCTCGATCGCCTTCGGCGTCGTCACTGTCGTGTCGGTGCTGATGGTCTGGTCGGTCCTCGGCGCCGCCGGCGTGTGGGACTCCATCAACGCGACCGTGCAGAACGTCCTCGGTGAGGACTCCGCGACGCAGTTCGACGTCGAGAACTATCTCGGCACGTCCCGCATCCTGGGCTTCACGCTCCTGGTGTCGGTGATCGACGTGGTGCTGCTGACCGCGATCGCGACGCTGGGTGCGTTCCTCTACAACATGGCCGCCGCTCTTCTCGGCGGCATCGAGGTCACCCTTGCGGAGGAGGGTCGCTGAAGTCTCGATCACCGGTCGTCGGTGGTCTCGGCTGATATGTAGCCCTTGGTTGTCAAGAGGGCATGGTGAGGCGCCGCCGGCACTGGGTGTGCTG
>NZ_BAAAQQ010000016.1:0-755 GCF_039531755.1 Nocardioides bigeumensis
CGCCTCGAAGATCCAGACCAACATCCGTGAGCTCGAGGGGGCCCTCATCCGGGTCACGGCCTTCGCCAACCTCAACCGCCAGGAGGTCGACCTGACCCTGGCCGAGATCGTGCTCAAGGACCTCATCCCCGAAGGCGGCGAGCCGGAGATCAACGCGGCCCTGATCATCGCCCAGACGGCGGCGTACTTCGGGATCTCCATCGAGGACCTGACCGGACCCTCGCGCGGCCGGCACCTGGTGATGGCCCGCCAGATCGCGATGTACCTCTGCCGCGAGCTCACCCCGCTGTCCCTGCCCAAGATCGGCGGACAGTTCGGCAACCGCGACCACACGACGGTGATGTACGCCGACCGCAAGATCAACCAGCTCCTCGCCGAGCGGCGTGCGGTCTTCAACCAGGTCTCCGAGCTGACCAACCGGATCAAGATCCAGGCCCGCCAGGGTTGAGCGTGGTCTCGGCTGATCGCGCGCTGCTCGGCGACCGCGGCGCCGGCCGACCCTGTGGAGGAACGAGGGGTGAGACCCGGCGAGTCCTCCACAGGCCTGTGCACCAACAGCCGTCGGTCGTTGACGTCCGCCGCCCAGTGAACAGCCCGGACCCGGTGACCCCTCATTCATCCACAGGCCATGTGCACGCCCGTCGTCGCGCTGACCTGCACGGATGCACCTCATCCACAGGTTCCACCGTTGCTACGACTGACTCTCATCTAGTTATCTACCAATCCCCTGTGAACGTCGAACTGCCCCTTGCCTG
>NZ_BAAAQQ010000017.1:0-2348 GCF_039531755.1 Nocardioides bigeumensis
CCTCGGCCTATTAGTACCGGTCGGCTGGGCATTGCTGCTGTACACCTCCGGCCTATCAACCCCATGGTCTGTGGGGGGCCTTACCCCAATTGCTTGGGTGGGAAACCTTATCTTGAAACGTGCTTCCCGCTTAGATGCGTTCAGCGGTTATCACTTCCGAACGTAGCCAACCAGCCGTGCCCTTGGCAGGACAACTGGCACACCAGAGGTTCGTCCATCCCGGTCCTCTCGTACTAGGGACAGGTTTTCTCAAGTTTCCTACGCGCGCGGCGGATAGGGACCGAACTGTCTCACGACGTTCTAAACCCAGCTCGCGTGCCGCTTTAATGGGCGAACAGCCCAACCCTTGGGACCTACTCCAGCCCCAGGATGCGACGAGCCGACATCGAGGTGCCAAACCATCCCGTCGATATGGACTCTTGGGGAAGATCAGCCTGTTATCCCCGGGGTACCTTTTATCCGTTGAGTGACCACGCTTCCACATGCCGTGGCCAGATCACTAGTTCCGACTTTCGTCCCTGCTCGACATGTCTGTCTCACAGTCAAGCTCCCTTGTGCACTTACACTCGACACCTGATTGCCAACCAGGATGAGGGAACCTTTGAGCGCCTCCGTTACATTTTAGGAGGCAACCGCCCCAGTTAAACTACCCATCAGGCACTGTCCCTGAACCGGATCACGGTCCTAGGTTAGACATCTAGTACGACCAGAGTGGTATTTCAACGTTGACTCCACCCGAACTGGCGTCCGGGTCTCACAGTCTCCCACCTATCCTACACAAGCCGAACCAAACACCAATACCAAACTATAGTAAAGGTCCCGGGGTCTTTCCGTCCTGCCGCGCGTAACGAGCATCTTTACTCGTAGTGCAATTTCGCCGAGTCCATGGTTGAGACAGCGCCCAAGTCGTTACTCCATTCGTGCAGGTCGGAACTTACCCGACAAGGAATTTCGCTACCTTAGGATGGTTATAGTTACCACCGCCGTTTACTGGGGCTTAAATTCTCAGCTTCAACCACCGAAGTGGTCTAACCGGTCCTCTTAACCTTCCAGCACCGGGCAGGAGTCAGTCCGTATACATCGTCTTACAACTTCGCACGGACCTGTGTTTTTAGTAAACAGTCGCTTGGGCCTGGTCTCTGCGGCCCTTCCCGCTTCCCCCAGCAAGTGGGTTCACGGTCCGGGCCCCCCTTCTCCCGAAGTTACGGGGGCATTTTGCCGAGTTCCTTAACCATGGTTCACTCGATCGCCTTGGTATTCTCTACCTGATCACCTGAGTCGGTTTGGGGTACGGGCGGCGCATAGCTCGCTAGAGGTTTTTCTCGACAGCATAGGATCACCCACTTCGCCTAACGGCTCCCCATCACATCTCAGACTCCACATCGAAGTGAGAGACCCGGATTTGCCTAGGCCTCGTCCTACCTGCTTGGCCACGGACAACCATCGCCGTGGTTGGGCTACCTTCCTGCGTCACCCCATCGCTTGACTACTACCCGATCGGATCCCACGCTCCACCACACGCCGCCACACCCGAAGGTGCGCTGCACGGTGGCTTTGGGTGGTTAGCATCACGGACCTCGTCAGGGTCGCTACATTGCCGGTACCAGAATATCAACTGGTTGTCCATCGACTACGCCTGTCGGCCTCGCCTTAGGTCCCGACTTACCCAGGGCAGATTAGCTTGACCCTGGAACCCTTGATCATTCGGCGCACGGGTTTCTCACCCGTGATTCGCTACTCATGCCTGCATTCTCACTCGTGTCGCCTCCACCCCTGGATCACTCCGGAACTTCCCCGGCGACACGACGCTCCCCTACCCATCCACACCCCTGAACCCAGCAACCGCAGTCACTCTGGGCTAGGTACGCGTGTGAATGCCATAGCTTCGGCGGATGACTTGAGCCCCGCTACATTGTCGGCGCGGAATCACTTGACCAGTGAGCTATTACGCACTCTTTCAAGGGTGGCTGCTTCCAAGCCAACCTCCTGGTTGTCACTGCGACTCCACATCCTTTTCCACTTAGTCACCGCTTAGGGGCCTTAGCTGATGGTCTGGGCTGTTTCCCTCTCGACTACGGAGCTTATCCCCCGCAGTCTCACTGCTGCGCTCTCACTTACCGGCATTCGGAGTTTGGCTAACGTCAGTAACCTGGTCGGGCCCATCGGCTATCCAGTGCTCTACCTCCGGCAAGAAACACGCAACGCTGCACCTAAATGCATTTCGGGGAGAACCAGCTATCACGGAGTTTGATTGGCCTTTCACCCCTATCCACAGGTCATCCCCTCCATTTTCAACTGAAGTGGGTTCGGTCCTCCACGTCGTCTTACCGACGCTTCAACCTGCCCAT
>NZ_BAAAQQ010000018.1:0-1746 GCF_039531755.1 Nocardioides bigeumensis
GCCATCACCCACCACCCCACAAAGGAGGCCCAGGCTCTGACGGATTGTAGGCACACGGTTTCAGGTACTATTTCACTCCCCGCCAGGGGTACTTTTCACCTTTCCCTCACGGTACTCGTCCGCTATCGGTCATCGAGGAGTATTTAGGCTTAACGGGTGGTCCCGCCAGATTCACACAGAATTCTTCGAGTTCCGTGTTACTTGGGAATCACATGCAACGCAGCCACACACTTACGCGTACGGGGCTCTCACCCTCTACGGCGCCCCCTTCCAGGAGACTTCAACTTCATGCATGGTTTCTTACTGCGCACACCGCCGGCAGACGATGTCACACGCGTCCCACAACCCCGTATCCACAACCCCTGCCGGGTATCACATGACATACGGTTTAGCCTCTTCCGATTTCGCTCGCCACTACTCTCGGAATCACTATTGTTTTCTCTTCCTACCGGTACTGAGATGTTTCACTTCCCGGCGTTCCCTCCACACACCCTATACATTCAGGTGCAGGTAACTGGACATGACTCCAGCCAGGTTTCCCCATTCGGACACCCCCGGATCACAGCTCGTTTGCCAACTCCCCAGGGCTTATCGCAGGCTACTACGTCCTTCATCGGCTCTCGATGCCAAGGCATCCACCATGTGCCCTTCATAGCTTGCCAAACACCACAAACACACCCCAACACCCACACCCCCGACCAGCCGAAACCAACCGGAGAAATGAACCTGGGGCACACCCGCAGCATCCAACACACACAAAGAACAAAAGTCCCCACCCCCAATCAAAGGGCGAAGACCTCTACAACAACAAACAATGCAACAAAACACCCACACCACCCCCTTCAACAGGGGCAGCGCAGACAAAATTGCCACAAAGATGCTCGCGTCCACTATGAAAAAACCAAACACCAAACCCAACAACCCCCCACCAACCCACACCGGGCCAGCACGACGAAGCAGGCACCAAGACCAACCCCCCCAAACCAGCAGGAGCCGAGCGCCCCGAAAGACGCACCTGAGGCCTCAGAACCCCAACAGTGTGCCCCCCACCCACCAGACCACCCCCACCCCACACAGGGCAGAAGAGAACCGGACCACGCGACCCGGCTGTGAACCCGGGCCCCGCACCAGACAGGGGAGATAGACGTCGTTCCACTAGTGAGCTACCCCCGACCAGGCCCACCAACGGGACCTCAGGCCGGGACCAGACCCCACACCCACCCGCACAAGACGGGCAAGCCCCCCTCACTCAAGAAGGGACCAGGCTCTGGCTCTGTAAGTGCTCCTTAGAAAGGAGGTGATCCAGCCGCACCTTCCGGTACGGCTACCTTGTTACGACTTCGTCCCAATCGCCAGCCCCACCTTCGACGGCTCCCCCCACAAGGGTTGGGCCACCGGCTTCGGGTGTTGCCGACTTTCGTGACGTGACGGGCGGTGTGTACAAGGCCCGGGAACGTATTCACCGCAGCGTTGCTGATCTGCGATTACTAGCGACTCCGACTTCATGGGGTCGAGTTGCAGACCCCAATCCGAACTGAGACCGGCTTTTAGGGATTCGCTCCCCCTCACGGGATCGCAGCCCTCTGTACCGGCCATTGTAGCATGCGTGAAGCCCTGGACATAAGGGGCATGATGACTTGACGTCATCCCCACCTTCCTCCGAGTTGACCCCGGCAGTCTCGCATGAGTCCCCGCCACCCCGAAGGGCGCGCTGGCAACATGCGACAAGGGTTGCGCTCGTTGCGG
>NZ_BAAAQQ010000019.1:0-1085 GCF_039531755.1 Nocardioides bigeumensis
GCCTTCGAGCCGCGATCTCGACGACCCCACACCTCACCGACCACGCTGGACCCAGCCACCGTCGACCTGATCGAGCAGCTGCGCGCACGGCTGGCCACGGCAGGGCTGGACGCCGGACCGGACACCACCGCCTGGCACCTCGCCCACCACCACAAGACCACGGTCTCCACGGCGACCATCAGCCGCTACCTCACCAAAGCAGGCCTGGTCACCCCGGAGCCGAAGAAGCGCCCGAAGTCCTCCTACGTCCACTTCGAGGCAGCGATGCCGAACCAGACCTGGCAATCGGACTTCACCCACTACCGCCTCGCCACCGGCGTCGACGTACAGATCATCAGCTGGCTCGACGACTGCACCCGCTACGCCCTGCACTGCACCGCCCACCGCCGGGTCACCGGCCCCATCGTCACCACGACCTTCAAACAAGCCCTGACCCAGCACGGGATCCCGGCCTCTACCCTGACTGACAACGGGATGGTCTACACAGCGCGGCTTGCTGGCGGTCGCGGCGGACGCAACACCTTCGAACACGAACTCAGGCGCCTGCACGTGGTCCAAAAGAACTCCCGCCCAAGCCATCCGACCACCTGCGGGAAGGTCGAGAGATTCCAACAGACCATGAAGAAGTGGCTGCGCGCCCAACCCGTCCAACCGACAACGATCGCCGATCTCCAGGCCCTGATCGATGCCTTCGTCGATGAGTACAACCACCGCCGCCCACACCGCTCATTACCGCAGCGGGCCACTCCCGCAGCCCGCTACGACACCATGCCCAGGGCTCTGCCCAGCGACTCCCGCGACCCCGACACCCACGACCGGATCCGCCACGACCGCGTCGACAAAGCCGGCTCGGTCACCCTGCGCCACGACGGCCGGCTGCACCACATCGGCATCGGACGAACCTACGAGGGAACCTGCGTCATCCTGCTCGTCCAAGACCTCGAGATCCGGATCGTCAACCCCATCACCGGAGAACTCATCCGCCAACTGACCCTGAACCCACACATCGACTACCAACCCACCGGAGCCCCCAAAGGACCCACCAGGAGACCCCAGAAATGACCACTGCCGGACCCACAGTTGCA